>NZ_JAMLJN010000001.1 GCF_023634865.1 Flavobacterium fragile
GAAAAAGCTTGCCTTAATTGCAGTTGTAAACAAACTATTAAAACAAGCTTTTGCGATTGCAACAAAAAAAGAATATTATTCAGTGAAAATTAACTAAAATAAATTTGGAAAAAAACACAGTTCATTCTGAACTTGTTTCAGAATCTATATTTTATAACCGCAGACTCGCAGATTTTAATCTATGAGTCTGCGGTTTTTTCTTCTCTTTTTTGTAACTTTTTTCATTTTTTACGTATAATAGGTAAAACTAAAACTATAAAAAATGGAAAAAAGAAATTTAGGAAAATTAGCTTTCGGAATTGTTTTTACGGTGATTTTTATCATTGGTGCTCTAATGTTTGGTTTGCCAAGATACAACGTCTGGCAACAAGAAATGGCAGGAAAAGCGGAAATGGCTAAAGCCGAACAAAACCGTAGAATTTTAGTCGAAGAAGCTAAAGCTAAATTAGAAGCCGAAAAATTAAATGCTCAGGCAGAAATTGAACGTGCAAGAGGAATGGCAGAAGCAATGAAAGTAGAAAACGGAACCTTGAGCGAAACCTATAATCAATATTTATTTATCAGAACTTTAGAAAAGTTAGCCGATAAAGGCGATTTGCCTCAAATTATTTATGTGCCAACAAACGGAATGGTTCCTGTAATGGATGTTTCTAAAAAGTCTCCTGTAAAACAAATGCAAGAGTAGTTGTTTTTAGAAATATTTAACGAATGCCAATTTGACATTTTGTAACTTTGGCTTGCAGTTTGATTAAAATTAATTAAATTTAAAAAATTAAAAAAAATAGGTATGTTAGGATATTATGTTATGATTGGAGCTATTGCTCTTGTAAGTTGGATAGTAAGTTCTCGTTTGAAGAGTAAGTTTAAATACTATTCAAAAGTATCACTAAGAAACGGAATGAGCGGTGCAGAAATCGCTGAGAAAATGCTTCACGATCACGGAATTTTCGATGTAAAAGTAATTTCAACTCCAGGAAGATTAACCGATCATTATAATCCGATGGATAAAACCGTAAATTTATCAGAAGCAGTTTACAACCAAAGAAATGCGGCCGCGGCTGCTGTTGCGGCTCACGAAGTGGGGCATGCTGTGCAACATGCGCAAGCCTATAGTTGGTTAACCATGCGTTCTAAAATGGTTCCAGTAGTAAATATTTCTTCCAGCATGTCGCAATGGTTAATTATGGGTGGTTTGATTTTAGGTTTCGCTTCTAAATCAAGTATTGGTTTTTATGTAGCGGTTGCAGGTTTAATTTTAATGGCAATTGCAACAACGTTCAGTTTTGTTACACTTCCAGTGGAATACGATGCAAGTAACAGAGCTTTAGCTTGGTTGAAAAATAAAAATATGGTAAGCCAACAAGAATATGCTGGTGCCGAAGATTCGTTAAAATGGGCAGCTAGAACTTATGTAGTGGCAGCTTTAGGAGCTTTAGCATCTTTATTATATTGGGCTTTCCAAATTTTAGGTTCTAGAGAATAAACTCAATTTGTGTAAATTAGAAAATCCGTCATACATTCAATTTGACGGATTTTTTTGTTGATTACATTTCAATTTGTTAGTGATTTGCTTTCATTGTCAATTGATTTGATTTGAAAGTAAAAACAGAATCAATTTCAAACGCAATAAAAAAAATCCGAAATCGTAACTGATTTCGGATTTTGTAAATTATAGAATAGTGTTTAATTTTTCACATTCAACGAATTGTAACCCAAATAAGGAACTTCTATTTCTTTGAAAATTACGCCGTAATCTTCTAATTCTTTTAAGATGGGATTATATACTTCTTTAGTAATTGGTAGTTGAACTCCAGGAGTTGTAATTTCTTTGTTTAAGATTTTCAATGTTGCAATAGCTACTGGTAGACCAACCGTTTTTGCCATAGCTGTGTAGGTTTGGTCATCACCAATGCAGACCATAGTCGAATCAATTTGTTTTTTCTCACCATTTAATTCGTAGCCAAACTTGTGATACATCACAATCATGTCTTTGTCATTAGGTTCTAAAGCCCATTTTTCAGCTAATATTTTTTCTAAAATTTGAGCTGGAGTCGCTTTAACTAATCCTACTTTTTTGTTTGGATTGAATAAATCGATTTCCACTAATTTGTCCCAAATGATATCATCTTGATCAATTTTTTGTGCATGGCGTAATTTGATTTCAACAGTATCCGTTGGATGATAAGGTAAAAATGAATTCGTAAATTCACGATACGTCATGTTTTCTGAGTTGTCAATGGTGTACGAATCATCGGTCATACCCAATTGTACTAAAATATCCCAAGCTCTTGAATACCCCACTCTTCTTATGGTTCCTCGGTAACAAGTTAAAGCGTCGTCTAAACCATAAACACTTCTATATTTTAGAGAATCACGATTTGCGTATGCTTCAAATCTTCCGTAGCCTTCTACTTCTAAAAATTCCGTTCTTCTAAATAATTTTGAATAAGGAATGTATTTGTAATTTCCTTCTTGAATAAACTTTGCAGCTCCTCCTTGTCCAGCTAAAACTACATTTCTTGGATTCCAAGTGAATTTATAATTCCACAAATTAGTATCGCTTTCAGGGGCTACTAATCCTCCACAGAATGATTCGAATAAAATGATGTTACCACCTTTTTCGCGAATTTCATCTAGTACTTTCATGGCGCTCATATGGTCGATTCCTGGGTCAAGCCCAATTTCGTTCATGAAAACCAATCCGTTTTCTTTAGCTGCGGCATCTAATTCTTGCATTGCCGGGCTAATGTAAGATGCGGTTACCATATGTTTTTTAAAAGTAATACAATCTTTCGCAACTTCTAAATGCAAATGAGCTGGCAACATTGAAACTACAACATCTGCTTTTTGAATTTCTTCTTTTCGTTGTGCTTCATTAAAAATATCAAAAGCTATCGCTCTAGCATTTTTATGATTGTTGATTTTTTGTTTTGCCAAATCTTCTGATAAGTCACCAATTGTAATCTGAAGATTCTCGGCTTCAGAATGGTCTATTAAATATTTTATAAGAGAAGAAGCAGAACGACCAGCTCCAATGACTAAAATATGTCTCATTTTCTTAAATGTAAAAATATCACACGAAGATAGCTAAATGTTATATTCATAAAAATAATTTCTTCATTTATCTGATAATTTAACATAAAAACTTTTGCTATATTTGATAAAAAATTTGAAAAAATGGATAAGAAAATACTATTAGTTGCTGCTTTTTTAGGTGTAACTGCAATTATATTAGGGGCTTTTGGTGCACATGCGTTAAAAAAAGTACTTTCGTTAGAGCAATTGGCAACATTTGAAGTTGGGGTGCGTTATCAAATGTATCATGCGTTGTTTCTTTTGTTTTTAGGAAGTTTTGCTTTCTTAGGAGAAAAAGAACGTACCATTATTTTTTATTTAACAATTACTGGGGTTTTGTTTTTTTCAGGCTCTATTTATTTTTTGGCAACAAATACAATTACTAATTTGAAGACGAAATTTTTAGGACCTATAACGCCTGTTGGAGGACTATTTTTAATAACTGCTTGGGGGTATTTATTTTATTCCATGTTGACTAAAAAACAATAATTAAAAAGGTTATCTAAAATTAAATTTATAATTTTGCACTTTATTTAAAATACAACATAACACAATTTTATGGATACAAATGCTAAAACTACGAAATCGATTTCGTTAGAACAGTATGGAATCGTTAATGTTTCTGAAATCATATACAATCCTTCATACGATTATTTATATAATGAAGAATTAAACCCGGCTTTAGAAGGTTTTGAAAGAGGTCAGTTGTCAGAACTTGGCGCAGTAAACGTAATGACTGGTGAATTCACAGGTCGTTCTCCTAAAGATAAATACATTGTTAGAGACAGCGTTACAGAAAACACAATTTGGTGGAATTCTGATAAAGCAGCTAACGATAACAAGCCAATTTCTCAAGATACTTGGAATGCTTTAAAAGAAACTACGGTTAAGCAATTATCAAATAAAAAATTATACGTTGTTGACGCTTTTTGTGGAGCAAACGAAAACACTAGACTGAAAGTTCGTTTCATCATGGAAGTAGCATGGCAAGCACACTTTGTGAAAAACATGTTCATTCGTCCAACAGAAGCTGAATTAGAAAACTTTGGTGAGCCAGATTTCGTGGTAATGAACGGTTCAAAAACAAGTTTCAAAGATTATGCAGCTCACGGATTAAATTCGGAAGTATATGTTGCATTCAACTTAACTGAGAAAATCCAATTAATTGGAGGAACTTGGTATGGAGGTGAAATGAAAAAAGGATTGTTCTCGATGATGAACTATTACTTACCATTACAAGGAATTGCTTCTATGCACTGTTCGGCTAACAAAGGAAAAGATGGCGATGTGGCTGTTTTCTTCGGATTATCTGGAACAGGAAAAACTACGTTGTCAACTGATCCAAAACGTGAATTAATCGGAGACGACGAACACGGATGGGATAATGATGGTGTTTTCAATTTCGAAGGTGGATGTTATGCAAAAACTATCGATTTAAGTAAAGAAAACGAACCAGATATTTTCGGCGCTATCAAAAGAGATGCGTTATTAGAAAACGTAACCGTTGATGCTAACGGAAAAATTGATTTCAAAGATGGTTCAGTGACACAAAATACACGTGTTTCTTATCCAATTTACCATATTGATAACATCGTAAGACCGGTTTCTAAAGCAGGTCATGCTACTAAAGTTATTTTCTTAACAGCAGATGCATTCGGAGTAATGCCTCCAGTTTCTAAATTAACTCCAGAGCAAACGAAATACTATTTCTTATCAGGATTTACAGCTAAATTAGCAGGAACTGAAAGAGGAGTAACACAACCAGAACCAACATTCTCAGCTTGTTTCGGAAAAGCATTCTTGTCTTTACATCCAACTAAATACGGTGAAGAATTAGTTAAGAAGATGGAGCAACATAATGCTACAGCTTACATGGTTAACACAGGTTGGAACGGAACAGGAAAACGTATTTCAATTAAAGATACAAGAGCAATTATCGATGCTATTTTAGATGGTTCTATTGAGAACGCAGAAACTAAAACAGTTCCAGTATTTAATTTTGTAGTTCCTACTGCTTTACCAAATGTAGATACTAACATTTTAGATCCAAGAAATACCTATGCTGATGCTGCTGAATGGCAAACTAAAGCAGAAGATTTAGCGTCAAGATTCATCAAAAACTTCGTTCAATATACAGACAACGAAGAAGGAAAATCATTAGTGGCAGCTGGTCCTCAATTATAATCTAAGAAAATTATATAATAAAAAGTCCCGAAATTTTCGGGACTTTTTTTTGTAAAAAAAATATATTATTTAATCTCTAATTATTTTAATACTTATGTCTTTTATATTGTCAATTTTAGAAATATTAATATTTTGACACTTATTTTTTTTAATTGAACGCTTTATTTTTTTCATAATTGGTTTAGTTAGATAATAAAATGATTTATCACTTTCAATTATGATTTTATAAATCTTGTTTGACTTAGATTCAATTTTCACTATTAACTTACCATTAGATAATTCTTCATATATACTTCTGTCTATAATAGTGTTATTTATTTCTTCACAAGTAAAATATTTTTCATTTTGTGAAAAAAGATTAGCAGAAATAAAAAATAGTATAAAAATTATTGCTTTTTTCATTTTGATTTCTTTAAAATGTTTTGAAAATATAACAAATAAACGAAATATTTTCAAATTCATTGCTTTAGGTTTTCTATAGTATTTCTTGAATTTCAAACAAAAAACCCAAACTCTTTCGAATTTGGGTTTTGTATTTTCGGGTGTATTTTTTATTTTCCTTTGTTAACTTCGGCTACATATTTTTCTAAAGCTCCTGTCATCGATGGCGTTCCAGGACTTGGTGCCATAATGTCAACACGTAAACCGTGTTCTAAAGCTTCTTTTTTAGTGGTTTCGCCAAAAACAGCAATTCTAGTATTGTTTTGTTGAAAATCAGGGAAATTTTTAAATAACGATTTAATTCCTGTTGGGCTAAAGAATGCTAAAATATCGTAATAAACATCTTTCAAGTCTGATAAATCACTCATTACTGTTTTGTAGAAAATACCTTGTTTCCATTCTACTTTTAAACCATCTAACGTTTGTGGAACGTCAGCGTTTAATTGGTCTGTATTTGGTAATAAGAATTTTTCGTCTTTGTATTTTTTAATTAGCGGAGCTAAATCAGCGAAGTCTTTTTGACCCACATAAATTTTTCTCTTTCTGTATACTACGTAACGCTGTAAGTAGAAAGCAACGGCTTCAGATTGACAGAAATATTTTAAATCTTCTGGTACTTTGTAGCGCATTTCTTCAGCCACTCTAAAAAAATGATCAACAGCATTTCTACTTGTCAATATGATGGCAGTATAATTATTTAAGTCGATTTTTTGAGCACGAACTTCTTTGGCAGGAACACCTTCTACGTGAATGAAAGGTCTAAAATCAACCTTAACTTTCAGTTTATTTTGAAGCTCAAAATATGGAGAATTTTCTACTTTAGGCTCTGGTTGTGAAACTAATATTGTTTTCACTTTCAAATTTGACATATTTCTCTCTAATTTTTTGTAAACCAATTATAAATAAAATAGTAAGGCGCTATTTCAAGCGTGCAAAGATACAAAATAAAATAAAACATTTTACGGATTAATAAATTTTGATATAATTTCAATGCAACCAAGTAGGTAGTAATGTTTATCGTGATAAGGGTTATTAACAATGTCCAAAAAAACCATTCCGAATCGAAAGAATTGTAGAATAAAATTATGTTGATAGGCAATAAAATGAATCCAAAATAAGCTCTGTAATTCACTTTTAGTAAGTTGAATTGCTCGTTAAATTCTTCTATTTTAAATGCTGTTGCAATTATTTTTTCAATTAAGAATTTAGATAGAATAAAAACACTTAAAAATGTGAAGATTTGAATATAAACAATTAAATCTGTTTTTTCTGCTCTATTAAATTGATTTAAAACCAATAGCGTAAAAAACGAAAATGAAATTAACTGCAAAACAAACATCGAAATGGTAAATCCACTCATCAAGTTACTACTATCGCGATAAATTTTGGTGTATTTATCGGAATATGCCAAACGAATAAACTCATTGAATCGTACAGAAGAAATGGTTTTGTTAATAGCAATTATAGCCACGCAAATCACGAACAAGATGGTAGCCCAGTCTTTGCTTTCTATTATTCTATCGTGTAATTGAATTGCTAACATATGGCTGCAAAATTACAAAAAATACCATCACTTTTATTATTATAAAATTATTAAGAATAGTCAACAATAAATAGCTTATTTTTGCATTTGAAATAAAGAATTTATGACTCAGGGTATTGTAATTATTCCAACATTCAATGAAATTGAAAATATTGAAACTATCATAAGGGCTGTTTTTGCTTTGTCAACACCTTTTCATGTTTTAATTGTAGATGATAATTCCCCTGATGGAACTGCTCAAAAGGTTAGGGAATTGCAAAATGAATTTTCTTCACAATTGTTTCTAGAAGTTCGTATGAAAAAAGCGGGATTAGGAACCGCTTATGTTCACGGATTTAAATGGGCTTTGGCTAAAGGATATGATTACATTTTTGAAATGGATGCTGATTTTTCTCATAATCCTAATGATTTAGAGAAGTTATTGGCAGCTTGTGAAAATGGTGCTGATGTTGCTATTGGGTCTCGATATTCAAATGGTGTTAATGTGGTAAATTGGCCGTTGAGTCGTGTTTTACTTTCTTATTTTGCCTCAGTTTACGTTAGAATGATTACAGGTATGAAAATTGCCGATGCTACAGCAGGTTTTAAATGTTATCGTAAACAGGTTTTAGAGAACATCAATTTAGATAAAATAAAATTTGTTGGATATGCATTTCAAATAGAAATGAAATATCGTGCATTTGTAAAGAATTTTAAAATTATAGAGGTTCCAATTATTTTCACTGATAGAACCAAAGGTCAGTCAAAAATGAGCGCAGGAATTATTAGAGAAGCTGTTTTAGGCGTCATAATGCTGAGATTACGTAAAATATTTAATAGATTATAATGAGTACTGTTTTAATTCGAAATGCCAAAATTGTTAATGAAGGAGCTATTTTTGAAGGGGATATTTTAATTGAAAGTGAATTCATTAAGGAGATTTCTGAAAAAATTAGTCCAAAATCATCCGATTGTGTTATCATCGACGCAGAAGGAAACTATGTTATGCCAGGTGCAATAGATGATCAAGTACATTTCAGAGAGCCAGGGCTCATGCATAAAGGAAACATTGAGTCAGAAAGTAGAGCTGCCGTAGCTGGGGGTGTAACCTCATTTATTGAGCAACCTAATACGGTGCCAAATGCGGTTACTCAAGAACTTTTAGAAGATAAATATCAAATTGCTGCTCAAAAATCATTTGCGAATTATTCGTTTATGATGGGAGGAACCAATGATAATCTTGAAGAAATTTTAAAAACAAATCCAAGAAATGTAGCGGGAATTAAATTGTTTTTAGGTTCTTCAACTGGGAATATGTTAGTAGATAATCCAGAAGTTTTAGAAAAGATTTTCTCTTCTACAAAAATGTTAATCGCGGTTCATTGTGAAGATGAGGCTACTATCAAAGCTAATACTCAAAAATATAAAGATGAATATGGTGATGATATTCCTATGAAATACCACCACTTAATTCGTAGTGCAGAGGCTTGTTATTTGTCTTCGTCTAAAGCAATTGAATTAGCAAAAAAAACGGGTGCTCGTTTGCATGTTTTTCATTTATCAACAGCTAAAGAAATGGAATTGTTTACCAACAAGATTCCGTTAGAACAAAAGCAAATTACGGCTGAGGTGTGTATCCATCATTTGTGGTTTACCGATGCTGATTACGAGACTAAAGGTTCATTAATCAAGTGGAATCCAGCTGTAAAAACACAAACAGACAAAGACGTACTATGGAAAGCGTTATTAGATGATAGAATCGACGTAATTGCAACCGATCATGCTCCTCATACTTTAGAAGAAAAATGCAATCCCTATATGACATGTCCTTCTGGTGGACCATTAGTTCAGCATGCTGTTGTAGCAATGTTTGAAGCGCATCATCAAGGAAAAATTTCAATTGAAAAAATTGTTGAGAAAATGTGTCACAATCCAGCTAAAATTTTCAAAATTGAGAAACGCGGTTTTATTCGTGAAGGATATTATGCAGACTTAGCAATTGTGAATACGCATTTGCCTTGGAATGTTAAAAAAGAAAATTTATTATATAAATGTGGTTGGTCTCCTTTTGAAGGATATAATTTTAAATCGAGAATTACACATACTTTTGTGAACGGTAAGTTGGTTTATCAAAATGGAAAGGTAAAAGAAATAAAAGCGGGCCAACGTTTATTATTTGAAAGAGAGGCATAATGAAACAATTATTATTTCTATTTATTAGTTTGTTAGCGGTTTCTTGTTCTAAGAATCCCGTGCAGAAGCCAGACCCTCTTTTAGAGGAAGAGGTAATGGTAGATATTATTTACGATATATCTTTAATACAAGCAATAGAGGGTTCTATGCCGAATAGGTTGTTGGAAAATAATATAAAGCCTGATCAATTTATTTTTGAAAAATATAAAATAGATAGTACTATTTATCGTCAGAATCAATTGTATTATGCCGCTGATGCTAGAATTTATAAGAGAATTTATAAAAAAGTTGCTGAGCGATTAGAACAAAATAAAATTAAAAATTCAAACGGTTCTCCATCTTCTGCTGTAAATATGGCTACTGAAGTTTCAGAATAGCTTTTAAATACGTTTCTTTTTTTTGAAATGTAACGTGTAGTTCTTTTTTAATTTTTGAAGTCGAAAATCGAGTCGTGGAATGTGAAGAATTGGCGGTGCTTCGGGTTAATTTTCTTTTGCTATTAAGTAATTTTGAAGTCAACCAATCCATTCGCCACGCGATTGATGTCATCCATTTTGTAGCTTCGATAGAAGGTCTTTTTACTTGTAATTCATCTGCAATAAAATGGAGTAAATTTTTTGTTGATATGTTTTCGCCCACTAAGGTGTATCGTTCTCCGTTGATATTGCTTTTCATCAACTCAATCATGCATGTTACAACGTCTTCAACTGATACAATTCCAATAGTTCCTTGAGTGTAAAACGACAATCCTTTTTTAACAGATTGGATAATAACATCACTTCCTTTTTTTGGAAAACCATAACCAAAAATAATACCCGGATTTACAATTACAACCTCTAAGCCTTCTTGATAACCGCGATATACTTCCATTTCGGCACCATATTTCGTTATAGCATAATCACTGTGTATTTCTTCCGGATTCCAATCGGTTTCTTCTGTAATCGTGGTTTCGTGTTCTTTTGGATTTCCTAAAGCGGCGATTGAACTCACATGGCAAAGCTTTTTAACGCCAAAATCGATAGAACAATTTACAATATTTGCAGTTCCTTCAATGTTGATTTTTCTTAGTTCTTCTTCATCATTTGGGTCAAATGAAATTAATGCAGCACAATGGTACACATAGGTAACATTCTGAAAGGCAATTTCTAAAGAAGGAATATCGGTGATATCGCCTTTCACCCAATGAATTTTATCAAAAAGATTGGATTGATTATAAAATGTAAAAACATTCTTTACTTTTTCAATTTGCTTTTCTGAACGAAATAAAGCCTTTACTACTTCATTTTCTTGAAGAAGTTTTACTAGTAAATGCGAACCTACTAAGCCTGTTGCTCCTGTGACTAAAATCATGTGGTAAAGATAAGATTTTTTGAGAAGATAGAATATAGATATTAGAAGTTAGAAAATAGACTTGACTTTATTATTGATTTTTGCATTTGAAATTGAACTTGAATTTGCCCTTGAATTTTGAATAAAACTTTTAAACTTTTAAACTAAAAACTATCTTTGCTCAAATTATTTAAGAATCATGAAAAATTTTATTGAAGAAGTGACTTGGAGAGGAATGCTCCACGACGTAATGCCAGGCACAGAAGAACATTTGATGGAGCAGATGCGTGTGGCGTATGTGGGGATTGATCCAACCGCCGATTCATTGCATATAGGACATTTAGTAGGAGTGATGTTGTTAAAACATTTCCAATTGAGTGGTCATAAACCCTTGGCGCTTGTAGGTGGAGCAACCGGAATGATTGGTGATCCATCAGGAAAATCTAATGAAAGAAATTTGTTAGACGAAGCTACTTTGCGTCATAATCAAGAAGCGATTAAAGGACAATTGGCTCGTTTTTTAGATTTTACTTCTGCGGAACCTAATGCTGCTGAGTTAGTAAACAACTACGATTGGATGAAAGAATTTTCTTTCTTAGGATTCATTCGTGATGTGGGAAAACACATTACGGTGAATTATATGATGGCGAAAGATTCAGTTAAAAAACGTTTGTCTGGAGAAACTTCAGAAGGAATGTCGTTTACGGAGTTTACTTACCAATTAGTACAAGGTTACGACTTTTTACATTTATATCGTGCCAAAAATTGTACGTTACAAATGGGCGGAAGTGACCAATGGGGAAATATTACTACTGGAACGGAATTGGTTCGTAGAATTGAATCTGGTAAAGCGTATGCGTTAACTTGTCCGTTAATTACAAAAGCGGATGGAACGAAATTCGGAAAATCAGAAGGTGGCAACATTTGGTTAGATGCGGAAAGAACTTCGCCTTACAAATTCTACCAATACTGGTTAAATACTTCGGATGTTGATGCTGAAAAATACATTAAAATTTTCACGTTCTTAGATAAAGAAACAATTGAAAAGTTAATCGCTGAACATAACCAAGCGCCTCATTTAAGAACATTACAAAAACGTTTGGCAGAAGAAATTACCATTATGGTGCATTCTAAGGAAGATTTAGAAAATGCAATTGCTGCTTCAAATGCGTTCTTTAGTCCGTCAATGGATGAATTGAAAAAGTTAGATGAGAAAACGTTTTTAGAAGTGTTTGATGGCGTTCCTCAAGCTGAAATTTCTATGGATGATTTGAATGCAGGCTTAGATATGATCGCTGCATTAGCTGCTAAAACCAACTTCTTAGCTTCTAATAGTGATGCGCGTAGAGAATTGAAACAAAACTCAATTTCCTTAAATAAAGAAAAAGTTGGGGAAGATAAAATCATTACAAAAGAAGATTTGATTAACAATCAATTCTTGTTGTTGCAAAAAGGAAAGAAAAATTATTATGTAATTAAGGTTAAATAACCATAAGATTACAACCCCGAATATCAGAATGATCAAAACGTCCCAACACTTCGAAAGAATGGTTGGGATATTTTTTTCCCAAATCCTGAGTAGCAATAAACGAACACGAATTGATATTAGCCAAATCAATCACGTTAATTCCGCCTGTTTTTCCTTCGGAAACATAAGTCAAGGCATCCTCAGTGTCGCGAATTAAAATTTGCATCCAAGGCGGACATTCGAAAATTCCATCGCCTAATGAATAGGCTTGGGAAAGTAATTCGGTCATACCATATTCGGAATGAATTTTAGAAACTCCAAATCCATTACATAAAATAGTGTGTAATTCTTCGCGAATCATTTCTTTACGTTTGCCTTTCATGCCGCCGGTTTCCATTATGATGGTGTTTTTTAGTTGGAATTTTTGCTTCTCAATTAAATCCAATAAAGCATAAGTAACGCCAATTAAAATTACATTTTGTCCTGAATTATCCAGTTCAATTAATTTTGAAATCAATTCATCATAATTATTCAAATAGAATCCAGAGGCTGAATGATTGCTGCTTTGAATTAAATCTTCCACCATGTAAATCAATGATGAACCTTCGCGTTCTAAATAGGAGGGAAGTAAGGCTAAAACACAATAATCTTCAATATTACCATAGAATTCTGAAAAACCTAAGCGGTAACTCATTTCGTACCAACTTACATCAGTAACTAAATGTTTACTGGTTTGCATTCCTGTTGTGCCGCTACTTGTAAAGGTTTGTTGAATGAGTTCAGACGAACTTAAAACGTCATGACTTTTAAAAAACTGAATGGGTAGAAAAGGAATTTCGGTTAAGGATTTCACATTGTTTTTGTCTTTCTTCAAGAAGTTGCAAAATTGTTGGTACACCAAATTATTATCGTACTGATGGCGAAATACTTTTAAAGTAATTTTTTCAAATTCTTTTTTAGAGCTAATTTGGAAAATATCTTCTTGTGAAATCATGGTGCAAAAATAGAAAGAAATGTTCTTTTGACCGCAGATTCGCAGATTTTTGTTTTATGTTGAAATCTGTCTGAAATTATAGAATTTATTTGGATAAATAGGTTTGTTTGGGTAATAATTTATATGAAAAAAGCACCAACTTTCGTTGATGCTTTTTCTATTCTTGTCATGCTGAATTCAGTTCAGCATCTAATTATTGGATAACTAATTTTCTTGTAGCTGTTTTTCCTTCTTCAGTAACCTTAACCATGTAAACACCAGCATTTAAACCAGAAACGTTTACGGTGTTATTCATTACATTGGATTTTAAAACTTCTTTACCTAATACATCAAAAATTTGAACTGACATAACTGCATTAGCAGTAGAAGTTAAGAATAAAGTATCCCCTTTTAATGGGTTTGGATACATGGTTAAGCCTTCGATTGCATCGAATGATGATGATGAAAGTGTAAAGTTAGGAGTTGTTGAAATTGTTAACTCGTCTACAATCATAGCTGGAGTTGCTCCTGCTGCGTCTTGTCTTAAAACGAAATTAGCAATACTATCAAAGGTAGCAGTAGGAGAAAAAGTCATAGTTGGCGTCGCATTACCACCAATAGTTGGATTTTCATATAAAGCTAGCAAATTATTCGTAAAATCATATCTAAGTACAAGGTATTGTGTGGTGTTAATGTTGTATAAGTTTGAAGACCAAACAATATCAGTTGTTGTATTAGAGTTGTTAATACCGAATTGGTATTGAGTACCATTAGTTGTTCTAATCCAAATTCTACCTGAAAATGTATTTGTAGCATTAGACAATGTTGCAAAATATGACTGTCCTGTGGTTGAAATTCCAGTTAAATCAGTTACGCTAACTAAGAATGATGTAAATAAATCACCTGAAGTGGTGCTTGTAAAAGGTGTTCTAGTATCGCTTCCAGCTCCAATAAACGATACAGAATTACCTGTTGAAGTAATACCTGTGTAATTTAGGCTTCCAGAAACTGCTAAAATCTCATCAGCACCAACAGAGGTATTTGTCCAAAATTGAGATGTACTCAGTGCTGTACCAACAGTATAATTGAAAGGTTCGTTGAAAGGGAGTGTATTAGTTACTTTACATTCTGGAGCTGTTATCAAGCTTGATAAAGAACATGCACCAGTTACAGTTAAGGTAACATTAGTGTTTTCATTAATTCCTGTGATAATTATATTACCTGAAGCAGTTGTTGATGGGTTGTCGCCAGAAATTGTTCCTGATGTGGTCGATAATGTATAGGTTCCTGTATTACCTCCAGTAAAAGGAATTGTAGCTGTATAAGTGTCAACTGATGAAGTAATTGCGTCACACAATGTTGTTGCTGAAGCTAATGATAATGAGCAAGCAGTAGTATTAAACCAAGTAGAATAAACTCTTAACCCATCTATTGTGACATTTGGTGAACTGCCTGAAGTAGCAAATTGTCTTAAATAAACACCAGCAACACTTGCTCCTCCTGAACCAGAAGCAGTTACAAGTGGTGTGCCAGCTAAAGCTTCAGTAGCAGGTATTCCACTAGGAAAAACCCATAAACTAACAGGACTAGCAGTTGATACACCATATTTAATGACCACTAGATATGTAGTGTTAAGGTCAAAATCTGTTGTTGAATAAGTAGCAGCACTATTTCCAATTCCAAAATTAATTTTTCCGCTTGTAGCCGAAGGTCTTGTGTATAATCTTGAAAAAAAAGTAGAGGTTCCAGTTCCTAAGCTTAAATAATATCCATCAACTGCGGTCGTTACATTTACTAAGAATGAAACGTATAAATCTCCAGAGGTAACAGGAGCTGCAAAAGCTTTGTTTACATCTTCACCATTATTATCTAATCTAGCGGCATTGCCAATTGCAGCAGCAGTGAAGCCTGTTAATCCTGAATAACCTGTGTAAGTTAGACCGTTTGACGCACCAACATCTATAGCTTGGCTTCCTGAACCACTATGAGCTGTCCATCCGTTAGCGGTAAGTAAAGCATTGTCAGTGTAATTAAAGTCGTCAGATAATAACTGTCCAAAAGACAAAGTACTAACTGCGATTAATAATAAAGTGTAAAGTTTTTTCATGTCTATATGAATTAAAATTGAGTACAAAGATAAAAACAAATTAAATTTCTTACTAATAAAAAGATGTTAAGTTTAAATTAATTTTGTGTTTTTGCTTTTATAATTACCTAAAAAACACGTTTTTAATAAGTTTTTTTATTAACAAAAGTCATTAGAGTAGTAAAAACTCAAGCTTAATATTCAATTTAAGGTTTTAATTTTAGAAGGAAACTAATTAATAATTAGTTTTCTTGTTGCGGTTGCATCGCCTTCTTTTATTTTGATGATGTAGACCCCAGCAGCCAAATTACTCACATTTACTTCTTTAGAAGTAATAACCGTCTCTAATACTTTTTTTCCAAGTACATTAAAAATTTCTACTTTTTTGTCTAAAGACGATTTAGTAGTAATGTAAATTTTTCCAGAGTTTACGGGATTTGGGTAAATGGCTAAGCCTTCAATTGTAGGTTCTTGAGTTTTTGTTGCCCCAAAAGATTTACTGTCCTGAGCTTGTAAGTCAAGAGAAAATAAGGTGATAAAAAGGAAAATATAAAAGTATTTTTTTTTCATGAGCAATTAATAGATTGTAAAGATAACTATTTTTTTATTAGCAAATACGATGCCAAACAAAAAATCCCTCATTAGAGGGATTTTCGTTTTGTTTTTGTGAGGTTTTTTAGAAACCTGTAGTCCATCCTTGAGCCCAAGTAGGTAAAGTTTCACCATTACCAGCTCCTGTTGCAGAAGTGTTTTCAGTGTAAACGCCATCAACATTTACGGCTGTTCCAGCTGTGTTTTTACCTACCGCTTTATTTGTAACGTTAACAAATTTCACATTAGTTGCTTTTAAATCTGTACCTACAAAACCAACTGATTCGTCGTGTTGTACATCAAATCCTGTAGTCCAATTAGCTAAAACTACGTTATCGAATTTAGCTTTTGTCCCTACTCTTAATTTCATTCCTTGGTTTTCATTACCAGTACTAGATCCACTACTAATTAAAGTTAAATTATTGATTGTTGGATTTGAAATCGGAGTTGCTAAATGGTTGTTAGAATTGTTGTCAGCTTCAACTCCTCTGTTACCAGCATTTGTTCTTTTACCATACCAAAAGTTACCAGTTCCTACCCATCCTTCAGTCCAATCAAATAAGTCATCCCCTACCATTGTAGAAGTGTTGTACACTACTAGGTGACTTGCATTTACTGTTCCACCAAACCACTCGATACCGTCGTCAGAACCTTCGTAAATTTGAACATAATCGATAGTTGTTCCACTTCCTACACCAAATAATGATAATCCATTAAATTCTTTATCTGCATTGTAAGCATATCCAGAATATTCAATTCTTAAATATCGGATGCTTCCTGAATTATCAGCTGCAATTGTACCTCCATAAGTTAAGTCAGACACTTCAGCAGAAGCAGTTAAACCTTTGTTGATAGGTGCTTTACCACAGATAACAAGACCACCCCAAGCTCCTGGGTTAGTAGTTTCAGCGGTCATCACTACTGGTTTAGTTGCTGTACCTTGTACGTTTATTTTACCACCTTGAGCTACAGCTATGTAACGAATTGCTGGAGAAGTTTCAGATGGAGAAGATGCAACAATTCTAGCACCAGCCTCAATTGTTAAAGTTGCACCATCTTTTACGATTAATCTTCCTGTTAAATTATACGTTTGGTTAGCTCTTAAAATAACTTCACCATCGTTGATGTCACCTTTTAAGTCGTTTTGTACTAATACAAAAGTTGATGAAGTGTTTGAACTATCGTCACTTGAACATGACGTTCCTAATGTAGCCAATGCTAATACTGCTACGCTTAAGAATTTTGATACTGTTTTTTTCATTGTGTTGTTTTGTTTTGATTATTGTGTTGCAAATATTTTATTTTTTTGCTTGAAATGTGTTAAGCTAAGGTTATTCAATCATGAAATTTTTATTGCTAAAACATTGATTAATGTTAAGTTATGATTTAGAACTGATAACTTAATCCTAAGCTTATGTTAGCACCTCTTTTGTATGATAATACAGTAATGTCGTGAGATGTATTTTCTTGAACTCTGTTGAACGTTGGATTTAATATGTTTTTAGCAACAAAGCTTAATCCCATGTTTTTGTTTAATTTAGATTTAAAGATGAAATCAAGTGTTCCCATACCTTTATCTACTAAATTTCCTTTTTGTTCTACACCAAGAGCGTATAATCTGTCAGAGTAGTACGAATATGCTAACGTTCCAGTAATGTTGCTGTCGTTTTTGTAATTTTTTGTAAAAGTTACGTCAGCATTCAACAATAAGTCAGAAGCTCCAGTAAAACCTGATTTTGAATCTGTTAAGTTGATGTTGTAATTGGTTTCATTTCTAACTTTGTCAGAATTTAGCTCTTGATCTGTCTTCATGTAAGAAACGTTTAAACCAGCTGAAAGTTTTGTATCGTCATCATTAGTTTTGAAAATGTTTTTTCTTGTTTCTAATTCAAGACCCATTACATAACCATAGTCACCTGTGTTGATGAAAGAGATATCGTTTGTTGAAGATGCTAGTGTAATTTCGTTTATTGGATCTAAAATATATTTACCAAAAGCTGTTACAGAGATTAACTCATCTTTTTCTGGGAAAAACTCCCATTTAATATCTCCATTAAAATTTTGAGAAGGATATAAAAATGGGTTACCAATTTTTACTTCCGTTACATCTTCATAAATGAAAAGTGCTCTCTCTTTGAACTGAGGTAAAGTATATGTTTTACTAGCTCCAAAGCGAATATTTTGTTTTTCGTTTACTACATATTTTAAAATGGCGTAAGGTAAAAACTCATTTCTATCAAACGAATTTGAAGCACCTTCTGCATCAAACTGAGTTTTCCATTCTACTTTTTGATTAACTTTTTCAAAACGCATTCCAGCAGTAGCACTTAACTTGTCAGAGAACTCATATTCTACTCCTGTGTAACCAGCATGAATAAATTGTTCACCATTATAAGTTTGAGGTCTAGTAGAACCGTTGAAAGTAGATACAGAAAACAGTCCGTTGTTAAAATTTGTTTGGTTGAAAAATTGATCTAGGTTGTTAGGATCAATAGTAGTATTAAGTTCAGCACCACTTATAGGAAAATTAAATTGAATTGCTTCAAAATCTCTAAACTTGAATCTTCCATTATATCCAAATGTTAATTTTCCATTCGTTTTATCTTCACTATTTTTTCCAAACTTGTAGCTCAAAACTAAATTAGTAGCTGTTTCGTTTTCTGTTAAATTTTGAAAATATCTGTGATTGTCTGTAGTAGTAGCTTGAGCTAATGAGAATTGATTTGCATTTAGTGCGCTGTCAAATTTATTTTGAGTTCTGTCTGGCATATCGCTTTTAATTGTGTTGTATGACATTCCCCAATCAAAGTTAAATCGATCTGTTATTTTGTGTGTTCCTAAAAGTTGATTAACAAATAATGAATTTTGAATATATGTACCACGAATAACCATTAAATCAACTTCTTCATAATCACGATCAGAACCAAGATACTTATCTCTAGATTGCTCTGAAGAATTTACAAAAAGTGAATTGTAAGTAATTTGATGGTTATTATTTAATTTGTAAACAGCACTTAATATACCGGTAGTATTCGTTTTGTAAGCAAATTTTGTTTGATGAAATGATTTTAATTTAGCGTCTTGAGCACTAACGCTTTGGTTGATGCCTTCTCTAAATTCATAACCATTCGAAAAACCAATATTAGTAAAAAGATTTAATTTACCTTCACCAACTTGAAATGATTTACCAGCTTTTAATCCTAAACTTCCAGCAAAAGGAGTTTTTTCTACTGGGTTTAAGCTGTTTTGATATCCATAACTACCTAGTGGATTAGAAGGTATATTAGTATTTGTGAAACCTAAGAATTTAGGACCATCTTGTAACATAAATTCGCTGTTTTTTTCCACAGCGTTAGTATTGATGCCTGAACCAACTGAAAATTCTAGTAAACCTTTTCCTGTGTAATTTTTAGACGTGATGTTTACATTTCCACCTGCAAAATCTCCTGATATTCTAGAAGAATAAACTTTGTCAATTGAAATGTACTCCACAATGTCAGTAGAAAATAAACCTAAATCTATATTCTTTTTTTCAGGATCATTAGACGGTACTGGTAATCCATTTATAGAAGTTGAATTGTAACGATCTCCTAAACCTCTCACATAAACGTTTCCAGAACCTTCTTGTTTACTAACTCCAGTTGTTTTTGCTACAGCTGAAGCAACATCGGAAATTCCTTTCTTAGCAATTTCTTCAGCTCCAATACTTTGTTTGATCTCAACAGCCTTTTGTTGTTCCTGTAATAAAGCACTTTCTTTTTCTTTAGAAGCAATTTTGATAATTTCAATATCACCTAGTTCCACACGGCTTGCTGCTAAAGTGTGGTTAATTTTTATTGTTTCGTTGGCTTTTAAAGTAAATGGAATTTCTTTTGTTTCGTATCCTAAATACCCTATGATTAATGTGTAGCTGCCTGGATCGAGAGAAATAGAATATTTTCCATTTTCATCAGTTGCAGTCCCTTGTTTAGTTCCTTTTACCAAAATGTTAGCAAAAGGTAAAGGTTCGTTGTTAAATTCTTTGTCTAGAATTACTCCAGTTACAGTTCCTTTTTGAGCAAATAGAAAAGCTGTAAAGAAGAAAAACATTGATAATAAGCGTAGTTTCATGTTGTGTTGTTAAATTTTAATGCAAAGGAACTGCTAGTTTGTTATAGCAATGTTAGTAACTTGTTATGAATTGGTTGCGAATGCGTTACGGAATTGTTAATAGATTAAATTATTGTAAAGTACTTTGAACATTTTATTTTATATTTACCTTTACAATCCAAAAAACAACAAATTCTCGTAATGAAGAAAAAAGACATTAAGATCTTATTAGTTGATGATGAGCAAGATATCTTAGAAATTGTAGGATACAATTTATCACAAGAAGGGTATCAAATTGTAACAGCTTCAAATGGTAAAGAAGCAATTATTAAGGCAAAAAAAGAGCACCCGCAATTAATCATTATGGATGTTATGATGCCTGAAATGGACGGAATGGAAGCTTGTGAAAACATTAGAAAAATTCCTGAACTTCAAAATACAATTATCACCTTTCTAACTGCTCGATCTGAAGATTATTCCCAAGTGGCAGGTTTTGATGCTGGTGCAGATGATTACATCGCAAAACCAATCAAGCCAAAAGTTTTGGTTAGCAAAGTTCAAGCTTTATTAAGAAGATTAAAAGGGGTAGAGGGAGTTTCGTCAACAACAACTTTAATGATTGGTAACATCGAAATCAACAGAGAAGAATACAAAATCATTAAAGAGGGCGAAGAAATCATATTGCCTCGTAAAGAATTTGAATTATTCTATTTGTTAGCTACAAAACCAGGCAAAGTTTTTACTCGCGAAGAAATTTTAGATAAAGTTTGGGGTAACGAGGTAGTAGTAGGTGGCAGAACTATAGATGTACACATCAGAAAATTAAGAGAAAAAATAGGAGATAGTCTTTTTAAAACTATAAAAGGAGTTGGATATAAAATCGAATTTTAATGCAATTAAAATTTAAAAAATCTTATAAGTTCGCTATAAAGTCATCGTTGTATATATCGCTGTTCTTTCTAGCGACTATTTTTTTATATCATTATTTGGTTCAACCTCTTAACTTAAATGTTGTATTAATTTTTCTTCTATTCTTTTGTGCAGCCACTTTTTTTCTTATTCAATTTAGAGTGGAGCATTTTATTTATAAGAGGGTAAAAAAGATTTATGATGATGTGTCCCTTTTGGAGAATACGTCATATATAAATCAGCCAGTTACCACAGATATGGCTACTTTAACGAAGGAAGTTAAAAAGTTTGCTCGAGATAAAAAACTGGAAATTGAAACTTTAAAAATTAGGGAAGAATATCGTAAAGAATTTTTAGGAAATGTTTCACATGAATTGAAAACACCTCTTTTTACGATTCAAGGATATCTACTTACACTTTTAGACGGTGCTATGGATGATAAAAATCTTAGAAAAAAATATTTAGAGCGTGCTGAAAAAGGAGTGGAACGATTGATTTATATCGTTAAAGATTTGGATATGATTACCAAATTAGAAGCAGGTGAAATCAATTTAGACATAACCCGATTTAATATTGTTGATATTGTTCAAAATGTATTTGAGCTGTTCGAAATGAAAGCAGCAAACAAAAATATTACTTTGACTTTTGATATGAAATACCCAAGACCAATTTGGGTATTGGGGGATCAAGAAAAAATTCAACAAGTAATTACTAATTTAGTGGTGAATTCCATTAAATATGGAAAAAAAGGAGGAACAACAGAAGTTGGTATTGAAGACTTAACCAAAAATAAAGTAATCGTTAGAGTGACAGACAACGGTGAAGGAATTGAAAAACAAAATATTCCTAGATTGTTTGAGCGTTTTTACCGTGTAGATAAAAGTGGTGCGCGTAGCGAAGGCGGATCAGGTTTGGGATTGGCCATAGTAAAACATATCATCGAAGGACATGATGAAAAAATCTACGTTGAAAGTCAAATAGGAAAAGGGTCAGAGTTTTCATTTACTTTGGAAAAGTCGAAATAACTCGTTCCAATTTTGATCAACGGAATAATCTTTAAAACCTTTGTAGAAGTCAATTTTTTCTAGTTTAGAAATTTTAAATTTCTCTTGCTTACAACAAGGTGCAATAATTTCTGATTTGAATTTTTTAGCCAAATATTCCTGTTCGTATTGCCCTGGTGTTGGAATAAAAAACGCTTTTTTCTCTAATTTTGCCAAATCCATCACGGTAGTATAACCAGAACGACAAATAACAAATTCACTTTCGTTAAAGGCTTCTGCTAGTTGCTCAGAATTCATGAAATTATAATAAGTAATCGAATTTATTTTTTCAATTTGTTGTTGAGGTTCTACAATTCCTTTAACAAAAAGAATTTCTTTTGAACTGTTTTCTAATTCTTTAGTTAGTTTTCTTTCTAATAATGTACGTTGCGGCTCAGGTCCTGATAATAAAACCATGATGTCGTACTTGATTGGAAGTGATTTTTTTTCGATTCGGCTTAAAGGTCCAATGTAGGTAATGCTATTCATTAACTTTTTAGTATGACCCAATTTTCCAGATAAATTTTCCGCACCTGCTACATCGGGAACCCAACAAGCATCAAATTTTGAAATATAACGTGAGTGTAATTTAGTTGTTAACCAAGATGTTTTTCCTGAAAGTACATTTAATTGATGGGTGATAAAAACCGAAGGAACCTTTGAAGAATAAATCCCTAATCGGTTATCGCTAATGATGCCATCAATTTTATAGTTTTCAATAATTTTATTGATTTTAGACTTCTCTTTTTTGACGGCCAACATCATTTTGGGTATTTGAAGTACTAATTTCCATTTGAAGTTTTTCCCTTTTTCTGCATATTGAATATTGTAAGCGGGCAATTCTATGCAAATTAGATCAGGAAATTCTTTTTTTAATAAAGCTAAAGCTACTCCGTCAGAAGCAATAATGGGTTCAAAACCATTTTCTTCTAATGCTTTTATGATAGGAATACATCTTGTGGCATGTCCTAATCCCCAGTTTAAAGGTGCTATGAGTATTTTTTTCTTCATTATTTTTTCAAAACCGCAATAAATTGTTCGGCTAATTTGTTTTCGCGTTCAAAATTATACTCATTTTCATCTAAACTAAAATTTCTATCGTGTTGATACAATTTCCATTTTTTATTATTGTATTCCAAAGCGGTTAAGTTTTCAACCCAATCACCCGAATTCAAATAAAAAACATCTCCTTTTTCATTTTCCATTAATTCAATTTTAGGTTCGTGTATATGACCACAAATTACATAATCGTAGTTATTTTCTATTGCCAATTCTACACAAACGTTTTCAAAGTTAGTAATAAATTTAACGGCTGATTTTACATTATTTTTAATTTTCTTTGAAAGCGAGTAGGGTTCTTTATTAAATAGAGCTAAAACCCAATTTACAAAACGGTTAATTAAAATAAGGATATCATAACCCCATCCACCTAATTTTGCCAACCATTTTGCTTGGGTAATGGAAGCGTCGAAAACATCACCATGAAAAATCCATGCTTTTTTGTGGTCTAATTCTAATACAAGTTTATCAATTAAACTGATGCTTCCCATGTGTAAATCAGTAAATTTCCTAAGAAATTCATCATGATTTCCAGTAATGTAATACACTTTTGTACCTTTTGTACTCATCGAAATAATTTTCTTAATTACCTCTAAATGTTTCGATGGGAAATAAGATTTTCTAAATTGCCAAATATCAATAATATCGCCGTTTAGAACTAAAATTTTAGGTTTTATCGAAGATAAATAATCCAATAATTCTTTTGCATGACAACCATAAGTTCCCAGATGAACATCGGAAATAACAGCAACTTCAACTTTTCTCTTTTTCAAATCTTCAAATTAAAATTTGAAACAAATGACTAAAATCTATCTAATGTTAAGGTTATTGAAACATTATTAAAAGTTTATTTGTGATGCTAATTATTTGCTTAATTTTGCCCAAAATTTAAAAGTCGTGGGAAGTAAAAATAAATTGAAAAGATTTAAAGAAAACGAAACGTTTACTAATGTGTTCCAGCCAACCAGAGAAGAAGTGGTAGGAGATCAATTTCCGTTGAAAGGAAAATGGAGTAGCGATTTCTTTAAAAACGATAATCCAATAGTATTAGAATTAGGTTGTGGAAAAGGAGAATACTCTGTAGGATTGGCGGAACGATTCCCAGAAAAAAACTTTATAGGAATAGATATTAAAGGGGCAAGATTTTGGCGTGGTGCTAAAACTGCGGTTGAATCTGGTATGAATAATGTAGCTTTTGTACGAACACAAATCGAGTTAATTCAACATATTTTTGCTGAAAATGAAGTGTCCGAAATTTGGATTACATTCCCAGATCCACAAATCAAATACAAAAGAACGAAGCATAGAATGACCAATGCCGAGTTTTTAGAACGCTACAAAAAAATCCTAAAACCAAACGGATTGATGCATTTAAAAACCGATTCAGAATTCATGCACGGTTATACATTAGGATTATTACATGGTTTAGGTCATGAAGTAATTTATGCCAACCACAATATTTATAAAAACGAAGGAGCACCAGCAGAAGTAACTGGAATTCAAACGTTTTATGAAAGTCAATATTTAGAAGTAAACAAGCCAATTACGTATATCAAATTCCGAATTAAGTAATTTTTGTTACTTTCATTAAAATATTCTTCCTTACTTTTGATAAAAATCAATTTATGACATTTCTTTTAGCCATTTTTTTAGGTTTGATAATTTCCATTGGTGGTATCATTATTCCTGGTATGTTGAATATGACAATTGCCAAAATCAGTATTAAAGAGAGTCAAAAACAAGCCCTAAATTTTGCTTTAGGAGCGGTTGTTGTAGTTTTTATCCAAAGTTTTTTAGGAACGTATTTTGCGAAATTCTTAGATGCGAATCCAGTTTTCAGTGAAGGGTTGAAAAAAATAGGCACTTTTATTTTCATTGGATTAACCATTGCTTTTACTATAATGGGATTTAATGCTAAAAAGAAAAAACAAATTGAAGTGAAGATTGACAAAAAAAGAAATCGTTTCTTTTACGGTATGGCATTATCTTCCTTTAATATGTTTGCGATTCCGTGGTATGCCTTAACTTCCTTAATGATGGCGTCAAAAGATTTATTTCACTACGATATTGTTTCTATTCTTTTGTTTAATTTATCAGCAGCTTTAGGGACTTATTTTGTATTTTATTTGTATGCTAAATTCTTTAAGAAAATTGAACACAGACTTACTTTTATAGTACAAAATATTAATTTTTTAATTGCAATACTAACAGGAGTAGTTGCAATTTCTTCCTTGTATAAAATGTTTTTTTAATTTTTGACGAAATTAAAATCAAATAACGACAACTTTTTTGAACGTGTCTATGAAATCGTTCGCCAAATTCCCGAAGGAAAAGTAACTTCTTATGGTGCTATTGCAAAGGCACTCGGTGCTGCTCGATCGGCAAGAATGGTTGGCTGGGCAATGAATGCATCTCATAACTTAGAAGATGTTCCAGCTCATCGTGTTGTAAATAGAGTTGGTATGCTTTCAGGTAAACATCATTTTGAAGGAACAAATTTAATGCAACAATTGCTAGAAAATGAAGGTATTCAAGTAGTCGATAATCAAATTGTCGATTTTGAAAAGCATTTTTGGAATCCTAATAAAAGACAGATAACTTTCAAAAAATGAGGTTTTTACAATTATTTTTTTTACATTCGTAAAAATACTCCTCCAAATTTACTTTAGTTCAAAAGTTAAACATTCCTTAAAATAATACTAACTTTCTTTATCAAACGTGATAAATGTCATGTTATACGTTTTTTTTTAGTAAGAAATTTGTACAATAAAATTAAAGCAAATAGTAATCCAATAAATTAAGATACCATGAGCAAATTAAGAACACAATTAGGAACTTTATTAGTGCTTCTAACTGTATTTAGTAACTTAAATACTTTATTAGCCCAAGAGTCAAAAGTTATTTTGGCCGAAAGTAAATTAAAAGTATTAGGAACTTCAAATGTTCACGATTGGGAGATTGAAGCAAAAGGAATGAACGGGAAGGCTTCTATGACCATTGATGCGGGAGATTTAAAAGCAATAAAAAGTTTAGATTTTGCAGTTGAAGTTGAGCAGTTAAAAAGTGGTAAAAGTGGAATGGATAACAACACTTACAAAGCTTTAAACAGTAAAACACATAAAACAATTAATTTTAAATTAACGAATGTGTTAAAAATCACTGAAGCATCAGCTGGAAATTTCACAGTAGAAACACAAGGAGATTTAACCATTTCAGGAGTAACAAAAAAAATTAATCAAACGTTCGCAGTTAAAATTGTAGGTAAAAAAGCAGTAGTTTCTGGAAAAACTAAAATTGACATGACAACTTACAGCGTAAAACCTCCAACAGCTTTAATGGGAACAATTAAAACGGGCAAAGACGTCACCGTTGATTTTAAAGTAACTTATAACTAAACAAACATATTTAAATTTAAAAATCATGAGAACATTTTTAAGAATATCGGTCATAGCAGCGGCTTTAAGTTTTGCAAATGCTATACAGGCACAAGCTCCTTCATTTGGACAAATGCAGAATATGATTCCTAGAGGTAAGGCAGGAATTAATGTATTTGATGTTAAAAAAGACAGTGCTGAATTTAAAGGACTTAGCGTTGATTTAGGAGCGGCTTTTGCTCTACAATATCAAGCGGTTAACTCATTTAACAAGCATGAGAATTTACCAGCACCTATCGCTGGATATAGATTGAACAATCTAGAGAATAATTTTAATTTACCAATGGCTAATATGACCATTGGAGCTCAACTTTACGATGGTGTTAGAGTTAATTTAGATGTGTATTTAGCAGCAAGACACCACAATGAAACTTGGGTTAAAGGAGGATATTTACAAATTGACAAATTAGATTTCATTAAAAAAGATTTCCTCGCTGGTTTCATGAAGTATGCTACTATTAAAATTGGACAAATGGAGAACAACTATGGTGATGCTCACTTTAGACGTTCAGACAACGGACAGGCTTTATTTAACCCATTTATCGGAAACAATGTAATGGATGCTTTTACCACTGAAATGGGAGCAGAATTATATTACAACAGAAGTGGATTTGTAAGTATGATAGGTATTACAAACTCAAAATTGAATCAAAATGTAAAAGAGATCGTACCTGGTACAGCTACTCCAACAGCTCCAGACCAAAACACAACTATAAGTCCAACAATTTTAGCTAAATTAGGTTATGACAAACAGATTAATTCTGATTTAAGAGTAAGATTGACAGGGTCTTTATACCATGTAGCAAATTCTAGTGGTAACTTATATGGTTCTGATAGAGCCGGTAGCCGTTTTTATGGTGTGATGTCACATTCAGCTTACACAGGTGGTAATGGAGCAGCTGTAGCAGACAACTTTGATCCAACTGCTAATTATGCAACAGGTAGATTTAATCCTGGATTTGGTAACTGGGCTACTTCATATATGTTTAACCCATTTGTGAAATATAAAGGATTTGAATTTTTCGGAACTTTAGAATTTGCTTCTGGAGGTGATTTTAAAGGAACAGATGACAAACGTACAGTAAATCAATATGCAGGAGATGTTGTATATAGATTTGGACAAGATGAAAAATACTATGTAGGTGGTAAATTCAATACCGTATCAGGCAAATTAAAAAATTCTGACGCGAATAAAGTAGATGTTAATAGATTTGAAACAAGTGCTGGATGGTTTATGACTAAAAATGTATTGGCAAAATTAGCTTACGTTCAACAAAATTACCAAGGATATAGTCAGTACACTGGAGTTAATCCAAATGATTTGTATGGTGGTAGATTTAAAGGAGTTATGTTTGAAGCGATTATTAGTTTCTAACAGCAATTAAAATAATATTTAAAAGCGAAAAGTTTTTTAGCTTTTCGCTTTTACTTTAAGGTTATGAAAACAATAGGTATTATATCACTTTTTATTTTTCTCAGTTTTGGTTTTTCATCAAACGAAACTAAAGTTAAAATTACAAATAAAAGTGAAGTTACTATTAAAGGTAAATCAAATGTAAATAGTTTCGAATGCAAATATGATTCAGATTTTATTGAAAATGATTTGAATGTGCAAATAGTAAAAAGTAATTCGAAGATAATTTTAGGAGGAGCTAGATTAGCAATTAAAAGCAAAGGATTTGATTGTGCTCACAGAATGATTACTAAAGATTTTAAAAGTATTCTAAAAGCTGATGACTACCCTCATATAATTATTTACGTTAAAGAAATTAATACATTAAAAGACAATATAACCGCCAAGTTAAATGTAAGTATAGCTGGAAAAGACAAAGACTATATAGTGCCAATAACTTACAATCAAAACACAAATAATGTAAAAGGACAATTAAGATTAGATATCAAAGATTTTAAATTAAAATCTCCTAAAAAATTATTAGGCATGGTGGTAGTTAATGACAATGTTGATATCAATTTCAACTTATTCTTACAGTATTAATACTATTTTTTCAATTAGTTTAAGAAAGCAATCTTTTTATGAAGGGTTGCTTTTTTATTTGATCATAGATTCTAACTATCAAATTATAAAAACTTTAAACTTTTTAAGTTTTAAACTCCTAAACTTCTTATTATCTTTGCAATTCATATTAAGTTTAAATAAAAGTTCTGAAAACTTTTAAACTTCTAAATACATAAACTTTTAAGTAAAAATGAAACTAGATAGAAAACAAATATTAGCAGCATTAGAAACTATTTCTGTAGCAGGTGAAGGTAAAAATATGGTAGAAAGTGGTGCCATTCAAAATGTAATCACTTTTGGAGATGAAGTTGTTGTTGATGTGCTTTTGTCAACTCCAGCATTACACATTAAAAAACGTGCTGAAGTAGATATCATCAAAGTAATCCACGAAAAAGTTTACGAAAAAGCCAAAGTAAAAGTAAATATCAAAGTTGAAGCGCCAGAAAAACCAGAGAATCCTAATTTGATTCGTGGAAAACAAATTCCTGGAATTTCAAATATTATCGCAGTTGCTTCAGGAAAAGGTGGTGTAGGAAAATCTACTATTACAGCTAACTTAGCCGTTTCATTAGCAAAAATGGGATTCAAAGTTGGAGTTTTAGATGCCGATATTTACGGACCATCTATGCCTATTATGTTTGATGTTGAAAATGCAAAACCAATTTCAGTTGAGGTGGATGGAAAATCAAAAATGCAACCTATTTCAAGTTATGGGGTTGAAATTTTGTCTATCGGATTTTTTACAAAGCCAGATCAAGCAGTAATCTGGAGAGGACCAATGGCAGCCAAAGCTTTAAACCAAATGATTTTTGATGCGAACTGGGGTGAATTAGACTTTATGTTAATCGATTTACCACCAGGAACAGGGGATATTCACTTATCAATTATGCAGTCATTGCCAATTACAGGAGCGGTTGTAGTAAGTACACCTCAAGCGGTTGCCTTAGCAGACGCTAAAAAAGGTGTTTCAATGTTTATGTCAGAATCGATTAATGTTCCCGTTTTAGGAATTATTGAAAACATGGCATACTTTACACCAGAAGAACTACCTGAAAATAAATATTACATCTTCGGTAAAGAAGGTGCTAAAAACTTGGCTGAAGATTTACAAGTGCCTCTTTTAGGAGAAGTGCCATTGGTACAAAGTATTCGTGAGGCAGGAGATTACGGTAGACCAGCAGCGTTACAAACGGCGTCAGTTTTGGAAAGTATTTTTGAAACTATTACAAGAAACGTAGTGCAAGAAACGGTAAATCGTAATGAAACGTTACCGCCAACAGAAGCTATCAAAATAACAACAATGGCAGGATGTTCTGCTGTTAAAGGGAAATAACATGACTACAACAGAAATCAGAGAAAATGTTGAGAAAGCATTGGAGGAAATTCGTCCATTTTTGAATTCAGATGGAGGAAATATTTCATTAGTGGAAATTATCGACGATAAACATGTAAAAGTTCGTTTAGAAGGAGCTTGTACCAATTGTAGTTTAAGTATTAGCACTATGAAAGCAGGTGTTGAAACTACCATTAAAAAGTATGCTCCACTAATTGAATCGGTAGAAAACATTGCATAGATATAGATAGCATGATATAAATCATATTTCTATACTTTACGAGTTTGTTACTTTGCTATCTTCAAAATAAAAAAAATGATTAAAACAGATATTCTTATAATCGGTGCAGGTCCTACGGGACTTTTTGCCGTTTTCGAAGCCGGACTTTTACAATTAAAATGCCATATCATTGATGCTTTACCGCAGCCAGGTGGTCAATTAGCTGAATTATATCCAAAAAAACCTATCTTCGATATTCCTGGTTATCCTTCGGTTTTAGCGGGTGATTTGGTTAATAATTTGATGGAACAAATCAAACAGTTTCAACCGGGATTTACTTTAGGAGAAACTGCTGAAACCATCCAAAAATTAGATGACGGAACTTTTATAGTAACTACTAACGAGGGAACACAACATCATGCAAAAGCAGTAGCTATTGCAGGTGGTTTAGGAACTTTCGAGCCAAGAAAGCCTATTTTGAAAGATATCGAATTCTACGAAAAAGAAGATCGCGGCGTAGATTACTTCGTAAAAGATCCAGAAAAGTATCTTGGAAAAAATATTGTAATTGCGGGCGGAGGTGATTCTGCTTTAGATTGGAGTATTTTCTTGTCTAATGTGGCGAATTCTGTGACTTTAGTTCATAGAAGAAACGAATTCCGTGGTGCTTTAGATTCGGTTGAAAAAGTACAAGAATTAAAGAACGCTGGAAAAATTAAATTAGTTACTCCTGCAGAAGTGGTTGGGTTTAATGGTAGTGAGAGAATTACCGCTGTTGACATTGAAGTTAATGGCGCGAGAATGAAAGCAGAATGCGATTATTTTATTCCGCTTTTCGGATTAACGCCAAAATTAGGTCCAATTGCTAACTGGGGATTAGAAATCGAAAAGAACGCCATTAAAGTAAATAACGCATTAGATTATCAAACCAATATCGACGGAATTTACGCTATTGGTGACGTAAACACCTATCCAGGAAAATTAAAGTTGATTTTATGTGGATTCCACGAAGCAACTTTAATGTGTCAAAGTGTGTACAACAGAATCAATCCAGGAAAACGTTACGTGTTGAAATATACCACGGTTTCTGGAGTTGATGGTTTTGATGGGACAAGAAAAGAAGCAGAAAAAGCGGTTGTTAAATCGATTGATTAATATGAGTCAAGACGTAAAAATTTTCATAACCGACAGAAACGGAGTACGACATGAAGTGTTAGCTCCAACCGACATGAACATGAACATTATGGAGTTAATTCGTTCGTATGAATTGGCCGAAGACGGAACTGTTGGTGTTTGTGGTGGAATGGCGATGTGCGCTTCTTGTCAGTGTTATATTTTAAATGATGTCGTTTCTTTAGAACGCAATCCTGATGAAGAAGCGATGCTTTGGGAAGCCTATCACGTAAAGGATAATTCACGGTTAGGTTGTCAAATTCCAATCACAGAAGATTTAGAAGGTTTGGAAATTGAAATAGCACCAGAACAATAAAAAAAGCGAGAAGAAATTCTCGCTTTTCATTTTATACTAATTCATGTTTGTGTTCCATTTGCTCTTCAATGGCATTCCAAAGTCCGATTCTTTTTTCTAAAGCTAAAACCGAAACTTCTTGTACTTCATTCCATTTTTGTTCAGAATCGCCACAAAGTTCTGCAATCATTTGCATCGCCATTGGGCCGTGTTCATCAGCATCTAATTCAATATGTCTTTCGAAATAATAAATGAGTTTTGATAAATCCGTTTCTGGAAAGTTTTGCTGAAAGTTTTTCAAGATTTCAGTAAACATATTTGGAATCAAATCTTCTCTTCCAAAAGTAAAAGCAGCTGCAATCTCATGCGGTTTTCCTTGTTCAATTACTCTAAAAGTAAAATCTAAAAATGCCTTCACATTCGGATGTAAATCGCTTTGTTTTATCGATACAAAAATGTTTTTTGTTTCTTCAACATTCTTCAAAAATGCATTAATCTGAGTTGTAGAAGCACCACATTGTGTCATCGCATCCAAATACATTTCAAAATGACTTTGACGTGTTCCGTCCAATGTTAAATCGGTTTCTTCGGCTACAACTATTTCATTAATTAAATAACAAATTTCTGGATTTCCAATCGGTAACCAAGGCGTTATAGTACAAGTTAATTTATTTTGTAAGGCTTTTAGTAGCGACATAAAATCCCACACCGCATAAATGTGGTTTTCTAAGAAACAATGCAAATCGTCTATCGTTTTTACTTTATTGTATAACGAATGATTTAATAATTGTTCTTTCTGATTTTGAATCGATTGGTTTATGGTTTGAATATTCATTGGGCAATTTTTGTTTTATATACGAAATTTTAACCTCTTATGGTTTTGAATCCATACAATACAAAAGTAAAAATGCTTCCCTAAAAAGAGAAGCATTTTGTATCAAATTTATCTATTGTTTAATTACTTGAATGCAGGGAAACCAGTTACATCCATACCTGTAATTAACAAGTGAATATCATGCGTACCTTCGTAAGTAACTACAGATTCTAAATTCATCATGTGTCTCATGATGGAATATTCACCTGTAATTCCCATTCCGCCTAACATTTGACGTGCATCACGAGCAATAGTTAACGCCATATCAACATTGTTTCTTTTTGCCATCGAAATTTGAGCTGTAGTCGCTTTTCCTTCGTTACGTAAAACACCTAATCTCCAAGTTAATAATTGCGCTTTCGTGATTTCAGTAATCATTTCGGCTAATTTCTTTTGTTGTAATTGAGTAGCTCCAATTGGTTTGTCAAACTGAATACGTTCTTTTGAATATCTTAAAGCTGTATCATAACAATCCATTGCAGCTCCAATCGCTCCCCAAGCAATTCCATAACGTGCCGAATCTAAACAGCCTAGTGGTGCTCCTAATCCAGATTTGTTAGGTAATAAGTTTTCTTTTGGAACTTTTACGTTGTCAAAAATAAGTTCTCCAGTGGCTGAAGCTCTTAACGACCATTTATTGTGTGTTTCAGGAGTTGAAAAACCTTCCATACCTCTTTCCACGATTAATCCGTGAATTCTTCCTTCTTCGTTTTTAGCCCAAACTACTGCAATATCAGCAAAAGGCGCATTCGAAATCCACATTTTAGCACCATTTAAAAGATAATGATCGCCCATATCTTTAAAATTAGTCACCATTCCACCTGGATTTGAACCATAATCTGGCTCTGTTAAACCAAAACAACCAATCATTTCTCCAGTGGCTAATTTTGGTAAATATTTCATTCTTTGTTCTTCGTTTCCGTATTTCCAAATAGGATACATAACCAATGAAGATTGAACCGAAGAAGTCGAACGTACACCTGAATCTCCTCTTTCAATTTCTTGCATGATTAAGCCGTAAGAAATTTGATCTAATCCAGCACCACCATATTCTACTGGAATATAGGGGCCAAATCCACCAATTTCTCCTAAACCTTTTACGATTTGTTTTGGAAATTCTGCTCTTTGTGCGTATTCTTCAATAATTGGAGATACTTCTTTTTTTACCCAAGCACGTGCAGCATCACGCACCATTTTATGTTCGTCAGATAATAATTCGTCTAATAAATAATAATCTGGAGATTGAAATAAGTCTGGTTTCATATTTTTTAATTTGAAAGAAACAAAAGTAAGTAAAGATTTTTAACAAATCAATCAACAAGTGTTATAATTTTATATGAAGCTTTTTCCAGCTGTTCGCTATATCTTTTTGTTTTATCGAATTCTAAAAAAAATCGTTATTTCATAGTAAAAGAAATGCTTGAAAAACAAAAAGGATGCCGCTACCATCTGGGCTAGGGCTACATCTTCAAGTAGAACTCTTTCGTCAATTCTATGTATTCCGAAGTGTAATTATGTCTGGAAATTTCAATAATTAATTCATCAATTAACGGCGTTTGTTCCATTCGGCAAAAAGCCAATAAACTTCTTTTAATTTCTGATGTTGGAGTGCCTTTTACACGAGTAATTTTTAATGGAAACAAATCCAATTCTTTACACATAGCAACAAAACGTTCTTCTTCTTTATAAGGAATAATTACAGAGAAAATTCCGTTATCCGAAAGTAGTAATTCAGCTGCTTCAATTAATTCTTCAAAAGGCAAAGCATCTTCAAAACGAGCTAAATCTCTCGAAGTAGTGGCAGATTTGTAATCATCGGTATAAAAAGGCGGATTGGAAATAATTAAGTCGTATTCGTCTTCAGGTTCGTCTACAAATTCATCCAAACCTGCATGAAAACAAAATAATTTATCACCCCAAGGCGAAGCTTCAAAGTTTTCGACACATTGTTCGTAAGCGTCTTCGTCAATTTCAATCGCATCGATTTGTTCGGCGTTGCTTCTTTGGGCTAACATTAAAGATAAAATCCCAGTTCCAGCACCAATATCTAAAATATTGTATGGATTGTTGATTAATGGAGTCCAAGCGCCAAGCAAAACACCATCGGTGCCAATTTTCATAGCACAACGATCTTGATCAACAGAAAATTGTTTGAATTTAAACAAGATGAATAAGGATTGAATTTAACAATTTAAAAAACTGTAAACTGTGACTGCGACTGTCAACTACTGTAAATAAAGGTCAACCAAACCTTCAGGAGTTTCTAAAGTAATGGTTTTGTTTGATCTGTCAAGTGCAATAATGAAATCATCAATAAGCGGAATTAAAATTTCGGATCCGTTTTTATCAATTTCAAAAAGAGGTTGAGCGCCACTGTCATTGATAGCGGTAATTTTACCAATGTTACCCAAACGAGTATCTAATACATCAAATCCAATTACTTCGTGGTAATAAAATTGAGTTCCTTCTAATTTTGGTAACATAGAAAGTGGAAGATATAATTCACTTCCCATAATTTCATCTGCTTCGTCTTCTGTTTGAATGTCTTCAAAACGGATACGTAAGAACTTTTCTTTGTGAAGCGAACTACTTTCAATAAAAAATGGAACCAGACTTTTGTTGATTTCAACAAAAACTGATTCCAAATTTTGATACAATTCGGGTTCGTCGGTGTCTAAATACGCCAATACTTCCCCTTTGAAACTAAATTTTTTCGCGATTTTACCTAAATAGAAACAGTCTTCTTTACGCATGGAATCGCTGTAAAATTATGCTTGAGTTTCTTCGTTGTTTTCTTCAACAGCAGGAGCTTCTTCAGCAGCGGCCTCAACTACTTCTTCAGCAACTTCTTCTGTAGCTTCAGCAGCTTTTGCAGCCTCAGCCTGAGCAGCAATACGTTTTTCGTTTGCTTCTTTTTCAGCTTTTAAAGCTTTAGCTTTAGCATCTGCTTCCGCTTTTGATAAACCAGCTTTTTTAGCATCAACTTTGTTTGCTTTTTCTTCTAACCAAGCTGCTAATTTAGCGTCTGCTTGCTCTTGAGTTAAAGCACCTTTACGAACTCCTCCATCTAAGTGGTGTTTTAATAAAGCACCTTTGTAAGATAAAATTGCTCTAGCAGTGTCAGTTGGCTGAGCACCGTTGTGTAACCATTGTGCAGCTTTTTCGATGTTTAAATCGATAGTTGCAGGGTTAGTGTTTGGATTGTAAGTTCCTAATTTTTCTAAGAATTTACCATCTCTTTTTGATCTTGCATCTGCTGCAACAACCCAATAAAAAGGTTTCCCTTTTTTTCCGTGTCTTTGTAATCTAATTTTTACTGACATAATCTTGTGATTAATTTGAGGTTCTCGACCTCGGTTATTTAAGGGTGCAAATATATAAAACTTTGCATTACAATTCTATTATTGGGTCTAAAATATTTTTTTATGTAAAACGCTTTTGTTTCAATAAAAAAGTTATTTTTGTTTCCATTACAAATGTTAGAATTTTTTAAAAAATGAGAAAAATAATTTCTTTGTTGGCTTTACTTGTAATTTTTTCTTCTTGTGAAGAAGATATCAAAACAAATACGCCAGCATTTCAAGCCAATCTTGATAATGTTTTCTGGAGAGCAAATGATGCAAGAGTTACGGTTAATCCTGCAGGTGGATTAATAATAACTGCTTACACGCCTTATGAAACTGTAACATTGGAAACAAATAGCGCTTCAGTTGGAACGTATATTTTAGGTACTAGCGATGACTCTAATTTTGTAACTTACGATATAGATTCTCCAGTGTTGACCAATACTTATGATAGTAGAGTTGTTGCTGGTCCAGCATACAAAATATCTAATTTGGTTAATCAAGGCACTCTCTATACAAATAATTCTGCAGCACAAACTACAGGAGGTTCTGGATCGGGATTAAGAGTGGCTACTCAGACTTTAAATGGAAGGGTAACCAGTGCAACTATTGTTTCAAGAGGTTTGGGTTATGTAGCAGGTGATTTAATAACTGTAGTAGGTGGAAATAATAATGCCACTTTCAGAGTTGTAAATGTGCAGCAAAGTAATGGACAAATCACCATAACGGAAGCGAGTGATGGTAAATTTTCCGGAACTTTTAATTTCAGTGTAGTTGACCAAGATGGAGAAGTGGCAACATTTTCAGATGGATTTTTCTACAAAGTTCCTTCCATGTAAATTACAATTCATGAATATGATTCAAAACCACTTAACTTTCTTAAGTGGTTTTTTTTGTTGATAACTTAAATTGGCATTCACTAACTTAAAATGTATTTTTGTTTTTATTCAAAATTTGCTTTTGTTTTTTTCTTTAGCTTAATTATCAGATAGATGTACTTAATTTTTGATACAGAAACCACAGGATTGCCTCGTAGTTGGTCGGCACCGATTACTGATACCGACAACTGGCCTCGTTGTATACAAATAGCATGGCAATTGCACGACGAAATGGGAAATTTAATCGAGCACCAAGATTACTTGGTTAAGCCCGAAGGTTTCAATATTCCTTATGATGCTGAAAGGATTCATGGTATTTCCACCGAGTTAGCAATGGAACAAGGAGCTCTGTTATCAGAAGTTTTAGAGAAATTCAACATCGCACTTTCAAAAGCAAAATTCATCGTTGGGCAGAATGTTGGGTTTGACGTTAATATCATGGGATGTGAATTCCATCGTATGAATATTGGTTCGGATATGACTAAAATGCCGGTTTTAGATACTTGTACTGAAATCACTGCTAACTTATTAAAATTACCAGGAGGTCGTGGAGGTAAATTCAAATTACCAACTCTTACCGAATTACATCAATATCTTTTTAACCAACCCTTCGCAGAAGCGCACAATGCCACTGCCGATGTAGAAGCAACAACACGTTGTTTTCTTGAGTTGATTAAAAGAGAGGTTTTTACTAAAGAAGAATTAGATGTAACGCCAGAATATTTTCGACGTTTTCGTGAAAATAATCCAGGCGAAATTCAGTTGATTGGTTTAAAACACATCAATCTCAAAAAAGCTTCGGATGAAATCAGAACCCGATTACAAAAAATCCAAAGCGAAGAAGAGCAAGCCACTATTTCAGATGCTACAAAAGCCGATTTAAAAGACGCTGCTTTTGCACATTTGCACAATCACACACAGTTTTCGGTATTGCAATCTACTATTGCAATTAATGATTTGGTAAAAGCTTCGGCAAAATTTAAAATGCCAGCGGTTGCCATGACCGATACCGGGAATATGATGGGTGCATTTCATTTTGTAAGCGCCGTTTTAAATCATAACAAAGCTGCTGAAGCCAAAAATAAAGAGTTAATTGAAAACGGTGAAGAACCAACGGAAACCGTTATTAAACCTATCGTAGGGTGCGAGTTCAATATCTGTGACGATCATAAAGATAAGACTAAAAAAGACAATGGTTATCAAGTAGTCTTATTAGCAAAAAATAAAAAAGGCTATCATAATTTAGCCAAAATGTCCTCTATCGCTTATACCGATGGTTTTTATTATGTTCCTCGTATCGATAGAAATATTGTTGAGAAATATAAAGAAGACATTATTGTGCTGTCTGGAAATTTATATGGAGAAATTCCAAGTAAAATTCTGAATGTCGGTGAAAGTCAAGCCGAAGAAGCACTAATTTGGTGGAAAGAACAATTTGGTGCTGATTTCTATTTGGAATTAATGCGTCACAAACAAGAAGACGAAAATCGTGTGAACCAAACATTGATAGCTTTCTCAAAAAAGCATAATGTGAAGTTAGTTGCAACCAACAATACGTATTACGTTAATAAAGAAGACGCCAACGCACACGATATTTTATTGTGTGTAAAAGATGGTGAGAAACAAGCAACACCAATTGGTCGCGGACGGGGTTATCGTTATGGATTGCCAAATCAAGAATATTATTTCAAATCGGGTGACGAAATGAAGCAACTTTTTGCCGATTTACCCGAAGCTATTATTAATATTCAAGAAATTATTGATAAAACGGAACCGTATTCTTTATATCGAGATGTATTACTTCCAAAATTTAAAATTCCTGACGAATTTGAAGTAGAGGAAGATAAAATAGATGGAGGTGTTCGTGGTGAAAATGCCTATTTGCGTTATTTAACCATGGAAGGCGCCAAAAAACGTTACGGCGAAATTACACCCGAAATTCAAGAACGTCTAGATTTTGAATTACTTACGATTTCCAATTCAGGTTATCCAGGATATTTCTTAATTGTACAAGATTTCATTGCCGAAGCTAGAAAAATGGACGTTTCCGTTGGGCCAGGTCGTGGTTCGGCTGCGGGTTCGGCTGTAGCCTATTGTTTAGGAATCACGAATATCGACCCGATTAAATACGATTTGCTTTTTGAGCGTTTCCTAAATCCCGACCGTGTTTCTATGCCCGATATCGATATCGACTTCGATGATGAAGGTCGTGGTCGTGTGATGCAATATGTAATTGATAAATATGGAAAAAATCAGGTAGCTCAAATTATCACTTACGGTAAAATGGCTACAAAATCAGCCATTAGAGATACCGCACGTGTTTTGGATTTACCACTTTTTGAAGCGGATAGAGTAGCTAAATTAATTCCAGGTATGATGCCTTCTAAATGGAATTTAGCAAGATTCTTAGCCGAAGATGAATCCGAAGTTAAAAAAGCATTACGTTCGGAAGAATTTGACCGAGTAAAAGAATTAATCGAAATCGCCAATTCTGAAGATTTAGCAGGTGAAACTATACAGCAAGCTAAAGTGTTAGAAGGTTCCATGCGAAATACGGGTATTCACGCTTGTGGTGTGATTATTACACCAGATGATATTACAAATTTCGTTCCCGTAACCACTGCAAAAGATTCGGATTTATATGTGACCCAATTTGACAACTCGGTAGCAGAAAGTGCTGGTTTGTTGAAGATGGATTTCTTAGGATTAAAAACCCTAACCTTAATTAAAGACACGGTGAAATTGGTAAAATATCGCACGGGAATCGAATTGAATCCTGACGAATTTCCAATTGATGACGTTAAAACATATGAGTTGTTCCAAAGAGGTGAAACGGTTGGTATTTTCCAATACGAATCACCCGGAATGCAAAAATACATGAAGGACTTAAAGCCAACTGTTTTTGCCGATTTAATTGCCATGAATGCGTTATATCGACCTGGACCATTGGAATACATTCCGTCTTTCATTCGTAGAAAAAATGGAGAAGAACCGATTACCTACGATTTAGATGCTTGCGAAGAATATTTAGGAGAAACCTACGGAATTACCGTTTACCAAGAGCAGGTGATGCTTTTGTCGCAAAAATTGGCAAATTTCTCTAAAGGTGATGCCGACGTACTTCGTAAAGCGATGGGTAAAAAGCAAAAAGATGTCTTGGATAAAATGAAATCTAAGTTCATCGATCAAGCAAAAGCGAATGGTCATGACGAACAAAAATTAGATAAAATTTGGACCGACTGGGAAGCGTTTGCGAGTTATGCCTTCAATAAATCGCACTCCACTTGTTATGCTTGGATTGCTTATCAAACTGCGTATTTGAAAGCGCATTATCCTGCGGAATATATGGCTGCGGTGCTTTCCAATAACATGAACGATATCAAACAAGTTTCGTTCTTTATGGAAGAATGTAAGCGTATGGGATTAGCCGTTTTGGGTCCAGACGTGAATGAATCGTATTATAAATTTACGGTAAATGAAGATTATGCGGTTCGTTTTGGAATGGGAGCCATCAAAGGTGTTGGAGCAGGAGCCGTTCAAACCATCATCGATAACCGAAAAGACGGAAAATATAAATCCATCTTCGATTTAGCGAAACGAATTGATTTACGTGCGGCTAACAAAAAAGCATTTGAAAACTTAGCTTTAGCCGGAGGTTTTGATGGTTTTGCAGAAACCCATCGAGCACAATATTTTCATCATGATGGCGACGGAATTACATTTTTAGAAAAGGCGATTCGTTACGGTTCGAAATTTCAAGAAAATGAAAATTCTGCCCAAGTAAGTTTGTTTGGAGATGCTTCTGAAGTACAAATTGCAGAACCACAAGTACCACCATGTGAAGAATGGAGTACTATGGAGAAGTTGGCGAAAGAAAAAGAAGTAGTAGGAATTTACATTTCGGGTCATCCTTTAGATGATTATAAATTTGAAATGAAATATTTCTGTAATACTAATTTGGAAGGTTTGAAAAACATAGAACAAAACGTTGGAAAGAACCTTTCTTTTGGCGGAATTGTAACTAATGTGCAACATCGAACAGCTAAAAACGGTAAAGGTTGGGCGACTTTTGTAGTGGAAGGTTATGATGAGAGTTTCGAATTCCGAATTTTTGATGAAGAGTATTTAAAATTCCGCCATTTTTTATTGCAAAATCAGTTTGCTTACTTTAAAATTACGGTGAAAGAAGGTTGGGTAAATCGCGAAACGGGTAAAAAATCGGATCCAAGAATTCAGTTTATAGATGTGAAAATGTTAGCTGACGTGTTGCCAACATTTGCCAAAAAAATAATACTCCAGTTAGCAATTAATGAAGTGAAAGAAGGGGTGATTACGGAATTAAATCAAATTTTTACCCAACACAAAGGCGATCATAATGTAACTTTTGAAGTGATGGAATTGGAGAAAATCAAGCGAATGGTGGAAGAAAAACCAATTGCCATGATTGCAGCCGATACAGAAGATGAAATGGAAGAAAATTTTGATGAAATGGAAGAAATGGATATCGCTGTTCCAACAGAAAAAGAGGAAATAGTAGTGAAAACTAAGTTAGTGATGCCAAGTAGAAAGTTAAAAGTCAAAATTTCATCGGAATTATTGCAAGAATTAGAACGCATGCAATTGAGTTTTAGGTTGAATTAGTATCAATTCTGAAAATGCAACTATAACAAAAACTAATTTTTAAAAGCGAATTCATTTCAATTTAATTCCTAAATTTGCATATCAATAAAGTAAAAACATAAAGAAAAACAATATGGCATTAGCAATTACAGATGCTACTTTTGAGGAAGTAGTTTTAAAATCAGATAAACCAGTAGTAGTTGATTTTTGGGCAGCTTGGTGTGGTCCATGTAGAATGGTTGGTCCAGTTATCGACGAAATTTCTGCTGAATACGAAGGTAAAGCAGTAGTAGGAAAAGTAGATGTTGACGCAAATCAAGAATTTGCTGCAAAATATGGAGTTAGAAACATCCCAACAGTTTTAGTATTCCAAAACGGAGAAGTGGTTGGAAGACAAGTGGGTGTTGCTCCAAAGAAAACGTATACAGATGCAATTGATTCATTGTTATAGTCTTTGAAAAAGAAAAATTTAGGCTCAACGAAAGTTGGGCCTTTTTTATTTTCAAAATACGTTATTCTTAAGTTTCTTAGTTTCAAAATAAAATGGTTTTTAGTATTTTTACATCAAATCTTGATTCATGCAGTTTTCAGAAAGGCGAAATCTTACTCGTTGGTTTATTATAATCGCATCGTTTTTTATTGTTATTTTAATACTTTGGAATACTTATAATTTCTTCCAAATTTTTAAGAACGAGGAGCGCGCTAAAATGGAGTATTGGGTAAGTGCCCAGCAAACATTAGCAAACGCGAATGAGTATACTGATGTAGAACTTCCACTTCAAATTATTACCAACACTACTTCAATTCCGATGTTTGTTACGGATAGTAAAGATTCAATCATTAATTTCGATAATATTGATGAAACCATCTCAAAAGATACTTTATCATTAAAAAGATATTTCAATTCGATAAAAAATGATAATCAGCCTATTACGATGCATCTTTCTAAGAAAAGTTATCAGTTGGTTTACTATGGAAATTCTCCCTTATTAAATAAATTGAAATATTATCCAATTGCCTTATTGCTTATTATAATTTTGTTTGGTGCTGTGGTGTATAATTTTTATAGGGCTACAAAAATGGCTACACAAAATAAACTTTGGGCTGGAATGGCTAAAGAAACAGCACACCAAATAGGAACTCCATTGTCTTCCCTAATTGGTTGGTTGGAAATTTTAAAAATGGAAAATATTGACGAGAGTACTATTGTTGAAATTGAAAAAGATATTAACCGACTTCAAACTATAACCGATCGATTTTCAAAGATTGGAAGTGAACCCATTTTAGAAAAAAGAGATCTAGTAGAAGATACACTTAAAACGGTTGACTATCTAAAAACTAGGGTATCACAACAAGTTAGTTTTCATTTTGAAGCTCCGGAACATCCAATTTTTGTTGAAATCAATCCAGCTTTACATAGTTGGACAATTGAAAATTTAGTTAAAAATGCGATTGATGCCATGAAGGGTAAAGGCAGTTTAAATATTGTAATTTCTGAACTTGAAGATATTGTAAAAATTAGTATTACCGATTCTGGAAAGGGAATTCCAAAAAATCAATTTATCAAAGTTTTTGAACCTGGATTTACAACTAAGAAAAGAGGTTGGGGATTAGGATTATCCTTAACTAAGCGAATAGTTCAAGCGTATCACAAAGGAAAAATTAAAGTGGCTCATTCTGAAATTGGAAAAGGAACAACCATGCAAATTAGTTACAATAAGTTGTAAACTATTTTACAGGTTTTCCAAACCAATTAGTAGTTACACTGAACATTTTTTTTCTTTCTTTTTTGTTTTTAGAAATGTATTCTTTTACAAACTCATATTGTTCTTGGGCTTGTTTAACAGTTTCGGTAATGGATAATTTAAGGGAGCTATGTGTTGCGGCATTTTCTTTTCCAATACTTCCCAAATTAAAAAAATCTTTCTGAACCTGTTCTAATCGTTCTTTTGGAGTTTGAATCATTTCTGAAAGAATAGCATCAGAGAAAGATGGAGTAAATTCTTTATTTCTGTAAATAATAAAATCGTTTAGCAATACGATAGCAACATTATATTCTTCAACAATTTCATTGAATTTAGTTACGTTTGTATTCATTCGATTTGTATTAAAAACACTTTTCAGATAATTATACTGCTCTAAAATTAGATCGTTAATTATTTCATTATTTTTAATTCTTTCAGCACTTTCAAAAGCTTTATCGACATCTGAAAGTTGAAAATATTTATCAATTTCAGTTTGATAATTGAAATTTAATTTTGGCTTTCCTTCATATGGTTTTCCGTTGTAAAATTCGCGATTGGAAATCGGTTCTTTTGTGAATTGCCATAAATAGTCAAATGGCATATGTGTTAAAATTGCTTTAGAAGGTAACATTTTAAAATATTTGAAACTTATGTTTCTTGTATATTTCCCTTCTTTAACATAACCCGAATCCCAAGTTGGGTCAAAGAGATACCAATTATTATCTTTCATTTTTATTGCACACCAAGCATGGGATAAATTTCCAATTTGATTATTTTGTTTGGTATAACCGGTCACAATTTCACATGAATATCCTAACTTATTTAAAATTGCTTTTAAGAGTTTTGCATAATGTATACAAACTCCTTTTTTGTTAGCTATCGTTTTACTTACAAAATCTTCATCGCTACTAAATAATTCCGTTGAAAAATTATAATTAACATCATAATCTACAGAAGAAATAACATGAAAATAGGCAGCCTTAATTTGTAATTCTTCGTTTGAAAAATTGCTTTTTATATAATCCGAAATCTCTTCAACAGATTTGCTTTTTAATTGAGGAATAGATAACATAGGTTTCTCTACAGAAGAATAGAAACCCTTTACTTGTGAAAAAAGGGAAGTTTGAAAAAAAATTAGATAGAATAGATATTTCATCGTATTTATTTGTTTAAAAAAAGACACCTTTAGGTGTCTTTTTTTATAAATTTGAGTAGATTTCTTTAGCTAGTGTTTGAAACTCTTCAGTTGATAAGCTTGTTTTTCTTTGAAAACGCATGTCGTCCATATCTTGAAGAGGAATTAAATGTACGTGAACATGAGGGACTTCCAATCCTACAACAGCTACACCAATACGTTTGCATTCTACTGTTTTTTCAAGAGCTTTAGCAACTTTTCTTGAAAATTTCATGAGGCCTAAATAATGCTCTTCTTCCATATCAAAGATTTTGTTAATCTCTTTTTTGGGAATGCATAGCGTGTGACCTTTGGTATTAGGGTTCACGTCTAAAAAAGCTAAATAATTTTCATCTTCAGCAATTTTATAACAAGGAATTTCTCCGTTTACTATTTTAGTGAATATTGAACTCATGTTTTCAAGATAAAGTTTTATAGGTCAGTTACTATTATTCTTCTGATAATTAATCGCGAGTAATTTCTAAGATTTCTACCTTTAAAACGCCATTAGGCACATTGATTTCAGCAATGTCGCCAACTGATTTACCTAATAAACCTTTTCCAATAGGTGAAGTAACAGATATTTTTCCAGATTTTAAATCAGCTTCGCTTTCTGCTACTAGTGTGTACTTCATTTCGGTTCCGTTAGCTTGATTTTTAATCTTAACTGTCGATAAAACCAATACTTTTGATAAATCTAATTGAGACTCATCAATTAAACGAGCGTTTGCTACAAGCTCTTCCATTTTAGCAATTCGCATTTCTAACAATCCTTGCGCTTCTTTTGCAGCATCATATTCTGCGTTTTCAGATAAATCGCCTTTATCTCTTGCTTCAGCAATGGCTTGTGAAGCTTTTGGTCGTTCTATACTTTTTAAGTGATCTAATTCTTCTCTTAATTTTTTTAATCCTTCTGCTGTGTAATAAGATACTGTACTCATAACTTCATTATTTATATAAATAGAAAGAATCCCACCTTCATGGGATTCTCTTTTCACAAAGATAGTAAATATTTTAATATTAAATTATGTTCTATTTAATGTTTTGTCAAAAGTAAATAATTAAATTTGTTTTTCAAATGCTGTATAAAAATCATGAAAAAATATTTATTATTATTGTTATTGTCTTTTTTTTTAAGTTGTGACACCGATAATTTCACAAACAATAATCCGTATATTCCTGGTTATGGTTTTAACGTAAATATCAATATGAATTTGCCTCAATTTAGTAATTTACAATTTCCGAGTAATGGTGTTTATATTGGAAATGCAGGAGTAGGAGTTAGAGGGATTTTTGTTTTTAATACAGGAAGTGGTTATGTAGCATATGATGCTGCATGTCCCAACCAGGAACTGAGTTCTTGTTCAACGATGACTTTGAGTGGAATTGACGCTATTTGTCCTTGTGATAATGTACGATATAGTTTGTTTTCAGGTCAAGCCCAAGGAATGCAATATCCTATGAAACGATACAGGGTAGAACAACTAGATGAGTTTTCACTTCGTGTTTATAACTAACAGAAAAGCCTGAAAAAAATAGATATTTCAGGCTTTTTCGATTAACACATGAAATTAAAATTTTAAAGTCACTCCTAAAAGGAAGTTTATCCCTGCTTGTGGATAAAAGCCCGCACCTTCTATTGTGATTGGTGTTGGTCCAGACCAAGTATCTTCATAAGTATAGAAATAACCATTAGATTCATATTCAACATTAAAGATGTTGTTAACTAGGGCTGAAAAAACGACCGATTTGATTCCTTGGTTTATTTGCCAATCGTAGGAAGCATTAAAATCATTCACTAAATAACTATCCAAAATAGATTTTTTTGAATCGATATTTCCCATGTATTGTTCTCCAACAAATTTTGATAACAATGATAATTGCAAACCTTTAACAGGTAAATAAGCTAATCTGTTGCCTGCTACCATACTTGGAGAAAAAGCAATATTGGTATTTCCTAAGTCTTGAATAATTCCATCGCGTTGAAAATAAAAATCTTCGTTTTTATTTTGACTTAATGTAATGTTCGGATTCAAAATTAATTTATCACTTAGTGCTATAACCGATTCCACTTCTAATCCTAAGCGATAACTTTTTCCACTGTTAGTGAAAATTGGCGAACCAACATCATTTAAAGCCCCTGTCATAACAAGTTGGTTGTGATATCTCATGTAAAAAACATTAGTATTTAAACGAATTTTCTTTGAATTGTATTTCCAACCCAATTCATAATCTAGCAAACGTTCTGGTTTTGTTGCGCCACTTTCATAATCATCACGTCTTGGTTCTTTGTTAGCTATCCCAAAATATCCGTAAAAAACATTTTTCTCATTCAACTGAAAATTAATTCCTGTTTTAGGATTAAAGAATCGAAATATGTCATTTACATCATTAAATCTAAAACTATTTGCCTCATAAAAAACCATTCGATATTGTAAATCGGCAAATAAATTGAACTTGTTCGTAATATTGTAAGACGCTTTTGTATAAAAATTCACATCATCTTTGTTGCCGTAATTATCATAATATCGATTAGGAGAAGGAATATAATTTTGGGTCCAAACTACTTCTCCATAATGTAATCCTAAATAGCGATTGGCTGCACCTCCAAGTAAAAAATCTGTTTTACTATCTCTATAGTTTAAAGAAAAAGTAGCTCCAAAAAAATCATTATCTAGCCAACGTTTTCTTACCAAATCAGAAATTGAATTTCCGTTAAAAGCAGGCAAATAGTAATCCGTTAAATCTTCATCCTCTTTGTATTGTTCAAAATAACCTTTTCCAATTGTGTAATGTAAAGCCGCATTCGAAATCCAGTTCTCTGACCATTTTTCTGTCCAATGCAATTGAAAATGATTTTGCCAATAATTATCAGTTTCATCATCATAGAATTGCATGTTACCGTTTTCATCAAAATACATTCCGGCAGGATTAAAAGTTCTGTCGTTTCTTAGTTTTTCAGGATCTTCAATTCCGTACCAAGCTTGATAGGTTTTCTCTTTTCCTCCAAACGCCATGAATTTCACAAGAGTTGACTCTTTAACATAATTGGCATTAAAAAAGTAGCCAAACATATTTGATGAAGCCCTATCGATAAATCCATCCGAAGCAATGTTGGAAATGCGCCCGTTCAATTCAAAATTGTTATGCAATCCTGTTCCAAAAGCCAATGTGTGTTTTCTGGTATTAAAACTTCCGAAAGAATTTGCAATTTCAGCATACGCTTTTTCTTGATAGGATTTGGTTGCCATGTTTAAACTCGCGCCAAAAGCTCCGGCTCCATTAGTTGAAGTTCCTACTCCTCGTTGTAACTGAACACTTTCTAATGAAGAAGCAAAATCAGGCAAATTCACAAAAAACGTTCCTTGGCTTTCACTATCATTAAAAGGAATTCCGTTTAAAGTTACGTTGATACGAGAACCATCAGAACCACGAACTCTCATATACGTATAACCTACACCATTTCCAGCGTCAGTTGTACTTACGACAGAAGGCAAATATTGCAACAAAACCGGCACATCTTGACCTAAATTTCTTGGCGCAATTTCTTCTTTGGAAACATTTGTAAATGTAATTGGATTTTTGTCTTTTGCTCTTACAGATGAAACGGTTACTTCTTTAAGTTTTGTAGCTTTCAAGCTGTCTTTCTGAGTTTCTTGTGAAAAAGAAGTAAAAGGTAAAAGGCAAAAGGTAAAGGGTAAAAGGCTACTAAAATAGCGACTTTTTATTTTTGGCACTAAGCCATTTTTTTTGAATAAAGTTTTCATTCGTATAATAAATACGAATAAAAGGGGTAATTATTCTTTTGTTAAAAATTAAATTGATACTCTTAGACGCCAATAAACGTGCACATTTACTTTTGTCAAATCCCTAAACAGCATTACCTGTTCTAGGTTCTATGGGTATGATCTCAGCTCGTTATTTTGAGCACCCCTTTGAGACAGTGCAAAGATAAAGCAATATCAATGACAATTACAAGAACAATTTTAATTTAGCACATTTTTATTGAACTTGAATTTTGAACTTGCCATTGAAATTTAAAAGTTTGGTTTTTTCCTATTTTGTTTCAAAACACTCATTACTTTTTTTGCATTCAGGCGTTTTTCTTTTACAGCTCTTGGAATTTTTGTTTCTTTTCGCTCTTTAGGAACCACCAAAGCGTTTTCTAGCAACTTAAAACATTTCTTAATGACTTTTTCTTTGTTTTTTAGTTGACTTCTGTCTTCTTCACTTGTTAAAATTAGGATTCCTTGTTGCGTAAGTTTAGTTGCAATTTTAGTTTGCAACAATGTTTTTTCCTCTTCTGTTACTCCTTTTGAATTTATCAAATCGAAAGTCAATACTACTTTAGAAGACACTTTGTTTACATTTTGTCCTCCTGCTCCACTGCTTCGAACCGCTTTAAATGAAAATTCCGACGAAATAATTGATTTATCCATTATCTGGTTGGTGTGACGATTTTAATAAATCATTTACAGTTTTCACTGGATTGAATGTTTCTAACGGAACCTCAACAAAAATAGTAGTCCATTTTGCCATAGCACCATTCCATAATCCAGGAAGTTCAAAAGCTTTAATTGGTTTGCCGTTTTTTGTTTTTTCTGTAATAAAAGCCGTTTTTGGATCAATAAATTGGGTTAAATCAAACTTTTCTCCTTTGAAGTTTTTGACTCCACAAACGATATCAACAGGATTAAAATGTGTAGCTTCTTTTGCTATATTTTTTTGCGATTTATTATTCAAATCTATTTGAGAAGATTCTACAATTTGTAACGTTTGACGTCCTTTTTCATCTTGAACCCAAAATGGCCCTCCGCCAGGTTCGCCTTCATTTTTAACCATTCCACAAACACGAATAGGTCGATTAAAAACTTTGATTAAATATTCAATTTTGAATTTGGTTTGAAAAAAATTGAATTCTTCTGGCAACGGAAAAGCCATTTTACTTTCTGCAAAATCTTTTATTTCCGTAATTTGAGTCTCGGTAACATCGCCACTAGAAAGCAAATTAAGGTATTCGAAAATTTTGAATTGCATCCAAAGTAAAACACCTCCTAGCAGCTTCTTATTGGTTTCAATAACTTTTTTGTGATTTTGGGAAACGTTATCAATATTTTTTATAAAAACAATATCCGATTGTAATGCGTTTAAGTTTTCGATTAAAGCACCATGTCCGCCAGGTCTAAAAAACAATTTGTTGTCTTCTGTTCTAAACGGAATATTATTTTCGTTAACCGCCAGAGTATCTGTTGATTGGTCTTGATAGGAAAAGGTAATATCAAAATCTGGAAATAAATTGGTAAACTTTTCAAAGTCGGATTGAAATTCTTTATTAATCGTGAAATGAATTTTTGTCTTTTGATTTTCTTTTTTGAAAAAATCGGCTTCAAAAATATTTTCTTCAATTGGAGTTATGATTTTCTCATCTCTCTGATGAAAAGGCAAAATACCTTTTGGTTTACTAGCAAAATCTAATCCTTCCTTACTTAACAAAGTTTTTATTAAGGCATAATATTTTGCGTCGCTTGACAAAGAGTAATAATTAGGATGCAATTGAATAGTTTTTTCCTTCAATTCTTTGTAAAAAGGGAAATTTTTCAATCCAAAAATAAAAATCGATACATCTTTAGCATTTTGCTTGTTGATATAACTATTTATGGTATCATTTTTTGGATCAAAATCGTTCAAAAACTCATTCAAAAATTTGAACATACGAGTAGCAGCACCTGAGGCAGGTACAAACTTTTCGATGGAATAATTCGATTTGTGTTTATCAAAATAAGAAACAAAATCGTTTATTTCTTGTTCAGAAAACTTCCAAATTCCATCTCCAACTTTTGCAGATCGAACTAGGTTAATTTTGGGAATTCCTTGGATAAAAAAATCCAACTGTTGTTGAATTTTATGGATTGAATTTCCTCTATTTTGTATGTAAATTAAATCGTCTTCTGTAAATATTTTTTCCATTCTCTATAGCCCAAAATAGCAATAAACGTAAATAGTATAAATTGAAAACTCGAAAAGGTTAAGCCCTTATAAAAATACAATGGAATCGAAATGATATCCGCTATAATCCAAAAAATCCAGTTTTCGATTTTTCTTTTGGCCATGAGCCACATTCCTACGAAAAACAATCCCGTAGTGAGTGCATCTACATAAGCCGTCCAATGAGTAAATTTATCAAAAAAATAGTAAATTAAAGCAACAAACGTTAAGGTAATTAAAAAAATAAGTGATGAAATCACAAATTCTTTTCTACTAATCGTTGAAATAGGAAATTCTTCATGTCCACCTTTTGTTTTAGACCATAAATACCATCCTAGAAAACTCATAATCGAATAGTAAATATTGATAATTAAATCACCATACAATTGAAATTTATACAAAATATAAACGAAAAGAATCGTGCTTACTAGGCCTGTTGGATAAACTAAAATATTATTTTTCTTGGCAAACAAAACACTAATCACTCCAAAAACGACAGCAATGAATTCTAATGCTATTAAGTAAGCAGGATAGTCTTTGTATTGATCGAATAAAAACGCTATCATATGCCAAAAAAGTTTGGATCATTTTCAAAAGCGGTTCCAATCACAACCAAATCAGCACCCGCATCATATAGTTCTCTTATGGTTTTTATAGAACGTATACCGCCTCCAACAATCAAAGGAATTCGAATATTTTGAGATACATAGTGAATCATTTCTAACGGAACGTGTTGGTTTGCTCCACTTCCTGCTTCCAAATAAATCAGTTTTTTGCCTAGGAACTCTCCTGCTTTTGCTGTTTTATAGGCCAATTCGATATTGTCTTGTTCAATTGGTTGGGTTTGACTTACACGTTGAACCGCAGTTTCTTTTCCTCCATCGATAAGTAAATAACCTGTTGGGATGATTTCTAAATTTGATTTTTCTAATGCTTCAACCGAATTAATATGATGTTCAATTAAATATTCTGGATTTCTTCCTGAAAGTAAACTTAAGAATAAAATACCATCGGCTTCATTAGAAATTTGGGATGGATGACCTGGAAAAATTAAAATAGGTAATTGTATTTCATTTTTTAATAATGCAATCAAATCATCTAAATGCGTTCCGCTAAAAGTGCTTCCGCCTACAAAAATATGAGTTGCCGGCGAAGCCTTAATTTTATCTGACAAAATCGAAACTTTTTCTATCGAAACTTTTTCTGGATCGATTAAAACAGCCAATAATTTTCGATTATCGTTTTTAGCTTGAAGTATGTGCTGAAAGAGATTTTGCATTTTAATTGTTTGGGAAAGCGCAAACAAAGATATAATCTTCTATTTGATAAAAGTGGATTTGAAACTTTTCTATTGTGTTATTAAAATGCAATTCAGCCGAACATGTTCCATCACGTAAATCAAATTCGTTTTCAAAAATATGCTTTGGAAAACTGATTCCTTTTTCGTTCTTTATTTTGAAAATCGACTCTTTTATGCCCCAAACCACCGTTGCCTTCTCCATTTGTTCCAGAACAGAAAGATTTTCCAAATGCTTCACTTCCATGAATCTAGGTGAAATTTTTAACGTTTTTTCTTTAATTTTTTCCAAATCGATTCCCATCGGTTCGTCACTTATACAAATACAAGAGAACTCATGCGAATGCGAAATGGAGATGTGTTGGGTGATAGGTGTTAGGTAATGGATGTTGGGTTCGCTTTTACCTTTGTCCTTTTTCCTTTTGTATTCTAAATGAGGTTTTCCGGCTTCGTCATATGTTAAATCATAATCGGTGTAACCTAAATGTTGTAACAACATTCGAACCGCTAAAAACCCTTTTTGATGTTCCTCCGACTTCATTCCTTCTAGGCGAAATAAGGAAGTGTCTTTGAGTGAAACTGTTCTAAATAAAGAGGTTACATCTTCGGTAATATGCCAAAAATAAGCAGTTGTAGTATCGTTGATTGCGATTGATTTAAAAAATGGCATTGATATTTAATTGTGATTCAAATGATTAGCAAAATAAACAATTCACAAAATTTTAAACATTATTTAGAAAATAGAAACTTATGTTGTAACTTTGCACCCTCAAATTTAAAAAATAAATTGATAAAAATAATGAGTACAAAAACAATTCCATATGTACCATACAAAGTTAAAGATATTTCTTTAGCAGCATGGGGAAGAAAAGAAATTCAATTAGCAGAAGCTGAAATGCCAGGTTTAATGGCTTTAAGAGCAGAATATGGTGCAAGCCAACCCTTAAAAGGAGCTCGTATTGCTGGATGTTTACACATGACCATTCAAACAGCAGTGTTAATTGAAACATTAGTTGCTTTAGGTGCTGATGTTACTTGGTCTTCATGTAACATTTTCTCTACACAAGATCATGCTGCTGCTGCTATTGCTGCTGCTGGAATTCCAGTATATGCTTGGAAAGGAATGAATGAAGAAGAATTTGATTGGTGTATTGAGCAAACTTTATTCTTCGGAGAAGAGCGCCAACCATTAAACATGATTTTAGATGATGGTGGTGATTTAACTAACATGGTTTTTGATAGATATACTGAATTAGTTGAAGGAATTAAAGGTTTGTCAGAAGAAACTACAACTGGAGTTCACCGTTTATACGAAAGAATGAAAGCAGGTACTTTATATATGCCAGCTATCAACGTTAACGACTCTGTTACTAAATCTAAATTTGACAACAAATACGGATGTAAAGAATCTGCTGTAGATGCAGTTCGAAGAGCTACTGACGTAATGTTAGCAGGAAAAAGAGTAGTGGTTTGTGGATACGGAGACGTAGGAAAAGGAACAGCAGCTTCTTTCCGTGGTGCTGGTTCTATTGTAACGGTTACTGAAATTGATCCAATTTGTGCTTTACAAGCCGCTATGGACGGTTTTGAAGTAAAAAAATTAGATACTGTTATTGCTAATGCCGATATTGTAATTACTACAACAGGAAACAAAGACATCGTAGTAGGTCGTCATTTCGAAGCTATGAAAGATAAAACGATTGTTTGTAATATTGGGCACTTTGATAACGAAATCGATATGGCTTGGTTAAACAAAAACTATGGCAATACTAAACAAGAAGTTAAACCTCAAGTTGATATTTACAACGTAAACGGTAAAGAAGTTATTATTTTAGCTGAAGGACGTTTAGTAAACTTAGGTTGTGCTACTGGACACCCAAGTTTTGTGATGAGTAATTCATTTACTAACCAAACGTTAGCTCAAATCGAATTATGGACCAATAGTGCCGCTTACAAAAATGAAGTATATATGTTACCAAAACATTTAGATGAAAAAGTAGCAGCCCTTCACTTAGCTAAATTAGGTGTTGAATTAGAAACTTTAAACCCAGAGCAAGCTGCTTACATTGGAGTTGAAGTTCAAGGTCCATTCAAACCTGAATATTACAGATACTAATTGTTATACTGAACTCGTTTCAGCATCTCAAAATATTTCAAACCCTTGCAGCAATGTGAGGGTTTTTTGTATAGTTTTCTAAAAAAAAGAAACCCAACATTTCAAATGTTGGGTTTTTAATTTTTCTTACAAATATTTCAAAATTTCACCTTTCAATCTATCATATTCTCCTTGAAGGATTAATCCATTATCTAATAATTTTTTATAGTTCTGAAGTTTCGCAAACAATTCGTCTTGTGATAAATGTGACAATCCTTTTTCTTCTGAAATAGGCGCTTCTACTTCTGTATCACGAATAACATCGTTTGGAGTTGGCATGATTTCAGCAAAATGCGTTACTTCTTCCGTTTGAATTTCCTCAACAACTTCTTCTTGAACTGGTGATTCAATTGGAGCTTCTGCTTTAACTTCTTCTACAATTGAAGTTGCTACTTTTGGATTTTTCAACAAATCCAATTGCTCTTTAGCGTAAGTATATAATTTTCGCGCTTGATTTTTTGGCAAATAATCAACCGTGTGTGTTAAATCAGAATTAGTTGTAAAAGTGAAATCAGCACCTAAAATGCCTTCTTTTACAAATGAACCTGCGATATCATCCCAATCGTAATCAATGAATTCCATTGATAATCCTAAGTTTTTAGGCTTACACAAAATAATACGTTTATTGGTCACCACAATGCTATCTGGAAAAATAGTTACAGCAGGTTTTTTCTGAACGGCAATATATCCTACTTCTTCATTCGACATTAAAAGATTCTCCAATTTAGCCGTGATTTTCTCAATAGCTTTTGGATCTTGATCTTCGTTTAATATTTTTTTTAAGTTGTCTATCATGATAGTTACTTTGAATTTTCTTATTTACTAGCACAAAAGTAATGCCTAATTTTCTATTCTTGAATTTCTTGTTGCAGTTTTTTCGTTAAACTTTTGAAAACAAGTTCATAGGAATGATTAATCAATTCACACATCATTTTATCGGAAACATCACCGTGAAATCGAACCGTATTCCAATGTACTTTACTCATATGATAACCAGGTTCTATCGCTTCATATTCCGCTCGAAGTTCCAAAGCACGTTCCGGATTGCATTTTAAATTTAACGAAGGCGTTCCTTTTTCCCATTCGGATAATGAGGTTAGGCAAAACATTTTTCCACCTACTTTAAACACCAACGTATCTTCATCAAAAGGAAAATGTTCGGTAACGCCTTTTTTAGATTGACAGAATTCGTATAGTTGCTGGATGTCCATTTTCGTAATTACTTTTCAATTTTATACAAAACAGGTTTTGATGGTGAAGCATCATTTTCAAACGACGCAAATTGTAAATTCAAGATATAGCTTCCGTCTTGAATTTCTTCATTAACGTAAATCATTTCGGTAATTGTACAATTAAAACGAGCATCTTCATTAACTTGATTCACATCTTTTACATTCCAAAACGCTTTATGTGCTAATAATTTTCCTTCGTCGTGTTCTTTGTCGACACTTGGCAAATCGACAAGCAAATGTTGAATTCCTTTTTCTTTAATAAAAATCGCAGCAGCTTCTTCCAAATAAGGAGGATTTGTATTGGAATAATTCAGATGCTTTTTGCTTTCTGAATTTGGCAATGTTCTGATGATGATTGCTTCTGGCGAATTTCCTCCCAATGCTGATTCAATTTGCTCTTTTGTAATAACTAAATCTTCCCCAACCTTTTTTGGCTCCACCGAAATCAATTCCGCAGTAAAGAAAAACTGCTTTAAACATTGATTTATTGAATAAAAATCGAGGGTAATATGCCCCAAACATTCCGTATGCGTGCCATGCGCGTGCGGATTGAAGAAAATATTATTAAAGTTCGTTGACGATTTCCCTTCCGAAACTTTCCCTATCCAATCGCCCATTTTTACAGGTTCGATTACAGGCGCATTTTGATACCAAGCAATCGGGTTTTGATTATCATTTGTTAGTGGAATCGAAATATCAATTGGTTTTGACAAGTCGATTTGGAAGGTTGAATTATTATGAATAATTGTTGTTTTCAAAACAATATTTAATTAAATTTACACTGATATTGAGACTTTAAAGATACACAAAATGAAGAAATATTTGATTGTTTTATCGCTTTTATCCTCCTTTTGTTTGTTTTCTCAGATAAAAACAGATACTATTCAATATTATCTTCAACCTGTTAAACCCAATTTCAATTGGAATAAAAAAACAGATTTTTTCAATTTCAACCAATTGGATTTATATACAAAAACTGATTTTTCTATCTATAATAGAGCAACATTGATGAATGATAATTACTCCATTTATAATGGAAAATTTGAGTATAAAAACTCCATTTTAATTCCAGAAAATATGTTTTTCAATTCAAAACTAGATTCTTTTAATCCTAATGGTAATGGTACAATTGAATTTGGAACCAGTCTAATCATTGGAATTTTAAATTTAGCAGAAGGCCTATTTCAATCAAAATAAAATTATAAATTCAAAAGAAACAAATCACTAGCAATACCATCACTCAAAAACTTTCCTTTTTTTGTGGTTTTTAATACAGTCTCGACTTCGCTCGACTTGACAAATTCTAATAATGCTTGTTCTATGTGTTTTTTTGATTGATTCAATAAATAATCCAAATAGGTTTTCCCAAATTCTTGTTCGACTTTTTCTAGAGAAACACCCCAAATCGTTCGCAAACCCGTCATGATATATTCGTTATAACGGTCGGTTTTGGTTAAAGTTTCGATTTCAATTGGCAATTTATTTTCTTGAATCGATTTGATATAAAGTGAATTATTAGAAATATTCCAACCCCGATTTTTTCCATCATAACTGTGTGCTGACGGGCCAATTCCGATGTATTTTTTACCTAACCAATAACTCGAATTGTTTTTGGAAAAATAGTTTTCTTTTCCAAAATTCGATAATTCGTAATGAATGAATCCCTTTTCCGAAAGTTTATCCACCAAAATATGAAAATGTTCCTGTGCCACTTCATCATCAGGTTGCGGAATAATTCCTTTTTGAATAAACGAATGCAAAGCGGTTTTAGGTTCGACCGTCAAGGCATAACTCGAAATATGCGGAACACCAAAAGACAAAGCGGTTTCGATGTTTTGCAACCATTTTTCGTTACTCATTTCTGGAATTCCGTAAATCAAATCAATGGAAATATTATCAAAATATTGTGTTGCCGTTTCCAAACATTTTTTAGCTTCTTCAGCATTGTGTGCGCGATTCATCATCTTCAAATCATCTTCAAAAAATGATTGAATTCCGATTGATAAACGGTTTACAGGCGTATCGGCTAATTGACGAATTGTCTCCTTATTTAAATCATCAGGGTTTGCCTCAACCGTAATTTCTGGATTTTCCACTACTTTATAATTTCGATACACTGCATCAATCAAAAATCTCAAATCTTCAATCGACAATATCGAAGGCGTTCCACCACCAAAGTAAATCGTTTCTACAATCTCATCTTGAAACTCACTTTTTCGCATTTCAATTTCTTTAGCTAATGCCAAAACCATTTCCTCTTTCTTCTTCATGGAAGTAGAAAAATGAAAATCACAATAGTGACAAGCTTGTTTGCAAAAAGGGATATGGATGTAGATGCCACTCATTTTTTATTTGTATTCAGTCGCAGTCTCAGTTTACAGTACTGAGACTGAAAACTGAGACTGAAAACTATTTTTTTATTCTCGATTCATTCTGTTTTACAAAAGCATCCCAACCCGAATAACTTTTCCCCACTTCAACTCTTCCCGAATTGAAAAAATGACAAACAGCTGCTGCCAAACCATCGGTTGAATCGAGGTTTTTTGGTAATTCTTTTAAACCTAATAGTTGTTGGAGCATTTTGGCAACTTGTTCTTTGCTGGCGTTTCCGTTTCCAGTAATTGCCATTTTGATTTTCTTAGGTTCATATTCTGTGATAGGAATATCTCTCGAAAGTCCGGCTGCCATGGCAACGCCTTGCGCTCTTCCTAATTTCAGCATCGATTGTACGTTTTTTCCAAAGAAAGGCGCTTCAATCGCAATTTCATCAGGATTATGTGTGTCGATTAGTTCAATAGTACGTTCAAAAATGACTCTTAATTTCTGATAATGGTTGTCGTATTTAGACAAAATGAGTTCGTTCAACTGTAGAAATTCCATTTTCTTGTTGACTACTTTGATTAATCCAAAACCCATAATCGTTGTTCCTGGGTCGATTCCTAATATGATGCGTTCGTTTGCCAATTATTTAGTTTCAAGATTAAGGTTTCAAGTTGAAAGTTTTGTTTCTTTGCAACATGATTACAATTCCTCACAAAGCTAAGCAATTCCTTGTTTTTACCATCAAACTTTTGATTGTAATTGGAGCGTTTTATTTTATTTACGACCAAATTGCCAATAATTCAAAGTTAGAATGGAGTAAATTTCAGACTTTAGTTTTAGAAAAAACTTCGATAACAACCATCATTTTTATTTTATTGTTTAGTGTTGCGAATCGTTACTTCGAGATTTTAAAATGGCAAAACTTAGTCACTTTTATCAAACCAATTTCCGTTGGTGAAGCAAGTAAACAAGTTTTAGGGGCTTTAACTGCAGGGATTTTCACCCCAAATGGTTTAGGAGAGTACGCAGGAAAAGCCATGTTTTTCAAAAAAGAACAAACTAAAAAAGTGGTGTTTTTAAACCTGATTTGCAACGGAATTCAAATGATTTTGACTATCATTTTCGGAACTATTGGATTGATTTTAATTGGATATTGGAAATGGGCTTTAGCGATTATTGGAATTGCAATCGTATTATTTTTTGCTTCAATTCTTTCGAAAAACATTACGATTAAAGGTTATTCTATTCAGAAATTGCTTCATAAAATCAACGAAATTCCGAAGAAGATTCACCGAAAAAATATTTTATTAGGAGTTTGTCGTTACTTGGTTTTCTCACATCAATATTATGTTTTGTTTTTGGTTTTTGATGTCGATTTACCTTATCTAACATTGATTAGCTCGATTGCGGCAGTTTATTTTTTAGCTTCTTCGTTACCGAGTTTTCAATTTCTAGATTTCGCCGTAAAAGGAAGTGTGGCGATGTTTTTCTTTGGAAAATATGGGATTAACGAATGGATTGTAATTTTCATAAGTACGTTAATGTGGTTTTTGAACGTAGTTTTACCTGTAGTGATTGGAAGTTATTACGTAATGCGATTTAAGTTGAATACTTCAAAATAAATTCATTATGCTGGAATTAATTCTCGGAATTGTTTTTTTTGTTTACATCTTGTTTATTGGGCAATTGATTTATGGATTTCTTCAAATGAAACGATTTTCTAAAAAAGAATTCACTCTAAAAACAACCTTTTCAATTGTAGTTTCGTTTCGAAATGAAAAAGAAAATCTTCCGAATTTATTGCACTCGATTTCTTTATTGCATTATCCGAGAGAATTGGTTGAAGTTATTTTGGTGGATGATGATTCTGAAGATGAATTTAGAATTCAGAATTCAGAATTTAGAATTCAAATAGTAAAGAATATTCGTAAGTCAAATTCCCCAAAGAAAGATGCCATTGAAACTGCGATTCAAGTTACCAAAAACGATTGGATTATTACTACCGATGCCGATTGTTTGGTTCAGAAAGATTGGTTGACGATTTATGATCAATATATTCAAAAAAATGAAGTGGAAATGGTGGCTTCTGGCGTTTGTTATGTTCCAAAAAATGGCTTTTTATCGGCTTTTCAGAATTTAGATTTCTTGAGTTTACAAGGCGCTACCATTGGAAGTTTTGGAATTGAAAAACCTTTCATGTGTAATGGAGCCAATTTTGCGTACTCAAAAACATTTTTCAAGGAATTAAATGGATTCCAAGGTAATGAAACTATAGCGAGTGGTGATGATGTTTTTTTACTTCAAAAAGCGGTTTCAGCTGCTCCAAAGAAAGTTGGATTCTTGTTAGCCAAAGAAAGTATCGTAGCTACAAAACCAGTAGAAACTTGGACTGAATTGTTTCAACAACGTGTTCGCTGGGCTTCTAAAAGTACGGGATATTCTTCTGTTTACGGTAAGTTGTTAGCGCTTGTAGTTTTTGTCGGGAATCTGGCTTGGATAGTGAGTTTTTTGCTTTGGTTGACAAGTGTATTAGACCAAAACATTTTCATGCTTTTTGTCGCTTTGAAATTTCTTATCGATTTTATCTTGATTTACAAAACCGCAAATTTCTTCGAATCGAAATTACAATATGTGTTAGCGAGTAGTTTGCTGTATCCGTTTTTTAGTGTTTCAGTGGCGGTGTATTCTTTGTTTGGGAATTATAGTTGGAAAGGAAGAAACTTTAGGAAATAATTAGCTCGAAAAGACAAAATAAGCAAAGTTTTCGGAACACAGATTTATGAAATTGGAGAAATTAATAAATCTCGACTTCGCTCGATTTGACAAAATAGTACAATAGTTACTAATTGTTTTAACGTATAAGTCATGTAATTCTTTTGAAGTGGACAGCTTTTTCAAATTAAGTTCCGATAAGATTTTAAAAATTATTGAAATTTCTTAAATCTGTGTTCCTAACTTGAAATTGAACTTGAAATTGATTTTGCCCTTGCTTACTTCTCCATTTTGATAATCACGGGAAGCACAAATTGTGTTTTTACTTTCACGCCTCTTTTAATGGCTGGTTCTACTTTTGGAAAATCGGATAATCTGGAGGTTAAAATACTATCGATTTTTGTTTTATCTGCTAAGGCGATGCTGTCGTTGGGATATAGAGTTTCAAATTGCAAACTCGAATCGGGATTTACAGTAATTTTTACGTTGATAGTGTCGATTTCTGGATATTCAACACGTAACGTATCAATTCCTATTCGTTCTTGAATGGTTTGTGCTATATAATCGAAGAAACATTGTTTTTTTATTTCCGCATCTTTTATCGTATCACATTGCAAAACCGACGGAAATTCATCCACTTCACTCCAATTGATTTTTTTCAATTCTTGTTCCAATAGTTCTCTCTCATCAGGCACTTGTTTATCGAAGTACTGACAAGAAACCATTGAAAATAAAAGAAGTAAAACAGAAAATAATTTCATTAGTTGATTTTTAATGTATCGTATGAAAACAAAGTTATAAATTTGTTAGACAATAACTAAAATCTTATGGAATACTTTTTATTGATTCTGGGTTTCATTTTAATGATAATTGGCATTTTAGGAAGTTTACTACCTGCTTTACCAGGACCGCCAATAAGTTGGGTTGGGGTTTTACTGCTTTATTTTTGTCAAGGAATCGAAACCAATTATTGGTTACTAGGAATTACTTTAGTAATTGCTATTGTGATTGGGATTTTAGATTATGTGATTCCAGCACAAGGCACGAAATACTTTGGCGGTAGTAAATACGGAATATGGGGAACGAATATCGGTTTAGTAATCGGCTTGTTTTTTCCTCCTTTTGGGTTTTTGATTGGGCCTTTTTTAGGAGCTTTGATAGGCGAACTCATTTACAATTCAAACGAAGGAAAACGCGCTTTTAAAGCTGCTACTGGTTCGTTCTTAGGTTTCTTGGCGGGAACGTTTATAAAGTTTCTAGTGAGTTTACTTTTCTTAGGATTGTTTTTAGTTGTTGTTTGGCAGAATAAATCAATATGGTTGAAATAAAAATTCCTGAAGTAATTCAGGAATTTTTTTCTTATATTTTTTCTTTTGGTCTAATAATGATACGAAGTGATTGATCTTTTGTAAAATAGGCGATAGCCCAATTGTATAAAGTTTGTAAACGATTTCTGTAATTAACTAACGACATAATGTGAACAAACAACCACATAATCCATGCAAAAAATCCGTTAAAATGAGTGTTTCCTGGAATATCAGCAACAGCTTTAGCTCTACCGATAATTGCCATTGAGCCCTTATCTTTGTATTTGAAAGATTGTAAAGGTTTATTTAAGGATATATTTTTAAAGTTCTGTGCTAAGTTTTTTCCTTGTTGAATTGCTACCTGTGCTACCTGTGGGTGACCTTGCATGAATTTTTCATCAACATTTTCCATGATACAGGTATCTCCAATAGCATAGATATTTTCGGTGTCTTTAATTTTGTTAAATTCATCTACAATAAGTCTTTTTGCTCTGCCGTAAGATGTTGCTGGAATACCATCAAATGTAATAGCAGAAACTCCAGCTGCCCAAATTAAATTTTTAGTTTTAATATAACTTCCGTCTTTAAAAGTTACAACTTCACCATCATAATCTACTACATGAGTGTTTAATTTAATTTGAACACCTAATTTTTTTAATGATTCTAACGTATATTTTTGTGATTTTTCACTCATTGGAGAAAGAAGACTATTCCCTCCGTCAATTAAGTAAATCTGCGTTTTTCTTACGTCATTCAATTCTGGATATTCTTTTCTGATGATGGTTTTGCTCATTTCTGCAAACATTCCAGAAACTTCAACTCCCGTAGGACCACCACCAACAACTACCATTGTAAGTAATCGCTTTTTTTCCGCTTTATTTTTAGTGATGGTGGCTTTTTCGATACGTTGTAATAAGATATTACGCATGTTAAGTGCGTCATCTAATGTTTTCATGGGAATGGCGTGTTTTTTTACATTTTCCATCCCAAAAAAATTGCTTTGTGTGCCAGTTGCAAAAACTAAGTAGTCATAACTAAGTTCGCCATTATTTAGTTTCAGTTTGTTTTCTGAGGAAATGACTTCTACAAATTCTCCAAGCCAAAAACGAATGTTTTTATTTTCTTTTAATAATTTTCTAAACGGATAACTAATAGAGGAGGGTTCTAGAAAACCTGTAGCAACTTGATATATCAAAGGAGGGAAAAAATGATAGTTGTTTTTGTCAACTAACGTTATTTTGAAGTTTTTATTTTTCGACAATGAGTTTGCCAAATTTATACCAGCAAAACCACCTCCAATAATAACAATATGCTTCTTCATTTTAGATTGCTTTAAACACTAACAAAGGTATTTTTAATTGTACAGAATTGCTATACAATTAACATAATCTAAACAAAATTTGATGCCTCATAAAATCAAAAAAGCCCTGCATCAAATGCAAAGCTTTTCATTGGTCTAACTACTAAACCTTTTGGTACTTTCGTACCTAAACAACACAACTATTTTAAATATTGTAAGAGGGCAAAAAAGCCTTTCTTATTACGAAAGGCTTCCTCTAAACTGGCGGTCTGGACGGGACTCGAAGAAACTCAATTTAGCATAACAAAATTAATCCTTCACAGAGTTAGCAATTTAATTGCTCCCTTTTTAGAGTTTTAAAACAAAAAAGAATCCTAACTTTTAACGGTTAGGATTTCTTGTTTTTACTATTAAAAAAACGGCATTTCTGAATCATACATCAATGCCGTTTATTTTTTTGCGAACTAGTTAACTAATCCTATTTTAATTTAGGTTTATAATAGTATTAATGCTTAATCTGATTCATCACTACTATACAGCTCATCTTTTTTACAATTATTTTTAATTTTGTTTGATTATCAATTTGTTAAACATCAAAAAAGTGCTCATCACTAAATCTGATACATTACCAATAAATTATGAATTTTTATTTGGAATAATCATAGTAATCGGGGGGGGAAACATTACCTTAATTAAAAGACAATAAATTCATCAAAACAAGATTTTAAACATGGATATTCCTTATAATCTATTAATCTCTCAGATTTCAAACCTTTATACATGCATAACAAGTCAATATCTTTAATGTGATGTTTCTTTATAATAGACTTGAAACTTATTTTTTTATAATTTTTATAGTAATATTCCTGTATGTTAAATAATAAACTTATTAAATCATTTCCGTTAAAACCAGCTATTCTATATGAAGTCCCTTTTTCAATATCAAAAACTAAAACTAATTTGCCATCGCATTGGTTGTTATAAAAAAAACTATTTACATCAAAATTATATGGTGTTAAATCTTGATTTGTATTAATAACATTTTCATTATTTAATAACAAACATTTAACTATATATTTATTTGGCAAATTATTACTTAAATCAGTTATTTTTAATTTAATATTATCTTTAAATAAATTAAAAACTGAATCATTTTTTATAGAAACTGTATTCATACTTCCTTCTGTAAGAATATACTCCGACGTTTTTTCAATGTATATCCATTTTTTAAAAATATGCTCATAATCAATATTTTTTTCATTTTGAGAAAAGGCAATAAAAGATAATAATAAAAATAAGGTTTTAATATTTACCATAATTATAAAAATTTGTTTGAGGAATAGGGTAATATTTTTTTAAATTGTTGTAAGCTTCTTGCCAATCCATTGCTGATTTTGATTGGGTATGATTTCTATTAACTGGTTCTTGACAATCATGTAAAACTTTACAAGCATCAACATATTTTTGTTTAAATAAAGCTAAACCAAATATGTGTCCGATCTCATGGCTTAATACATCAGAAGGCCTTACATAAGGTTCAATAGTAATTTTAACTATATTATTTATTAACATACCATCTTTAAAAAAAAATTTATTTTGTGCTTTTTCTACTCCATTATCGACCCTACCTGAATAAATAATAATTTTTATTTCATTTTTAACTCCATTACCATCAGTGTAATTTAATAATTCAGCTTCTATATAACCCCAAGGATCAATATTCATGAAATTATTAATATGTGCTTCAACTGCTTGATATTTTTTATCCTCTGTTTTAAATATATCTTCTAGCTTTTCTAGATTATCCCTACTCTCTTTATATTCTTTCCAATCTTTTTTATTACTACCAAAATCTTCTTCTTTAAGATTCCTATTTGAATAAGAACTATTAAATGCTTCTTCTGCACTTGTAAAATTACGCAAAGCAGCTTGTCTAGATTGCTGATGGCCATTAATAATTCTCATCCCATCAGGATCTATAAATCTCATTGGGCTATTCATAACGTAATTATATGGAGACCATCTACGATATTGCTCCGCCAACGGGTCAATATTCATCCATCTACCTAGAGCAGGGTCGTAATTCCTTGCTCCATAATCATACATATTAAGCCCTAACTCGTCTTGCAATTCTTTACCGTTGTATTTATACTTGTAAGCACTACTATAACCATCAGGTAATTGTTCTATGTTGATAAAATAATTAGCCCCATCTTCTACTTCAACAAACTCATATTTTGTGGTGTTGTAGCTGGTGTGTTTTAAACCAAATGGGTAATAGTGGTTTTCTTCTAATATTTTAAGAACGTTTATATTACTTGGATCTTGAGCATAACTTAATCTAATATTTCCTAAATGGTCAGTGTAGTTAAACACGTAATTAAAGAAATAAAATTGTATTTGCCCATTTCTACCAACATTTCCAGTTACTTTTACATATCCTTCTGCATGTGGGAAAAATTGTAAAACACCATTTTCATAATGAAAACCACTTAAATAATCTGTAAGTGTTTCATTTTGAAATTCATCTTCAACTAATTTGTTTATTTTTTGACCAACCGCATTGTAAAGATAATAAATTGTTCCGTTTGTAGTTCCTGAAAATATTATTTCTGTAGGTAAATTTAAATGATTGTATATGATATTATGAATTTCTTTATTGTTATCTATTTTCAAATTCCCATTTAAATCATACTTATAATCATCACCACTTGAATTGTAATTATCTTTAAATCCTTGTGGACTTTGACTAGGGTCATCTACTTTTAACAACAAGTTTTTATTATTAGTATCATAGGTAAAATGTAATTCATCAATAATTAACTATTTGTTTTAAGATTAAAATAAGATGGATAGAGATAAATAATTAGAATTAATAATAAAATTAATAAACAACTAATTAAAAAATAGTTTCTTCCCCATTTACTTGAACAATTATTATATTTTGACAACAAAATTTGATGTTTTGAATTAAAAACTAGAATAAAATAATTTGGTAATAAAAACGCACAAACAAATATAATAATTGATAAAAATTTGTTTTGTATATTAAAAAAATTAAAGAATTGAAATTCAATTTTAAAAAACAATAATAAAACAAAACATATAAAAAAATAGTTAATGATATTAGTAAAAGAAATTGTTAATAAAGAAAATAATAGAGCAATATTTTCATTGTTGTTTTGAGCTTTTAATATATTATTATACATACTTACCCATATCTTGTAATATAATTTCATCATTTTTATTGTTTTTTTTCTGGTTCTGTTGCTGATGTATATAAAGCCCATGCAATTTGAGCAACACCTATAGATATCTCTACAGGATTTGATAACTTCCTAAATGTAGTACCTACACTTACCATACCGCCAATAAAAGATACAGTATCTCTTACACTTGGAAGTTCACCATTAGAAATTGAATCATACATTTTCACTCCGCTATCAATTGCTTGGAGAGCACCTGTTCCAACACCAATTACTTTTAATGCAGTAGAATATTTTCCTAAATCATCAACAACTCCAGCAGCAGTTAATAATGTTGATTTTACATCATTTGCCAAACTTAATCCTGAAGAGACTTGATTTATTTTTTCAGTGTCAATTTCACAATTAGAAGAATTCTGCTCTGGAATATTTTCAGTAGCTGCAGAAATTTCAGGACTTACACCATTATCTAGTTTTACATTTTTTTCTTCTGTAGTTGTTTTTGCAACAGTAGGTTCAGCTAAGTAGGCTTTACCGTTGGCATTTAATTCATAAGTTTTACCATCAGTTGCATTAATTTGACCTGATTTGCCTATATAAATATTACCTTTTCCAATATCTTTATCTCCTTTTCCAGTAACATTGTCTCTCCATTCTGGACGATATGTATTATTAGCAACTTTTACACCAATCCAATCATCAGCTTGCATCCCATCAGGGTCAACAAATACTAAAGGATTATTATAAGCGTAATTATATGGAGACCATCTTCTGCTTTGTTCAGCTTTCGGGTCAAAATTCATCCAACGCCCAAGTGCTGGGTCATAATTCCTTGCTCCGTAATCATACATATTAAGCCCCAACTCGTCTTGGTATTCTTTACCGTTGTATTTATACTTATACGCCTTTGTGAAATTTGTCTAAACCACATAAAGCACCTCAACTTTTTACCAAATAAGAACGTTTCAACTTCATTTTCTAAATAACGAAAATAAGATTAATCTTATTATTTTCCTAACTATTGAACATAAAAAAACTCCCAAATTAGGGAGCTTTCTGTATTTATTGTATATATTTTTTAAGAACTCTATCAAAATTATTAGATTTAATAAAGTTCTGTTTCTTTTTATTAACATGAATAATTTCTAAAAATCCCAAATCTACTAATGCTTTTAAATCTGTTCTAGCTGTAAAATTAGAAACATTAAATCTAGTTTCCATTTCTTTAATATTCAGAACTCTATCAGAATCATCATTCAAAATTTTTAGAATTTGAGCCATTCTTTCATTAACACCAGAAATTCTCATAAATCTAGCAGCTTGAACTACTTCACGTTGTTTTCTGCTTATATATTCCTTCAATGCGGCATAAGCCTTTTCCATTGTCTTAATATGATAAGTAATAAAATAGCTCAAATCATTACCATCTGCTTCAGTATATAAATAAGCCTTCTCGTATTGAGCTTTTGTATCTTTAATAATTCTTGATATTGATAAATATTCCGTCAACCAATATCCCCTTTTCAACATATACCAATAAAATAATGCTCTAGCAGTTCTTCCATTTCCATCTGAAAAAGGATGAATCCACCCAATCATAAAATGTATAATACTACCTTTAATAATTGGATGTATAAAATTTTGATTATCATTATTAAAAAAATCACATAAACCTTTTATTAAACCTTCTAATTCTTCGTGTGGGGGTGGTGTATGAACAACTTCACTATTTACATGGTTAACAACATGAACCTCATCATTATCTCTAAACATTCCTTCATCTTCAACATCTTCTAACGTTCCGTTTGTAATTAGTTTATGCAAGTATAGAATTTTTTCGGGACTAATCTCTTCGTCTTTATGCTGAACGATATGTTTCATTGTAATGTAGTTATTCATTATCATTTGTTCAGACTTATTTTTTGGCTTTTTCTCTTGTTGAATCATCTCCTTAGCCTTTTTTCTTGTCGTACTCGCTCCTTCCATTTGACTACTTGAAATTGCCTCTTCCATAATCGAACTTATCATGAACTTAGTTTTATCCGTTTCAGCTATTCCTACATTACTCCCAAGAGTCCCACCAATATTTAAGTCAAATTGGTGCAATGTTCTTTGCATATAATCAGTGATTACATACCCAAACCTATATTTACCAAAACTAATTCCACTACTTCTCAGATATCGAAAAAACTTTACAGCATTCCATAATTCCTCAGCAGAACAACTTTTAGCTTTATACTTAATCTTGTCCCAGTATAAATAATTGTCTTGAATATCTTTAATAACGCCTTCATTTTGTAATTTCACCATTAAAGGAATTACATCATCTTCTTTTTTAAATTCTGGTGGCATTTCTATCATACTATTTTTTCTTATTTTCAAAACAAAAATAAACAAAATTGCGAGATTATTTAAAAATCTCGCAATTTTTATTTTTATCATATATGTTGGAAAATTGATTTAATTGTAGTCAATCATTACTAGAACCCTAAAAAGTAATCCTCAAAAAAGTAAGGTTCTTAGAATACTTTTAAAATCTCAGTTCATTAAAAATTAAAAGAAAAGTTCTTCTTTTGTAACTTCTTTTCCCAATTGCCTAGATAGAGATTCTAAAAGCCTTTTTGTTAATTTTTCTTGTATTTCTATACTTTTCTTAATAGTTTTCTCAGAGTTAAATTGAGCTATTAGAATTTTAAATTCATTAGTTGTTTCAGCCTTTTGTGAAAGTTCATTAATAACATCATTAAACATATCATCTAAAAACTCACATATTGAATATACAAAAGCCCTTTTTAAAATAAGCTTATTATCTTGCAAATAAGAATCCGATTCATTATCTCTAAATTGTTTAGACATAAATAAAAATCTATTTAAAACCTCTAATAGTTGATGCAATTGCATTGTTAATTCAGGTATAATTTCGGTCTCATTATTAGCCACAAAATTAAATCTTTCAATTTCATTTTCAAAACTATCAATTTCATCTAATATTTGAAGTAAATAATTGTCTGGTATGTTATTTACACCATTTTCATCGAGTAACTGCTTATGTTTTACGTAAGAATGAAAAAGTTTTAAAAGATTTCCTAAAACTCTATTATATGCTTTAGATTTTTCTCTATTTTCTTTTTCATTTTGTAAACTATTTATCTTGGCTTGAAGTTCAAAATTTCTGTTGTTATTATGAGCATTAAATATTAAAGTTATTATCGCTGACAAAAATCCTAAACCACCAACAATTAATGAAGCAATTGCTGTAGAATTATTTAATAAAGTTACTTTTTCACTCATTTTAAATTGTTAAGATTACGAATATACAAAAAAGCTCTAAATGTCAATAATTTTAACTAATTGAGAATAATTAAAACATATTTAAAAGCAATGAATCCAGTATTTAAGGTAGGTTCATAGTTTTACTATATAGGAAAATACCTATTTATCAATTCCCGCTCGTTTGTAGCATTCGATTTGATGTATTTCTCCGTTGTTCCAATCCATTTATGCCCTGAGAGTTCTTGCGTTTGCTCCAATGTCAGTTTACGTTCGTTTAACCAATTACAAATAACGCTCATGCGGATAGTTTGTGGATTGAGTTTCCTATCAGGGAACAAACACTTCAACGGTTCAATTATAGACCCAACGCCATCAACGGTAAAAGGTTTTCCTAGTTTGTTTAATACCAGTATATCGGTTCTCATCATCAGTGTTTTTGGTCTAACCTCATCAATATACTTGGCTAACTGCAAATTCCAGTGATATTGACCACCCAATTCCAATTTAAAGTGACCACCTGATTCCAATTCAAATTGACCACTTAATTTCGGTGCAAAATGACCACTTCCATATTCATTAAAAACTACTTTTTTTCTTGTGTTAATTTGTGTGCAAATTCCAGTGATATTGACAACCCAAGACTTCGAGAGGCAGTTTATGTTCACATCGAATGTAGGAATCCCCACTTTTCGGTTACTATTCCAAACACGAACCCGATATGCTACAGCAGATTTACAACGACAAACAAGCCAACGGATATAAAATTACTTCTAAGAAAATGTTTGCAGTTGAGGTACAAATTATGACCGATGTAATAAAATATTTGAATTCTGTTGGTGTTAATGTTTTATACGTTTACGATGCGTTATTGTGTGAAGAAAAAGATAAAACTGTGGTAATTGAAACGATGAACAGGGTTGTACTGGAACATGGTATAAAAACAACCGTTAAGCAAGAGAATAGCGCAGAAATAAATATTGATAACGCTATTGTTGATGAGGTTGTCGAGGCATCAACTACCAATCGAATAACTTTGAAGGAATATTTTAGAAGGTTTAATATACGATACGGAACATTCGTAACCGAATCGAGCCTTGATTTAAACTATAAGGTACTTTCAAAGTATTTTACTTACGTAGATGAGGTTACTGATGAATGGAAAAAAAGAGCAATGATTGAAACCTATATCAATGGCGAATATGGCAAAAGACAGCTATTTGAATGAATAAAAAAATCCTAAGTTCAACACTTAGGATTTTTTGCTTTATAGCCTTACCCGTTATCCCTACAACCTCAATACGGCTCATTTAAGACCTTTTAAATCGTTTGAATGATTGTGATTGGTTTTAGGTTTTGGTGTGGTTTATGGGCATATGGGTTTGTGGATTGAGGCGAAACGGTTAGGAATCGCCTTTCTCATCTTTATTAGGAAACTTTAAAATTAAAGTTCTCAAACTTAATAATATCTTTTCAAGATTCAATTTATTCAATTCAAAAAAAAGTTTATACTCATAATCTTGCCCATAAACATATTTTTCTTTTTTTGGATGAAAGTTAAAATCTAAGTTTACACTAATCTGTCTTAACTCTTTATAATATTCAAATGAAATTTCATTTTCCAAAAAAAATAATTTTTCATTAATTGTTTCATGATTGAGATATAATTGTTCAAACCAATTTAATAATTCAACCAATTCATCAGTTCTTAAAAAAGCTCCCTTTGCTTTCCAAGAATAAAAATTATCTTCCGCTAAAATCTCAATGTTTAACCAATTCAAATCATCAATAAAATTAGATACTAAAAATTGATAATCTAAAATTCTAAGTTCAAATCGAACACTTTGTTGCTTTAATACCATATTATCTAACTTTTGCAGGTCTTATAGTAATAATTACTTTAGTTTTAGGGTTCCAAATGACTTCCATTCCTTTATAAGATTTTCCTATAGACCCACCTCCAGCATTGAAGGTGGTTCCTTTATTAAAAATTTGTTTAATATCATTTAAATTATTAAACCCTAAGTTAGAGGTCCTAATATCTTTTAATCTTTTAACAGCATGTCCAGATAGCTTAAAACCTGAACCTTCAAAAGCTCTAACTATTTGTTGATGTGTTAAACCTCTTAACGATAAATTTTGTATTAGTCCTCTAAATTTAAGAATATTAGCACCACCACTAGGTCCAAAAGAAACAGCACCACCAATAGGTCTTAATCTCAAAATAGTTCCATCTGCAGCTACTTGATAAACTAAACCTGTCTCAGGGTCTTCCCATTCTCTTGGCTCTAAAGTTGCCCAAAGTTTTCCTAATATTGTTTTTTTAGCTTCTAAAACTTTTTTTGCCTTTGGAGGGTCTTGATTAGCAGAATTAATTCCTGTATCTGAGTCAGAATTACTTCCTGCACTATCATGTTCACCACTTGAAATACTTTCACCATTTGAATTTGAGAAAGAACCATTACCATTATTTGTCCACTTTGTTTCTCCATCACCAGACTTATTCCACATTTCGTCTATAAAAGATTGCGACAACATTCCGTCAGGGTCAACAAAATAAACAGGATTGTCCATTGCGTAATTATATGGTGACCATCTACGACCTTCTTCAGCTAATGGGTCAATGTTCATCCATCTACCAAGTGCAGGGTCATAATTCCTTGCTCCATAATCGTAAAAGTTAAGCCCCAGTTCATCTTGATATTCCTTACCGTTATATTTATACTTGTAACTACTCACACCACCAGCAGGTAATTGCGTAATGTTTATGTAATAATCATTGCCATTTTCTACTTCAATAAATTCATATTGATTTGTATTATAGTTGCTATGTTTTAAACCAAAAGGATAATAATGATTCTCTTCTAAAATTGTTAACGGTATTGGCTCATCTATCAATAGTATTGCATCTATATCAAATGTATAACTTAATCTATTATTACCTAAATGATCTTTGTATTGGTATACATAGTTATAAATTATTGTACCTTTTCTTCCAACCGTAACATTCACATAACCCTCTGCATGAGGGAAGAAATTTAATTTTCCTGCAACATATTGAAAACCTCCCATGTAATCTGTATTGGTGACGTCTAACTGTCTCACAATTTTTCTAACTTTCTGTCCAACGGCATTGTAAATATATTCAATAGATGTGCCATTTGCAAATGTTATTTTATGTGGTAAGTTTAAATGATTGTAACTTATTCTATCAATATCTTTATTATCATCTTTGATCAAATTTCCATAAACATCATAATCATAATCATCATCAGTATCTGTAATACCATTACTATCGTCTTTAAAACCTTGTGGATGGTTGCTTTGATCTAGTACTTTTAACGGTTAGGATTTCTTGTTTTTACTATTAAAAAAACGGCATTTCTGAATCATATAGCAATGCCGTTTATCTTTATTATAAATTCTCCTCGTTTCTAATATTTTAATTACCTCATTTTTAAGCAGTTCCTTAAATGGAACCGTTTATTTTAAAATGGTTGCGGATGGTGCATGGGTATTATTATTTATCAAAAAAATAATTAAAAATATTGATATAATTACTTAATTCTACTTTTTCAGCATCACTGATTCCTGAGAAAGTAAGCTTACTCGAATAATATTTAAAATATGCTTGATTACTTTTAATTAGAAAAGTATAATATTGACAATCAAAACAAATTCCACAATACTGAAAGTATCCGTTAGTTTCCAATTTATTTAATGAATCTATAATTTCAGATTCACTAAAATTTAAAATCGTTTGAATTCTTTTCCCATTTATAATTGTAACTTTTATCCATTCATTTTGTTCATTTTTAAAAAACCTCTTTAAATTATAGTTAATACTACCTTCTTCATGATTGTAGAATATTATGTCAAAATTATTATTAGCATTATAAAATTGATTTAGTTCCAAATTACTTAGTTCACTCTCATTATCAGAGAATGACACTCTACTTAAACTATTATCTTTAATCAATTTACATTTGTCATCGATTATATTGTTTTTCGAATTTTGGGAACTACAAGAAAAAAGGAATACCAAAAATAAACTGAAAATATTTTTATTTATCTTTTTTATAATAATCATAACCATCTTTTATTGTTTTTAAATCCTTCTTATAAGGTTCTACTTTATTGTTAAATGGATTTCTCCTATAAAGCTCTTTATTATCATAGGTAGAGCGAAGTGGATACTTTTGTCCTGTAGGGTCTAATTGAGCTCTTATAATATTTTCGATATGAGTAGCCTCTATTTCTTCTTTTTCTAATATTTTTGATATATGTAGTAACATTAAATTAAAATCATCAGGATTTGTGCTATCATTTATGTAATCTCCCTCAACCATTCCTTGGTCAATTCTGTATGCATGTCCTTCTTCATGACCTATACCAATAATATTTGTTCCTAATTCTTCACCCTGTACTACTGTAGTATTTAAATTTATATAAATATCAGAACCACCACCATTTCCTTCTCCTGACTTATAACCACTCTTGGCTCTTACGTGATTCTTAATGAAATCTCCTTTTGAATCTTTTTCATTTAAATGTATTGTATGTACATTTTTTGAAGATTTAAGAGCTTTCCAATTTTTTTTTGCTTCAGGAGAATTCCTATTAAGCTCTCTTTGAGACTTTTTAAATTCTCTTCTAGCTTGTCTATTTTCTTTTTTGGTTTTGTTTGGGTCGTCTGCATATTCAACAATCATACCCGTAGGGTCAACTAATTGAACTGGATTATTAAAAACATATGCATATGAATTAATACCATAATAAAGTTCTTGCATTGGGTCAGGAACGCTAAATCTACCTAAAGCTGGGTCATAATTTCGTGCTTGATAGTCGTACATGTTCAGTCCTAGTTCATCTTGGTATTCCTTTCCATTGTACTTATAATTATAACTTCCATCCCCAGCAAACCTAGGCATAATTTCTAAAATAATTTGATTTAATTCTTCGTTGTTAAGATACTGTCGGTGGCTGGTGTTATAGGCGGTGTGTTTTAATCCAAAAGGGTAGTAATGGTTTTCTTCTATAATTTCATCTTGTGTTATTAAATTGTCGCTGTTGGCGTCTGAATAGGAAAGTCTTATGTTGCCCAAATGGTCGGTGTAGTTAAAAACGTATTTAAACTTGTAATCTTCTATGCTAACTACATCTACATAACCCTCGGCATGCGGAAAATGTTTCAGCTTATTTTGATGATACTGAAAACCTTGTAAATAATGTGTTACTATTTGCTCTGAACCGCTAACCACTTTTTGTACTTTTTGACCTGTTGCATTGTAAAGATAAGTAATTTTTCCTGATGCAAAAATAATTTCAACTGGCAAGTTTAAATGGTTGTAAGTTATATGTTTTATTTGTTTGTTAGCATCATAAGTAAAATTTCCAAAATTATCGTATTTGTAATCTAACTCTGGGTCTTCAGAACCATCAGAATCATCTTTAAAGCCTTGGGGCGAATTGCTACCATCAAACACTTTCATTAGTTGGTTTTGCTTTTGAAAATCGTAGGTGTATTCTAATTGGTCAATTACAAATTCATAATCATTCGCATCGCTATCGCCATGGCGAAGTAACGATTGTATGTTTCCGTTTTTATCGTAGGTAAGTTTTTCTAAATAACTGTCTCTGTAATTACCACCCTCGCGCTTATAATTACCTTCTAACAATCGATTTAAATGGTCATATTGATAGGCATACATTCTAAAAATATTATCAGAAGCCGTTTTCCAATGGGTCTCTGAAATATTGCCATTGAAAAGTGCTGTGCTTTCTAAAGGATTGTTGTAATTAATCTTAAACGAAAACAAATCATCGTTTAATTCCTCTGTGTTATTGATACTCGTTAACCATCCTCTAATGTTATAAGAATAGTCAACCGTTTGTAAAGCTTGTCTTGCTGAAATATCTAGACCCCCCACTTTTTTGCTAATGAGTTGGCCTAATTCGTCATAAATGTTTTTAGCAATTAACTGTTCTCGTGCATCATTGATTTGATGCGAATGAAGATCTAATTTGTCTTGTGGTGTGTAGTTAAAGGTTTCGGTAGTAGTTAAAACCGTTGCGTTTGTATTGTATTTGTGTTTGGTTACGGTTTTTTGTACTCTTCCTGCCCAATCTAATTTGCTGTCCACTTCGGTATAACCTCCTAAGAAATTTGTAGTTCTTGTTCTTATAGGACGGTATTTATAGTCATAAAGCGTATAAGAGATTTCCGCTGTTGTACTTCCTGGTGTATCTAAAACTTTAACCCAAGAACCCGTTTGCAAGCCTTTTACAGCTGTTATTGCACCTTCTCCTTCCACTGTTTGAGGCATGGTAGGAGCACCTGCAAACGAATAATTATCGTAGAAATTTTTAGTTAAAATATCACTTTGTACTAACACAAATGGATTACCTCCAGAGTTTACTGTGTTTTGGTTGTTTTTACGTTCCGTTTCAGAAACAGTCATTTGTTTCCAGCCTGTTTGCGTTACTCTTCCAAAAACATCATACTGGGTAATCATCCAACCTAAAGTTTGAGTTCCATAAGGATTATAGGCAGGACCTGTAGCAACGGGTCTGTCTAGTTTATCATACACAATAAACTCCCATGCTTTTCCTGGTAGTTTCTTTTCTACTAAACGATTTCTGCTGTCGTATTTGTATTGGTAGCCTAAATTTTCCAAATTTGTTTGAGAAGCATTCCCTTCTGCCAATGGTGGAATTACATAGGTAAGATTTCCAAATTGGTCATAGATATAATAAGTATCGTGTTTCTCTCCACCATTGTAAGTGCGTTTCAACACTACTTTGCCTTCTTTGTCTTTGAATTCTTCGGTTGTATTGTTTTTTCCTGAAGTCCAATTTTCATCCTTGGTTACCGTTTTGTATAATTGATTAGGTAAATAATGGCTGGTTTGAACAATGGCTGGTTCATATAATACTTTAGAAGCATTCCATGATGAAACCACTTTGAAAAACTTTACTTCGTTTTCTATATTGGTTTGATAGTCAAACTTAATTTCTTTACCACTTCCCATTGCCCATGGATTTCCTGGAGCTGCTTGTTTGAAAACTCTATTTAAAGGTGAACTTTCCAATTGTTTTTCACTAAAGGGATTACCTGTTGCCTCAAAATGAAGGTTTCCTGTTTGTGTTGGGTTTGGACTAGCGTAAAAATTTAATACATCTGTTTGTGCTGATGGTATATAATTTAAAGAAGCTCCTGTACTTACATAAGGCAAATATTCTCTGGTTTGTCTACCAAATTGGTCGTATTCAATATGGGTAATAATATCTTTACCTGTATTGGATTGTTTGTGTGCTACTTGCTGTATAGGTCTTCCTAGTCCATCAAAGTAACTTACTTGAATATTGGCTACATTTACATCAGGATTAGGATTTGATGTGGTAGTAGGTTGCTTGTATGTTGTTGATTTAACGTAATTCTGGTCAGTGCTTTGTCCTAAAGCAAGAACAGGGATGCATATTGCTAAATAAAATAATTTCTTCATATTACTCTTGCTTTAGTTTTGTGTTTTGTAATGATATTGATTCTCGCTTAAAATTTTATCTTGAGCATCTTTCACATACTGTAATCTACCAAAACCATCATAATGATAGGTTTGCTTGTCTCCTTTAGGGTCTGTTACTGAACTTATCCCTACCAATGGTTTGTAAGTATAAGTAGTTATCATAGCGTTTGATAAAGTAGTATCATTACGAAGCGCATTTAAAGCTATGATTAAGTTTGCTTCATTTGTAGCGTTTTCAATAGCTTGAATATGACTTGATGGAATAGCACTATAAGCTATATTCTCTAACTTAGCAACAGGTTGGGTTTTGTTATACCCCCAGATGTAGCAAATAGTCATCCCTCCTTCTTTTTGAACTTGTTTAGGGTTTCCGTTATCAGCATCTACTAAATTGTAAATAACACGTGTTTCTAATGGAGCTGTACCTTTTGAAGCTTTTATGAATTCTGGTGCTAATAAAGTAATATTTGCATCGGCATTCCAATCTTTGTAAACGGTTTCAATTGTTGAAAGCTTTTCTCCATTTTTATAAGATTCCGTTACTAATGGAATAGCCACCATGTTTTTAGCCACCATAGCATTATTTACAGGATTTGATGTATTGGAAGCATATTGGTATTTTGTTTCAGAAGTTTCCCCTAATGAATTTGTAGTGGATACACTAGCAACGTTGTAATGATTGTTATAATCATATCCATAAGTCGTTACCGTCTCCATTTCTTGACCGTTATCAAAATACTCCGTTACTTTGGTTTGATGTAAATCTAATGTACCTCCTGTTAGGAAAGAAGTTCTGTAGCCTAAGACAATAGGAGCGTTGTAAACATAGTGATTTAAATTAAATCCCGTAGAGTTAGGATAACTAAATTGTGTTCTGTTTTTTGTATAGGGAAAAGTAGAAAAATTTTCAGCCATTGGCTTTTCAATTTCAATACCATGTGTATACATTCCTCCAATAAAATCTGAATTAAATAACGAAATTGTAATTGAATTATTTAATAAATATTCGTTATTAATTTCTTTTACTTTTTTAAACACACCATTATCTTTTTTATAAAATATTTTAGATAAATCTAATCCTCTTAGCCATTCATTGTCTGAAATGGGATGATAAGGATATCTGTAATAATTTCCTAAATCTTTATAAAAACTATATCTATTTGTAATTTTATCTTTACTATTATTATCTCTATCTAAAAAATATTCGTTTACTGTATGATACCCAAAATTATCTTTTGAAAATGAACTAAAAACACCACCTAATTGATAATCTCCTTTATCATAAATAGGAAATTGTCCAACCATATATTTTATTACTCTAAAATTTGAAGTACTAAATAACGAACCGTTTGGCACATTATTAGTTTCATTTACGTAAGTGTATAATTTAGAAAATTCAATATTAGACTCAGCTGTAAAATTGCTAATCTTTTTTATTCTATTACCTGGTGCATAAATATAATTCCCATCTATTGCTTCTATCCAACTTAAGTGAACCCAAAAGATTCTTTCCAAAGTGGTTTCATCAACTGTACCATCAGGATTAGTTGTTGGAAATTGATTCCAATCTGATACATCTGGATCAAATATTAAGGTATAAGTCCCAGGTTCTAATGCTATCGAGTTTGTTCCTAAATTTTGTAGCGAAATAATATTATTATTAGAATTTCGTAAATAACAAAAATATCGGTAACTTCCACTAGTATTGATATTTACTTGGCAACGTCCAAATACATTTGAAGAAACAGTAAAAGTCGATTCATACCTACCTCTTGCTATACTATATTTTTCATAATTAAAATAACCTATAGTTTCCTCTCTATTATCGATAGGATTGGTATTAGGTATTTTATAACTATATGCATTTGCTGTTATTGTAACATCTTGAATTACATTTGAAGTTATTGGTAGTTCATTTAATACAATATTTGGTTCGTATTCAAAAGTAGTATAACCACCTGTAGGATAAATAATCTTTTTTAACAATCCCGCTTGAACTTTGATTGGATTTACAACGGCGTCATCGTAATTAGTATTTCCCCAATTGATAAAATCTCCTCTATTTTTTCCATTGTAATACCCCCAAAAGTCTATTGAATTTGAATGTCTACTTGGTAATATTTGGTCATCATACTCAAATTGATATTTTTTCTCTGTGTTTGTTCCTAAACTATCTTTAAATTCTACTGATTCCAAAAACAATCGTTTTTTGGCATAATTATCATTCAAAAGAACAGAATTACTATTAATATTATCAGTTCCTGTAAAGTTGGTATAGTAATAGTTTAGTTGTATTTGTTTAACACATTTATTGGATTTATTTATTAATTTTATTTTATCTAAACTAAACCCTCCTTGAACATCATCCCTTTGGTTTTCTGATTTGAACTCGACCTTTCCACCATCAAAATGAATTGCAGAAAGCCTTTTCTGATGAGATTGAATTTTTGAAAAATGACAAGTAACAGGTTGAACTACTCCGTCAGTATATTGATCTTTATCTCCATTTCTTCTTATGTATGTTGTGATTTCATCCTGGTATTCAAAATCAATTTCTTCATTTGTATTGGTAATAATCTTCTTTAAAAACCAAGAACTGTATTCAAAATTTGTATTAGTTCCTTGAGTACTTTCTAAACCACTACTATTAAATGTGTAAGTAGTTTCAACCCATTCATATTCATTAGTAAATTGATCTGGATAAATATTATCAACCTCTACATTCCCAAAATAATAATTATTTCCTTGATTATCTATTACTTGAAACCCAATTATTCGTAAATTATTTTCATATTGAGGAATAATTTTTATATCACTAAACTTTTGCGTTAAAAATGTTCCTGTATTTTTATCATAATAAAATTCGCCACTAAAAAAGTTGGTACTTATCATATATTTATCGGGATAAATATCAAATTCACCATCGTTTAAAGTTAAACTCAATTCATCTTCACGATGTGATTGATTCAAATAAAAACTTGAAGTTGAATTACGGTTAGGAGCATTAATTGCTGCAATAGTTCCATTATAACCATTTGTACTATCATCAGCCTTACCTCTTATTTGTCTTGAAATCATTCCACCATAGCTCAATGCCCATCCTGTTCCAACTCTTGAGGCTATCTCATTTACTTGCACTCCTCTTGAATGATAACTTAATGAAATTGGAATGGTTACTCCTCCAGAACTAACTTCTAATAAAGGGATAGAAGTATTGTGTAGTCCATTATTCAAAGAAACTGGTATCTCATTAAATTTAAATAATGCCGAAGCCTCTGGGCTTGGGGGCACTACTTGTGGTAATTCTTGAGCATTTAAAGTCACACTCAGTATTACTAAAAATAATATTGTATATAATTTTGTTTTCATTTTATTTGATTCTTACTTCTTAATCACTTTAACACTATCACTACTTACATCCGTTTTTACTTCAATTAAGTAAACTCCTTGCGGAAGTCCACTTAAATTAATTGGTATTGTGCGCTCTCCATCAATCTTAATGGTTTGCAAGCTTCTTCCGTTTAAATCAAAAAGGGTTGCTGTTCCTTCTTTATATTCGTATCCAATAATCGCATTGGTATAAGATAAAGCAGGGTTTGGTATAGCTTCAATATTTTGCTTAACCTTTTCTTCTTTGTCTTTGTCTTTTAATTTTACAATCCAAAAATCTTGTCCACCTTTCATGGAGTTTTTATCTCTTGAAATCGTTCCATTGGATGTTCCTGCTAACAGATAACCACCATCTCGCATTTCAAATAACTTTTTCAACACTTCATCTCCGTTACTTCCCACTGTTTGTGTCCAAATCTCGTCGCCATCCGCTTTTATCTTTAAAGCAATGTAATCGTTGATTCCTTCTTCGTCTTTTTTTGTAGTTTTTAAACCTTTTGCATTTGTTGTTTTGGATTTAACTTCTGATTGTGCATAACCCCCAATTAAAAAGGTACCATCTGGATTCTCTACAATAGAAGACAATACATCGTATTTTCCGTAATCATAGGTTTCTTGCCATTGTACATTTCCTGTTTCGTCTAATTTAAGTATCCAAAAATCTGAACCATTTTTGCTTGTTTCTGATTTAGTATCCGTAGCGCTTGAATTAGAACTTCCACCAACAATAAATCCTTTGTCTTTTGTTTGAATTAATGCAAATAAGTTATCGTCTTTATCTCCTCCTAATGTGCGTTGCCATTCTATTACACCTTCCTTATTTATTTTAACAACCCAATAATCTCCTTGTCCCACATTTGCCTCCGTTTTATCTCCTGAAATTGGAGAATTGGAATAACCTCCTAAAACATATCCTTCATCAGCAGTTTGAACAATGCTTTTTAATTCATCGTAGTATTTTCCACCAATGGTTTTATTCCATTGTACTTTTCCTTCTTTGTCTAATTTAACAACCCAATAGTCTAAATTACCCTTACTGTTTTCAGATTTTCCATATTCATCTACTTTCCCTTTACTATCGGCAAGAGTTCTATTAGAACTTGAAGAACCTCCTAAAATATAACCTCCATCTTTTGTTTGGATAACGCTTAATAATTTTTCCTGACTAACTCCTCCGATAGTTCTTTGCCACATTTCATTTCCTTTAGCATCTAGTTTTATTACCCAAAAGTCTTCTTGACCTTTACTATCGTCTTTTTTGTCGGAACTTTTATTAGATGAAGAGGTTCCTGCTAAAATAAATCCACCGTCATTGGTGTTTTTTACACTATACAGCATATCAACGCCACTACCTCCAAAACTTTTTTGCCATTCTGGAGTTCCTTTTTCATCCATTTTCCAAATCCAGTAATCTAAATCGCCTTTATTGTCTTCCGTTTTATTTCCATTTTTATTAGAAATAGAACTTCCAGCCAAAATAAATCCATAATCGGCTGTAGGAATTGCGTCAAGTAAGTACTCTGCATGTTTGCCTCCGTAGGAGCGCTCCCAAAGAATGTCTTGGGCTTGAAGGGATGTAACTGCTAGTAAACCAGCAATTAAAAAAAATCGAGTTCTGTTTTCATATTATAGGGGGTTATTCTTACAAAATTCGCCAAATATATACTTATTTTCTTATACAAAACAACCGTAAAAATACCTGATTTTTAAACCAGGTAAAAATACGGGGGTAACCAGGTATTTTTACGGGGGTAATACTTTAACATCTGACAAATGAATGAAAATAGTATAGAGTAATTGTTGAATAAATATGAAAATTAAGTTAAGTTTTAAGTTTTTTTATACAAAAAAAGACAGCCCTTTCGAGCTGCCTAAAATTAATTTATAAACTTCCAAATAAAGTTTCCTGCTTTTTTTCGTTCTCCTCTACAACATTTAGCAATACTTGATTTGTTAGTTTCTGTTGCTTTTGAAGCTTCGGCTATAGAATCAAAAACATTAAGTGTTTTTCCTTCAAAATCATATTGAATGACTTTCTTCTTCCTAATATCTTCTTTTAGATCAAATGTATACGTATAAGTCCAATAAAAACCATTACTAGTTTTCCTATCTCCAACACATGCATGGCTTATTGATTCTTCTGAAATTGAAGAAGATTTTGAAGCTTCTTCCAATGATTGAAAAGTTGATTCTAATTCTCCAGTTAAGTTATATTGGAATATGGTTTTTTTGAATCCACCACCTCTATCTGAATTATATCCATTATTAAACGAATCAAATTTTTGAATATAATATTTTTCTTTTAGTGCTAATTCGTCAGTATTGATTCCAGTATCAATTTGCTCCCAAATAAAACTTTCAAACCCATATTCTCTGATGGCATTTTGGAATTTATGTCCGTAATTTTTTGTTGCCTTGTTATAATGATCATTAATTCTTTCTTGTAAATTAATTGTTGTTGCTCCAATATAAACTTCTTCTGTAGCAACATTTGTTGCTTTGTAAATTATTCCTTCTTTCATCTTCTTTCTTCATTTTAAAATTAACTATAAACTTTTTCCCTGATTTAATAACTTTGTCTATTTAGCTACAGTATAAATATTGTTTTTTATTGCAACTTCATTCATAACTTTCTCTACATAATCTCCAACACTTTTTTTACAGAAAAGAGCATCAAATGTATAACCTACAACTATGTCTTTTTTATTTAATTGTTTTATTATTTCACTCATTATTTTTACTTCTAACTCAAATAATCTCCTAGAAGTAATTTCATGTCCGTTATTGTATTTATCACTTATAATTCTTTCTAACATTTCTGGTTCGTTTTCTTTATAGTATTGGTAAACAATACTTTTTTCCATTTGCTTTGGATGTTGATTAAAGAATGATAGGTGTTCTTTTTTTACAATACTAACTTCAATATTTAACACTTCTGCAATTTTTTCATGTGTTATATATTTAGCATTTCCATCATATATTTGGATTACTAAATTAGGATGTAAGGCTTTAAAATCTTTTTCAATAGTTTCCTCACCATCTATTTTATTTAATTCTCTAATCCATCCATGCATGGTATTTAAACTATCGTAAACCCTACCTCCAGCTTTTTTAAATCTTGGAGTAGGTATTTTAAATCCATCATCAACTAACAAATGAAATTTTGTAATACCCATTTCTACAAAAGATTTGTTTTTATAATCTTTAACATTTTCTCTTTTACGTTTATTTAAGAACGTTAAAACCTTTCCTTTTTTGGTTCGATAGTTATCTTTTATTTTTCTACGTGCATGTTCAATAATTTGTTTGTCATTAGGTAGTGTTAGTCTTCCGCAAAGCATTATTAAATTTTTTCCAATAGTGTTCTGCATTGCTTCATTTAGTTTTTTTAAATGCTCTTGCTTTTTTACAACTAATATTGGTTTACTCTGTATTGTATATGTTTCAAATTTCTTTCCATAAAAACAAGCATTAAGTTTAAATTGCTTTGAATTATAATTTTTGCGATATGTTTCCTTATTTTCAGCATTTTTCTTAACTTCTATAATTGGTCTTACTTTTTCAGAGGAATATTTTAAAACATCTAAAATATGTTTATACTTTCTAGTATTATCTTTATTTATTTTGGTGAGTTCATGCAATTTTTGAGCATTGAGTGAAATCCATTTATCATTATATAAAGACTGATTTAAATAAGAAACTACAAGTAAGCATAATTCTATCGCTTGATTTCTGTCAGGATTTATTTTGTCAAGTAGTGCTTTAGGAATTTGTCGTTCTAAAATTCTTCGCACTCCTCTTGGAATCTTTATTTTTGCGTAATCAATTAAAAATTTCGGGAAAGTGGTATTCTCAAGTGTGTAAAAATCACTGTTAACCCCTATGGATAAAGGGTTTTTGTTGTTTCTTTCTTTAGTAACATATATATAATTATTACTAAGGTTAATATTATTATTAGTAGATTGAAATAATAATATAGGATTAAATAATTTTGTCTTTTTTTCTCCTTCATTAAGACATTCTTCATTAAAATTCATAAATAATTTTTTAAATTAAACATTTTTTTGTCTAATTCAGTACTATGAATTTTTTTGATTTATTAGAATTGTAGTATTTGTGTAGTAATTTTAGGACTTTCAGAAACTGAAATATTTTGCAAATATATAAAAAATAATCGAGAAATCCTAATTTTTTATAAACTATTTTTATAATTAGCATTAAAAAAATGAGAATTATTTAAAATAAACACCATATTTCAGGTGTTTATTTAAATTTAGCTAAAAACTTTTTCAGTGTTTTTTTGATAAAGCAGAAAACGGCTCAAAAGTTTGGATATACAAAATACAACATAACTGCTAAAAGATACCTATTATACCTTTATATGGTGAGAATTAATACTCATCTATGATTATTTCAAAGTTGTGATAATAATAGGCTTGATTTTCAATTATAAAAATTGTTTTCAAGTTTATATCAACTTTTACTTCTTGTACTAAAACAACATCTCCAACTCTTAAATCTCCAACATTTTTTATAACAAAAACTCTAAATGGGCAGAATACTTTTTTTAGTAAGTTATTCCATGTTACGACATAAATTATGTTTGGAGATGTGTATTTTAGTATATCAGCCAATTGTTTTCTTGTCATTTTTTTGGTAAATTTTGTGTTGTTTTTTAAATGGTAACTCCAAAATTTTACTATGAAAACGCTATTATATTAGTATGCAAGAAATAATTAGACTGATTGTTTTCGAGCAAATTACCTATGTAATTCATAAACTCGTATGCATTTACATTTCGTTCTAAATTAGAATCAATATAAGTGCTTTTATTGGCTTCAGTGAAGAGATTATAAACATTCCACAAGCTAATTTTGTCATCCGTAGATTTTGAGAAATTAGTATCTAAATGATAATCTTTTACAATTGTGTTTATTTGAGAATCATTTACTTTTAATGGAAATAATGTCTTTTTAAACTCTTTCTCTAAAAAAGGATATAATTTCATTTTACCTATAAGATGAGCAAATTGATTTTCATTTAAAAAGTAATCATTCATTTTTTTCATTCTGTTTAAATGCTCCTTTTTATCGTACTGATTAATTAACGTATGAATTCTTTCACCCAATTCATAAACGGAACTTACTCTTAAATCATCTAATAATCCATCTGTTGAAATGCACAAATTAGTACATACTTTATTTTGGAATCCAACAAATACTTTGAATTTTTCAATTGATTTTTTACTGAACAAGTTTTCTTGATTGTAGGCTCTAACTCCTCCTACACAAAGGTTCAGCTTATTTCCATTTACAATTTCCGTGATTTCTGGAATCTCAAAAACAAATGCCATCCTTTCGTAGTAAATGGTTTTTTCGCTGTCCAAAAGTTCTGAAGCAGGTTTCCCAATTGCAGTAGGCACTCTGCCTTTAATGACATGAGAAACTCTTATATCAGGTATTAAGTCGCCTTGATAACCCAGTATTTCCTGAATTACATTTTTTGTTGTTGTAATAAATTCATAGTGAGAAATAGTGGTTTCATTGTCTTTTGCGAAAACTGGAATTGTACATTCATTTTTAAGATGCTCTAAAGAAACTTCAATGGTATTAGCTTCAATAAAATGTCTTTTTTCTGATGTAACAATATTGCTTTCTTCAATAACTTGATTGTCGAAATTTTGTATTACTAATTCCATATTATTTAGGGTTTTGATGGTTTATGATTGATGTTTCAGGCACCATTTGTGAACTCAATGCAGCTAATGCACTTTGTTTGGCTACAATTAAAGAATAGGTTTCTTTACTGAATTGTGGGTAAGCACTATAAACAGCCTTTAACTCCTCTTCCGTACTGCAATCATCGATTTTAGCTTTTACAGCTTCAAGTGATATGCCTTGATTACACCAATCTTTCAAAAGTTTTCCAGTATTTGAGGAGATAATAAACTCTGGTTTTCCTACAAACAACCCTGTTCTGTCTTTACTTGCATTTACAAGATGTTTGTCATTTAGAAATTCAAAATTTACGGTTAATTCATACTCGTATCCTTCACGTTGAATTTCTTTTGTACCAAGTTTCATAACCTTAGTTTTACCATTGCTGTCTTGATCTAAGCTATAATCTACTTTTCTTCTAGATGTAGTTATGATATGAATTTTAGATTGAATGATAGCATCTAAAAAGGAATTATGACGTGGAGTAACACGAGCCCAGTCATTGAAACGTCCTCCAAGTTGTTCATGAATTTCTAAACAACCGCCTTTTCCTGACCACTCGTGGCTGATACTATCAATAATTAAAACTTCAATTCCTGATTTTTCACACACTTGAATGGCTTGAATGTAGCGTTCGGGTGTAAATGGTTCTTTTAAAGGAAGGACATTAAAATCTCCTAAATGAGAATATAAACTTGCGCTATTATTTTCTGTGTCAATAATGGCAATTTTATCCCAATTCTCTGTAATTCCGTAAGCTAATAAAAGTGCGCTGTACGTTTTACCGTAGCCACTTGGTCCAGATAAGCCTACTCTTAATTTTACTTGCTGTCTTTGTGCTTTTTGTAAGTTCATAATAATTAATAATTTTTTAGTTAAAAAGAAAAGAGGCTACTCATTACAAGTAACCTCTTAAATACTAATTCTGTATGGCGTATAAATGATAATCTAGACTAAAGAACTTCTTCTCTGTGAAGATTCTTTGTTAACACAGCATCCTCATCACTCATGTACTCATAGCGATGAGTTCTTTGAATAATTTCACCAGTTTCTTGAATTGTAAATTCATAAGGTTCTACTTCAATCTTTGAAATTGTTCCAGGAAGTGAAGTGCCTACGAGTGATTTACACATTGCCTCATCGAATGTACATGAAACTCTTGCTGTTCTAGCAGTTAAATAAGTTTTGCCAGTTTGTTTACTAACAACAGCTTCAACTCCTCCTTGAACAATTAAGGAGAAAAATAAATCTCCATTTTCTTTTTCGAAAACCTTGTAACCTGTAATTTGTACCATAGTTTTATAAATTTTAAGATTAAACAAATACGAGTACTTCCCGCAAAATTTTATTTAAGTGGAATGATGATTCTACTTCTAACATTTAGTGGGGGAGTATCTCCAAATTATTGTTTAAGTCGGGGTATACGTTGGACTTATTTCACGTACTCTTTAAAATTTTAAAAAAATTTTTTTTTTAGTTAAAATGAGAAACTTTTCTAACACTAAACTTCTTTTAAAATTTAATCAATAATTAATTTAATGATGTTATTGATTTACATTAATAATAAAGCCCCTCTAGTAAGGGGCTTATGAACTGTTTTAATTATTTTATTAATGTCCGTTTTCCAATTAACAAAAAATATATATTTGAAAATTTAAACTAAAATTTTTACAATTTGGACAATAATTATCTTTTTGATTCAATGACAAATCAAAATTTCCAAAACAATTATTTCCTTCATTTTTTCCTTTAAGTTCATTATCAGTATAAAATATATAATTAGGATTGTCTTTTTCTGTTTTATAATTTATACTCTCTAACTCTTCTGTTGTCTTATTATAGGCTGGAACTGGATTGTTTGTTTGATAATCAAATCTACTACCACCGTACTTAAAACTTGTATTATAATTACAAATTCTACATTCTCCTTTTAGTATTTGCGCCATCTATTTTTTTGAAAATAATTTATAAAACACATAAATAAATAATACCATTACTACTAATAGAAAAGCAGCATAAATTTGTTCTGTTATTCCATGAAAAAAACCTTTACCATTAACCATTGAACTTAATCCCCAGAATGTAAATGCAATTATTATCAAAACAAGATAACCACATCCAGTATTATTACTTTTTTCTTTATTTTCACTCATCTCATTGTTTTATTTAAGACACTGTAATTGATTCATAAATAAACTTTTATTTTCAGTAATAGTAGAACCATATATTTTACTATTCATTTCGAAAAATATAGATTTAAGAGTGTTATTTTTCAATATGATTAAACTCCTTTTATCAATTTCAAACATACCAATAGTAACTCTCTTTCCATTCATAACAACTTGTTTATTTTCAATATTTTTTAATGAAATTCCATTATTACTATTTGTCTGTATTTTTAAATCACCAGAGATATCCTGAGAATAACCGTTTTTATGTAAAACTATAATACTCACTAAATATTGACCTGAAGTTTGATTTTTATAGATGGATGCTCCTAATTCATATTCTTTTTCCTTAATTATAGGTTTTGGATTAAAATACTTAATTACATTTCCATCTTGTCTAATATTTGTTTTGATGTCACATTGAGCATACAAATTAACAAAGGAATGACAAGCTATAATTAGAATGATTAACTTTTTCATTTATTTGCAATATAGGTTATATCCTTTTTCAGTAAAATAAAATTTTCCTTTATTAATCCCATTATTATAATCATATTCAAAAATATACAAAAGATCACCACCTCTTCTTTCATATAGTATTTTATGATAGTAAATTGTGGTTTCTTTGAATGCATCTACACCATATTCATTCAGTACAAAATCTGAACTTCTAAGTTCATAATAATAACCATTGTCTTCATAATTAGTGTCAGTTATTTTTGAATATCCATTTATGACTTTACCACTGTATGAATCCATTTTTTCAAAGGTTTTATTATTAAATGAAAAGATAAAATATTCATTAGCACAATATGTTGACATTTTTCCTCTTACAAAGTTTGTTTCAAATTCTTGAGCATTTGATTTCAAAGAAATTAAGAGCAGAATGCACAAGCTAAAAAATGTTGTTTTCATATAATATTATTTAAGTTAATGATTAATTTTTTTTTAAAATGAGACAATTTAATTATTTTTTAAAAATGTCATCAATTTCATTATTTGCTGATTTACCATTAATTATATTTTTAAAATCTTTTAGCATTTCAATATTATCAATAATAATAAATCCATCATAATTATGTTTCTTAATTTCAACTTTAAAGTCCCCGTTTTCGTAACCGTAAAAAGTAATTATATATTCATCTGCAAACTGATCAATATATTTTTTATAAAAATCATAAGTCTTTTTATCAATTGCCTTGAATCTTGAAATTTCTTTAGTAAATTGTTTGTTGTAATTATTGTTTAATTCCACCCATTTGATAGCTGTACTTATACTTGATTTTAAAATTTTCATTCCAGATGGGCCAATTCTAATAGCATCAGTTAAACTATATTGCTCATTATAACTATAATATTTATAAGTTTCGATATAAGTGTCCTTACTATTTGATAAGACATTAATTTTATCTTGTGAGTATATTGTACTTGTGAAAAGTATTAATATATATGATTTTAAATTTAGTTTCATTTAATTATTTTTAGTCTTTAATAATGCATAAATACCCCATGAAATTAATGCAAGGGCAATCAGATGTCCAATAAGTTCAGGTCCTTCATAAGTGTTTACTTGTTGAAAAAAACTTATTAATGAACCAAGACCTCCTATAGTAAGTAGTATAGCTAAAATAATTTTTATTATTCTCATATTTTTATTTTTAAATTATTGTCATTGAGTATAAAGGTTTGCCATCATCTGGGTCTTTAAGTGTGGTTATTATAACTTTACTTTTGCCTTTTGAATATTTTTCTACTTGGTTCCTCTCGCTGTAGGATTTGCCTTCATAGTTGTACCCATTAGATTTTATTTCTTTTAAAATCTTTGTGTGAAGTTGTAAATTTTTATTCATAAACAACACAGCTCCTTTACCATTGAATACTATTATGCCTTTACCATCTGTGGCTTTCCATTGAATTCCTCCTTCAAATGTTTTTAAATATTTATATTTTTTTTCTTTTAATTTTTTTTCTGTAGTAATTATGGGTTGATTTTTAAATGATTCTAAATCTTTAAAAGTGACATCTTGACCAAATAGAATATTAAAGAATAATATACAACTTACAATGATTATTTTTTTCATAATGGTTAAAAATTAGATTAATCAAATATAGGCAAATATGCCTATAGTTAAAAAATTTTATTCAACGAATTTTATCCTATGCTATTAAAGGATAAATCTGAAATATTAAAATTGTTTGGTAAAAACCTCAGAAACCTTAGAATTTCTAAGGGTTTTACACAAGAACAACTTGCAAATGAATTAGGTTTAGAAATTTCACAAATAAGTAGAATAGAGAGGGGTGTTATCAATACATCAATTTATACACTCTATCAGATTTCAACTTTTATGAAAATTGAGATTAATGAATTTTTTGTTTCTACGGAATAATCCATTTGTGTTTTTAAAGATTAAACGAAATTATCCCTTATCATTAAACTCATTTTTGGAGGTTATTTTTAAAGATAATCTACTCATCTGCTCACTAACTTTTTTATTTACAATTTTTGCATAATAATCCTGAGTTGTTGACAATTTTGAATGCCCAAGTAATTCGGAAACAATCTCCATTGGAACATCATTAAATAACAGCACTGTTGATGCAAATGTTTTACGAGCTATATGATGTGTTAGATTCTTTTTTAAACCAACAATATCAGCAATTTCTTTTAAATAAGAATTGAAGCGCTGGTTTGAAATCACAGGGAGTAATATCTCTTCATTTTGATATTTATTAATCATATCAAGTGCTTTTGGTAATAAAGGAATCATTAATGGTTTAGAAGTCTTCTCTCTATTCATTTTAATCCATTTATTCCCATCAAAACCATTTACAATGTGTTCAGGCTTTAAATTACTCATCTCTTTAAAGGCTAATCCAGTGTAGCAACAAAACACAAATAAATCCTTGACTTGCTGCAATCTTGTTTGTGAAAAATCATAATTCTCTAAAGATTTCAATTCATCATCTGACAAATAAATTACTTCTTTCTGAAGCCTTTTTGCTTTGTATCCTATAAAAGGATTCTTGTCAATATACTCTTGTTCTAATGCAAATTGGATTACTTTTCTAAAACGTTGAATTGCTTTATTAATAGTACTCTGTTCTAATCCTTTCTGTGTTTTTAAGAAGTACTCATATTCATTAAGAAAGTTTAATTTAAGGTCTTTTAACTTAATGTCATTAGCTTTATAATAAGCCTTTATAAAGGATTTTAAATGAACGAATGACTCAATATACTTTTTGTATGTAACCTTCTGTAAATCCCTTCCAATTAACTTAAGGATACGTATATTGAATAATTCATAAACCTCTAAAACTCCAAATTCTTTTTTAGGCGTATTTCCTTTAAACTTAGTGTAAATATCATCAACTGTAAACTCAGAATTGTTGATTTGTAGGTACAAAAAAACCTGATTAATTTGGTTCTTAATCAGGTTCAATTGTGAATTTATATAGTTATTATCATTATTTGGAGGTTCACACTCTTGAAGTGAATTATTCCAATTTTTGGGATTAATAAATAATCCAGTAGAAAATTGTTTTCTTTTTTCCAAATAGGTTAATCTGCAAAATAATGGGGCTTTACCATCCTTTCTAATTCGTGATTTGGACACGATAAATAATAGATTTAATTTTTTCATGGCGTATAATTTTAATTAGTTGAAATTCAAATGTTTAATATGCAACCTCTAAAATAAAAACTGCAACCTTTTTTGTAACCTTTTTTGGGGTAATTAATATGTTTTTAGTGGGAAAATTGAAAATGTAATTATATACAAAATAACTACGAAAAGTATAAAAATCAAAAAAGCCCTGCATTAAATGCAAAGCTTTTCATTGGTCTAACTACTAAACCTTTTTGGTACTTTCGTACCTAAACAACACAACTATTTTAAATATTGTAAGAGGGCAAAAAAGCCTTTCTTTACGAAAGGCTTCCTCTGTACTGGCGGTCTGGACGGGACTCGAACTTGACCATATATCTTGAGTAAATACTAGGCTTTACAAAGGCTAAAATTAAATAGGTAATGTCCTAGGGGATGTTTCCTGTAAATTTCAACACTGCAAATATATCATTTTATTCAAAAAAAACACTCCCTAATCTCTTTTTTTAAATAAACTGTCATTTAAAATTCATTTTTTGTAGTTTTTTTCCTTAAAAATAGGCTCTTAATGTTATTTTAATGTTATATTTATGTTAATTTAATGTTACCGAATTTAGTTAAATTTTTATAATTATTTGATAATCAGTAGTTTAATTGTAAAAAAGTATCTAATTTAGCTCTTGAAAAAATAAGAGAAAAAAATGCTTACTAGAGTTAATGTAAGTATTAATATTAAATATTTTAAAAATGACAATTAATTATTACACAGTAAGAGCCGTTTTAAGAACGGACAAAATTAGAAAAAATGGAACTTGTCCAATCTACGTTGTACTACAATACAACAATGTAACTCAAAAATTTTCTACATCTGAATTTATTGAAGAGAAGTATTGGGATAAAGATAAAGAACAAGGTATCGGAAAAGGCTTTGGAAATCTAAATGCTGTAATTAAAAAGAAAAAACAAAATCTGGAAGACTTTATCAGAGAATCTAAAAGTATTGGCAGACCATTATCTAAAACTGACATTTCAAACTTTTGGAATGGAAAAACTGAAACCGATAATGAAATTTTGTTTTCTACATTTTATGAATCTTATTGTAAACGCCATTTCCAAACTATTAGAAAAAGTACTCAAATCCATTACACTACACTTGGAAAAAAAATAGACGACTTTAAACCTAACTTAATGGTTTCAGAAATTGATTATTCTTTTATGGTTGAGTTTGATAATTATCTTGTAGAAACTAAAAGTGGTAGATACAATATGATTAAATTTTTAAAGACTGTTTTAAAAGAAGCTGTAAAACTAGGTGTGCTAAAAAATGAATCTTGGAAAGGTTTAAAAAATGTAAGTCCAAATGCTAGAGAAGTATATTTAACTCCTGCTGAAATAAACAAAATTGAAATTTGCGATTTATCTACAAAAAAACATTTAGAACTAACCCGATGTATGTTTTTATTCAGTTGTTATACTGGAATGCGTTATAGTGATGTAGTAGCTTTAAAAAAGGAAAATTACAAAAATGGAGTAATTACACTAAAACAAGTTAAAACTGGAGTTGATTTAAAAGTCCCTGTGAATTTAGAAGCCAAAAAAATTATCTGTAAATATTGGTCTAAAAGGAAAGAGAATGAAAATATTTTTCCACGAATAGAAAACCAAACAGTAAATAGATACTTAAAGAAAATTGGAGAGATAGCTGAATTAAAAAAGACACTTCATTTTCATGTTGCACGTCATACTTTTGGGACTACCCTATTAAATAATAATGTTAATGTATTTTATATTTCTAAAATGATGGGACATAAAAAATTGAGCCAAACTTATGCTTATACTGGTATTAATGTAAATAAAATGAAAGACATAATGGGTACTGTAAACTTTCAGCCAAAAAACGAGAATAATAACCTTAATAGATTGTAATATGTTAGATAATTTTGAATTGACTTGCTATAATTACTCCCCAACAGAAAGAATAAATTGGGTAAGTGTTGATGATACCTATAAAAAGAAAACCTTGTTTGTAGCTTTATTATACAATAGTAATAAAAAAAAGGAAAACTATTTTTTAACCTTATTTATGCTAGCAGATGAACATAAGGAAAAATTTACTTTGCTTGTAAGAGGCAATTTAAACAATTGGTATTCTCAAAAAGTTCTAGGAAGAACTCTAACTGTTGAAGAATACAAAGATTGTATAAATTTATTATTAGGTCAACTTGATGTTGAAAGAAATGACCTAATAAATGCGAAAATGAAAAATGCTGAAATTAGATTGTCTGTATTATTAAATCCGACTAGTAGAAGTAAAAAACACAAAAGTAAATTTACTCCAAATCTTTAAAAAATTCTTGTAACGTTAAGTTGTGAATTTTAAGCACTTTGATAAGGGTCTTGAGCGTAATGTTCTGACCCTTTTCTATTCTATAATATTGTACTCTATTAATATCGTTTGTAAAAGCAAAAGTTTCGTAGCTTGTAAAACCAGCTTTTAACCTTAAAGCTTTAATTTTTTCAGCAACTAGTAGTATCTCTTTATCTAATTCTTCTTTTGACTTTTCCATACAGCGAATTTTGGAAATTTGTCGCTTAAAATTTACCACATTAATAAAACTTAATAAATGCGACATTTTTTATATTTTAGCTGAAAAATTAAGACAATGAAAAAAATAATATTTACACTAGTATTTCTGATTTGTGGTATGACAAATTGTAATTCTCAAATTAATAATCTAAAAGATTTACTTGAAATCTCTGAACTAAACGTTGAAGAAATGGTAAGTGAATTACAAGGAATATGGAAATTAAACAATCCCGAACAAGACACTTCAGAGAAAGGATTTATTACTGAACGATATATTTTTTCATACAATCGAGATAATAAAAAGCAAGTCTTGAAAAAATGCGGAAGAATGGATCTCCTATCTAGTCAGACAATGTGGCTAACTAATTTTATTTCTAATGATAAAGAATTATTGAATAGAATAACAAAAAATCTAGTTTATCAAGGATTTGAATTGAAAGGAAGATTGAAATCTAATTCAATGTATGAAGATGGAAATAGAATTGTAACTATTCAAACCGAATCTGATGATGATTATAAATTACCAAAAGACTGTTATTCTATAATCGTAATTGTAGATAAAAGAATAAATGGTGGATATATAAAATCGAACAAAGAAAATCAAAATATTAAAAATAAGACTAGTAATAACGCACTTAACAATATTTCCAATTCGAGTAATTCAGTAAAAGAAAAAATTAACCTTGTCAAAAATCTTTCTGAATTGATTCTAATTTCAAAAACTTCATCTAGCGAAATCTATTCAAAATTAAATTCTAATTGGAAAAATATTGATTACCCAAAAAATGAAGAACCGCTTAATGAATGGTATTCTTTTGTTAATGAAAAGCAATATTTAGAAAGTTATGTTGGTTGGGATAATGGAACTAGAAAAGATGTCAGAATAACTACTTTTGAATTTTCAGATAAAAATCTATTGGACAATATCATAATTGATTTGAGTAAAACCGATTTTAAGCTTGAAGAAACGACAAAAGAATATTCAACTTATGTAAATAATGACGATATAATTACAATATTCTTTGATAATAAAACATCTAAAAAAGGAAATTACAAGGTTGAATTATCCATTACTCCATTAAAAGCTACAATTAATAGCAAAAGTAATTATGAAAACTACAATGATAACGGTACGGGATTGAACGGAAGAAAAATTATTAAAAAACCATCCCCAGAGTATAATTGTAATGAACAAGGTAAAGTAGTTGTTGAAATTACTGTCGATAAAAATGGAAATGTTATTAACGCAATTGCGGGAGTTAATGGAACTACAAATAAATCTGCTTGTTTATTGAATGCTTCAAAAATTGCTGCTTTAGGAACGAAATGGCAACCCGATAATAACGCTCCTGATGAACAAATTGGAAAAATTGAATATAACTTTCGATTGAATTAAAATTGTAAAAAAATCAAAATTTATTAAAGCGACCTGAAAAAATCAGGTCGTTTTTTTATTCATACAAAATACTGATTATCTGATGTTTATATTTTTTAATAAAATAAAAATGTTAAATTATTCATTTTTCAAAACAAAAAAATTGATTTCCGAGTATTATGTATTTATACACGGCAAATTTTTTTAAAGTATGAAAACAAAAATTGAAATCGAAAGAAGAGTTTACAGCAACCTAGTTAAAACTGTAATCCAAACTAAAAAACTATTAACGGAACTATCAAATCGTCCCGAATTTAACAAAGAATGGATGTCAATTTCTGATGTAGAAGTAGAGTTCGGATTGAGTAGAAAAATCATTGATGGGTTTAGAAGAAAAGGTTTAAACACTAATCAGAAAACCCGAAATGGAAAAATTCTAATCAGAAGAAGTGAACTTGAAAAATTTTTAACTAAAAAATAGAAAACATGATAATATATGATATCGCCTTATGTTGTGAAAATTATTATCCAATCAAAAAAATAAAATGGATAAGAGATGTCTCATCTGACACTAAAAATTTAACATTTTTTGAAGCTCATTTGTACAATAGTGTTAAGAAGAGAAAAAAGTATTCATTAAAATTATATACTATATACAATGAACTTGATAATTCTTGTGTCTTATTAATTATGGGCAAATTAAAGCTTTGGTTCCATCAAGAATATTTAGTAAATGAATTAACAGATGAAGAATATGAAGAGTGTTTGAAATTATTACATACAGAACTTGATTTGATTTTTACTCCTAGAAAAAGAAGAATTTTTAAATCAAAACATATGCTTTTATATCATAAAAATGATGAGTATAGATATCGTATTTGTATGGATTATCTTAGTTATGAAAAATTAGATAGACTTGAAAAACACTTAAAGGAAACATGGATATGATAGATAAAATTAAATTAATGGCTGAAAATTTTAATCCCGACTTCATTAAGGAAAATTTTAGATGGAGAGAGATTGAAATTGACGATGAAGAGTTTACAGAACTTGATTTTGAATTAAATAGATATTTACAAACTAATATAACTAAAAAAACAAGGATGTTTAGTTTAAGAATGCTTTTGACTGAAAATTTAAGAACTGGTACTTATTCATTATCAATAAACGGAAGTATTAGAAAATGGTATTTTGATAAAAATTCTCGAAAAGACTTAAACTATTACGAATTTATTGATTGTATAGAAATACTGGGTTGTAAACTTGGTTTAAAAAAAGGTGAAATCTGGAGAATATTTAAAGTTACTCAATTGGAAATTGGAGTTACATTATTATTAAAATCATTTACTAATGACATACTGGATTGTTTTGTAAAATATAGAAATGCTAAAAGAGATGATAAAAATGTAACCAGCATCTACTTTAGATTTACTAATTACGATTTGTTAATTTATGACAAATATCTTGAAATTTTAGGCAAAAAAGAGTTAACCGAAACGGATAAAAATATTATCAATAAATATTTAATGTTAAGATTTGAAATAGACATTAATAAAGTTAGTATTCCTACTTTTAAAATGAAATATCACAAATTAAGTTCATTAAAATCGAATTGGAATGAATTGCCTAACGAACTTTACAAATATCTGAATGCGGTTAAATTTGTAGATACTATTTCAAAGAATGAAGTAATCAATGAAAATCATAAACCGAAAATCTCTAAAAATGATTTTGTAAATTGGGGTTTTTATTCCTACATGAAAATTACTGGAATACATAAGACAATAATGGACTTTAATGAAATGGTTTTGCCAAATAATAAATCTAAACATTTTAATGATTTAATGAATATATATAAATCGCATATTATCAGCGAAAAGGATTACAAGGCTATTATTTTATATGAATTAAAGAAGAAAACGGACAGGTTATATAATAAGGGTAACTTTCGATATATAAATACCTAATGTAAATATAACAAGGTATATAATAAATAAAATACCCTTTTAGAGCCAAACGAAATTGAAAAATAAGCCAAAGCGGAGTTAAGTAAACAAGGTCAATTACTTTCTCTGCTTTGTTTGTTTTTTTAAACCTTAAATGATAAACTATTTTGAAATTATTCTTTAGAATTATAAATTTTGATTTGAAAGTTAATATGTACGATTTGTTGTGTTTATTTTGTTAAATTTGGAGATATTATAATAAATTGTTATTTGTGAGTAGAGATTTTGATTATTTATTGAAGAAGCACGGAAAAGATGGCTCAAGAGCTGTTTTTGAAGATGCTTGTACTAAAGCATTTTCTGCGAAATATAAAGATGCCTTTCCGATTAAATGTGATCCAGGTGATGAAGGAATAGATATTTTTATTGGAGACTTTAAAGAACCTATAGAAGTTTACCAATGTAAATGTTTCTTTTTTGAAATTGGAGAAAGTCAAAAAAAGCAAATTAATGCCTCTTTTAAAAAAGCTATCGAATCTACTACCTATGAGATGAAAAAATGGTGCTTATGTGTGCCTAAAAGTCTTACTATTGATGAAATGAATTGGTGGTCTGACTGGAAAAAGAAAAAAGTTAATAATCATTCCATTGAAATTGAACTTTTAGATAGTACAAAACTTTTAAAGTTAATTAAAGAAACGGATATACATTTGGAAATATTCGATGAAGAAGAACTCCAAAAATTAAATGAAATATTATTACTACTAGAAAAAAAAGAGGAACGTCTAAAAGAGATTTTTTCTGTTCCAGATGAAATAGATTACGATGAACGGATTTTTACTTTAAAATTAAAATCCGCAAATATTAATGAGAATTTAGACGTTTACAACAAGCAATTTTTTAATGCTGAAATATTAACTAAAGAAGTTCAAAGTAAAGGGATTGAAGAAGAGTTAAAAGAATTGAAAAGTCTTAAAAGTCTAATACAAGATATGTGGCTAACTCAATATTTAATGTATGAAGATGAAATTGATGGGAATAAATTATTGGGAATGGTTAATATGAGAATTGAAGATAAGAATAATGATATTTTAAAAACGGTTTTGTCAGTTGGAACTATTGAAAAGAAAGGGATTTTACATCAATTAGCTGACGAATGTACTGTAGGTTGGGTAAAAAAATATAAAGAAAGATTAAAAGATTTTTTAGAAAAAAATGATAAAACTAGAGGGGAAATATAAGTATTTAATTGGTATGATGAGAGTACTTACATTGATGAGTGCTTTTGAAAAGTCTAAATCGTATCAAATGACTTTTGATAAATTGATTTTGCTTGATTTTTATATGAGATTTCCAAAAACTATGTTGAATTTAGAAAATTATTCTTTGGATTTTGAAGAGCTTTATTCATTTTATCATTCTTATCCTGATAGAGAGTATTATCAAGAAATATTGAGAATATTGATTTCAAAAAAATTAATTGAAAAAGAGATACGTAATTCTAATTTTATATATACTATTAGCCATTCAGGTTATGAATTAGTAAATAGTATTGATAATCTTTATTCAAAAAATTTAATAAGTACTGCCCTATTGATTAAAAAGAATATTTCAAAATTGAGTGAAGCGAATATGAAAGAGGAAATATCAAGTAAAAGTTTAAACAACATCCATCTTTTAATATGAGAATAAAATTTAATAAATTATTGCTTATTGGCGATAATCATAACTATGAGGTTAAGTTTAAAGATGGCTTAAATTTTATTACTGGTCCAATTGCTACTGGTAAATCAACTATTTTAGAATTAATAGACTATTGTCTTGGTAAAAAGAGTCATAAAGATTATCAAGAAGTAAAACTAACTTGTAAATATGTTAGTTTAGACCTTTTTTTGAATAATGAAAGGTTTTTAATTCAAAGACCTCTTTTTGCTTTTGATTTACCTGTAAAAGTATTTAAATGGAGTGCTGAAAAAAATGATTTTTTGAGTGAGTTTGAATATTATTCAGTGGCTATTCCTAGTGATGAAAAATCATTATCTCGTTTTTTAAATGAAAAAATTGGAATGCCTGAATTTAAGCTTTCAGGACAAACTTTTAGTTTTAGAGATTTATATAAATACTGCTACATTGGACAAACTAAAATTGATAGTGAAGATTTACTCAATGAAAAAATCTATGCTGTAGGATTTAAACGTAAGCCAACTTTGGAAATTATTTTAAACTCATTAAATCAACTTTTAAATGAGTTAAAAAATGATGAAAAAAAACTAAAAGATAAGATTGGTATTTTATTAGACAAAAAAGAAGCTATCGTAAAATTTTTACGAGATGTTGAACTCTTTTCTTCAAGTGCTGAAAATGAAAAAAATAAAGCAGGATTGATTTCTAAAAAAAATGAATTATTTAAAGCTTTAAATGAATTTAAAACTAATGGAAAAATTGAGAATGATAATACAAAATCTAAAGAACGAGAATTATTCCTAAATAGAAATCTATTATCCAAGATAGAAACTGATATTGAAGAAATTAAAAACTATATTAAAAAATTAGTTGTATTGAGTAATCAATATTCCAATGAAATTATTAAAATAGAATATTTAATTCTTTCTAATGGAAAGCTTCAGAATATAGAGTTTTGTAATTGTCCCTCTTGTAATGGAGAAATTGAAAAGAAAGATTTTAATGTATGTAATTTATGCGGTAACGACCTAACCGAATTTAATGATGAAGAAGAAAAAGCAATTAAGCTTGAAAGAAAAAGATTGAATTCAAAATTAACTTCTTTACTTACTTTTATTGAAAACCAAAATGAAATATTGGCAGACCTAGAGAATAGAAGAAATAAAATATTATTTTCAATAAACAAAATTGAAGTTGAAATTAACAACATTCAGAAAGAATTTATAAGTCCATTTATTGAAAAAATTGAGACATTGAATAGAGAAATAGGAGAAATAAATAAGCAAATTGAAAACCTTGATTTAAACTTAAATGTACAAAACCAATTAGCTACTTTATCTAACGAAATCCAAAGAGAAGAAAATAAACTATCTGATATAAAAAATCAAATTAAAGATATTGAAGATGAAGAAACTAATTTTGATGAAATAATAAAAAAATTAAGTGATATATTCCAAAAAACATTAAAAGCTTTTGATTTTCCAAAACTCTATGATGCTTACATAGATAATAAATCTTATTTGCCTTATGTTAGAGGTGTAAAGTATGATAATATTGGAAGTTTAGGAGCTGTTACATTGATAAATATTGCTTACTTTATGTCAATACTAGAAGTAAGTTTATCATTAAAAAAATCTTTTCATCCAAAAGTAATATTATTTGATACAATTGGTAAAAATTTAGGAACGAGAGAATCAAATAATGAAAATGATGAATTTAAGGATAGTAAAATTTTCAAATCTTTATTAAAATATTTTTCTGAATTTTCTAAAAAACATAACGATAGGATTCAAATTGTTATAATTAACAATGATTACACATCTGATATAAAAGAAGAAGATATTATTATAAAATTTGACGGAGAGGGAAATAAAGGTTTTGATTATGGATTGATAAATGATATTTTGAATTAATCATTTTTTTATTATATCTAGGTTAATAACGTAGTTTTTTGTTTAAATTTTATAAAAAAGTTGAGCTTTTTAAAAGAATAAAAAAATTATACCTTTACGGAATGGTAAAAGAAGTAATTGAAGATAGAATTTCTAAAATAAAATTGAATAAAAATGAATTGACTACTCTTTCATTTTTTTCAGGTGCTTTAGGTTTAGATATTGGTTTAGAAAAAGAGGGTTACAATATTGTTTTAGCTTGTGAATTTGATAAAGCTTGTAGAAATACTATAACGCTAAATAAACCTGAAATTGGTTTAATTGGAGATATAAGAAACTATTCAGCCGAAGAAATAATTAAATTTTCTGGATTAAAAAATAAAAATCAAGTTGATGTTATAGTAGGCGGTCCACCTTGTCAGGCATTTAGTACTGCTGGTAAACGATTGGGTTTTGCTGATTCTCGTGGAAATGTTTTCTTAAAATATTTAGAAGTTATTGAAGAAATCTCACCTAAATATTTTGTAATAGAAAATGTTAGAGGATTAATGTCTTCTATTCTCCAAATTGATGAAAAAGATTCTATAATTGAGCAAATACCTGATTGTATTTTAAACGAAAAAGGTTCTTCTTTATACTATGTTATTAAGAGATTAGAAAGTGCTGGATATAACATTAATTTTGATTTGTATAATTCAGCGAATTTTGGAACTCCACAAATTAGAGAAAGAGTTGTAATTATTGGAACTAAAGGAGATAAAAAGGTAAATAGATTAACTCCAACTCATACAGAAAATGGGGAATTTGGATTACCTAAATGGCAAAATTTAAAAGACGCTTTTAATTCACTTAATGGTATTAAAAATCATGAGTTTATTACTTATTCTGATAAAAGAAAAAAATTATACGAAAACCTAAAAAGTGGTCAAAACTGGAGAGATTTGCCTTTAGATTTACAAATGGAAGCTTTAGGTAAAGCTTTTTTTCTAGGAGGAGGTAAAACAGGTTTTATGAGAAGATTAGATTTGAATAAACCATCTCCAACTGTAGTAACTAATCCTGCTATGCCAGCCACGGATTTATGTCATCCTACCGAAATTAGACCTTTGAGCGTTGAAGAATATAAAGCTATACAACAATTCCCTATTGATTGGATTTTGGCTGGTAATTCTTCGGATAAATATAAACAGATAGGCAACGCCGTTCCTGTTGGATTAGGTCAAGCTATTGGTAGAGAAATAAAAAATCATTTAAAAAATATTGATAATAAAGATTTTGAAAACTTTAAGCATTCAAGATACCTTAACACTAAATATGAAGACTTTATTAAAAAGTTTGAAAAACTGAATATTCCCAAAGAAGTAACTTACTCCCTATTTGATTAATTATCGAATTATTCATACATTGGCTAAAAATATTTGCCGATGGATAATAAAGTAAAATTTGATGATAAATTAGACAAAATTTTCACTTACGCTAAAGAATATTTAGGAAATTTACCTAAAGATATTGAAGTCGTTTTAAAAACGGCTTTTAGTGACGTGAAAAATTTGCCAACTCTTGGGTATAACGCAAAAAAAACTAATGATTATAACGATGTAATTTCTTTAAAAGAATACGTTGTAAAGTTTGTTGATAAATATACTAAAGGTTTTGAAAATAGACCATCGGTAAGAACTGGAAATAGTTCTAAAACTTTTCCTGATCCAATTGTTGGAAAAATACTATCAATTAGAATAAATACTATAAATAACAATGATTTAAAAAAAATCCTTGATGGACATAGTTTACAAATGTCTATTGAAAATATTGTTGGGGATTTACTTGAGGAATATTTATCATTGAGATTAGCCGATTTAGGTTGGTATTGTTGTTGGGGAAGTTCTATTGATGCAGTTGATTTCTGTAATGAAAAAGGAGAACTACTCCAAATTAAAAATAGTGATAATTCCGAAAATAGTTCATCTAGTAGAGTAAGAAATGGTACTCAAATAATGAAATGGGCTAGAAGAAAATCTACTAAAGAAAATACTTTTTACTGGGAAGATTTAATTGCTTTAACTGGAGCTAAAAATATTTCCGAAGAGGATTTTGTAAAGTTCGTAAGTGCTACAATAGAAAAAAATCCTGCTTGTATTTATGTCGCTAATGAAGAAATGTATAAATGAAGATGGCGTACAAGCAATATAATAAAGATGGTATTGAAATTACCCCGCAAGATTTACAAAATAAAACACTTTGGTGTAAAGATGGTGAAAAAATTGAAGAAGCTTTTGTAGATAAATTTGGGGAGAAATTAGATTTAATCATTAACCCAGAAAAAGTTAATAATCCTTATGCTCCTGACTTATTAAAATCGAATTTATACATAGCGGATTTAAAAACTCAAAATACTCCATTTTTTAAAGCTAATGATTTATATGGTATTGACCCTACTTATGCGGTAGTATTTAATAGAAAAGATGCTGAAAGATATTGGAAAAACTACAGAGAAATAATTATATATTTTTGGGTAGAATGGCATTCTGTAAAATTTGAGATGGGAAATTTAGTTAAGGAGGTAGAATTTTTAAATGGAGTTTGGAGTATTAAATTTTTAGATTTGGTTGAATTGTTAAAAGTAGCTCCTGAACATATGTATCAACAACGAGTTAATGACACTAAAGGTAATGCCAAAGGGAGTTTTGTTTTGGATATAAGAAATAATGCTTTTGAAAGATTAATTTAAAATTGATTTTTTAGACTTTCGTAAATGTTATTAAAGAATAAAAGAAAAATACTAAACCCGTTAAAAGCGGGTTTTTTTATTAAATTTGATTATTCACAAACTAATCTGTAAATACTAAAAAAATGGCAAGAAATCCTAAAATTGAATTTTTTAAAATAAAATTAAACGCTACTAAATCTGATGAAAATATCACATTTAGAGATTTATTTACTGGGATTTACAATACTAAAAATCCTAAAAATAATAAAGACAATTTGTCTGATAAAATTTTAATGAAAACTTTCCTTCAGCATATCTTTACAAATATTAGCGGTAAATTTAAAGTTGACAATAGTAAAAAGAAAGCATTTTATGTAAAAGGTAGTGCTAAAGACCAAAATGATAGTGTTAAATTAGGAACTGATAATTATATTGTACACGGATTAGTAAAAGGGGGTCCATATGATACTGGCAAAGAAGAGGGCGACTTAAATAATCCCCTTGGAGAAAATAAAAAACTTAAAAAGGCAACTATACTTTTAGATGATTTTTACTTTTTATTGTACACTCCCTTAGATAAGGGAATTGGCATATTAATTTTACAAAACTATACCTCTGACCAAATAGCTGATATCTTTAAACCTTTTGTAAAAGGATTATTTAGAGTTGAAAAAAAATCTTATAATGCTTATTTAGAAGAATTTATGCCTATAGAAATGCAGAAAGATTTTAAAGAAAATAGTGCTATTAAAAAATTTGTGTTTTCTAACCAATATTTAATTAGTGATTTAGATGAAGATGTAAAATCAACTGGTAAATTTAATATCCAACTAACAGTTTCTTCCTCAGATACAAATATTAATGTTAATAACCTCTCTTTGTGGAGAAAAGTAATGAGAAAAATTAAATTTGATGTACCAGGAAATGAGCCAAGATTTATAGAATCTTTTAATAAACAAAGTGCCTATATTAAAGATGAAACTGCTAAATCAAATCCTACTAAATTTAGTCTTGATGATGACTTATTAAAAATTAAGGCTACAATCTATTTAGAAAACTATATTGGACTTGAAGAAAATAGGATACCTAAATGGAAAGAGTTAGAAAAATTTGCTCAAGAAACCCTAAAAGAAATAGTAATACCCGAAGTTTATCCTGAAGATTTTATAGATGAAAATTAAAGAGTATGTTAGTGGAAATATAGTGAAAATTCTTTCTGAAAGTTATAAGTGGAGAAATCGTGAATTATTAGAAAAAAGCGACGTACAAGCTCCTAAACTGACTTTTGGGAAAGTTTTGTTAACTAATAAATACTATATAATTGTAAGTATTATACTTTCACTTTTTTTAGAAAAATTATTTAGTGAAGATATTACAACTTTTATTATGACATCACTGTCTATTTTTATTGGACTTTTTATTTCAATTCTAATATTGATTTTCGATAAATTTTTAAACCATAATGAAAATTATAATAAAAAGAAAAATGAAAAAAGCAATGAAAATAATGATTTAAAAGTGAATTTTATCCGAACTAGAAACTTTACTAGGAGATTTGTATTCGTGCTTTTAGAATCGCTAATAATAGCCTTTACAACGATTATCTTGTTATTGATTACATTAATATTTAATGATTTGTTTTTAGAAAATATTTTTGACTATGAATTTAAAGATATAGAAAATATAAATGCTAATGATGTATTAATTTTTTTTGAAAACGTATTCGTCCTAACAGTTAAAACTTTAATCGTTGTTTTAATGTTGAGATTTTGTGTGTTTTTATTTTTTCTATTTGGAGCATTAGGAGAATATATGAAGGGTGTTTTATATGGAAAAGTTAATCTTTAAATATCTAGGTAACGGATTAGGGGATGGATATTGGGCAAATTAAAGCTAAAGAAGTAAAAAGAATTTCGCCTTTATCAACGAATAGAAATTTCTATAAAGCAAAAAAGCCATCCCAATAGGGAAAGCTTTTCATTGGTCTAACTACTAAACCTTTTTGGTACTTTCGTACCTAAACAACACAACTATTTTAAATATTGTAAGAGGGCAAAAAAGCCTTTCTTGTTACGAAAGGCTTCCTCTAAACTGGCGGTCTGGACGGGACTCGAACCCGCGACCCCATGCGTGACAGGCATGTATTCTAACCAACTGAACTACCAAACCAGTGCTTGATTGCGAGTGCAAATATACTACGCTTTTTCATTCCTGCAAATATTTTTGCAAAAAAAATTAAACTTTTTTCAGCGTTTTCAGCCAAACTTTTGTTTTTCAACCAAATAAGTTAATAAAATTTTTTCAAAATTTTCACCTACAGAAACGGGAACATAACGAATTTGATACTGCATACATGTTGCTTCTATCGTTTTGAAATATTCTTGCACCACTTTTTGATACGATTCTTGCGTATTTTCGGCAAATAAATTGATTTCTTCTCTTGTTTCTACATCAATAAATTTTCGAGGCGCGTTATCAAAATTAAAATTTAACTCGGTTTTTTCATCATAAACATGAAAAACGACCACTTTATGTTTGTTGTGTTTTAAATGCTGAAGCGCTTTGAAAATTTTGTCGTTGTCTTCATTTTGGAACATATCGGTAAATAAAATCACCATGGAACGACGATGAATATTTTCAGCTATTTGATGTAAAAAAGTTACCGTGTCGGTTTTTCGAGTGGTTTTGTTTTGCGACAAGACTTCTTCCAGCTTGTTTAAAATCATACGATGATGACGTTCACTTCCTTTTTCTGGCGAATAGTATCCGTAAGAGTCAGAGTAAATACTTAAACCAACAGCATCGCGTTGTTTTTTTAATAAATTCATTAATACAGCTGAAGTTAAAACCGAAAAACCAATTTTACTCTCATAAAACGGCTGATTTTCTTTTAATTTAGGATAATGCATGGAAGATGAATTATCTAAAATCAAATGACAACGTAAATTGGTTTCTTCCTCAAAGCGTTTGGTGTATAATCTGTCGGTTTTGGCATATAATTTCCAGTCGATATGCTTGGTGCTTTCACCAGGATTATAAATTTTATGTTCGGCGAACTCAGCAGAAAACCCATGGAAAGGCGATTTATGCATACCCGAAATAAAACCTTCAACTATCTGATTAGCTAAAAGTTCTAAATGTTGAAAACTAGAAATTTTTTCTATTTGCTGTTCTAAATTCATAATCTCAAAGATAGAAAAAGATTTTATATTAATAGAATGACAATGAGTTTGAATCTATTTTTAATTTGAATAATTTTAACATATTTTAGGACATTTTCCGACTTTCTTTTATGTTTATTTGAATTTGATTATCAAGATTTTTTTCCTTGCACTTGCACTTGTTCTTGTTATCTTTGTAAAAAAAAAAATTAACATGTTAAGCATTGATCCAAAAGAAATAGCGCCAGCAAAATTACAAGGATATTTACAAAGTGCCGTAGCACCTAGACCTATTGCTTTTGCTAGTACAATTGATAGTAATGGGAATCCAAATTTGTCTCCATTTAGTTTCTTTAATGTATTCAGTTCTAATCCTCCGATATTGATTTTTTCTCCAGCTAGACGTGTTCGTGATAATACGGTAAAACACACTTTGACTAATTCAGAAAACACTAGAGAAGTTGTGATTAACGTAGTGAATTTTGATATCGTAGAACAAATGTCATTATCAAGTACCGAATATCCTGATGGTGTAAATGAATTTGAAAAAGCAGGATTTACTATGCTAAAATCGGATATCGTAAAACCATTTCGTGTGGCCGAAAGTCCGGTGCAGTTTGAATGCAAGATTAACGATGTAATCGCATTAGGAGTCCAAGGTGGTGCAGGAAATTTGGTGATATGTGAAGTAGTGAAAATTCATATCAGCGAAGCTATTTTGGATGCTAATGGGATGATTGATCAACATAAAATCGACTTGGTAGCTCGTATGGGAGGTAATTGGTATAGCCGTTCTAACATGGGTATGTTTGAAGTAGAAAAACCTTTGACTACTTTAGGAATTGGGGTTGATATGATTCCCGATTTCATTAAAGAAAGCGGCTATTTTACAGGGAATGATTTAGCAAGATTAGGAAATATAGAAAGTATTCCAACTGAAGAAGAAATTGCTATATTTGTAAAAGAAAATTTTGAAGTTAAAGCGGTGTTAAGTGCTGATGATATGGCTACAAAATTTCAAAAAGCAAAAGAGTATGTAGATAATGGAAGGGCGATTGATGCTTGGAAATTGTTATTAGCAAAAAAATAAATTTTAGTATTATGGAAGTTTTAGGAAGAGTAAAAGTAATCAATCCAGTGCAACAAGTAAGCGCATCTTTCAAAAAGAGAGAACTTGTAGTAACTACAGAAGAGCAATATCCACAACATATTTTAATCGAGTTTACACAAGATAAAACCGATTTGCTGAATAATTATAATGTTGGGGAACAAGTTAAAGTTTCAATCAATTTAAGAGGAAGAGAATGGGTGAATCCACAAGGAGAAACTAAATATTTTAACTCTATCCAAGGTTGGAGAATTGAAAAAGTACATACAGAAGCGCCAGCAGCGCCAGCATCTCAAATGCCTCCAATGCCACCTGCAGCAGCTTTTGAACCAGCAACTAACTTTAACGAAGAAGAACACGACGATTTACCTTTCTAAAAGATTAAATTCAGAAGTTAGAAGTCAGAAGTTTTTTTAATTTCTGGCTTTTTCTTTTTCTAATTTCTGAATTCTAAATTTAAAGAGATGTACTATTTAACCAAAGAATTATATTTTCCACCTGTACAAACTGCTTCTCCAGAAGGAATTGTTGCGATAGGAGGTGATTTGTCTCCAGAACGATTAGTTTTAGCCTATAATTCGGGAATTTTTCCATGGTTTGAAGAAGATGAACCCATTTTATGGTGGAGTCCCCCAGAACGTATGGTTTTGTTTTTTGAAGATTTGAAGATTTCAAAAAGCATGCGAAATATTATCAATCAAAGAAAGTTCAAAGTTACTTTTAACACTGCTTTCAGAGATGTTATTCTAAATTGTAAAAAGATTTCAAGAAAAGACCAGCCTGGCACTTGGATTACTGATAATATGGTTGAAGCCTATTGTAAACTTCATGAATTAGGTATCGCTAAAAGTGTTGAGGTTTGGAAAGATGGTGAGTTAGTGGGTGGTTTGTATGGCGTTGACTTAGGTCACGTTTTTTGTGGCGAAAGTATGTTTTCTAAAGTTTCTAATGCGAGTAAAATGGCTTTCATTGCTTTAGCAAAACAATTAGAAATGGCGAATTATCGATTGTTAGATTGCCAAGTTTACAATAATCATTTAGCAAGTTTAGGTTGCGTAGAAATTGATCGTGAAGATTTTTTGATGGTGTTGAGGAGTTAAAATTTAGGTAAAGTCCTAACATACAATTCCTCTACTTTTTCCCTTGCCCAATCGGTTTTTCTCAAGAATTTCAAACTTGAATTTATGGATGGATTTTCTTTAAAACAGTTGATGTTTATGAGTTTAGCTAAAGTGTCGAAACCATAAAAATCAACCAATTGTTCTACAATAGTTTTTAAAGATTTTCCGTGAAGTGGGTCGTTATTCATAATTTTTATTTCTAGTCCAGCAATCTATTACATGATCATTCACCATTCCAGTTGCTTGCATGTGAGCATAAACCACAGTTGAGCCTACGAATTTGAATCCGCGTTTTTTTAAATCTTTACTTAAAGCATCTGAAATAGGAGTGGTGGCTTTAACTTCGCTTAAGTTTTTAGGTTGATTATCTATGGGTTTTCCATCTACAAATCCCCAAATGTATTTAGAAAAAGTTCCAAATTCTTTCTGCACCTTTAAAAATGCTTGCGCATTAGTAATTGTGGCTTTAATTTTTAATTTATTTCTTATGATTCCGGGATTTTGCGCTAATTTATTCATTTTTTCTTCCGAATAATTCGCTATTTTAATTAAATCGAAATTATCAAATGCTTTTCTAAAATTTTCCCTTTTCGATAACACTGTATACCAACTCAATCCCGCCTGAAAGGTTTCTAAAATCAAAAATTCGAAAATAGTTTTATCGTCATATACTGGTTTTCCCCATTCGTTATCGTGGTAATTTCTATATAAGTCGTCTTTTTCGCACCAAGCGCAACGGGTTTTATTTTCCATCTTTACCTAAGTATTTTTCAATTAAATAATGACCAAGGTAAATAAAAGGCGTTAATCCAACAGCAATTAATAACTTAACTGTATAACCTGTTAATGCGGATGCAATAAACATTTTGGTATCGATTTTTCCAGGTAACCAAAAAGCAATTCCAAGAACGATAAAACTATCAAAAAGTTGTGAAATTATGGTTGACCCGGTACTTCTTAACCAAATCATTTTTTTGCCTGTTCGGTTTCTAACAAAATGAAAAACGGTAACATCAATTAATTGAGACACCAAAAAAGCGGTAATACTTCCCACGATAATCCACATACTTTGTCCAAAAACAGCTGTGAATTGTTCGTCTGTTATCAAACCATCTCCCTTAACCGCAGGAATTTGAAGTCCAATTAACAACAGAAAAAACGTATAGGCTATTAATCCTGCAGTGATTAAGGAGAGTTTTTTTACTCCTTTTTCGCCAAAATATTCATTGATTAAATCGGTTGTGATGAATACGATTGGCCAAGGTAAAATACCTAAACTCATTACAACTTCTCCTATGTAAATTAACTTTCCACCAATTAATTCTGCAACTAAAGCGTTGGTGATAAAAATCCCAGCTAATATAACGTAAACTATATCTTTTCTTCTTTGAAACATACTAATATTCTTCTACATATAAATCATTAAACAATGAATTCCCTTTTTTTTGCTTACCAAAGGAGGCCCTTTTGTGATTATCATTTAAGGATTCATCAATCATTCCTTTTATTAAATTTTCAATTTCCTTTTCTTCTAAATAGGTTTTAGCGCTTAATTTATAAAACTCTTTGATATTTATTTTTCCGTTTTCAGTTATGAAAGCAATTCCGCTAATTTTTTTTTGATTAGACTTATATGAATTTTCTTCAATATTTAACTTTTTAAAGAAAAAATACATGATTTTTTTCCCATTAAATTTTACTTCTTTTGAATCATAGAATGTTAAAGAATCTTTTTTATTATCAATATTTTCAGAATAGATTACAGCTGCCATAGCAATTTCTTTTGCATCAAATTTGTTTAAAAAAGAGTTGTCTTTTGCATGGTGCATCATTAAAAATCCTACGAATTGTGTTTTTTCATTTTTTAGAATTTTATTCAACGTATTTTCTTCAACTTGATTGTTTTTTTCCAATTGAACTTCGGCAAAAGCCAAATCTAATTCGTCAATATTTAATTCGCTTGCTTTTTTAAATAATTGAACAACTTCTTTGTCGGTTTTAAAAGGGTGTAAGATAGTGTAATAACTTATGAAGTTTTCAATAGGCGCCTCATTTTCATAATATTCTTCTTCGTCTTCAGATTTTATGTTTTGCTTGTTTTTCCAACTAGCTAAACGCTTAAATTCGAGTTTAGCATTGGTTAAGAGCATTTTTTTGAATGATTTTATTTTTTTAGCATTTCCATACTTTTTTATCAAAAGTTTGTGAGTTAAAGACACAATGGGTTCATGATATTCTTTAATACTGAAATATTGAAATATATTTGGAAATAAAACCTGACTGTTTTCTAAATCTTCCTCAAATTGGTTGAATAATCCAATTATTTCATATTCATTATCCGAAATGGGTAAATCATATTCTAACAATTCTACTATTTTTTTATATGCTTCTTTGCTTTTTTGTAGCGTTAAGGCACGAAGGATAGCAAACTGAATTACTGTGTTTACGTCTTCTTTTTTGTAAACGTTTTCTAGATAAGCAATTACTTCAGGAGTTTTAATTCTTCCGAGTTTTTCATATAATTCGCCCAAAACTTCAGTCTCATCATCTCTAAATTTAAAGGTGTTTAATAATATTTTGAACTTAGGTAAATCCTCTTTTTCAATCTTTAAATATTCAATTGATTTCAGTGCAGAGTATCGGATGCTATCGTGTTTACTAAGAACGTCATTCAAGAATAAATCCATTTTGTTTTCAAAAATATTTTCAGAATCTTTGTTTTCTAAACGAATAGAATTGAACGTTTTTTCTACAAAAGGATCTACATTTTCGTTATTTTTTGCAACCAAAGTAGATAATTCATAAACATTGTTTCCTTTTATAAGAAGCTTGTATTTAATGGCTTGTTTCGAGTTGTTCTTTGAAACTAAAGCTTCGAAAGTATGTACGTTATTGTCTGAGTTGATTTTTTCCTCTATTATTTTCAGTTTTTCTTCTTTTGGGAACAGTTGCGAATTCCAATTAGATTCTAAATAATGCGCTGGTAGATTCACATCCAAGTCTGGTACTGCTACTTCAATTATGTCGCCATAATTGGCATCATTTTCTTGTTTTTGATTGATGAATTTATCACCTGTGATTTTTTTTCGGTATTCGTTCCAAATACTATCTATTGATTTTTCATTCTCATAGCGATGGTATTTGTAATAATTGAGTTGAATGATTGAGCCATTACTACCTAAGAATTGATAGTTTTTTGATTTAGCGGTAAAGTGATTTTTCTTTTTTGTGCCATTATTTATTTCATTTTCAATTAAGAAATCCAAATGTTCGTTTTGCTTTTTTGGAATTTCAATGCTAAAATGATTTATCGAATCTCTAAAAGTTTTATAACTTTCAGAATCTATAGTAGGTTGCATCGTAAAAGATTCGAAGAAACGTTTGGTGTCATTTTCTTCAGAATTCACAGATCCTAAAAGGTAATATTTATTCCCGTTTAATACAGTTTTGAGCTGGACTTCTTTGTTCTCAATTTTCGATTTAGAATAGAAAACTGTTCTTCCCTTGTTAAATTTTGTTTGTGTGGAATCCAATTTGTGTTGGTTGTAAAATTCTTGATGAATACGTTTTAACTCATATTCTGAATTTTCCAAATTATCAATTTCCGAAAGCGTTTTCTCGATTAGAAAATAGAAACTTTTTTTCTTTTCGTCTAATGCGGTTATAGTAATATCAGAATTATCTTTTCCATTGTTTTTATTTCCTGAATAGCTGTTATAGGCTGGAATTTCAACGGTAAAACTTCCTTTTCGTGGACGAATAGTTTCCCAATTAGTTTTACTTTCCTTGATTTCAATTTTTGAAAAAATTTCTTCTTCGAATCGTCTTACATAATCACCTTCTCCTCCCATAATTACTGCTATGATTTCAAGTGGAGTAATGTAGTATCGATAGCGTTGTGCGTTGCCGGTTTTGGTTTTGCTTTTTAAATCGTATACCCAATAATTTTTTTCTTGGTAGGATTTTTTTTCTAAAATTTCTCCCGGAATGTTTTCATAAAACAAACTATCTAATGTTTTGATATTAAATGTTTTATCCTTCTTGTTGATAAAATCATTCAAGGGTTTTCTTTTAACATTAATAAAACCACCATTTGCCAAATCTGGGGATTCTAAATCTTCTCCGTTTTCAAGTACGATTTCAAAAAGAGGAAGTGAAATCATACCATCGGCTGTGGTTTTGTTTTTTAATTCTGGTTTGGTGAAGTATTCTTCAATTTGCTTTTTGACTGCCTTTCCTTTTTCGGTATAATTCCCAAAAACTGGAGTTACCTTATAACCTTTTGCCCGTAATAATTCGATAACGCCATTAGGACCAGGTAAGTGAGCCGCTCCAATGGCACTAAATAAACTTCCCGTTTTCATGATAGAATCCATGTTTTTTACCATTTCAATATTACGGTCAAACAACATGGCTTTGAGGAATGATTTAGGCGAACTTAACATAGTTAAAGAATCAATCATGTCTAAGTCTTTTTCACGGTAGAAATCATTTAAAGCTTGATCATACGATTTGTTTTTTACGATTTTTAAAATAGCCTGACGGTTTTTATCGACTTCACTTTCATCCATTTTTGCTTGTGCCATCATGATGTTCAGTGTAGATTGTTTTACATCTTCTAAACCCACCGTTTTTTTGTTGAATTTTCTACCTGTTCTATAGATAAACATATCCAAATAGGTTTCTTCTTGGTAGTCTTTTTGTGCTTCATCGGTTCGGGTAAGTAAACTTATAAGGTTGTAATTACTGCTTTTGAATAGGGGATATAAGTCGTTTTTTTCAAGTGGTTGAATATAGAATTTGCTGTAGAATTTCCCTTGGTTTATGTATTGACTATAAAAACTAAATAAATCAAATAGTGAAGTCCATGTTCTAGGTTCACTTTCATTAGCGATAATATCTGCTTCTTGAAGATGTTTAAAAAAGTTATCTGATAAATGATATGAAACTTTATCGCTTACGTGCATAGATCCATAAACGTATGATTTTTTTTGGAGTCCATTTCCACTAATTTCCCATAATAAACTTTGGTATTTTTTTTCTTGAGCAAATAATGAAGCTGATAGCAGGGCTAATAGAAGAGCAATTTTTTTCAAAGCTATTTTCTTTTTTCGTTTACCCAAATATACAGTATTTTAAAAAGAAAAAAACCTTAACTCTTGTTAAAGAATTAAGGTTTTGTATTTAAAAGTTTAGAATATAATTATCCTAAAGCAACTCTGCTAAATCCAGTTACAGTTAAGTTTGCATTTACTGATTTAATATAAGCAGCAACACTCATTGAACTGTCTTTGATGAAATCTTGGTTTACTAAAGTATTATCTTTGTAGAAACGTTGGATTTTACCTTTAGAAATGTTATCCAACATTGCTTCTGGTTTTCCTTCCGCTCTTAATTGTTCTTTAGCGATTTCAATTTCTTTTTCAATGATTGCAGCATCAACTCCAGCTTCGTTTAAAGCAATTGGGTTCATAGCAGCAGCTTGCATTGCTACGTTTTTAGCAGCTTCTTCAGCACCAGCAACGTTAGCAGATAGCGCTACTAATGTAGCGATTTTACCAGCGTGGATGTAAGAACCTACGAAAGCTCCTTCTAATCTTTCGAAAGCACCGATTTCGATTTTTTCACCGATAACACCAGTCTGTTCGATTAATTTCTCAGCAACAGTGATTCCATTGAAATCAGAAGCTAATAATTCTTCTTTAGTAGCATAGTTTAAAGCTTGGTTAGCTAAATCATTTGCTAATTTAACGAATGATTCGTTTTTACCTACGAAGTCAGTCTCACAGTTTAATGTGATTGCAACACCCGCAGTTTTATCAGCGTTGATAACAGCAACAGCAGCACCTTCAGTAGATTCTCTATCTGAACGGTTAGCAGCTACTTTTTGACCTTTTTTTCTTAAGTTTTCGATAGCTAAATCGAAATCTCCTTCAGCCTCCACTAATGCTTTTTTACAATCCATCATTCCAGCACCAGTGATAGTTCTTAATTTATTTACGTCTGCAGCAGTAATATTTGCCATTTTGTATTTTTTTTATTTGTTGTTTATAAAAGTAAAAATTCCAATTACTAAATCCCAAATTCCAATTTTACTAAATTGCTAACGAAAAGTTAGAACAAGTTTGGAATTTGGAATTTAATTCTTGGAATTAATTGATTTATGCTTCAGTTTCAGTAGCAGGAGCTTCAGTAGCTTCTACTTCTTTAGCTGGTAATTCATCTTTTTCAACTTTTCTATCAGAAAGACCTTCTACGATAGCAGAAGAAACTAATGATAAAACTTTTTCAATTGATTTAGAAGCATCGTCATTTGCAGGAATTACGAAGTCAATTGGACGTGGATCCGAATTCGTATCTACCATTGCGAACACTGGAATGTTTAATTTTTGAGCTTCTTTAACAGCGATATGCTCCGCTTTTACGTCAACTACGAATAATGCAGCTGGTAATCTAGACATATCTGCAATTGAACCTAAGTTTTTCTCTAACTTAGCTCTTAAACGATCAACTTGTAATCTTTCTTTTTTAGATAAAGTCATGAAAGTACCGTCTTTCTTCATTCTATCAATAGAAGCCATTTTCTTAACAGCTTTACGGATAGTTACGAAGTTAGTTAACATACCACCTGGCCATCTTTCAGTGATGTAAGGCATGTTACAAGCTGCTGCTTTTTCAGCAACGATATCTTTCGCTTGTTTTTTGGTAGCAACGAATAATACTTTTCTACCAGAGGCAGCAATTTTTTTCAAAGCTTCGTTAGCTTCTTCAATTTTAGCTGCAGTTTTATATAGGTTAATGATATGAATACCATTACGCTCCATATAAATGTAAGGAGCCATGTTTGGGTCCCATTTACGAGTCATGTGTCCGAAGTGTACACCTGCTTCTAATAACTCTTTAACGTCAATTTTGTTTGCCATTGTGTAATAGTTTACGTTCCGTGATTAGCAATTTTCAAGTAGTCACTTGCGTTAGTCTTGAAAATTTAGATGCTAAACTAATTCCCTTTTTACAAGGAATATCGACAACTTTGTTTTTAATTCAATTTTAATTATAAAAATAAATCTGAAAAAATATTCTGATAAATATCGAATATTAACGTTTTGAGAATTGGAATCTCTTACGTGCTTTTTTCTGACCGAATTTTTTACGTTCAACCATTCTAGGATCTCTTGTTAATAATCCTTCTGGTTTAAGGATAGCTCTGTTTTCAGCCTCAACTTCACACATTGCTCTAGCAATAGCCATTCTTACAGCTTCTGCTTGTCCTGTTGAACCACCACCATATACGTTTACTTTAACGTCAAAGTTTGATACATTTTCTGTCATAGACATTGGTTGTAAAACTTTGTACTGTAAAGTTGCAGTTGGGAAGTAGTTAGTGAATTCTCTTTTGTTTACAGTGATTTTTCCTGTTCCTTCTGAAACATAAACACGTGCAACAGCGCATTTTCTTCTACCGATTTTGTGAATAACTCCCATTACTTAAGATCGTTTAGGTTAACGGTTTTAGGTGATTGAGCTGCATGTTTGTGCTCAGGACCTACATATACATTTAAATTACGGAATAATTCAGCACCTAATTTGTTTTTAGGTAACATTCCTTTGATAGCTTTTTCTACTAATAATGCAGGATTTTTTTGTTGCATTACTTTAGCAGTTAAAGTTCTTTGTCCTCCTGGGTAACCTGTGTGACGAACGTAAGTTTTGTCCTCTAATTTGTTACCAGTAAGGTTGATTTTTTCTGCATTGATAACGATTACGTTATCTCCACAGTCAACGTGCGGTGTATAACTTGGTTTGTATTTACCTCTTAAAAGCATCGCTACTTTTGTAGATAAACGACCTAAGTTATGACCTTCAGCGTCTACAACAATCCACTGCTTGTCTGCAGTAGCTTTGTTAGCTGATACTGTCTTGTAGCTTAATGTGTTCACAATAATTAATTTAAATTAAACATTCCATTCCCAATAAAGGGAGTGCAAAAGTACAATTATTTATTAGAATTGCAAATCACTTATGTAAAATATTATTTTTTATAATTAATTAAACATCACGTTTTTAACTAAAATATATTTAAACTTCTTTCTAAGAATGAGAGAATTATATTATTTTTACATCCTAACTTATGTATATGAGACCAAAAGCAACTCTAAAACAAATAGCACTCGAATTTGGTGTATCAATATCTACTGTATCTAAAGCATTAAGCGATAGTTCAGAAATTAGTGAGGCTACTAAGATAAAGATTCAAGAGTACGCTGCTTTGCAGAATTATAAACCTAATAGTATTGCTAAGAATCTAAAAAATCAACGTACAAATACTATTGGATTCATTATTCCTAATATACTAAATCCTTTTTTTGCAAAAGTTTTTACTGGTATTGAAAAAGTTGCTCTTGCCAACGGTTACAATGTTATTACGGGTATTTCAAATGAGTCTTTTACTAAAGAGAAGCAAGTGATGGACATGTTGAACAATGGTACTATTGACGGTTTTATAGTTGCTATTGCCGAAGAAACGCAATCTTTAAAAGATTATAAACATTTTAAAGATATTATTATTAGTGGTACACCAATTGTTTTATTTGATAGAGTAGCAGATGGTATTAATTGCGATAAAGTGGTTGTAGATGATTTTGATTCAGCTTATCATGCTACGACTCATTTGATAAACTTAGGGAGTAAAAAAATTGCTTTACTTTCTACGATTCCTAATTTGAGTGTTGGTAAGTTGCGATTTGAAGGTTATCAAAAAGCGCTTTCTGATGCTAATGTCCTTGTTGATGATAGGTTAATTATTCTAGAAACTGCAATAGAAGACTTCGATGTGAAATTAAAACAGTTGATTGCTTCGAAAAAAATGGATGCTATTTTCGCGTTAGACGAACATAGTTCAACTGCTTCAATGAAAATGGCAATGAAACAAGGAATTAAAATTCCAGAAGAATTGAATATTATAGGTTTTGCCGATGGTGTTTGGTCAAGACGATTAACACCGAGTCTATCAACCGTGAGCCAACATGCGCCAGAAATTGGAGCTAGAGCAGCCGAATTATTAATTCACAAATTGAATTCTAAAGACGAGTTTTATCAACCGCAAACCGTGGTGATTAAAACAGAGTTACGTCAGAGAGAATCTACGAGGAAGTTATAACTGTTTCGCTTTATCATCCTTCCAAGTTATATAACCTAAAATCGCATTGAACATATAAAACACATACTTTGCAGTGTTGGCAATGTTCATTAGCATTACGTTTTGTACAATTTTGAATAAATTATAAACTTGCCAGTTGATCCAATTGTCAGGATACATTCTTCCTATATTAAAGGTGCCGCAAAAACTAATTCCAGCCGGAATGGCAATAGCGAAGAATAATTTCCAATCAATCGCTTTGTCTGAGAAAGTGGTGAAAGCAATGTAGTTCAAGACTAACGAGAGCAGTAACCCAATTGCCATATTTCGGAAAAAGATGCTATCAATCGCATTCAAATATTGTTTCTTTTTCCAAATTCGGAATGCAAAATAATTTCCAAAAAACGAAACGGGATAGGTTAAAATTGCACCAATATTTCCCAAAAGATAATCGATACTTCCACTTAATAAGGTATTGCAAGTACTAATTAAATTCCCAATATTGTTTTTCTTGGTCACCAATCGCGTCGCCATCATGGATAAGCAAGTGTTTAAAATGGAAAAATAACCTAAGTAAAAAGAATAACTTTTTCCATCAAAACTAAAATCGAACGTAGTTTTATAATATTCTAAATATACCGAAACGCCCACCACCAAAACCACTCCAATGATATCGAGATATTTACTATTGGTAATGCTTTTGATGGTAGCGATAGTGTTTTGCATCTTTATTCTTTTGTAAAGTTAATCTTCATTCCGCTCTGAATTAGCACGAACGAATTATCTCCAAAAACCATTTCAATTCCTGCTGGGGCAAAAACAAAAGTCTTTTCTTCTTTAAATGTTAAAGGGAAAGCACCTTGTCCTGTAGCTTGCGCTGATAATTCACCTTTTTTTTCAGAAATTGTAATTTTCAAAGGTAAATCTTTTGAAACATAAGTTCCAATCAATTTTGCTAATTCTGCTTTATCCATTATCATGAACTTTGGAAAGGGGAACGGCATTTTATAATAAATACTTAAAATTCCAATGATAATATCGTTTTGTTCAAAATTATCTCCATTTGAAATCAAAGAAAAACTCAATTTTTCGGTTGGATAATAACCTAACATCGAACTGAAATTCTCAATTTTTCCACCATGACCATAAAAACGTCTTTCGCCAAAAGGAAACTGAATTAAGGCTTTTCCGTAACCTTCTTTAATTTCTTTCATTTGGTCTAAAGAAGTTGGGCTAACTAATTTTCCATTGAAAAGCGCATGAATAAATTTTGTCAAATCAGCAGGAGTAGAAGTAATACCACCAGAAGCAAACGGAATCGAATTATGATTTTCTGGTGATTTCATCCAATTAGTGCCATCAAAATAATAGGAATAACTTTCTTTGTTTGCTGTATTTGTTGCGTCTTCTACATAATAGGTAGTTGGAACGAAAACTTTATTAGTAACCGCACCTTTAGCGGTCATTTCGGTTTTGTTTTCGTAAGTTCCTAATTCAGCTTTTTTAACGATTCGATTTTGTAAATTTTCCTCGTATGATTTTTTAGTCAACTTTTCGATAATACAACCTAAAATAAAAAAGTTAGAATTGCTGTATTGATATTTACTTCCAGGCTCAAAAATAGGTTCGTAAGAAGCAATTACTTTTAAAATATCTTCTTTAGAGTGTTTTTTGTCCAAAGAAGCATGAAAACTAGCATCCTGATTTACGTAATCTACAATTCCTGTTCTGTGGTGTAATAAATCATAAATCGAAATCTTTTCGGCATTTTGTATTTTTGGATAAAAACGATTCAATTTGGTTTGTAAAGTCAATTTTTTCTCTTCGATTAATTGCATCACCATTACCGCAGTGAAAGTTTTAGAAATCGAGCCTATTTTATAACGTGTTAAACGATCGGCTTTGCTATTTTTTTCAACATCGGCAAAACCATAGGCTTTATTAAAAACTACATTTTCACCTTCACGAATGGTTAACGAACCCATGAATTTATTGTTTTCGTATAAATAGTTCAACAAACTATCCATACGGGTGAACTTATCTTGCGCAAAAGTAAAACTAGAAAAAGCGAATACAAAAAGAAGTAATTTTTTCATTTTATGTTATTTTCTTATTAGTAGCTAAGATATAATTTTGTTATTTATTTTTGATTTTTTTGAATACCAAATACGAATACACTATTGGAACAATGGTAATAACGCCAGTAATTCCTAAAAAAGTATACAATTGCATTTCGTTTGGTAATACAAATGTCAATGCCATTAAAAGTCCGCCTACAAACCATAGTTTTCCGCCCAATTCATGTGTTTTTTTCCAAACTTCTTCGTTTTCTAACGTCCAAGGTGTTCTAATTCCGATGAAATAATTTGGTTTTATGGTTTTGAAATAATTACCAAGGAAAGCAAAAAGCAAGCCAATAATTGCAAATACAAATCCGGGATTGCTACTTTTTTGTTGAACACTATACAAAATAAAAACCGCTAAACCCGACATGAATAAAGTAAGAATCATTCGTAAATTATTCAGTTTGTTGCCCATGTTTTGTAATTTTTGTTTTGGGTCAATAGAAGGAATAATAAGAAAAACAAAATAAGTGATTCCAACTAACATGAATAACATTACAAGAAGTTCTTTTTTATCGCCATAGCGATCAATTTCCCCAGCGCCATTCCAATGCATTGGAACCTTTTCTGGTAAACGATTCCAAATGTAAATTAGATAAGCAAAAGGAATTAATGCAATTGCTAAAAACGGAATTTCTTTTTTAAACTTCTCCATAATTTATTTTTTTAGAGTAATAATCCATTTTAAAATGTCGTCAACAATTGTAGTGTTTAAAGAATAGACTACAAATTGTCCTTTTTTCTCGCTCGTGACTAAATCGGCACGTTTTAAAATATCCAAATGATGCGAAATACTAGGTTTTGAAATATGAAATTGGTCCGCAATATCGCCAGCCGTCATTTCCTGTTTGCGCAGCAATTCCAGAATATCTCTTCTGGTTTCGTCGTTTAAGGCTTTGAAAATGGCGTTCATAATAATTTATATATTTAGACAAATATCTAAATATTATTTGAGATAGCAAAATGTTTTCAAAAAATAAACCCGATAGGTTTTGAAACGTATCGGGTTTGAAATTATATAAGATTTTAAATGAAAGACAAAACTAATCCAACTGCCAACTGCTACTGTTCACTGAACACTTTCCTAATGCGCTTCCAACCAATTTTTACCCAATCCAATTTCCACATCTAACGGAACTGCCATTTTAAAGGCGTTTTCCATTTCATGTTTGATCATCGGTTGGATTTTTTCTAATTCAGAGTTATGCACGTCAAATACTAATTCGTCATGTACTTGCAATAACATTTTAGATTTCCAGTTTTCAGAAGTCAGTTTTTTATGAATGTTAATCATCGCAATTTTGATGATATCCGCAGCCGAACCTTGAATTGGTGCATTTACCGCATTTCGTTCCGCACCACCACGAACAATGGCGTTGGCTGAGTTGATGTCTTTTAAATAACGTCTTCTTCCTGAAATGGTTTCCACATAACCGTTTTCTCTAGCAAAATCTACTTGTTCTTGGATGAACGATTTTAATCTTGGATACGTTTTGTAATATGCTTCAATTAAATCCGCACTTTCTTTTCTTGATAAGTTGGTTTGGTTGCTCAATCCAAATGCCGAAACGCCATAAATAATTCCGAAGTTCACGGTTTTCGCGTGACTTCTTTGCTCTTTGGTAACTTCGTCTAAAGGCACATTGAACACTTTTGCAGCTGTACTTTTGTGAATATCTTCGTGATTTTGAAACGCTTTAATCATATTTTCTTCACCACACAAAGCCGCAATAATACGCAATTCAATTTGAGAATAATCGGCAGAAAGTAGCGTGTAATTTTCATCGCGCGCAATGAAGGCTTTTCTAATTTGTCTTCCTCTTTCGGTACGAATTGGAATGTTTTGTAAATTCGGATTGTTCGAACTCAAACGACCTGTAGCGGCAACTGTTTGCATGTAATCGGTATGCACACGACCAGTTTTTTTATCGACCTGATTTGGTAAAGCATCAATATACGTGCTTTGCAATTTCACCATTTGGCGCCATTTTAAAATATCGCGTACAATTTGATGTTCGTTAGCCAAATAACTCAACACGTCTTCGCCTGTGGCATATTGACCGGTTTTGGTTTTCTTTTGTTTTGCACCACCAATTTTTAGTTTGTCGAATAAAATATCGCCCAACTGTTTTGGAGAAGCCAAATTGAATTTCTCACCAGCGGTTTCATAGATTTGTTGTTCTAACGCATCGATTTCTTTTTGCATGTCAACCGACATACTTTTTAGAAATTCCACATCCAAACGAATCCCTTCTTTTTCCATATCGGCTAAAACAGGAACTAGCGGAATTTCGATTTCGTCGAACAATTTTTTTGTACCTACTTTTTCTAAAATCGGTTGGAAATGTTCTTTTAGTTGGAAGGTAATATCAGCATCTTCGGTTGCATATTCTTTGATATCTTCCAAAGGAACATCGCGCATCGACAATTGATTTTTCCCTTTTTTACCAATTAAGGTTTCGATTGATTTTGGCGAATATTTCAAATAGGTTTCCGACAAAACATCCATATTATGTCGCATATCTGGATTAATTAGATAATGAGCAATCATGGTGTCGAATAATTTCCCTTTGACTTGAATGTTGTAATTCGAAAGAATTTTCAAGTCGTATTTCATGTTCTGACCAATTTTTTCGATGTTTTCATTTTCGAAGAATGGTCTGAATTTTTCAATTAACGTCTGGGCTTCTTCCTGATTTTCGGGAAACGGAACATAAAACCCTTTTCCTTTTTCGAAAGAGAACGAGATTCCTACTAATTCAGCATTCAAAGCGTCAATCCCAGTAGTTTCGGTATCAAAACAAACCGAAGTTTGATTCAATAAATTCTGCATTAACAATTTTACTGGTAAATCACCTTGAGCAATTTGATAGAAATGCGTAGTGTTTTCTAAAGTTGCATAATACGAATGATTCGCAGTTGATTCATCCGATTCATCACTAAAACCGAATAAATCAAATTGGTCTTCGTTTGATTTTTTTGCAGGCGCTTTTTTAGTAGGTTGTGGAATTTCAGAAGTATTTCCGTTATTATCAATTTCATCATATTCTTTTCCAGAACCGAATAACTTATCAAATTGCGCTTTCATCTGACGGAATTCTAATTCTTGAAAAATCGCATCCGTTTTTTCTACATCAGGTTTTGATAGTTCGAAATCGGTCGCATCAAAAGTAACTGGACAATCGAGTAGGATAGTGGCTAATTTTTTCGATAAAAGCCCTAGTTCTTTGTTTGCCTCGATTTTTTCTTTCATTGCACCTTTTAGTTGATGCGTGTTGGCTAATAAATTTTCCAGAGTGCCATATTCTGCCAAGAATTTTTTAGCCGTTTTTTCTCCCACGCCAGGTAATCCTGGAATATTATCGGCAGAATCGCCCATCATTCCTAAGAAATCAATTACTTGTTCTGGACGCTCGATTTCAAATTTTTCTAAGACTTCGGGAATTCCCCAAATCTCGATATCATTCCCCATTCGAGCAGGTTTGTACATGAAAATATTTTCCGAAACCAATTGAGCAAAATCCTTATCTGGTGTTACCATGAACACTTGAAAACCTTCTTTTTCGGCTTGTTTCGCTAAAGTTCCAATCAAATCGTCGGCTTCAAAACCTGCTTTTTCGATAATTGGAATATGCATTGCTTTTAATAATTCTTGAATGTATGGAACTGCAATTTTAATTGCTTCAGGAGTTTCGTCACGATGCGCTTTGTATTCTTGATACATTTCGAAACGGTAATCGCTTCCGCCTTTATCAAACGCCACCGCTAAATGATCTGGTTTTTCGCGTTTAATTACATCCATTAAAGAATTCATGAATCCCATAATGGCAGAAGTATCCATTCCTTTAGAATTGATTCTTGGGTTTTTAATAAAAGCGTAGTAACCTCTAAAAATTAAGGCATAGGCATCGAGTAAAAAAAGACGTTTTTGTGACATAATTATGCAATTCTATATTTTTTCAAAGTTATAAAAATATATAGGTTTTTGGGCTTTTTTGTTTATTTCAGAAAAAATATTAGAAAAATAAAACCATGATTTCCTGTTTTTCGTAAGTGAAGAAAAACAAATTAATTATGAAACAAATTTTATTTCCTGTGAAATCAGTTTTACTGATGAGTCTTTTGACAATTTTTGTAGCATGTTCGGATGATGATACCGCTCCAATGCCGCAACCAGAGCCAACTCCAATGCCTGAAGTGGCTCCCCTTGTAGAATTTTCCGCCTTGAGCAATGACAATAAAGTAATTTATTTCAATGCGAGAAATTTAGCTTCTCCAATTCGAAATTTAGCCATTACAGGATTGCCATCTGGAGAAAATATTATCAGTATTGATTATCGTCCGGCAACAGGCCAATTGTATGGTTTAGGTTCTACAAGTCGCTTGTACATTATTAACGAAACTTCGGGATTAGCAACGCCACTTGGTACAGCTCCATTTTCACCTCAAATTGCAGGGACTTCAAGTTCAATTGATTTTAATCCAACGGTGGATAGAATTCGTTTGGTGTCTAACAATGGTCAAAATTTAAGATTACACCCAGAGTTAGGAACTGTGGTGGCTACTGACGGAAGTATTAATGGTGTAGCTAACGCAAGAATTGAATCGATTGCATATTCAAATAGTTTTGCAGGAAGTACTGCTACTTTATTATATGATATTGATTATGCAACAGATAAATTATATGTTCAAAATCCACCAAATGACGGAGGACTTCAAGAAGTAGGCGCTTTAGAAGTAGATTTTGAAGGAACTGGCGGATTGGATATTTTACCTGATTCTAACTATGCAATGGCTGTAAACAATAAGAATAACGAATCAAGATTGTATACGATTAGTTTGATGACAGGAAAAGCGCGTTGGATAGGAACTTTTTCACAACAAATTGTTGAGGTTGCTTTTAAATCGAAACCAATTGCGTATGCGACTTCTTCTTCTAACATGTTATATAGAATTCATCCACTTTTAGGTTCTTCAAATTCGGTTGCTTTGATAGGATTAAATGCAAATGAACAAATTGTAGGATTAGATTTTAGACCAGCAAACGGTGCTTTATATGCGGTAACGAATCAAAGTAGATTGTTAACAATAAATACAGCAAACGGACAAGTAACAGCGGTAGGTTCTGGATTGACTCCGGCACTTTCTGGTTCAGATTTCGGCTTCGACTTTAACCCAACAGTTGATAGAATTCGATTGGTAAGTAATACTGGACAAAACTTACGTTTACACCCTGATTTAGGAACGGTTGTGGCAACGGATGGAAGTTTAAATCCAGGAACGCCATCTGTAACTGCTGCAGCTTATACTAATAATTTTGCCCAAAGTACAAGCACTCAACTTTTCGTAATTGATACGAATAACAACAATTTATATTTGCAAAATCCACCAAACAACGGTACTTTAGTTTTAGTTGGTAGTTTAGGTGTAACTGCTTCATCTATGAATGGTTTTGATATTGGTGGAAATAGTAATGAAGCATTCTCAATTTTAACTGTAAATGGAATACAATCAGTTTATAGAATTAATTTAACAACAGGTGCTGCAACTCGAGTAGTGAATTTTTCACCTAGCGTTACTGCAATGGCAGTGGGATTGGGTTTTTAAATAGTTTTAATTATTAATCTCTGAAGGCTGTAAATCTCTTGTGTTTTACAGCCTTTTTTTATCGTTAAAATTTTAATAAATACGTATTGAATTGACAAAGTTGTAGTTACTTTGCAAAAAAAAAAAGAGCTAATGATTCGTTGGATTGTTTTTTTAATTTTCGTTGCAATATTGGAAGTATATGCTTTCCAGGCATTTAAAACTTTGATTAAATCCAAAGCATTTTTTGTATTTTACTTTATCACTTCGGCAATTGCTTTGATTTATATCGTTTATCAATTGACTAATTTTGATCGTAGTGTAGGGCAAACACCACAAACAATGATGACTTTCGGGTTGTTATTATTACTTTATGTACCCAAATTATTGGTTACAATTATCTTGTTTAGCGAAGATATTTTTAGATTTTTTGCTGGAATAATAGGATTGTTTTCCAAAAGTAGTGAGCCTGGTTTTTTACCAGACAGAAGAAAATTTGTGAGTCAAGTTGCTTTAGGGGTTGCGGCAATTCCATTTGCTTCCTTTATTTATGGAATGTTACAAGGAAAGTATAATTTTAAAGTAATCAAACAGACTCTGTATTTTTCAGATTTACCACAAGCTTTTGATGGGATAACTATTACCCATATTTCAGACATTCATAGTGGGAGTTTTGATGATGCTGAAAAAATTCAATATGCCATTGATTTGATTAATGAGCAAAATTCGGACATGGTTTTATTTACGGGTGATATTGTGAATACACATGCTACCGAAATGGATCCTTGGATCGAAACGTTCAAAGGAATTCATAATCCGAAATTTGGAAAATACTCAGTGCTAGGAAATCACGATTATGGTGAATATATCAATTGGACTTCCCAACAAGATAAAATCCAAAATTTTGAAAATATAAAGGCAATTCATGACAAAATTGATTTTAAATTGTTGTTGAATGAACATGTAAAAATCAAAAAAGATAATCAAGAATTAGCAATCGTCGGAGTTGAAAACTGGGGAAGAAAATTTGGAGAACGTGGCGATTTGAATTTGGCTTCTCAAGGACTAAGAAAAGAAGATTTCAAAATCGTATTAAGTCACGATCCAAGTCATTGGGATGAGAAAATTCAGTATGACGACAATCATTATCATTTAACACTTTCGGGTCATACTCATGGTTTACAATTTGGAATTGAAATTCCAGGTTGGGTAAAATGGAGTCCTGTTCAATATGTTTATAAACAATGGGCCGGATTGTATGAAAATGCTGGGAGATATGTTTATGTAAATCGCGGTTTTGGTTTCCATGCATATCCAGGAAGGGTTGGTATTATGCCTGAAATAACGGTAATTGAACTAAAAAAAAGAGAAAAAGTAGCGTAATTCATTAAAAATGCTACATTTGTATAATATTTTCGTGAGAAAATAGTTATTTTTGATACTAATAAATGCAATTTATGTCAAAATTTGGAGAACTTATCGATGCTCAAGTACCCGTACTTATCGATTTTTTTACCGAGTGGAATGAACCTTCAATAGCCATGAACGAAGTAATTCGTCATGTTGCAGCTGCCCTAGGGGATAAAGCTCGTGTAATTAAAATTGATGTCGAAAAAAATCAGGAGTTAGCTGAAGCGCTTCGTATTAAAGGTTTACCTACTTTAATGATTTATAAAGAAGGTCAAATGGTATGGAGACAAAGTGGAGAACTTGATGCTAACACTTTAATTTCTTTAGTACAAGAACAAGTCTAAGAAATTACATCAAAAACAAACCCCTTATCTTTTAATATTTGTATTGCTTTGGGTAATGCAAATTTCAGATTTTTTTCTGCTTTAAGGCTATCGTGAAATACGATAATGCTTCCTTGTGACGTATTAGAAACTACATTTTCTAAACATTTTTCTTCAGAAACGCTTGAGTCAAAATCACAACTCAATACATCCCACATGATTATTTTATAACCTAAATTACGAATAGCTTTAGATTGTTTAGGTTTGATTTTTCCGTAAGGAGGACGAAATAAAAATGAGTGTTTGGTGTTCAGTTTCAAGTGTTCAGTTTCGCACAACTTGAAATTATCAATGTAATGATTAGTCTTAGTTTTCCATCCGTTTAAATGGTTGAAAGTGTGGTTTCCGGTTTGATGGCCTTCAATAAGTATTCTTTTATAAATTTCTGGATGTTTTTTGATATTATCCCCAATGCAAAAAAAAGTAGCTTTAACATTATTTGATTTTAAAAGATCTAAAACCCATTCGGTTACCACTGGAATTGGACCATCATCAAAAGTTAAATAAATTTTTTTTTCTGAATTTGGGATATCCCAAACCAGTTTTTTAAAAATTTTTTTGATTAGAAGATGTGTTTTAACCCAATTGAACTTCATGTTTGTAAAATGAATTTTAAAAAAAATGTTCCAAACAATTTTTATTTGGAACATTTTGTCTTTTGGAATTTGATTATTCCATTTTTATACCAAAACGAAGAAATGCTTTAATATAGTTGTTAAATTTAGCTTTCTCAGTATTGTAAAATTCTAAATCGTCAGCTGCCTTTGCCGTTTGAAGCATACCTCTGTAATAGTAAATGTCATTAGCAATATCCATAGCATTAAAGTTTTGCTCACTTGGTTTCCAACCGCTATAGAATTTTAAATTCTCTTGATATTTTTTAATTACTTCAGAAATTATGCCTCTAGCTTTGTCTTTCTTACCTAATTCGTAATATCCGGCTGCAAAAGGTTCTAACAAAGAATAATATTCAAAATATTGAATTGGCATTTTTTGCATAGCTAAATTAATGACCTTTTCGGCTTTGTCTAGTTTACCTTCGTTGATTAAAGTTTCCATTAATCGAGCTAAATTAGTTCTATATGTTATACTGTTTTTTCTTGTTTCTGGATCGTGATAAATAAAAGGTTTTCCGCTGTTACCCCAATCCCATTTCATAACAATATTGTACATTTTTTCTGAATCAATCAATCCCATTGAAGTTGGACTTGGTGATTCTGTTGGGGTTTTTATTGGAACTAATTTAAAGCACATACCGTCAAGTTGAAGGTAATCTTTCATCCATAAATAATCGTCTTCACCAAAACTTCCTCCTGTAAAATAAATAGGTCTTTTCCAGTTGTTCTGATTGATGATGTCTAACATCATTAGTCTATTTTTATATAATGCATCGTCTTTTATTTCGAATTCGATTACTGGAACGATAGAATCATAGTATTTTTCAGAAACCACTTTGTTTTTAATAACAGCCGCTTTGTCCACAGGATAAATTACTTTTTTTGAAGGAAAGTAGTTCATTTTACGTCCGTTATTTAATTCTATTTTAGCTCTTTCATCTTCTAACGCAATGAATTTAATCATTTCGTCTAAAACTAAAGGCTCTTTAGTTCTTTCTACAAATAAGCTGTAATCTCTATGATTTCCAACGTATTGACTTCTTTGAAATGAACTTGGTACGGGTTCAGAATTATGCGTTTTCATTTTCATTTGGTCAATGTACCAATCAGTCATAAACAAACTTGTGTTTACGATTCTAATATCGGTTCTATAGCCCTCAATTTCTTGCATATACCAAAGAGGAAAAGTATCGTTATCTCCAATAGTAAACAAAATTGCATTTGGTTCACAAGAGTCTAAATAAGCTTTTGCCATAGTATAAGCAGTGTCTTTGTTAGAGCGATCGTGATCATCCCAGTTCTCAGCTGCTAATAATACAGGTGAAGCCAATAATGAAATTACTAACACAGTAGGAATTGCAACTTTTGGTTGGATGTATTTTTTTAATGTGTCAAAAATAGCATACACGCCATAAGCAATCCACATAGCAAACACGTAGAAAGAGCCAACTAAAGCATAATCACGTTCTCTAGGTTCAAATGGTCTTTCATTAAGGTAAATTTTTAATGCTAATCCTGTAAAAAGAAAAAATACTAATAATACATAAAAACTTTTAATGTCTTTTTTAGCATGGTAAAATATTCCAATGACTGCCAAAATAAAAGGTAAAAAGAAATAAGTATTTCTTCCTTTATTGTTTTGCATATCAGAAGGTAGGTTTTTTTGAGTGCCTATTAGTATTTCATCAATAAATGGAATTCCACTTATCCAGTTTCCGTTTGTATTGTCGTATTTTCCTTGAACATCGCTTTGTCTTCCAACAAAATTCCACAATAAATAACGAACGTACATGTATCCAAATTGATATTGAACCATGAACTTCATATTGTTGATGAATGATGGTTTTTCAACAATTAAATATTCTCCATAGCCTTTCAAGAATTTATCATAATCACCTTCATTAATTTCTCCAGCTTGATATGCTTTTCTAAATTCAGTAACGATTTGTACTAATTCATCTTCATGAGCGTATTCAGGATTGATTCTGAATTCTAAGGGCTCTGTAAAAATCATATAATTTTCTCTGTGCTCACTGCTCCACATTCTTGGTAAAAATGCTTTATGAGCATCATCAGTATTTTGTTTGGCATTAATATAATCGTTAGTTATTACATATTTGCCAGATTTATAATCTCTTTCATAGTTTGGTTTTTCATCAGAATATGGATTTTCTGGGTCTAAACCTGAGTAGGTATCAGAGAATTGAGGTCCATAAAATAGTTTTTGTTCTCCGTATTGTTCACGGTTATAGTAAGCTAAAACTTCTGCTGCATCTGATGGTTTGTTTTCATTAATAGGAGTGTTAGCATTAGCTCGAATTGGCAACATCATCCAAGTAGAAAATCCTATCAATATGAATAAGGTTGATAAAATTAAAGTATTATAAAAAACATATCCTTTTTTCTTGGTGTAATTTAATCCAAAATAGAAAGAAGCAACAATTAGAATAAAAGCAAAAATGGTTCCCGAATTAAATGGCATTCCTAAGCTATTAACCATAAAGATTTCTGTTTTACCAAAAAAGGCCAATGTGTAGGGTAATAAAAACTTAAAAATGAAAAGCAAAATAGCAATAATTACTACATTGGCAATAAGGAAACTCTTGATTGTAATGTTGTTATATTTTTTAAAGAAATATAAAAATCCAATAGCTGGGAAGGTTAATAATGCCATGAAGTGCACCCCAAATGACAGACCTATTACTAATGAAATTAATAACAACCATTTATTTCCGCGAGGGGTGTTAATTTCTTGTTCCCAACGCAAACCAAGCCAAAACAATAAAGCAATTAAAAAAGTTGCCATTGCATATACTTCAGCTTCTACAGCATTGTACCAAAAACTATCTGTAAAAGCAAAAGACAAACTCGATATGGCTGCACTCCCTAATATCATTACTGCATTGTTAGTAGAAAGTTCTTTTTCTCCAACAATTAATTTTCTTAATAAAATAGTCAGTGACCAAAACATGAAAAGTACGGTAAATGCACTTGAAAATACAGAAAGATAATTTACCATTAACGCAATTTTGTCAGCACTTAAAGCAAACATTGCAAAAAATGCACCGAGCATTTGAAATAAAGGAGCTCCTGGTGGATGCCCTACTTCTAAATTAGCAGAGGTAGCGATGTACTCACCACAATCCCAAAAACTTAATGTGGGTTCAACAGTTAATGAATAAGTAATTAAAGCTACCATAAAAGTAGCCCAACCGAGAATGGTGTTCCACTTTTTAAAGTTGAATGAATTCATAAAATAGTTTTTCTATATTCTCCTACAAAGAAACTATTTTTTTGTTTACTATTTTAGTTAAATAATTTTTTTAATATTTTTTTTGGAAAAATTTGCAGAATAAAAAATATGTATTACATTTGCACTCGCAATCGAAAAGGTTGTTTAGGTATTGGCCTATGGTGTAATGGTAACACTCCGGTTTTTGGTACCGTCATTCAAGGTTCGAGTCCTTGTGGGCCAACAAAACTCCGCTATTTTTAGCGGAGTTTTTTTATGTCTTTTTTTAATAATTAAATAAAAAAAAAGACCTCAAAATGAGGTCTTTTAATTTAAAATCTAATCATTAGATTTTAAATGTTATTACAGGTCGTTTTGCGTGATTTACTAAATCTTCACTTATGCTTCCGTTAAAGAAGTGAGATAGGCCTTTTCTGCCGTGTGTGCTCATTCCTATAATATCCGCATCTATACTTTTAGCAAAATGTAAAATTCCTTTTTCAACATTAACATCATTATAGATGTGAGTGGAAAAATTGTTTATTTTGAATTCTGACACAAATTCGTCCATTTGCTTTTGAGCAACTTTTGTTGATTTAAAGTTGTTTGGAGTATTAATGTTTACTAAATATAAGTGAGATTTAAATTTGTTTACAAAATCAACTACTTTTTCAAATGGTTTTTTAATTTCATCTGAGAAGTCAGAGGCGAAAACAAATTTTTCAGCACTAAAATTAGATTCCTCTCTTTTGATAACTAACACTGGGACATTAGAATTTCTTACAACTTTCTCAGTATTAGAGCCTATGAACATTTCTTGAAATCCGCTTGCTCCGTGAGATCCCATTACGATTAAATCAATATTGTGAGTTTCTCCATTTTTGATAATTCCATCAAAAGCCATTTCAAATTGAATAATTTTAGATATTTTAACCCCGTCTAAAAAGTTGGAGTTCATGATTTCGTCTAATTTGGCTACTGCTGCATTCTTAAAAAACATCAATTCAGGAATATCATGAGCTCTTGAAAGGGCGTCATTACCTGCTGATGGCAATTCAAGCATATGTAGTAAAAAGATTTCGCCGTCATTATTTTTTGCAATCTGAGCGGCAACTTTTAATGCATAATCTGCGTGTTTGGAAAAATCTGTTGGTACTAAAATTCGTTTCATAAGTTTGTTTTTGGTTATATAAGCATGTAAATAAATTACACCCTAAAGGTACAAATAATATCCAAATAGACAATCTTTTTTTTATTCAAAAAAAATATATTATATTTGCTGCGTAATTAAGAGACAAAGGATTATGAGGCACGCAAGGCGTGCCTCTTTTTATAAAAGTATGATGTTTAGAAATAAAGTTCAGGAGTTGTTAGATGCTGCATTAGCAGAACGTGAGCATCTTTTTTTGATTGATTTAAATATCAATGATACTAATAAAATTAGCATTACTTTAGATGGAGATTCGGGTGTAAATTTACAAGATTGTATCGATGTTAGTAGAGCAATCGAAAATTCTTTGGATCGAGAAGAACAAGATTTTTCTTTAGAAGTTGCATCTGCTGGTGTTTCGAGTCCGTTGAAATTGGTGAGACAGTTCAAAAAAAATGTAGGCAGAACATTAAAAGTGAAAACTATTTCTTCAGAGGAAATCGAAGCGGAGCTTACATTTGCGGATGATGAAAAAATAATCTTGGAATGGCAGGCTCGAGAGCCAAAGAAAATTGGAAAAGGTAAAGAAACTGTAAGTAAAAAATTAGAACTTCCTTACAATAGTATTAAAGAAGCAGTTGTTATAATATCATTTTAAATAAAGCGTTAACATGGAAAATATTGCGTTAATCGAATCGTTTTCAGAATTTAAAGACGATAAACTCATTGACAGAGTTACACTAATGGCAATTTTAGAGGATGTATTTAGAAATGCATTGAAGAAGAAATATGGATCAGACGATAACTTTGACATCATTATAAATCCTGATAAGGGAGATATGGAGATTTGGAGAAACCGTGTTGTTGTAGAAGATGGTGAAGTTGAGGATCCAAATTCTGAGATTTCTTTGTCTGAAGCGAGAAGAATTGAGCCTGATTTTGAAGTGGGTGAAGATGTTTCTGAAGAGGTAAAATTAATTCAATTGGGGAGAAGGGCTATTTTAGCATTACGTCAAAATTTGATCTCTAAGATTCATGAGCATGACAATACAAATCTTTACAAACAATTTAAAGATTTAATAGGGGATATTTATACAGCTGAAGTGCACCATGTTCGTCCAAAAGCTGTAATTTTGATGGATGATGAAGGGAATGAAATTGTTTTGCCAAAAGAAAAACAGATTCCAAACGATTACTTCAAGAAAGGAGATAATGTAAGAGGTGTGATTGAAAATGTTGAATTAAAAGGGAATAAGCCTCAAATTATCATGTCAAGAACGGCTCCAGAATTTCTTGAAAAATTATTTGAACAAGAAATTCCAGAGGTATTTGACGGTTTAATAACAATTAAAAAAGTAGTTCGAATTCCTGGTGAAAAAGCAAAAGTAGCTGTAGATTCTTATGATGATAGAATTGATCCTGTTGGTGCATGTGTGGGAATGAAAGGATCGCGTATTCATGGTATTGTTCGTGAATTAGGAAATGAAAACATTGATGTTATTAATTATACAACTAACGCACAATTATATATTACAAGAGCCTTAAGTCCAGCAAAAGTTTCTTCTGTAAAAATTAATGAAGAAGCAAAAACGGCAGAAGTTTTCCTTAAGATAGAAGAAGTTTCTAAAGCTATTGGTAGGGGAGGTAATAATATTAAGTTGGCAAGTTTGTTAACTGGATATGAAATCGATGTAATACGCGAAGGTATTACAGAAGAAGAGGATGATGTAGAATTAAGAGAGTTTTCTGACGAAATTGAAGCTTGGGTAATAGAAGAGTTTGAAAAAATTGGTTTAGATACTGCTAGAAGTGTATTAAATCAGGATGTTGCCGATTTAGTAAGAAGAACTGATCTTGAAGAAGAAACTATTTTAGAAGTTATCAATATTTTAAAAGAAGAATTAGAAGGATAATTTTTAAATTTAACAACACAACAACAAACAAAGAATTTTAAAAAGATTATATGTCTGAAGAAAGAGTAATAAGAATAAACAAAGTTTTAAGGGAGTTAAATATTTCTCTAGATAGAGCTGTGGATTTTTTAAAGGAAAAGGGTCACGAAATTGAGTCGAGTCCTAATGCTAAAATCTCACAAGAGGAATACAATGTCTTATGTGGTCAATTTTCTGCTGACAAAGGGAATAAGGTTGCCTCTCTTGAAGTAAGTGAAGAAAAAAGAAAAGAGAAGGAGGCGCTGAAACGCGAACTTGAAAAAGAACAAGAAGCTAAACGTTTGCAGGAAGAAGAGCGTCAAAGACAGGAAATTATCAAAGCTAAGGCCGTTTTATCAGGTCCAAAAGCTGTAGGTAAAATCGATTTAGATCCTAAAAAACCTGAAGTTAAATCTGAAAAGCCAATTTCTGAAGAAAAACCTGTTGAGGTTGTTGAAAAGGTAGTAGGAGAAAAAGTTTCTGAGCCTGTTAAAACTGAGATAAAAGAAGAAATTCAAGAGGTTAATAAGCCTGAAATTGTGAAACCAGTTAAAGAAGTAATGGTTAAAACTGAAACTTCAACTGATGAAGCAATTGAGGAAAAGATAGAAACACAATATCAAAAATTGTCTGGAGCTACTTTTACAGGTCAAAAAATTGATTTATCGCAATTTGATAAGCCTAAGAAGAAAAAAGAAGATCCTAAAAAAGATTTCAAAAAACCTGGAACACCTCAGGCGCAAAATGCTGTAGGTGCTAATGCTGCAAATAATAATAAAAACAAGCGTAAGCGTATTGTTAAGCCAGGTACTACTGGAACTCCTGGGGCTAATAATGCTGCCGGAGGACCTAAGAAAGAATTTATTAAAGGCGGAGCAGGTGGTTTCAATAAAGGTAAAAAACCAATTATTCAAAAGGTAGAGCCTTCTGAAGAAGACGTTAAAAACCAAATTAAAGAAACACTTGAAAGACTTCAAGGTAAAGGTAATAAATCAAAATCTGCTAAATATCGTAGAGATAAAAGAGATTCTCACCGTCAACGTGTAGATGATGAATTGCAAGCACAAGAAGAAGGAAGTAAAATATTAAAAGTAACAGAATTTGTTACAGTTGGTGAAATTGCGGCCTTAATGGATGTTCCAATTACTAAGGTAATCGGAACTTGCATGTCATTAGGTATCATGGTTACCATGAACCAACGTTTAGATGCAGAAACTTTATCTATTGTTGCCGATGAGTTTGGATATGAAGTAGAATTTATTACTACCGATATCGAAGAAGCTGCAGTGGTTGTTGAAGATAATCCAGAAGATTTAGTTCACAGAGCACCTATTGTTACAGTAATGGGGCACGTTGACCATGGTAAAACTTCGTTATTGGATTACATTCGTAAAGCTAACGTTATTGCAGGTGAGTCTGGAGGAATTACGCAACATATTGGGGCTTACGGAGTAGTTCTAGAGAATGGTGAAAAAATCACGTTCTTAGACACACCAGGTCACGAAGCGTTTACTGCGATGCGAGCACGTGGAGCTCAAGTTACCGATATTGCTATTATCGTGGTAGCTGCTGATGATGAAATTATGCCACAAACTAAAGAGGCGATTAGTCATGCGCAAGCTGCAGGTGTACCAATGATCTTTGCTATTAATAAAGTGGATAAACCAACGGCTAATCCAGAGAAAATCAAAGAGCAATTAGCAGGTATGAACTTATTAGTTGAGGATTGGGGTGGAAAATATCAATCTCAAGACATTTCAGCTAAATTTGGTCAAGGAGTTCCTGAATTATTAGAAAAAGTATTGTTAGAGGCTGAAATTTTGGAATTGAAAGCTAATCCAAACAAACCTGCCTTAGGAACTGTAGTGGAAGCTCAGTTAGATAAAGGAAGAGGTTATGTTTCAACAATTTTAGTACAAGCAGGGACTTTAAAAGTGGGTGATTATGTATTAGCAGGAAAAAATCATGGTAAGATTAGAGCTATGTTTGACGAAAGAGGTCACCAAATTAAATCTGCTGGACCATCAACTCCGGTATCAGTTTTAGGATTAGATGGTGCACCAACAGCAGGTGATAAGTTCAATGTTTATGAAGACGAAAGAGAAGCAAAACAAATTGCAGCTAAACGTACTCAGTTACAACGTGAGCAATCGGTTCGTACTCAAAAACATATTACACTTGCCGAAATTGGACGTCGTATTGCATTAGGACAATTTAAAGAATTGAATATTATCCTTAAAGGAGACGTGGATGGTTCTGTTGAAGCCTTATCTGACTCATTCTCAAAATTATCAACTGAAGAAATCCAAATTAATATTATTCATAAGGGAGTTGGAGCAATTACGGAATCTGACGTGTTGTTAGCTTCTGCTTCTGATGCTATTATTATTGGATTTAACGTTCGTCCACAAGGAAATGCGAAACAATTAGCTGAAAAAGAAGAAATCGATATCCGTAACTACTCAATTATTTACGATGCAATTGATGATTTAAAAGATGCCATGGAAGGAATGTTGTCTCCAGAAATGAAAGAGGAGATTACTGGTACAGCCGAAATTAGAGAATTGTTTAAAGTTTCTAAAGTTGGAACTATTGCTGGATGTATGGTTACAGATGGTAAGATTTTCAGAAATTCTAAGATTCGTTTAATTAGAGAAGGAGTTGTAATTTACACTGGTGAATTAGCTACTTTAAAACGTTTTAAAGATGATGTAAAAGAAGTTTCCAAAGGATACGATTGTGGAATGCAAATTAAAAATTACAACGACATTCGTGAGTATGATTTAATTGAAGGATTCCACGAAGTTGAAGTTAAAAAGAAATTAAAATAATTTCTAAGATATAGTTAAAAGGCCATTCGAAAGAATGGTCTTTTTTATTTGTGTTTATTGATTGGATGGTTTAATAATTAATGCGTTAGGGTATTTCTTTTGGATATCTGTCAAAGCTTTTTCTACTTCAATTCTAGATTTAAAATTGCCCACCCAAACTTTATAATTTGGACTATTGAAGATAATAGTTCCATCTAATTCATTAAATTCTTTTTTAAATTCATTTAACTTCTTTTTTGAATCTTCGCTATTCCCGTAAAATATTTGAATTTTATAAGCTTCATTTAAAAATAATCCTGAATTTATTCTCCTTTTTTCTTTTAGTATCTGATCTATTTTTTGATCTACAATAAGAGTTGTTTTGTTGTGCTGGCCATAAGTGCATAAAGTAAAAAACAGATTTAGAATAAAGAAGTACAATAAGTTATGTTTTGATGTGGTTTTCATAGTTAAATAATTTTATTACAAAAATACAATTAATGTTTAAAATGGTATACTAAGTTATTATTTAGAACAAATATAAATTACATTTTATGATAAAATTAAGGTTTTAATAATAGTTCTAATATTGTATTTTTGTCGGAGTTTTGAAAAAATAACGTGTTCTTTTAGATATGGTGTATCTAAAGGTATGCCAAAATTAAAGTCGATAATCATTTTAAATATGAAAAAGGTGGGTAACCATAAGTCGTTTTCAAAGATTTTCTTCAGTTTAGCATTAGTGCTAGTGACATCTTTATCAGCATTTTCACAGGATGCCGCGAAAGGTAAAGAATTGTTTAATACCAATTGTGCTGCTTGTCATAAGTTAGATGGTAAAGCTACGGGGCCTGCACTTCGTAACGTTGAGTCTAAATATGATAAAGAATGGTTGTACAAATGGATTAAAAACAGTGGAGAATTAATCAAGTCAGGAGATGCGCAAGCTGTAAAAGTATTTGAAGAGAACAATAAAGTTCCAATGACAGCATTTCCACAATTGTCAAATGAAGATATTGACAATATTATAGCATATACTTCTGAACCTGCACCTCTGGCTCCTGCTGCAACTCCTGGTGCTCCTGTTGTTGCAGGTGATGCAGCTGCTGATGATTCAGGTGTTTCTAATAATGTAATATTAGGAGTGCTTTCTTTGGTTATGATGATGTTGGTTGTCATGTTATTCCTTGTGAATAATATGTTGACTAAGATTGCTAGTGCCAAAGGTTTGGAAGTTGAGCAAAAAGATCGTTCAGTAGCTAATGTTTTCAGAGCTTATGCTAAGAATCAATTTTTGGTAATCGTTACTGTGATTTTGTTGTTGTTAACATCTGCTTACTTTGCTTATGGATGGATGATGCAAATTGGTGTTGATCAAGGGTATGAACCAATTCAACCAATTCATTATTCGCACAAGATTCACGCTGGAGATAATGCTATTGATTGTAAATATTGTCACTCTGCTGCTAGAGTTTCTAAACACTCTAACATTCCTTCATTGAATGTTTGTATGAACTGTCATAAAAATATTAGTGAGGTGGCTGAGACAACAGCTACTCCTGAATATTCTAAAGCATTTTATGATGGTGAAATCCAAAAATTATATGATGCGGTTGGTTGGGATAAATCATTGCAAAAATATACAGGAAAAACTAAACCAGTTAAATGGGTTAGAATTCATAATTTACCAGATCACGTTTATTTCAATCACTCACAACACGTAACTGTTGCAGGTGTTGAATGTCAAACTTGTCATGGACCTGTTCAAGAAATGGAAATTATGCGTCAACATTCTCCTTTAACTATGGGATGGTGTATCAACTGTCATAGAGAAACTAATGTGAAAGTTGAAGATAATGCTTACTACAAAAAAATACATGAAGAACTTTCTAAAAAATACGGAGTATCTCAGTTGACTGCTGCTCAAATGGGAGGTTTAGAATGTGGTAAATGTCACTATTAATAAAATAATTTAAGAAGCTAATATACTATACAATGGCATCAAACAAAAAATACTGGAAAAGTGTTGAAGAGCTAAACGAAAATAGCTCTATTGTTGAGACGCTAAGAAACAACGAGTTTGTGGAGCCAATTCCGGTTGACCAATTTTTAGGAGATAAAGAATCTTTGTCTTCTTCGTCAACTACTCGTCGTGACTTTTTAAAATATGTTGGATTTAGCACGGCTGCAGCTTCATTAGCGGCTTGTGAAGGTCCTGTTGTAAAGTCAATTCCTTACGTAGTTCAACCAGAAGAAATTATTCCTGGTGTTGCTGATTATTATGCAACAACAATGGCTGATGGTTTTGATTTTGCTAATATTTTAATCAAAACTCGTGAGGGTCGTCCTATTAAAGTAGAGAACAATAATTTAGAAGGAGCAAAAACTGGAGCTAATGCAAGAGTTCATGCTTCTGTTCTTTCATTATACGATAGTTTGCGTTTGAAACAACCTAAAATTGCTGGTAAAGATGCAACTTGGGCTGACGTGAATACTAAAGTTAAAGCTAGTTTAGAAGAAGCTAAGGCAAAAGGTGGAAATGTAGTTGTGCTAACAAATACTATGGCTAGTCCTTCAACTGATGCTTTAATTGCTTCTTTAGTTGCTAAATATCCAACAACTAAACATGTTGTTTATGATGCAGTTTCTGAATCAAACGCTTTAGACGCTTTTCAAGCTGTTTACGGTGTAAGAGCTTTAGCAAATTATGATTTTTCAAAAGCAGACGTTATCGTTTCTGTTGGTGCAGATTTCTTAGGAGATTGGCAAGGTGGAGGTTTTGATGCAGGATATGCTCAAGGTCGTATTCCTAAAAATGGAATGATGTCTAAACATATTCAAATTGAATCGAACATGTCTTTAGCAGGTGCTAATGCAGATGTTAGAATTCCAATGACAGTTGCGCAACAAAAACAAGCTTTAGCTGATTTATATTATGCTGTTTTAAGTGGTGCTCAACCTAAAAATGCTCAAATAGCTAAAGTAGCTAAACAACTTAAAGATGCTAAAAACAAAGGAGTTGTTGTAACTGGTTTAGATGATGTAAATGCACAATTAGTAGTTTTAGCTATTAATATTGCTTTACAGTCTGAAGCTTTCAATCCTTCTGATGCGATCCTTACAAGAAAAGGTGATGCAAAAGCGGTTGCTCAATTAGTAGCAGATATGAAAGCTGGAAAAGTTCATACATTAATTATGAACGGAGTTAATCCTGCTTATACTTTAGCAAATTCTAAAGATTTCGTTGCGGCATTAAAATCTGTTAAGCTTTCGGTTGCTTTCTCTATGAAAGAAGACGAAACTTCAAGTTTAACTACAATTGCTGCTGCAGCTCCTCATTATTTAGAGTCTTGGGGTGATGTTACTATTACTAGAAGTAATTACAGCATTATACAACCAACGATTCGTCCTTTATTCAATACAAAACAGTTCCAAGAGGCTTTATTAACTTGGACAGACAATACTGTTGCTTATTACGATTTCTTAAAATCTTTCTCTGCTACTTCTTTAGCTGGAAAATCTTGGAATCAAGCAGTTCATGATGGTTTTGTTGCTTCAGTAGCAAGTCCATTAACTGCAGTTTCTGCTGATTATGCTTCGGCAGCTTCGGCTCTAGCGCAAGCAAAATCTTCTAACTTCGATTTAGTATTATATTCTAAAGTTGGAATGGGAGATGGACAACAAGCAAACAATCCTTGGTTACAAGAATTCCCAGATCCTATTACAAGAGTATCTTGGGATAACTACGTAACTATGTCCAAAGCAGATGCTGAAGCTAATGGATTTAAAAACTGGAATGTGGCTAATGGAGGTTTAAACGGAAGTTATGCCACTATTAAAGTAGGAAATACTACTTTAGAAAATGTACCAGTTATTATTCAACCAGGTCAAGCAAAAGGAACTTTAGGTTTGGCTTTTGGATATGGTAAAAAATTAGGTTTAAAAGAAGAGATGCAAGTAGGTGTTAATGCTTATGCTTTATACGCTAACTTAAACTCAAATCAATCGGCTACTATTACTGTTGCTGAAGGTGAGCACGAATTTGCTTGTGTTCAGTTACAAAAAACATTAATGGGTAGAGGTGATATTATCAAAGAAACTACATTAGAAGTTTTCAATACTAAAGATGCTAAAGTTTGGAATCCTGTTCCAATGGTATCATTAGATCACAAACCAACAGCAGCTACAGAAGTTGACTTATGGGATTCTTTTGATAGAAGTGTTGGACATCACTTTAACTTATCTATTGATTTAAATGCATGTACGGGTTGTGGAGCATGTGTTATAGCATGTCATGCTGAAAATAACGTACCAGTGGTAGGTAAAGCAGAAGTTAGAAGAAGTAGAGATATGCACTGGTTACGTATTGATAGATATTATTCTTCTAAAGAAACTTTTGCAGGGGATGTAGAATTGAAAGAATCTGCATCTGGATTATTGAATTCGATTGATACCTTTACAGGTATGGAAGATCCTTCAGAAAATCCACAAGTTGCATTTCAACCTGTAATGTGTCAGCATTGTAATCACGCACCTTGTGAAACAGTATGTCCAGTAGCTGCGACATCTCATGGTAGAGAAGGTCAAAACCACATGGCATACAACAGATGTGTCGGTACTCGTTACTGTGCAAATAACTGTCCATATAAAGTAAGACGTTTCAACTGGTTCCTATATAACAAAAACAGCGAGTTTGATTATCATATGAATGATGATTTAGGTCGTATGGTTATTAACCCAGATGTAAATGTCCGTTCTCGTGGGGTTATGGAAAAATGTTCTATGTGTATTCAAATGACTCAGGCGGTTAAATTAAAAGCTAAACGTGAAGGTAGACCAGTTGGTAAAGATGAATTCCAAACAGCTTGTTCTGCAGCATGTACAAGTGGAGCAATGAAATTTGGAGATATTAATGATTCAGAATCAGATGTTGCTAAATTGGTTGAATCTGACAGAATGTATCATTTATTAGAGCACATCGGAACAAAACCAAACGTGATGTACCACGTGAAAGTTAGAAACGATAAATAAGTATTAATTAAAGAAACAATATAAAGGATTATGTCGTCTCATTACGAAGCACCCATTAGAAAACCTTTAGTAGTAGGAAGTAAATCTTACCACGATGTAACGGTAGATGTGGCTAGACCTGTTGAAGGTAGAGCAAACAAACAATGGTGGACAGTATTTTCAATTGCATTAGCCGCTTTCCTATGGGGATTAGGTTGTATGATTTATACCGTTACCACTGGTATTGGAACATGGGGATTAAATAAAACAGTTGGTTGGGCATGGGATATCACCAATTTCGTTTGGTGGGTAGGTATCGGTCACGCAGGAACTCTTATCTCTGCCGTATTATTATTATTCCGTCAAAAATGGAGAATGGCTATTAACCGTTCTGCAGAAGCAATGACGATTTTTTCGGTAATGCAAGCTGGTTTATTCCCAATTATTCACATGGGTCGTCCATGGTTAGGTTATTGGGTATTACCAATTCCAAATCAATTCGGTTCATTGTGGGTGAATTTTAATTCTCCCTTATTATGGGACGTATTTGCAATTTCTACGTATTTATCGGTATCATTAGTTTTCTGGTGGACTGGTTTATTACCTGATTTTGCTATGTTACGTGATAGAGCAGTGACTCCTTTTACAAAAAGAGTTTATTCTATTCTTTCTTTTGGATGGTCTGGTAGAGCTAAAGATTGGCAGCGTTTTGAAGAAGTTTCTTTAGTTTTAGCTGGTTTAGCAACTCCACTTGTACTTTCTGTACATACAATCGTATCTTTTGACTTTGCTACGTCTGTCATTCCAGGATGGCACACTACTATATTACCTCCATACTTTGTTGCAGGAGCTATTTTCTCTGGATTTGCAATGGTAAATACCTTACTTATTATCATGAGAAAAGTTTCGAATCTAGAAGACTACATTACAATACAACATATTGAATTAATGAATATTGTAGTTATGATTACTGGATCTATTGTAGGTATAGCATATATAACTGAGTTATTTGTAGCTTGGTATTCTGGAGTTGAGTATGAACAATATGCTTTCTTAAATAGAGCAACAGGTCCTTATTGGTGGTCATACTGGTTAATGATGACATGTAACGTAATTTCTCCACAAGTTATGTGGTCTAAGAAAATTAGAACTAACATTATGGCCTCTTTTATAATTTCAATTGTAGTGAATGTAGGTATGTGGTTTGAGCGTTTTGTAATTATCGTTACTTCATTACATAGAGATTATTTACCATCTTCATGGACAATGTTTCAACCAACTTTTGTTGATGCAGGTATCTACATTGGAACTATCGGATTCTTCTTTGTTTTATTCTTATTATATTCAAGAAGTTTCCCTGTAATTGCTCAAGCAGAGGTTAAGACAATCTTAAAATCTTCTGGAGATAACTACAAAGCAGAAAGAGAAAAACACGGTCATAATCATTCAGATAATCATTAATATCATGAGTAATAAAGTAATACACGCTATATATAATGATGATGATGTTTTAATGAATGCTGTTAAACAAACAAGAGCAGCTCATCATCATATTGAAGAAATTTACACACCATTCCCAGTTCACGGTTTGGATAAAGCTATGGGATTAGCTCCAACTAGACTTGCTATTTGTGCATTTATTTATGGATTAGTTGGTCTTTCAATTTACACAGCTTTAATGAATTTTGTGATGATAAATGATTGGCCTCAAGATATTGGAGGTAAGCCTAGTTTCAGTTACATTGAAAACATGCCTGCTTTTGTGCCAATTATGTTTGAAGGAACTGTTTTCTTTGCTGCTCACTTAATGGTTATTACATTCTACATGAGAAGTAAGTTATGGCCTTTTAAACAAGCAGAAAATCCAGATGTTAGAACAACTGACGATCATTTTCTGATGGAAGTTGGTGTTCATGGTAATGAAGAAGAATTAATTTCTTTCTTTACTAAAACTGGAGCAGTTGAAGTAAAAGTCGTAGAAAAGCATTAATAGATAGTTATGAAAAGTTTATACAAAATAGTAGCAGTAGTAGGATTGTCTTTCATGGCAACTTCATGTTTCGATAAAGCACGACCAAACTATCAGTTTTTTCCCAACATGTATGAGGCCGTTTCTTACGAAACTTATTCTGAACATGATGTGTTTAAAGGTGGTGTAGAGGCGCAATTACCTGCTAAAGGATCGATTAAAAGAGGTTTTGTTCCATACGAAATCCCTAACACTCCTGAAGGTTATGCCTTAGCTAAGGCTACATTAAAGTCACCATTAGATTCTTTATCTTTAAATCCTGATAAAGCTAAAGAATTATACACAGTTTATTGTGCAATTTGTCATGGTGATAAAGGAGATGGTAAAGGTAATTTAGTTCTTAAAGAGAAATTTTTAGGTGTTCCAAATTATAAGGATAGAGAAATTACAGAAGGTAGTATTTATCATGTAATCACATATGGTTTAAATTCTATGGGTTCTCATGCCAATCAGTTATCGCAAGAGGAAAGATGGCAAGTAACGGATTACGTTTTAAAATTAAAAGCCGGTTTATAATATTAATACTTTTTGAAAATAATAGATATGTACACGTTTTCAAGTAAATTAAAAACTTTTTCATTCATCCTAATGGCTCTTGGTGTTATAGGTATTGCTGTTGGATTTTTAAATGCTCCAAAAACAATTGAGGATGTTGAAAAATTATTAGCAGATAGTCATCATCATGAGGCTTCTCATTCTGAAAAAGTGGCACCACATGCTGCCGATGCTCATGTTGTTGCTGATACTGTCAAAGTAGCTCAAATTCACTCTGACTCAACTCATGTTGGAACAAATGTAGTTGTAGACTCGACAAGTAAGTCATCTGATACTACAATGGTTACTTCTGCTGTGGTAAATGACCATAATGATAATCATGATGCTAATGCTGATGCTCATTCACATGATGATCATAAAGCTCACTTAGAACATGTTTTACATCAATTGCAAAATAAGCCTTGGGCTGCTTTGTATGTTGCTTGTATTTTCTTTATGTTAATTTCTGTTGGTGTTCTGGCTTTTTATGCTATTCAATATGCAGCTCAAGCAGGTTGGTCTCCAATATTATTTAGAGTAATGGAAGGTATTACATCTTATTTGTTACCTGGTTCAATTATTTTCTTTTTATTGTTGGTAGCTGCTGGTTTACATTTTAATCATTTGTTTGTTTGGATGGATCCTGCGGTTTTAGACAAAGCTAGCGTTAAGTACGACAAATTAATTGACTTAAAATCGGGTTACTTAAATGTTCCTTTCTTCTTAGGTAGAGCAGCTTTATTTTTAATAGTTTGGAATTTATATCGTCATTTTTCAAGAAAAAATTCAATAGCTCAAGACAATTCTACTGATAATACTTTCTACAAGAAAAACTTCAAGATGTCTGCCGCTTTCTTAGTGTTCTTTATTGTTTCAGAGTCAATTATGTCTTGGGATTGGATTATGTCTGTTGATCCACACTGGTACAGTACTTTATTTGGATGGTATGTATTTGCAAGTTTCTTTGTAAGCGGAATTACTGTGATTGCAATGGTTACCTTATACTTAAAATCTAAAGGATATTTAGAGCATGTTAATACAAGTCACATTCACGATTTAGCTAAATTTATGTTTGGTATTAGTATCTTCTGGACATATTTATGGTTCTCACAGTTCATGCTGATATGGTATTCAAATATTCCAGAAGAGGTTACTTATTTTGTAACTCGTATAGAACATTATAAATTACCATTTTTTGGTATGTTGGCTTTAAACTTCATCTTCCCATTGTTAATCTTAATCAATACTGATTTCAAACGTTTAACTTGGATTGTTGTTATGGCTGGTATTGTAATTTTATTTGGTCATTATATTGATTTTTTCAATATGATTATGCCTGCTACTGTTGGTGATCAATGGTTTATTGGTATTCCTGAAATAGGAGCTTTAATGTTCTTCTTAGGGTTATTTATTTTCGTTGTATTTACTGCTTTAACTAAGGCTCCATTAGTTCCAAAAGGTAATCCTTTTATTGAGGAAAGTAAACATTTTCATTATTAATAGTTAAAAAGAAATAAAAATGACAAGTTTCTTGGTATTTATAATTTTAGTTCTAGTTGGGATTGCAGTTTGGCAATTAACTAAAATTTTTGATTTAACCCAAATTGGTGGAATTGCTGAAGATTCAGAAATTGCTAATGATAAAGATAATAGTGTTAATGGTTACTTAATGTTTGCTTTCGTTGGATTCATTTATGTATTTACGATTTATTCATTATACGCTTGGGGTGATTTAGTATTGGGTACTCCAGCTTCTGAACATGGTACAGATTATGACAACTTAATGTATATCTCTTTAGCTATTATTTTCTTTGTTCAAACGATTACTCAATTTTTGTTGCATTACTTTGCTTTCAAATATAGAGGTAAAGAAGGTCAAAAAGCGCTTTACTTTGCTGACAACAATAAATTAGAGGCTATTTGGACAATTATTCCTGTAATTGTTTTAGCTGGATTGATTATGTATGGTCTTTACACTTGGAACAACATTATGTTTGTTGATGAGGAAGATAAGCAAGATGCTATCGTAATTGAATTATATGCAAAGCAATTTGGATGGGAAGCTCGTTATGCTGGTGACGATAAAACTTTAGGTAAAGCAAACGTTAGATTAATTGAAGGGGTCAATACTCTAGGTGTTGATTTGGCTGATCCAGCTGCTCAAGATGATAAAGTTGTTACGGAACTACACTTACCTGTTGGAAAAAAAGTAATTTTTAAAATGCGTTCACAAGACGTATTACATTCTGCATATATGCCACATTTTAGAGTACAAATGAATTGCGTTCCTGGAATGATTACTCAATTTGCTTTCACTCCTACTGTAACAACAGCAGATATGAGAGCTGATCAAGCAATTATGGCTAAAGTGGATAAAATTAATAAGATTCGTACAGAGAAAAGTAAGAAACTTGTTGCTGAGGGTAGTACAGCTTTAGATCCTTATACATTTGATTATTTGTTGTTATGTAACAAGATTTGTGGTGCTTCTCATTACAATATGCAAATGAAAATCGTTGTTGATACCCCTGAAGATTTTAAAGCTTGGTTAGCTGAAAAGCCTACTTTAGCTCAACAATGGAAAGAAGCTAATGCTCCTGCGCCTGCAGCTTCTGAAGTTGCTCCTACATCAGTTGATTCAACTAAAGTTGTAGCTCAAGTTATTAAATAATTTATTTTATATCACATAATAGAATTAGTATGTCACACGATCACGGTCATCATAAAGAAACTTTCATTACTAAATATATCTTTAGTCTTGATCACAAAATGATAGCGAAACAATACCTTATCTCAGGTTTATTGATGGGTATTGTTGGAGTTGTTTTATCTTTATTCTTCCGTATGCAAATTGCATGGCCAGAAGAATCTTTCGAAGTATTTAAAATTTTCTTAGGAGATAATTTTGCACCTGATGGTGTAATGAGAAATGATATTTATCTTGCATTGGTAACTATTCATGGTACCATTATGGTATTCTTTGTTCTTACTGCTGGTCTGAGTGGAACATTTAGTAACTTGTTAATACCATTACAAATTGGAGCTCGTGATATGGCTTCAGGATTTATGAACATGCTTTCTTTTTGGTTGTTCTTCGTATCTTGTATTATCATGATTTGTTCTTTATTTGTAGAATCTGGTCCTGCATCTGCTGGATGGACAATTTATCCTCCTTTGAGTGCTTTACCTCAGGCTATTCCTGGTTCTGGTTTAGGGATGACATTATGGTTAGCTTCTATGGCTATTTTCATTGCATCTTCTTTGATGGGTTCTTTGAATTATGTTGTTACTGTAATCAACATGAGAACTAAAGGGATGACCATGACAAGATTACCTTTAACAGTTTGGGCTTTCTTCGTAACTGCTATTATAGGTATCGTTTCATTTCCTGTTTTATTTTCTGCAGCTTTATTATTAATTTTCGATAGAAGTTTTGGGACTTCATTCTTCTTATCAGATATTTTTATCCAAGGTGAAGTTTTACATTACCAAGGAGGTTCTCCAGTTTTATTTGAGCACTTATTCTGGTTTTTAGGTCACCCTGAAGTTTACATCGTATTGCTACCTGCATTAGGAATCACTTCTGAGATTATAGCAACCAATGCAAGAAAACCTATTTTTGGTTATCGTGCCATGATTGCATCTATTTTGGCAATTGCGTTTTTATCTACTATCGTTTGGGGTCACCATATGTTCGTGTCAGGTATGAATCCTTTTTTAGGTTCAGTATTTACATTTACTACTTTATTGATTGCAATTCCTTCAGCTGTAAAAGCTTTTAACTATATAACAACTTTATGGAAAGGTAATTTACAGATGAATCCTGCTATGTTGTTCTCTATTGGATTAGTTTCTACTTTCATTAGTGGAGGTTTAACGGGTATTATTCTTGGAGATTCAACTTTAGATATTAACGTTCACGACACTTACTTTGTTGTGGCTCACTTCCACTTAGTTATGGGTATATCTGCTTTATACGGATTCTTCGCTGGAGTTTACCATTGGTTCCCTAAAATGTTTGGAAGAATGATGAATAAAAATTTAGGTTATGTTCATTTTTGGGTAACTGCTATTTGTGCTTATGGAGTTTTCTTCCCAATGCACTTCATTGGAATGGCCGGATTACCTAGACGTTACTATACAAATTCTGCTTTCCCATTATTTGATGAATTAGCTGATGTTAACGTATTGATTACAGTTTTTGCTATTGTAGGTGCTGCATTCCAAATTGTGTTTTTCTGGAATTTCTTCTACAGTATCTTCTACGGTAAGAAAGCATCTCAAAATCCATGGAAATCTAATACTTTAGAATGGACTACTCCAGTTGAACATATACATGGTAACTGGCCAGGTGAAATTCCTGAAGTTCACAGATGGCCATATGATTACAGTAAACCAGGTCATGATGAAGATTTTGTTCCTCAAGTAGTTCCTATGAAGGATGGCGAAGAGCAATTACATCATTAAGATTTTAAATAGAAAAAAAACCTCTCAATTTGAGAGGTTTTTTGTTTTATAACTTTATTATCTTTGTTGTATGAATGAAAATCTAAACCCAAACAAAGAATCGTTTTCTCCCCAAGATATAGATATCGAAAAGGCATTACGTCCATTAAGTTTTGATGACTTTACTGGTCAGGATCAGGTATTAGATAACTTGACTGTTTTTGTCCAAGCGGCTAATTTAAGAAATGAAGCTTTAGATCATACATTGTTTCATGGACCTCCAGGTTTGGGAAAAACTACTTTGGCTAATATTTTGGCAAACGAATTGGGAGTAGGAATTAAAATTACTTCTGGTCCAGTTTTGGATAAGCCCGGTGATTTAGCAGGTTTGTTAACAAATCTTGAGGAACGTGATGTTTTATTTATTGACGAGATTCATCGTTTAAGTCCTATTGTTGAAGAATATTTGTATTCGGCAATGGAAGACTTCAAAATTGATATTATGATTGAATCGGGTCCTAATGCAAGAACCGTTCAAATTAACTTGAATCCGTTTACTTTAGTTGGCGCTACAACTCGATCAGGATTGTTAACTGCACCTATGCGCGCACGTTTCGGAATTCAAAGTAGACTACAATATTATAATACCGAATTATTAACAACTATTGTACAACGAAGTGCTTCAATTTTAAAGATGCCAATTACGATGGAAGCTGCCATTGAAATTGCTGGTAGAAGTAGAGGAACACCTCGTATTGCAAATGCTTTATTACGTCGTGTGAGAGATTTTGCCCAAATCAAAGGGAATGGTAAAATTGATATTGAAATTGCTAGATTTGCTCTTAAAGCACTCAATGTAGATGCGCATGGTTTAGATGAAATGGATAATAAAATTCTTTCCACAATTATCGATAAATTCAAAGGAGGACCTGTCGGATTAACTACATTGGCAACAGCAGTTTCAGAAAGTGGGGAAACCATTGAAGAAGTTTACGAGCCCTTTTTAATTCAAGAAGGTTTTATTATTAGAACACCTCGCGGAAGAGAAGTGACTGAAAAAGCGTACAAGCATTTAGGAAAAATTAAAAACAATTTTCAAGGAGGTTTATTTTAGTTTGATAAACAATAAAGAAAAATACACACAGTTGATAAAAGCCGAAGCCCAACGCCTCGGTTTTTTGTCTTGCGGTATTTCCAAAGCTGGTTTTTTGCAAGAAGAAGCGCCTCGTTTAGAAAATTGGTTGAACAACCAAATGAACGGTCAAATGAGTTATATGGAAAACCATTTTGACAAACGTTTGAATCCAACACTTTTGGTGGATGGTGCAAAAAGTGTCATTTCTTTGTTGTTAAATTATTATCCTTCCGAACTTCAAAATGAAGACTCTTATAAAATCTCAAAATACGCCTACGGACAAGATTATCATCACGTCATAAAAGAGAAGTTAAAGGAATTATTACACTTTATTCAAACTGAAATTGGAGAAGCGTCAGGAAGAGCTTTTGTGGATTCGGCACCGGTTTTAGATAAAGCTTGGGCTGCTAAAAGTGGATTGGGTTGGGTTGGAAAAAACAGTAATCTCATTACGCAAAAAGTAGGCTCATTCTATTTTATTGCTGAATTAATTATCGATTTGGAATTAGATTACGATACGCCAACAACCGATCATTGTGGAAGTTGTACCGCCTGCTTAGATGCTTGTCCAACGGAATCTATTGTGGCGCCATATGTGGTTGATGGGAGTAAATGTATTTCCTATTTCACGATTGAATTGAAAGATAATTTACCACAAGAAATGAAAGGCAAATTTGACGATTGGATGTTTGGTTGTGATGTGTGCCAAGATGTTTGTCCGTGGAATCGATTCTCAAAGCCGCATAATGAACCTCTTTTTCAAGCGAATCCTGATATTTTAAACTTCTCAAAAGCAGATTGGGAGGAAATCACGGTGGATACATTTCAGAAAGTATTCAAAAATTCAGCTGTAAAACGAACCAAATATGAAGGCTTACTTCGTAATATCAATTTCTTGAAGAAATAAAATGATATAGTGTTTTTCAAACAAAAAATATTTTCAATATCAAAACTTTACTGTAGTTTTGAGCGTTATTAAAAAGAAAAAATACAATTATGGCATCAGGATTTTTCGCAATCTTAGACGATATCGCTGCATTGATGGACGATGTAGCAATGACAAGTAAATTAGCAACCAAAAAAACAGCAGGAATTTTAGGAGATGACTTAGCAGTAAATGCCGAAAAAGCGACAGGGTTTTTAGCTTCAAGAGAAATTCCAGTTCTTTGGGCAATCACAAAAGGTTCGTTTATCAATAAATTGATTATTCTTCCGGTTGTTTTTGTTTTAAATTGGTTGTATCCGCCAGCCATTAAAGCAGCTTTAATAATTGGAGGAGTTTACTTAGCCTACGAAGGTGTGGAGAAAATCATCGAATACTTTTTGCATCGTGCTAAAAAAGGAGAAGAAGTTATTGCTGAAAGTCAATTAGAAGAAAGTGATGTACATTCGGAAAAAGCAAAAGTAAGTTCGGCCATTAAAACCGATTTTATTCTTTCGCTTGAAATTATAATCATCGCTTTAGGAACGGCAATGGAAAAACAACATCCCTTGATTACCCAAATTCTAAGTGTAACTTTCGTAGCTATTATTGCTACTGTAGGAGTTTACGGAATCGTAGCTTTAATTGTAAGAATGGACGATGCAGGTTTTTATTTGATGAGAAAATCAGATAACAAAGGATTTATGTCTTCTTTTGGAGGAATTTTAATCAAAGCTTTACCATTAGTAATTAAAGGACTTGCAGTATTAGGAACTATAGCACTTATCTTAGTTTCTGGAGGAATTTTTCTTCACAATATCGAATATATTCATCATTTAATTCCGCACAGTATTCCATCAACAATAGCTGAATTTGGCGTCGGAATCGCATTCGGAATAGTAGCGGTTTTATTAATGACAGGCTTGAAGAAAGTGAAGGGTTATTTAAAGAAATAACATTTTTTTGTTGTTTTATTTCTCAAAACTTTTTTCAAAAGAATGCCAAAATAATTTCTCATTTTATACGTATACCCTTATATTTGTAAGTTAGTAAAATAAAAAATCATGCATAAAGATAGTAAACGTAGAGAAGCCTTATTATATCACGCAAAACCTACACCTGGAAAAATTCAGGTAGTACCCACAAAAAAATATGCAACACAAAGAGATTTAGCTTTGGCTTATTCTCCAGGAGTAGCAGAACCTTGTTTAGAAATTGAAAAAGACGTTAATAACGTTTATAAATATACCGCAAAAGGAAATTTAGTAGCTGTAATATCAAACGGAACCGCAGTTTTAGGTTTAGGAGATATTGGTCCAGAAGCTTCAAAACCTGTAATGGAAGGAAAGGGTTTGTTGTTCAAAATCTTCGCTGATATTGATGTTTTTGATATCGAAGTTGGAACAAAAGACATTGAAGAATTCATTGCAACGGTAAAAAATATCGCGCCAACTTTCGGAGGAATTAATCTAGAAGACATCAAAGCACCAGAATCTTTTGAAATAGAAAGACGTTTGGTAGAGGAATTAAATATTCCAGTAATGCACGATGATCAACATGGAACCGCTATTATTTCTTCAGCTGCTTTATTGAATGCTGTAGAATTGGCTGGTAAGAAAATGGAAGATGTGAAAATGGTCATTTCTGGAGCAGGTTCGGCAGCGATTGCTTGTGCTAATTTGTATGTTGCTTTCGGTGTGAAACCTGAAAATGTGGTGATGTTTAACAGTAAAGGTGCTCTACGAAAAGACGATCCAAGAGTTACCGATATGCAACGTCGTTACGCAACTGACAAACATTATGACGATTTAGCGCACGCTATGAAAGGCGCTGATGTATTCATCGGATTGTCATCTGGGGATATTGTTACACCAGAAATGTTGTTATCAATGGCAGATAATCCTATCGTTTTTGCGATGGCGAATCCTACACCAGAAATCAATTATAATTTGGCAATTGATACGCGTAAAGATATCATTATGGCAACAGGCCGTTCTGATCATCCTAACCAAGTGAATAATGTGTTAGGTTTCCCATTTATTTTTAGAGGGGCGCTAGATGTTAGAGCAACTAAGATTAATGAGGAGATGAAAAAAGCGGCTGTTATCGCTTTAGCGGAATTAGCAAAAGAATCGGTTCCAGAGCAAGTTAATATTGCTTATGGCGAAACGAAATTAACGTTTGGTCGCGATTATATCATCCCAAAACCTTTTGATCCAAGATTAATTGCAGCAGTTCCGCCAGCTGTAGCCAAAGCGGCTATGGAATCAGGTGTGGCAACAGCGCCAATTACCGATTGGGAAAAGTACAAAGATGAATTATTAGAACGAATGGGGTCTGATAACAAAATGATTCGTTTGTTAACTAATAGAGCAAGAACGAATCCAAAACGTATCATTTTCGCTGAAGCAGATCAAATCGATGTGTTAAAAGCAGCGCAAATTGTTAATGAAGAAGGCATTGGTTTTCCAATTTTATTAGGAAATCACGAAATTATTAAAGAACTTAAAGCTGAAATTGGGTTTGACGCTGAAGTGCCAATTTTTGATCCAAAAACTAAGGAATCTGAAGCTAAAAGATTAGAGTATGCAAAACATTTTTGGGAAACCAGAAAACGCAAAGGAATTACTTTACTAGAAGCTGAAAAATGGATGCGTGAACGTAATTACTTTGGTTTGATGATGGTAAATACAGGCGAAGCTGACGCTATGGTAACAGGATATTCAAGAAGTTATCCAACAACTATTAAGCCTGTAATGCAATTGATTGATAAAGCTCCAGGAGTTTCCAAAATTGCTACAACTAATATGATGATGACTGCAAGAGGTCCGATTTTCTTATCAGATACTGCTATAAATCCAAATCCTACTGCAGAAGAATTAGCAAGAATTGCTTTAATGACAGCTAAAACAGTTAGAATGTTTGGAATGGAGCCTGTAATTGCTATGGTTTCTTATTCAAATTTTGGTTCGTCTCATAATGAAGGACCTAGCAAAGTGAGTCAAGCGGTGGCTTATTTACATGAAAATTTCCCTGATTTAATTGTAGATGGAGAAATTCAAACTGATTTTGCTTTAAATCCAGATATGCTAAAAAGCAAGTTTCCTTTCTCTAAATTGGTAAATAAAAAAGTGAATACACTTATTTTTCCTAATTTAGATGCTGCAAATATCACTTACAAGTTGTTGAAAGAGTTGAATAAAGCGGAATCTATAGGTCCAATTATTTTAGGATTAGATAAGCCAGTTCACGTTTTTCAATTAGGTGCAAGTGTTGAAGAAATGGTAAACATGGCTGCAGTTGCTGTTGTTGATGCACAAGAAAAAAGTAGAAAACAAAACAGATAATAATTTATATGATAGCACACATTCAAGGAAGATTAATTGAAAAAACACCCACCGAAGTTGTAATTGATTGCAATGGTGTGGGCTATCATATTCATATTTCATTGCATACTTTTTCATTAATTCCAGATTCTGAGAGTTTGAAATTATACACGTTTCTTCAAGTTAAAGAAGATTCGCACAGTTTGTTTGGATTTGTTGAAAAACAAGAAAGAGAGCTTTTTAAGTTATTACTTTCAGTTTCAGGAGTTGGAGCAAGTACGGCTAGAACGATGTTGTCATCTTTGGCGCCAGCCCAAATTATACAGGCTATTGCCTCAAATGATGTAGTAACGATTCAATCAATGAAAGGAATTGGAGCTAAAACAGCCCAACGAATTATCCTAGATTTGAAAGAAAAAGTGTTAAAAGTGTACAGTCTTGATGAAGTTTCTGTTGTAGAAAGCAATACAAATAAAGATGAAGCGTTATCTGCTTTAGAAGTTTTAGGATTTGCCAGAAAATCAGCCGAAAAAGTGATTGATAAAATCATAAGAGAAACCCCAAATGCCTCAGTAGAGAACTTAATAAAACAAGCTTTAAAAAATTTATAAAACTTGGAGAACACAAAAACTAAAGTAATTAGTAAATTACATTATTGTCTTGCATTGTTATTTATGCTTTGTTCTTTTTCGCTACAAGCTCAAGTAGATGGAGAAGAAAAAGATACTGTTAAAACGGGTGTTGATTTAGGTAAACTCAAAATGCCAAATCCAGTAAGTGTCTTAGATCGGTATGTATATGATGCCGCTACAGATCGATATATTTACACTAGTTCAGTAGATGGGTTTAATATTAATTATCCTTTAATTCTTACACCCAAACAATATCAAGAATTGGTGTTGCGCGAACAGATGCGAAAATATTATCAGGATAAGTCTGCTGCTTTAGACGGGAAAAAAGCTGGTTCTGAAGCTGCTAAAAAAGACTTGTTGCCTAAATATTATGTGAATTCAAAGTTTTTTGAATCTATTTTTGGAAGTAATACAATAGACGTAAAGCCCACAGGTTCTGTGGAAATTGATCTAGGTGTTCGTTTTACAAAACAAGATAATCCTTCATTTTCTCCAAGAAACAGAAAAACGACAAGTTTTGATTTTGATCAAAAAATAAGCGTAGGTCTACAAGGTAAAGTGGGAACACGATTAAATGTAAACGTAAATTATGATACGCAATCTACTTTTGCCTTTCAAAATTTAATAAAATTAGAATATACTCCTACAGAAGACGATATCCTTCAAAAAATAGAGGTGGGTAATGTAAGTTTTCCGCTTTCCAATTCTTTAGTTCGTGGTGCTCAGAGTTTATTTGGGGTAAAAACTCAGTTGAAGTTTGGTAAAACAACATTTACAGGCGTTTTCTCAGAACAAAAATCTCAAACAAAGTCTGTAACAGCTCAAGGAGGTGGAACACTTCAAGACTTTGAAATTTTTGCTTTAGATTATGATGCAGATCGACATTATTTTTTATCACAATACTTTAGGAATAATTATGATAGAGCATTAGAGACTTTTCCTTATATAAATTCTCGTGTTCAAATTAATAGAATTGAAGTTTGGATCACAAATAAACAAAATAGAGTAAGTACAACAGATAACAACTTGCGCAATATTGTTGCACTTCAGGATTTAGGAGAATCACTAATAAATGGAGTTTTACCTCAGGAAACGGTACATATTAATTTAGGATCAAATCTTAATTTTTTTAATGTTCCAGCCAATTCTCCTTCGAATAATGCCAATAATAAATATGATCCTAATGCTATAGGGAGTAACTATTTGAACGCTTCTATTCGTGATGTTTCATTGGCGTCTAACGGATTTAATATTGTAGGTGGAGCAGCAGAGGGAATTGATTTTGCAAAACTTGAAAATGCAAGAAAATTATCTCCATCAGAATATACCTACCATCCACAATTGGGATATATTTCGTTAAATCAGAAGTTAGCAAACGATGAAGTTTTAGCTGTTGCTTATCAATATACTATTGGAAGTGATGTGTATCAGGTGGGAGAATTTGGTACAGATGGTGTTGACGCTACAAATGTGTCGACGGGAATTCCAAATTCGCAAGCATTAATTTTAAAATTATTAAAAAGTAATTTAACAGTTAATGAATACCAATTAGCAGGAGTAGATTATACGATGCCTACTTGGAATTTGATGATGAAAAATATTTACCAAATTCCAGGAGCCTTTCAATTACAGCAAGAGGATTTTAAATTAAATATTCTTTACACAGATCCTTCTCCATTAAACTACATTACACAAGCGGGAGTTGATGCACTACCTTCAGATGTTGAGCAAACTCCTTTATTGAAAGTTTTCAATCTAGATAAGCTAAATTATACTAACGACCCTCAAGAAGGTGGAGATGGTTTCTTTGATTTTTACCCAGGTTTGACCGTTGATACTCAACGAGGAAAAATTATCTTTCCGAAAGTGGAACCTTTTGGTAAACATTTGTTTGATAAATTAGATGTATCTACTTTAGGAGAAGATTACAATCAGCCTTTAACATATAATAGTAACCAAGCGAAGTACGTGTTCAGAAATTTGTATAGAAATACTCAAGCTGCAGCTTTGCAAGAAAGTGCCAAAAATAAATTTCAATTAAAAGGGCGCTTCAAGTCTACGGGTGGTGATGGAATTTCTATTGGCGCTTTTAATGTGCCTCAAGGTTCCGTAGTTGTAAGAGCAGGTGGAAGAATCCTTGTTGAAGGTGTTGATTATACCGTAAATTATCAAATGGGTAAAGTAAATATTGTAGACCCATCACTTCAAGCTTCAAATACACCTATTGAAGTATCAGTAGAAAATAATTCTGTTTTTGGTCAACAAACTAGAAGATTTTGGGGGTTAAATGTAGAACACAAGTTTAATGATAAATTCCTTATCGGTGCTACAGTTTTGAATATGTCTGAAAGGCCATTCACTACAAAATCAAATTACGGACAAGAGTCTGTTAATAATACTATTTTTGGTCTTAATACTAACTTCTCAACTGAAGTTCCTTTCCTTACCCGATTAGTAAATAAGTTACCAAATATTGATACCGATGTTCCTTCTAATTTGTCTTTTAGAGGAGAAATTGCATATTTGAAACCCGGAGCTTCTAAAACAGATCAATTCAATGGAGAAGCAACTACTTATATTGACGATTTTGAAGGATCACAAACTACAATAGATATGCGTTCCCCTCAAGCTTGGACTTTAGCAAGTGTGCCACTTGAGGGAAATTTTGATGGTAATCCAACAACTGCAGAACCGCCAGTTGATGATTTAAGTATAGGTAACAAAAGAAGTAAGTTATCTTGGTATACCATTGATCCTGTTTTCTATGTACAAACTCCAACGGGTGTTAGCGATGATGACTTATCATTTAACAAAACAAGACGAGTTTTTAGTAGAGAATTATATCCTGTTACCGATATCGCTCAAGGACAATCAACGGTAATTAGCACGTTAGATTTAAGTTATTTTCCAAAAGATAGAGGACCTTACAATTTTAATCCAAGTTTAACTGTAAACAATCAGTTTTCAGATACTGAAGCGCCAGATACTTGGGGTGGAATTATGAGAGCTATTAATTCAACTAATTTTGAACAGTCTAATGTTGAATACATTCAGTTTTGGGTTATGGATCCTTATTTTGGTAATGCTGGAGATCGTGTAGATCCAAATAATACTGGGAAATTAGTTTTTAACTTGGGGGAAATTTCTGAAGATATTTTAAGAGACGGAAAGAAATTATACGAGAATGGTTTGCCGGAAGTAGGTTCCAGTCAACCCACAATTAATTCAGCTTGGGGTAAGGTTCCTGCATCTCAGTCCTTAATTTATGCATTTGATACTAATGAAGGTAACAGAGCTGTTCAAGATGCCGGTTTCGATGGTTTAACAGATACTGAAGAAGCAGCTAAGTTTTCAAATTTTGCTTCTTTCCCAGACCCTGCAGCTGATAATTATAGATTTTATTTAGATGCCGATGGTGATGTAGTAAATCGTTACAAAGATTACAATGGTTTTGAAGGAAACTCACCCGTGAATGTTACAAATAATAACAGAGGTAATACAACATACCCAGATGTTGAAGACGTTAATCGAGATAATACAATGAACACGATTAATGCTTATTTTAAATTTGAAGTTCCTTTTCAGTATTATGGAGATAATATTGCAGATGTTCCGGTTGGACAAAATTATATTGCAGATGTAAGACAAACACAAAATATAGAATTGCCTAATGGTGAAATAGGAAATGCTAGATGGATTTTATACAAAATTCCAATTTTAGAATTTACGAATGCTAATAAAGTAGGGCCAATCAACGATTTTCGTTCTATTCGTTTTATGAGAATGTACATGACTGGATTTAAAGATCAGGTTACTTTACGTTTTGGAGCTTTAGATTTAGTAAGAGGTGAATGGCGTCGTTTCACTGGAAATTTTGATGAATTAGATACTGATCCAGATGATGAGAATACGGGTTTTGATGTAGTATCTTTAAATGTTCAAGAAAACGGACAACGTAATCCAATTCGTTATGTAACTCCACCTGGTGTGGTTAGAGAACAGTTATACAATAATAATACTGTAATTAATCAAAATGAACAATCATTGTCTTTACGTGTTTATGATAAGTTAGGAGGAACCACTAATGGTTTAGAACCAAACGATTCTAGAGCAGTATTTAAAAATGTAAGTGTAGACATGCGTCAGTTTAAAAAATTACGTATGTTCTTACATGCTGAAGCAGTTAGAGAAAATGATTTACAAGATGATGAATTAACTGCGTTTATTCGTTTTGGAAATGATTTTACAGATAACTTCTATCAAGTTGAAATTCCATTAAAAGTTTCAGCTTACGGATCTTCCACTCCTGAAGCAGTTTGGCCAGCCGAAAATGAAATTCAGTTACCATTGGATTTATTAACCAAGTTAAAAATATTAAAACTTCAAAACGATCCTGTTATTACCATAGAACCAAACGGAATTGGTTATGTTGAGGAAGAATTGATTGGATCTTCAGACAACAGATTAACGTTGGGAATTAAAGGAAATCCAAACATTGGTTTGGTTAGAACGTTAATGATTGGTATTAAAAATAAAACGGGAGACATTCAACGAGGAGAGGTTTGGTTTAACGAACTTCGCATGTCTGATATGGATAATCAAGGAGGATATGCTGCAATTGCTAATCTAGACACAAACTTGGCTGATTTTGCTACAGTATCTGCAACTACTCGAATGAGTACCATTGGTTTCGGGTCTTTAGAGCAAGGACCTAATGAGAGAAGTAGAGAAGATGTTTTTCAATATGATATCGTAACTAATGTAAATGTTGGAAAATTATTACCTAAAAATTGGAGAGTAAATTTGCCTTTCAATTATGCGGTTGGAGAAGAAACAATAACACCAAAATTTGATCCATTTTATCAGGATATCGAATTAAACCAGCTGTTAGACATAACCTCTGATGCTACTCAAAGAGCTAACATAGAACAAAGGGCTATCGATTATACAAAACGAACAAGTTTTAATTTAATTGGGGTTAAGAAAGAAAAAAATCCAGAAAAGAAATCGAAAATTTATGATGTTGAAAATTTAACGTTGTCGTATTCATTAAACGAAACAGAACATCATGATTATGAAATTGAAAACTTAATAGATAAACAAAACAGAACATCAGTAGATTATGCATACGCTTTTCAACCTAAAGCTGTTGAACCATTTAAAAACACAAAGTTGTTTAAGAAAAGTGGGTACTATAAAATGTTGAGTGATTTCAATTTTAATTATTTGCCATCAAATATTTCTTTTAGTTCTAATATTATTCGTCAGTTTAATAAGCAACGATTTAGATTAGTCGATGTTCAAGGAATTGGGTTAGGTGATTTATACCGAAGAAATTATTTCTTTAATTACACTTATGGATTCAATTATAATTTAACAAAGTCTTTACGTTTAAATTATACAGCATCATCCAATAATATTGTTCGAAATTATTTAGACGAGAATAATTTACCTATTGATGGTTTAGATATTTGGGATGATTATTGGAACATTGGAGAATCAAATCAACACAACCAACAATTGGTGGTTAATTATGATTTGCCAATTAATAAAATACCATTGTTCAGTTTTGTAAAATCGACATATACTTACACTGGAGATTACAACTGGCAACGTGCTTCTGATGCATTTTCAACTATTACAGGTCAAGATGGAAATATTTACGCATTGGGAAATACTATTCAAAACGCTAATTCGCACAAGTTGAATACTTCGTTAAACATGGATACTTTTTATAAGTATATTGGTTTAACAAAAACTAAGAGGATTAAGAATAATAAAGCGAATGCATCAAAAGACAAAAATGCAATTCCAAAACCTGGACAACAAGTAACAGCTCCTAGAAACAATATTTCAAATGAAAGAAGTGTTTTTATGACGGGTTTAATAGGGGTCATAACAAGTGTTAAAAATATTCAGATAAATTATAACGAAAATAACGGTACTGTTTTACCAGGATATCTTCCAGGTTTAGGATTCTTTGGATCTTCTAAGCCCACATTAGGTTTCGTTTTTGGAAGTCAATCGGATGTAAGATATGAAGCTGCTAAAAATGGATGGTTGACTACATTTCCTGAATTTAACCAGAACTTTACTCAGGTACAAAATAAAAAGATAAACTTTACCGCTAAGGTTGATTTGTTTCCAGATTTAACGATAGATTTATCTGCAGATAGAACCTATGCTTATAATTTTTCTGAACAATATGATGTAACGGGAGGACAATATAATTCTCGTTCACCTTATGATTTTGGTAATTTTAATATTTCAACAATATTAATAAAAACAGCATTTTCTCAAAGTGATGTTAATTTCTCTGAATCTTTCCAACAATTTAGAGATAATAGATTAATCGTAGCCAATAGGTTGGCAGAAACTTATTATAATGGAACTACTTTCCCAAGAGATGCTGAAGGATATCCTGTAGGCTTTGGTAAAAACAGTCAACAAGTTTTATTGCCAGCTTTTATTGCAGCATATTCAGGTCAAGGAGCTGAGAAAGTTTCAACAGGAGTGTTTAGAAGCACACCTTTGCCAAACTGGAATGTTAAATATACCGGATTAATGCGATATAAATGGTTTAAAGATAACTTCAAAACATTCTCCATTCAGCACGGTTATAAGGCTAGCTACAATATTAATGCTTTTAGATCTAATTTAAATGCTTCGCCAGTTGATGCGAATGGGAATTTCTTTGCATCGAAAATTATATCTAATGTGAATCTTACAGAACATTTTAATCCATTGATTAAAGTGGATATGACATTAAAGAATTCTTTTAAACTTTTAGCTGAAATTAAAAAAGAAAGAACTTTAAATATGAGTTTCGATAATAATTTGTTAACTGAAGTTAGTTCTTATGAATACATTTTTGGTCTTGGTTACAGAATTAAAGATGTAACTCTAAATTCCGCATTGGCAGATAATGTAAGTGGAGTAATTAAGAGTGATATTAATATAAAAGCAGATTTCTCACTTCGTAAAAACAATACTATTGTTCGTTATTTAGATTATGACAACAACCAATTAGGTGGAGGGCAAGATTTGTGGTCGCTAAGATTAATGGCTGATTATTCTTTTAGTAAAAATCTTACAGCAATTTTCTTCTACGATCATCAGTTTTCAAAAGCAGTTATTTCAACTTCATTCCCAATTACAAATATTAGAAGTGGATTTACATTGCGCTATACTTTTGGTAACTAACATGAATAACCAATCAAATGGTGGTTTTACATTTTCGAAATTTGCTAAAAAATAACAAAAACCTTTTTTAAAATTCAATTAATACAATTACATTTGTACAACACAAAATTTTAATATATCATGAATATACCAGCTAATTTAAAATACACTAAAGACCACGAATGGGTTTCAATAGATGGAGATGTAGCCACAGTAGGAATTACAGATTTTGCTCAAAAAGAATTGGGAGACATCGTTTATGTTGAAGTTGAAACATTAGATCAAACTTTAAGTAAAGACGAAGTTTTCGGAACTGTTGAAGCTGTTAAAACTGTTTCAGATTTGTTTTTACCGTTATCAGGTGAAATTATTGAATTTAATGATAATTTAGAATCAACTCCTGAAAATGTAAACTCTGATCCTTATGGAGATGGCTGGATGGTAAAAGTGAAAATTTCTGATGCTTCTGAAATTGACACATTATTATCAAGTGAAGATTATAAAGCACTTATTGGAGCGTAATTTTATCTTAGCTTTAATTTGGACGTTGTTTATTGCGGTTTCAAGTTTAATTAGTTCTGATAAAATTTCTGATGTTCAAATAACAATTAACGATAAGATTATACATTTCTTGTTTTATTTTTTATTTGTACTTCTTTGGAGTTTTGCTCTTAATAATTCTATATCCAAACTCAAGATTGATTTGGCGATTCTTTTTTCTGCTGTATTTTATGGTATAATTATGGAAGTTTTACAAAGTATATTTACCAGTACTAGACAAGCAGATTTATATGATGTAATAGCAAATTCTATTGGAGCGGTAACAGGTTTAGTTTTGTTTCGCTTAATTAGAAAAAGCTAAATGTAAATCATCTATAAAATAGTTAATTTAAATTTCTTAAATTAAAACTTTTGAATTTTTAAATCATTAACAATAAAATATTATTCTTTTAAAAGTCCCATTTCGGTGGGATTTTTTTATTTTTACACATTATAATTCGAAGCGAAAATGAACATCAAACAATATTTAGATTCAACTTATCTTAAAACCGCTGAACAAGCGAATCTTTCAGAGCAAGAAAACACAGAAATAGTAAAGAATTGTATTCAAGAAGCTATTGATAATGACTTTAAGTTGATCATGATTCGTCCTGATAAAGTTACTTTGGCAAAAAAAATGATTGATGAAGCAAATTCAAAATTAACTATTGGAACCGTTATCGATTTTCCATTAGGCAACGGAACTTTAGAAGAGAAATTGGCTGAAGCTAAAGAAGCTATAGAAAACGGTGTTGATGATTTGGATTTTGTAGTTGATTATGAGGCTTTTAAAAGAGGTGAGATTGATATTGTAAAAAAACAAGTTTTTGAAGGAACTAAATTAGGCTTGGCACATCACAAAATCGTAAAATGGATAATTGAAGTTGCGGCTTTAGATAATCATCAAATTGTACAATTATCTGCGCTAATTAAAAATGTGGTGATAGCGAATTTTGATGAAAATGATTATGAAAGAGTTTTTGTGAAATCTTCAACTGGTTTTTATAAAACTCCAGAAGGCGTACCAAACGGAGCGACCGTTCCAACAATCAAATTAATGCTTGAAAATTCTTGTCCGTTACCAGTCAAAGCTGCTGGTGGTGTTCGAACCTATGAAGAAGCTGTTGAAATGATTCAATTGGGTGTAAAACGAATTGGTACTTCTGCCGCAAAAGCCATTGCAAATGGTGAAATTTCAAATAGCGATTACTAAAAATAACCATATGAAAAAGTTTTTCAGTTTATTTTTTTTAGTGTTAAGTGGTGTTATTATTGGACAAAATTCAAGCGAACAATTTCCAAAATTTCCAGATTGTGTTAACGCAATGGGGAACCAACAAGAATCTTGTTTTTATAATACTCTACAGAATTATTTTTACAATAATTTTAAAGTACCGCAAGAACTTTTGGCTAAAAATTATGAGGGTACTATAATTGCTGTTTTTGAAGTGGATACAATAGGTGCTTTCAAAGTTTTATATACAGATGCCACACACGAATCGCTTAAAAAAGAATCAAATCGTGTTTTTGAATCTTTACCAAAAGTAACTCCGGCTACTTTCTCAGGAAGACCAACATATACCAAATTCTCAATTAAGATTAACATACCTTTAGTGGCTCCAATTTCACATGAAGAAAATGAGGCAACTAAATATGCTAAAACCAATACAACACTGATCGATAACAAAAAAGAACTATCGGAATACGATGATATTGTTTATAAGCCTTTTGAAAATCCACAATTCAAGAGTTCGGGAGTTCTGCCTTTTTCTCATCAAAACTATGGTGTTTTTGAAGCTTTGATGAATCAAGTAGGCGCAAATAATCACACGGCATCAAAACCGTATTCGTATGATGAAGTAGCTAAATATTATGATTTTGAAACTGTGAACAAAGCTTTTTTAAAGCAAAAAGAATCATGGTGGGGAAGAAAATTGTGGAATGAAAATTTAGTGGCGATTCAAGGTGAAGAATATTGGTTTACCTTAAATCCAATTTTTGATTTTAGAGTTGGGAAAGACACAGAAAGTGAAGCTTCCAATACTTTTGTCAACACAAGAGGGGTTGTATTTAATGGAGGTTTAGGAAAACATCTTACGTTTTCAACTTCCATTTTTGAAAGTCAAGGGCGTTTTGCGGATTATTACAACGCCTATGCAGAAAGTATTCGACCATCTGGAGGAAATCCTGCCATTATTCCAGGTATTGGTATTGCGAAACGTTTCAAAGAAGATGCTTACGATTTTCCATTAGCAGAAGCAAATATTAAATACAAACCAAATCAATTTATCGACCTTCAATTAGGGTATGGTAGAAATTTCTTAGGAGATGGTTATCGTTCTTTGTTGCAAAGTGATGGTGCAAGTCCGTACCCATTTTTTAAAATCAATACGACGTTTTGGAAAATCAAATATACCAATACCTACATGTGGTTGAAAGATGTTCGTGATGCTGCAACCATAGACGGAACATATGGAACAAAATACATGGCAAGTCATTATTTGAGTTGGAATGTAACCAAAAAATGGAATTTAGGTTTCTTTGAAAATGTGGTTTGGACGAATACTAACGAAAGAGGTTTCGACTTCAATTTCGTAAACCCATTGATTTTTTACAGAGCGGTTGAATTTGGTTCATCTTCTAAAACTGGTAATGCTTTACTAGGTTTGGCTTCTAAATACAAATGGAATAATAGCGTTAATTTTTACGGACAATTTTTAATTGACGAATTTGCTATTGGCGATGTAAGAGAAAGTAATCAAAGTTGGAGAAATAAATTTGCTTACCAAATTGGAGTAAAATATTACGACGCTTTCAAAGTGAAAAATTTATTACTTCAAGTGGAGTACAACCAAGTACGTCCTTATGTGTATTCGCATAGTAATCCTATTACCAATTATGGTCACAACAATCAAAGTATGGGACACATGTGGGGAGCTAATTTTAGAGAATTTATTGCTATTGCTCGTTATTACAAAGGAAGATACTTTGCGGATGCTAAATTTATTTACGGCCAACGCGGATTTGATTTCAATAATGGAACGGATAACTTTAATTACGGAGGAAATATCTATTTAGATTACGATGAAAATCGCCCATACGACACAGGAGTTTCAATTGCACAAGGAAATAAAACAACCGTTATGATTGCCGATTTACAAGTAGGGTATTTGGTGAATCCAGCACATAATTTAAAGGTTTTTGGAAATGTAATGTTCCGAAATTTTGATCCAACAGCGGTAACAGCTTCAACAGTTCAATCTAATACTACATGGTTTTCTATTGGACTAAGAAGCGATTTATTCAATTGGTATTTTGATTATTAGTAGATTTAACTAATTTCTGTAGTTTGTTAAAAGGAAATCAATAATCTTATTTGTATCTTTGCGCCCAATTTCACAGCGAAAAACACAAAATTGGACACGAATACACAACCTCAAATTAAAAAATCTCTTTACAAAGACTTTGTAGAAATTACAAAGGCACGTTTATCTATTAGTGTAGTGGTTTCTACTATTGCAGGATATTTGTTGGGATTTAACGAGGAACAGCCTTTTCAATGGTTGGTTTTATTATTGTTGGTTGTTGGTGGTTATTGTATGGTGGGAGCTTCTAATGTTTTCAATCAAATCATAGAAATTGAATTAGACGCAAAAATGGATCGAACTAAAAATCGTCCATTACCATCGGGAAGTATCTCTAAACAAAAGGCATTTATTTTAGGTTGCGTTTTAACTATTTTAGGGTTGATTATTTTATACAATGTAAATCCTAAAACCGCCATGTTTGGTGCTATTTCGATTTTCATGTACGTGAGTTTATACACTCCTTTAAAAACAGTAACACCTCTTTCGGTATTTGTTGGAGCTTTTCCAGGGGCTATTCCTTTTATGTTAGGCTGGGTTGCAGCAACAGGCTATTTCGGAATAGAAGCAGGAACTTTGTTTATCATTCAATTCTTCTGGCAATTTCCACATTTTTGGGCTATTGGTTGGTTCTTATATGACGATTACAAAAAGGCTGGTTTTTTTATGTTGCCAACAGGGGAACGCGATAAGAAAACAGCTCTTCAGACCATATTATATACCATTTGGATGATTTTAGCCTCAATAATTCCGGCTTTTGGGTTTACAGGTGATTTGTTTTTATCTAAAGTTGCGGCTGTAATTGTTTTATTGTTAGGATTGTGGATGTTGTTTTATGCGGTTCAATTACATAAAAAGATGGATGCCCAAGCGGCAAGAAAACTAATGATAGTAAGTGTTTCGTATATTTCCTTATTGCAAATAGTGTATGTTATAGATAAATTTTTACGATAGTTATGGAAAATAGAATGACTTTTGAAGAAGAACAAGCTCGCAAAGGCAGAACCTACAAAATGCTACTTTGGTTTGGTATGATTAGTATTTGTATGATTTTTGCTGGATTAACAAGTGCTTATGTAGTAAGCAAGTCAAGACCAGATTGGTTAAAAGATTTTGTATTGCCCTCTGCATTCGTTATCAGTACGGTAGCAATGTTGGTGAGTAGTTTTACTTTTTATTTAGCTTTACAAGCGACAAAAAAAGACAATAGAAATGGTGCTACTGTCTTTTTATTGATTACTTTAGCGCTTGGAATTGCATTTATTGCATTACAATTTAAAGGATTTGGTCAAGTTATCGAAAACGGTTATTTCTTTACAGGAAGTGAAAGTAATGTAACTACTTCATTTTTGTATATTGCTGTTTTGGTTCACATTGCGCACCTTTTAGGAGGTATTATATCGCTTTTAGTGGTAATTTATAATCATTATAAACAAAAATACAATTCGACTCAAACCCTTGGTATTGAGCTAAGTGCGATGTATTGGCACTTTATGGATTTTATTTGGGTTTATTTGTTTTTATTTTTCTATTTTTTCAAATAGAAAAAAAATAATAAATTTGGGAACTTTTTAACAATTAAAAAATTTATGGGAGCGACAGTTATTACAGACGAACACGCTTTAGATGGAGGTCCAGGACCATTAGGAACAACCTATGGTAAAATGATGATGTGGTATTTCATCTTGTCAGATGCTTTAACTTTTACAGGTTTCTTAGCGGCGTATGGTTTTTCAAGATTTAAATTTATTGAAACATGGCCTATTGCTGATGAGGTTTTTAACCACTTTCCATTTTTACATGGTGTAAACGCGCCAATGTATTATGTAGCGTTAATGACTTTTATCTTAATTTTCTCTTCGGTTACTATGGTTTTAGCTGTTGATGCAGGTCATCACTTAAAAAAATCTAAAGTAGCATTTTACATGTTTTTAACTATCATTGGTGGTTTTATCTTCTTGGGTTCTCAGGCTTGGGAATGGAAAAACTTCATTAAAGGAGAATATGGTGCAGTAGAAACTAATGGAGGTTCAATCTTACAGTTTGTTAAAAAACAAGAAGATGGAACTTACAAAAGAGTGGCTTTAGCAGATTTTGCTCTTACTTTACCTGAATCTAGAGAACAATTAGATAGAAATGATGGAGTTTGGTTTATGAAAGAATCGACTCTTCCAACATATTCTGTTAATGAAGTAGTTCAAGGTTTTAAAGCTGACGAATCTATTTTAGTTCGTTCAGAGTTCATTAATGCTGAAAAACACAAAACGGTTCTATCAAGGGAAGAATCATTAAAGAAATTACAAGATGCCAAATATGTAGTAGAAGGAGCTAATCTAGTTAGAAATGAATACGGTCATAAATTATTTGCTAACTTTTTCTTCTTTATTACAGGTTTCCATGGATTCCACGTATTTACTGGGGTGTTGATTAACATCATCATTTTCTTTAATGTTTTATTAGGCACTTACGAGAAAAGAAAAAGCTACGAAATGGTTGAAAAAGTTGGATTATACTGGCACTTTGTCGATTTAGTGTGGGTATTTGTATTTACTTTCTTCTACTTAGTATAACAATAAAATAAAAGTATATCATGGCACACGCACACGAATCAAATACAATGAGAATTTGGATAGTTTTCGGAATTCTATCTTTAGTGACTATAGTAGAAGTTGTTTTTGGTATTTTTAAACCAAAATCGTTATTCTTTACAAATTTTTTAGGTATGAACTTACTTAACTGGTTGTTCATTATTTTAACAATAGTAAAAGCTTACTATATCACTTGGGCTTTCATGCACATGGAAGGTGAAAAAACTTGGTTCAGAAGATCAGTTGTTTGGACAGCTGTTTTCTTAATGATTTATTTGTCTTTCATTTTGTTAGTTGAAGGTGACTACGTTTATGAAGTTTTCAAAAATGGACATATAAAGTGGATTTTTTAACACTTGTTTTTGATACATAATCCCGATTTACATCGGGATTTTTTTTACTTTTGTAGGAACTAAACGCGACTTTTCTAATGAAAAATAAAATAGTTCTTATTTCGCTATTAATATTGCCAATTGCTATTTATTTGGTATTTTCAACGGCATCCCACAATTCGATATTTTTGCCTACTATCTCAAAAAATAATCAAGATATTCCTTCTGATTGGACAAGCTTAGACAGTACGAAAGAATCTATGAAAGACAAAATTACAATACTTGGTTTTGTTGGAGATAAAGTAATTGAAAATCGAGGAAATTTTTTTAATCTAAATCAGAAGATTTATAATAAATACAAAGGATTTAAAGATTTTCAGATGATTATGGTTGTTCCTGTTGGGAATGAAAAAAAATGCCAACAAATTATTGATGAATTAGCTCCAATTACTGGCGATATGAAAGGATGGAGATTTGTTTTTTCAACTCCAGAAAAAATTCAAGAGTACTACGATAGTTATAAATTAATGGGACATTTGGATGAAAACAAAGGAACTCCTGCGGTTATTATCGTAGATAAAGAATTGAATCATCGAGGAAGAAAAGGTAAGAACAAAAAAGGAGAAGAAGAATATAAAGAAAGTTATAATACGATTTCTGCAGCCGATTTACACAATGAAATGACAGATGATGTAAAAATTATTCTTCGTGAATATCGTTTGGCTCTTAAAAAGAATAATAACGCTAGAAAAGATGCTTTTAGAGATAATATCAAAGAAAATATAGAAAAACAAAAAAATCAGTAATGAAAAATAAATCTTATATAGGGATATCTTTTATTGTTTTGATTTTTGGAATTTGGGCGGTACCTAAAATTGTGGCCAAGTTTCAAAAATCGGATTTAGTTGAAATTGGTCCTGTTCCTGAATTCAAACTGACCGACCAAAATAATAAATCCATTTCAGATAAGGATTATCTTGGGAAAGTATATGTTGTAGAGTTTTTCTTTACTACTTGCCCTACTATTTGCCCAAAAATGAATGAAAGTATGTTGCAACTTCAAAATGAATTTTATGGAAATCCAAGTTTTGGAATTGCTTCAATTACAATAGATCCCGCAACAGACTCACCACAAGTTTTAAAGGAACACGCTGATTTGTTGGGAGTAAAACATTATAATTGGCATTTTTTAACAGGAGACAAAAATTATATCTATAATTTAGCTAACAAGGGTTTTAATTTATACGCAGGTGAAAACAATAAAGTAGCTGGGGGGTTTGAGCATTCAGGTTTATTTGCCTTAATTGACAAAGAAGGTAAAATTAGATGTAGAAAAGACACACAAGGTAATCCAATTTTATACTACGACGGATTAGATGCTGCTGGAGTAGAAGCCATTAAAGAAGATATCAAAAAATTATTAGAAGAATAATTATGGAAAATAATATCGAAACCAAATACAATAAATTAATTGTTGTTTTATCAGTAGCAATTCCTTTGGTTGTTGCTTTGCTTTTTGGTGTGAATTTGAGAAAATTAGGTTATGATGTGCAGCCTTTGTCATTTTTACCTCCAATTTATGCCACAATCAATGGTTTAACCGCTTTTATTTTAGTTGCTGCTGTTATCGCTATAAAGAATGGCAATAGAAAGTTACATGAAAATTTAATGAAATTTGCCATCGCATGTTCGGTTGCATTTTTAGCAATGTATGTAGCGTATCACATGACTTCTGATTCTACTAAGTTTGGTGGAGAAGGCATTATTAGATATGTTTATTTTTTCATTTTAATATCGCATATTTTATTATCGGTTATCATCATTCCTTTGGTCTTAATTACTTATGTAAAAGCTTTGGCGCAACGATATGATAAACATAAAAAGATTGCAAAAATTACATTTCCTATTTGGTTGTATGTTGCCGTTACAGGAGTTATAGTTTATTTAATGATTTCGCCTTATTACACAAATTAGATGAAAAAGTTTTTATTTGGAATAGTTTTCTTCATTATCAGCATTTCTGCTCAGGCGCAATGTGCGATGTGTCGCGCAGCTCTTGAAAGTGAAGAAGGAGGCGTTCAAGCTGAGGCTGTGAATGATGGAATCGTATATTTGATGGCAATTCCATATATATTAGTCGGAATTTTAGGTTTTGCTATCTACAGATTAAAATACGGAAAGAAAAAAGAGATATAAAAAAGTCGTTTCAAGTGAAACGACTTTTTGTTTTATTCTAAACCATCAATTTTAATATCCATTTTTCCGCTTGTGGTTATAAAAGCAATAATAGCTTTATCAGTGAGTTCAACTTTTTCAAATTCGAAATCATTGATAGTTCCATTTACGAAAACGCCTTTCATGGGAGAATAATTACTCAAATAAGGTTTCATGTTTTGTTTTCCTTCTTCCAAGTTTTCCTTTATTGAATAGCGGCAATTAGCTTGAATGCTTTTTAAAATTGTTCCATGTAACAGCCAATTGGCCGATTTCATTAAAACATTTTTTGTATTCAAAACGTATTCCATTTGGTCAAAATAGATTTCTTTTGTGACGGAATTGTAATTTGGAATTCCGGATAAGTATATAGTACCATTAATATTTCCTAGAACATCTAGAGCAATAATCATTCTACCATCTTTTTGCCATAAATCAACTTTTTGAACGCTAATTTTTCTACTTCCCGAAGCAAATTCTTTTCCTTGAAAATTTTTAGTTACTATTTTACTTGCACTTTCAAAAGTAGAAACCGCAACTACAGAAACTGTTGTGTTGTCTGGAATTTTTTCTACTGGTTTTAATACAATTTTTGAAGCATCAAAACCGTTTTTTGGTTTTTGTCCTACCATAGTTTGCAAGTTGCATTTTAGTCCCATGTTCAATAGGATTTTGGTTTTGGTCAATTTGGCTTCGGTAACATACAATTCTATTGGCACCATTTTGAACCAAGTTTCATATTGCTCACTGGTTAAAAGAGGGTAGCTTAATTTGTCTAAAGCGTCTAAAACTTGAGGCTTAAAATCACAAGTTTTGTCAATAGCTTCATCAATCTTTTTTGAAATTTTTGATTTAAAAAGACTTAATGTTGGGTTGATGATATAAGTAATAGGCACATTTTTTCCAGCCACTAAAATAGTTGGACTTTCGCTCCATTCAAAATCTTCAATCTTAGAAGTGGTGGTAAGTTTCCAATTGGATAAATGGGTTTTGCTGTTTAAGGTAATAATGCCGTTTAAGTTGATTTCTCGTGTATCGTTTAATCCCATAAAATCAGTTCCATATTTGAATTTAGCCCAAATCTTAAGCGGAATTGCTGATACAATATTTCCGTCTTTTTCACTTAATTTAATTGGAGCTGTTTTCCAAATTTTCATTTCAGTTTTATCGTCATTCAGTAATGAATCATTGTAAATTAAACCGTTCACATTTTTATTTAGTTGTTGTTCTAAGTCTTTCAGTGTAATTTCAATAGGCATTGCAATGAAAGATACTTTATTCTTAAAAACAACAGGATTGTTATTAGAAGGGGTTGGTTTTAAAGCTTCAATTTTTTTTGAAGTACCGCAAGAAATGGTAATTAATATAGTAAAAAGTATGGCTAGAACTGTAATAATGGTTTTCATATCAAATATAAATTTCGTTGTAAAAGTAAAATTTTAATTGATATGCTGTAACAAAATAAATAAAAAGAGGTCTTATAAGAAATGAGATTTAAAGCACATAAAATGACAACAAAAAAAATAGTTTTTTTTCTATTGCTGGTCGGGTTTCAACTTTCGGCACAAAATAAGAAATGGACTTTAGAAGAATGTGTAGATTATGCTATAAAGAATAATATTTCAATTAAACAATCGGAATTGGATTTGAAAATTTCTGATGTAGATAAACTTGAAGCGATAGGTGGTTTTTTACCTACTTTAAACGGAAATGCCAATTATAGCATGAACACTGGAGCAAGTATTAACCCGGTTACTAACCAGTTTCAAAATCAAACTTTCAAGTCGATGTCTGCTTCTGCAAATTCAGGTTTAATGTTGTTCAATGGATTAGCTAATTGGAAAACATTACAAAGGGCCAAATTAAGTAAGATTGCAAATTCATATCGTTTAGACAAAATGAAAGATGATATTGCTTTGTCTATTGCCAATTCTTATTTGCAGATTTTATTTAACAAAGAACAATTAAAAGTTCAAAAAAATCAAAATGCCATTACAAAAGAGAACATCAAGAGGACTCAAGAGTTAATTCAAGCAGGTTCTCTTCCTGCTGGAGATATTTACGAACTTCAAGCTACCGATGCTACTCAAGAGCAACAAATTGTTACTACTGAAAATGCTATTTTGATATCTAAAATTGGGTTGTGTCAAATATTGTTTTTAGAGGATTATATGAATTTCGATATTTCTGATGAAGTAATCGATTTACCATTAACGAATATTGCGAATGAATCACAAGAAGCAATTTTAGAAAAAGCTAAAGAATCGGTAAAAGATGTAAAAATTGCTATGGCAAATTTTGATGTGGCTAAAAAAGATGTGGCATTATCACGCTCTTCTTATTTACCAACTATAACTGGTTTTTTAGGATATAACACACGTTGGGCTGAGAGTATTCCTTTTAATTTCATCGATCAGTTAACATTATTTGATGGAACTGCTGTTGGGTTACAATTAAGTGTGCCAATTTTGAATGGCTTTGCCACTAGAGGAAGAGTACAACGAGCAAAAATAAATCAAGAACGTTCTGAATTTCAGTTAAAACAAGCAGAATTAGATTTAGAGCGAAATGTTTATCAAGCTTATAACGATGTGATAAATGCTAAAAAATCTTTTGAAGCAGCTCAAAAAACATTAGAAGCGAGAAAACAATCTTATAATTTTTCTAAAGAACGTTATGAAGTAGGCTTAATGAATTCATTTGATTACTCACAAGCCACAATTGCATATGAAAATGCGCAATCAGAAGTATTAAGAACCAAATACGATTACATTTTCAGAACTAAAATTTTAGAGTTTTATTTTGGAATTCCACTAGTAAAAAAACAATAGTCAAAATATAAATACATAATCATGTCAAAGAAAACCATATACATTTTAATAGGAAGTGCCATCGGATTGATCTTGTTGTTAGTTGGACTTAAAAAAGCGGGTGTTATAGGAAATAACGATGATTCAAAAGTTGTTGAATTATCTAAAGTTGCCCAAACTACAATTATTGAAACGGTTTCCGCTACGGGTAAAATTCAACCTGAAATTGAAGTAAAAATATCTTCTGAAGTATCTGGAGAAATTATTGCTTTGCCAATAAAAGAAGGACAACAAGTTAAAAAAGGTGATTTATTAGTAAGAATTAATCCTGATTTGTATGAATCTGGAGTGAATCGTTCTGTAGCTTCGATGTCTACCACAAAAGCGGGTTTAAGTCAAGCAGAAGCTCAAGTAAAAGAAGCAAAAGCTAATTACGATAGAAATCAAAAATTATTTGAAAAAGGTATAATTTCTAAAGCAGAATGGGACAGAATTGTTTCTGCTTATGAAGTTGCTGTTGCAAACAAAAGATCTGCATATTTTCAAGTTCAAAGCGCTTCTGCTACCGTTACAGAGGCGAATGATAATTTACGAAGAACTACTATTTATGCCCCAGCTGATGGAACTATTTCATTGTTAAATGTAGAGTTAGGAGAGCGAGTTTTAGGAACGCAACAGATGGCGGGAACTGAAATTTTAAGAATCGCGAACTTAAATAACATGGAAGTAGAAGTTGATGTTAATGAAAATGATATCGTAAAAGTAAACATTGGAGATTCAGCTAATATTGAAGTGGATGCTTATTTAAAGAGAGAATTCAAAGGAATTGTAACAAGTATTTCAAATTCGGCTAGTACGGCTTTAACAGCAGATCAGGTAACGAATTTTAAAGTAAAAGTTAGAATTTTAAAAGAATCATATCAAGATTTATTAGAAGGTAAACCAGATAATTATTCCCCATTCAGACCTGGAATGACCGCTACAGTTGATATTATTACGAAAAGAAAAGAGAATATCATGGCGGTTCCAATTAGCGCAGTTGTAGTGAAAGACGATACAACTTCGGTTAAAAAAGATATCGTTGCGGAATTGGAAAAAGAGGAGCAAGAGAAAAAAGGTACAGCTCCAAAAAGTGATAAAAAGTTCGAATGTGTTTTTGTGAAAGTTGGCGATAAAGCTAAACTAAGAGTAGTGAAAACCGGAATTCAAGATGATACTAACATTGAAATTATTTCTGGATTGAAACCTGGAGAAGAAATCATTATCGGACCTTACACAACTGTTTCAAAAGATTTAGTTTCAAATGATAAAGTTCGAGTAGAAACTGAAAAGGATAAAAAAGATAAAAAAGAAAGTAAGAAATAGATTTCTTATTAGTTAATTGGGTAGATAAGGCGTAGTAAACTATGCCTTATTTTTTTTACGATTTTATCTTCTTAACTTTGCAATTCAAAAATCCAAAAATGGCCATAATTCTAAATTTAGAAACCGCTACTAAAAATTGTTCTGTTGCTTTAGCAATAGAGGGAAAAACCATTGCATGCAAGGAAATTGCGGAGCAAAATTTCTCTCATGCCGAAAAATTACACGTTTTTATTGAAGAATTACTAACTGAAAATAACTTGAAATTTTCGGATTTGTCTGCCATAGCAGTTAGTCAAGGTCCAGGATCTTATACAGGTTTACGGATTGGAGTTTCTTCGGCTAAAGGGTTTTGTTATGCTTTGAATATTCCATTAATTGCTATTGATACGTTGCAACTTTTGGCCAAACAAATTCAAATTGAAGAAGGAATCATAATCTCGATGATTGACGCTCGTAGAATGGAAGTTTTTACTGCGATTTACAATAAAAATTATCAACAAATTAGAAACACCAAAGCTGAAATTATTGATGAAAATTCGTATCAAGAAATTTCTGAAAAGATTCATTTGGTCGGTGATGGAACCGAGAAATTCAAAAATACATTAACTCATGAAAAGTTTATTTTTCATTCTGATGTAATTTTTCCTTCGGCTAAAGAAATGAGTGGATTGTCATTTGATAAATACAAACAAAACGATTTTGTTGATGTCGCTTATTTTGAGCCTTATTATTTAAAGGATTTTGTATTAACGAAGTAATTTTGAGATAAATTATTTCATTTCAATTCCGATTTTATCAAAAGCAATTTTTGTTTTTTCTAATATTTCTGATTTTACCTTTAGTAAATTTTCATTTTTCACATAAGGTTTAACAGCAAAATCTATAGCATTAGCTCCCAAATTTAAAACGTAAACCGAAGCTTGTGGTTGTGACAAAATTTCAGGAATAGATTTCAAAATATTTTCTATAGTTGATTTTACTATTGGTAAATCGTTTTTATAATCGACAGTAATTACAATTTCAATTCTTCTAATTCCTTTTATAGTATGATTAATAATTACACCATTAGATAAAACGGCATTAGGTATTACGATTTGTTTGTTGTCGGGCGAAGTAATTACGGTAGAAAATATTTTGATATCATCAACAGTCCCTTGAACTCCTTGCGCTTCAATAATATCTCCAATTCTAAAAGGTTTGAAAAGAATTATTAAAATTCCTCCTGCAAAATTAGATAAGGAACCTTGTAATGAAAGTCCGATAGCTAAACCTGCTGCTCCTAAAATAGCAACAAAAGAAGAAGTTTCAATACCAAGTTTTGAAATAACCGTTACAAAGAGAAGCACTCGAAGCGTCCAGAAGATTAAATTCCCAATAAATGTTGAAAGGGTAACTTCTACTTTTCTTTTCAACATTATTTTTTTTGCTGTTCTTGTAATGAAACTAGTTGTCCATAATCCTACTAAAAGTATTATAATGGCAACAACAAACTTTGGAGAATATTCTAAAACTAATGTTTTGATGTTTTCAAAATAATTATGAATTTCTTCTGGAGTCATTTTTTTTTGGAAATATATTTTTAAAATTGATTTTAATCCAAGGAATAATTTTTTTTTAATTTCGGTTTTGTAATGCTAATAAAGAATCTAAATAAATTCTGTCGTTAGACAATCTTGGAACTTTATTTTGTCCTCCTAATTTACCTTGTTGTTTTAACCAATCATAAAATAGATTTTCACGAGCTACATTCAACACCAGTGGATTTAATGTCATATTGTTATAACGTTTCGCCTCATAATCAGAATTTAAATTTTGAAGATTTTCGTCTAAAGCTTTTCTGAAGTTTTCAATATTATCAGGTTTAATTTTAAATTCGATAATCCATTCGTGAGCTCCTTTTTGTTTTGCATTCATAAAAATTGGCGCAACAGTATAATCGGTAGTTTCACAATTGAATTCTTTACAAGTTTTAGTCAAAGCTGTATCAGTATTTTCAACCATTAATTCTTCACCAAAAACGTTAATGTGGTGTTTGGTTCTTCCCGTTACCTTAATTCGGTATGGGCTTAATGAAGTAAATCGAATCGTATCTCCAATTAAATAACGCCATAAACCCGAGTTAGTGGTAATTACTAAAGCATAATTTTTATTCAATTCTACTTGATTCAGTCGAATAACTTGTTGGTTTAAGCTTCCAAAGGTGTCCATCGGAATAAATTCATAGAAAATCCCGTAATCTAACATTAACAATAATTCGCTCGAATCATTCTGGTCTTGAATGGCAAAAAAACCTTCCGAAGCATTATAAATTTCGTAGTATTTGAAAGTATCTTTTGGAAATAATTTCTTGTATTGCTCTCTGTACGGATCAAAATTGACACCTCCATGAAAATAGACTTCTGCATTTGGCCAAAGCTCTAATAAGTTTGATTTTCCTGTAGTTTCTAACGTTTTTTGTAATAAAACCATCATCCAACTCGGAACGCCAGCTAAACTCGTTACATTTTCATTAATGGTTTCGTTTATAATGGCGGGAAGTTTTGTTTCCCAATCGCCCATTAATGAAATTTTGCTACTTGGAGTGGAACTAAATTCGGCCCAAATCGGCATGTTGTCAATTAAAATGGCTGATAAATCCCCAAAGAACGTGTTGTTGTCTTCATACAATTGTTTACTTCCGCCCAAGCGAAGACTTTTTCCTGTAAACATTTGCGATTCTTCATTATTGTTTAAATACAAACACAATAAATCTTTACTCGCTTTGTAATGACAATTTTCTAAAGATTCTGAACTTACCGGAATAAATTTACTCTTGGCATTAGTTGTTCCACTAGATTTAGCAAACCATTTGATGTTGGAATTCCAAAAAACATTTTGTTCGCCTTGTCTGGTTCTTTCAATTAAAGGTTCTAAATCTTCGTAAGTAGAAACAGGAATTCGCTCACTAAAAGAGGTGTAATTCTTCATAGAAGAAAAGTCGTATTTTCTTCCCGTTTGCGTGTTTTCGGCAGATTTTATAAGGTTGAAAAGCAATTCTTCTTGTACTTCATGCGGATATTTTAAAAACAATTCCATTTGATGAATTCGTTTCTTCAAAATCCAAGTGGCAACAGAATTTATAATTTGTAATGGCATTTACCTATTTCTAATTTTGAATTATTAAAACGGAATAATAACTTTACCAAAAATAGCATTTTTTTTAAATAATAAAACGAAAAAGTAAATCTTAACACAAATGAATTATCAAGGCACGCTAAGTAAAATGCAAACCGAATTTGGAAACCCAATTCAATACTATTTGGTTTTTGAAAATAGTTTTTTAAACCTGAACCAACTTTTAGGGAAACCAATGGAAATTGAATTTCAAGGTTACCAATGTTTGAATTGCGGAAAAGCCAAGAAGATTTTTCGTCAAGGATTTTGTTACGATTGTTTTATGAGCAGCCCAGCAGTAGGGGATTGGATTATGAAACCCGAATTAAGCACCGCGCATTTAGATATCGAAGACCGTGATTTAGAGTACGAAAAACGCGTACAATTACAACCTCACGTAGTGTATTTAGCGTTATCAAGTGAAGTAAAAGTTGGCGTAACCAGAAAAACCCAAGTTCCCACTCGTTGGATTGACCAAGGCGCCGTACAAGCGATTCCAATAGTTGAAGTGCCCAACAGATATTTAGCAGGAATTACAGAAGTTGCTTTGAAAAACCATTTTGCCGATAAAACCAATTGGCAAAAAATGCTAAAAAACGAATATTTACATATGGATTTGATTGCAGAACGCAACAAAGTGTTTGATTGGTTACCAACCGAAGTAAAAGATTATTTTCCAAAGGAAGAAAAAATTATACAATTAGATTTTCCTGTGTTGCAATATCCTAAAAAAGTTACGAGTTTGAATTTAGATAAAACACCAAATTTCTCAGGCACTCTAACCGGAATTAAAGGTCAATATTTAATTTTTGAAGACGGAACCGTTTTTAATGTAAGAACTTATGAAGGTTATGTGGTGAAAATGAGTTTATAAACAAAACCCTTTCAAAATTTGAGAGGGTTTTGTTTTTTGATTCAAAATACTATTCTTCTTTTTTCTTTCTGCCAAATAAATCTTTCAGAGCACCTGTAGCTTTGTCTTTAACGGTATTTTTAATTTCTTCTTTAGGAGTTGAAGTTGTCTTAGTAGAATCAGTTGTAGTATTGTTTTTAGTTCCACCTAATAAATTTCCTAATGCATTGGATCCTTGCTTTACTAATTTTTCTTTCTGCATTTTAACTAATTGCGTAGTTAAATTGGTTGTAGCTTGTTTTAAATCAGTATTGAATTTAGGTTGCGAAAAGTTCCCTGTCATTAAGCCATTTACTGGAATACTAGTTATTTGTTTTTGGTCGGCAGGCGTTAATTTTGCCAATAAATTAGTTACGTCTTTACCTAAATATTTCACCGGAACATCAAACTTTAAATTGTAATTCATCGTTTGGTCAAACCCATGACTTCCGCCAACATTTACGGTTATGTCTTGATATTTAATATCAAAAGGTTTAACATTTACTTTTCCATCTTTAAACGATAAAGCCGCTTTTACATCGTTTAGATTTAGTTTGTTTAAATCAATGAATTTCATGTTTGAACTTAATGCAGTTAGCATAGCAGAGTTTTTTTCATTGATAGTTGTAGATAATAATTGCCCAAATAAATCTCCAGAAATCGTTTTTAAATTTGGCGTCATATCATTTTGTAAATTTCCAGAAAGTTTGATGGTCGAATTTAGTTTTCCATTAATTACACCAGCAATTGGAGCAATCGATTTTAACATGTCTAATTGGGTAAACGATTCTGCAATATTTACAGAGTTTAAGCCTAAATCCATATCAAATTTTGGAGTTTTTCCTTTGGTAGAAACAGTTCCGGTTAAACCAATATTTCCGCCAAAGATTCCCATTTTTAAATTATTCAATGTAACGGCTTCGTCACGAATAATCATATTTCCAGAAACATCTTTCAAGTTCAAATTATCATAAACAACAGTTCCTGCTTTAGCTGTAATACTACAATCTAAGAAAGAAGGAATTTTTACCGCTTCTGTTGTTTTTTTGCCTTCTTCTGTAGTAGTTGTAGTTGGCGCCATGAAATCAGAAACCACTAATTTGGTAGAACTCATATTGAATTTACCTTTCAGGATTTGGTTTTTAAACATGAATCCGTAGAAATTGTCTAAAGTTCCATTTATTTGAATGTCAGACGAACCTGTTTTAGCATCAAACTTGCTCAAGTTGATATGGTTTGGATTAAATGCTACATTAGCTTGATTGATTTTAAAAGGTTTTGCCATATCTGGACCTTCGTAGTGAAAACCAGTCAAACTAACCGTTCCCGAATTTTTTATATTTTGATACTGACTTTTCTCTACCGATTGCATGTCAAATATCGTTTCTACGTCAGCTTTTAAAATTCCACTAAGAGGTTTGTCTAGTTTTACAGGATACGCTTTTGTAACATTTGCTAAGTTGATGGTTCCTTTTAATTCGGCATCTACTATAGCATTTGTTGCAATGTTTTTCACAATTGCCTTCGCATTAAAAACGTCTTGATCTATGGCAAAAGATAGTTGGTGTAAATTCACATAAGTATCATTTATTGCGCCACTTTCATTAATAATATGGGTGTCAATCACAATATTTTTAACCGATTTTGGTAAATCTGGATATTGGAAAGAAGCATTATTTGAAGCAATTTTCACATCGAAAGCGGGAATAGTAGTTTCGGTTAAATTTCCTTTTACTTTTCCATCTACTGAGAATTGTCCAGTAGTTTTTACTTTACTAATATCACCTGAATAAGCAGCCGGGACTAATCCTAAGAAGTTTTTAAAATCAGAAGTTGGGGTTTTAAATGTTAAGTCATACGTTTGACCTGCTTCCACCATTTGAATAAATCCATTAAATTCTAATGGTAATTGATTAATTAACGCTTTATTATCTTTGAATTCGTATTTGCTTTTCTCTAAATCGATTCCTAAAATAGCATCTAAAGAGATTCCCACATTGTTCATGTAGTTTGTTTTTTCCATTTCAAAAGAAAGTTTAGCTGTAGTTTTGGTTTCTAAATCTAATTTTTGAGCCGCAAAATTTCCTTTTCCTTCATGATAAATGCTGTCTAAAACCATTTTCATATTCGAACCTTCATCGGTATAACTGAATTTTAAATTTTCTACGCCATACTTCTGAATGTCTAGAGAAAACGGCTTACTTTCAGACGGTTTTGTTTCTTCTGCTTGTTTTATTGCAATGTCAAAATTACCAATTCCGTCCTTATTAAAAAAAATGTTTACAATTCCGTCAACAGCATTAAAACTCTCTAAACTCATAGCTTCTCTTTCGCCTTTAAAAAGCTCTTTAACACTCATGGTAACATTAGTTTCTCCGGCATACAAAAGGGTGTCGCCTTCAAATGGTGCTTTGTTAATGATGCTAAGTTTATCAATTGTTACATGAGCTTTTGGGAAACTTTTTAACAAGCTTAAATCAACATCTTCAAAGGCTATGTTTGCATTTACATTTTCGTTTAATGTTTTAGCAATCATTTCCTTGATTTTGTCTTTAAACAAAAAAGGTGCGGCTGCTAATGCGATGATGGTTACCAAAAGGAATATCCCAAGTCCTTTTAAAACTTTCTTTAACATGATTGTATTTTTTGAAGTGAATGATTTTAGCTACACAAAAGTAATACCAACTGTAAATTTACGCATTAAATTTGAGTAAAACTTATAAAAAAATCCCAAAAACGAATTGTCTTTGGGATTTTGTTGTTTATAGTAAACAATTAATGAATCTCGATTTCGTAAGGCATCATAGCTTGAATTCCTTTTCTGCTTTTTACTCGTTTAATTTTTTCTAGCATTTGAAATCCTTCTTCTCCTAGTTGTTCTTTCAGCAATTGCTCTTTGGTTTTAAACATAGCAAGTCCAGTAAAATTAGCCAGCATATCTTCAAAGCTTTTTTCATATTCTGGAAAACTTTCAGTTCTATAAGATGAGGTTTTTCCTAGTTTAGCGGCATATTTAATTGCTGCATCTAAACCGCCAAGTTCATCTACTAATCCTATTTTCTTAGCATCTACTCCTGTCCAAACACGGCCTTGCGCTATAGCATCAACTTGTGTGATTGACATTTTTCTGCCATCAGCAACTCGTTTTAAAAATATATTATAGGTTCTTTCTATTCCTTCTAAAACATATCCTTTGAAACCTTCATCGATGGGTTCAAAAACACTATATCCACTCGCGTTATCGTGGGTTTTAACTTGTTCGGCATTAATTCCAATGTTTTTTCCTAGTTGGTTCATATTAGGCAACATTCCAAAAACACCTATTGAACCTGTTATGGTGTTTGGTTCAGCGAAAATTCTATCTGCATTAGCTGAAATGTAGTAACCTCCTGAAGCCGCATAATCTCCCATTGAAACCACAACTGGCTTAACTTTTTTGGTAAGTTCAATTTCTCTCCAAATTAATTCTGAAGTTAAAGCACTACCTCCCGGACTGTTTACTCGTAATACAATTGCTTTTACATTTTTGTCTTCACGAGCTTCGCGCAAAGAACGATTTATAGAACCTTCTCCAATTATGTTAATATCACCTTCTCCACCTAGAATTTCCCCTTGAGCGTAAATTACAGCTATAATGTCCTTTTTAGTATAATCTTCTACTGTTGAAGCTGAAGTTTGTGCATAATCTGTAATGCTAACAAAGTCGTACTTTTCGTCTTTTGCTAATTTTAATTTGGTGCGAATGGCGTTGTGATATTCGTCTTCATAAGCTATTTTGTCAATTAGTTTGTTCGCTAATGCAAGTTCTGGTGTTCTTGCTCCAAGGGAATTAGCAATAGCATTCAATTGAAGAATCGATAATTTTCTACTTTTAGCGATGTCTTCAACAATAGTATTCCAAACGGAATTTAATAAAACCGTCATTTGTTCACGATTTTCTGGACTCATTTCTTGTGAAAGATAAGGTTCAACAGCACTTTTATATTTACCGTGACGAATTACTTCAAACTTTACGCCTGATTTATCTTGTAAATCTTTCATGTAAATAATTTCAGAGGAAAGTCCTTTAAAATCAACTTCTCCAGCTGGATTTAAATACACTTGATCAGCTACAGAATTTAGATAATATTCTCCTTGAGTAAAATAATTGGCGTAAGCATAAACAAATTTTCCAGATTTTTTAAATTCTTCAAGTTTGTTACGAATCGCTCTACTTTGAGCTAATCCTAATTGTGATTGGTTATTTAAAATAGAGATACCTTTGATTTTGTCGTCCGTTTTAGCAGCATCTATTGCATTTAAAATATCAGTCACTCCATCATGTTGCGCTTCAAAATAATTGAAGTCTTTGTAATTGGTTTTTCCTGCGTAGTCTAGGGTTACTTTTGATAAATCTAATTCAATAACAGAATTGTTTTCAATCGTTACAGTTTCTTCACCGCCACCAACAAGCAATCCTATAACCATAAGACCAAAAAAGGCAAGCATGAAAAATACAAAAAGCCCTACAATTGTGGCTAATACATTTCCTAAAAATCTCATTTCAATTTCATTTTAATTTAAAGTATTAGTAGTAAAAACTCAAAAATTGTTACATGTTCATAAAAAAATGAAAAAGGTAAATTAGAAGTCTAAAATTGTTTGTTATTTTGCCAATATGAGTCAACATCAAGTTATTTTATCTCTAGGAAGTAATCAAGGCAATCGCTTAGAAGCGATTCAGTCTTGTATCGATTTGATTCATAGTGAAGTAGCAACTGTTGTAAAGGTTTCTAAAGTTTATGAAACACCGGCATGGGGTTTTGAAAGCGAATCTTTTTATAATGCTGTAATTTTGATTCATACGACAAAATCGGCTCAAAAAATATTGAATCAGGTTTTGAAAGTAGAGAAAAAGTTAGGTAGAGCTCGTTCTAAAGATTCGGGTTATCAGGCTAGGATAATTGATGTAGATATAATCGCTTTTGATGAAGAGATTATTTCAACCGAAAATCTGCAAGTTCCTCATCCGTTAATGCAAAACCGAAAATTTGTGTTACAGCCGATGTTAGATTTAGGATTGAATTGGGAACATCCTCTTTTGAAGAAATCCATTTCTCAATTGTTAGCTCAAACGGAAGATACAAGCGAAATAAAAGCAATTCATTCTATAATTTCACCAATTGAAAAACTCCAATTACAGCAATTCAATTACATCGCCATTGAAGGTAATATTGGAGCAGGAAAGACCACTTTATCAACCAAATTATCAGAAGATTGTAACGCAAAATTAGTGTTAGAACGCTTTGCCGATAATCCGTTTTTGCCAAAGTTTTACAAAGACCAAAGTCGTTATGCGTTTCCGTTAGAAATGTCATTTTTAGCGGATAGATACCAACAATTATCAGATGATTTAGCGCAATTTGATTTGTTTAAGGATTTTGTGGTGGCAGATTATCACATTTTCAAATCACTAATTTTTGCCAAAGTAACCCTTCAAGAAGACGAATACCGTTTGTACAAAACCATGTTTGATATTATACACAAAGAAATGCCAAAGCCAGATTTGTACGTGTATTTGTATCAAAATACGGAACGTCTTTTGGAAAATATCAAAAAACGTGGCAGAAGTTACGAACAAGAAATTCCAGCCGATTATTTAGAAAAAATCAATCAAGGCTACTTAGATTACATCAAAACACAAACCGATTTGAATGTGTTGATTATTGATGTTTCTGATTTGGATTTTGTAAAAAAACAGGAAGATTATGTGTTTTTGTTGAATGAAATTAACAGAAAAATTGCATTAGAACGCTGATAAAACTAATGCTGCGCAATGTTAATTTCAACGTATTTTTTCCCCAAAACTTGTTACGCTGAAAGGCTCTCTTTTGACTTAATTAAACACGAATTTTACGAATTATCACAAATTCATAGCGTCTTTTGCGAAAAAACTTTGCTTCTTTGCGGTTAAATAAAAATTTTCTAGCGAAGCTTCTGAAACAAATCCCAAATCACAATTCCAGCACTCACCGAAATATTCAACGAATGTTTACTTCCCAATTGCGGAATTTCAATCACGCCATTGCTCAAATTAATCGCTTCTTGAGAAACGCCTTTCACTTCGTTTCCAAAAATTAAAGCGTATTTTGTATTGGTTTCAGGTTGAAAATCATCCAACATGATTGCATTTTCAGTCTGTTCAACTGAATACACTTTTACATTTTCTTGTTTCAATTGATTTACCACTTCTAAAACGTCTTTTGCGTATTCCCAAGCAACAGTTTCTGTAGCGCCAAGGGCTGTTTTGTGGATTTCTTTGTTGGGCGGAGTAGCCGTAATACCACACAAATAAATCTTTTCAATCAAAAAAGCATCCGAAGTTCTAAAAACCGAACCAATATTATGCAAACTTCTAATATCGTCTAAGATTACAATAATGGGTGTTTTTTGAGCTTCTTTAAACTCGTTGATGTTTTTGCGTTCTAATTCTGCGTTGGCTAATTTTCTCATGTGGCAAAGATATTTTATTGAGTTGAAGTTTCAAAGTTTCATGTTTCAAAGTTTGTGTTGTGAAATAATTAACAACTTAATAACAGCAACCTGAAATGATGCTTTGTAAATTGGCAAAAAAAATATTGTATGAAATTCGTATTTGTTTTATTTAGTTTGTTTTCCTTTTTTGGATTTTCTCAAAATTCAAATGCTTCAAAGGAAGTTCAAGAAAAGCAGGAGTTAATAGTAAAAGAACATCTTAATGATTGTGCTAAACATTATGATTTTAGAATTTTAATGTCTGAACGTCAAAAATGTTTAGATGCAGGTTTAGCTAAAGATTCAACGATAGCTTATTTGTGGCAACAAAAAGCAATGCCGTTATTTAAAATGAGAAAATACGAAGCAGGAATGGTTTTCTTAGATAAAGCGGTAAAATACGACGAAAGAAGATGGTTAGATTATAGAGCATTCATAAAATGTATTTTTGTTAAAAGTTATAAGGATGCTATTGTAGATTTTGAAAAATGTAAAACTTTATTTGGGAATTCGTATGTTATGGATCATAGTTATGATTTTCATATCGCCCTAAGTTATTTACAATTAAACGAATTTGAAAAAGCTGAAAAAATTTTTAAAAAGGATACAGATGATCAAAAGGAGCGTTTAGGAGAAGCACATCATTTGGATTTATTTTACTACGGAATTTCACTTTATGAACAAAATAAATTTAAGGAATCAATTGAAATTTTCAATCGAGCTTTAATGCAATATCCAAATTTTTCTGATGTTAAGTTTTATAAAGCAATTGCAATGATTAGAGAAGGACAACCCAGAGAATTGGCAGATATGTTACTCGAAGAAGCGAAAAAAGATTTAGAAAAAGGATACACAATTAATGAAGACCAAGTTTTTTATGAAATGTATCCCTATCAAATTAGAAAATTAATAAACTAAACCATTTTGTTCATAAAAGCCTTTGCAAACTTTGCGAAAACTTTGCCTCTTTACGTTAAAATTTGAAATCGAAATTAAACTTGTATTTGAACTTGAAAATTGTTGTTGCTCTTGCCCTTGAAATTGTTTTTGATTTTCATACCTTCGCAATCATACTTAAAATTTTTAATTGTGGCGAAAAAATCTGCAGCAACTCCTGATAAAGCACCCAAGGAAACCCCTTTAATGAAACAATACAACGAGATAAAAAATAAATATCCCGATGCGTGTTTGTTGTTTCGTGTGGGCGATTTTTATGAAACTTTTGGAGAAGATGCTGTTCGTGCCGCAGGAATTTTAGGTATTACTTTGACGAAGCGAGGAGCTGGAAGTGACAGCGAAACCGCCTTGGCAGGATTTCCGCATCATTCTTTAAATACCTATTTACCTAAGTTAGTTAAAGCGGGACTTCGAGTAGCGATTTGCGATCAATTAGAAGATCCAAAAATGACGAAAACCATTGTAAAACGTGGTGTTACAGAATTGGTTACTCCAGGTGTTTCGATGAATGATGAGGTGTTGCAGTCGAAGTCGAACAACTTTTTAGCATCAGTTCATTTTGGAAAGAAAACGGTTGGGGTTTCATTTTTAGATGTGTCAACAGGCGAATTTCTGGTAGCACAAGGTAATGAAGAATACATCGATAAATTGTTACAAAACTTCCGCCCGAGTGAAATTTTAATTCCAAAACAGTTTAAAAATCAATTTCAATCTGTTTTTGGCGATGATTTTCATACCTTCTTTTTGGAAGATTGGGTGTATAAAGAAGATTATGCCTTAGAAAGTTTGACGAAACATTTTCAAACCAATTCATTAAAAGGTTTTGGAGTAGAAGAATTAACGGAAGGTTTGATTGCCTCAGGTGCGGTTTTGTATTATTTGTCGGAAACGCAACATAATAAAATCCAACATATCACGAATATCCAGCGGATTGCCGAAGATGCTTACGTTTGGATGGATAAATTTACTATTCGAAATTTAGAATTGTATCACAGTTATAATCCTAATGCGGTGACGCTTTTAGATGTAATTGATAAAACGCTTTCACCAATGGGAGCAAGGCTTTTGAAACGTTGGTTAGCACTTCCGTTGAAGGACATTGCAAAAATCAGAAGTCGCCATGAAGTGATTTCGTATTTGAAAGCCAATCCAGAAGTTTTACAACAAATTCAATATCAAATCAAACAAATTTCCGATTTGGAGCGTTTGATTTCAAAAGTAGCTACAGGTAAAATTTCGCCAAGAGAAGTCAATTTCTTAAAAGATTCGTTAGATGCTATTATTCCAATTAAAACCTTGGCTTTAGAAAGTTCGAATGAGGCGTTGCGAGTAATTGGCGATAGTTTACATGCTTGCGAATTGTTGCGAGAAAAAATCAAAACTACTATTCAAGAAGATGCGCCAGTAAGCGTGAATAAAGGAAACGCAATTGCTGTTGGAGTTCATTCTGAATTAGATGAGTTACGTGCAATTTCATCTACTGGAAAAGGATATTTAGAAGAATTAGAGCAAAGAGAAAGCGCTGCTTCTGGCATTCCTTCTTTGAAAGTTTCGTTCAATAACGTTTTTGGTTATTACATCGAAGTTCGAAATACACATAAAGACAAAGTTCCAGTAGAATGGATTCGTAAGCAAACCTTAGTGAATGCTGAGCGATATATTACTGAAGAACTAAAAGAATATGAATCTAAAATTTTAGGTGCCGAAGAAAAGATTCATCAATTAGAAACGCAGTTGTTTGAACAATTGGTGAATTGGATTGCTACTTACATCAAACATGTTCAGTTAAATGCGAATTTAATTGCGCAATTGGATTGTTTGACCTCTTTCACGCAATTAGCGATTGATAATAAATACGTTTGTCCAGATTTAGATGAAAGTTTCGATTTGGAAATTAAAGACGGTCGTCATCCTGTAATTGAAAAGCAATTGCCTGTTGGTGTGCCATACATAACGAATGATGTTTATTTAGATAGAGAAACCCAACAAATCATTATGATTACCGGTCCGAATATGTCGGGTAAATCGGCAATTTTACGTCAAACGGCTTTGATTGTGTTGATGGCGCAAATGGGAAGTTTCGTTCCAGCAGAAAGCGTTAGAATGGGTGTAGTAGACAAAATTTTTACCAGAGTTGGAGCAAGCGATAATATTTCGATGGGTGAATCTACTTTTATGGTGGAAATGAACGAAACCGCTTCGATTTTGAACAATATTTCCGAAAGAAGTTTGGTCTTGTTAGATGAAATTGGAAGAGGAACTTCAACCTATGACGGAATTTCGATTGCTTGGGCGATTTCAGAATATTTGCACGAACATCCAAACAAACCTAAAACGCTTTTCGCTACGCATTATCACGAACTAAACGAAATGGAAGTTACGTTTGAACGCATTCAGAATTATAATGTTTCAGTAAAAGAATTAAAAGATACGGTTTTATTCATTCGTAAATTAGTGAAAGGCGGAAGTGCACATAGTTTTGGAATTCATGTAGCAAAAATGGCAGGTATGCCTCAAATTGTAATTCAAAAAGCACAAAAACTATTAAAGCAATTAGAAAAAAGACATTCGAGTGAAGAATTGTCTGGAATTAAATCGGCAAATGATGAACTGCAATTGAGTTTCTTTAACTTAGATGATCCACTTTTGGAAGAAATTAAAGAAGAAATCGTGAATATTGACATCAATACATTAACTCCAGTAGAGGCTTTAATGAAGTTAAACGAAATTAAACGAATGTTGGTAAAAAAATAATTTTAAATAAATTATTCGTTATCAAAAGGTTAAAGAAAAGTTCTGAAAAAGTTTTAATTTTTATTTAAAAAGTGCTTGCAAGAATAAAAATATGTTCTATATTTGCACTCGCAATACGGAACAAGTATGGCAAAGTTCTAAAAAAACGCAATGCGAAAATAGCTCAGTTGGTAGAGCGCAACCTTGCCAAGGTTGAGGTCGCGGGTTCGAACCCCGTTTTTCGCTCAACACTACCAAATTAAAATATTTTTGCTCGAGTGGTGGAATTGGTAGACACGCTGGACTTAAAATCCAGTGGGTAGTAATGCCCGTGCGGGTTCAAGTCCCGCCTTGAGTACAAAAAGCTTCAAACTATGTTTGGAGCTTTTTTTGTTTATAATCTTTTAAAAATAAAATGGGAACTTTTGTAATTAGCAAACGACTTAACGGAAATTATAAATACGAGTTTGTATCTCGAAAAGGGAAAGCCATTTTTACGAGTAATGATTTCGAGTTGCGATTTGAATGCGAGGAAGAGATTGAGCGTTTGAAAGTTTCTATTGATAAATGCGTTTTTATGCGTTTTAAATCGTCTAGTGGCAAGTTCTTTTTTAGATTGATATTAGATGAGCATGAAATAGCTGTGAGTCGAAAATATACAACTCAGTTGTTGCTTCAAAAGGGGATTGATGAAATTGTTAAGTATGCAGGCAAAGCAGAGTTTTTAGATTTCTCTTTAGGGGACAATATTTTTAATGACGCTCAATAACAAAAATTAAATTCTAAAAAAAAAGACTCTGAACAACCAGAGTCTTTTTTTTATTCATCTACTTTTTTAAGTTCTACTTTAACAGCTTCCTTAAGTGCGGCTGCAGTAGAGTCTACAGTGTTTGTAACTGAATCAGTAACAGTTTCAATTTTTTCATTAACTTCAGTTTTAGTCGAATCTATTGTGTTTTCAACTTTGTCTGTAGTTTCTTTGCAGGAAACAAATGTTAACGATGTAAGGATTAGGCTTAATGCAATTTTTTTCATTTTTGAATTTTTATAGAATTAATTGGTTCAAAAATACGAATTAAAATAAAAAAAAGCCCCACAAAGTGAGGCTTAATTTTTTCTGTTAGCAATAAATTACTTTGCAGGTGCAGCTTCAGTAGCTGGAGCAGCAGTAGCAGCAGAATCAGCAACTACAGCAGTAGAATCAGCAGCAGGAGCTTCTTCAACAGCAGGAGTTTCAACTACAGTTGAGTCAACAGCTGGAGTTTCTTCAGCAGCATTTTCTTTACATGAAACGAACATAGCAGCAACGATTGCTAAACTTAAAACAACTTTTTTCATCTTACTAAATTATAAAGGTTAATTATTAATTCGGAGCAAAGATATAAATTTTTTAACATGTCAAAATATTTTTAGACAAATTTTTTTATTTTTTTTTCTTTGGATTCCGAAATGCATTATTTCAAATTACGTGCCAAAATTATTTTTTTTGAAAAAAAATGTAATTATTTGGTTTTTTGTGACTTAGGGTAAATAATTGTCATTTCTTCAATAAGGTTTTTAGCACCTGCGTATTTATCGATTATGAATAAAATATAGCGAGCATCTACCATGATGTTTCTACAGATTTCTGGACTATAATAGATGTCACTCATAGTACCCTCCCAAACTCTATCAAAGTTCAATCCGATTAGGTTTCCTTTTGCGTCTAAAGCCGGACTTCCTGAATTTCCGCCAGTAGTATGATTTGTAGCTATAAATGCTAATGGCATTTTACCATTTTTATCAGCATATCTTCCATAATCTTTTGCATTATACAAATCGATTAATTTTTTTGGAACATCAAATTCGTAATCGCCCGGAATGTATTTTTCAATAACACCATCTAAATAACTTACAGGTTCATAAATAACGGCATCGCTTGGCTTGTATCCTTTTACTTTTCCATAGGTTACACGTAATGTACTGTTAGCATCAGGGAAAATTCTGTCGTTAGGGAAGAATTCCATAATTCCTTTCATGTAGGTTCTTTGTAATGCAATGTTTTTCAAATTGATTTCGTCAAACTTTGGCGCTACATTTTTTTGGTAACTATCTGCAATCGATTTAACCAATTGATATCCTTTATCTTGATTTAATTTTTCTAAAACTAATTTGGCATCACCATTCAATAATTCTTTCAAACCATTGAAGTTAGTTAATTTCGAAGAACCAAAAACACTTGCTGTTAGATCGGTAGCATTAATTTTAATTAGTGTTTCTGGTAAAAATTGTTTTGGAGACTTATTAGCATATAAATGGATTAGTTGTTCAAACACTTTCTCATCCACTTGAGCGCTATAATCTTTATATAAACCTTCGAATCCTGAAATTAAATTGCTTTTTCTATCATTGAAAGCTTGCTCGCCTCTTGTATTATAAACTTGTTCTAATTGGTATAAACGGTATCCAAAAGATAAAATTTCTGAATTACGTAAAACTACTTCCGTAAAGTAATCTCTTGCAATAGCATATTCTCTAATTTCTTTGTAGTTCTTTTCGAAATCAGCTAAAATAGTTCCGTATTCGACTTGTTTGCCAGCTTTATTTACTTTTTCTTGAAATTTCTTTTCGAAATCTTGTTTAAAGGCAACTGCATTCGACTTTTTCAAACCTTTAGTTTCGCCAATCCATTTTTTCCAATAATTGGCAACACCTGCGTATTTTGAGGCATATTGAATTTTAATGGCATTGTCTTTTCTCATGAAACCATCTTGCACTTTTAAAGCGGCATCACGAATTTCAATTTTAGCCGGATTCAAATCATTTACAATTTGTTCTACGGCGAATGAAGGTAAATACTCCTGAGTTCTTCCAGGATATCCCATTACCATAGTAAAATCGTTTTCTTGAATTCCTTTTGCAGAAACTGGGAAAAAGTGTTTTGGTTTGTATGGAACGTTGTCTTTTGAATATTCAGCAGGGCGATTGTTTTTGTCTGCGTAAATTCTAAATAAAGAGAAATCTCCTGTGTGACGAGGCCAAACCCAGTTATCAGTATCCGAACCAAATTTTCCTATTGAACTTGGTGGTGCACCTACTAAACGGACATCCTTAAATGTTTCAGTTACGAATAATAAGTATTGGTTTCCGTCATAAAAAGCACGAATCATTATATCTTGCCAAGATTCTTTTTGGAAACTTTTGCTAACTGTTGCAATATTTTGTTGGATTCTTTTTTGTTTGTCGCTTTCGGTTGGAAGGTTTAAAACACCTTCAAAGATTTTGTTGGTAACATCTTCAATTTTGATGATGAAAGTTACCGTTAAATCTTTGTTTGGTAATTCGTCTTCCATTTTGTAAGCCCAAAAACCATTCGTTAAATAATCATGTTCAACTGTAGAATGACTTTGAATATTGTCATATCCACAGTGGTGATTGGTTAATAAAAGTCCTTTTGGCGAAATCATTTCTGCTGTACAACCGCCATCAAAATGAGGAACAGCGTCTTTTAAGCTGGAATTATTTACCGAATAAATATCATCGGCACTAATTTTCATTCCCAAGGCTTTCATTTCTTTTTCGTTGGTTCCTTTCAATAACGAAGGAATCCACATGCCTCCTTGTTGCGCTTGAACTTGGAAAACAACTAAAACAAGTAGTAATTTTAAAAATTTCATAGGTTTAATTTTATTTAGTGACTTTGTACTTCATTAATTTTCTGTTGTGAATTTCAAAATCGTGTGCAAGATACAATTTTTGAGCCTTTTCGTTATGAGGTTCCACTTCTAGATAGAGTAATTTTAACGATAATTTAGGAACTTCCTGCTGAATAAATTGAATCGCTTCTTTTCCAAAGCCTTTTTCGCGAGCGGTTTCTTTGATGAATAATTCTTCTACAAAAGCAATTTTTCCGCCATACTCAAAACTGAAAATAAAAGTCAGAATGATGTAACCTACAATTTCATTTTCAGAATAAATCAACCAAGATTTACCAAGAGGTTCATTAGAAATAAATTCTTGAAATAAAGTTTTCGTTACTTCAATATCCATCGGATAATTGTCAATTGCGTGGAAATCTTGCATCATTTGGGTTATGATTTCAATATCTGCAATTTCTAATGGTTTGAAGGTTGTCATTAGTTCAAAATATGATTCATAATCGTTTGTGTAGCTCCTTTATTCATTTGAACAAACGTGCTGCAAATGTGCCCCTTTTCTAATCGTTCGTCTTCATTGTGAAGTAATAAATCAAAAGCTTCATTTAATTGAGTTTGATTCTGAATCGAAATACAACCTTCCATATTTACCAAAGCTGTTGCTTCAACAAAATGCGAAAAATTTGGACCAATCACTACCGGAACTCCAAAAGTCGCCGGTTCCAAAATATTATGAACACCTGGATTTCCGAATCCGCCACCCACATAAGCAATATCGGCATAGGAGTAAATTTTGGTTAAAATTCCAATGGTATCGATGATGAAAACCTGAAAAGTCTCTATTTTGTCATGATGATCTTCTTTCAGCATCTCATCTTTTTCCGAATATAAAATCGTTTTCTTTTGAATTTGATTTTTGAGATTTGAAATTTGCTCTTGTTTGATGTTATGCGGTGCAATAATAAATTTTACATCATCCGAACTCTGATTGATGTAATTCACCAATAAACTTTCATCTTTTGGCCACGAACTTCCAATGACGATGGTAGTTTTGTTATTTTTGAATTGTTCGATAAAATCCAATGAATTATCACGTTCTAATATCGAAACCACACGATCAAAACGGGTATCGCCAGAAACTTTTACATTGTTAAATCCGATAGTTTGTATAAGATTTTTTGAACTTTCATTCTGAACAAAAAAGTAATCAAATGTTTTTAAGGCATTTCTGTAAAATCCGCCATACCATTTAAAAAACGCCTGGTTTTCTCGTAAGATTCCAGAAATCAGATAAGTTTTGATATTTTGATTTTTAAGTTCATTCAAATAGTTTGGCCAATATTCGTATTTAATGAAAAACGCCATTTCGGGATGAACTAATTTGATAAATTGTTTTGCATTTGAAATTGTATCTAACGGTAAATAAATCGTTACATCAGCAACCGTGTTGTTTTTACGGACTTCAAAACCAGAAGGTGAAAAAAAAGTAACCACAATTTTGTGATTTGTGAATTGTTGTTTGATTGCTTCAATTACGGGTAAACCTTGCTCATATTCGCCTAAAGAAGCCGCATGGAACCAAATCGTTTTATCGGAAGATTGAATTGAATTCGCTAATGTTTTGAAAACCTTCTTTCTTCCGTCTACAAAAAGTTTCATTTTTGGACTAAAAAGCGCAATTATTTTAAGTAATTGTGAAGCTAAAATTACAATTAAATTATATATTTGAGTCATGCCTAAGATTAAGGTTATAAAAGTACAATTGTTTCATCAAATAAAAAAAACATGAAATTGATTTCAAAACAAATGGCAGTTCTAGCAGTTGTCTATTTTATATCTATGTTGGCAATAAATAAATATTTTTTTGAAGAAGAGTTTAATTATAAGTCTCTTGTAAAGGCAATTCTTTCAACTATATTTTTTTGTTTATTTATCTATTTTTTGAATAGAAAGAAATCTACATCTAAAGATAATTAGTAATTTTGCAAACTGAAAATTTCAAATATGAGAAAATTACAAATGGTTGACTTAAAAGGTCAATACGAAAAGATAAAAGAAGAAGTAAATGCTTCGATCCAAGAGGTTTTAGATACAAATACATACATTAACGGACCTTTAGTTCATCAATTTCAGGCAGATTTAGAAAAATATTTAGATGTAAAACACGTGATTCCATGCGCTAATGGTACTGATGCGTTGCAAATTGCCATGATGGGGTTAGATTTAAAGCCTGGTGATGAGGTTATTACGGCCGATTTTACTTTCGCAGCTACGGTTGAAGTAATTGCTTTGTTGCAATTAACTCCGGTTTTAGTGGATGTGGATATGAACAATATGAACATTTCATTAGACGGAATTCGTAAAGCCATTACGCCAAAAACAAAAGCAATTGTTCCAGTGCATTTATTTGGTCGTGCTGCCAATATGGATGCGATTATGGAAATTGCAAACGAACATAATTTATATGTTATTGAAGATAATGCCCAAGCCATTGGCGCGGATTATACTTCAAAAAATGGTTCTAAAAAGAAAGTAGGAACTATTGGACATGTAGCGGCAACATCGTTTTTTCCATCTAAAAATTTAGGTTGTTATGGTGATGGAGGTGCTATTTTTACCAATGATGATGCTTTAGCTCATAAAATCAGAGGAATTGTAAACCACGGAATGTATGAAAGATATCACCATGATGTGGTAGGAGTGAATTCACGCTTAGATAGTATTCAGGCCGGAGTTTTAAAAGCGAAATTGCCTCATTTAGATGCTTATAACAAAGCACGTCAAGAAGCAGCAAGAAAGTATTCTGAAATTCTTGGAGAAAACCCTAATATTTGGGTGCCCACTATTTGTGAATCTTGTGATTGTCACGTATTTCATCAATATGTAATTCGTATTATGAATGGAAAACGCGATGGTTTATTGGAACATTTACAAGCAAAAGGAATTCCTTGTGCTATTTATTATCCAATTCCATTACACAGTCAAAAAGCATATGCTGATTCGCGTTACAAAGAAGAAGATTTTCCAGTTACGAATCAATTAGTAAAAGAGGTAATCGCATTGCCAATGCATACGGAATTAGATGACGAACAAATTAAATTTATCACAGACGCTGTTTTAGAGTACGTGTAATAGTGCTCAGTATCGGTATTCAGTCTTATTTACTGTTTACTGCGACTGTCACTGAAAATTAAAATATGAAGATATTAGTTACAGGAGGTTTAGGTTTTATAGGTTCTCACACTGTTGTAGAATTACAAAATGAAGGTTTTGAGGTAATTGCTGTAGATAATCTTTCCAATTCATCAATAGATGTTTTAGAAGGAATTGAGCGCATTACGGGTAAAAAACCGTTGTTTGAAAACATTGATTTACGCGATAAATTAGCAGTTCAAACTTTGTTTTCAAAATTTCAAGATATTTCGGGAGTAATTCATTTTGCTGCTTCAAAAGCGGTTGGTGAAAGTGTTGAAAATCCGTTATTGTATTATGAAAACAATATCAATTCTCTAGTTTATTTACTGCAAGAATTACAAAAGAAATTAGAATCAAATTTCATTTTTAGCTCATCTTGTACGGTTTACGGTCAAGCCGAAAAAATGCCAATTACAGAAGACGCTCCGATACAAGTTGCGATGTCGCCTTATGGAAACACGAAACAAATTGGCGAAGAAATCATTACTGATGTTGTAAAAGTTACGAATATCAATTCTATTTTATTGCGCTATTTTAATCCAATAGGAGCACATGCCTCTGCTGAGATTGGAGAGTTGCCAATTGGAGTTCCGCAAAATTTAGTTCCTTTTATTACACAAACCGCTATTGGGTTGCGTGAAAAGTTATCGGTATTTGGCGATGATTATCCAACTCCTGATGGAACAGCAATCCGTGATTATATTCATGTAGTAGATTTAGCAAAAGCTCATGTAGTTGCATTAAAGCGATTATTAAATAAGAAAAACAGTAATAAAGTAGAAACTTTTAATATTGGAACAGGTAAAGGAAGTTCGGTTTTGGAAGTGATAACTGCTTTTGAAAAAGTTGCCCATCAAAAATTAAACTATCAAATTGTAGGTAGAAGAGAAGGTGACGTAATTGAAGCTTATGCAAACACTGATAAAGCAAATACTGTTTTAGGTTGGAAAGCACAATCTACTTTAGAAGAAGCTTTAGCAAGTGCATGGAAATGGGAACAAAAAATAAGAAATAAATAAAAAAATCCTCATTGAGGATTTTTTTATTCTTCAACAGATTCTTTTACTTTTTTAGCGCCTTCTTCCACTTTTTCAGCTCCTTTAGCAATAATGTGTTTTGCTTTTTGACCTATTTTAGAAGAATCAATAGCTTTTTTAGCTTTTACTTTTGCTGAATCTGCAGTTAGTTTAATATCAGATTCAACGGCTTCTGTGGCTACCTTTACTTTTTCTTTTGTTTCTTCTCTGCATGAGAATAAAATGGTCGCTAAAGCTATTCCATAAAATACATTCTTCATAATTTATTTCTTTATTAGTTTAACTTCACAAAAGGGATGCCAATTTATTTTACAATCTTCAAAAGAATGTTCGGATCAGGGCAATTTGATTTGTAAAACGGCAACGTTTTTTCACTACATACTCCAGGATAATCTCCAACTTTTCCTTCCATATCAATAATGATTTGAAAATGCAAGTGAGGTGCATAATCGCCATTTATAGGTGGTAGTCCTAAAGTAGCAATTCGTTCTCCTTTTTTTACGATATCACCCACTTTTTTCCCAATTAAACATGCTTCGCTTAAGTGACCATAAAGCGTATGGAATTTAATCCCTTCTATTTCATGTGATAAAATAATGGTTGGGCCATAATCACCTAACGCAGTATTGTTTTGAAAGCTGTGAATACTTCCATCTAATGCAGCATGAATTGTGGCTGATTCATTCATCCATAAATCTAAACCGATATGAATATTGCGTTCGTCTGAATTAGTATTTTTAAAAACTGTACTTCTTTGGTATAAATTTCGGGTTTCAATATAGCCTCCAAAAGCAATTTTACCTTTATTTTTATCTAAGTGATTTTGAATGAAAATTTCATAATCTTGAGCGGTTTCTAATTTATGTTGATTCAACTCAGGATTCGTTACAGATAAATTCAAGGGAACATAGTCAGAATAATCGATTCCAGGTGAAATAACTTTAGCAGCTTCAATAGATTTAAATAAAGTGATTAGATTTTCCATAGTTTTTCTTTTCTCAAAAATAAAAATTCCTCACAAATAATACTTTATGAGGAATTTTATTTTTTAAAACATTTTGTGTAGTGAAACAGAAATAGCCACTTATTTACGAAACTGCTTTTAACCGTTGTAGTAAATTTTTACTCAAACTATTTTTGGCATAATCCTTAGTAACTTGTAAATGTTTGTCTTGCGAACTTGGTAATTCGTACATAGCGTCTGTTAAGATGGCTTCACATAATGAGCGTAAACCTCTGGCGCCTAATTTATATTCCAAAGCTTTTTCAACGATGTAATCTAAAGCTTCTTCTTCAAAATGTAATTCCACTTCATCCATTTCAAACAATTTTTGATATTGTTTTACTAAGGCATTTTTAGGCTCGGTTAAAATAGCTCTTAACGTTTTTGCATCTAAAGGATCCATGTGGGTGAGAACAGGTAAACGTCCTATGATTTCTGGAATTAAACCAAAATCTTTTACATCTTTTGGAATTAAATATTGTAATAAATTATCCTTGTCGATAGCATCTGTATCTTTTGAAGAACCATAACCAACTGCTTGTCTGTTTAAACGTTTAGAAATAATGCGTTCTATTCCGTCGAAAGCACCACCAGCAATAAATAGAATGTTTTGCGTGTTCACTTCTACAAATTTTTGATCTGGATGTTTTCTTCCTCCTTTTGGTGGTACATTAACAACAGTTCCTTCTAATAACTTCAACAAGGCTTGTTGTACTCCTTCACCCGAAACGTCACGAGTTATTGATGGATTATCGCTTTTACGAGCTATTTTGTCAATTTCGTCAATAAATACGATGCCTCTTTCAGCTTTGGCTACATCATAATCAGCCGCTTGTAGCAAACGAGTTAAAATACTTTCTACATCTTCTCCTACATAACCAGCTTCGGTTAAAACAGTTGCATCCACAATAGCCAAGGGAACATTTAACATTTTTGCAATAGTTTTTGCTACTAATGTTTTACCTGTTCCGGTTTGCCCTACCATTAAGATGTTACTTTTTTCGATTTCAACTTCGTCTTCTAATTGGGTTTGCATTAGACGTTTGTAATGATTGTAAACCGCAACACTCATTACTTTCTTTGTTTGGTCTTGTCCAATTACATAATCATCTAAAAACGCACGGATTTCTTTTGGTTTTAAAAGAATTAAATCGGCAATCAAATTCGAATTACCTGATTGTTTTAATTCTTCTAATACAATTCCGTGTGCTTGTTCGATACACTTGTCGCAAATATGCGCATTAATCCCTGCAATTAATAAATCGGTTTCAGGCTTTTTTCTTCCGCAGAATGAACACTCTAATACTTCTTTAGCCATTTTTTAGTGATTAGTGAAAAGTGATTAGTAAGTAGCTTTTCACTAATTACTAATCACTAATTACTTTTTAAATTATCTTGTTAACACTTCATCTATCATTCCGTATTCTTTTGCTTCAGCAGCAATCATCCAGTAATCTCTTTCGCTGTCTTTATAAACTTTATCGTAAGGTTGTTTTGAATGATGAGAAATGATTTGGTATAATTCTTCTTTTAATTTCAACATTTCTTTCAAGTTGATTTCCATATCAGTTGCTACCCCTTGTGCGCCTCCTGATGGTTGGTGAATCATTACTCTTGAATGTGGTAAAGCCGAACGTTTCCCTTCCGCTCCTGCACACAATAAAACGGCTCCCATTGAAGCTGCCATTCCGGTACATATAGTTGCTACATCAGGTTTTACGAATTGCATGGTATCATAAATTCCTAATCCGGCATAAACACTTCCTCCTGGTGAATTGATATAAATACTGATGTCTTTAGAAGCATCAACACTTTCTAAAAACAACAATTGTGCTTGAATAATATTGGCTACATAATCATCAACTCCCGTTCCTAAGAAAATGATTCTGTCCATCATTAATCGAGAGAAAACGTCCATTGAAGCTACGTTTAATTGACGTTCTTCAATGATATAGGGCGTCATACTACTAACAATTTTATCGTAATACAAACTGTTTACTCCATGATGCTTGGTAGCATATTTTTTGAATTCTTTTCCGTAGTTCATAATTTTTTGTTTAAATGTTTAGCGTTTAAAAGTTTAAATGAATAGAACTAAAAAACAATATAATTTGTAAGGTTATCTCTGTATTGGTAAAATCAAAGGTTTTCAATAAAAAAGCGCCAAAACTAGTTTGACGCTCAAAGATAATTATTTTTTACGATAAATTATTCTCCGTACATTTCTTTGATGAATTGTTCGTAATTTACTTCTTTAGTTTTAGCTTTTACTTTCTCTTTGTAAAGACCAAGTAATTTTTCACTCATCACTTGCTCTGATAAACGTTTTACTTCATCTTGGTTTGACATTACGCGAGCTACAATTCCGTTGATTTCATCTTCTGATGGATTTAATTGACCAAATTGTGCCATTTGTTTCTTTATTAAATCAGCAGTATGTGATTGTAAATCTTCGAAAGTAATTTGTAAATTATTATCTGCTAATACTTTTCCTTCAATTAATTGAAAACGTAATCCTTTTTCAGATTTTGCATATTCCTCTTCAGCTTGTTCAGCAGTTAAAGGTGTTTCACCTACATTTTGAATCCATCTTTTTAAGAATTCAGCAGGTAAATCAAATTTCGTAGTTTCGATTAAGAATTCGGTAACATCATTTAAGAATTTTTGATCCGCTTGTTGTGCAAATTGTGCTTCAGCATCTTCTTTAATTCTTGCTTTTAAATCTTCTACAGAGGAGATAACTCCAGGACCGAATAGTTTATCAAATAATTCTTGGTTTAATTCTGCTTTTTCAACTGAGTTGATTTCCTCAATTGTAAAATCAACATTGATATCTAAACCATGTACATCATCATGGCCTACTTTTAAATAATCCATTAATTTGTGGTCATCGTCAAATAAACCTTTAGTTCCGATAGTCACCACATCACCTACTTTTTTCCCGATGAAAGCTTTTGCAGCTTTTTTATCAGCAAAAATATCTAAAGCAAAGTTAGCTGGAGCGTTGATTCCTTTTTCTTCATTAGTAAAAGTTCCTCTTACTTCATAGTCTGCTTTTACTTCAGATTGAGAAATTAATTTACCATATTGTTTTTGGATTCTTTCTACTTGGTCATTCAACATTTTATCATCAGCAATAACATTGAATTTTATGATATTATTTTTAGCAGTTAAATCAACTGAAAATTGAGGTGCTAAGCCTAATTCGAAATCAAAAGATAAATCATCATTATCCCAGTTGAAATCCTCATTTACTTTTGGAAGTGGATTACCAAGTATATCTAATTTCTCAGCTACTAAGTAATCGTTTAAAGAGGATTGTAAAATTTTATTCACTTCGTCTAACAATACTGCTTTACCATATTGTTTGTGAATTAAACTCATTGGAACAGCTCCTTTTCTAAATCCAGGGATGGAAGCATTTTTTCTATAATCAGCTAATACTTTTTCTACTTTATCAGAGTAATCTTCTTTTGTAATTGCTACTGTTACAATAGCATTTAAGTCATCAACTTGCGTTTTTGTAATGTTCATTATTTCTTTTGTTTAAGTACCATAAAATTTGGGTTGCAAAATTATAGAATTTTTACAACCCAAACAAGTTTTTAATTTATTGAAATTCAATTCGCTAAAAATTAACTTTCACTTATAAATATTTTATTTAAAATAGATTGAATAATGGATAATAAAATACTGAACAATAAAGCACTAATAAATCCATCAACATAGAATTCTGCAATGAAATAATCACATATTAATATGATGATTGCATTGATTACAAGTAGGAATAAACCTAAAGTGAAAAAGGTGACTGGAATTGTAAGTAAAATCAGTATGGGTTTTAAAAATGTATTTAATAATCCTAGCACGACAGCGACCATAAGCGCACCTGTTAAGTTGGTTACATGAACACCGGGAAGAAAATACGATAATACAAAAACTATAATTGTACTGATTAATAATTTGATAAGTAAATTCATTTATGTTAAAAATTAAAATTTAAAATTACAAAAAAAGGCATCAATTATGATGCCTTTTATAGAAATATTAATTGTAAAATTAGTTTGAACCTACGATATTAATTCCTGGGAAATAATTTACATAATGTAATGGTAAATTGGCATTGTAATGACGATTGATTACTTTGATAATTTCATTTGCAATAACTGCATAACCACGTGCATTAGGATGAACACCATCTAAAGAAAATAAAACTTTACTTTCAGATGTTACTCCACTAAAATAATTTGCTGTGTAAACTTGGCCAGTCTCAATTCTCAGTCCAGTTACAAGTTGATTCAAGATAGAATTCATGTCTGCAACAGCAAGGTTTTTTGAAGCTGCTATAGAAATAATAGCGCTATTGTATGCTGCTGTAGCATTAGCAACCTTTGTTTTTTCAGTTGAAGTTAAAACCCATTTGTTAGCCATTGGGAAAGTTACCCCGTTAATGTTAATTGATGTAGAAGGAGAAGAAGTATTTACGGTTCCAATCACTGATGAAGCCGGAAGTACTATTAAATCATTAGCCGTTGTTTGACGAGCTTTTCCAAAAACTTGTCCAAAAGCAGTTGCAGTTGGAGCTCCTAATGTTGGTGTTAGAGCAGCTGCAATTTGTGCTGATCTATCTGTAGCATCAACATCAATAATCAAGATTGGATTTGCAGATGTTGCAGATAATGGATTAACACGATTTGGTTCTCCTAAAGCTGTAAATATGGCATCTAAATTATTATAAAGTTGAGCGTTTAATGTAGCTATATTAGTTGCTCCCCCAAGTGCAGATGGAGATAACGGTGCAAATGGCACAGTTGTAAAATATGGAATTGATGTCACGCTTGGAATAGTTGCAACAACACCTTTAGCACCATTAGCAGTTAAAGTGTTGATGATTGTAGAATATACACCAGCAAAAGTAGTTGCATTTGTAATATCGTTACTTCCATAAGTAGAAGGGGTCGTATTTCCAGTTTCGTTGTGATCTGCTGCAGGAGTATTTCCATTGGATTGAGCACCACCATTTGTTGCATAAGAAAGTACGTCATTTGCTCCAATCCAATTGGTAAAGAAAGTAGGATTTTTTGTCATTGCATCTCCTAAAACCGTTGCATTTGAGGAAGTTGCATGTCTCACGAAATATGGATTTGCTTGACCAAGTGCTAATCCAGCAGGGTTTCCATAACCCGGTGCTAACAAATGAAATGATTTAGCTCCAGGAACACCCATGTTATTGAAAGCTGTAGCCTGAGGAGTTAATGTAATAGTTGGTGTTCCTGCAATATTTTCCGGTCTACCTTGAGAAGCATCAATTACTAATCTTGTTGGTGCTAAACCTTGAATACCTCCTAAATTATTTACGTCTTCTGCATATGAAGGTTGTGTAAATTCTCCACCTCCTACAAGAGCAAATTTTTGAGCTAATAAATTTGGGAATGAATAAGTTTGTCCAACACGAGAAACCGTTCCATCCATATAACCTGCTGTTAATGAATTTCCAACAGCTACATAAGACGTAAAGTTAGCATCACCTGAAGTGTAATCAGCATTTACGTTGTTTTCAAATTCTGGCTCACAAGAAGCAAAACCAGCAGCTAAAACAGCTAGATATATAAAATTATTTTTCATTTTTTTTGATATTAATATTAGAAACCGTAAGTAATTCCTATCCCTGGAGAGAAAACCACTGATTTGTATGTTCCTCCAAAATTAGGGTTAGGTTGTTGTGTTATTGGGTCAACAGAATGATTATAAGAATTGTCAATTTCATCAAAATGTAAGTATAAGAATGAAAAATCTATTCCTAATTTGTTATTTAATTGGTAAGTTAAACCTCCAGTATATCCCATAGAGTCATTTCTAGGAGTCTCTGGAGCGAAATAGCCGTCTTGAACAGGGCTCTCATCTACATACCAACCAGCTCTGAATGTGAATTTATCATTGGCTTTATATTGAGTACCTAATCTATAAGTGCTAGAATTTTTATAGTTTCTAGGGTTTAATGATTCAGAACCATTACCAAATTTAACGTCAAGTGCTTTGTAAGCACTCCACATTGTTCTGTTGTAATCAAAAGCTAAAAGCCATTTGCTGGTAACTTGATATGACAAACCTACAGTTAATTCCGCAGGTAAAGGAAGGTCAGCATCAAAAGTAGTATTGGATAATAAAGATTGAGCAAAATCTGGAACATCTGCATAAGTTGCATCACCATCTCTAGCTTCCATCATAATTTCGGATCTATAGTTCATACCTATTCTTAGTTTATCACTTGGATTAAACATAAATCCTGCAGTGTATCCTAATGCTGTGATGCCTTTAGCATCTAAATTTACATCAGTGCCACTTCCGTTAACAGAGAATAAAGGGTTCATAGATAAATTTCTGTTGAATTTAACAGATCCATTAGCAATAATAGGTCCACCACCAATACTAAAATGTTCTCCAACTCTTACAGAAATTGTAGGTTGAACAAAAATTGCTTGTAAGTCAATATTATTAACCAAGTGAGCTCCTTGCCAATCTTGATCCCATTCAACAGCACTACCATAAGGAGTGTAAACAGCTAAACCAGCAGTAAGCCAATTATTAATTTTGTAAGTTGCGTATACGCTGAAAGGAGTCCCAATATTCTTTGTTTCCGCTTCCCAATTATACATTGAGTTTTGAAACTTAGTGTTAGCGAAAAGTCCGTTTCCTCCAACAGATAAATTAAACTTTTTGTCTAAGTACGCCATTCCGGCAGGATTGAAAAAGGCAACTTCTGCACTATTTACTACGGCAACTCCTGTATGCCCCATAGCTAATTGTTTTTGACCTTGAAGACTTACTCGATATCCTCCTGCAAATACAGTCGAGCCAGCCAAAGTCAATAATGTTAAAGAAAGTAATTTTCTCATAATGTAAAATGTGTTAGTTTTTCTTTATTTGTAAAATCTCAGATTCAAAATTAGAACAAAATATGAATTTTACAATTTTTTTAACTAAAAAATTATGCATGCATAATTTTTTGATTAATTATTTGATAAAATCTATTACATAGTTAAAAAAATCATTTGGATTTTCTGCATGCAACCAATGTCCAGCATTTTTCACAGTTTCAATTTTTGCCAATGGAAAATGATGATAAATAGTTTCAAAATCACCATCTAAAATATAATCTGATTTATCACCTCTTAAAAATAGCGTTTCTTTTTTAAATTCGTTTTCAAAAGGTAATGCTGTTCCTATAGTTTCAATTTTTTCGTTGAAAACTTTTAAGTTAAATCGGAATGCTAATTGCTCTGGGGTGGCCCAATACAAATTTTTTAGTAAAAATTGTCGGGTTCCAAAATCTGTTATGTATTGCGAAACAATTTCTTCTACTTCGCTTCTGTTGGGTTTTTTTGAAAAGTCAACGGCATTTAAAGCAGCTAATATTTTTTGGTGATGTGGTGCGTAGTATTTTGGACCAATATCGGCCACAATTAATTTTGAAACCAATTCAGGATGTTTCGTTGCTAAAAGCATCGCCACCTTTCCACCCATTGAGTGTCCTAGGATGATAATATCTTTCAATTGATGATATTCGCAATATTGTTTGATATCTTCGACCATAATTTCATATGAAAAATCATCAGAATGAAAACTTTTCCCATGATTTCTCAAATCTAGTGCATGCACTTGAAAACCTTGATTAGCAAATTGAGTTCCTAGTGTTTTCCAATTATCAGACATACCTAGAAAGCCATGAACAATTATAAAGGGTTTTCCTTCTCCTTCAATTCTTGAATGTAACAACATCTTATTTTAATTTTTGAAGATACATATTCACTACATTATCTAAACCTAAATATAAGGATTCCGAAATTAAAGCATGACCAATAGAAACTTCAAGTAAACCTGGAATATTATCTTTGAAAAACTTGATGTTATCTAAACTCAAATCATGTCCAGCATTAATTCCTAATCCTAATTCATTCGCTTTTAAAGCCGCTTTTACATAAGGTTCAATTCCGTTTTTATTTCCCAAACCATATTCGTGTGCAAAAGATTCGGTATACAATTCAATTCTTTCTGTTCCTGTGGCTTTTGCTCCTTCAATTATGCGCTCATCAGGGTCTACAAAAATAGAAGTTCTGATTCCGTTTCGTTGAAATTCTTGAATTACTTCTGATAGGTAGGATTGGTGTTTTATGGTGTCCCAACCCGCATTGGAAGTCAAAGCTCCAATAGCATCTGGAACTAAAGTTACTTGAGTTGGTTTGCATTCTAAAACCAAATCAATAAAATTATGTTGCGGATTTCCTTCAATATTATATTCTGTGTAGACAACCGATTTTAAATCGCGCGCATCTTGATAGCGAATGTGTCTTTCATCGGGTCTTGGATGTATGGTGATTCCATCGGCACCAAATTTTTGAATGTCTTTTGCAACTTTCAATAAATCAGGAACATTTCCTCCTCTTGAATTACGAAGGGTCGCAATTTTATTAATATTTACCGATAACTTTGTCATAATAATTTTAATTTATACAAAAATACAAAGTATAAGTTAGCTAGCATGTGGTATTTTTTGATTATTTTGCGATATATTTTCACCACATCTAAAATGAACAATTTAACAAGCTACATCAATAACGAAGTTAAACCACTTAAACACACCGATTCTATAGCGGATGCTCAAGATTTGTTTTTAGATTTTCCCTATACTCACTTTCCCATAACTGAAGATGGAATTTACATAGGTTGTGTAAACAAAGAAAGTGTAGAATTATTAAATAGTAGTGCTATTATAAATGATAGTCGATTTCATTTTGAGCGTTTTTTTGTCCGTAATACAACTATTTGGTTAGATGTTCTAGAAATATTTGCCAAAAACGAAAGTAATTTGATTCCAGTTTTAGATGATAAAAATAACTATCTTGGATATTATGAATTAGAGGATGTGATTCGATTTTTTCACGAAACACCATTTTTAAAAGAAGAAGGAGGAATTATTGTAGTTAAAAAAGAATCGGATAAATTTTCAATGAGTCAGGTAGCACAGATTGTTGAAAGTAATAATGCAAAAATATTAGGGTTGTTTATATCAAATTTCATAGGGAATAAGGTTGAAATTACTATAAAAATTAGTCAAAGTGGTTTGAATGATATTATTCAAACATTTAGGCGTTATGAATATGAAATTGTTTCTGAGCATCAGGAAGATTCTTATTTGAACAGCTTAAAAGAACGTTCAGATTATTTAGATAAATACCTAAACATTTAATATAGTACACAATGAAAATAGCATTATTTGGCCAATATTATCAAACAAGTACAGCAGAAACGGTACAGAAAGTGCTTTCGTTTTTAGAATCAAAGCAAATTGAAATCGCTTTTGAATCACATTTTTTAGCTATTCTTAAAGAAAAAAATATCGTTACAAAAAACTACGAAACCTATTCCTGTCACAAAACACTAAATAATGATTTTAAAGCTTTAATAAGTATTGGTGGAGACGGAACTATTCTAAAAGCAGCCACTTTTGTTAGAGATAAAGATATCCCAATAATTGGAATTAACGCTGGAAGATTAGGTTTCTTAGCAACGATTCAGTTTGATAACATCGAGCCTCTTTTGCAAAAACTATTGGATAATGATTATGCTATTTCAAAACGTACTTTACTAAGTGTTCAAACTACACCAGAATATGAAAATTTTTGTGAATTAGATTTTGCTTTGAATGAAGTTACAGTTGCTCGAAAAGATACAACCTCTATGATTACAATCGTGACCTATTTAAATGGAGAGTATTTAACCTCTTATTGGGCAGATGGCTTGATTATATCTACTCCAACGGGTTCTACAGGATATTCATTAAGTTGTGGAGGACCTGTTCTTACGCCGAATGTTGAAAGTTTAGTTATAACGCCCATGGCACCGCATAATTTAAATGCAAGACCGTTAGTGATTACAGATGATACCGAAATTGAACTAAGAATATCTGGAAGAGAAGAGCAATTTTTAGTTTCATTAGATTCACGAATTTCTGCAGTTTCAAAGGAAACGGTTGTCAAAATTAAAAAGTCGCCATTTACAATTTCAATTATAGAATTTAAACAAGAATCTTTTTTAAATACTATTCGTAAAAAGTTGCTTTGGGGTGAAGATAAAAGAAATTAATTACCTTACTTATATTATTTTTCATTTTTCAACGTTTTTAATTACAATTAAATGACAAAAAAAATCCTTAAAATAGGGATAAGAAGTCAATATTGTTATATTTGCAAACTATTTAAAAAAATGAAGCACTTTTTAATTTTTACATTGCTGATTTTCTGTGGCTTTAATTCTTATTCTCAAATTAATGAATTGGGAATATTTGCTGGGGGTGTCAATTATATAGGAGATGTTGGTCCAACGGATTATGTTGCGCCAAACAAAGCTGCTTTTGGTGTTTTATATAAATGGAACAGAAGTCCAAGGCATGCTTATAGATTTTCTTATACTCAAGGAAACTTAACTTCTAATGATGTTGATAGTGATGTGCCAAGTCGATACTTGAGAGGGAATTCATTTGAAAATAGTGTAAAAGAATTTTCTGCGGGATTAGAATTCAATTTTTTAGATTTTGATCTCCACAGTGGTGATCATAAAATATCACCATATGTGTATTCAGGTCTTAGTTATTTTGTTTATGACGAAATTTTCATTCTTGACAAAAGTAGCAAAGAGGATTATCAAAGTAGTACATTTGCTATACCTATGGTAGTTGGAGTAAAAGCAAGATTGTTCGAAAGATTTGTTTTGGGGGCGGAAGTAGGTTTTAGATATACTTTTACTGATAATTTAGATGGTAGTAATCCTAAAAATGATAACTTTGAAACCTTGCGTTTTGGAAATAAAAACAGCAATGATTGGTATGTTTTTACGGGATTAACATTAACCTATATTTTTGGTAAAAATCCGTGTTTTTGTGCAGAATAAAATGAAATTATTAGAAAAAATAAATAAAGAGCAACTTCCACAACACCTAGCCATTATTATGGACGGAAATGGGAGATGGGCTAAACAAAAAGGGATGCTTCGGGCTTTTGGTCATGAAAATGGAACTAAGTCGGTAAGAGTAACTGTTGAAACATGCGCAAAACTTGGAATTAAAAACTTGACTTTGTATGCGTTTTCAACAGAAAACTGGAATCGTCCAAAAGTTGAGGTTGATACTTTAATGAAGCTTTTAGTTTCTTCTTTAAAAAAAGAAATTAAGACTTTACAATCGAATAATATTAGATTAAATGCTATTGGAAATTTAACAAATTTACCATCAGGTGTACAAAAAGAACTGCAAGAAGTAATTGAAAAGACAACCGAAAACACTAGAATGACGCTTACTTTAGCTCTTAGTTATGGTTCTCGAGAAGAACTCATTCAAGTTGTTAAAAAAATTGCTAACAAAGTTAAAAATAATATAATTTCCGAAGAGGCTATTGATGAATCAATTATTAATCAGCATCTTTACACACACAATTTGCCAGATGTTGATTTGGTTATTAGAACAAGTGGTGAGCACAGAATAAGTAATTTTTTACTTTGGCAAATAGCTTATGCTGAATTCTATTTTACAGAAGTGCTTTGGCCTGATTTTACGGAAAATCATTTGTATGAAGCAATTATTAGTTATCAGAAACGTGAACGCCGATTTGGAAAAACAAGCGAACAAATTATACCTTAGAAAAATGTTGAAAAAAGGATTACAATTATTTACATTATTAACAATATTATTTAGTTCTTCGCTTTTTGCTCAAGAAACAAATTTAGAAAGTGGTAAATCATATATATTAGCGAAAATAAACGTTACAGGAAAAATTAGTTACAATGAACAAACAGTAACTACTTTTACTGGTTTGGAAAAAGGACAAGAAATCATTGTCCCTGGAGAAGACATAAGTAGTGCCATAAAAAAATTATGGAAATTAGGTTTGTTTTCTGATGTTAATTTTTACGTAAATGAAATTAAAGGAGATAGTATTTACCTTGAATTAAATATTAATGAATTACCTAAGTTATCTGATATTAAGATTCAAGGTGTTAAAAAAGGTAAAGTTGAAGAATTAATCAAAGAAGCAGACCTTAAAAAAGGAAAAATTGTTAATGAGAATTTAATTACTACAACAAAAAATTATTTCGAAAACAAATACAAGAAAGAAGGTTTCTACCAAACAAAAGTTTCTATTAACACTATTCAGGATAGTTTAGAAACAGAAGTAAAAATGGTGGTAAATATTGATAAAGGCGAAAAAGTAAAAGTTAGAAGAATTGTTTTTGAAGGAAATGATCAAGTAAGTGATGCTAAGTTAAGAAAAGCCTTTAAAAACACCAAGCAGCGCAATCCCATTCGTATATTTAAGCGTTCAAAATATATTAAAGATAAGTACAAAGAAGATTTAGTTTCTGTTGTTGATAAGTACAAAGAAAGAGGAAATCGAGATGCGCGTATTATTTCTGATTCTGTTTCTTATGATAAAAAATCAAATACTGTATCTATTAATGTAAAATTAGAAGAAGGAAGAAAATATTATTTTGGTGATATTCGCTATTTAGGAAATACTGTTTATACTGACAATCAATTAAATTCTATATTGGGAATTAAAAAAGGGGATGTTTATAATGGTACTATCCTTCAAAAAAGAATAGCAGATCAGTCGAAGCCTGATGGTGAAGATTTGACGAATTTATACCAAAACAACGGATATTTATTCTCTAGCATCAATCCAGTTGAGGTAAAAACAGCTAACGACACGATTGATTTTGAAATTAGAATTACAGAGGGACCAATTGCGTATTTTAATAAGATTACTGTAGTTGGAAATGACAAAACGAATGACCATGTAATTTATAGAGAATTAAGAACTAAGCCGGGTCAAAAATATAGTAAAGAAGATTTAATTCGTTCTATTCGAGAAATTGGTCAGTTAGGATTTTTCGATCCTGAAGCAATTAAACCTGATTTTAAAAACGTAGATCCACAAGCTGGAACAGTAGATATTGAGTTTAATGTTGTAGAGAAAGGATCTAGTCAAGTGGAACTTCAAGGGGGTTATGGTGGAGGAGGCTTCATCGGAACACTTGGTTTATCATTTAATAATTTTTCTGCACGTAATATGTTTAAAAAAGATGCTTATAAACCACTTCCTATGGGAGATGGACAAAAAATGGCATTGCGATTACAAGGTAGTACTTATTTCCAAACGTATAGTTTGTCATTTTCTGAACCTTGGTTTGGAGGTAAAAAGCCAGTAAGCTTTTCTTCATCAATATCTCACAGTAAGCAGTTTTTGTATAACTACAGAAGCAGAGCCGTAAATCGTAGTCAAAGTTTTAACATTACCTCATTATCGATTGGTTTGGCAAGACGTTTGACGGTTCCTGATGATTATTTTGTATTGTCACAAGCCTTATCTTTTCAGTATTATGATTTGAATAATTACAATACCGGATTGTTTACTTTTGGGAATGGTTCTTCTAAAAACTTAGCTTACACAATTGCATTGAGTAGAAATAGTAAAGGTGTTAATCCAATTTTCCCAACTACTGGATCTGAGTTTACGGTATCTGGTAAATTTACATTACCTTATTCATTGTTAAATGGTGTTGATTACGCTAATCTAGGTAATCTGCCAGAATACAAAGTAAGAGCAATTGTAGCAGGTGAAGCTCCTGATGGTACTAACTATCCTGCAGGTTCATACCTTAATAGTCAAGGCTATCCTGTAGATAACCCTGCAGATGCGGCAGTAGACCAAGGTAAGGTAGATCAAAAGAAATTTAATTGGTTAGAATACTATAAAATTAAATTTAAGGCCGATTGGTATACTAGAGTTTATGAAAAATTAGTTTTAAGAACTAATGCTGAATTTGGTTTTATGGGAGCCTATAATTCTCAAAGAGGTTTAGTTCCATTTGAGAGATTTTTCCTTGGAGGTGATGGTTTAGCTAATTATGCATTAGATGGACGTGAAGTTATTCAGTTGAGAGGGTATCCAAATAATTCCCTGTCTTCTCAAGATGGTGGAACAGTTTATAATAAGTTTTCGTTAGAATTGAGATATCCGATAACAATGAGTCAATCAGCCTCTATTTATGCCTTATCATTCTTAGAAGCGGGTTCAGCTTTTGATGAATTTAGAGATTATAATCCATTTAAATTACAACGTTCTGCAGGATTTGGATTACGTGTGTTCATGCCTGCTTTCGGATTGTTAGGTATTGATTTTGCACATGGTTTTGATGCTGTTCCTGGTGAAACAGTTAAGAGTGGTTGGCAAACACACTTTATTATTGGACAACAATTTTAAGATTTGTTAGTACTTTTTTGTTAAATTCGTAAAAATAATTTTGTTCTAATTGCGTTTGGTAATAAAAGTCAATCGGAGTCAAAAGATTCAACGACCAAAAAACAACTAAAATGAAAAAACTACTTTTTATCCTTGCATTAATTTCTGTAACATCTTTTGCTCAAACCGCAAGAGGAGTTAGAATTGGATATATTGATATGGAATATATCTTAGAAAAAGTTCCTGATTATGCTGATGCTTTAAATCAGTTAGAACAAAAAGCCCAAAAATGGAAGCAAGAAATAGAAGTAAAAAGGATTGAGATTACAAAGTTAAAAGACGCCTTAAAAACAGAACGAGTACTTTTAACAAAAGAATTAATTGAAGAAAGAGAAGAAGAAATAGCTATTTCAGAGCAAGAACTTTTAGATTATCAAGAAAAAAGATTTGGGCCTAAAGGTGATTTAATTATTCAAAAGTCAGTTTTAGTTAAGCCTATTCAAGATCAAATTTTCACGATAGTTCAAGATGTAGCTGAGCAAAGAAAGTACGATTTTATTTTTGATAAATCATCTGATTTAACGATGTTATTCGCTGCCCAGAAATATGATATTAGTGATTTCGTTGTAAGAAAATTGAGTGCTTCTCAAAAGAGAGAAGAAATGTCTAAAAAACAATTTAAGGCACTAGAAGCTAAAGAAGCATTAGAAGAGTCTCTAGAAGAAAATCCTGCATTTACAGAAAGACAAAAGATTTTAGATGAGAAGAAAGCAGCTAGGGCAAAACTTATCGAAGAACGCAAGTTAGCGAATGAAAAAAAGAAAGCTGATGCCGCTGAGAAAAGAAAAAAAATGATTGAAGAACGTGATGCTAAAAAAAATGGCACAGTAATTGAAAACAATTCTTCGGAAGAGAATAAAAATAATTCAGATGAAGTAAAAAAGAATACTAAAGCAATCGAAAAAGAGAATACAACTACTAAACCTACTGCAGCAGAAATTAGACAAAAAGCAATTGACGATAGAAATAAAAAACTAGAAGATCGTAAAAAAGCTTTAGATGAAAAAAAGAAAAAAATAGCAGAAGATAAAGAAGCTGCCAAAAAGGCAAAAGAACAAAAAACAGAAACAGAGAATAAAAATTAAATAACTTAAATTTTACAATTAAAAATGAAACAATTAAAAACTTTAGCAATTGCAATCGTACTTTTTATTGGAACTCAGGTTTCAGCTCAATCAAAAGTGGCGCATATAGACGTACAAGCTTTAATGACAGCTATGCCTGAAATGAAAGCAGCACAAGATCAAATGAAAAAAATTCAGGAAACATATGACAAGGATTACAAAAATATGGTAACTGAATATCAAACTAAATTGCAAAAGTATGAGCAAGAATCAGCTACAGCGGGTGATGCATTGAATGAAACTCGTACCAAAGAAATGCAAGATATGGGAAATCGTATTCAGCAATTTCAACAAACAGCGCAAAAAGAATTAGGTCAAAAAGAAATGGACTTAATTAAGCCAATTATGGAGAAAGCTCAAAAAGCAATTCAAAAAGTAGCTAAAGCAAAAGGAGTAAACTATGTATTGGATGCTACAACTGGTTCAGGAGTTCTATTTGCAGAAGGTGGAATTGATTTACTAGCGGATGTTAAAAAAGAATTAGGATTTTAATAAATAAAAATCTTTTTTAAAAACTGCTCAGTCTTGTTTAAGATTGAGCAGTTTTTTTTATTTTTGTTTTAATGAACAAAGAAAACCCTATAGGATTATTTGATTCGGGAGTAGGAGGAACTTCTATCTGGAAAGAGGTTCATGCTCTGTTGCCTAATGAAAATACAATTTATCTTGCAGATAGTAAGAATGCGCCTTATGGGATAAAATCTAAAGAAGAAATAATCTTTTTAAGTTCTAAAAATACCGAGTTTCTTCTTGAGCAAAATTCTAAAATTATTGTAGTGGCTTGTAATACAGCCACAACTAATGCAATCAAAGAACTTAGAGCAAAGTATGATGTCCCTTTTATAGGAATAGAACCTGCTATAAAACCTGCTGCACTTCAGTCCAAAACACAAACTATAGGAATATTAGCTACAAAAGGAACTTTAAACAGCGAGTTATTTCATAAAAGTGTATCCAATCATCCAGATGTTAAAATTATTGAGCAAATAGGTCATGGTTTAGTTCAGTTGATTGAAAATGGTGATATTAACACACCAGAAATGGAAGAGCTTTTGAAGAGTTACCTAATTCCGATGGTAGAAAAAAATATTGATTATTTGGTTTTAGGATGTAGTCATTATCCTTATTTGATTCCACAAATTAAAAGACTTATACCTTCCCATATTAAAATTATAGATTCTGGAGAAGCTGTAGCAAAGCAAACAAAAAGAATATTGGAGTCTTTGAATTTAATTAATGGTTCAAATAAAAAAAGCTCGCAAATATTCTACACGAACAGCGAGCCTGAAGTTTTACAAAAGCTTTTAAATTACGAGCAAAACGTGGTTTATAAGAGTTTTTAAATTTATTCTTTAAACCAACTTGAATACATTACATAGTTGTTGGATATGCGTTCAATTTCACCTGCAAAGTCACTTTGATTAATATCTTTTACTTTTTTAGCAGGAATACCTGCATAAATACAACCCGATTCTACTACAGTATTTTGTGTAACTACTGAACCTGCTGCAATAATTGAATTGCTTTCAATAACGCAATTATCCATTACTATGGCCCCCATTCCTATTAAAACATTATCATTTACCACACAACCATGAACTATAGCATTGTGGCCAATAGAAACATTATTGCCTATTATGGTAGGATGTTTTTGATAGGTACAATGAATAACAGCTCCGTCTTGAATGTTTACCTTATTTCCTATGGTAATGGAATTAACATCACCTCTAATTACAGTATTAAACCAAACACTACAATTAGAGCCAAAAGATACTTCACCAACAATTGTTGCATTTTCTGCCACATAACAATCCTCAGGAATTTGAGGATATTTACCATTAACTTCTTTAATTAGCATAATTTATTTTTAAAAAAAATGTCCCGAATAACCGGGACAAATATATTTGTTTTTTTCTTAAAATTAATTAACAGCTGGGCAGTTACAATCCCATTGCTTGTCTTTGCAGAATATATTTATACCTAAAGTGATCTGATGAAAACCACCATTGTCAAATTTAATATCTCCCATAACATGAGAATATGTATAAGACAACATAAATTTATCATAATTAATACCTACAATAGGTGATATCCATTGTAGATTTTGTTTTCCACCAGAATACTCAGCGCTATCAATACTTCTTCTGTATGACAAAGCACCCCAAACTCTACCAAAATCTAAGCCTTTATATACTTTTAAGTTTAAATCTATCGAAGATTCTTTAGTTTCTGAAATTCTTTGATACATTAAAGATGGCTCAAAAAGAATTCTAGATTCATCACCAAAAGTAGCTCCAACACTCCATAAAAGTTTACTTAAATTATCAGATTCAAAACCTTCAGAGTATAATTCTCTTCTTTGACTAGCTAAAAAGTTCTTAACGGTTACGTGTGTAAAGAAATCTAAATAGAAATAAGAAATACCTAAATCTACGTTAAAGTAGGCATCTTTTTGAATCACACCAGGAACAATAACTGGATCATTTCCAGTAAATGTAGATCCATCTAAAGTACTTTGTACAAATGCTGTACTTAAACCAAAAGATAATTGATTTAAATCAATAGTATTTCTCGAAAATCTTAAGTGATGAGCATACGTTAATTTAGCACCTTTTTGTGAGTGATATCCATTTTTATCATTAAACATAATCATACCAATTCCTGATATTCCTTCTTCACCCAAAGATGTGTTGAAACTAGCAGTTTGTAATGAAGGCGCTTCGTCTTGTCCGAACCATTGTTGGCGTCCAGTTAATCTTATTTTGCCACAATTTGCAGCTCCTGCCATTGAAGGATGAATTAAATAGTAATTATCAGATAGATAATCAGTGTAAACAGCTATTCCTTCTTGCGAAAAAGAAAATTGTGATAGTATAAATGCTAATATTAAATAACTTTTTTTAAAATTCATTTTAGTTATTGTTTGGTGTAAATAAAATCTGATAACTATCTCTTTAGTTAAAGTGTAACAAAATATTTTTTATTACGAACTTGCCAAAGATATAAATTTTTGGTATTCTTTTTCAATTCGTCTTAAATATTATTTTTTTTTGAACAAAAAAAATGAAATTTAAAGGGAAAGTGGTTTTTAAAAAGAATTATTTCCATAATAATTAATAAAAAGTTAAATAATAAATCTCTCTGAATAAAACTTTACGTTACATTTTTTTTAGTTTGTATCTTTGAAAAAAATTAAAAAATGAAAGTTACAGATATTAAAAACACCAATAATCCATCAATTTTGAAATTTGAATTGGATGAGATTATAAGTAGAACTGAAAATTTTGAGTTTAAAAATATTGATGAAACAAAACGTTCTCCTTTAGCAAAGCAGCTTTTCTTTCTGCCATTTGTGAAAACAGTTTATATTTCCGCAAACTTTATAGCAATAGAAAAATTTTCAATTGTAGAATGGGAAGATGTAAAACAGGATGTTGCTGATCAAATAAATGAATTTATTTCAAACGGTGGCATAGTAATTACAGAAGATGAAAATAAGGGAAAAAAAGTTCCCACTACCGTTTATGCTGAAACTACTCCAAATCCCACTGTTTTAAAATTTGTTTGTAATAAATTGTTAACTAAAACAGCTCTTGAGTGCAAAAATATCGATGAAACTTTAGCTTCACCATTAGCAAAAGAATTATTTAAGTTTCCTTTTGTTAAAGAAGTTTTTATCGACGAAAATTATATTTCTGTAACAAAGTTTGCTGTAACTGAGTGGGATGAAATTACTTTAGAATTAAGAACTTTCATTAAAGAATATATTGAAAATGGTAATGAAGTTATTGATGAAAGCGCAATTGTAAAAACTGATATTCATCAAAAACAACAAGAAGCTTATTTTGATGCATTGGATGTTACTTCTCAACAAATTATCAATATTATTGAGGAATATGTAAAGCCTGCCGTTCAAAGTGATGGAGGAAATATCATGTTTGAATCTTTTGATCCAGAAGAAAAACGAGTAAAAGTAGTTTTACAAGGTGCTTGTAGTGGTTGTCCATCTTCAACTTTTACTTTGAAAAATGGCATTGAAAACATGTTGAAGGACATGCTTAAAGATAACGAAATTAAAGTTGAAGCTATAAACGGATAAGCTTAATTAAATAAAAAAGGGATGATTTAATCATCCCTTTTTTATTTGTTGTTCTATTTATTTTACAACGAAATTGTTTCAATTTCTTTGTTAATTTTATTAACCAATCCAACTAATACTTTACCTGGGCCAACTTCTGTAAAGCTTGTAGCTCCATCGGCAATCATTTGTTGTACCGATTGTGTCCATTTAACTGCTCCGGTTAATTGCAAAATCAAGTTTTTCTTAATTTCTACTGCATCAGAAACAGCGTTTGCTGTAACATTTTGATATACCGGGCAAGTTGGAGTAGAAAAAGTTGTCGCTTCTATAGCTGCTGCTAATTCTTCTCTAGCTGGTTCCATCATCGGTGAGTGAAAAGCACCGCCTACAGGTAAAATTAACGCACGTTTTGCGCCAGCTTCTTTCATTTTTTCACATGCTAATTCTACAGCTTTGTACTCTCCAGAAATTACTAATTGACCAGGGCAGTTGTAATTTGCAGCTACTACAACGCCATCTATTGAAGCGCATATATCTTCTACAATTTTATCTTCTAAGTTTAACACGGCTGCCATAGTAGAAGGCATAATTTCACAAGCTTTTTGCATGGCCATAGCTCTTTGAGAAACTAATTTTAATCCGTCTTCAAAAGATAAAGTGCCATTTACAACCAAAGCAGAAAATTCTCCTAAAGAATGCCCCGCTACCATATCGGGTTGAATATTTGAAACTTTTGCCAAAATAACCGAGTGTAAGAAAACCGCTGGTTGCGTTACTTTAGTTTCTTTCAATTCTTCAGCAGTTCCTTCGAACATAATATCTGTGATTCTAAAACCTAAGATTTCGTTCGCTTTTTCGAATAATTCTTTTGCCAAAGGTGAGTTTTCATATAAATCTTTACCCATTCCTGTGAATTGAGCGCCTTGACCTGGAAATACGTATGCTTTCATAAATTTTGTTTCAAGTTTAAAATTTCAAGTTTTTCTTGAATGGCAAAAATAACATTTTTATTAGAATTCGATTGAATTAACAATTTTTACGAATTCATTTTTTAATTCTTCGTTAGTAATTCCTTTTTCAGCATCGAAATTCTCCCCGAAACTTGGTAATGAAAAACTTCCTTTAATAATTCCTCCTTGAAATGGGAATCTGTTTTTTGCAATTTCTAAAACCGTACTTCCTCCTCGTGGTCCAGGAGATGTAGCCAATAAAAACATAGGCTTGTCTTGAAATACGTTCATGTTAACTCTTGAAGTCCAATCGAAAATATTTTTAAAAGCCGTAGCATAAACGCCATTGTGTTCTGCAAATGAAATAATGATTAAATCTGCTGTTCCTAGTTTGTTGTAAAAGTCATGAGCTAGCTGTGGAATGCCGTTTTTTTCTTTATCAATTGAAAAAATAGGCATTTCATAATCGTTTAAATCTAAGATTTCAATTGAAGTATTTTCAAATTGATTTGCGGCATAAGTTGCCAATTGTTTATTAATCGAAGTTTCACTATTTGAAGCTCCAAACGCAATTATTTTCTTCATTGTATTTTATTTGTTAAGCCAATTTCCTGAAATTTTACGCAATATGGGTAATGATACGAAAATCATTAAAGGAACTAATATTCCCATCATGATTAAAGTTTTTATAGGTAAAGGCAAGTTGTTAATTTTATCGCTAATTAGATAAGTTAATAATGTTATTGCCGGATATATAGCAATCCAAACCATAACGGAAAATTTCCATTTAGGAGTTTGTTTCATTATAATACGTCGGTAAATTCTGGAGTTTTATCAAAAACACTTTTTGCAAACGGACACAAAGGCACAATTTTGATACCCTTTTCTCGAGCAAATTCCACTGCTTTTAGTACCATTTTTTTACCAAAACCTTTTCCTTCGTTCCCTGGATTTACTTCGGTATGGTCGATAATGATTTTATCTTCGCCAGCAAAAACAAAGGTCATCATTGCTTCTTGTTTGCCTTCTACTTCAATGTAAAAAGCGCCTTTGTTGTCGTTTATTTTAAGTTGTACTTCACTCATGATTTAATTTTTTACTGCGACTGACTACTGCGACTGCTAACTAATTATTGTTCCATCGGAATTTCCATCACTAAAAATTTAGCATTAGAATTCGCTTTAATTTCGATTTCATTGGTTTCCCAAATTCCTATGGCATCTCTTTTTTCTAATTTTTGACCGTTAACATTGATTTCTCCTTCAATATTCATGATGTAAAAACCATTTCCTTCTTTTTTAAGTGCCAATTTTTTTGAAAAATCAGCATCAAAATCACTTAAATAAAACCATGCATCTTGATGAATCCAAACACCGGCATCATCTGGATTTGGGGATAAGATTTGAGCAAAATCATTTTTCTCTAATGATTTGTCTAAAGTAATTTGCTGATAACGAGGCTCTACATTTCGATATTTCGGAAATAACCAAATTTGGAATAATTTTGTGTGTTGGTCAGCATTAGGATTGAATTCACTATGAAGAATTCCTGTTCCAGCGCTCATTACTTGAATGTCACCACTTTTTATAGTTGTACCATTTCCCATACTATCTTTATGAGCTAAATCGCCTTCTAGGGGAATCGTAATGATTTCCATATTGTCGTGTGGATGTGTTCCAAAACCCATTCCTCCAGCAATAGTGTCATCGTTTAGAACACGTAACATTCCAAACTGAATTTTTTCAGGATTATACCAATTGGCAAAACTAAAACTATGATAAGCATTTAACCAACCATGATTAGCATGACCTCTTTCGCTTGATTTGTGAAATATAGTTTTCATATTAAGTAATTTTAGTAATTATTATGATACAAATTTACATCCATGAATAGGGAAGAGTACTTAACCTAGATTAAGAAATTATTTTTTTAGCAAACGAGCTTTCATCTTACTGAAAAATTCGGGTGTAACGCCAATGTAAGATGCTATGTGTTTTTGTGGGATTTTTTGAATTAAGCTTGGGTATTTTGAACAAAATTTCTCAAAGCGTTCTTCAGCAGTTAAGCTCAAATTATCCATTAAGCGTTCTTGATGTGCTACTAATGAGTTTTCCGCTAAAATTCTAAAAAAACGTTCTAATTTTGGAATTTCTTGATAAAGTTGCTGTTGATTTTCTTTGGTGATAATTACTACTTCGGAATCTTCTAAAACTTCGATAAATAAGTTGCCAGGTTTTCCCGAAATATAACTATACATATCACCAATCCACCAACCTTCGCAAGCAAAATGTAATACGTGTTCGATAATGTTATCATTAATATTGAAACTTCTCAAAATTCCGGAATTCACAAAATACGTGCAAGTCGCCACTTCGCCCGCACTCAATAAAATGGTTTTAGCTTTGAATTGTTTGGTTTCAGTTTTAGACAAAAACAACTCTTGCTCTTCAGGAGTTAGCGTAACATGTTTGGCGATATTTTCTAAAATAGATTGCATTACTCCAAAAATACAATTTAATTTTGGGATTCCAGAAACAAAAAAACCGATGCATTACACATCGGTTTCTATATTAATGAAAGTGATCTTCTTCAATTTCAAATTCGGCATCTTTTTCCCAAATTTCCATTTCACAAGGTTTACAATTGAATTTTAATTTGTATTCCAATTCGCCTTGTTTTAAAACTAAAGGTTCTTTTAGCTTTTTGTCCATGTTTTCACGATGGTATTTTGGACAACGTTCTAATTCGTATTTGATGCAATATTTAGTGGTCATTACACGAGATTTTCCTGGATCCCATTGCAATTCAAACGCTTTTTCAATTTCGGTTACACCATGACGTTCGTAAAATTTACGAGCCGTTTTATTAGCTACATTGTACATGAAATCCAATTTTGTTTCTGGATATGGATGCGATGTTTTTACCAATTGGTGTTCTTTACGAACATAATTTTTCAAACGAATTTCCGATAATTGTTCGTAAACCGTTCTTCGCATTTCGTTGATTTTTGAAATCGGAAGGAACCAATTTTCAGAGAATATAACTGAAATTTCATCAGCAGTATAAGGCGTAAATCCTGTTTTAGCCAATTGCGTTTTGATATTTTCTTCTATAGATTCGTTGTTTTTAGTACGCTCTTTTGAATGCTCTAATTTAACAACACTTACATTTCCATCTTCATCGGTTGCAATTAATTCGAAACCATTTTCGTTTTCAGTCATCAATAAAGTAGTGCTGATTTTTCGAACTGCACTATCTTCTCGTTCTACTAATTTGATGAAAGCCGCATCATTATTTCTATAAATGAAAGTACCTTCTTTGATTTCTTTCAATACGTTTGGATATACAATTCCATTTTCTACTTTGTTTACGTAAATACCTTCGGCTTCGTTATTGGCGTTGATGTAGCATAAACCATCACCATTATTAAGTAATTCACCGTTTTCAATTACATAAGAATTCCCAACCGTTTTTATTAATTTACCAATATATTGCCCTTTTGATTTTGGACTTTCCCAAGAACCAATGGCTTGATGTCTTTCGTTAACGAAATAATCAGTATAACCACGATTGAAGGTTCTGTTTAAAGCCGCATCAAAAGTGTAAGTACAACTTCCCGAAGAAGCTTTAGTGTATTTATCGCTGTTTTTTTCTAAGAAATCATCTAACTTCTGACGTAAATAAGAAACGTTGTTTTTTACATACACCACATCTTTTAAACGCCCTTCAATTTTAAAAGAAACAATACCCGCTTCAATTAAATTTGGAATTTGGTCCGTGACATCAAAATCTTTAATCGAAAGTAAATGACTATTTCGAATTAAAGTATCGCCATTTCCATCAATTAAATTATAAGGTAAACGACAATTTTGTGCACAAGAACCTCGGTTTGCCGAACGTTCGCCATTAGCAACACTCATATAGCAATTTCCGCTAAACGAAACACACAAAGCACCTGTTACGAAAAATTCTAATTCTACATCCGTAGACTGGCTAATTTCTTTGATTTGGTGTAAGTTTAACTCACGTGCCAAAACCACTCTTTGGATTCCTGCATCAGCTAAGAATTTAATTTTATCGGCATCACGATTATTGGCTTGTGTGCTCGCATGAAGTGCAATAGGAGGTAACTCCATTTCCATAATCGCCATGTCTTGAATGATTAAAGCATCAACTCCAGCATCGTATAATTTCCAAATCAACTGACGACACGTTTCTAATTCATCATCGTATAAAATAGTGTTGATTACCACAAATACCTGAACATTATACAAGTGCGCATATTGAACAAGTGCCGCAACATCTTCTAGCGAATTATGAGCATTTGAACGCGCTCCAAATTGTGGTGCTCCAATATAAACCGCATCGGCACCTGCGTTGATTGCAGCAATACCAGTTAGTAAATCTTTTGCTGGAGCTAAAATTTCAATCTTCTTCTTCATTTCTAAATCTTTAATCTTTCGGGATTTGCCGAAAAAAAGTGTGCAAAGTTCTTATAAAAAATCCAAGATTTCTAATTCGAGTTCGCTTTTTTTGAATTTAGAGCATAAAAAAACACGAATTGGTCTAAATTAATAAATCAATTCGTGCTAATTTGTATTTTAATTTTGTTTAAGAAACCGCTTCTTTGATTCTTCTCATTGCTTCTGTTAATAAAACTTCGCTTGTAGCGTATGAGAAACGAATACAATTTGGATTTCCAAAAGCATCACCAGTTACAGTCGCCACATTTGCTTCTGCTAATAAGAACATTGAGAAATCTGTAGCGTCTTTGATTAACTGCCCTTTTAAAGTTTTTCCGAAGAAATAGGATACATCTGGGAATACATAAAAAGCACCTTCTGGAACATTCAATTTGAATCCTGGAATTTCTTTCACCAATCCAACAACTAAGTCTCTACGGTTTTTGAAAGCAGAAACCATTTCGTTTAATACACTTGGATCAGCTTCAACAGCAGTAATTGTAGCTCTTTGTGCAATAGAATTGGCTCCAGAAGTTACTTGTCCTTGAATTTTTGTACACGCTTTTGCAATGAATTCTGGCGCTCCGATATAACCAATTCTCCAACCTGTCATAGCGAATGCTTTCGCAACTCCATTAACCGTGATCGTTCTGTCAAACATGCCCTGAATAGAGGCAATACTGCAAAATGTTCCTGAGAAGTTAATGTGTTCGTAGATTTCGTCAGAAACTACATATACGTGTGGATGTTTTTCTAAAACTTTAGCTAAAGCTGTTAGTTCTTCACGATTGTAAACCGAACCACTTGGATTACAAGGTGAACTGAACCACATCATTTTTGTTTTTGGTGTGATAGCAGCTTCTAATTGTTCTGGTGTAATTTTGAAATCACTTTCAACAGAAGTAGGAACTTCAACTGGAACTCCACCAGAAAGTTTAATAATTTCGAAATACGAAACCCAATATGGAGCTGGAAGAATTACTTCGTCGCCTTCGTTTAACATTACTTGTGCAATGTTGTATAAGGATTGTTTTGCTCCTGTAGAAACTACAATTTGGGATGGTTTGTAATCTAAATTATTATCTCTTTTGAATTTTTTGCAAATCGCCTCTTTCAATTCTAGGTAGCCTTCTACTGGAGTATACGTACTATAGTTTTCATCGATAGCTTTTTTTGCAGCTTTTTTGATGAATTCAGGAGTGTTGAAATCTGGTTCTCCTAAACTAAGGCTGATAATGTCTTTTCCTTGTGCTTTTAATTCTCTTGCCAAAGCCGCCATTGCTAAAGTTTGAGAAACGGCTAAGTTGTTGATTCTGTCCGATAACGGGTTCATTGTGTGTTAGTTATTATAGTTAATACAAAAGACGCGATTCCTCGCGTCTCTTCTTTATTATGCTAATTGTGGTTTTCTTCCTAATTCTCTCAAATGCTTGAAGTGAGAAGCGATGGCTGCTCGAGTCGTTTTGAACTCGTGATACGGCAAGTTACATTCTGCAGCAGTTTGTTTTACAATTTCTGCAATCTTATCGTAGTGAATGTGACTGATATTCGGGAAAATATGATGTTCAATTTGGTGATTTAATCCACCTGTATAATAATTTACAATCCAGTTTTTAGGAGCAAAGTTAGCTGTTGTGAACAATTGGTGAATGGCCCAAGTGTTTTCAATTTCTCCGTTTTCATCTGGCATTGGATTTACGGTGTCTTCTACAACGTGTGCTAATTGGAAAACAACACTTAGGATTAAACCTGCAGTGTAATGCATTACAACAAAACCTAAAAGAACTTTCCACCAAGTTACGCCAAATACAATTGGTAAAACAATCCAAATAGAGAAATAAATTAACTTCGTTATGATTAAAGTGGTCCATTGAAAAGCTGGACTTTTTGCTTCACCATATGATAATTTTCTTTTTAAGTAACGTTTCATCTGTAAGAAATCAGTTGTGATTGCCCAGTTGAACGTTAATAATCCGTATAAGAAAACAGAATAATAATGTTGAAATCTGTGGTGACTGTACCATTTGGCTGTTTTAGAAAAACGTAAAATTCTTCCCGCTTCTAAATCTTCATCATGGCCTATGATGTTCGTATATGTATGGTGTAATACATTGTGTTGTACTTGCCAGTTGTACACATTTCCAGCTAAGATGTAGATACTTCCGCCCATTAATTTGTTTACCCAAGACTTGGTTGAGTAAGCACCGTGATTTCCATCGTGCATTACATTCATTCCAACTCCTGCCATTCCAATTCCGATTACTACGTTTAATAATAAATATACCCAAAACGGCATATCCATAGCTAATAGGAAGAAATAAGGTGTTAAGAAAAGACCGAACATTACAATTGTTTTTAAATGTAATTTCCAGTTTCCAGTTTTGTTGATTTTATTTTCTTTGAAATAGTCGTTTACTCGTTTATTTAAAGTTCTGAAAAATTTCAGATTGTCCTCTTTTGAAAAAATCGGGGTTGTGGTATTCATATATTGTGTATTCAAATTTCGTCAAAGATAATTATTATAATTTTTTCATTTATGATATTCGTCATTTTTTATTCACCAAAAAGCGTATTTTTGTGTAAAATTTAACGAATGGAAGAAATTTTAAAGCAATTTCCTAATTTGACTGAAAATCAAATACTTCAGTTTCAAAAATTACAAGGTTTATACGAAGATTGGAATGCCAAAATTAATGTGATTTCACGAAAAGATATCGACGAATTATATACACGACACGTTTTACATTCACTTGGGATTGCAAAAATTATTGATTTTCGTCCAGGTTCTAAAATTATGGATGTAGGAACAGGTGGTGGTTTTCCTGGAATTCCATTAGCAATTTTATTTCCAGAAGTTGATTTTTATTTGATTGATGTAATTGCAAAGAAAATCAAAGTTGTGAATGAAGTGGCATCCGGTTTAGGATTAAAAAATGTAAAAGCCGAACAAAAACGTGCCGAATTAGTCAAACAAGAATTCGATTTCATCGTTAGTCGTGCTGTAACCAATATGCCTGATTTTGTTAAATGGGTAGATGATAAAGTTTCAAAAAAACAAAACCACGAATTAGCCAACGGAATTTTATACCTAAAAGGCGGTGATTTAACCGAAGAATTAAAGGATTTTCCAAAAGCAACACAATATAATTTATCTGATTTCTTCTCAGATGAGTTTTTTGAAACTAAGAAAGTGGTGCATTTGCCTTTGAAGTATAAGAAGTAAGTGAATAGTGAATAGTGAATAGTAATTAGTTAATAGCTACATAAAAACAAAACCCGATTCTCACATGAAAATCGGGTTTTTTATTTCTACTTCGTATTTCGGATTAACCTAAAAACGGATATTTATAATCTTCTGGTGTTACGAAAGTTTCTTTAATAGTTCTAACAGAAGCCCAACGCAATAAGTTTTGTGCAGACCCTGCTTTGTCGTTAGTTCCAGAACCTCTTGCTCCTCCAAATGGTTGCATTCCTACAACAGCACCTGTTGGTTTATCGTTGATGTAGAAGTTTCCAGCTGCATTTTGTAAGGCAACGGTTGCTTCTTCCACCGCATAACGACATTGGCTAAATACTGCACCTGTTAAAGCGTATTCTGAAGTTTCGTCAACTAATTTTAATGTTTCAGACCATTTTGCGTCTTCGTAAATATAAATGGTAACTACTGGTCCGAATAATTCGGTTTCCATAGTAGAGTATTTTGGATTTGAAGTTAAAATAACTGTTGGTTCAATGAAGTACCCTTTTGATTTATCGTAATTTCCTCCCATGATAACTTCTGAATCACTATCGTTTTTAGCTTGGTCAATGTAACGCGCTAATTTATCAAATGAAGCTTCTGAAATAACTGCTGTAATGAAATTACTCATATCTTCTGGAGAACCCATTTTCATTGAAGCTAAATCTGCTTCTAAATTAGACTTAACTGCTGGCCATAAACTTTGTGGAATGTAAACACGAGAAGCTGCACTACATTTTTGTCCTTGGAATTCAAAAGCACCACGAGAAATTCCGGTTGCTACTTGTTTTGCATTAGCTGATGGATGTGCAATGATGAAATCTTTTCCACCTGTTTCTCCAACGATTCTTGGATAGGTTTTGTAAGTTGCAATGTTATTTCCGATAGTTTTCCAAATGTCATTGAAAACACCAGTCGAACCTGTAAAGTGAACTCCAGCTAAATGTGGGCTTGATAAAACCACGTCAGAAACCATTCCAGAATCACCCATTACCATGTTGATAACGCCATTTGGTAAACCTGCCTCTTTGAAAACTTGCATAATTACATTAGCAGAATATACTTGTGTAGCAGCTGGTTTCCAAACTACCACATTCCCCATTAAAGCTGCACTTGAAGGTAAATTTCCTGCAATAGCGGTAAAGTTAAAAGGTGTAATTGCATATACGAAACCTTCTAATGGTCTGTATTCAACACGATTCCACATATCTGAAGTTGAAGCGGGTTGATCTGCATAAATTTTTGTCATGAATTCTACGTTATAACGTAAGAAGTCAATCAACTCACAAGCTGAGTCAATTTCTGCTTGGTGAATTGTTTTTGATTGTGCAATCATAGTTGCTGCATTGATTTTAGCGCGGTATGGACCAGCTAATAATTCAGCCGCTTTTAAGAAAATACTAGCACGATTTTCCCAAGCCATTGCCGCCCATTTTTTACGAGCTTCTAATGCTTCGGTAATTGCTTTTTCAACTAAAGCTCTGTCTGCTTGATGATAAACACCTACAATGTGTTGGTGATCATGTGGGGCTGTCATATTTTTGGTATCGCCAGTTTTAATTTCTTCGCTACCTATATATAATGGAACTTCAACTTGAGAATTCCACATCATTTTGTATGTTTCTGCAACTTTTGCTCGTTCAGGAGAACCTGGAGCGTAAGATTTTACGGGTTCGTTTACCGCCTTTGGGACATTAAAAAATCCTTTTAACATGGTGTTGTATTTTGAGATTAGACAATTTTGTAATCAGAATTACGAAAAAATCGTAAATGATTACAAAAATACAAAGTATATTTTGAATTTTCTATAATAAAAATTACAAAGCTTAATTGATGAATTTTTTAATTCAGTGCAAAAGGAGCGCTTAATTTAAATGTAGGTATTATCACTTTAAAACTTCTTGTTGAAGTGAAGTTGACCATATTGAAATAGCCTTTCATAGCGCCAATAGGAGAGGAAAGTAAGCATCCAGAAGAATAGGTGTAGCTTTCACCAGGCTTAATTACAGGTTTTTTACCTATAACGCCTTCACCATCTACTAACTCAAGATTGTTAAGGGCATCATAAATTTCCCAATGACGCGTAGTTAATTGAACAGAATCTTTACTTTGGTTTTCAATGGTAATATGATACGAAAAGGCAAAATGAATTTTATAGTTCTTGAAGTATGTTCCTTCAAAACTAGTTAAAACAGAAATCTTTATGCCTTTTGTAATTTGACTTACCATAGAGAAAAAATAGTCTTATTTAGTAAAGTGTTGTTAAAAATTGCAATACCCTAGAAATAAATTCAATAATGATTTCAAAATTATAAATTTTAAATTGTAATTCAATCGCTTTTTTTATAAAAATTTCTTAAAGGTTTAAGGGTTTAATCAATTTTAATTTCTGATGACTTCGCTATTTGTATTGGCAATTCCAATTACCCTGTCATACCTATCGTTGTTTCCTCTGTAGTAAATGATAGCAGTGTAATTGTTTTCGGTTTGGAAAAAATTGCCATCAATTGCATTTTTGTAATCAATTTTACCTGATTTATCTGTAATTATGTATTGATAATTGGTAAATCCTTGTTTCATTAAAATAGCTTTTTCATACAATCCAGAATTTTTATTGAATTCCATTTTGTATTCATCGCTAAGATTATAATTGTTAAACATACCTGCTACATAAATATTTTTGTCCATCATATTTGGAGTATCTAGTGCGAAATAAACCCAAGTATAATCTGATTCAATTTGGCTATTTACAACATTGATATTTTGAACATAGAAATTGCCGTTAATATCAGGAAAATAGGTGTAAGGTTGGTTTTTTCTAGGTGTATTAACATAAAGATAAGTGTTGTAAATGTTTTCGCCTGAAGTTACACGAGCTACAGTATTATTGGTTGTTCTGATTAGTTTGTTGTCGATGCTGTACGATTCGTTTCCACCCCAAAATTGCGTTTCTTTATTGTAGCGATAAATGAGTTCAGATCCTAATGTAAATTGAGGTTTGATATTTGAAATGCTGTTTTTCCAATTCCCATTTTGAAACAATGTAACTTTTACGTTTTGAATAGGATTTTGTAAAAGGCGATCACCATAATTAATGGTCATTTCAATGTTTTGTTTTCCGTCTAAACTATCAAAATCTCGAGCTCTTCTAACCAAAAGTCCAACAGCTACTTGTTCTTCATATATTACAATTTTTCTTGAAAAAACGATTTCATTTTCTTCATTCAGAACTGAAATTAGGTAATTACCGCTTTTCGTAATTTGATTGAATTTGTTTGGAAAAACTTGACGATAGTGGGAGTATAATTGTAAAGTGTTAAATGAATTTTCATACGTAATAATACGCTGGTTGTCCATGCCATTTAAATATTCCACTTTTGCCAAATCAGATGGGGCAGACCAATCATAATTGTATTGTGTAATGGTGTAGTAATAATCTGCTTCATCTCCAAATAAATCATCAAAACTTAAGTCGAAAGTTTCACCAAGTTTGAAAAATGGAATGACATTATAATTATTAACCCTAAAAGAAATAGTTTTAATATTAAATGGAGGTTCTTTTTCAATTGCTTCTTGAGCTGATAAGAATTGAATTGATATGATTGTGAGTATAAAGAAAATTTTATTCATTTTGAAATTGTATGGTAAGTAAAAGTAATAAAAGTTTGAATTGAAATACAAATCATATGAAATAATTAAATATAGTTTAACTAAATGATTAATTAAAATAGGTTTTTGTTAATTTAAATTCGAAATTTATTAGCTCTATACTCATAAAAATACTTTTGTAGAGATTCATATTTGTACAGATTAATTTGAATTTTATTTTAGAAACCTATTCAAAAGAATGACAATATTTTAAAATTAATATTACATATTCTTTAATTTAAAAGTACGATCAAACTTGACTTTTCATTCTATAAAAAAAGCCCTCAAAAAGTGTCAAATTTTTGAGGGTAGTGTAAATTTAAAGTTTTTTTATTTATAACAAACCGGAATAATTTCTCCTTTTGCTAAACAATATTTTTCTACTAATTCGGGAGCTATTGCTATGGTGTAATCTACTTCATCTACTTTAAAGCCTACGCTTCTTAATTTATCAAAATAATCTCTTCCATAAACTCTCACGTGGTCATACTGTCCGAAGATTTTTGCACGTTCTTTAGGATCTGTTATAGAATCATCAGTAAAAGTTGTTGCTCTAGATAAATCTTGTGGAATTTGAAATATTCCCATTCCGCCTGGTTTTAAAACACGATATAATTCTTGCATGGCTTTCGTATCATCTGGAATATGTTCCAAAACGTGATTGCATAAAACGATATCGTATGAATTGTCTTCAAAAGGCAAATTACAAATATCTGCTTTTACATCTGCCAATGGCGAAAATAAATCGGTAGTAGTGTAATCTAAATTCGATTGTTTTTTAAAACGCTTATAAAATTCTTGCTCAGGTGCAAAGTGTAATACTTTTTTGGGTGCCGTAAAAAAATCCGTTTCGTTTTGTAAATATAACCATAATAAACGATGTCTTTCTAATGAAAGGGTACTTGGTGATAATACATTATTTCGTTGTGTTCCATATCCATAAGGTAAAAACATACGAAAGCTTTTCCCATCAATAGGGTCCGTAAAACGATTTCCTTTCAATAAAAAAGCTAAAATTGGACGCACTACAATACTCAAACGAATTAATATCGGACGAGGAATGGTGTTAAGTATTAGTTTGAATAATTTTTTCATTACAGCACTAAAGGTTTTTGTCTCAATCCATCTTCTTCATTGCTTACAATTCCTAAAGTTTCATAAATGTAGGCAAAAGTGGATAATAATTCTGGTTTTCCATCAACGATTGCAACATCATGTTCAAAGTGAGCACTTGGTTTTCCATCGGCTGTGGTAATGGTCCAGCCATCCTTGTGTTGTTTGATATTTCTCGTTCCTAGGTTAATCATTGGCTCGATAGCAATTACCATTCCGTTGACTAATTTTTTTCCACGACCGCGTTTTCCGTAATTCGGAACTTCTGGATCTTCGTGCATTTTTCTTCCTAAACCGTGTCCACACAACTCGCGAACCACACCATAACCATGTTTTTCACAATATTGTTGAATAGCATATCCGATGTCTTCTACACGATTTCCAACTTTAGTTTCACGAATTCCAACGTATAGTGATTCTTTAGTAACTTGTAATAATTTTTTAGTTTCTGGAGCTACTTCACCAACTTCAAAAGTATAGGCATGATCACCATAAAAACCATTTTTCAAAGCACCACAATCAACCGAAATGATATCGCCATCTTGTAACGGAATATTATTAGGAATACCATGAACTACTTGTGTGTTTGGACTCATACATAGGGAGTTTGGAAAACCGTACATCCCTAAAAATGCAGGCTCAGCCCCATGCGAACGAATAAAATCTTCCGCTAATTTGTCTAAATATAAAGTAGTTACACCGGGTTTAATTTCCTTCGCAATCATTCCAAGTGTTTTGGAAACAATTAACGCACTTTCGCGCATTAATTCAATTTCTTCTAAGGTTTTAAGTACAATCATAATACAAAATTTCATCGCAAAAGTACGAATTCGAGTTCAATTACAAGAACAAATTAATCGTCATATAATAAACAGCTTACAGTTAATTTTAAAAGATGTAATAAATTTCGTTATTAAACTTATGATTTTAAAAATGAGAAATGTCATATTTTATCCCTAAATTGGGGCATAAATTTGTGCTATTAATTTCATTAGGTATGGGAAAATATGTAACCGCAGCAGAAGCTGTACAAGTAGTTAAAAGTGGTGATAGGGTTTATGTTCAGGCTGCTGCCGCTACACCAACAATCTTAACAAAAGCCTTGTCTGATCGAGCTTTAGAACTCAGAGATGTAGAAATTTGTCATTTACATACAGAAGGAGAAGCACCTTATGCCAATCCAGAATTATCAGAAAGTTTTCATGTAAATTCTTTTTTTATTGGAGCCAATGTGCGTCATACATTAAAAGCTGGAAATGGTTCTTATACACCTGTTTTCTTAAGTGAATTGCCATTGTTGTTTCGTAAAAATGTAGTGAAATTAGATGTTGCTTTTATACATGTTTCACCTCCAGATATTCACGGGTATTGTTCTTTAGGAGTTTCTGTTGAGGCTTCAGTAGCTGCGATTGAAAATGCAAAAATTGTTATAGCCCAAGTAAATCCGCAAATGCCAAGAACTTTTGGAGATGGAATTCTTCATATATCTGAAATTGATTATTTAGTAGATGTAAATGTACCAATTCATGCTCATGCAGTTTCCCCTTTTACAGCAGAGGAGGAAAAAATTGGGGCTTATGTGGCATCTTTAATTGAAGATAAAAGCACTCTTCAAATGGGAATAGGATCAATTCCAAATGCTGCTTTAAGTAAATTAAAAAATCATAAAGATTTAGGGTTACATACTGAAATGTTTTCAGATGGTGTAATCGATTTAATTGAAAGTGATGTTATCAATTGTAATTATAAAGGTACATTGCGAGGAAGAGCTTTAGCAACTTTCTTGATTGGTTCAAAACGATTGTATGATTTTGTAAATGACAATCCTTTCATCGAAATGAAAGAGGCTTCTATGGTAAATGATTCGGCTCGAATTAGAAAAAACCCTAGAATGGTTGCTATTAATTCGGCTATTGAGGTAGATGTTACAGGTCAGGTTTGTGCAGATTCTATTGGAAGTTCAATGTATTCTGGAGTTGGAGGTCAAATGGATTTTATTCGTGGAGCATCATTAAGTGAAGGTGGAAAAGCAATTATTGCGTTGCCTTCAATTACCAAAAGAGGAGAAAGTAGAATTGTTCCTTATTTAAAACAAGGAGCAGGAGTTGTTACAACTAGAGCACATGTTCACTATATAATAACAGAAAATGGAATTGCTGATTTATATGGAAAAACGTTGAAACAAAGAGTAAAAGAATTGGTTAAAATTGCCCATCCATCTCATCAAGAATCAATTGAGCGTTCTTATTATGAAATGATTGGTTCAAATAAATAGTTCTTAAAACAGGTTAGCATCACGGGCGACTTTTAGTCGCCTTTTTTGGTTAAAAAAATTTCAAAAAAAGTAAATTTTTTTTATAAAATTTTTACTAAAAAATCTCATTTTTTGAAAATAAATTAAACTTTAACCTTTTCACAACATTAAATAGTCTACCTTTGTAAGGAATTAAATTTTTCATAGATGAATATTTTTGTAGGAAGTCTTCCTTTCAGCGTAGAGGAAGCAGATTTAAGAGGTTATTTTGAAGAGTATGGAGCTGTAGAATCAGTTAAAATTATCTCTGATAAATTTACCGGAAGAAGTAAAGGATTTGGATTTGTTGAAATGGCTAATGATGCTGAGGCTCAAAAAGCAATCGACGAATTAAACGGTGGTTCTATCGAAGGTAGAAAAATCGTGGTTAACAAATCTGAACCAAAACCAGAAGGAGAAAGAAGAAGCTTCGATCGTAATTCAGGTGGTAGAGGTGGTTATTCGAACAATAGAGATAACAACAGAGGTCGTTACTAATATTTTTTTGGATATAGAGCTAAAAACCTTCGCATTGCGAAGGTTTTTTTTTACAGATTAGCTAATGTTTTGAACAATTCAATAATAGAGTTTAAATATCGATTTTCTAATGCGATTTCATTTATTTGAGAGCTCACTAAAGAGTTTTCTCTCGAATTGATAATGAATAAAGAGCTTTCTCCCATTTCAAACAATCGATCTTCAGCATTCAATAAACGGATGAAGTCTTTAACTAAACTGTTATTGTATTCTCTTTGTTTTCGAAGTGATGTAATTTCTTGTTGTTGCGCTTTGATTTTGTTTTCTAAATTTTTACGTTCAAATTGCAATCCAAATTCCGAATCTTGAATTTTTAAATCGGCTAGTTTTAAACTTCCGCGTTCTTTTCTCAAAAATACTGGGAATGAAAAGTTTGCGCCAATCTTATAATCTTCAAAGCGATAATTATCAATATAACTGGGTTCCGAAAGATAATTATAGCTTAAATCTAACTTGGGTAGGAGCGCATTTGCCTTTAATTTTCGATCCACTTTTAGCATGTTTATTTTTGCTTCTAATGCCTGAATTTTAGGATGATTGTCCAAATCAACTGTTCCAAGTTCATTAACTTGAAGTGTTTCTTTAATTGTGGTTGATAATAGATTTTCTGGCTGTAAATTATCATTTAACTCTAATGGGATGTTGTTTTCTAACCATAAATAATTCGATAAATCTAGCTTTGCTTTCGTTAGTTTTAACTTCGCATCTTCTAGATTTAAACGTCTTGTTTTAACTGCAATTCCAGCTTCAACACTATCAATAGCAGGTTTGTCTCCTTGCTCAATTAATTTTGAAACACCAACATATCTTATCAAGGCATTTTCTAAATACGTCTCGTATAACTTTACTTCATCAAAACTTCTTTTCCAGTTTATATAACTTACAGAAGCTTCATAAATTACTTCTACAGCTTGTAAGTTTCTTTCGGCAACATTCAAATTACGAGCAATTTTAGCTTTTCTCAAATCGGCCATGCGTTGGTTGATAAATAAACCTTGTCCCACAGGAACAGTTATTCCAAACGAAGTTAATCCCGTATTTGGCAAAGTGTTTTCTGGATTTAAGTAGATTCCTTCAGTATTGTCAAATCCTGCTTTTAACTCAATTCCATACCAAGTTGGGATTTTAAAGCTACTATTTAAAATGGAATAATATTCGCTGTCTTTGAATTGTTTTTCACTAAAGTCAACTTCGATTTTAGGATCGAAAGCACCGCGAGCTTGCATCAAATTGGCTTGTGCTTCATTGAGTTTTAAGTCCGCTTGTTTTACTAAAGGATGATATTTTTTTACATAGCCTAAAAATTCATTGTAGGAGAATTCAGTTGGTAAATTTTGTCCAAAGACAAACACCGAACTACAAATGAAAATAAGGATATAGAATACTTTTGATTTCATCATTTTTTTGCTTTTTCAGTAGTTGTTGGTTGGTAGAAATTAGGCGGGAAACCATTTAAAGTTCTCCAAATTTCAAACCAAATCGGGACATCATCTAATAAAGCTAAAGATTGAGTTCCTGCACCAATACTCAATTGCTCTGGCCATTTTTTGTCTTTTGGATCAGGAGCAATTAAGACACGATATTTACCGTTTGGACTAATAAAGTTTTCTTTTGCTACTATAATTCCACCAAAAGTTCCGTAGGAAACACCAGGCCAACCACTAAATACAATAGTAGGCCAACCATCAAACCATACACGAACTTTTTCGCCTTTATTGATTAGTGGAAAATCCATTGGATTCACATAGGTTTCAACCGCGATATCGTATTTAGCGGGCATAATGCTTACAATTGGCGTGCCTTCTTTTATGGTTTCCCCAATACCTGATTGCAAAGCCCTGTTTACAAATCCGTCTTGTGGAGCTGTGATGTAATATAAACCATTTCTGATTTGATAGTTAGTGTATTGATTTTTAAGTTTGTTGACTTGTGCCTCTGTATCAAATTGAGAACTTAATGCAGTTTGTTTATCACTACTCGCTTTAGCATTTTTTTCTGCATATTCAGCGCTAATTCTATTAAGTTCCATAGTGGCGTTTAAAACTTCATTCTTACTTGCAATATATTTGTTTTCTTGCGTGATAATTTTTGCTTCCGATTCTTGAAGTTTTACTCTTTTTTCCTCTACATCGGTCATAGGTTTTAAGCCTTCTTTGTTTAAATTTACAGAACGATTAAATTGTGTTTTAGCAATCGTTAATTGTGTTTTTGTAGCTTCAAAATCAATGCTATCATTTTGAACTTTCAAATACGCTTGTTTTAATTTGTTTTGTGCTTGTTTTAGTTTTAAGTTTTTTTCGTTTTCAATTGCCCCCATTTGAGCTTCTAAAGCCTTAACTTTTTCGGCATATGAAGTTACCGCATTCTGTTTTGCTTTTACTTGATTTCCAGTATTTTCAACTAAGTTAGGGTCTAAATAATCTTCCTTAATTTCCGAAATAAATAAAATAGTATCACCTTTTTTTACAAAATCACCTTCGTTAACATACCATTTTTCAATTCTACCGGCAATTGCTGTATGTATGGTTTGTGGACGTTGATTTGGCTTTAAAGTAGTAACATTTCCTGTTCCTTGAATGTTTTGTGTCCAAGGAAGAAAAAGAAACAAAACTACAATGATAACAAATGCCCAAATAATTTTTCTAATTACTTGATAATGCTTTTGTTCTTTAAATATTTGCCCCGATTTGAATTGGTCTAGCTTTACATGTTGATCAATTCTATTTTTTGTAATATTTAACATAATTAAATAGCTTTAATTTCTCCTTTTTCTAGAAGAATGGTTTGTTTGCATATTTTTGACCAATAACTATTTTTACTTACAACTATTAAAGTCCAAGGATGTTTTTCATCGCAAAGGAAATCTATAATTTCTTTGTTACTGTTTTCATCTGATTTGTCCAATGGATTTTCTAAAAACAATAATTTTGGTTGGTTAATAATGCAACGTGCCAAAACAATTTTTTGAATGGTTGAAGAATTTATCTGTTTTCCTTCAGATGAAATACGAGTGTCTAATCCTTTTGGTAGTGCTTTAATAGCATCGGTAAGCTTTAATTTTTCAATTAATTCAAAAACGGTATCTATTTTAATTTCGGGATTATTACAAGTGATGTTTTCTAAAATGGTACCTTCGAAGGGCATTTCATGAGCAGTTATTATCCCAATTTTAGAGCGATATTCATCAGAAGAATATTTTTTATAATTGGTATTGTTTATGAAAATACTTCCTGATGTGGGTTCTATTAATCTTGCTAATAATCGAATTAAAGTCGTTTTTCCAGAACCATTTTCGCCTAAGATTAGTGTATGTTGCTTAGGTTGAATGGATAGATTTACATTTTTTAAAATTTCTTTATCTGATTTAGGATATGTAAATGATACATTTTCTGTTTCAATCGTAATATTGTTTTTATCTACTAGATAATTTGAATTTTGGATATCTTCCTCTAATTCCATATCCACAACCGATCCTAGTTTTTCAAGCGATGTTAATACATCATAAGATAACTCCAATCCTGAAAAAAGTTTTTCGACAGCTGCGATTATGCTTAAAATTACGATTTCAGCTGCAACAAATTGTCCAATGTTCATTTGTTGGTTAATCACCAATAATCCTCCTATAATCAGTAATCCTGCTGTAATTATAATCTTAAAACCCGTTAGTTGAATAAATTGTTTTAAAAGTACTTGAAAGTGACTCTCTCTTTGTTTGAGATATTCGTTAACTAGTTTATCGTTTTTATGTAAGGAAAAATTGAAAATATAATTGCTTTTAAAACTTAAATGATTTCTAGCAATTTCCTGAAGCCAATGTGCTATTTTGTACTTGTATTTAGATTCTTTTAAACTAGTTTCTAATCCTATATTGAAATTAATTCTGAAGATTAGGTAGAGTAATATCAATAATACAATCCCAAAAAAGATAAAAAAAGAATGATATAAGGACAAAAGTAAAATCCCGAAAAAAATTTGCAAAGCAGCTCCTGAAATATCTAATAATAACTTCGCAAATCCCTTTTGAACAGTTAAAGTGTCGAAAAATCGATTCGCTAGTTCTGGTGGATATTGATTGTGTAATTCGTGGAATTTTATTTTTGGGAAGCGATAAGCAAATTCAAATGAAGAACGAACAAATATTTTTTGTTGTAAGTTTTCTGTAATTCGAAACTGCATGATTTTTAATAATCCAACAAAAGTTACTCCAAGTACTACAACTCCCACCAAAACAATCCAAGATGTACTTACTTTTCCAGCCTGAATAAAGTTTATTATTGACTGAATACCAAGGGGTAAAGACAAACTAACTAATCCTGCAATTATGGAATACAGAAATATTTGATAAATGTCTTGTTTGTCGATTAGTATTAGGTTTTTAAATCTTTTTAAAGGGGTCATAGTAGTATTTTTTTAGCCATATCTGTATAGAATTCAGTTGCGCATTCTTTTTCAGATAAATTGGTTATAGTTTTTAAATGATTTTTTAAAAAATGTTGATGAAGGGAACCTTCTACAATATTTGAAGCTAAGCTTTTTGCAAATGGATAATTTGGATTTACTTCTTTTATAATATCAATTATGCGATTGATAACTCTTTTATAAACTAAGAAAAAACCTTCTTTATTTTCGTTGTCAACTTCTTTTGTCATTAAGGTTTTTGTAAATTCCTCTACAATAATTCGGCTTAGAATTCCTTCATTAATGTGTGGAGTTGCGTTATCATCTGCTATATTTTCGGTAACTAATTTAATTGCCTTTTCTAATTTTTCAACTGGATTTGAAACATTGGTTGTCGCAAACGCCATTCGGTATTCCATCCAAGACCAATACCAAGAAGTTAGATAAACCAATAGTTTATGCTTATTTTCGAAATAACGATAAATAGAGCTTTCGTTAGACTGAATTCTTTCCCCTAATTTTTTGAATGTGAAAGCTTCAAATCCAATTTCGTCTATTAATAGAATGCTGTTTTTTAAAATATTAAGCCCAAGTTCAGAAGTCTCAGGATCCTTAACATACAGTTTTTCGTTAATGGTTATTTTTAAGTTGGATAGTAAATTTTGCATACCTTAATATTTAACAATGCAAATATAATAGTATTACTATCAAAGTTCAAAAGTTTAACTTTTATTTTAGAATCGTTCAAAAAAATCCCGACGAATCGGGATTGATAATTATGCTTTTATACCTATTGTTGTACTTTTATTTTTTCCATTTTTTCCGTCTTCACCATCAGCACCTTTTTGTTCGGTTCCGGGTTTTCCATCTTCGCCAGGTTTTCCATCCTCACCATTAGAAGCTTTGAAAGTCGAAGTACATCCAACAAATGATAAACAAATTAAAATAAATAAAATACGTTTCATTATAATAAAGATTTACAAGTCATAACAATAGGTTTTTCAATTCCCATTAAATCTAAAATAGTAGGAGCGATGTCACCTAAGACACCATTTTGAATAGTTGTAAGTTCTTTATCTACTAAAATAATAGGAACTGGATTAGTAGTATGAGCAGTGTTTGGTGACCCATCAGGGTTAATCATAGTTTCACAATTGCCGTGGTCGGCTATGATAATTGTGGTGTAATTGTTTTCTAAAGCAGTTTCAACCACTTCTTTTACGCAAGCATCAACCGCTTCACAAGCTTTAATTGCAGCTTCCATTACACCTGTGTGCCCAACCATATCACCATTGGCGAAATTTAAACAAACAAAATCTACTTCTCCTTTTTTGAGTTCAGGAACTAAAGCATCTTTTAGCTCGAAAGCACTCATTTCAGGTTGTAAATCGTAAGTAGCTACTTTTGGCGAATTTTTCAAAATACGAGTTTCGCCCACAAAAGGTTCTTCTCTTCCGCCTGAAAAGAAGAAAGTAACATGCGGATATTTCTCCGTTTCTGCAATTCGAATTTGTTTTTTACCTACTTTTTCTAAAACTTCACCAAGTGTTTCCGTAATGTTGTCTTTGTCATAAATTACATGAACATTTTCGTAGGTTTCATCATAATTGGTCATGGTTACATAATATAAATTCAATTTGTGCATGTTGAACTCATGAAAATCTTTTTGCGATAAAACTTCGGTTAATTCTCTTCCTCTGTCGGTTCTGAAATTGAAGAAAATCACTACATCATCTTCCTGGATTTTTGTAATTGGATTGTTGTTTTCATCCACCATAACAATCGGTTGAATAAATTCATCGGTAACCTCTTTAGCATAGCTTTCATTGATGCTTGCAACCGCATTTTTCGAATGTATTCCTTCGCCATTCACCACTAAATCGTAAGCTAATTTTACTCTTTCCCAGCGTTTATCTCGATCCATTGCATAATATCTTCCGATTATAGATGCTAACTTAGCATTCGTATTTTGAAGATAATTTTCTAAATCTAAAATGTATTTAGCTCCCGATTTTGGGTCTACATCACGCCCATCGGTAAAGGCATGAACAAACATATTTTGAACGCCACTTTCTTGAGCAGCATCAATTAAACCTCTTAAATGCGAAGTGTGAGAATGAACACCACCATCAGAAACCAATCCTAAAAAATGAATGGATTTGTTGTTCTTTTTAGCATACTCAAACGAATCTATGAGCGGTTTTTCTTGACTCATAGTTTTGTTTTCAACAGCTAAATTCAGTTTGGCTAAATCTTGGTAAACAATTCTTCCAGCGCCCAAGTTCATGTGTCCAACTTCAGAATTTCCCATTTGACCTTCTGGTAAGCCTACGTTTAAACCATCCGTTCTTAATTGAGCATTTGGGTATTTTGTGTATAAACTATCTATAAAAGGAGTGTTGGCATTATCAATAGCCGAAACTTTTGGGTCGGGTGATTTTCCCCAACCATCTAATATCATTAAAATAACTTTTTTGTTCATTTTTGTGTGTTTGCACAAATATAAGCAATTGGTCAATTTTTAAATAAAAAAGCGACTTAAAATTACGAAAACGATTAAGTAAATTAACCTTTTCGAATCCAATTTTTAGCTTGGTTGTAATCGATGAAATAACGAACACTTACAGACAAAACATGATTCAAATTGTCTTCAAATAAATTGGAAAAATTAGAACCAAAGTCTTTATTTATTTGACGTTCAAAAGTGGAAGCATTGTTACGATATAAAATCGACATTTGACTTCCTGGAGCAAACCACCAAGAATAGCTTAAATCTAGATTCCAGGTACTAAAATTTGAGTTTCTGTTTCCAGTGTAAGTTGTGTTTGTAGATAAACTTCCGTCTTCATTTAAGTTGTTTATCTTGTTGTTTTCTGCCAATGACCAATAATGTCTTACAGATAAATTAAAGTTCATTTCGCTGCTTATCGAGAATTTACTTGTGATAGAATTCGTGTAAGTATCTCTATCTCTTCTGGCAAAAATGATGTTTGAATTTTCAAAATCTATCCAACCAATGTCGTTTTTCAGTTTGAAGTAGTTGAAACTGTAAACCAATGAAAATTTATCACTAAAACGATACCTAGGGCTTATGTTAACTCCAGCTTCATATCTGTTTTCATTGATTACATGAGTTAAAAAAGGTTCAACATCAATAGCAAATTTGTAGTTGTAATTTGATGAAAAGTAGAAAAATCCGCCCACATTTGTTGGATTTACAAAATATCGATTTGCAACTCGAGGTTCGTAATAATCATAATTTTTAAATGGGTTAACATTAATTCCAGCGCCATAATAATGATTTTTCTTGTCAGTTGAATTTAAGCTGGTACTAAAAACACTTGCTTGAATTTGATTAGTAGGCGTATAAAATTCAAAATAAGAATTCAGGTTTACTCTAAACGTATTAAAGGTTTTGTTTGGATTTAAGATTCTGTAACTTGTGTTTCCTGTAAAGGAATAATAGTTGGTTCTAAAATTGATACCCAAATCATTTATTTCATAATCTTTTGAAACATAATTTCCTCCAAAAGTATATCGAAACTTCCCATTAGTATCCGCAAAATATAAGGAAGTGTTTAGTCCGTTCGAACTTATTTCGTCATAAATGCTACTTGTTTTAATTTCTCCAGATAAATTATAGGAATTAGTTTTGTTGTTTAAATTAAATAATAGTCCAGAAACATTGGCATCTCTAAAACTTCCATTTCGGGTAACATTAGTATTGATAAAAGTTACCGATGAATTTTGATTGAATCGTTGATCAAAAACGGTTACATTGTAATTCGTTAGAGGCGAAACCACAATTTCTCTAGAATTATTCGTCATCTCATTAATGGCTATTGCTGTCGTTTTTTCTGTAACGGCATTTAAAAAACCAATTCCTAAGCCATTTTTATCTCTTCCTGAAATTTTTAACGCATTTAAAAGATTAATAGCTGAAGGTAATTCCAAAACTCTTTCGTTTTCATTTAATTCGAGATTTAAATTAGGTGTTGCTCCAATTCTTCTTGAATATAAGAGGTTTCCTTTGCTAAAAATATCCGTTCCTTCCGTAAAAAAAGGGCGGTTTTCGTTGAATTGTTGTTCGAACGGACCTAAATTTAAAATAACATTATCAAATTTTGTTTGGCCAAAATCGGGAACTAAAATGGCATCTAAAGTAAAAGCATCATTTATTCCATATTTTATATCCATTCCGCCTTTTAATTCCCCTTTTGTTTTTTGAGTTTCACTTCCTGAAAGGTAAAAAGAGGAATAAGGAATTAAAAATAATCGTGTTGGAGTTTTAATTTTTTCAATCCCAGTTAAAATGCCAGCTTGTTGAGAGACAGCTCCAATTTTATTGTCGATTGGATTCCAAGTGTACTTTTGACGCTCTCTTCGTACTTCTCTAAAAAAATTAATTCCCCAGGTTTGTTTGTCTTGTTCAGGAAATCGAAGTGCTGCATAAGGGATTTTCATTTCGATCACATAACCAAAATCGGTTATTCGGGCATTACTTTCCCAAATTGCATTCCATGAACCATCCTCACCACCTGATGAGGTGAAATTAGTGTCAATTTGTCCGTTAGCTGCTGTTACAAAAAAGCGAAACTCTTGTTGACCATCGTTATATCCGTTTATGAAGACACCGAAATAATCTGATGTTCCAATATTATCTCGCTCAACAAGTTCTTTTAGAATTTTTTCAGGATTCGGATCATACAAGGCAGCTCCTATATAAATAGCATCATCGGAATACATGATTTTTACTTCGGTTTTGAATTCTTCTGGAATTGGTGTTCCATTTTTAGGTTCTAAAGAAACAAAGTCGGTTGCAATTTCTGCATTTTTCCATGATTCTTCATTTAGTTCAGCATCTATAGATATGTTTTCAGCTGTTTTCTTTGTAGAAACACTTTTCTTGGTTTGTGAAAACGAAAAGAGAATGCTTGATAAGCAAATAAATAGAGTGATGCCGAATTTATTTATCATGTAAAAATTTTTGTATGCAAAAATATTGGATTACTACATAAGTCTACTTTTTTTATATAATGTTTAACTTTTGTGCGAATAATCGACTAAAAGTTAAAAATTTCGATAAATGCATAAAAAAGTTTGCGGGTTTAAAAAAAATAAATATATTTGGCACATCACAACAATAATACAACTACAAGATTAACAATGATTTACAGGTTTTTACCCCTAATTTTATTTTGCATTTTTTCGTTCAAGCCTTTAAATACTGTAGAAAGTAATAAGAATGAAGTTAAATCTACAGATCCTAAATTAATTGCAGCAAATGCCAAAGCTAATTTTGAAGCTAAAAGTAAATCATTCTACACTGTTATTGATGCTAATGGGTTTTCTTTACCAACTTATGAAAGTTTTTTAGCTGCTTTTGAAGGATATGAGCAGTTAAAACAACAAGGAAAAATCGAAAATGAGATTTTAACGATTGTTGATTTTAGTTTATCATCTACTCAAGAAAGAATGTGGGTTATTGATATGAAAACACAAAAAGTGATTTTAAAATCATTGGTGTCTCACGGAAGAAATTCTGGTTCTGAATATGCAACGGATTTTTCTAATGAGAATGAGTCTTACAAAAGCAGTTTAGGGTTTTACATTACAGGGGAAACTTATACAGGAAAACACGGATTATCTTTACGTTTAGACGGAATGGAATACGGAATTAATCATAATGCTAGAAGTAGAGCGGTAGTGGTTCACGGCGCAGATTATGTAAGCAAGTCATTTATTAAAAATACAGGAAGATTAGGAAGAAGTCAAGGCTGTCCTGCTGTTCCTTACGAAGTCCACAAAGAGTTGATTGAAACTATTAAAGGAAAGTCTTGTATTTTTATTTATCATCCATCAAGAACTTATGTGGCAAAATCTAAGTTAGTTTCATAAATGTGGATTTGATTTTTTTAAGTTGTCATTTATGTAATCGCTTTTTTTATTGGTTTTGCTAACGCAAAGTTTTATTAATCGCGATTCCTTAATTTTAGAAATAATGCTTTATCGAGTTCGTAAATGTCATCTCTAAACTGGAGTTTGTCATTTTCAATCCAACTCGTCCAATAAAATAAATATACATTTACAGTGTCTTTAACGGACACTGTCTTTGTTTTTTCTTGTTTTAGAATTGAATCAATTTCGCCTCCGCTCCATTTTTCAGGATTGATTTCGGTTAGAATTTGTTTTGTTAAAGCCAAAGGATTTTCCACTCGAACACATCCCGAACTCAGAGATCGATTCGATTTTACAAAGTAATCACGATGATTTGTGTCATGTAAATAAACGGAGTGACGATTCACAAAATTGAACTTTACCAATCCCAGAGAATTATCAGCTCCAGGTTTTTGAACATATCGATAACTTTTTGCTTTGGATGGTTCCCAGTTATACGGACTTACTTCTTGTCCTTTGCTGTTGTAAATTGTAAGTCTTGTAGAAGAAAAATAATTTCTATTTTTTGTTGCGGCCGGAGTTAAGTCTTCTTTTATGATGGTTGGTGGAACAGTCCAAGTTGGATAAAAAACAAAATTTGATAATTTTGAGGTAAGAATTGGTGTTTTTCTTTTTTCTTTTCCTACAATAATCTTGTGCGAACTTACAGTGTCATTGTTTTTTACATAATACAACATATAATCAGGAATGTTAGCGATCAAATATTTCTCACCTAAATCAGATGGATACCAACGCCAACGCTCTAAATTTGCAAATATTTGTTCTATTCGTTCACTTTTGGTAGTGTTTAAAGCCTTTAGAGTTCCAATTCCGATAACGCCATCAGGAGCTAATCCATGACGTGCTTGAAAACGTTTTACCGCCTTAAGAGTCAAAGTATCGTAAGCCCAAGTAATAATACTATCTTTGTTTTTGTAATCTTTCCAATAGGCTAAACGTTTTTTGATTTTTACCATTTCGGGTAAAGTGTCGTTTACAACAATTTTATTTTTTGTGCTTATTTTTTCAAAAGTTACGTTTGGGAATTTATCAATTTCAACTAAACTTTTTTTAAGTAATTGGTAAACAATATGATTTGGTTTTAAATCTTTAAAGGTTGATGCGATGATTTTCTCTTTAATCCCTTTTTCTAATAATGGAGAAAGTGCTATTTCTTTTGGTTTTAAATCCCAATCGGTATATAATTCTTTCGGATTTAATTTTCCTTTGTGGAGATGGTTAGCTAATTTTTCAAAGGTTTCGGTAAGTAGAATATCATATTTTACAATGTCTTCATCATTTAATTTCGCTCTTTTACTTTCTAAATCTTCAATAATATTAATTTCATAATCGTTTGGATTTAATCCATCTTCGTAGCAAAATTTAATTTCATTGATTAAATCTCTTCGGTTTTCATCTAAATACCAAATTTCGTGAAAGTTCATTTTTTGATAGTACAATTTTATACTGTCGGATTTTTCGCTAAGTAAATCAGGATGAACAGGTCTTATGATAACATTTAAAATAGTATCTTTAATGATACTGTTGTCAAACGCAATAGGAGCAGGTTCCTTTTTGCAAGAAATAAAAGAAAAAATAAAGAGAAGTAGCGCAATTTTTTTCATAAAACCTCAATTGTGATATAAATATAAGAAGAATAATTGAATTACTTCTCAGTGTATTTTCTTATACATTACAAAATGAATGCCAACATTTGGAATTAAAAAAGAATCGCCAATGATTTTATAGTCTAATTTTTTATAAAAGGGAACTGCATTTTCTCTAGCGTTGAACCAAATTAAATCAGCATTCAAATTAATACAATGATTTTCAGCTTTTTTTACTAATTGGGCTCCAAATCCTTTTCCTTGAAACGCTTCTAAAACCGCCATTCCTCTAATTTGAAATTGATTTGATTCTGAAAATAAATTATTTTTTTCTTTAAAAATGGAGATGATTCCAACGAGTTTATCATCAAAGTAGCAACCAAAATGACTGGTATTTTCATCATCATCACCTTTAAATTGGCAAGTTTCGATTGGTTTTCCTTTTCTTAAAACTTCATGTCGCACTGTATAAGTTTCAATCGAACTAATTTTTTTTATTTTCATTATTATATAACTCATTAAAAGTTAATATTTTAGAGAAAAGCTTTAATTTTAGGGTAAAGTTAGGATAATAGCTTTGAAAAAAATATCGAAAAAAATTTGCAATTACTAAAACTTTTAAAGTATATTTGCACCCACAAAAGTTAATGCTTTTGTTATGCGGAAGTAGCTCAGTTGGTAGAGCTCCAGCCTTCCAAGCTGGTTGTCGCGAGTTCGAGCCTCGTCTTCCGCTCCAAAACAAGATAAAGTTTTAAAAATTATCACCTGCGGAAGTAGCTCAGTTGGTAGAGCTCCAGCCTTCCAAGCTGGTTGTCGCGAGTTCGAGCCTCGTCTTCCGCTCTTCCAAAAAGCCTTGCAATTGCAAGGCTTTTTTTATTTCAAATCGTTTAGTTCGGTTTCAGGAGCAACTTCAATTGGAGTTTCGTTTCTTTTGAATATTCTAGCGGTTAGATTCCCTTTTAATTTTACAGAATCGCCTTTAACTTCTAACCAACTTCCTTCTCTCAATCCCACAACAGGTTGCGGATTAAAATGATGAAATTCATTAATTCTTGTTTCACGCGTTTCTCCCATGTGGGTTGAACCTTCAGTTGGGTCTAAATAATGAGGATTAATATTAAACGAAACAAATCCTAAAGTTCTAAAACTTGGTGGATAAACAATAGGCATATCGTTAGTAGTACTCATGGTTAAACCACAAATATTACTTCCTGCACTAGTTCCTAAATAAGGTGTGCCGTTTTTAACTACTTTTTCTAGCGTATCAATAACATTGTTTTTATACAATTGACTTACCAATAAAAAGGTGTTTCCTCCGCCTGTGAAAATTCCATGTGCTTTTTCAAGGGCTTCTATTGGATTTTCAAATTCGTGAATTCCTTTCACAACAATGTTGATTTTAGCAAAAGCTTCACTAACTTTTTTCGTATAATCATCATGTGAAATACCACTTGGTCTTGCATACGGAATAAAAAGAAGTTCTTTTACATTTTCAAAAAACGATTGCAATTCGGGTAGTAAATAGTCTAAATATTCGCCTCCGTGTAAAGTAGAAGTACTTGCAATAATTATATTTTTCATGGATTATTTTTTTACAAAGCTACCAAATTTGTCTTAACAAAAGTTTATCATCTTGTTAGGATTTCATTTTAATAGAATACAACTAAATTTACGAAACATTAAAAAGAAATTCATGGCAAAACGATTACTTCTGTTTCTTGTTTTTTATCCTTTAATCGTTTTGTCGCAAAATGATTCCATTGTTAATGGGAAAGTAGTTTCAGAATCTTCTCTATTGGAAGGAATTCATGTAATAAATTTATCCAAACGAATTCCCACAACCACTGAATCAAGAGGTTATTTTAAAATAAAAGTTGGAATTTCAGATACACTTCAGTTTAGTGCGGTTAATTTAAAGGCAACCCGATATATAGTTAAAGAGACTGATTTTAAAAGTGATTTATTGTTAATCAAAATGGAATCACTCATCACGGAATTAGAAGAATTAGCCATTATTGATTATAAAAATATCAATGCTGTTTCTCTCGGAATAGTTCCAGCCAATCAAAAAAGCTATACTCCTGCAGAACGAAAATTAGCTGCGGCTGAAGATTTTAAGTGGTATAGCCCTTTGTTAATACCATTTGGAGGAATGAGTGTTGATGGATTAATTAATTCCATAACTGGAAGAAAGGCTATGTTAAAGAAAGAAGTGCTAGTAGAAAGAAAAGAAATGTTACAAGCTAAGACTTCTGATTATTTTGGAAGAAAATATTTTGTAGAAACTTTAAAAATCCCATATGAATACGTTGACGGCTTTCTATTTTATATAGTTGATAATGATAAGTATGTTGATGCCATGAAAAATAAAAATAAAATAATGGCAAATTTTGTTCTTTCGGAATTAGCGGTTGAATATTTACAATTAAAAGAATTAGAACTTTCAAAAAAGGTTTCGAATGAAAAATAATTACTTAGTAGTATTGTTTCTTTTCTTTATGTCGAATTTAGGAATGGCGCAGCATGTAGAACGAAAAGTTTTGAGAGGAAGAATCGTAGCAGATTCTATTAAAGTTGAAAATCTTACAGTATTTAATATTACCTCAAACATTGGTGCAATTACTAATGTTGATGGAAAATTCTCCATTAAGGCCAGACCAACAGACACTTTATATATTCAAGGAGTTTCATTTGATTCAAAAAAATATGTTTTGACTGATAGGGATTTCTGGTTAGAAGAATTAGAAATTAGACTTCAGGTTAAGGTTAATGAATTGAAAGAGTTGGAAATTATTTTATATTCCTTGACAGGTATAGTGGAAGAAGATGTGAAAAGAATTAAGGTTTATGGTGAACCTTTTTACGGAATAGATGCTAAAGTTGTAAAACATTATGAAGATGATGTTAGGACAAGAACTCCATTAAACAATGCTGTTTCAAGTCAATTAGCTCCTAATGGATCCAGTTTTAACTTTATAGCCATTGGAAGAGGAATAGGTAAACTTTTAGGGATAAAAAGTAATTCCAAGAAAAATTCAGAATTTGTTTTTGAACAAAGAAGGCAAAATGACATTCAATCAAAATCTTTTTCTGATCACATGTATGAGCGTTTTTCGCATCATTTTTTTGTGGAAACTTTAAAAATTAAGCATGAAGAAATACCACTTTTTTTTCAATTTGCCGAAATGCCAGTAAAAGATTTATCTCTATTTTTGAAACCAGAATATGAAATTCAACTCATCGAATATTTAACGGCTAAAGCAAAAATGTTCAAATCTGAAAAACGAAAAGAATAATTGCTATTTTTACCAAATGAAAAAGAATTTACTACGAGTTTTGTTACCTATTTTTTTGGTTGTTTTATTAACTTCGTTTGCTTGGCATAAGTTTTATGTTTCCGTAACACAGATTGATTTTGTTCCCAATAAAAAAAGAGTAGAAATTACGTCTCGTATTTTTATTGATGATCTTGAAAAAGCATTGGAAAAAAAATTTAAAAAGAAATTTTATTTAACATCTTCAAAAGAAATTGAAAATGCAGATATATTAATTCATGAGTATTTGAAAGAAAAAATTAAAATTTCCATCAATAAAAAGTCTCAGAATATTGATTTTTTAGCTAAAGAATTGGAAGGAGATGTGTTAATTTTTTATAGTAAAATTGCAATTTCAAAAAAAATAAATACCTTCGAAATCTTTAATTCATTATTAACAGAAATATACAGAGAACAACAGAACATTGTTCATACTAATATTAATGGTAACAAAAACAGCTATTTGTTTACTAATAGTGAAACCAACCAAAAAATAGACTATTAAAATAATTGAACCTTATGAAAAAGTCAATCGTATTTAGTGCTTTTTTAACTTTAGCAATCTCTTTTGGAGCTTTTGCTCAGGAAGTAAAACCAGAAGAAAAAAAGCGTGAGCCTGGACATTACAACGAGAATAAGTTTCGTCAGATGTATGAAGAAATGGCAACTCCGAATATGTTTAGAACTGCTTCTGGAGCTCCAGGGCCAGCGTATTATCAGCAAAAAGCAGATTATAAAATGAATCTGGAATTGGATGATAATAACAAGAAATTGTATGGTTCTGAAACTATCACCTACTATAATAACGCACCTGAGTCATTAGAATATTTATGGGTACAATTAGAACAAAATATTGAAAGATCGGATTCTAAGACGCCTTTGATTGAAAGTCAAAACATGGATAAGGCTGTAACAGTTAGCAACTTTACAAAAAAGTATATGAATAATCCTTTTGAAGGCGGATTCAATATTGAATATGTAAAAGACGCCAAAGGTAATCCAATGAAATATACCATCAACCAAACCATGATGCGTATCGATTTACCAAAGCCCTTGAAAAGTGGACATAAAATTTCGTTTTCTATTAAATGGTGGTATAATATTGTGAATTACATGGAAGGAGCTAATAACGGAAGAACAGGTTATGAGCAATTTCCTGATGGAAACCGTTTGTATGTAATGGCACAATTTTTCCCAAGAATGGCTGTTTATAATGATGTTGAAGGTTGGCAAAATATGCAATTTTGGGGAAGAGGTGAGTTTGCATTAGTGTTTGGGGATTATGAAGTAAATATCACTGTTCCAGCTGATCACGTGATGGAAGCAACAGGAGTGCTTTTAAACAGAAATGAAGTTTTTACTGCTGAACAAGTTAAGCGTTGGGAATTAGCAGAAAAGACTTTTGATAAACCAGTAGTGATTGTCACTCAAGAAGAGGCAATAGCGGCTGAAAAAGGTTTCTCAGATAAGAAGAAAACTTGGAAATTTAAAGCACAAAATGTTCGAGATTTTGCTTTTTCAACTTCAAGAAAGTTTATTATAGATGCTATGGCGGTTGATTTACCAACAAACAAACCTATGGCAATTTCAATATACCCTAAAGAAGGGAATCCACTTTGGGGCGAATATTCAACACGAGTAGTGGCTCATACTCTAAAAACATATTCTCATTACACATTCGATTACCCTTATCCAAAGGCTGTTTCTGTTTCGGCAGAAGATCAAGGTATGGAATATCCAATGATTTGTTGGAATTATGGACGTCCAGATGAAAAAGGATTTGTTAGTGATCGCATTAAATATGGAATGTTAGGAGTTACAATTCACGAAGTTGGACATAATTTCTTTCCTATGATTGTAAATTCAGATGAAAGACAATGGACTTGGATGGATGAAGGATTAAATACATTCTTAGAATATTTAACCGAAACTTCTTTCGATCCTAACTTCCCAGCCACAAGAGGTCCGGCTAAAAACATTGTTCCTTATATGAAAGGGAATCAAAAATTTTTAGAGCCTATCATGTCTAACTCTGAGAATATTTACAATTTTGGAGCCAATGCTTATGGTAAGCCGGCAACAGGATTAAATATTTTGAGAGAAACCATCATGGGAAGAGAATTATTTGATCATGCTTTCAAAACCTACGCAAATCGTTGGAAATTTAAACATCCAACTCCTGAAGATTTCTTTAGGACTATGGAAGATGCTTCTGCGGTTGATTTAGATTGGTTTTGGAGAGGTTGGTTCTACTCAACGGATTATACCGATATCGGAGTAAAATCAGTAAAACAATATTTTGTTTCAACAGAAGCTTCAAAAGAAACACAAGCGATGTTCAATAGAAGAGGAAGAAAAATTAGCGATGGAGAACCAATGCTATATTTAGTTACTGAAGACACTCCAGAATTTAAAATGGAACTAAAAAAAGGATTTGATCCAAAAAGTGTACAAGCGCTTTCAGAATACATCGATAATAATTACACAGCTGAAGAAAAAAGTGCGTTAAAATCTCCAAAATACTTCTACGAAGTAGAGTTTGAAAAGCCAGGAGGTTTAATTATGCCAATTATCGTTGAGTTGCAATTTGAGGATGGAACCAGTGAAATTCAAAAATTTCCAGCTCAAATTTGGAGAAAAAATAATGATTTAGTTAAAAGAGTTTTTGCTACTGAGAAAAAAGTTTTAAAAATTCAATTAGATCCAAAATTAGAAACTGCTGATATTGATGTAGAAAATAATTATTGGCCTAAAGCAGAAACGATTTCTAAATTTGATACTTTAGAGAAAAAATAAAAGTAAGACTATCTTCGGATAGTCTTTTTTTTGATTACTTTAAGATAATGTAGGATTAAAACTTTGTAACTTTGCGAAGTTAATTTTCAAAAATACACTATGTTTGGAATAGGTGGAGGTGAATTGTTTTTCATACTTTTAATAGTTTTGATGTTGTTTGGATCTGATAAGATTCCAGATATTGCTCGTGCTTTGGGCAAAGGTATGGCGCAATTGAAAAATGCTACAAACGAAATTAAAAGTGAAATTCAAAAAGGTTCACAAGATGCAGGCTTGGACATGAATTCCTTAACAGGAGGTGTTTCGGAAGAAATTGCAAAAGCTAAAGAAGGGATTTCTAAAATGGTCAATCCTGTAGAGAATATCAATTTAGAGGTTCAAAATCCTATTGAACAAGTAAAAGAAGATATAGAAAATATTAGCGGACCTATCAAACGACAAATGTAATTTTGGAACAATTAATTAATATCGATAAAGAATTATTCCTTTTTTTAAACGGATTAGGTTCTGAACCATTTGATGGTTTCTGGAAGATTATTACTAAACAAGTTTATTGGTCTCCTTTTTTCATCGCAGTTTTTTGTCTTCTTCAAAAGAAAGTAGGATGGAAGGGTTTAGGGATTATCATTCTTTTCTTGGCTACCTTAATTACTTTTACAGATCAAATAACCAATCTTTTCAAAGATTCATTTGATCGTTTACGTCCATGCAATAATCCAGAATTTGATGGAATTATGCGTAAAGTAATCACTAGAAATTCATTTAGTTTCTTCTCTGGACATGCTTCTAATTCTTTCGCTACAACCACTTTTATTGTATTAATCATGCGCAAGTATTACAAGCACACCTATTTGCTGTATTTGTTTCCTTTAATTTTTGCCTACAGTAGAATATACTTAGGATTACATTATCCAGGAGATATTTTAACAGGCTACATAGCGGGAGGGATTTTTGGTTTTGGATGTTATAAATTGTATTTATTCTTAGGCAATAAATACAACTTTATTATAAAACACGACTAACTGTCAAACCATCACGAATAGGCAATAAAACCGTTTCTACTCTTGGATCAGTATTCAATAGTTGATTGTATTCTAATAAAACAGGAGTGCTTTTGTCGTTTGCTTTTACTTCTTCCAACACCTTTCCGCTCCACAATACATTGTCAGACAAGATAATTCCACCTTTATTCATCATAGGAACAATTAGGTGAAAATAATTTACGTAATTTTCTTTATCCGCATCAATAAAAACCAAGTCGAATTTTTTATTCAAAGTTGGGATAATTTCAACTGCATCACCTAAGTGCTGGAAAATTTGATCCTTCCAAGGAGAAGCATCAAAGTATTTTCGCTGAAAATCCACTAGTTCTTCTTCTATATCAATAGTATCTAAAGTTCCGTTTTCAGCTAATCCTTCCGCTAAACATAAAGCGGCATAACCAGTATAAGTTCCAATTTCCAAAATATGTTTAGGACGAATAATTTTCGATAGCATGCTTAAAACTCTACCTTGAAAATGTCCACTAAGCATTCGAGGCTGTAAGATTTTTTGATGCGTTTCTTTGTTCAATTGCGCTAATAATTCAGGTTCGGCCTGAGAATGATTGGTGACGTAGTTTTCAAGGTCTTCAGATATAAAATGCATGGCTTAGGTTTATAGATTTGAATTTAAAATTGTTTTTACCATTTCAATAATTTCTAAATTAGAAACATGATTGGTATTAATACCTCTATTCATTTTGCCATAAGGTTCGTATGTAACAGGATTTGTAATAGAAAATAGGCCCAGTGTAGGAGTTCCTGATGCTGTGGCTAAATGCATCATACCACTATCGGCACCAATAAAAACAGAGGTGTTTGCTATTACTCCTGCAATATCTCTAATCTCCTTACTATAATAGGAAGGTATGCTAAAATTAAGTTGAGAAATATTTTCTACCGGTAAAATTTCAACAAAGTTAACTTCGGGTAGATTATTTTTTAAATCTTTATAAAAAACATCCCACCATTCTTTGCTATAACATTTGTCTCCGGTAGCATAGGTGAAAAGTGAAACTGTTTTTAGATTATTATTGTAAATTTTTTCTAGATGTAATTTGCCCTTTGCTATTTCATCTTCATTAAGTTTTAGGTTTAAGGAAGGTACTTCAGTTCGAACTGTTTTAAATCCCATTCGATCTAGTTCTGCTCTCAAGTTGTAAACGGGTTGTTTTGCAATGTGGTTAAAATCATCTTTTGAAGGAGAAGTATTTTCAAATTCTTCGCCATAAAATTTATAGGTTGCATTGGCAACTTTTACAGAAATTCTACCTGAAGAGGAACCTTTTACAACATTAATTGCCAAATCATATTTTTTTCTTTTTAAGTTGAACCAGGCTTTCAAATAGGAGCCAAGTTCTTTAAAGTGCTTTTTAGGTAGCGAAATGATTTGGTCAACTTGAGAATAGTTTTTAAAAATTTCATGAGAAACTCCTCCCTTAACAAACAAGTCAATTTTGCTTTCAGGGAATAGTGTTTCAAGTTCTTGAAGTAATGGTGTAACCAATAATTGGTTTCCGAGCCTGTGATTGGGCCTGCTCACTAAAATTCGTTTTATCTTAGTATTAGAGTCAAAAGGTTTGTTTATTTTGTTATTCTTACCAATACCTGAAGTTAGCATTTTTGTAGCTTTTCTTCGAAAAACATTTATTTTTTTTAAGAGACTCATGGGGTAAAATTTTAACAAATGTATTAAAATCAATTAAAAGTAAAACATTTTAAACAATTAAACATTTTAATCTAAATTTGCAACATGCAAACAAATAGGAAAGACATAAGAGCGCTAACAAAAGAACAATTGCGTAATTTTTTTGTATCAAACGGTGATAAAGCCTTCAGAGGAAATCAGGTTTATGAGTGGTTGTGGCAAAAGAAAGCGCACTCTTTTGAAGATATGACGAATTTATCAAAAGAGGTTCGCGCTATGTTAGAAGATAACTTTGTGATTAATCATATAAAAGTAGATTTGATGCAACGAAGTGAAGATGGAACCGTAAAAAATGCTGTTCGTTTGCATGATGATTTGGTGGTAGAATCGGTTTTAATCCCTACAGAAACCAGAACTACGGCATGTGTTTCATCTCAAGTAGGATGTAGTTTAGATTGCAATTTTTGTGCTACCGCTCGTTTAAAACGCATGAGAAACTTGGAACCAGGAGAAATCTATGACCAAGTCGCTGCCATTGATAATGAAAGCCGCTTATACTACGACCGACCTTTATCCAACATTGTTTTTATGGGTATGGGCGAACCTTTAATGAATTATCCTAATGTGATGAAAGCTATTGAGATGATTACTTCGAATGAAGGTTTAGGAATGTCACCTAAAAGAATTACAGTTTCCACCTCTGGAATTCCAAAAATGATTAAAAAAATGGCGGATGATGAGGTGAAATTCAAATTAGCAGTTTCTTTACATTCTGCAGTGGAAGAAATTCGCAACGAAATCATGCCTTTTACAAAGAATTTTCCCTTAACCGATTTACGTGAAAGTTTGGAATATTGGTACAGAAAAACAAAAAGTAAAGTTACTTACGAATATGTAGTTTGGAAAGGGATTAACGATGATAAAAAATCGATAGATGCTTTAGTTAAATTCTGTAAATATGTTCCTTGCAAAGTAAATCTTATCGAATACAACCCAATTGATGATGGCAAATTTCAACAAGCTTCAAATGATGCAATTGACGCGTATATTGCTGCTCTAGATAAAAATAATATTGTAGCCAAAGTAAGAAGAAGTCGCGGTAAAGATATTGATGCGGCTTGTGGTCAATTAGCAAATAAATCTTAGTTTGTTTATGTTTTTTAGGGTTAAACTTTCTTTAAACTTTTGGCCAACGAGTTTCTTTTTGTAATTTTGCTTAACTATGAAAATAACTGAGCAAATAAAGCTGCCCATCGCCCCAGAAATGGAACTTTTTGAAGAAAAGTTTCGCGATTCGATGTCTTCTAAAGTGGCTTTATTAAATAGAATAACTCATTATATTGTTAATAGAAAAGGGAAACAAATGCGCCCGATGTTTGTTTTCTTAACCGCTAAAATGGTTTCGGGTGGTACCATTAATGAAAGAACGTATCGAGGTGCTTCAGTAATTGAGTTAATTCATACTGCTACTTTAGTTCATGATGATGTGGTAGATGATAGCAATAAACGTCGTGGTTTTTTCTCATTAAACGCCCTTTGGAAAAATAAAATTGCAGTTTTAGTGGGTGATTATTTGCTTTCAAAAGGATTGTTACTTTCTATAGATAATAATGATTTTGATTTGCTTAAAATTATCTCTGTCGCTGTTCGCGAAATGAGCGAAGGAGAATTACTTCAAATTGAAAAAGCACGAAGATTAGATATTACAGAAGATGTTTATTACGAAATTATTCGACAAAAAACAGCTACCCTAATAGCGGCATGCTGTTCATTGGGAGCTTGTTCGGTTGCTCCAGATGATGCGGTTTTGGTTGAAAAAATGCGCAAATTTGGAGAACTTATTGGGATGGCGTTTCAAATTAAAGATGATTTATTTGATTATACGGATGAAGCCATTGGAAAACCTACAGGAATCGACATCAAAGAACAAAAAATGACATTACCATTGATTTATGCTTTGAATAATTGTTCCTCAAAAGAAAAGAGTTGGGTAATTAATTCTGTAAAAAATCATAACAAAGATAAAAAACGTGTAAAAGAAGTAATCCAATTTGTAAAAGACAAAAACGGATTGACTTATGCCGAAGAAAAAATGGTGCAATTTCAACAAGAGGCACTTTCTTTACTTCAAGATTTTCAAACATCTCCATACAAAGATTCTCTCACTTTAATGGTAAATTACGTTATTGAAAGGAAAAAATAATTGTTGTCTTTTTAATTTAGTGAACGTAAGTTTTGTTTGTATGGAAATTCTAGGGTTACAATTGTAATTTCATTTTCTTTGCTAATCATTGAAATTGTTCCGTTTAGTAATTCAGTAAATTGCTTTGCTATAATTAAGCCTAATCCAGAACCTTTGATAGTTGATGTATTACTTCCTCTAAAAAAGGATTGAAACATGTGTTTTATCTCATTTTCAGGTATTCCAATTCCAAAATCTATAACTTCAATTTTGAATCTTTTTTCTAAGTAGCTAATTCTAATAATTGGATTTGAGCTACCAATTGAATATTTAAAAGAATTTGAGATTAAATTATTTAAAATATGAGTGAGTAAACTTTCGTCAGATTCAATAAGTGGTTGATAATCTTCACTTTCAAAAATTATTTTTCGCCCATCAATTTCATTAAAAAAATAAGTGTCTATAAGATTTTCAACAAAAGTATTTAAGTGAAATTCTTTTAAATCAATTTTTAGATTGTTTGATTCAAAAGCACCATAAATCAGAATGTTATTCATAAGTTCTGTCATTCTATTAACTTCATTATGAATTCTATTTTTTATTAAATCAATTTCACTTCTTTTCTCATCTTCAATTTTTGCAATTCTAAAATTTAACAATTCAAGATTGGAATATATAACCGAAAGCGGAGTTCTAAATTGATGTGACACCATGGAAACAAAACCGGATTTCAATTCATTTAACTCTTTTTCTCGCTCTAGTGCTTTTTCAACATTCTCTTTATCTTTTACTCTTTTTGTAATATCGCGGCTTGAAGTTTGTAGTCCTATAATATTATTTTTTTCATCAAATAATGTTTTTGAATACGTTTCTAACCAAATATATTTTCCATTTTTCTTTTTGAATCGAAAAGTTACAATCTCATTTTTGTTATTTAAGATATTTTGATGTTGTTTCGAAATGATTTCAATATCTTCGGGATGATAATAATTATAAGGATTTTGATCAATTAGTTCTTCTGGTTTATAACCTGTAATTTTTTCAGAGTTTTGAGAAACATAGGTTATAGTTCCATCAATTAGATGTTGCATTATCAAATCAGAAGTGTTTTCAGCAATAAATTTATATTTCTGTTCTGAGATTTCAAGTTTATTTTTAAAATTGATGGTGTCATTAATGTCTGTGATACTTCCAATAATAATTTTCTTTTGACTACTAATATCAAAATCAATATTTAATTGAATTAATCCCCAAATATGTTCTTTGTTTTTCTTGATAAGTTGAACTTCTTTGCTTATTGGATGAAGTAGTAATTCTTTTACTTCATCAATGTTGAAATTTTCAAAGTAATTGAATATGCTTGTGCCTAGACAAGTTTCAATAGAATGTTCGGTGATTTTTTCCCATTGATCATTTAAGAAAAATAAATTCCCTTTTAAATCGGTTTTAAAAATGATTTCAGCAAGATTGTTAATCAAATGATCATATTCGTTTCTTTGATTAGCTAATTCTAACTCTTTTTCTTTAATGTCGTTGATGTCGATGTGCGTTCCAATGATTTTTTCAACATTGCCATCATTGTCCAATATTTTTAAAGCTGAATATTTTACCCAAACATAATTGCCACTCTTAGAACGAATTCTGGTAATCCCTTCGTATTGTTCAATTTTGTTATTGATGTAATCATTTACCTTTTGCTTAATTCTTAATTTGTCCTCAGGATGAAGCAATGACTCCCAAGTTGCCACTGAATGTTCTAGCTCATCATCCTCATAACCAAGCATACCAAACCAGTTGTAGGAAAATATTACTTGATTGGTTTTAATATTCCATTCCCATTTGGCTTGTTTTGAACTTTTCATGTAAAAATCAAGTTCAAATAAAGTATTTTCTAATTTTGAAGTAACGGTATCTTGACTTAGTCTTAAACCGATATTATGAGCTACAGTGTGAAGTGTACTAACTACATCTTCAGTCCAAATTCTTTCGTTTTCACAATCATCAAATCCTATCCAACCCCAAAAAAAACCATCCGAAAATATAGGAGTAAAAAGATATGCTTTAATATTTTGCATTTCCATTACTTCTTTGAAAAGGCGATTAGAACTATCTTTCACTAATCCATAAACAGGTAAATTTTGAGAGAGTGGAATGTAAAGTCCAGGTAAAGTGTCATAATTATGACCACTAAGCTCAGGATTTCCTATGAATGGTTCGGTATTTTTATTGCACCATTCATATTCGTAGTTTAAAATTAATTCACCTTCAACAATTTCATTTTGAAAAATATAACATCTATCAACATTAATATTTTGGCCTAAAGCAGTAATGCAATTTTGAAGTGCGTCGTGTATATTTTTTTCTTTCAGTAGAAAATTATTGGCTTCTGAAATCCCTTTTAGTAATAATTTCATTTGGTTCTAAATCTGTAGTAAACTTATGAAAATTGAAACCTTTTTCCAAATTTAAAAATAAGTCAACATCTTCTGAATGAATTTTTATGCTATGAATTTCATTGCGACGCTTAAATTCTACATGATAGTTGTATTGCTCTAAGAATAAAAAGCTAAACGCGTAAAGCAAGAAATGAAAAAAAACTACATTCCATTCAAATTTTATCAAGTAAATACTCAGTATAATTAGATTTTGCCAAATCATAATATTTATGTATGATTTTTTTACTTGTCTAGAAATTTTTAAACTACAAAATTCTAAAACATCATATTCGTTTATGAAAGTATTAAATCTTAAATAAGAACTATCAAAGTTGTTGTTTTTTGATAATTTTTCGTAAATTTGATAAGTCTTGTATGTAAAGTCCATTTTTTACTGTTTGTTCTACAAAACTAATTGTTAAATTTAATCTAGTAGCGTATTTAGCTATTGTTTAAATATTTATGCAAATAATTTAAAAAAATATAATTTAGTTTTGCTTTTATGGAAATTAAAAAAACTCAAATACTGTTAGTTGAAGATGATAAATCTTTAGGACAAACAATTTCAGAATTATTACAGATTAATGATTATGAAGTTATATGGTGTGAAAATGGACTTGAAGCCTTCCGATATCTAGAAGAACATCTTCCTGATATCATCGTCTGTGATTTAATGATGCCTGTGATGTCTGGAGAGGAACTTTTCTTAAAAGTAAGGAACTTTAAAAGATTTAATCAAGTTCCTTTTATTATCATTACAGCGGATATGACATTTGATAGTAAAATAAAGCAACTTCAAAATGGGGTTAATGATTTTATAAATAAGCCTTTTAAAATTCAAGAATTAATTTTGAAAATTAAAAACTTTTTAAAATACAAAGATGATTTAATCAAAACCAATCAAGATCCTTTGTCTAAGGTTACTATAAAAATTAGAAAGAATGATTTTTTTGATAAGTTGAATGCTATTTTATTAAAAAATATTCAATCCGATATTTCGATCGACAGAATTGCAATTGAAATGTTTGTTAGTAAGTCTACTCTCGATAAAAAAATTAGACTTCATAAGAAAATGAATATATCATCTTACATACGTGAGTTTAAGATTAACTATGCAATTAAAATGATTGAAGCAGGTGAAAGTAGAGTAGATTTCTTAGCTTCAGAATGTGGATTTAACTCTCTTTCATATTTTTCAACTTGTTTTAAAAATTACACCGGAATTCCTCCAAAAGATTACATAAAAAGACTAAGAGTTACACTTTAATGTAATCAACATACAACCTTTTTATTTTCATTTCCGTCTGTAATAATATTAGAGGGCATTTAAACAATTATATTTGTTTTACCTTTGATAATAGTAGATTGTGAAATGAAAGTTATCCAGTTACATCAAGAAGAAAAAAAGCTTATATTATTGGCTGTTGAAAATAATCGACAAGCTCAACAGCATATTTATGCCAAATTTTCTCCTAAAATGTTAAGTGTATGTCGTCAATATATCAAAGATATTCACCATGCAGAAGATGTAATGATTACAGGATTTATGAAAGTCTTTACGAATTTAAAAAACTTTGAACATAAAGGGAGTTTTGAAGGTTGGATTCGGCGTATTATGATTTATGAATGTATTGATTTTTTAAGAGTAAAGAAGAATAATTTCAATCACCAAGATATTAATGATGTTACGATAAACGAAAACGAATCGGTTTATGAAATGGAAGATTTTTCGATTGATGACATTCAAAACATGATTGATAATTTGCCCTATGGTTATAAAATGGTATTTAATTTATATGCAATTGAAGGCTATAAACACCAGGAAATAGCCGAAATGCTCAAAATAAGTGAAGGAACATCAAAATCGCAATTGTCACACGCCCGAAAGTTATTGCAACAACAAATCACCGACTTAAAGAACAAATTAAATGGAACCAAATAGAATAGATAATCAAATAAGAGAAAAGCTGAATGCTAGAGAAATTCAGCCTTCTGCTCAAGCTTGGGATCGCTTAGATGCTATGCTTGCAGTTTCAGAAGAGAAAAAGTCAAAGAAAGGTTACGGATGGTTTTTTGTAGCCGCTTCTACGATACTTTTTTTCGGATTGGGATTTTTCCTTTTCAATTCAAACGAAACGACAGAAATTAATAATTCAACACCAATTGTAACCACTATTAACAAAGAAATTGATACAGTTGAAACCAATAAAATAAATAGAATTTCAATTGAAAATGTGAAACCTATTTTAGTTCAGAATGAAGAAAATATTTCAAAAAAAGAAAAACGAAATATAAAATCAGTTGAAATAAATAAAAAGATGAAAGAGGAAAACGTTTTGGAAGAAAAAATAACTCCCCACTCCCATCACCCATCACCCATCACCTACAAATACGTTTCTCCAGAAAATTTATTAGCGGAAGTTCAAACAGGTGAAAAGGTAATTATATCGGAGAATAAAATTATTTCAAAACCTAAAATGAAAGTAGATGCAAATTCCTTACTAACATCGGTTGAGAAAGAATTAGATGAAACACACAAAGAAACCACTTTAGAAAAATTAAGTAGAAAATTTCAAGATGCTAAATCAGCATTAGCCAATAGAAATTACGAATAAACAAAAATCATCATTAATTAAAAATCAAACAGTCATGCAAAAAATTATTTTGTACACAATTGTTATTGTGTTTAGTTTAGTAACAAAAGCCGTTGCGCAAGAAAAAACTTTTGAGCAACAAGCTAAAGAAATTGCTTCAAATATCGAAACAATTACTACTGAAGAAAAAAATGCATTAAAAAAAGAAATCGAAGCAATCGATTTGCAAGTAAAAGAAGGGAAAATATCTGCTGAAAAAGGACAAGAGTTAAAACTAAAAATTGCTGAAGAACGGGCAAAAAATATCGAAACTAAAGTAGCTATTGAAGAAGCTAAATTGGCGCAATTGGTTCAAGATAAAGTAGATGGAAAAGTTTTAGATTCAGAAACAATAATTAATGGTAAGCATTCAATATCATTTCCTGGAGGGTATAGAAATGGTAAAAAAAATGTTAATAATAAAGAAAGGAGAACTACATCACAATTTGTATTGGCAATGGGATTTAATAATTTAGTAACTGATGGTTCTATTGCTAATTCTGATTTTGGTTACTTACGTTCAGTTTTTTGGGAATGGGGAATTACCTTAAACACAAGATTGTTGCAAAACTCTAACTTATTGAATTTAAAATATGGTTTAGGTTTTCAATATAATATGTTGCATGCAACTGAAAATAGGGTTTTTGAAGATATAGGAAGTGAAACTGTTTTAGTGACTTATCCTTTAGATTTAAAAGATAATCATACATATTTTAAAAATGTTTATTTCGTTGTGCCTGTTCATTTAGAGTTTGATTTTTCTAAAACAGAAGTAAAAGACGGGAAAAAAATATTCAAATCGCATCAAGGTTTTAGATTTGGTTTCGGTGGATTTACTGGAGTTAACACAAATTCTAAGCAATTTATTAGATATGAAACTGAAGGAAGAAAAGTGAGAGAAAGAACAAAAGCTGATTTTAATGTAAACGATTTTACCTATGGTTTAAGCACTTACATAGGTTATAGAGCAACCAGTCTATATGTTAAATATGACTTAAATCCGATGTTTAAAAACAATAATATTGATCAAAACAACGTTTCATTAGGTATACGCTTTGATTTAAATTAAAATTTGGGGTTAAGTTAAGTTCTCTGTTAAAAAAGGCACTTCGATTTTATCGAGGTGCTTTTTTGTTTTTCTAAGTTTTTTTGTTGTTTACCTTTACAACTTTGTATCTTTGAAACGTTCCAAAATAAATCTGCAAATTTGATATCAAAAGACACCATAGAAAAAGTATTTGAAACCGCCCGAGTTGAGGAGGTGATTGGTGATTTTGTACAACTCAAACGCGCCGGAAGTAATTTGAAAGGATTGTCGCCGTTTGTAAACGAGAAATCGCCTTCGTTTATGGTTTCTCCAGTGAAGCAAATTTGGAAAGATTTTTCATCTGGAAAAGGCGGAAATGCCGTGACTTTCTTAATGGAGCACGAACATTTTACCTATCCAGAAGCGATTAAATATTTAGCGGTAAAATACAATATTGAGATTGAAGAAACGGTTCAGACCGATGAAGATGTAGCGCAAGCCAATGAAAAGGAAAGTATGTATTTGGTTTCGGAATTCGCTCAGAAATATTTTCATCACACTTTATTAGAAACCGATGAAGGAAAAGCCATCGGATTATCGTATTTTAAAGAACGTGGTTTTACTTCTGATACAATTAAAAAATTCGGATTAGGATATTCGCCAGAAACTTGGGATGCTTTTACCAAAGAAGCGCTTGGGAAAGGTTATAAATTAGAATATTTAGAAAAAACCGGACTTTCGATTTTTAAGGAAGACAAACAGTTTGATCGTTTCAAAGGTCGTGTGATGTTTCCGATACAAAGTATGAGTGGGCGTGTTTTGGGTTTTGGTGGTCGTATTCTGACGAGCGATAAAAAAGCTGCAAAATACCTAAATTCGCCCGAAAGTGATATTTACCACAAGAGTAAAGTTTTGTACGGAATTTTCCATGCAAAGCAAGCTATCGCCAAACTAAATAATTGTTATTTAGTGGAAGGATATACCGATGTTATCCAAATGCATCAAGCCGGAATTGAAAACGTAGTCGCTTCTTCAGGAACGGCTTTAACGTCAGATCAAATCCGATTAATTAATCGCTTAACACCAAATATTACGGTTCTTTTTGATGGCGATGCTGCCGGACTTCGAGCGTCAATTCGTGGAATTGATTTGATTTTGGAAGCTGGAATGAACGTTAAAGTGTGTACGTTTCCTGATGGTGATGATCCGGATAGTTTTGCAAGAAAAACTTCGTATGAAGATTTGTTGCAATATTTCGAAGATAACGCCAAAGATTTCATTCAGTTCAAAGCTTCTTTGTTAATGCAAGAGGCCAAGAATGATCCAATTAAAAAAGCCGATTTAATTCGCGATATGGTTATTAGTATTTCTAAAATTCCAGACCGAATTAAACGTGAAGTTTACATAAAGGAATGTTCCCGAATCATGGATATTTCCGAAGATGTACTTTTCAATACGCTAGCGCAATTAGTTAAGAAAGATTTATCGGAAGCTAATAAGCAATTTAAAGAGGAACAAAAGGCGTTTGAAGTTGTAAGAAACGATATTGCCCAACCCACGCAAGTTGATATTCAATACGAATTGGAACACAAAATTATTCAGATTTTATTGTTGTATGGAGATAAAGAAGCAGAATTTGAAGACACCATTTTGGCTCAAAATGAAGAAGGTGAAACAATTGAGGTAAAAGAGCAAAATAAGTATAAAGTTTTTCAACGTATTTATCTGAGTTTGCAAGAGGATGAAGTAGAATTAGCGAATCCAATTTTCAAAGCGATTTACAATCACTTAATTGCGTATTTCAATGAAAATGAAGTGTTTGAGTTGGATAAATACTTGATGCAATTGCCTGATGAATTAGCACAAGAAGTAACCACAATTCTTATGAACGAAGAACGTGAAGTTTTACATAATTGGGAAGTCCAACAAATTTATGTGAAGCAAAAAGAAGCCACCATAAGTCAATATGTAACAGAGACCATTATTACTTTACGATGGTATTTAGTAAATAAGATTATTGATGACTTGAAAAACAATATTTCAAACGGGGAACAATCTGATAATTCCGAGACATTAGAAATGGTTATGGCTTACTTGGGGCTTACGCATATTTTTTCAAAAAGCTTAGGAAGAGTTTTATCAAGATACAACTAGATAATATCTAAATCTTTAGCTTTTTTCAGTAAATCAACTAAGTTAGTCACATTTAATTTCGCTAACAAACGTAATTTGTATGTACTGATTGTTTTTTCATCTAGTCCAAGAATTTGAGCGATTTCCTTATTTTTTTTACCATCGTTTAGATAGCGCAGCACTTCAATCTCTCTAGTAGATAATTTTTTAAACAATCTTTCTGATTTTTTCCCTTTACTAAGAAGTTCAATACTTCTCTTTACAGATTCGCTGAAGACTACTTTACCTTCAATAACTTTCTCAATAGTGCTTTCTAATTCTTTTAGCGAACTTCTTTTTGAAACATAAGCTGAAACTCCTGCTTTTATTGCTGTGGCAGCATACATTTGTTCGGAAACGTTAGTAAAAAGTATAATTTTACTCTTAGGAAAATCTTTTAGTAAACTTTTAATGTCTCTTATACTTGATAATCCGTCAAGAGCAACATCCAAAAGAACTATGTCAAAGTGTTTACTGTTTAAGGTAGTTAGTAAAGATTCTAAGTGATTAGCGGTTGCGGTAATTTCTATTTTGCTATTTCCATGAAAATAAGACTGCAATCCCTGAACCACTACGGGTAAACTATCTGCTATACATATTTTAATCATAACTAAAATATTAATGGTTTTTAATATACCAAAGTTACTAAAAAAAATGTAAACACTTATTAATTAATAGAATGATTATTAAAAGTTTTCGGGCAATTTACAAAAAGGTATAGGGCTCATTTTATGCTGATTGATTGTATTTAATCTTTTGTAAATTTGAATTACTTCTGCTTCTCTACCATAAAAATCTTCTGTAGTTTTTCCTTTTTCAGCCTGTTCCATAGCCCATTCTAATTCGTCATAATTAGCTCCAATTTGATCTTCATCACTTCTGTCATCACCAAATAATCCATCGGTAGGTTTGGCGTTTAGAATGCTTTCTGGAACTTGTAAATACGAAGCTAGCAAACGAACTTCACTCTTAACTAAATCCGCAATTGGACTTATATCTACACCTCCATCGCCATATTTTGTAAAAAATCCAATACCAAAATCTTCCACTTTATTTCCTGTTCCAGCAACTAAAAATCCGTGTAAACCTGCAAAATAATATAAAGTAGTCATTCGCAAACGAGCACGAGTGTTGGCAAGTGATAAATTCAAAACAGCTTCGTTTTCACTAGAAGGAACTTGATTTTTAAAACTTTCAAATACGGGAGTTAAATCCGCTCTTGAGTTAAAAACATTTGGAAAACGCTTTTTCAATTGATCAATATGTTCATTCGCTCTATTCACGTGGCTTTCCGCTTGGTGTATCGGCATTTCAACACACAAAGTAGGCAAACCGGTCTGTGCACATAAAGTAGAAGTTAAAGCACTATCAATTCCGCCTGATATGCCCACAACAAACCCCTTAACTTTTGCGTTAATAGCATAATCATATAGCCATTTTACTATAAATTGATTGATTTTTTCTGCTTGAAAGTGGTTGGAATTTGTCATTTTTTTATGAAAATTTATGTGTCGATAACTGTATATTTGCAAATTAATTTTGGTTTATAAAAGTATTAAAAATGCACAATATGAAGAAATTATTATTTGCTCTTTTTGCTATTTCTTTATTCTCTTGTAAAGAAGAAAGTAAGGTGGAAGAAGCGGTTGCAAAAATTCCGGTTGAATTCAAAGTGGAGCGATTTGACCAAGTATTTTATCAATCAAAGCCAGAGGATTTACAAAAGATTAAAGCGCAATATCCTTTCTTTTTTCCGGTAGGAAATCCGGATTCGGTTTGGGTTAACAAAATTAAGAATCCTTTATTGCAAGAGTTGTACAAGGAAGTTCAAATGAAATATCCCACTCTTGGTCCAATCGAAACGGATATGGAAAAGATGTTTGCTTATGTGCAATATTATTTTCCGAAATTTAAAACACCAAGAGTTATTACTTTAATTAATGAAGTGGATACGGAAGCCAAATCCTTTTATGTGGATACTTTAGCTTTAGTTTCATTAGATTGTTATTTAGGTAAAGAACATCGTTTTTATGTTGATTTTCCTGAATATAAAAAGCAAAGTTTGGAACCAAATCAAATTTTACCCGATTTAGTCTCGACCTTTTGTTATGGTAAAATTGCACCTCCAACCGATAGAACGTTACTTTCTGCTATGATTTACTACGGAAAAGAATTGTATGTAAAAGACAAATTGATTCCGTTTTATTCGGATGCAGATAAAATTGGTTACACCGATATGCAAATTAAATTTTGCCAAGAAAACGAATATTTCATGTGGAGCCATTTTATAGAAAATAAATTATTATTCGATACCAATTCTAAAAATGAATTACGATTTATAAAACCCGCACCTTTTTCAAAATTTTATTTAGAAATTGATAATCAAACGCCAGGAAGAGTGGGTCAATGGTTAGGTTGGCAAATCGTAAGAAGCTACATGGAAAACAATGAAAAAGTAACCTTAGAACAATTGTTAGCAATGGATGCTAAAACCATCTTTGATAATTCAAAATATAAACCCAAGAAACCCTAGTTAAATGAAAACGTCAGATATAAAAATTACCGTAGCATTAGACGAAAATAATATTCCAGAGAAATTATTGTGGACTGCTCAAGATGGTGGTGTGGAACAGGAAGAGGCTAAAGCAATGTTGTTATCCGTTTGGGATAGCAAAGCTAAAGAAACGCTTCGTATTGATTTATGGACAAAAGATATGCCAGTAGATGAAATGAAACAATTCTTCCATCAAACTTTAGTAGCCATGGCAGATACTTTTCAACGCGCCACTGCCGATGAGAAAATGTCAGATACCATGAGAGATTTCTGTGAGTACTTCGCCGAAAAAATGGATTTAAAAGCATAAAAAAAGTCGCTAGAAATAGCGACTTTTTTGTTTTTTATAGTATGGATTTTTCATCTAAATCCTTAAAAATCTTTTTCAAAGAGCCAAACAATAAACTCTGAGATGATTTTGAAAAGGTAACATCACTGTTGCTCTTTTCAGGATTTCCAGTAACCCCAAAGGCGTTTTTATGGTAAATAACTTGTTTAGTATTTAAATCGTAAATAATGAGTTGTATTGAAGCTTCATTAGTAAGGTTACTATTGAATCTTGCTGGTGTTGCATCGATGGCACCTAATTCATTTTTAGAATTCCCTGATTTTATTTGAATGAAGAAATCATAATTAGTGCCTATTTTAATTTGCTTTAATTCTTCACTGCTTAATGGAAAATTATTTTTTTGAGAAATTAATACTTTTTCATTAAAAACAGTATTAAACCTTTGGTCTAACTTTTTTTCAAAAAAATCGGTTGTCATTTTTGTAAGTTTGTCCTCATTTTCTTTAGAGGTTTGAATTCTGTCCAATAGCCACTTTCCTTCAGAAAAATCAACACCGGTGGTTATAGAATCGTCCTTAAAGTAATATTTTGGTAGATTACATGAGGAAAATAAAAATACTAAAAACAAAAATTTAAAAGCCTTCATTCTTAAAAATATCTTCGTTGATTTGATCAATATACTCTAATATAGCATCTCTACCTGTAGCTTCTAGTGATGAGGTTATAAAATATTGAGGCATTTCGGTCCAGTTGTTGGCTAACATTTGTTTTTTATAAGCCGCAACGTGAGAAGCTACTTTTGTTTTTCCAATTTTATCTGCTTTCGTAAAAATTATCGCAAACGGAATTTCGCTTTCGCCTAAGTATTCCATAAATTCCAAATCGATCTTTTGGGCTTCTAAACGAATATCGATTAATACAAAAGCGCAAATTAATTGCTCGCGTCTTTCAAAATAATCTGTTATAAATTGTTGGAAAACAGCTTTTGTCTTTTTTGAAACTCTAGCATAACCATAACCCGGTAAATCTACTAAAAACCAATTATTATTGATTTTGAAGTGATTGATTAATTGGGTTTTTCCTGGTTTTGATGAGGTTTTTGCCAAATTTTTATGGTTCGTCAACATGTTAATCAATGATGATTTTCCTACATTGGAACGACCAATAAAAGCGTACTCAGGTAAACGTTCTTTCGGACATTTATCTACTTCTGAATTACTGACAATAAATTCGGCGGTATTAATTTTCATAGTATTTAAAATAAAATTCCCCAAAAAGGGGAACCATTATATATTATTTTTTTGTAACCAATTAAAAAGAATTTCATTGAATTGTTCAGGATGCTCCATCATGGCAGCATGTCCGCATTTTTCTATCCAAAACAATTCTGAATTCGGTAATAATCTGTCAAATTCTTCCGCTACATTTGGAGGGGTTACTTTGTCATTTCTTCCCCAGATTATGCAGGTTGGAGTGGTCATTTTTGGTAAATCTTTTGCCATATTATGACGAATTGCACTCTTAGCAATTGTCAACGTTTTAATCAATTTGATTCTGTCGTTTACTGTAGCAAAAACTTCATCAACAATTTCCTTAGTTGCAATCGCTGGATCGTAAAATACATCTTCTGCTTTCTTTTTGATGTATTCGTAATCACCGCGTTTTGGGTAACTTTCACCCATTCCACTTTCATATAAGCCTGAACTTCCTGTAATTACTAAAGCTTTTACTAATTCAGGGTACATTTTGGTGAAATATAATCCAATGTGTCCTCCTAATGAGTTTCCAAGTAAGATAACTTTGTCATATCCTTTAAAAACCACAAAGTCTTTAACAAATTTGGAAAAAGCCTTAACGTTAGTTTTTAAAATGTTTTGAGTGTAAATAGGTAATTCAGGAATCACCACTTTATAACCTTTTGGTGGAAAATAATTTGCCACACCATCAAAGTTACTCAATCCTCCCATTAATCCGTGTAAAATGATAATTGGTGTTCCTTCGCCAGCTTCAAAATAAGTATATTTCTTTTCTTTTTTTAACATAAATGCCACTTGATGTGTTAATTCTCATGTTCGACAAATATACTATTTTCTTAAAGAATCTAAAGAAAAAAATGTCATAGATATTTTTAAGCTCAACGCATTTGTAAATGGTTAGTTATCAACAATTTTGTTAGGATTTTACGAAACGAGCTTCAATTTTTTTGCATAGTTATCATTTGTTAAAGCCTTCTTAAATCTAGGATTTGCAAATGATATTAAGTTAAAAGTGGAAAACAGAGTTTTAAATTCCAAAAACTTATTAACAAAGTGGTAGTTTGTGGTAAAAAGTGGTAAAATTTTTCTAAATTTGTCCTTATTCTAATCGAAAAGAAAAGTTGAAAACATTAATCGGAACATATGAATGTAAAGTGGATGCCAAAGGAAGGCTGATGCTGCCTACTTCGCTAAAGAAACAATTGGGTTCTTTGGAGGATGGTTTCGTATTGAAACGTTCGGTTTTTCAACCTTGTTTGGAGTTGTTTCCAATGGCGGAATGGAATAAAATGATGTTGAAAATCAATAAACTAAATCGTTTTAATAAAAAGAACGATGATTTTATTAGAAGATTTACAGCAGGAGTTAAAATAATTGAGATTGATGCAACAGGGCGACTTTTAATTCCGAAAGATTTAGTGGTTTTTGCTCAAATTGATAAAGATATTGTGTTGAATTCAGCTATCAATATCATCGAGATTTGGGATAAGGATAAATATGAAAATGCGATTGAAAACGCTGTGGGTGATTTCGCAGACTTGGCAGAAGAAGTAATGGGTAATTTTAATGACGACGAAGATGGAATATCATAATCCAGTATTGTTAAAAGAAACAGTTGATGGATTGAATATTCATCCTGATGGTATATATGTGGATGTTACTTTTGGTGGTGGCGGTCACTCGAGAGAAATTATGAGTCGATTGGGTGAAAACGGAAAACTATTCGCTTTTGACCAAGATTTAGACGCTTTAAAAAATGCAATTAACGACGAGCGATTTACTTTAATCAATGAAAATTTTCGCTATATAAAAAGGTTTTTACGTTTCCACGGAATCAAACAAGTAGATGGGATTTTGGCTGATTTAGGCGTTTCGTCTCACCAATTTGATGTGGCAGAAAGAGGTTTTTCAACCCGTTTTGATGCCGAATTGGATATGCGAATGAATCAAAAAGGTGACATCAGTGCGTATCACGTGGTGAATGAATATGACGAACAAGATATTGCAAGAGTTTTGTTTGATTACGGCGAACTAAAAAACGCTAGAGCGATGGCTAACGTAATCGTAACGGCTCGAAAAGATAAAGAAATCCGAAATTCGGACGAATTGAAAAAAGTGTTGGCAAAATTTCTTCCGGGTCACAAGAGTAATAAAATTTTAGCTCAAATATACCAAGCCATTCGTATCGAAGTCAATCAGGAAATGGATGTGTTGAAAGAGTTTTTAGAACAATCCTTAGAGATTCTGAAACCTGGAGGCCGACTGAGTGTTATCTCGTATCACTCATTAGAAGACAGATTGGTAAAACGTTACATGCGAAACGGCATGTTTGAAGGAGAACCAGAAAGAGATTTCTTCGGAAATTTTAAAGTTCCTTTCAAAATCATTGAAAAATTAATTGTTCCTACAGAAGAGGAAATAGCATCAAACAATAGAGCACGAAGTGCAAAACTAAGAGTAGCAGAAAAAATATAGCAATAAATGAAAAACGGAATCTACAGTTTACTAAAAGCAAAATTTCTTATAAGTGATGACGCTCTTAAGAACTGGAAATTCATCGTTTTTTTGGTAATCTTAGGAATGATGGCTATTGCAAACAATCATCAATACGATGCGAAAAATTACCGAATTACCGAATTAACCAATCAAGTAAAAGAATTGCGTTCTGAATTTGTAGACCGTCGTTCGGAATTGATGAAGTTAAAAATGGAATCTACAGTGGCAAAAAAAATGGAAACTCGTGAAATCTTTCCATCTGAAGTGCCACCGGTTAAAATAGTTGTTGAAAGTCAAGAAAATAAAAAGAGTTTTTGGGATAAATTGAAAATATGGCAGTAGAAGATAAAAAAATATCGTACCGCATGTATTTTGTAGCTTTCATGTTTCTCGTGATGGCTGTTTTGATATTGATAAAACTCAACAATATTCAATGGGTTGAAGGACCTTATTACCGAAAGTTAGCTAAAGAAAGAACCGTTAAAAATTTCACTATTCCAGCAAACAAAGGAAATGTGTACTCAGCAGATGGAAGTTTATTAGCTACATCAATTCCAGAATATTCAATTTATTTCGATGCTGTAGCACCTTCTTCTGAACTTTTTAAAGAGAATATTAAAGCGCTTTCGGATTCACTTTCAGTGATGTTCGGAAAATCATCCGGGCATTATCAAGCGAAATTACAAAAGGCACGTGCGAATAAAAGTCGCTATTTATTCATCGCAAAAAAGTTGAGTTATACGGAGCAAATGCGAATCAAATCGTTTCCATTATTTAATAAAGGAGCTAATAAAGGTGGTTTGATTATCGAGCAAAAAATTGTAAGAGAACATCCAATTGGTTTGGTAGCAAAAAGAACTATCGGTTATGAACGTTCAAACGAAGATGGAAAAGGGTTGGAGTACGCTTTTCGCGATTATTTGAATGGGAAAAATGGCCACAGAATGATGCAAAAAATTGCAAAGAATCAGTGGAAACCTATAAATGATGTAAATGAAAAGGAGCCTGTAGATGGTTACGATATAATTTCTACAATTGATGTTTATATCCAAGATATTGCTCATCATGCTTTATTGAAACAATTAGAGTATTATACAGCAGATCATGGTTGTGTAGTAGTGATGGAAACCAAAACGGGTCACATCAAAGCGATTTCAAATTTAGGAAGAGCAGAAGATGGATCCTACTATGAAACACAAAATTATGCCATTACAGAATCGCATGAGCCTGGTTCTACATTCAAATTAATTGATTTGATAGCGCTTTTAGATGATAAAAAAGTAGATACAAGCACAGTTTATGATTCAAGAGGTGGCGTAGTAGAATATTATGGTAAAAAGGTGAAAGACTCAAAGCCTGGTGGTTATGGTAAAATATCAGTTGGAAAAGCTTTTGAGGTTTCTTCTAACACGGTTCTAGTGCAAGCTGTTGTTGATCATTATAAAAACAATCCTAAACAATTTGTAGATAGAATTAATAGTTATGGATTGAACAAACCTTTGGATTTACCTATCAAAGGAGAGGGGAAACCATATATTCCACAGCCAGGAACACCGGGGTGGTATGGAACTACTTTACCTTGGATGGCCTTTGGTTATAACGTCTCAATTACTCCTTTACAAACATTGGCATTGTATAACGCGGTTGCCAATAATGGAGTAATGGTAAAACCAATTTTCGTTAGCGAAATAAAAGAATGGAATAAAATCATCAAAAAATTTGATACCCAAGTTATCAACCCTAAAATATGTTCTCAGGAAGCTTTGAAAAAAGTGCACAAAGTTTTAGAAAATGTAGTGGAAAAAGGAACTGGGTCAAAATTATACTCTAAAGATTTTTCGATGGCGGGAAAAACAGGAACCGCTCAAGTAAATTACAAAGACAAGTCGAATATGTATTACGCTTCGTCTTTTGTAGGCTATTTTCCTGCTAACCAACCTAAATATTCTTGTATTGTTGTGGTTCATAAACCTAATGTTACTGCAGGATATTACGGAGCTGATGTTGCCGGACCTGTATTCAAGAGAATTGCTCAAAAAATATTTACCGATTCACCTTCTATGAATCTTGTTAAAAATATCGATGCAAAAGTGGTGGCTCAAGAAAAAAGTTATGCTGAATACTACAAAAAAGTAGAAAAAGAAGAGCAAATTGTACCTAATGTTAAAGGGATGGAAGGCATGGATGCAGTTGCTTTATTAGAAAATCTAGGATTAAAAGTAAAAGTTATAGGTGTAGGAAAAGTTAAGAAACAATCTCTAACATCAGGTCAGGCTTTTAATAAAAATCAAATTATCATAATTGAACTATCGTGAAAGTACTTAAAGACATATTATATAAAGTAGGAATTGAAGCGGTTCATGGAACCACCGATATTGCTATTTCAAAAATTGAATTTGATTCTAGAAAAGTTGAGTTAAATGATGTTTTTGTTGCGATAAAAGGAACCCTATCAGACGGTCATGATTACATTCAAAAAGCGTTAAATCATGGAGCTATTGCAATTATTTGTCAGGAATTTCCGAGTGTAATTGTAAATGGGGTAACCTACATTAAGGTGAAAGATTCTAACGAAGCTTTGGCCTTACTAGCAACAAATTTTTATGAGAATCCATCTGAGAAAATTCGATTAGTTGGGGTAACAGGGACAAATGGAAAAACCACAATTGCTTCACTTTTATATCAATTATTCAAAAAAGCAGGTTATAAAGTAGGTTTGTTATCAACTGTAAAAATTATGGTTGATGAGCAAGAATTTAAAGCTACTCACACAACACCTGATTCTTTGACTATTAATAGGTATTTAGATTTGATGGTTCAAGAAGGATGTGAATTTTGTTTTATGGAAGTGAGTTCACATGGAGTTCATCAAAAAAGAGCAGAAGGTTTACAATTTGAAGGCGGTATTTTTACGAATTTATCACACGATCATTTGGATTATCACAATTCGTTTGCAGAATATCGCGATGTAAAAAAATCATTCTTTGATAATTTACCCAAAAATGCTTTTGCTTTAACTAATGCAGATGATAAAAATGGAGCTGTAATGCTTCAAAATACAAAAGCAAGGAAACTAAGTTACGCCTTAAAATCGTATGCCGATTATAAAGCCCAAATTTTAGAAAACCAATTATCGGGATTGTTATTAAAAATCAACGACAGTGAAGTTTGGGTAAAGTTGATAGGTTCGTTCAATGCATATAATTTGTTAGCTATTTACGGAGTTGCCGTAGAACTAGGAATTGAAAAAATGGAAGCTTTGCGATTGCTTTCGGAATTAGAAAGTGTATCAGGAAGATTTCAATACATTATTTCGGAATCCAAAATTACAGCAATTGTAGATTATGCCCATACGCCTGATGCATTAGAAAATGTATTAAAAACAATTGAGAATATTCGTACCAATAACGAACAATTGATTACTGTCGTAGGTTGTGGTGGCGATCGAGATAAAACGAAAAGACCTATCATGGCCAACATAGCTTCAACCATTAGCGACAAAGTCATTTTTACTTCAGATAATCCAAGAACCGAAGATCCGGAGATCATTATCAAAGAAATGGAAAAAGGAGTGGAACCTCAAAATTTCAAGAAAACGGTTTCTATTTTAGATAGAAAACAAGCTATTAAAACGGCATGTCAATTGGCAAATCCAAACGATATAATTTTAATCGCAGGTAAAGGTCATGAAACCTATCAAGAAATTAATGGAGTGCGTCACGACTTCGATGATTTAAAAATAGTAACGGAGTTATTACAACAATTAAATAAATAGTAGCAGTAAAGTTTTCAAGCGCAAAACTTTTAAACATTTAAACTTTAAAACTATGTTATATTACATCTTTCAATACTTAGACAAAACCTTTGATGTTCCGGGAGCGGGAGTGTTTCAATACATTACTTTTCGCTCTGCATTGGCATTTATTTTGTCGCTTTTAATTGCTACAATTTATGGTAAAAAAATCATCAATTTTTTGAGAAAACAGCAAGTTGGTGAAACCGTTCGTGAATTAGGTTTGGAAGGTCAAACTCAAAAAGCGGGAACACCAACAATGGGAGGAGTTATCATTATTTTGGCAACTTTGATTCCGGTTTTCTTATTAGCGAAGTTGAATAATATTTACATCGTTTTGTTGATAATGACTACACTTTGGATGGGAACTATCGGTTTTATTGATGATTATATTAAAATTTTCAAGAAAGATAAACAAGGTTTAAAAGGAATTTTCAAAATAATCGGACAAGTAGGTTTGGGTTTAATTGTTGGAACTGTATTGTATTTGAGTCCAGATGTAACAGTAAGGAAAGATACAATAACTTCAAGAGTAAAAATCGAAAACAACATAAAACCATCCGATTTAGAGGAAAAATCAACAGCAACAACTATTCCTTTCATGAAAAATAACGAATTTGATTATGCAGAAGTTTTGTCTTTTATGGGGGATGGTTATGAAAAGTATGCTTGGTTGATTTTCATCCCAATGGTAATCCTCGTAATTACTGCTGTATCAAATGGGGCCAATTTAACAGACGGAATTGATGGTTTAGCTGCTGGAACCTCCGCTATATCAGTACTTACATTAGGGATTTTCACCTTCGTTTCAGGAAATATCATTTTTTCAGATTATTTGAATATCATGTATATACCAAATTCAGGGGAAATGACGATTTACATCGCTGCCTTCGTAGGAGCTTTAGTCGGTTTTCTCTGGTACAATGCTTATCCAGCATCGGTTTTTATGGGGGATACAGGAAGTTTGACCATTGGTGGAATTATAGCGGTAATTGCTATTTCAATTCGTAAAGAATTAATGATTCCAGTTTTATGTGGAATTTTCTTAGCGGAGAATTTATCGGTAATGATTCAAGTGAGTTATTTCAAATACACCAAAAAGAAATACGGTGAAGGAAGAAGAATATTCCTAATGTCGCCATTGCATCACCACTATCAGAAAAAAGGCTATCACGAAAGTAGAATTGTAACGCGTTTTTGGATTGTCGGAATTCTGTTAGCAATTTTTTCACTTGTTTCTTTAAAATTAAGATAAAATGCGACTGGTAGTTTTAGGCGGAGGCGAAAGTGGAGTAGGAACCGCCATCTTAGGTAAGAAAAAAGGATATGATGTTTTAGTATCCGATTTTGGAAAAATTAAAGAAAATTATAAAGAAGTTCTGACTATTAATGGAATTGCTTGGGAAGATGAAAAGCACACAGAAGAATTAATTCTGAATGCCGATGTGGTAATGAAAAGTCCAGGAATTCCCGAAAAAGCTCCCATCGTTAAAAAGCTAATCGAAAAAGGAATTCCAGTAATTTCTGAAATCGAATTCGCTATCCAATTTACCGATGCAACAACGATCGGAATCACAGGAAGTAACGGAAAAACAACCACAACGCTTTTGACCTATCATTTGTTAAAACAAGGTGGTTTGAATGTGGGACTAGCTGGGAATATTGGGAAAAGTTTTGCTTGGCAAGTGGCAGAAAACAAACACGACATTTATGTGTTGGAATTGAGTAGTTTTCAATTAGATGGTATCATCAATTACAAGCCACATATTGCGATACTAACAAATATAAGTCCAGACCATTTAGATAGATACAATTACGATTATAGTTTGTACATCAATTCAAAATTTAGAATTACAAAAAATCAAACTGAAGCCGATTATTTGATATACGACAATGAAGATGAAGCGATTCTAAATTGGTTAAAAAACAACAAGATTAAAGCAAATAAAGTTCCTTTTTCATTGACAGGAAAACCTGAAAAAGACGGAGGATATATAGAAGAAAACAACATCAATAGTACCATTAAAAACGAATTATTTACTATGCCAATCAACGAACTAGCACTAGAAGGGAAACACAACATTAAAAATGCAATGGCAGCAACGGCTGTAGCACAATTGTTGAACATTAGAAAACAAACTATCAGAGAAAGTTTGACTAATTTCCAAGGAGTAGAGCACCGATTAGAAAAAGTATTAAAAATTCAAGGTGTGCAATATATTAACGATTCTAAAGCTACTAATGTAAATTCGGTTTTTTATGCTTTGGATAGTATGACCACCCCAACGGTTTGGATTGTAGGGGGTGTTGATAAAGGAAATGATTACGATGAGTTAATGCCTTTAGTTCGTGAAAAAGTAAAAGCAATCGTTTGTTTAGGTGTTGACAATACTAAAATCATCAACGCATTTAATAATGTAGTAGACGTGATGGTAGAAACAACTTCAATGTCTGAAGCAGTTCAATTAGCGCAACGTTTAGCAGAAAAAGGGGATAGTGTTTTATTATCACCAGCATGCGCAAGTTTCGATTTGTTCGAAAACTATGAAGACAGAGGAAATCAATTCAAACAAGCGGTTCATAATTTGTAAAAAAATAAAAAAATGTTCGATATCATTGGTAAAATAAGAGGAGATAAAACCATTTGGGCCATAGTTTTTCTATTGGCTTTGGTTTCCTTTTTGCCAGTATATAGTGCTAGTACTAACCTAGTTTACGTTATAGGAAACGGAACTACAATTGGACATTTAATCAAACATGCTATCCATGTTTTATTAGGTTTTGGAATCATTTATTGGATTCATAAAATGCCTTATCATTATTTTAAAGCATTATCTATTTTTGGTATTCCTTTAGTAGGTTTGTTATTATTGTACACTTTATTTAAAGGAACTGAAATTGGAGGAGCAAATGCAAGTCGTTGGATCCAAATTCCTTTTGTAGGTTGGAGTTTTCAAACTTCTACCTTAGCATTCATCGTTATAATGGTTTACGTAGCGCGTTATTTGGCAAAAGTTAGCGATAAAGTGTACTCATTTAAGGAATCATTTTTAGAATTATGGATGCCTGTTGGAGCGGTTTTAGTACTAATTTTACCAGCTAATTTTTCAACAACAGCCCTGATTTTTGCCATGATTTGTATGCTAATTTTCATCGGACAATATCCTTTGAAATATCTAGGATATGTTCTAGGGATGGGAATCGCTGCACTTTTGTTGTTCTTGTTATTAGCCAAAGCATTTCCAGATAATAAATTTTTTAGTAGGGTAAGTACTTGGGAAAACCGTATCGAGCGTTTTACCAAAGACACTCCAAATGAAGATGATTACCAAATTGAAAAAGCTAAGATAGCCATAGCCTCTGGAGGAGTTCTTGGTTTAGGAGCAGGAAAGAGTGTTCAGAAAAACTTTTTGCCACAATCGTCTTCCGATTTTATTTTCGCCATTATTGTAGAAGAATGGGGATTAGTTGGCGCAGTAACGATTGTTGGGTTGTATTTATTGTTGTTGATTCGATTTGTGATTAATGCTCAAAAGGCATCGAGTTTATTCGGAAAATTACTAATTATCGGACTTGGGTTTCCCATCATATTTCAAGCTTTTGTGAATATGGGAGTTGCTGTAGAATTATTACCAGTAACGGGTCAGCCTTTACCCTTGATTAGTAGCGGAGGAACTTCAATTTGGATGACGTGTATCGCTGTCGGAATCATATTAAGTGTGACTAAGAAAGAAGAAGAGGTTGCTTTAGACTTAGAAGAAAAACGCAAACGTGATGAAGCTTTACAGCAAATTATCGATGCGCAAGTGGCTTTGAATGAAGAGAAAGATGCCGATGAAAATCAGCAAAAAATAAACGATATTAAAAGTTCGATTAGAGAATCTTTAATTGAAGATGAAAACGGAAATGTGCTAGTAAATGGACAAAATCCAATGAACGCAGTTTTAAATAAAAAATAATGAAAAAACCAAGATTCATAATTAGCGGAGGCGGAACCGGCGGACATATTTATCCAGCCGTTGCGATTGCGAACGAATTAAAATCTCGTTTTCCAGAAGCAGAGTTCCTTTTTGTTGGTGCCAAAGATAAAATGGAAATGCAAAAAGTGCCTCAAGCAGGTTATGCCATCAAAGGATTATGGATTTCAGGAATTCAACGAAAATTGACATTGGATAATGCAATGTTTCCATTCAAGCTGCTTTCTAGTATGTGGAATTCATTTCGAATTATCAAAAGTTTTAAACCTGATGTAGTTATTGGAACGGGAGGTTTTGCAAGCGGTGCCGTTTTGAAAGTGGCTTCGATGTTTGGAATTCCGACAGTAATTCAAGAGCAAAATTCGTATCCTGGAATTACGAATAAATTATTGGCTAAAAAAGCGAATAAAATTTGTGTAGCTTACGAAAATTTGGAACGATTTTTTCCAAAAGATAAAATGATCTTAACCGGAAACCCTGTGCGTCAAGATTTGATTAACGAAGCAAGCAAAAGTGAAGCTATCGCTTATTTTAAATTAGATGCAAATAAAAAAACATTGTTGGTTTTAGGCGGAAGTTTAGGTGCTAGAAGAATCAATCAATTGATTGAAAAAGAATTGGATTTTCTATTGAGTCAAAACATTCAAATTATCTGGCAATGTGGTAAATTATATTTGAATGATTACGAGAAATATAACGAAAAAGAAAACGTTCAAGTAACCGCCTTCATCGATCGAATGGATTTGGTATATGCTGCCGCTGATGTGGTTATTTCGCGTTCAGGTGCTTCCTCTGTGTCGGAATTATGTATTGTTGGGAAACCTACGATTTTTATTCCGTCACCAAATGTGGCCGAAGACCATCAGACTAAAAACGCAAAAGCCATTTCAGATAAAAATGGCGCGCTTTTAATGAAAGAAAATGAATTAGATACCCAGTTTGAAATTGTTTTTTCTGATTTAATTTCGAATGAAAGTAAACAAGCAGAACTAAGTGAAAATATTAAAAAATTAGCACTGCCAAATGCAACAAAAGATATTGTTGAAGAAATAATAAAATTGATAAAATGAAAAAATATATTTTAATTTTTTGTTTTTTTTATTCCTTTTTCAGTTGTGCGCCTTCACAAATAGAGATGTTGAGAGGTGGAGCAATTGAAAACGCAGTTTATCGTGACACAGTTTCATTTAATTTTGATTATAACTTACCTATTATTACTGTTGAGATTGATCAAGTAAATTATAATTTCTTACTTGATACAGGTGCACCATCAGTAATTTCTCCGGAGTTGTTTGTTAAATTAAATCTTAAAAAGAAACTTACATCAAAAATAAAGGATTCTAATAATATTTCAAATTCAGAAATTTTCACACAAATTCCACAAATGAAAATTGGTAATTTACAGTATACAAATATTGGAGTTTATGTAATAGATTTGAGAAAATCTTTCGCTTTAAAATGTTTAAATATCGATGGAATTATTGGTGCGAATCAAATGGCAAAATCATATTGGAAATTGGATTATGAAAACAAATTGTGCGTGATTTCAAATGATTTACCAAAATCTGAAATTGAAAATTATGAAATTGTAAATTTTATACCAAAGAATGGACAATTAACTCCATTAGTAGATATATTTATTGACAAGATAAAGTTTGGAAATGTTATTTTTGATACTGGTTTTAATGGTGCAATTTCATTACCAAATAATAAAAGTCTAGACTCAGTTTTTGAGAAAAAAGTGGAACTATATGGAGTCGAATCAGCAGGAATTTACGGCTTAGGAACTACTAAAACTTTTGTTGAAGCCCTATTGCCTTTTGTTATACTTGATTCTTTGGTGCTAAGCAAGCAGTCAGTTACGTTTTCTGATGATCCGTCAATGGTTATTGGGAATGAAGTTTTTAAAAATTATAGTATTATTTTCGACTGGAACTTACAAAAAATGTATTTTAAAAAGAATGCAAATTTAAGTAGTAAGAAAACAAGTGAATTTATTTCCTTTGGTTTTGGATTTATTAAAAATGGAGATAAAATTGAAGTCGTTAAATTGATTAAAAATTCTGAAGCTGAAAAAAAAGGATTGTTAATTGGAGATGAAGTATTAACTATTAATGATGTCATTTTTAAAAATATTAAAGATAACCAATTTTGTGATTTCTTTTATTTTGGATTGAAGGAGTTTAAAGTGGGCGATATAATTAATGTTAAAGTATTACGTAATAATGAAGAATTGAAATTTACTTTAACTAAAGAAAATTACTTTAACTAAAACTGATTTTTCAATCGTTTGACTAAAAAGGAAACAAATATAATATGAATCTAAATCAAATACATAACGTTTATTTCATCGGAATCGGAGGCATCGGAATGAGTGCTTTGGCACGCTATTTTCAATACATTGGAAAAAAAGTAGTGGGTTACGACAAAACACCAACGCAGTTAACAGATGAGTTGCAAGCTATTGGTTTAGAAATTCATTTTGAAGATAATATCAGTTTAATTCCAAATGATTTTTATGTTGAAAATACATTAGTAATCGTAACGCCAGCCGTTCCAGTTTCGCATTCCGAATGGAATTATTTCATCGAAAGAGGATTCACTATTAAAAAACGTGCTGAAGTTTTAGGAATCATTACAAAAGATACCTATTGTTTCGCAGTTGCTGGAACACACGGAAAAACTACAACATCGAGTATTTTAGGTCACGTTTTATACGAAAGTGGTGTTGATGTTACCGCTTTTTTAGGTGGAATTGTTGAAAATTATAGTTCAAATTTAATCGGTTCAGGAAAAACAGTTACGGTGGTAGAAGCAGATGAGTTCGATCGTTCGTTCTTGCATTTACATCCTAACATTTCTTGTGTAACTTCGATGGATGCGGACCATTTAGATATTTATGGAGATGCCGCAAGTATTGAAGAATCATTCAAAGAATTCGCAGCCAAAACACCAAGAGAAAATTTATACATAATCAAAGGATTGCCATTAGAAGGAAACACTATCGGTGTTAATAATGATGCTGATTTTTCTGCTCAAAACATACGAATTGAAAACGGTTTTTATGTATTCGATGTGAAAACTCCAGACGAAGTAGTTCACAATGTAAAATTTGGTTTGCCTGGTCATCACAATTTAACGAATGCTTTGTTAGCTTTTGCAATGGCGAAATCTTACGGAGTTTCCAATGATAAAATCTGTGCAGCTTTAGCAAGTTTTAAAGGAGTAAGAAGACGTTTTTCGTTCCAAATTAGAGAAGAAAAATTAGTTTATATTGATGACTATGCGCATCATCCAACTGAAATTAATGCGGTGCATCAAGCGGTTCGTGAATTGTATCCAGGAAAAAAAATCATCGCAGCATTTCAACCGCACTTGTTCAGTAGAACAAAAGATTTTGCGGATGGTTTTGCAGAAAGTTTAAGTCAATTTGATGAAATTTTATTGTTGGAAATTTATCCCGCTCGCGAGTTGCCAATGGAAGGGGTAAATTCGACTTGGTTGTTGAATAAAATTAACAATCCAAATAAGAAATTAGTCAGTAAAGACGAGTTGTTCACGGCTTTTGAAAATTCAGATGCCGATGTGTTTGTAACTATTGGTGCAGGCGACATTGGTGAGCTTGTAAAAGATCTAAAAAAAGCGCTTCATGAGAAGAATTAATTGGCATACGATTCGCTTAGTGTTAATCATTTTTGCTATGATTTTCCTATACTCTTTTTCGTCAAAGAGAAATAGTCAGCGTAAAATCAGCAAGATAGATATCAAATTCGAATCGAAAGAGAATATGTTTTTAACACATGAAATGGTTAATAACTTGTTAATACAAAATTTAGGAGGGTCTTCAAGAATTCAAAAAGATAAATTAGATTTGAATACTTTAGAAGCTGTTCTCGATGATCACGAGATGATTGAAAAAGCACAAGTTTTTTCAACCGTAGACGGTTTTCTAAATACGCGTATTACTCAAAAGACCCCAATCGTAAGAGTTATTACCGATAATGAAACCTACTATCTTGATAAAAAAGGAGATAGAATACCATTGTCGGAAAATTTTTCGGCACGTGTTCCGCTGGTTGTCGGCGCAATAAGTGACAAAAATTGTAAGCCTTATTTGAACTTGTTTAATGAAATCAAGAATGATGATTTTTTAAGCAAGAACATCACGGCTGCTGAAATATTGCCCTCTGGGAATGTGGTGTTAGCCAACAGAAGTTATGATTATAAAATAGTTTTTGGGCAACCAAAAAATGTGGAACGAAAGTTTAAAAATTACAAAGCTTTCTATCACCACGCTATAAAAGACACATTGATTAAAAATTATAAAGAAATAAACTTGATGTTTATACAACAAGTGGTTTGTAAGAAATAAGTTTAAGTTATGAACAAAGACAACATTGCAGTAGGATTAGATATCGGTACCACAAAAATTGTGGCAATGATAGGGAAGAAGAATGAATACGGTAAACTTGAGATCCTTGGAGTAGGTCAATCAAAAAGCTTAGGTGTTCACAGAGGTGTTGTAAACAATATTACACAAACCATTCAGTCGATTCAGCAAGCAGTAACTGAAGCTGAAAATAAATCGGGTTATAAAATAAATGATGTAGTTGTTGGTATTGCAGGACAACACATCCGTAGTATTCAACACAGTGATTACATCAGTCGTCCTAATCCAGAAGAGGTAATAGGAGATTCGGATATCGATGCTTTAATTGGTCAAGTACATAAGTTGGCCATGTTGCCAGGAGAAGAAATTATTCATGTGTTGCCTCAAGAATTCAAAATCGACGGCCAAGCTGAAATTAAAGAGCCTATTGGAATGTATGGAGGAAGGCTTGAGTCAAGTTTTCATGTTGTAGTAGGACAAGCGGCTTCTATTCGTAATTTAGGAAGATGTATTAAAAGTGCCGGATTAGAATTATCTGGTTTAACTTTAGAACCATTAGCTTCTGCAGATGCGGTGTTAAGTCAAGAAGAAAAAGAAGCAGGTGTTGCTTTGATTGATATAGGAGGTGGAACTACTGATTTAGCTATTTTTAAAGATGGTATCATTCGTCACACTGCTGTAATTCCTTTCGGGGGTAATGTGATTACGGAAGATATCAAAGAAGGATGTTCCATTATTGAAAAACAAGCGGAGTTATTAAAAACACGTTTTGGTTCGGCTTGGCCTGGTGAAAACAAAGACAATGAAATTGTTTCAATTCCAGGATTAAGAGGAAGAGAACCAAAAGAAATTTCGTTGAAAAACTTATCAAAAATTATTCATGCGAGAGTGGTGGAAATTATTGAGCAAGTTTATGCCGAAATTAAATTATATGGGCACGAAGATCCAAAGAAAAAATTGATTGCAGGTATTGTATTAACAGGTGGAGGAGCCGAGTTAAAGCATATCAAGCAGTTAGTAGAATACATAACAGGCATGGATACTAGAATTGGATATCCTAACGAACATTTAGCTGGTGATTCAGACGAAGAATTATCGAGCCCATTGTATGCTACGGCGGTAGGTTTAGTAATGAATAGTATTAGAAATAATACCAAAAGTGCTACTCCACTAGTAGAATTGAAAAAAGAAGAACCGGTAAAAGTTCGTCCTCAAGTTGTGGTTGAAGAGCCTATTATTGAGGAAGAAAAAGAGGAGCCAAAAGTTACTCAACCTATCAAACACGAAACAACAGATGATAAAATCAAACGTTCGTTTTTTGATAAATATATTGATAAGATTAAAGAATTTTTAGATAACGCAGAATAAAAGGAGATACTATGTCAGAATTTGGAAACATTTCATTCGATTTACCGAAAAACCAATCTAATGTAATTAAAGTGATTGGTGTAGGTGGTGGAGGTAGCAACGCCATTAACCACATGTTTAAACAAGGTATTAAAGGTGTTGATTTTGTAGTTTGTAATACCGATTCTCAGGCATTACAAAATAGTCCTGTGCCAAATAAAATTCAGTTAGGTGTTAGCTTAACAGAAGGTTTAGGTGCGGGTGCTAATCCTGAGGTAGGGCAACAATCTGCTATTGAAAGTATTGCCGAAATTGAAAAAATGTTGGACAGCAACACCAAAATGGTTTTCATCACAGCCGGAATGGGCGGAGGAACAGGTACGGGTGCTGCTCCTGTAATTGCGCAATTAGCAAAAGAGCGCGACATCTTAACCGTAGGTATAGTTACAATTCCTTTCCAATTTGAAGGGAAAGTTCGCTCTGAGCAGGCGTTAGCCGGAGTAGAACGTTTACGTAAACAAGTAGATTCTTTAGTTGTTATCAATAATAATAAATTACGTGAAGTGTATGGAAACTTAGGTTTCAAAGCAGGTTTCTCTAAAGCAGATGAAGTGTTATCTACTGCGTCAAGAGGAATTGCTGAAGTAATTACGCATCACTACACTCAGAATATCGACCTTAAAGATGCTAAAACTGTATTGTCTAACAGTGGTACTGCTATCATGGGTTCTGCAACTGCGTCTGGACCAGATAGAGCAAAACAGGCGATAATGAGCGCTTTAGATTCTCCTTTATTAAACGATAATAAAATTACAGGTGCTAAAAACGTATTGTTATTAATCGTATCAGGAACTGACGAAGCAAATGAAATCACAATTGATGAAATCGGTGAAATCAATGATTTTATTCAATCAGAAGCAGGTTACAATGCCAACATCATCATGGGCGTTGGAGAAGAAGAAGCTTTAGGAGAAGCTATTTCGGTAACGGTTATTGCTACGGGTTTTAATGTAGAACAACAAGCAGAGATTGTAAATTCAGCACCAACAAAAATCATCCATACTTTAGGCGATGAACAAAAAATGGTTCATGAGTTATTAAATAAAACAGCTTTTAACGTAACTATTAATAATCCCATTTTTGAATCACCAAAAGCAGAAGAAGTTAAGGCAGATATTATAAATCCAATTAGCGATAGAGTAGAAGAGCAAAAAATAGTTTTTACTTTAGAGGATGAAGTGGAAGCGCCAAATTTTGAAATTCATACACCTATTGCTCCAGCAATGGATTTAGTCCCAACATCAGAATTGATAAAAAATATTGATGTTCAATTTGAGGTAATTGCACCAAGTGTGGCACCTTCATTTGAAATTATAACTCCTCAAATTAGAGAAATCGAAGTAAAGGATCCTGAATTTGTGGTGGCTAAAGAAGAAGTAACATTTTCTTTGGATTTATTTGCTCAGAAAGAAGAAATTAAAGAAGTTGCTCAAAATACAATCGTTTTTGATTTATCACCGGAAACTCGACAAATGGAAGTAAAAGATCCAATCAATGTAGTTCCAGTTACAGAAGTAAATCAAAATGGAATTATCAAATATTCCTTAGAAGATTACTTGGAGAAAGAAAACGAATTGGCAAATTCTAAACCAGTTGAATTAGTGAATGAACCAGTGGATGAGGAATTAAACTTCACAATGAAAACGAACGTTCAAAAATTTGAAGACGAAATAAAATTAGATAATGTTTCTCCTTTAGAAATGTCAATTGAAGATACATTAAAGTTTAGAGCGGAAGAACGTAAAAGAAAAATGAAGGAATTCAATCATAAATTCAACAATAATGCACAAATTGATGAATTTGAAAGAGTTCCAGCTTACAAAAGAATGGGATTTGATGTGACGTCTACACCAAATACAAACAGCAATCAGTCTAGAATGTCTTTAGGAACAGATAGTAATGATGATATTCAATTACGATCTAATAATTCGTTCCTTCACGATAATGTAGATTAATCTATTACAAACTAACCTAACCCGAAACCCGAAGAGCAATTTTCGGGTTTTTTTATTACTTTTGCGATGCATTAGTAAAAGAACAAACTGTAAACGTAAATATATGAGTTTAGAAGTAAAAATCATGGATCAAATGAAAGAGGCCATGAAAGCAAAAGATAGCGTGGCTTTAGAAGCATTAAGAGCAATTAAATCGGCAATTATTTTGGCTAAAACAGAAGCTGGAGCAACTGATAGTTTAACAGAAGAGCAAGAAATAAAAATGTTACAGCGTTTGGTTAAAATGCGCAAGGATAGTGCTGAAATATTCACAAAACAAAATCGTCCTGATTTAGCGGAACCAGAATTAGCACAAATAGCTGTTATTGAAAAATTCTTACCAGCCCAATTGTCAGAAGAAGAAGTAGAAGCAATCATTTCTAAAATCATTGCAGAAACAGGAGCTTCAGGAATTGCTTCAATGGGAAAAGTTATGGGCTTGGCTACGGCAAAAATCGGAGGACAAGCCGAAGGAAAAGTAATTTCTGGAATTGTAAAAAAATTATTAGTATAAAAATATTAGTGAATAGTAATTAGCGAATCACTAGTTATTATTCACTTATTAACAATAATAGGCTGCGTAGTTCAACTGGATAGAATATCAGATTTCGGCTCTGAGGGTTGGGGGTTCGAATCCCTTCGCGGTCACAATAAAATATCTAGCACCAAGTAATCTTGTCTCCTGACGAATTTAGATTACAATTTCCTTCTATCTTTTTGAAGATGATCAATTTTAATGAAAAATATTTTCATTTAGCTAACAAATTAGTTATCTGATATATATCATGTTTTCATTTTAAATTATTAGTTAACTTTATACTAATAAATAGTCAAGATCATGAAACAAAAGGTTCCAGTGTCAACAATAATGACCAAAAATGTAGTAAAGTTAAATTTATCAGATGATTTAACTAAAGCTGAGATATTATTTAAAAAGCATCATATCAGACACATTCCTGTTGTTTACAGTAATAAAATAGTGGGAATGTTAAGTTACACAGATTTATTACGAATCTCCTTTGCTGACGCTATTGACGACGACGAAGATGTAGTAGATACAACCGTTTATAACATGTTTACGGTAGAGCAAGTAATGGCGAAAAAGCTAGTTTCTATTTCTCCTGATACCACAATTAAAGAAGCTGCTGAAATTTTAGCTAAAAGGGAATTCCATGCGCTTCCAGTTTGTGAAGGGGAATTGCTGGTAGGGATTATAACTACAACCGATTTAATAAAATATTTAATCGATCAATATTAAAAGTAAAAGCCTAACATTTGTGTGTTAGGCTTTTTTTGAGTTATTTAGTAATCTGTTTTAAATCTGCTATAGTTGCTATTGGATCTTGAGCTCCAAAAACGTAGCTACCCGCTACTAAAACATCGGCACCAGCATCAGCTAATTGTTTTGCGTTTTTATTGGTTACACCACCATCAATTTCAATTAGAGTAGTAGCGTTTTTTCTATTGATTAATGCTTTTAGCTTTTCTACTTTTAAATAGGTGTTTTCAATAAATGATTGTCCTCCAAAACCAGGATTTACACTCATAATACAAACCAAATCAATATCCTGAATCACATCTTCTAACAAATCTACATTAGTATGAGGGTTTAACGCTACACCTGCTTTCATTCCTTCGGCTTTAATCGCTTGAAGCGTTCGGTGTAAATGCGTACAAGCTTCGTAATGTACTGTTAAAATATCCGCTCCTAATTTTTTGAATGTAGAAATGTATCGATCAGGATCAACAATCATCAAATGCACATCAATTGTTTTTTTAGCGTGTTTGTTGATGGCATCTAGAACAGGCATTCCAAACGAAATATTCGGAACAAAAACGCCATCCATAATGTCAATGTGAAACCAATCGGCCTCACTAGCATTAATCATTTCAATGTCACGTTGTAAGTTAGCAAAATCAGCTGCCAAAACTGATGGAGCAATAAGTGTGTTTTTCATAAACTTGTAAAGTGTGTGTTGTTAAGTGCAAATGTACAATATTTAAAATATTTCAACATTCAAAATTCTAAGTTGAATATTCAAAATTTTGAAATTGTGTAAAAAATAAAACTCCGGTAATCAGCCGGAGTTTCAATCATCAATCAAAAAACGAACAGTCTTAGACTGTTGTTATCTTTACAGTGTCACACTGAGCTTGTCGAAGTGTTATCCTAAATATGTCTTTAATATTTTACTTCTAGAAGTATGTTTTAATCTTCTAATTGCTTTTTCTTTAATTTGACGTACACGCTCACGAGTTAAATCAAAAGTTTCTCCAATTTCTTCTAAAGTCATTGGGTGTTGATCACCTAAACCAAAATACAAACGAACAACATCGGCTTCTCTTGGAGTTAAAGTTTCTAATGCCCTTTCGATTTCAGTTTGTAACGATTCGTGAATTAATTCTCTATCTGGATTAGGAGATTCACCAGAACGTAAAACGTCGTATAAGTTTGAATCTTCACCTTCCACTAAAGGAGCATCCATTGATAAGTGACGACCCGAGTTTTTCATTGACTCTTTTACGTCATTTACCGTCATATCTAATTCTTTTGCAATTTCTTCTGCCGAAGGAGCACGTTCATTAGATTGCTCTAACAAGGCATACATCTTGTTGATTTTATTTATAGAACCAATTTTATTCAATGGTAAACGAACAATACGAGACTGTTCTGCCAAAGCTTGAAGAATTGATTGACGAATCCACCAAACTGCGTATGAAATAAATTTGAAACCACGCGTTTCATCGAAACGTTGCGCAGCTTTGATTAATCCTAAATTTCCTTCGTTAATTAAATCAGGAAGTGTAAGTCCTTGATTTTGATATTGTTTTGCTACTGAAACTACGAAACGTAAATTAGCTTTTGTTAATTTCTCTAAGGCACGTTGATCTCCGGCTTTAATTCTTTGTGCTAATTCTACTTCTTCGTCAGCAGTAATAAGGTCAACTTTTCCAATTTCTTGTAGGTACTTGTCTAAGGAAGCAGTTTCACGATTGGTAACCTGCTTGGTAATTTTAAGTTGTCTCATCTAAATTTCTCCTTACTTTTTAAAAGTTCTGGTTGTTATACGTAACAGGTTTCAAAAAAGTTACAAAGAAATAAAATAAAATTCAAAAGCCCCAATTTTAAATTAAAATCGGGGCTTTTTATGAATTAACGTAAACTAAATTAACCTTGAGGTTTATCTTTTTTCTCGATAGGTTTCTCTTCTCTTGGAGGTCTAGGTAAAAGTGCTTTTCTTGACACTTTTTCTTTACGTGTTTTAGGATCAACACCTAAGTATTTTACCATAAACACATCTCCCATATTTACTACATCAGTAACATTTTCAGTTCTTTCCCAAGCCAACTCAGATACGTGTAATAAAACTTCGTTTCCTGGTGCTTGTGTGTATTCTACAACAGCTCCAAAATCTAACATTTTAATAACTTTCACTTCATAAGCTTCTCCTACAACTGGTTTGAAAATGATTGAGTCAATTTTAGCTAAAACAGTTGCAATTCCTTCTGGACTTGTTCCTAAGATTTCAACTACACCTTGTTCATCTACTTCGTTGATTACGATAGTAGTTCCCGTAGCTTTTTGTAATTCTTGAATTACTTTTCCACCAGGGCCAATTAAAGCTCCAATGAATGCTCCAGGAATAGTTCTGGTGATGATTTTTGGTGCTTTTGGTTTTACTTCAGGTCTTGGTGTTGCAATAGTTTCAGTGATTTTTCCTAAAATATGCATACGACCATCTCTTGCCTGACCTAAAGCTTGTTCCATAATGTCATAACGTAAACCATCGATTTTGATATCCATCTGACAAGCGGTAATACCATCAGCAGTTCCGGTTACTTTAAAGTCCATATCCCCTAAGTGATCTTCATCACCTAAGATATCTGATAATACTGCGAATTTCTCACCATCTGTGATTAATCCCATAGCAATACCAGAAACTGGTTTTACCATTTGAACTCCAGCATCCATTAATGCCATTGTACCCGCACAAACTGTTGCCATTGAAGAAGAACCGTTAGATTCTAATACTTCAGAAACAACACGAATGGTATAAGGACAATCTGCAGGAATCATATTTTTTAAAGCACGTTGTGCTAAATTTCCGTGACCTACTTCTCTTCTTGAAGTTCCTCTTAAAGGTTTTGCTTCACCCGTTGAGAAAGGAGGGAAGTTATAATGTAAATAGAATTTCTCTTCACCTTGTTCAGACGGAGAGTCTATTTGATTAGCTTCTCTTGAAGTTCCTAAAGTAACAGTAGCTAAAGCTTGAGTTTCTCCACGTGTAAATAAAGCAGAACCATGTACAGAAGGTAAATAATCGGTTTCGCACCAAATGGGTCTAATTTCAGTTGTTTTTCTTCCGTCTAAACGAATTCCTTTTTCTAAAATTACGTTACGAACCGCTGTTTTTTGAACTTTATAGTTGTATTTGCTTACTAATTCTGCTAAATCTGGGTTTTCAGCGTATTCTTCTTCTGTGAATAAAGCCTTAACCTCTTCTTTAATAGCTGCAAATTTTTCACCTCTTTCACTTTTTGCTGATGCTTCCTGAGCAATTGCATAGTATTTGTTGTAAGAAGCAGCTTTTACTTTTTCATAAATAGCTTCATCTTCTTTTTCACCTTCATATTCTCTGTAAGCAGGAGAACCTACAGCAGCTCTTAATCGCTCTTGTGCTTGAATTTGAATTTTGATAGCTTCATGAGCAAATTTGATAGCTTCTACCATTTCGTGCTCTGAAATCTCTTTCATTTCTCCTTCTACCATCGCAACAGAATCCATAGAAGCTCCAATCATCATGTCGATGTCTGATTGCTCTAATTCTTCTCTGCTTGGGTTAATAACAAATTTACCGTCGATACGTGCAACACGAACCTCAGAAATTAAGTTATAAAAAGGAATATCTGAAACTGCTAATGCTGCAGAAGCTGCTAATCCAGCTAATGCGTCAGGCATAACATTTTCGTCGTGACTCATTAATTGAATCATTACTTGTGTTTCAGCGTGGTAATCGTCTGGGAAAAGTGGACGCAATACACGGTCTACTAATCTCATAGTTAAAACTTCGCTATCACTTGGACGCGCTTCTCTTTTGAAAAAACCTCCAGGAAAACGACCTGCTGCTGCGAATTTCTCGCGGTAATCTACTGTTAAAGGTAGGAAATCTACCCCAGGATTGGCAGTACGGGCTGATACAGCAGTAGCTAATAGCATGGCATCGCCCATACGAACCACGACAGAACCATCTGCTTGTTTGGCTAATTTTCCAGTTTCGATTGAAATGCTTCTTCCATCTCCTAAATCGATTGTTTCTTGGAATACTTTTGGAATCATAAAATTTTAATTCTTAATTAAACAAAGGGTCAGTTGTGTTGTTGTGTGTGTAGTTGTTTGTAACCCAATGAAAAACCAAACTTTTTCTGTCAATATAAACAAAACAAAAAGGGGCACGAAGCCCCTTTAGTTGATTATTTTCTAATACCTAATTCTTTAATAATCTCACGATATCTGTTGATATCTTTCTTTTTTAAGTAGTCAAGAAGACTTCTTCTTTTACCTACTAATTTCACTAACGAACGCTCTGTGTTGAAATCATGACGATTTGCTTTTAAGTGCCCGGTTAAGTGGTTAATTCTAAATGTAAACAAAGCGATTTGCCCTTCAGCAGATCCAGTGTTTTCTGCTTTTCCTCCGTGTTTAGCGAAGATTTCTGATTTAACTTCTTTAGTTAAGTACATGCTAATATTGTATTAAATGATTATTATGTATGAATTGCGTTAACAATTCGGTTGCAAAGGTACTCTTATTTTTTTAATACACAAGTAATCTAACTTATTTTTAAAAAGCGAGTTAAATTATTTATCTATAGAGACAAATGCTCTTTTTAATAAGAAAGGTGTTGCTAATGTGGTAATTAACCCCATAATAACTAACATCGAAAAGATTTCAGTATTGATAATTCCAGCTTTGTAGGCAATGTTTGCAATTACTAATTCCATAATACCTCTAGCATTTAATCCAAAACCTAATGCAAGTGAAATTTTATGATCTAAACGAGCAAAACGCCCACCAACATATCCGCCAATAATTTTTGATAAAAATGAAACCGCAATTATGGCAAATAATAGGGGATAATTTTGAATAGATGAAAACTGAAATTCTAACCCAATTCCGGCAAAAAAGATTGGAGCTAAAAATCCCATCGCCATACTATTTGTGGTGTTGTGAAATGTGTTTAAATGTTTTTCACCAACTAATTCTTTTGAAATTAGCATAGAAGCAAAAAAAGCTCCAATTATAAAATGCAATCCAATGCTTTCTGTAATTGTAGCAAAAATCAAAATAAACACAAAGAAAACAGCAAAAAGAGATTCTTTTCCTTTTAATACCGAAAGTATTTTGTTTAGTTTATTTTCAATAAAATTTTCTTCTCTTGAAAAATTTCGAATAACGCGATAAGTGGCAACTACCAAAATTAAGAAACAACTTAGTTTTAAAAGTGTTAATAAAGTAGCATTCGTGATATTGGAAAATGTTTGTTCAACATCTTTTATATCTAATAAAATTCCCAAAATGGTTAGTGCAATAACATCATCAAAAATGGCAACCGAAATAATTTTTTGTCCCACAGGTGAATTTAATTTACCTAAATCCATTAGAATTCGTATACTAACAGGTAAAGCGGTAATAGCAACACATAATCCAATAAAAATGGTTGACATTACATCTAACTCAAAATATCTTCCAACAAAAAATCCAGAAACTATAGGAACAAAAAAGGCTAAAATTGAAATAACAATATTTCGACCTTTCAACGATTTTACAATATCATCTAAATTGATTTCTAACCCCGCAATGATGACCAATAAGAAAACCCCCAATTCAGAAATTACTTTTAACTCTTCAGTACGATGTATGAAATTTAAAATGGTTGGACCTAAAAGAACACCAGCTAAAATTTCACCAATCATAGCAGGTTGTTTAAAACGTTCCATAATTTCGCCAAAAAATCGAGCTAAAACCAATAGTAACAATAAATTGGCGAAAAAAGGAAGTTCTAAGCTAGGTACATTAAATCCCATATTCAGTTGTTGAAACTGTTAAAAATGATAGCAAATGTATTAAAAAGTGATAAGTCTTTTCAAAAACTTAAAATAATTTCGCTACTTGCTCGTTTACAAACTCCAAAAAGCGTTCATCTGCTTCAGTGAAAGGGTCTAAAACGTGAGAATCGATATCAATTTGTCCAATGTTAATTCCGTTTACAAATAGAGGAACTACAATTTCTGATTTAACCGTTAAACTACAAGCAATGTAATTATCCTGAGCTTTTACATCTGGAACAACAAAATTAGCATTAGATTCTGCCACTTGTCCGCAAATTCCTTTTCCAAATGGAATTACTGTGTGGTCTGTTTCGGCACCCACATATGGTCCTAAATGCAAAGTTTTGGTTTCATGATTGGCAAAATAAAATCCAACCCAATTGTAATAGCTTACGTTGTCGCTCAGTAATTGGCAAATTTCTTTTAGTTTTTCATCACGAGAAATGGTTTCTTTCTCAATAATACCAGAGATAACAGGTTTTAATTCTTCAAATGTCATAACTTTTTTTTTGCAAAAGTATTTATTCTTCTTAATTAAAAAATCTATATTTTTGTTAAAAATCTATACTTTGAAAAATATTGTAAGTCAAAACAAACCTTTTTTTAAATTCTTAATTAAGTTTTTACTTTTTTACATTGTTTTAACTTTTATTTATAAGGTGTTTCTTTTTCAATATAATGTTGAGAAAAATGAAATTGATTTTTTTACCGAGCAAGTGGCTAATCAAACATTTGAATTTATGAAGATTTTTTCAAATGAAGTCAGAACTGCTGATAATCTTCGGGAGCCATCTGTTAATTTTTATTACAAGGAACGTTTAATTTCGAGAATTATTGAAGGTTGCAATGCAATTAGTGTGATGATTTTGTTTGCTTCGTTTGTTTTTGCATTTTCATCACATTGGAAAAAAACTATCCTTTATATTACATTGGGAATTTTTATTATCCATGTACTAAATGTGGTTAGGATTGGCTTATTAACATTCGCACTTTACTACTGTCCTAGTCAAAAAGAATTACTCCATGATATTGTTTTTCCATTATTTATCTACGGAGTTGTTTTTGTATTATGGATTTTATGGGTAACTAAATTTTCAGGTTATGGTAAAACAACTTCTGCAAAATAAGAAGAAACTTATGTTTCTATTATTTGGTTTGCTTGGGCTTATTTCTGTTCGACTTTTTGAGAATGAGTTGTTTTATGATCCTTTTTTATTTTTTTTTAAATCTGAATTTCAAAAGAAACCGCTTCCTGAAATCAACTATTTCTTACTTTTTATAAATTTGTTTTTTAGGTTTGTGCTCAACACTTTTTTCTCGTTAATTATCATTTACGTTTTCTTTAATGATATAAAAATTGTTCGTTTTGCTGCTTGTCTGTTTCTCATAATATCGATACTGCTATTAGTTGTATTTTTCGGAATCTTATATTTTTTAAATCAGCCTGATTATTTGGTTTTATTTTACATAAGAAGATTCTTAATTCAACCTTTGTTGTTAATTCTTTTTATTCCTGCTTTTTATTATCAAAAGATAAGTCGTTAATTTTTTTGTATCTTTAACTAAATATATGCAGTATGAAGGTTACAAAATTTTCTGGCGAACTCGTACACTATGATGCTCAAAAACTAATCAATTCTTTACGAAAGTCGGGAGCGGATCAGGCTGTAGCGGAGACTATTGTGAAAGCAATTGAAGGTGAAATGTATGAAGGAATTTCTTCAAAACGAATTTATAAACGTGCTTATCAGTTATTAAAAAATATTTCAAATGTTCATGCTGCACGCTATAATCTTAGAACGGGGTTATTAGGACTAGGACCAGCAGGTTTTTTCTTCGAAAAGTTTATTTCCAAATTAATGCAAGAACAAAATTTTAAAACTAAAGTTAGCGTTATGCTTAATGGAAACTGTATTTCTCATGAAATCGATGTTTTGCTTCTTAAAAATGATGAGGTCACCATGATCGAATGTAAATTTCACTCTAGCCAAGATGCTAAAAGTGATGTAAAAGTTCCGATGTATATTTTATCCCGATTTAATGATGTAAAGGATAGAAAATATGATTTGTTTTCGAATAAAAGAATGATTTCAAAATGTATTATTGCGACCAATAACAAATTTACCACCGATGCAATTCAATTCGGAGAATGTTCAGGTTTGAATATGTTGAGTTGGGATTATCCACAAAAAAATGGCATTAAAGAATTAGTTGATAAATTTCGAATATATCCAGTAACATGTTTGACTACTCTAACAAAAGCGGAAAAAGATCAATTGCTTATCTTAGATTGTATTACTATTAAGGATTTAATTCTGCATCCCGATTATCTGAAAACCATCGAGTTAAGCCACAATAGAATTAAAAACGTATTAAAAGAGGCAAATCAATTAAGAAATTAAAAATAAACATTATGAAAATTCATTTTTTAGGCGGCGCAGGAACTGTAACGGGTTCAAAAACCTTAATAGAACACAATAATCTTCGAATTCTTATTGATTGTGGAATGTTTCAAGGAATAAAATCATTGCGAGAATTAAATCGAGAGCCGCTTTCCATATTGCCTGAAACGATTGATTTTGTAATCCTAACTCATGGTCATTTAGATCATTGCGGTTGGTTGCCGAAATTGGTAAACGAAGGTTTCAATGGAAAAATTTTCTGTACCCGACCAACGAAAGAAATTTCGCGATTGATTTTATACGATAGTGCCAAAATTCAGGAAGAAGAAGCTAAAAAAGCAAATGAAGAACATTTCTCAAAACACGATCCAGCCGAACCTTTATACACAGAGGCAGAAGTAGATACTGTAATCCCTAAGTTTCGAGTAGTTGACAAAGATTTGGATGTAAAACTCGATGATGATATTTCGTTTAAATTCTTTTATGCGAGCCATATTTTAGGTGCTTGTTCGATTGAATTAACGATTGATGGAAAAATTTTAGTTTTTTCTGGTGACATTGGTCAGGATGATGATGTACTTATGTTTCCACCTCAAAAACCAAAAAAAGCGGATTACGTTTTTTTAGAAAGTACCTATGGAAATCGTATTCATCCACAAACCGATGTATTGTTTGAATTGGAAACGATTATCAACAATACTTTCAACAAAGGAGGAACAGTTGTAATTCCAAGTTTTGCAGTGGAACGCGTGCAAACCATGATGTATTTGATTTGGCAATTGAAAAAAGAAGAACGCATTCCCAATGTGCCTTTCGTTATTGATACACCTATGGGAATTAGTGTTTTAGACATTTTTCAAGACAATCGAAGTTGGCACAAACTTTCCTTTGAAGATTGTGACGAAATGTGCAAAGTTTTTACCCTAATCTCAGATTACAAAGACAGCATGAATGCCGTTTACGATAAAACGCCCAAAGTAGTAATCGCAGCAAGTGGAATGATTACTGGCGGAAGAGTTCTGTCATATTTGGAAAGATTAATCGATAAACCCGAAACCACTGTTTTATTAGTTGGTTATCAAGCCGAGGGAACCCGTGGAAGAAAATTATTAGAAGGTGCTCAAGAAATCAAAATCTACGGAAAATATTATCCAGTGCAAGCAAATATTATGCTAATTGAAAGTTTATCAGCACATGGTGACCAAAAAGATTTATTGAATTGGTTATCAGAATTAGAAAATAAACCACAAAAAGTATATTTGGTTCACGGTGAAAATCAGGCAGCAGATGAGTTACGATTAAAAGTGCAAGAACAATATAATTTTGATGCTCAAGTGCCATTTTTAGGACAAGTGATTGAAATTTAAGATATTTTAACTAATTCTAAATTAAAAATTATTATTTTTGTTGCGATGAGTTTCAGAAAATACACAAGTATAGTTTTAGCCTCTCTAATATTGATTGCCAATTTAGGGTTAAGTTTTGCTGTGCATTACTGTAATGATAAAATTGCATCGGTTTCTTTTCAATATCAAGAAGACGAACCTTGTGTTGAGGATATAAAATCTTGTTGTGCTAAAGAAGACTCACACGATTCTTGTTGTTCTAATAAGCTAATCAAAGTAGAAAAAAAGACCGATGATATATTGGTTAAAACGCTTCAATTAGATTCAGAACCAGCTGTTTTTATCACAGAATGGAAACCAAATTTTGTTGGATTTGAATCAGAAAATATCGTTTCAAATGAAGTGGCTTTTTATTGCGATTCTCATGCGCCGCCACTCTACAAACTCTACTGTCAATTGGTTTTTTACGCATAAGTTTATTGTTTTTTATTCTGTAAATCAAAGAATTAATAACAATAAATAACTTTATTATGTTTAAAAATATAGCGTTTTTGCTATTCTTTGTTTCTCAATTTATCCATTCACAAGAAACCATAAAAGGAATAGTAACTGACGAAAATAATCAACCTTTAACAGGTGCTAATGTGTTTTGGTATAACACATCAATTGGCGCCATTACTAATGAAAAAGGTGAATTTTTAATCGAAAAATCTACCGAAACGAATTTATTGGTAGTAACTTATATTGGATTTGAAACAAAGAAAGTAGAAATTACCTCTAACTCAATTTCAGTTGTATTAAAAGAAGTAAATACCTTAAAAGAAGTCGTGGTTTCTAAAACGCAAAAAGGAACCGAGCATTCTTTATATAAAGTCCAAAACATTCAAGTTATGGGACAAAAAGAGTTGCTAAAAGCTGCTTGTTGTAACTTGTCGGAAAGTTTCAGTACAAATCCATCTATTGATGTAAATTTTTCCGATGCTGTAACCGGAAATCGTCAAATTAAAATGTTAGGTTTAACCAGTCCGTATATTTTAATTGCAGAAGAAAATATTCCTTCAGTTCGTGGTGCTTCACAAGCTTACGGATTGACGTTTGTGCCTGGAACTTGGGTGGAAAGTATCCAAATTACCAAAGGAGCAGGAAGTGTGATTAATGGTTACGAAAGTATTTCGGGTCAAATCAATTATGAAGTTTTAAAACCAGTTAATGATATTCCGTTTTTCTTAAATGTTTATGGTTCTCAGGATAGCCGTTATGAAATCAACACGCATTTCAATAATAAATTTACTGATAAATTAAGTTCGACTTTGTTTCTTCATGGCAATACTAGACAAAACAGAAACGATATGAACAACGACGGATTTTTAGATGGTCCAATCGGGAAACAAGTCAATATTTTAAACCGTTGGCAATATAACGATGCCGAAAATGGTATCGTAAGTTTTTTAAATGTTCGCTACATGAACGATGAAAAACAAGCAGGAGAAATGAGTTTCAATCCCGATATAGATAGATTAACAACTAACGCTTGGGGAAGCGAAATCAATACGGAGAAAATCGAAATTTCAAACAAAACAGGTTACGTTTTTCCCGATATGCCGTATCAAAGTTTCGGATTTCAGAACTCGTTTCAATCCCATAAACAAGATTCGTATTTTGGTTTAAGCCAGTATGATATCCATCAAAAAAGTTTTTATTCGAATTTATTATTCAATTCGATAATCAACAATACCAAAAATAAATTCACAACTGGTTTAAATTTTACTTACGATGATTATAACGAATTCGTTGATGTGAATTTCAGCCGCGATTTTTCAAGAATTGATAATTCTGTTGGTGCCTTTTTTGAATATACGTATGACAATTCTGATAATTTTAGTTTAGTAGCTGGTGCGAGAGTTGATAATCACAATCGTTTAGGAACTTTCATTACGCCTAGATTACATCTTCGATACAATCCTTGGGAAAATGCTGTAGTAAGAGCTTCCGCTGGAAGAGGAAAACGCGCTGCGAATATTTTTGCTGAAAACCAACAATTATTGGCATCCAATAGAAATTTTTCGATTTTGAATAATGAAGGGAAATTATACGGATTAAATCCAGAAATTGCTTGGAATTATGGTTTGAGCTTCATCCAAAAATTCAAATTAGTAGGAAAAGATGCTGAGGTAATTTTAGATTATTATCGAACAGATTTTCAAAATCAAGCGGTGGTTGATATTGATGCTTCTCCACAAGATGTTTTATTTTACAATTTAAAAGAAAATAGTTTTGCGAATTCATTTCAAGCCGAATTTTCAATTGATTTGATGACGCATTTGACTTTTAAAACGGCTTACAAATATTACGATGTGCAAACACAATTCACCCGTGGACAATTGCAAAAACCTTTACAAGCAAAACACAGAGTTTTTGGGAATTTGGCTTACGAAACACATATCAAAGATAAAGGACAACAATGGAAATTTGATGTAACCTATAATTGGTTAGGCCAGCAACGTATGCCCTTTACACAAAACAACCCAATGGAATATCGTTTAGATGAATATGCACCTTCTTTCGGTACTTTAAATGCTCAAATTACTAAAACATTTTCAAGTACATTTGAAGTGTATGTTGGAGGTGAAAATATGACAAATTACAAACAAAAAAACGGAATAATTCAAAATGAGAATCCTTTTGGAACTTATTTTGATAGTAGTTTGATATATGGCCCCACTTTTGGTGCCATGTATTATGCAGGATTACGATTTAAAATTAAGTAAATTAAAATAAATTAAAATGAAAAGAATTGTTTTATTAGTATTAGCGTGTTTTTTTACTTTGACTATGGTAGCTCAAGAAAAGAAAAGCAAAAATAAAAAAGTAGAAATAGAAGTGGCAGGAAATTGTGGTATGTGTGAAAAACGTATCGAAAAGGCTGCATACTCGGTAAAAGGTGTAAAAAATGCGGAATGGCATTCTGATCACAAAACTATACACTTGGTAATTGACGAAACTAAATGTTCAGCAGAAGATGTTGCTAAGGCAATCGCAGCGGCTGGACATGATACGGGGTCAGTTAAAGCGCTAGATGATGTTTATGAAAAATTACATGGTTGTTGTTTGTATGAACGCATGAAATAATTAAAGGCCCAATTAGAAACTCTGATTGGGCTTTTTTTGTTAAAATTTTGTATAAATTATAATTAAAAACTAATATATAATATACATTTGTATACTCTTAAATGAACAAATGTAGATTTGAAAAAAATAGTTAAAATAATAGTTGTATTTGCACTTACTTTATTTGTATGGTCCTTCTTACCAACAAATAAGATGAACTATGAGTTAACTAATTTATTTCAATTCGAATTACAAGATAGTAAAGAACATCCTCAGTATTCTCATTTTCAAACGGTAGAATTAGAAGAAAGCGATTTTGTATACACAGAGTTAGATCCTGATTTTGAATTACAAAATTCTTGGATTGTATTACCTGACATTTCTTATAATTTTTTCAAAACGCCATTAAGAGGAAAATCAAATTTATTTTCACTTACATTCTTTTCTTCAAAAGAAACTATACCACTTTACGATTTGTTTTGTAATTGGAAGTTTCATCTGTCTTAATACACATATCTCTTCTATCACAATATTAATTTGATTGTGAATTTTCACTGTGTATTAATTTATTTCATTAATCAATGAAAAAACATACCGTTAGTTTTGACGAACATGAAGTTCTTCATCACTTAACCCATTATTTACCAGCACAAAATCCGTTAAAAGACTTTGTGCACCACAATACTTTGCATGCTTTTCAAAGTAAAAAATTTCATGATGCATTGCATGAAGCAACAACTATTTTTGGATATAAAACGTATTTGTCAATATCTGATTTTAGACAACGATTTGCTAATAAGGAAATCAATGAAGCCGTTTTAGATGCTATCATTACAAAAGCAAAAGGAGCTGCAAATCTTCAAATCTGGAAAGAAAAATTACTGAAGACAAATTATGACGAATCCATTTCTCCAAGAATTGGAAGTTTGCGTGCTAATTGGAAAAAACATTATGCTATAAATCTTGAGAAATCAACACATAGTTTACTGTTTCGCGTATTGTGTAGCTATTTAGATCAAGGAATTGCTATTTGGAATTTTCCGATTCATAATAAAGGTTTTTTAGCTTCTATTAGAGAGTTAGAAAAGAATACTTTTAAAGGGATTTTTACTTCTAATAGAGCAAAAAAACTATTACAAGAAAACGCTTCAATTACGCAATTATTAGAGTTAATTGTAGGGAAAGAAGAATTATTTGAACAATATTTGTTTGACCAACAATTCGGACATCCAGGTTGGAGTGGGATGATTGCAACTATCGAAAATAATCCAAGTTCACTATTAGATTCAAAACAAATTACGTTAGAGGAATTAATCAAGTTTGAATTACTTCTTGAAATTGATACTTTAGATAATAAGTTTAATGATATTTGGGCACCACTTGGTTTTAAAATCGAAGACGAAGACTTCTTATTATTTGAAAAAGTTGAATACAATGAACTTTTCGATGTATTATCTATTTGGCAACAAGCATTTGAATGGAATTTCTACGATGCTGTTCTAGCTAATGTTCAAAATATAAAAGAAGAGAAATTGGAAGCAACTCCAAGTTTTCAAGGTATGTTTTGTATGGACGATAGAGAATGTTCTTTCAGAAGACATATTGAACATATTGATAAGAATGCCGTTACTTTTGGAACAGCAGCTTTCTTTAACTTCGAATTTTTCTATCAACCGGTAAATGGGAAATTTTATACCAAATTATGTCCCGCGCCAGTTACACCAAAATTCTTAATCAAAGAAGAACACAGAAAGAAAAAACAAGCTAAAGATTTACATTATCACAAGCAATCACATTCGTTGTTTTTCGGTTGGATAATTAGTCAAACCTTAGGGTTTTCTTCGGCTTTAAAATTGTTTTTGAATATTTTTAAACCTTCGATGTCGCCAGCTACAACGGCTTCATTTAAGCATTTACATAAAAAATCGAAATTGGTTATTGAAAACAAAGATACCAATCAAAAAGAGAATGATTTACAAATTGGTTTTTCAGTAGAAGAAATGGCCAATAGAGTAGAAGGTTTGTTAAAAAGTATTGGATTAGTCTCGAATTTTTCATCAATAGTTTATGTTGTCGGACACGGAGCTACTAGTGTTAATAATACCCATTATGCAGGTTATGATTGTGGTGCTTGTAGCGGAAGACCAAGTTCGGTAAACGCAAAAGTAGCTTCGTTTGCAGCAAATCACCCAGGAGTTAGAGCCATTTTGAGACAAAGAGGAATTGATATTCCAACTTCAACACAATTTTTACCAGCTTTACACGATACAACTCGCGATGAAATTGCTTTTTATGATGAAGATACGTTATCAGAACCAAATAAAGCTTTGCACCAACAAAATGTAATTACGTTTACGAAAGCTTTAGATAACAACGCAAAAGAACGTTCAAGACGATTTGATACGATTGATACTTCAGATACTTTAGAAAAAGTGCATGAAAAAGTAAAACGTCGTTCACTTTCTTTATTTGAACCTCGTCCTGAATTAAATCACGCTACGAATGCCATGTGTATAGTAGGAAGAAGAAGTTTGTCAAAGCAATTGTTTTTAGACCGACGTTCTTTTTTGAATTCATATGACTACGAAGTCGATCCTTCAGGTGATTATTTAGCGATTATCTTAGGAGCAGTTACACCTGTTGGCGGTGGGATTAATTTGGAATATTATTTTTCAAGAGTTGACAATCAAAAATTAGGAGCGGGCTCGAAATTACCTCACAATGTAATGGGATTAATTGGAGTTGCCAACGGAATCGATGGCGATTTACGTCCAGGTTTGCCAAGTCAAATGATTGAGGTGCATGACCCGGTTCGTTTGTTAGTCATTGCCGAACATTTTCCTGAAAAGGTTATGTATGCAATTACAAAAAATCCGGCTACTTATGAATGGTATAAGAATGATTGGGTGAAATTAGTGGCAGTTCAACCTGAAACTAAAGAGCTTTTTGTTTTTGAAGACGAAAAGTTTGTTCCCTATCAACCTATTCAAACTGTAAATTTCATTAAAGATGAAATGCAGTTGGTTGAAACTACAAAAGAAAATCTTCCAGTAGGAATAATCACTAATACCCTTTAAGTCATGAACGAGTTATTGCAATATTTTATACTGTTACCGTTTTTAGGCTTTATCATTAGTTTGTTTTTGCCTGAATCTAAAGAAAAAGCCATCTCATGGACGGCTTTTGGAACGGTTTTTTTACAATTAATAGGATTAGCAGCTTTTATCATTTTTTGGATAATTGACGGAGCTAAAGATTTAAATTTATTAGAATTGTCGGTATTAAAAACAGCTCATTACGAGTTTTATATCGCTTTCTATTTTGACCAAATCTCAGCTGTTTATTTGTTCATTGGAGCTTTATTAACTTCGATGATAACTACTTATAGTCGTTATTATTTACATAGAGAAAAAGGATACAAGCGTTTTTTTAATACGGTTTTGTTTTTCTTTTTCGGATATAACTTAGCTATTTTATCAGGAAACTTTGAAACCTTATTCATTGGTTGGGAGATCATTGGAATTTCTTCTTTCCTTTTAATTGCTTTTTATAGAGAACGTTATTTACCTGTTAAAAATGCATTCAAAGTATTCTCAATTTACAGAATTGGCGATGTTGGATTGCTATTAGCCATGTGGGCAAGTCACCATTTATTTCATGAAAATATTACCTTCATGAAGTTAAATAATTACGAATTGGTCAACGAACATCTGCAAAATCATTCCATTATCGGAATATTCATTGCGCTTTGTTTGGCTTGTGCGGCTGCGGCAAAATCGGCTCAGATTCCGTTTTCGTCTTGGTTGCCAAGAGCTATGGAAGGACCAACACCTTCGAGCGCTATTTTCTATGGTTCCTTATCAGTGCATTTAGGAGTTTTCTTGATGTTGAGAACGTTTCCATTTTGGGAACATCAAACTACCATGCGTTTTGCCATTGGATTAATGGGATTAACCACGAGTTTGGCGGCATCGGTTATGGCAAGAGTTCAATCTTCTGTAAAGAGTCAAGTTGCCTACAGTTCAATTTCTCAAATTGGAATTATATTTATTGAAATTGCTTTAGGTTTTGAAACATTAGCCTTAATTCACTTTGCTGGAAATGCATTTTTGAGAACATATCAATTATTGGTATCGCCATCAGTAGTGAGTTATTTAATTCGCGACCAATTTTACAATTTCAAACCAAGAGAAAAAGCTATCGAAGATTCGTATCCAAAGAAAATAGAATACACGCTTTACATTTTAGCTCTTAAAGAATTCAATTTGGAAGGTTTCTTAAATATGGTTTTGTGGAGGCCCTTGAAAATGATTGGTAAATCACTAGATTTCATGAATATTAAGAGAATTTATTTCTTCTTCATTCCAATCTATTTATTGGGATTCATAACGTATAAATTCAAGTTACATTTACCTTATCAAATTACCAATATTCTTCCTGAATTATTTGCTTTTATTGGTTTGGTATTCGTTTTCAAATCGTTTTCAGAACGTAGAAGTCCGTTTTTAGCCTGGATTTTAATTGTAATGAATCACTTTTGGATTGCTTTAGCCATTGTGTTTAATGACAAAGTTGGTATTAGCGAAATTGCTATTTATCTATCAGGAATTATTGTTGCTGGAATCATAGGGTATGTAGCTTTATTACAACTTCGAAAATTAGAAAGAAAAATTCTGATTAATCAGTATTTAGGGCATGTTTACGAGCATCCTAAATTTGCTTTCTTTTTCTTGTTAGCGACATTAGGAATCACGGGCTTTCCAATTACAACAACTTTCATCGGCGAAGATTTGGTTTTTAGTCATATTGAAAGTAATCAACTATTCTTAGCCTTTTTTGTAGCATCAAGTTTTGTGGTTTCAGGTATTGCTGGAATCCGAATTTATGCTCGTCTTTTCTTAGGTCCTCACGTTAAAACGTATCATGAGTTACCTTACAAATCATCTTAATTTATTCGAAAAAATATGAACGCAAATATAAAAAAATACATTCCTGCTGATGGATTAGCAGGTTTAAAAGAAAATTTTAAAACGGATGCCATTTCTGGTTTCATCGTGTTTTTATTGGCATTGCCTTTGAGTTTAGGAATAGCAAAAGCTTCTGATTTCCCACCAATTATGGGATTAATCACGGCTATTATTGGTGGAATTGTAGTTTCATTTTTCATGGGTTCTCGTTTAACAATTAAAGGGCCAGCTGCTGGTTTAATTGTTATTGTTGCTGGTGCTGTTGCAGAATTTGGAAAAGGAGATAACGAATTAGGTTGGAAGTTAGCCCTTGGAGCAATGGTTGTTGCGGGAGTAATTCAAATTCTTTTCGGAGTTTTAAAATTAGGTAAATTGGCCGATTTCTTCCCTCTTTCTGCTATTCACGGAATGTTAGCAGCAATTGGAATTATCATTATAGCAAAACAAATTCCCGTCTTATTAAATGATAATCCAACGTTAGCAAAAGGTAAAGGTCCATTGGAATTATTAGCTAATATTCCAAACTTCATTGCTAATTTAGATCCTAAAGCTTCTATTATAGGTGTTGTGAGTTTGTCAATTATGATGGGATGGCCTTATATCAAAAATAAAACTATTAAAATGATCCCAGCTCCGCTTGTGGTATTGTTGTTTGCTATACCATGTGAGTTATTCATGCATTTTAAACAAACAGAACCGGTTTATGCTTTAGTGAAAATTGGAAGTTTTGTTGATAATTTGAATTTCAATGCAAGTTTTGAAGGTTTTTCTCAAACAGGATTATTTATTAAGTATGTAATTATGTTTGCTTTAGTAGGAACATTAGAATCATTGTTGACAGTAAAAGCAATCGATTTGTTGGATCCTTTCAAAAGAAAATCAAACATGAATAAAGATTTAATTGCTGTCGGAATTGGAAATACAATTGCGGCTTTCTTAGGAGGTTTACCAATGATTTCTGAAGTGGCGCGTTCTTCTTCAAATGTTAACAATGGTGCAAAAACAAGATGGGCAAATTTCTTTCACGGATTCTTTATTTTAATGTTTGTATTACTTGCTACTCCAATATTAGAGTTGATTCCAAATGCCGCTTTAGCTGCAATGTTGATTACAGTAGGGATTAAATTAGCACATCCAAAAGAATTCATTCATACATTTCAAATCGGTAAAGAACAATTGGCAATTTTTTTAGTAACGATTTTCTTTACATTATTCGAAGATTTACTTATTGGTATTGCTGCTGGGATGGTTTTAAAAATCATCATTCATTTAATTAATGGAACACCAATTTCTTCATTATTTAAAGCACCAACATTAGTTTCTTTTGAAGGAAATAATTATTTGGTTGAAATTAGTAAAGCAGCTGTTTTTACAAATTACTTAGGTGTAAAAAGTAAATTAGAAGCAATTCCCTATGGTTTTGATGTAACAATAGATTTAAAGAAAACGAAATTAGTTGACCATTCTGTAATGGAAAACTTGGAGCACTTTAAACATGATTATGAAGCTAATGGAGGTACAGTTAAGATTAAAGGATTAGAGAATCATAAGCCACTTTCTGCTCATCCATTGTCTTCAAGAAAAGCAAAACTAGCTTAGTTTTTTAGTAGTAAAATAATAATTGGAAACCCATAATCAAATGGGTTTCCTAATTCTTTATATCAAAAAAAATGAAAAATATTTTTAAATATTTAGGAGTTTTTGCATTAGTGTTAGTTACTATAAAAGCAAATGCTCAAGAAGAAAAAAAGCCTGAATCCAATAGCTTTTTTAAAGATCGTAAATTCAATTTGAATGAAGATGGAAGTAACTATGTAAAGTTTACAATGTTAGCTCAGCTTTGGCTTCGCAGCCAAGATTATAATCCAGGAACAACAATTTTTGGAATTGAAAAAAGTAGTGGAACTGATATTGGAATTCGTCGTTTTAGAATACAAATTTATGGGCAAATAACCGATAGAGTTTTTATTTACTCACAATTTGGACAAAATAACTTAAATAACATTTCTGATAGAAAGCAAGGGTTCTTTTTGCATGATGCCATGGGGGAATATGCAATTGATAAAACAAAGTTGTCTTTAGGTATGGGATTGTCGGGTTGGAGTGGATTAGCTCGTTTTTCCTCTCCATCAACAGGTTCTATTTTAGGAGTTGATGCACCATTGTTTCAGCAAACTACAAATGATGTTACGGACCAGTTTTTAAGAAAATTATCAGTTTTCGCAAAAGGGAAATTAGGTAAATTAGATTATAGAATTGCAATGGCGCAACCAATGGCAATTCAAAAATCGGTTAACTATAATCCAGCCATAAATACCAATTGGAATTTTTCAGCTGCTCCTCCAAAAATGCAATGGAACGGTTACTTTCAATATCAATTTAAAGACCAAGAGAGTAATTTGATGCCTTATATGACAGGAACTTATTTGGGTAAGAAAAAAGTATTCAATATCGGTGCTGGTTTTATTTATCAAAAAGACGCCATGTGGAAATTAAATGCAGTTGGTGATACTATTAATCACAATATGTTACATTTATCTGCCGATATTTATTATGATGCTCCAGTTGGATCAAAAGGACAGGCTATTAGTGCTTATGCAAGTGTTACAAAATATGATTTTGGAGATAATTATACCCGTAATTTAGGTGTGATGAATCCAGCAAATGGAAATAACAACGCTACAATTTTAAATGGTGCCGGAAATGCATTTCCAATGTATGGTACAGGTACAACTTTATATGGTCAGATCGGATATAAATTAAAAGAGAATTTAATTGGCAAAACCACACTTATGCCTTACGCATCAATTCAGAGCTCTAACTTTAATCGTTTAAACGATCAAATGAATTTTTATGATATTGGTGTAAACTGGTTATTAGCAAATCACACTTCTAAGTTTACTGTTTCTTATCAAGATAGACCAATTTATAATACTGCTGGAGACCAAGTTTCAAGAAATGGTGCTGTAATAGCACAATATCAAGTTTTTTTTAATTAGATAGTTTTATTTTTTGTTTTAAGTTGTTTTTAAAATAAAACCCGATTAGAACTTTCTAATCGGGTTTTATGTTTATGATTATTTGAATCTTACAGCATACCTGGCATTCCTCCGCCCATTGGCATTGCAGGACTGTCTTCTTTGATGTCGATTAATGCACATTCAGTAGTTAAAATCATTCCAGCTACAGAAGCAGCATTTTCTAAAGCTACACGAGTTACTTTTTTAGGATCGATGATACCCGCAGCTAACATTTGAACGTATTCTCCAGTTTTTGCATTGAAACCAAAGTCATTAGTTCCTTCAGTTACTTTAGCAATTACAACAGAACCTTCACCTCCTGCATTTTCTACAATAGTTCTTAAAGGTGCTTCAACTGCTTTGTTTACGATTTGAATTCCTGTTGCTTCATCAGCATTTTCAGCTTTTAAGTCGTTTAAAGCAGCTTTAGCTCTTACTAAAGCCACACCACCTCCAGCAACAATTCCTTCTTCTACAGCTGCACGAGTTGCATGTAAAGCATCGTCTACACGATCTTTTTTCTCTTTCATTTCTACTTCTGAAGCAGCTCCAACATACAATACCGCAACACCACCAGCTAATTTAGCTAAACGCTCTTGTAGTTTTTCTCTGTCGTAATCAGAAGTGGTTGTTTCGATTTGCGATTTAATTTGATTTACTCTTGCTTTGATGTTTTCAGCATCACCTGAACCGTTAACAATTGTCGTATTGTCTTTATCAATGGTAATGTTTTCTGCCGTTCCTAACATATCTAAAGTAGCGTTTTCTAATGAGTATCCGCTTTCTTCAGCAATTACAGTTCCTCCGGTTAAGATTGCGATGTCTTCTAACATTGCTTTTCTTCTGTCTCCAAAACCCGGAGCTTTAACCGCAGCAATTTTTAATCCACCACGTAATTTATTAACTACTAATGTTGCTAAAGCTTGTCCGTCAACGTCTTCAGCAATAATTAATAATGGTCTTCCAGATTGTGCTACTGGTTCTAAAACTGGTAATAACTCTTGTAAGTTAGAGATTTTTTTATCGTATAATAAAACGTATGGATTGCTTAATTCGGCTACCATTTTATCAGCATCAGTTACAAAGTAAGGTGATAAATAACCTCTGTCGAATTGCATTCCTTCAACCACATCTACATAAGTATCTGTTCCTTTTGCTTCTTCTACAGTGATAACACCTTCTTTACCTACTTTTGAGAAAGCAGTAGCAATTAAATCACCAATAGTTTCGTCATTGTTAGCCGAAATAGAAGCTACTTGTTTGATTTTATCAGAAGAATCATCTACAGCAACCGCTTGTTTTCCTAATTCTGAAACAATAGTTTCAACCGCTTTATCGATTCCACGTTTCAAATCCATCGGATTAGCACCAGCGGCAACGTTTTTCAACCCTTCTTTCACGATTGCTTGAGCTAAAACGGTTGCAGTTGTTGTTCCGTCACCTGCTAAATCATTGGTTTTAGAAGCTACTTCTTTTACCATTTGAGCCCCCATATTTTCTAATGGATCTTGTAATTCGATTTCTTTTGCAACAGAAACACCATCTTTAGTCACTGTTGGTCCACCAAATGATTTTGAAATAATTACATTTCTTCCTTTTGGACCTAAAGTTACTTTAACTGCATTTGCTAATGCATCAACTCCACGTTTTAAACCATCGCGTGCTTCAATGTCGAATTTTATATCTTTTGCCATTTTGTTTTTTGTTTAAGTGTTTAACTTTCTATGTTTTTATTTACGATTAAAGAATAGCGTAAATTTCGTCTTCACGCATGATTAGGTAATCTTTACCTTCGTATTTAAACTCTGTTCCAGAGTATTTCCCATAAAGAACTACATCGCCAACTTTAACTGTCATGGTATAATCTTTTTTACCATTTCCTACGGCTACTACAGTTCCTTTTTGAGGTTTTTCTTTTGCAGTGTCTGGAATAATAATTCCTGAAGCGGTTGTAGTTTCAGCTGCTAAAGGCTCAATAACTACTCGATCTGAAATTGGTTTAATGTTTAATGACATAGTTTTTATATTTTAATGTTGTTATTAATTTGTTGCTTGCTTTATTTCAGAAATTGTGCCAAAGCCATTTTCTGACAATTTTTCGGTAAAAAAAATGCCAGCACTGACATGCTGGCATTTTGTATATTGCTTTAAAATCTTATTTTGTAGAGTCAGCTGCGGTTGGTGCTGGTGCAGCAGGTGCAGCTTGTTTTGCAGCTTCTGGTGTTGATGGAATAGTGGTTGTTGGAACAGCAGTATCGTCATTACCTAAAACTTTAGAACCAGATGCAGTTCCATTAAAACTTAAACTAGAAAGTAAAATTAATGCTATTAAAATTCCTCCTAAAGTCCAAGTACTTTTATCTAAGAAATCGGTTGTTTTTTGAACACCACCTAATTGTTGAGAACCACCAAATGAAGAAGATAAACCTCCACCTTTAGGGTTTTGAACCATAATAGCTAAGATTAATAAAAAACAAACAATTGTTATCGCAATTAAAAAACCTGTGAATCCCATAATTAATTATTATTTTGTTGTAAATTTTTGATTTCATTTATTCGGTCTGCAAAGAAACTACTTTTTTCTGGATATTTCAAAATTAATATTTCATAAGCTTGTATCGCTTTTGTATATTTTTTTTGTTCTAAATACACTTTAGCCAAAGTTTCAGTCATTAGATGCGTAGGTTCTTCAACGCTTTTGCTAATATTTGCAGGTGTTTTGGTGCTTTCTTTTACTGGAGCAATTTTTGGATTGGCTTCAATAAATTTATCGATTATCTCTAATTTTTTTTGTTTTTCAGGGTCGTTTTGAATGATTTTTTCCTCATTTTTACGCACAATTGGTGAAATTCTTGTTAGTTGCAACCATTCTTGAAACGAATGTCTCTCATTTGGAGTGAAAGGTAAAGGTTTACCAATTTCTAACTTTTTTTCTGAAGTCTCTTGAGTGTATTCTGATTTTGGAGTTTCTTCTTCAGCACTTGTGTTTTCAATCTCATGCAAAACAATGACTTGTTCTGAGTAATGTACTTCTATATCCAACATAGATTTTTGAATTTCGTCTATTTTCTCCTGTTGAATAGCTGTAAAATTATCTGATGTAATGAATTCAAATAAGATGGTTCTATCAGTAGTGTAAGCTGCAGTTTTCTTTAACTCGTAATTGTATCTAAAACTTTCCTGATTGTACAACCCTTTTAAATGTAAAGCTCTTGCCGCTTGAAAATAGGGAAACTGTAAAACTACATTCTCTAAAGCAATCGTTTGCTTTTCGTTTATAGTTTCGGTTTTGTTTAAAAGATATGTTAAATCAGTTATATTCAAAATTTACAAATTAATTACCATTTAGCTAATGATTCGTTGAAAATGTCTTGTGTAATTCGTTCGAAAATAACATCTAAAGCTGTTGTTAATTGTGAACCTACCAATTGTTGATTGGCATCGAAATCATAGAAAAAAGAAAAACGTTTTTCAAAATTATCATCTTCTTTATTTCTGTTAATAAACCTAACATTAATACTAATTGTCAAACGGTTCTGAGCAGCTCTTTGATCTGCTGTAGCTGTCATTGGAGTTATGCGATAATCTACAATTTCACCTTCATAAATTAATTCACCTCCTTGATTGACTAAGTTTAAATTGGTTTGGCTTTGTATGATATCTTGTAATTCTAAAGTAAAAGTTCTTTCAATTCCTGGCTCTACTAGCGGAGCGTTGTTCTGAAAATAGTTAACTTGAAATGTTTTAGCATTTACCGGACTTGCCCCAGTGAAATTGTAAACACTACAACTATTCAAAAGAAATGAAAAAGTGAAGGTTGTTATAATTATGAAATATCTCATTATAAATTGTATTGTTTTATTTTTCTGTAAAGTGTTCGTTCCGAAATTCCTAATTCATCTGCTGCTGCTTTTCGTTTTCCTTTATTTCGTTCTAAAGATTTCTTAATTAATTCAATTTCTTTAGCTTCTAAACTTAACGTTTCTTCTTCATCAACCGTTTCGGCAAATAAATAATTTTCATCATCATCTTCAAACTCTTCCTGAATTAAATTATTCTGACTAGGAAGCATTTCTACTGATGGTTCTTCTTCAAAAATTGCATTTTCTTCAGGCTTACCGTAAATCTTTTGAATTAAACTTTTGTTGGTTTCTTGAACTTTTGAACTTCCGTTTTGCATCAATTCTAAAGTCAATTTTTTCAAATCGTTCAAATCGCTCTTCATATCAAAAAGAACTTTATACAAAATTTCTCTTTCGTTACTAAAATCGCTCTCTGATTTTTTTGTTCCAATGACTGAAGGTAAACTCGCATTTTCCATTGGCAAATAGGAGAGAAGCGTTTGCGATGAAATCTCGCGTTTCGTTTCCAAAACCGAAATTTGTTCGGCTACATTTCGTAGTTGACGAATGTTCCCGCTCCAACGGTATTTTAAAAGTATTTCAACTGAGCTGTCATCTAATTTGATGGCAGGCATTTTATATTTATGCGCAAAATCAGAAGCAAATTTTCTAAACAACAAATGAATGTCATCTTTACGTTCGCGAAGCGGTGGCAACATAATATCAACCGTACTCAATCGATAAAATAAATCCTCACGGAATTTCCCTTTTTCAATCGCGTCAAACATATTGACATTCGTAGCCGCTACAATTCTAACATTTGTTTTTTGTACTTGCGATGAACCTACTTTTATAAATTCCCCATTTTCTAAAACACGTAACAAACGTACTTGAGTAGTTAAAGGTAATTCGCCAACTTCATCCAAAAATATAGTTCCGCCATCAGCAACTTCAAAATAGCCTTCACGTGTATTGGTTGCTCCAGTAAATGAACCTTTTTCGTGACCAAAAAGCTCACTATCAATCGTTCCTTCTGGAATGGCACCACAGTTGACGGCGATATATTTTCCATGTTTTCTGTGCGAAAGGGCGTGAATGATTTTTGGAATACTTTCTTTTCCAACACCACTTTCACCTGTTACCAATACCGAAATATCCGTTGGAGCAACCTGAATGGCTTTCTCCACGGCACGATTGAGTTTTGGGTCGTTCCCAATAATTTCAAATCGTTGTTTTATAGCTTGTACTGATTCCATATAGTTTGTTTCAGGTTTCAGGTTTCAGGTTTAGAAAGTTAACTTGAAACTTTTAAACTTGAAACTTGAAACAAAAAAATTAATTCATTATTTCAGAATATCCAACTGCTTCTCCAATTAAAGTTGCAGCGGTACAATCTGTGATTTTTACCATTACGAATTCACCTACTTTGTAATTTTCTTTTGGGAAAACTACTACAGTGTTTTGTGAATTTCTTCCGCTCCAATGAGCATCAGAACGTTTTGATTCTTTTTCAATCAATACTTCAACTTCTTGACCAATGAAACGTTGTGTTCTTTCTAAACCAATTCGTTGTTGTAAGTCGATGATTTCATTTAAACGTCTTTTCTTCACTTCTTCTGGAACGTCGTCTTCCATTTTTCTAGCAGCTAAAGTTCCTGGACGTTCAGAATACGCAAACATAAATCCGAAATCATATTTTACATATTCCATCAAACTCAACGTGTCTTTATGATCTTCTTCTGTTTCTGTTGGGAAACCAGCAATCATATCTTGTGACAACGAAATGTCTGGAATAATAGAATATATTTTATCAATTAACGAGATATATTCTTCACGCGTGTGTTGACGATTCATTTCTTTTAAAATTCTAGTGCTTCCACTTTGAACAGGTAAGTGAATATATTTACAAATGTTGTGGTGTTTCGCCATAGTTTCAATTACTTCCACATGCATGTCTTGCGGATTAGAAGTTGAAAATCTAAAACGCATTTTTGGAAACAACGTGGCGCATTTGTCTAATAATTGTGCAAAATCAACTGCTGTAGCTTTTTGCATTTCGGTTGCTTTGTCGAAATCTTTTTTCAAACCACCACCATACCAAAGATAACTGTCTACGTTTTGTCCTAATAAGGTAACTTCTTTGAAACCTCTATCGTATAAATCTTGGATTTCATCATAAATACTTTGAGGCTCACGGCTACGCTCACGTCCACGAGTAAAAGGAACTACGCAGAAGGTACACATGTTATCGCAACCTCTTGTAATCGACACGAAAGCATTAACTCCGTTGCTATTCAAACGAACAGGTGAAATATCACCATAAGTTTCTTCTTTTGAAAGAATTACGTTGATGGCATCTCTTCCTTCTTCAACTTCGGCTAATAAATTTGGTAAATCTTTGTAAGCATCGGGTCCAACGACCATGTCCACAATTTTCTCTTCTTCTAAAAACTGACTTTTCAAACGCTCAGCCATACAACCTAAAACCCCAACTTTCATTGAAGGATTGATTTTTTTTACCGCGTTGTATTTTTCTAAACGCTTGCGAATCGTCTGCTCCGCTTTATCGCGAATAGAACAAGTGTTTACCAAAACCAAATCAGCATCTTCCAGATTTTGAGTCGTATTATATCCGTTTTCATAAAGAATAGACGCCACAATTTCGCTGTCCGAAAAATTCATTTGGCAACCATAACTCTCTATAAAAAGTTTTTTTGTATTTCCTACTTTTTGGTCAAGCACTAAACTCTGACCTTGTTTGTTTTCATCAATTACCTTTTCCATATCAAAGATTTCCATTAAATCATTCCGAAGTTTCGGAACGCAAAGATAATACTAAATTATAAAATCTGACAAGATGGCAGAAAAGGTTTAACATGAAATTTTAAATTATTTTTTATTGCAATTCCAAGTAGCCGTTTTTCGTGGATTTTATACCTATATATATAGGAGTAATTTGACTGATATTTTGGTTAATTATAGGTAAAAAAAAGCTCAAGATGTTAAAATTTAAAAAAAACCTATACTTTTGCGATTCAAAAAAATATGAAATGGCAAAGAATTTAGTAATCGTTGAGTCACCTGCAAAAGCAAAAACCATCGAGAAATTTCTAGGAAGTGAGTATCAAGTTGAGTCGAGTTATGGACATATTGCTGACTTGCCTTCGAGAGAAATAGGAGTGGATGTAGAAAATGGTTTTAAACCGAAATATGAAGTTTCGGCAGATAAAAAAGCATTGGTGACCAAATTAAAAGGATTAGCTAAAAATGCCGAAATGGTTTGGTTGGCTTCCGATGAGGACCGTGAGGGAGAAGCAATTTCTTGGCACTTATCTGAAGAATTAAAATTAAAACCAGAAAAAACAAAACGTATTGTTTTTCACGAAATCACAAAATCAGCTATTCAAAAAGCAATCGAAAATCCGAGAGGAATAGATTATAACTTAGTAAACGCACAACAAGCTCGTAGAGTTTTAGACCGATTAGTAGGTTACGAATTATCGCCAGTACTTTGGAAAAAAGTTAAAGGAGGTTTATCTGCAGGTCGTGTGCAATCAGTTTCGGTTCGTTTGATTGTGGAGCGTGAAAGAGAAATTCAAAATTTCAAACCAGAAGCTTCTTACAGTATTACAGCAGAGTTTACAAACGAAGCAGGAAAAACATTCAAAGCAAAATTACCTAAGAACTTCGCAACTAAAAAAGAAGCAGAAGATTTCTTAAATAAAAATATTGGTTCGTCTTACAAAGTAGGAGATTTAGAAACCAAACCAACAAAAAAATCACCAGCAGCACCATTTACCACTTCAACGTTGCAACAAGAAGCGGCGAGAAAATTGTATTTGCCAGTTGGGATTACCATGCAAATTGCACAACGTTTGTACGAAGCCGGACTTATTACTTATATGAGAACGGATAGTGTAAATTTATCGCAAGAAGCCATGGCAGCAGCTCAAGCTGAAATTACCAGTTATTACGGAAAAGAGTTTTCTAAACCGAGAAATTTCAATACCAAATCAAAAGGAGCACAAGAAGCACACGAAGCGATTCGTCCAACAGATATGTCAAGACATACTGTGGATATTGATAGAGATCAAGCGCGTTTGTACGAATTGATTTGGAAAAGAACATTGGCTTCTCAAATGAGTGATGCTGAATTGGAGAGAACTAATGTAAAAATCGAAGCAAGCAATCATTCGGAAACTTTTACAGCAACTGGAGAAGTAATCAAATTTGAGGGTTTCTTAAAAGTGTATTTAGAAGGACATGATGATGATGAAGAGGAACAAGAAGGAATGTTACCGGCTTTAAAAGTAAACGAAAAGCTTACGAATAATTATATCACGGCTACAGAACGTTTTTCGCGTCCACCAAGTCGTTACACAGAAGCTTCTTTGGTGAAGAAATTAGAAGAACTAGGAATTGGTCGTCCATCAACGTATGCGCCAACTATTTCTACTATTATCGCTAGAAATTATGTAGAAAAAGGAAGTTTCGAAGGTCAAGAAAGAAAATACAACCAATTGATCTTAAAAGGAGGAGAAGTAAAATCTCAAGTTTTAACGGAAAATGTGGGATCAGATAAAGGAAAATTAGTTCCAACTGATATCGGAATTATCGTGAATGATTTCTTAGTTAAGAACTTTAATACGATTTTAGATTACAACTTCACTGCAAAAGTGGAGCAAGATTTCGACGAAATTGCAGAAGGAAAAGTGGATTGGGCAAAGATGATGAATGATTTTTACAAACACTTCCATCCCAATGTAGTCGATGTAGAGAAAAATGCGGATAGAGAAAGTGGTGAAAGAATCTTAGGAGTACATCCCGTTTCTGGAAAACAAGTTTCGGTTCGTTTAGGAAAATATGGAGCAATGGCTCAAATTGGAGATGCGGATGATGAAAACAAACAATTTGCAAGTTTACGTCCTGATCAAAATATTGGAAACATCACTTTGGAAGAAGTATTGAACTTATTCTTGCTTCCAAAACAATTAGGAACATATAAAGGAGAAGAAATAGAAGTGAACAATGGTCGTTTTGGACCTTATGTTCGTTTTGGTTCTCAATTTATTTCCTTACCAAAAGGAATGGATCCAATGGATGTTACCATGGAAACGGCTCAAGGTTTAATTGATGAAAAAATGCAAGCAGATGCTCCTATTGGAACCTACGAAGGATTACCGGTTCAAAAAGGAGTGGGACGTTTTGGACCTTTCATCAAATGGAACGGAATGTTTATCAATGTTAATAAGAAATACAACTTCGATAATTTATCACAATCAGACATTGAGGAGTTAATCGAAGAAAAACAACAAAAAGACATTGATAAGGTAATTCATGATTGGAAAGAGGAAGGAATCAAAGTGGAAAAAGCACGTTGGGGTCGTTCTGTAATTACCAAAGGTAAAATCAAAATTGAATTAAGCAAAGATGTTGATGCTTCAAAATTAACATTAGCTCAAGTTCAAGACATGATAGAAAAGAAAACACCAGCAAAAAAGACAGCTGCCAAAAAAGCTCCAGCTAAGAAAACAACCGCTAAAAAGAAATAAGCAATGGTTTTTGATTTTTTACAACCTATTTCAACTTCTGTAGAAGAATACATTGCAACATTATCCAATCAAACATTAGGAAAAAAAGTGGTGTTTCATACCCAAACCGATTTTCCAGTTTTGGACAATGTTGCGATCGCTGTAATAACGGTTAATGAGTTTAGAGGAAGTAAAAAAGACAATGATGATTTTTCGTTTGATTCTTTTAGAAAACAATTTTATAGTCTTTTTCCTGGAAATTGGAATACTACAATAGTGGACTTAGGAACTATTGAGGCGGGAGCTAGTGTTGAAGATACTTATTTTGTAGTAAAAAAAATAGTTGCTGAACTAGTAAAGAAAAGAATTATTCCAGTAATTATAGGAGGAAGCCAGGATTTAACCTATGCGATGTATCGTGCTTATGATAATTTGGATCAAATGGTAAATATTGTTTCGGTTGATAGTCAATTTGATTTTTCAAAAGAAAATAGACTAGACTCCGAATCGTATCTTTCAAAAATAGTTGTAGAAGAACCTAACAATCTTTTTAATTACAGTAATTTAGGTTTTCAGACGTATTTTAATTCACAGGAAGAAATTGATTTAATCGAAAAATTATATTTTGAAGCCTATCGTTTAGGAGAGGTTTCTAATAATATTGCTATTGCAGAGCCTGTTTTTAGAGATGCTGACTTGGTAAGTGTGGATATGCATTCAGTGCAATCTTCCTATTCTGGGAATTTTGATGATTTCAATCCAAATGGATTTACAGGAAAAGAAGTTTGTGCTCTAACTCGCTATGCAGGTATCAGTGATAAAGTGACATCGTTGGGTATTTTCAATTTTAATCCAAATTCGAACGAAGTTGTGTTAATAAGTCAAATGTTGTGGTATTTTATTGAAGGATTTTCTTTTCGTTCTCATGAGTATCCTTTTGGGACTAAAGAGCAGTATATCAAATATATAGTTCCAATAGGCGATGAAGAATTAATCTTTTATAAAAGCAATAAAACCGCGAGATGGTGGATAGAAATTCCTTTTTTAACACATGTTAACAATAAATTGAAAAGAAATACGTTATTACCTTGCACACATGAAGATTATTTAGCAGCTTGCGAGCAAGAAATTCCAGAACGATGGTGGAAGGCTCAGAAACGAAATGTTATATGAAATTATAATATTTTAAAAATAAGTTAAAGGTTGTAGACTTGTGAAAAATATTTTTTATGTTTTTAAAAAAAATAATTGTTTTTTTGAAAATTAATGAATAGGTTTACGCCCTGAAAATAGAAATTACATTTAACCTAATTTATATGAAGAAGTTTGTTGCATTATCAGCAATATTATCATTGTTTATCAGTTGTGGTAAAGGCGATAAAGGAGAATTAGTAGGAGTTAAAGGGAAGAAATGGCATCCTGAAAAACCTTACGGCATGACGTTAATTCCTGGAGGAGCTTTTATTATGGGTAAATCAGATGACGATTTAGCTAATGTTCAAGACGCGCCAACTAAAACAGTAACCGTTCGATCATTTTACATGGACGAGACAGAAATTACGAATAGTGAGTATCGTCAGTTTGTTGATTGGGTTAAAGATTCAACAATTAGAACAAGATTGGCTATACTAGCTGATGAGCAAGGAAAAAAACAAGGAGATGGTATTGGTAATTACGCTTTTGCTGATGTAGATCCTGCAAAAATGACTCCATATGATAAATACATGTATGAGAATTACTACAGTGTAGGAACTGATGATGATATTTATGCTAATAGAAAATTAAATAAAAAGGCTAAATTGATTAAGGAACCTAGTAAATATCCTGATGAGTTTTATGTAGAAGTAATGGATTCTATGTATTTGCCAGAATCAGAATCTTATAATGGTTTGAAAACTATTGACGCTTCAAAACTTAAATTCAAATACAATCAGGTTGATTTAAATAAAGCTGTTAAGAAAAAGGGACGTAAAAACTTTTATGAAGATGCACCTGCTATTGAAATCTATCCTGATACAACAGTATGGATTAAAGACTTTGAATATTCTTACAACGAGCCTATGCATAATGATTACTTTTGGCATCAAGCTTATGGTGATTATCCAGTTGTAGGGGTGTCATGGAATCAAGCAAAAGCTTTTTGTGCTTGGAGAACTATGTACAAAAATGCCTATATCAAAAAGAAAAAAGGTAGAGATCAAGTAAATTCTTTCCGTTTGCCTATTGAAGCGGAGTGGGAATATGCAGCTAGAGGTGGAATTGAAGGAGGAACTTATCCTTGGGGAGGACCATACTCTAAAAATGATAGAGGTTGTTTCTTAGCAAATTTCAAACCAAATAGAGGAGATTACGCTGCTGATGGAGCTTTATATACAGTAGAGGCTAAGTCTTATGAACCAAATGATTTTAATCTTTACAACATGGCCGGTAACGTAGCGGAATGGACTGAAAGTTCATATTATGCAGAGGCTTATGAATTTGTTTCTACAATGAATCCTCACGTTTCTGACAAGAAAAATCAAAGAAAAGTAGTTCGTGGAGGTTCTTGGAAAGATGTGGCTTATTATTCGCAGGTAAGTACTCGCGATTATGAGTATGCAGACTCTGCAAGAAGTTATATTGGATTCAGAACAGTGCAAGATTACATGGGTAAAGAAGCTACTGGTACATCACCGAAATAATTTAACCAATTTTATATTTTAACTTAACTAACTAAAAATTTATTTATTATGGCGTTATTATCACCAAAAGTTATGAACTTCTCATATGGTATGGGAGCTGCAGTTGTTATCATCGGGGCTTTATTTAAAATTGCTCACTTTGAGATTGGACCTTTAACAGGTACTGTAATGTTAACTATTGGACTTGTAACAGAAGCTGCTATTTTCGCAATTTCTGCTTTCGAAGAACCTGCAAAAGAACTTGATTGGTCTTTAGTTTACCCTGAATTAGCAGGTGGAGAAGCTACTACAAAAAAATCAAAATCTGAAAATCCAACTGAAGCACAAGGTTTATTGTCTCAAAAATTGGATGCTATGTTGAAAGAAGCTAAAATTGACGGTGAGTTAATGGCTAGCTTAGGTAATAGTATCAAAAATTTTGAAGGTGCTGCAAAATCTATTTCTCCTACTGTTGATGCTATGGCAGGTCAAAAGAAATATGCTGAAGAAATGACAACAGCGGCTGCTCAATTAGAGGCTTTGAATAATTTATATAAAATTCAATTAGAAAGTGCAGATAAAAATGCACAAGCTAACCAACAAATTGCTGAAAATGCATCTAAATTAAAAGAGCAAATGCAGTCAATGACATCTAACATTGCGTCTTTAAACGCTGTTTATGGAGGTATGTTATCTGCTATGAGTAACAGAGGATAATTAGTTTTATCATTAAATATTTATTAATTAAAAACTAATTTAAAAAGAAATGGCAGGAGGAAAATTAACCCCTAGACAGAAGATGATTAACCTGATGTACTTGGTTTTCATCGCAATGTTGGCAATGAACATGTCAAAAGAAGTACTTTCGGCTTTTGGTTTAATGAATGAAAAATTTGAGTCATCAAACACTTCAACTATTAAAACTAACGAGCAAAGTTTAGCTGCATTAGATTTAAAAGCTAAAGAAAATAAAGGTGAATTTATTAATGCTGCAGCTACAGCACACAAAGTTTCGGATGCATCAAAAAAGTTTTATGCTTTCATAGAAACTTTAAAACAAGAAAATATCCAAGGTACAGAAATGGAAGATGGAAAACTTCCATATGAGGCTATGGATAAAGCTGATAATTTAGATAATAGCTGGTTTACAGGAGATGGTTACACAAAAAGAGGTAACGAAGTTATGGCTGCTATCGAAACTTACAAATCGGAAGTAAAAGCTGCCTTAAGTGATCCTAAGTACAAGAACATCGTAAATCAACTTAATGACGCATTCAATACTGCTGACGTTAAAAATAAAGAAGGTGTTTCAATTAAATTCTTAGATTATCATTTTAAAGGATTTCCTCAAATTGCATCTTTAGCTAAGTTATCTGCTTGGCAAAGTGATATCATCAAAATTGAGACTGATGTTATTAATTCTGCTTTAGGTAAAGCAGCTGTTGATGAATCATCTTACAGCAAATTTGAAGCTATCGTGGTTTTAGATAAAAATGCTTATTTTGCCGGTGAACAAGTTTCAGGTAAAGTTGTTTTAGGTAAATATGACCCAAATGCTAAATTTGAAGGTTTTGTTGGGCCTGGAAAATTAGTTAATGGTCAGGCAGTTATTTCAACTACTGCAGGAGGAATTGGTGAACAAACTTTGTCAGGTTCTTTCAATTTTAAAGAAAATGGTAAACCAATTAATTTACCTTTCAAAGGTTCTTACGTTGTAGTACCTAGACCAAATCAAGCAATAATTTCTGCTGATAAAATGAATGTTGTTTACCGTGGAGTTCCTAACCCAATCTCTATTTCTGTTCCAGGTATTGCTTCTAACAAAGTGAATGCTAGTGCTCCTGGTATGTCTAAAGTTGGTGATGGTAAATTCATGTTAAAACCAGGTGCTGGTAGCGAAGTTAAAATTAATGTTTCTGCAACTATGCCTGATGGTAAAGCAATGTCAAGCTCTCAAGTATTTAGAATTAAAAGTCTTCCTGCTCCAACTGGTAAAGTAGGTGGAGCTGAAAAGAATAAAGGACCAAAATCTAATCTTGAAGTATGTACTGTAACTGCTGTTATGGAAGATTTTGACTTCCCAGTAAATGTTAATGTTACACAATTTAATATTAAAGTTCCTGGACAAGCAACAGTAGTTGTTAATGGTAATAAAATGGATTCTAGAGCTAGAGCTGCTATTGCTAAAGCCGCTAAAGGTGATGTGGTGGTGATTTCAGATATTAAAGCTAATTTCGTTGGAATTGACCAATTACCTAAAAAAGTATCTATTTGTACTTACGAAATACAATAATTTAAATCAATTTGTGTTTATATTATAGACCAAATAAAAATAGAATAAAATGAATTGGAGAAATAGTATTGCAATTTTAACATTAATCTTAAGCACTTCTACATTCGCTCAGTCAAATTTGCTTAACGCAAAAACACCTGATCAAATTGGTAAAAAAACTGAAGCAGAATTAAATGCTGATAATGATAAACCATTACCTTACGGATATGTACATGATAGAGATATTTTAATGGGAAAACGTATTTGGGAATTTATTGATCTTGATGAAAGAGTAAATTTCCCTTTGTATTTTCCTGTTGAAGGAGATGTTATGACTTCTCCTGATAGAAGACCTCTTTACAATGTACTGGTAAGCGCTATTAAAGAAGGTAAAATTACAGAAGTTTACGACTCAAGTTATTTCACCACAAAAAAATCTCTTAAAGATATTGAAAGTGCTTTATTCAAAATTGATACTACTGATGCCGGTCGTGATCAAATGAATGAGGATATTGAAGCTTATAGAAGCGGAAAAATGAAAATTTCTGAAGAGTATATTATTAAAACTGAAATCGAAGCTTACAATGTAGATGCATATAAAGTGGTAGGTTATTGGTATTTTGATAAAAGACAAAGTGAATTAAAATATCGTTTATTAGGTATTTGCCCTGTTGTTCCTGATGTTTATGAAATGGACAACCCAAATCCTGAAATGGTTGAGTTATTCTGGGTATATTTCCCAGCTTCACGTGATGTTTTACACAAAGCCAAAGCTTTTAATAACAGAAACTCAGCAATGCCTTTTACTTTTGACCATTTATTAAATGCACGACGTTTTAATGGTGTAATTTATTTAGAAGAAAATGTGTACGGTGATCGTAAAATCGCCGAATACATGAAAGAAAATGCACAAATGCAGTTATTAGAATCAGACCGAGTTAAAGAGAAGATTCGTGATTTTGAACAAGATATGTGGAATTATTAATAGTATTTCTCCAATTTCATTTAAAAACTCTTACCATTTGGTAAGAGTTTTTTAATTTTACAACATGATAGATTATATAATTGTAGGTAGTGGTCTCGCTGGAATTTCATTCGCTGAAATCGCTTTGAAGGCTTCTAAAAGTATTCTAGTTTTTGATAATAATTCGCAACCTTCTTCAAGAATAGCTGGTGGTTTATACAATCCTGTAGTTTTAAAACGTTTTAGCGAAGTTTGGAAAGCCAAAGAACAATTAGAATTTGCATTTCCTCTTTACGAGGAAATACATGAAAAATTAAACGTTGTTTTCGATTATAAAATCCCTATTCTAAGAAAACTAGCTTCTATCGAAGAACAAAACAATTGGTTTCAAGCGGCAGATAAACCTAATTTAGCCTCTTTTCTAAACCCAATTTTAGTCAATAAAAAGTATAACTTTATTGAATCACCTTTTCATTATGGATTAGTTAATGAAACGGGTTATTTAGATATTAACACTTTGATAATTTCCTATCTCGATTATCTTAAAAGTATACAATCTCTATCTGCAGAAACCTTTGACTATAACGAAATTAATTTTTTTGAAAATTATTTGGTTTACAAAGGAGTTAAAGCCAAACATGTTGTTTTTGCTGAAGGTTTTGGCTTACATAGTAACCCTTTCTTTAATGATTTGCCATTAGATGGAACAAAGGGTGAGTTACTTATCATAAAAGCTCCTAATCTCAATTTGGATGTAGTAATTAAGTCAAGTGTGTTCATTTTACCGATTGGAGATGATTTGTATAAAGTAGGAGCTACTTATAATTGGAAAGATAAAACAAATACTCCTACAGAAGAAGGAAAACAAGAGTTGGTAGAAAAGTTGAAAGAAATAATTTCTTGTGATTTCGAAATAGTACAACATTTTGGAGGTGTTCGTCCCACAGTTAAAGATAGAAGGCCTTTAGTAGGAACGCATCCAATTCATCAGCAACTACATGTTTTAAATGGCTTAGGCACGCGTGGTGTTATGCTAGGTCCTTTTTTAGCGAATCAATTGTTTCAACATATTGAAAATAAAATACCACTTGACAAAGAAATTGATATTGCTAGATGTTATAAAAAAAACCGAAACTAATTTGTTTCGGTTTTTAATTTATCGAATAGTAGGTTTGTTTTTGTCTTCAATATGTTCTTTCCAATTTTTGTCGTAAGTAATAAACATATTAATCCAAATATTTCTGGAAAGTCTCATAATTACTGGCATAAAAACAACCAAGGTAATAATAATTACAATAAAATTATTAATTAAACTCTTCTCTCCAACGAAGAAATAAGTAATGATGAAAGCGGCTACACCAAAAGCAATTCCAAGTGCATAACTCACATACATAGCACCATAAAAGAACGATGGTTCCATTTTATATTTTGTATGACAGTGATTGCATTTTTCATGCATTTTGTAAACATTCATAACATTATACGGATTTTTGTCTAAATACATGCTTTCTTCATGACATGTTGGACAACTTCCTGTTAAAATACTATTTAATATGGATCCTTTTTTTAACATTTGCAAAATATTTTACACAAAGGTACAATAACATATAATTTCTTGTGTAACAATTATTACAAATATCAATTAGTTTAAGATGAATTTAAGTTTTTAGTGTAAACTTTTAAACCCATAAAACTTTTAAACTTATAAACTTTTCAAATGCTAAACATACATAATTTATCGGTTTCATTTGGTGGAACTTATCTTTTTGAGGAAGTTACTTTCAGATTGGGTTCTGGAGATAGAGTAGGGCTTGTAGGGAAAAATGGTGCAGGTAAGTCAACCATGTTAAAAATGCTTGCTGGTGATTTTAAGCCTGATAGTGGCACTATCGCTACCGAAAAAGAAGTAAAAATCGGATTTCTTCGTCAAGATATTGATTTTGTTAAAGGACGTACGGTTTTAGAAGAAGCCTACATGGCTTTCGAAGAAATTAAACGTGCCGAATTCAGAATTGATGAAATCAATCACCAGTTAGCCACAAGAACCGATTACGAAAGTCAGGAATACTCCGATTTGATTGAGGAGTTGAGCGATGTTACACATCATTATGAAGTTTTAGGAGGTTATAATTATGTAGGAGATACCGAGAAAATCCTTTTAGGTTTAGGATTTAAACGGGAAGAATTCAACAATCAAACCGATACTTTTTCGGGTGGATGGAGAATGCGTATCGAACTAGCAAAATTATTACTACAATCAAACGATATTCTTCTTCTAGATGAGCCTACCAACCACTTAGATATAGAAAGTATCATTTGGTTAGAAGGTTTTTTAAGAAATTTTACCGGTGTTGTTGTAATCGTGTCTCACGATAAAATGTTTTTGGATAACGTTACGAATCGTACCATTGAAATTTCTTTAGGTAAAGCATACGATTTCAATAAACCGTATTCAGAATATTTAGTGTTGCGTCAAGAAATTCGTGAAAAACAATTAGCTACTCAAAAAAATCAAGCCAAAAAAATCGAAGAAACCGAAAAACTAATCGAGAAATTCCGTGCTAAAGCCTCTAAAGCTTCAATGGCTCAGTCTTTAATTAAGAAATTAGATAAAGTAGAACGCATCGAAGTAGATGAAGATGATAATTCGGTGATGCATATTTCGTTTCCCGTTTCTCAAACTCCAGGTCGTGTTGTAATCGAAGCCGAACATGTAACCAAAGCTTACGGTGATAAAGTGATTCTAAAGGACATTTCACTTTTAGTAGAACGGGGTAGTAAAATTGCATTTGTAGGTCAAAACGGTCAAGGGAAATCTACTTTTATCAAAGCCATTGTAAACGAATTCGAATACGAAGGAACCATCAAACTCGGACATAACGTACAATTAGGGTATTTTGCTCAAAATCAAGCAGAATATTTGGATGGCGAAAAAACCTTGTTAGACACCATGCTAGAAGCGGCAACTGATACCAATCGCTCTAAAGTGCGCGACATGTTGGGGGCGTTTTTATTCCGTGGTGATGATGTGGAGAAAAAAGTAAAGGTGCTTTCTGGAGGTGAGCGAAATCGTTTGGCGCTTTGTAAATTGCTTTTACAGCCAATAAATGTTCTGGTAATGGACGAGCCAACAAACCACCTAGATATTAAGTCTAAAAACGTCTTAAAAGCTGCTCTACAGCAATTCGAAGGTACCTTATTGTTGGTGTCGCACGACCGTGATTTCTTACAAGGAATGTCCAATATTGTGTACGAATTCAAGGATCAAAAAATCAAAGAATATTTGGGCGATATCAATTTCTTCCTAGAACAAAGAAACGCGACCAACATGCGCGAAATTGAGAAAAAAGAAACAGAAGTAAAAACGAATGTATCTAAAGAAATCAAAACTATTTCCTACGAAGATCAAAAAAAGGCAAAAGGACTTCAAAATAAATTAAGCAAAATCGAAAGCCAAATACAACAACTAGAAAAAGACATCCAAGCCGACGATAAGGCGTTAGCAACTCATTACGACAAACATGCTGAAGATGCTAATTTCTTTGCTGCTTACGAAAAAAAGAAAAAGGAATTGGAGCAATTACTTGAAGATTGGGAAAGTGTTCAACTCGAAATTGAAGTTCTGAATTCTTAATTTTAGAGCCTTTTTCCAGCTATTCGTTGCAAGTTTTTGTCAAAAAAATAAGTTTTGTAAGCGATAAAAAGAGCTTCTTAGGTCGCTTTTTTATCGCAACAAAACTAAAATTTTTTCAACAAAAAGCTTTTCACTGCTATCTGGGGCAAGTTACCAGAATTTTGAGGTAGTCTAGTGTATTTTTATTTAAAAGGAAACATGTGGTAATTTTTTCTTAATCGTTTCAATTTTCAGATTCAATTGAGCTAAAAATTTCTGATGACTTTCCGTATTCGGATTAAACGGACGATGCGCCAATCCTTTTTGAATGGCATCCACTTCTTCCATCAATTTTGCTGCCGATTCCGATATGTAATGTTCATAAAAGCGCAACCAAATATAATCAATTGCAGTTTGATTCGGATGCAACATATCTTCAGCATAAAAACGATAATCGCGCAATTCGTCCATCATAATTTCGTAAGAAGGAAAATAGTTACGATTCTGATTTGTCACTTCGAGCGAAGTCGAAAATTTCTTATTCAAAATCGAATGAATTGCTGCAATCAAATGTGCTTTACTCAAGGTGTTTTCGATAAAACCATCCTTTATATGCCGCACAGGTGAAACCGTAAAAATAAAATGACAATTTGGATTTACAGAATGGATTAATAAAATAATATTTTCTAAACTTTTTTCGGTTTGTTCAATCGAAAGTAATTCTTTCGTAAATTGTTTTTGCGGCACTTTATGACAATTGGCAACAATTTCATGGGTTTCAATATTGCTGTAAACCCATGAAGTCCCTAATGTAATAATACAATGTGTTAATGCAGCAATATGGCGATGTGTTGATTCTAAAATCGAATTCAAATGACTCAAAAATAGGTCTTTATCTGGATTTGATAATTCGGAATGCACTTCATAACAATGCCATAATTCATTGTGAAAAAAAATGTCGTTTTCGGTAAATTTTTTATTTTCAACAACACGGCGGATTAACTTTTCTAACGAAACCGCATTAAAAATAATTCCAAATGGATTGGTAGTGGCCTGATACTTAAAATACGAAAACTTCTTTCCTATATTCTCTGCAAAACAGGAACCCAACAACATAATTTTCGAATCATAATCGATTGGGAAACTGCTTTTTTGAACGGGTATTTTGGTTGTGAATTGCAAATCAATAGGGTTTAAAGCCCAAATTTAAACTACTTTTTACAAAAAACGCGTATTTTTACTCAAGATTTAATGCAATACAAATGATTGAAAAAGAATACATCGAACCAAACGAAGGTTTTTCTCAAACTGTGGTAGTGAAAACTGGAAATTTCAAAACACTTTACATTTCAGGACAAATAGGTGATGGTGTAAATTTAGAAACACAAACCATTTCTACATTTCAAAATTTAGAAAAACAACTTACGAATTGCAATGCAACTTTTAAAGATGTAGTAAAAATGAATACCTATATCGTAAATTTCAATCCCGAAGTGGATTTACCAATTTTTAGAAAAGTCAGAAAAGAATTTCTTGGAACTGAAAATTATCCAGCAAGCACATTAGTGGGTGTAGAAAGTTTAGGAAGAAAAGAATGGTTGATTGAGATTGAGGCGATTGCAGTAGTAGAATAAAAAATACCGACAAAATTTTATTTTTATCGGTATTTTAATATAAATTCTCCTTGTCATCCTGAACTCCTTTCAGGATCTAAAATAATCTGTATTCTTGAGATGCTGAAAGGAGTTTAGCATGACAACGTTTTTAATTGCTATTTCAAAAATTCAACCGCTTTCTCCAATGCCTCTTTAATTCCACCAACATTCTTCCCTTTTCCTGAAGCAAAGAATGGTTGTCCACCACCATTTCCGTCGATTAGTTTTCCTAATTCTCTGATGACGTTTCCGGCGTTTAATCCTTTTTCAGCAACTAATTCTTTTGAAATGTAGCAGTGAATATTTGGAGCATTATCTTCAATAGAAGCTAAGAATACAAACGCGTTTGGTTTTGAAGTTCCGATAGCTTGTGCTAAATCTTTAGTTGAACTCATAGACAAATCTACTTGTTTTGCTAAAAATTGAATGCCGTTGATTTCTTGGAAATCGTTGATTAAAGTATTTTTTAATCCTTCGATTTTTTCTTTAACTAATTGCTCTAATTGTTTTTTCAATTTCGCATTGTCATCTTGTAATGAAGCCACCGATTTTAAAACATCTTGTGGGTTTTTCAACACTTCTTTGATTTCAGCTAATGTATCTTCTTGATTTTTATAAAAATCTTTCACCGCATCACCTGTAATCGCTTCAATACGACGAATTCCAGCCGCAACAGCTCCTTCTGAAACAATTTTGAAATGCCAAATATCAGCAGTGTTTTTCACGTGAATTCCTCCACATAATTCTTTACTATCTCCAAATTCAATCATACGAACATTGTCGCCATATTTCTCTCCAAACAATGCCATCGCACCTTTGTCTAATGCTTCTTTAATTGGAATATTTCTATGTTCTACTAATTGCAATTGCGCTTCAATTTGTTGATTTACACTTGCTTCAACTTGACGTAATTCTTCATCCGAAACTTTAGAAAAATGCGAGAAGTCAAAACGTAAGTAATTTGGATTTACTAACGAACCTTTTTGTTCTACATGTGTTCCTAAAATGCTTCTCAAAGCCAAATGCATCAAATGCGTAGCCGAGTGATTTTTAGAAGTTGAAGTTCTTAATTCGGTATTTACTTTTGCAACAAATTCAGCTTCCACATTTTCAGGAAGTTGTTTTGCGAAATGTAATATTAAGTTGTTTTCTTTTTTCGTGTCGATAATTTCGATGGTTTCGTTTGCAGAAACTAATGTTCCTTTATCTCCAACTTGTCCACCACCTTCTGGATAGAACGGCGTATTATCTAAAACAATTTGGTACAAAACACCATCTTTTTTAGAATCTACTTTACGAATTCTAGTGATTTTAACATTGTTTTCCGTTTGGTCATACCCAACGAATGTTTCCACATTTCCATCAATTAAAACGTTCCAGTCGTCAGTAGTTACTTCCGAAGCCGCACGAGAACGCGCTTTTTGTTTTTGTAATTCAGTTTCGAATTCGGTTTCGTTAAACGAATAACCTTTTTCTTTTAAAATCAAAGCCGTTAAGTCTTTCGGGAAACCAAAAGTATCGTACAATTCAAAAACTTTTTCACCCGAAACTTCTTTTCCAGATGTTTCAGCAACTACTTTGTCTAATAACTGTAATCCTTGTTCTAAAGTTCTTAAGAAAGACGCTTCTTCTTCGCGAATTACATTGGTAACCAATTGTTGTTGCGATTTAATCTCTGGGAAAAATTCACCCATTTGATTCGCCAAAACTTCCACTAATTTGTTGATGAAAGGTTCTTTTGTTCCTAAAAACGTAAATCCGTAACGAATCGCACGACGTAAAATTCTACGAATTACATAACCCGCACCTGTATTTGAAGGCAATTGACCGTCAGCAATAGCAAAAGCTACCGCACGAACGTGGTCTACAATTACACGAATCGCAATATTGGTTTTGTTTTGTTCTTCTTGTATTGACAAGTCGCGACTTGTCATTGCATCATTTGAAGTGTATTTTAATCCTGTAATTTCTTCAACTTTCGCGATAAGCGGTGTAAAAACATCCGTATCGTAATTCGAAGTTACATTTTGCATCGCCATACACAAACGCTCAAATCCCATTCCGGTATCAACGTGTTGTGCTGGTAATTTTTCTAACGAACCATCTGCTTTACGGTTGAATTCCATAAATACGTTGTTCCAAATTTCCACTACTTGCGGATGATCGGCATTTACTAATTCTCTTCCTGAAACTGCAGCACGTTCTGCATCGGTTCTTAAATCGATATGAATTTCTGAACATGGACCACATGGACCTTGGTCGCCCATTTCCCAGAAGTTGTCTTTTTTATTCCCTAAAATGATTCGGTCTTCCGAAACATATTGTTTCCAAATATCAAAAGCTTCTTGGTCAAACGGAACGTTCTCTGCCGGATTTCCTTCAAAAACAGAAACATACAAACGGTCTTTGTCTAACTTTAAAACTTCAGTAAGAAATTCCCAAGCCCAAGCTAAGGCTTCTTTCTTGAAATAATCGCCAAACGACCAGTTTCCAAGCATTTCAAACATGGTGTGGTGATAAGTATCAAAACCTACATCTTCCAAATCATTGTGTTTTCCAGAAACACGAAGACATTTTTGCGTATCGGCTATTCTTGGACTTTTTGGAGTTCCATTGCCTAAGAAATATTCTTTGAATTGGGCCATTCCCGAGTTGTTGAACATCAAAGTTGGGTCGTCTTTTAAAACGATTGGCGCAGAAGGAACAATTAAATGTCCTTTCGATTCAAAAAAATTCAAGTATGCTTTACGAATGTCTTGCGATTTCATTATCAATAATTTAGATCTGTTTTTGTTTGTTTATTGTGAAAAGGGAACAAAGTAAAATGTTCAAAAAAATAGCTCAATTAAAAATAAAATAGCTCAAGAATGAAACATTTCTTAAATTTGTTCGTATAACCTATGTCAACCAATAAATTTGGCACAAAAATAGTATATTTTCATATATGTCGAAGGTAAAATATTATTACGATTCAGAAAATTTAGCATACAAGCGCATTCTGCCTAAAAAGAGAAAGAAATTTGCTTACGTAATGCTTTTTTTATTGTCTTCGGCATTGTTTGGATTTTTGAGTTTTTTCTTATTGGTTAACACGAGTTATTTCGAAACGCCAAAAGATAAAATTCAAGCCAGAGAAATCGAAGCCTTAAAGTTGAATTACACCGTTTTGAATAAGAAATTGGATTTGATGGACGATGTTTTGGAAGCCATTGAAAACAGAGATAATAATATTTATAGAATTTATTTTAACGCAACACCTATTTCTGAAGAAGAACGAAAAGCAGGATTTGGAGGCGTTAACCGATACAAAGATTTACAAGGTTTCAATAATTCTGAATTAATCGAAAATACGACAAGACGTGTTGATGTTTTAACTAAAGAATTGGTAATTCAATCGAAATCGTTAGATGAAATTGTAGCGTTAGCGAAACAGAAAGAGAAGTTGTTAGCGGCTATTCCTGCAATCCAACCAGTAAAAAATGAAGATTTAAAACAGATGGCCTCAGGTTTTGGTTACCGAAGCGATCCATTTACTAAAATTAGAAAATTCCATTACGGAATGGATTTCACTGCCAGAACAGGAACTCCAATATATGCCACTGGTGATGGTGTAGTCATGAAAGCAGATGCCTCGTTGTCAGGATACGGTAATCATATTGAAATAAATCATGGTTATGGATACAAAACCTTGTATGCGCATTTAAGCAAGTACAAATGTAAACCAGGACAAAGAGTAAAACGTGGTGACATCATTGGCTATGTGGGTAGCACAGGTAGGAGTCAGGCGCCTCATTTACATTATGAGGTTTTTAAAAATGGAGAACGCGTAAATCCGCTGAATTTTTATTACGGAAGTATTTCAGCTAAAGAATATATAGAAATAGCAAAATTAGCGAACCAAGAAAACCAATCTTTGGATTAGATTTGGGAGTTAGGAGATGGAAGTTAAGAGTAGTTATATTATTTAAATTTCATAAATTTCTTTAATCACTTTTCCAAAAATTAAAATTGAACTTGAAAAATGCATTTAGAATTACCACCAAATAAAAGATACTACAGCATTGGCGAAATTGCCAAAGCGTTCAACGTGAATGCGTCTTTGATTCGTTTTTGGGATAAAGAATTCGATATTCTAAAACCAAAGAAAAATGCAAAAGGAAATCGCATGTTTACACCAGAAGATGTAAAGAACTTGCAATTGATTTATCATTTAGTAAAAGAGCGCGGATTTACTTTGGATGGAGCTAAAACGCATCTGAAAGAAAATCAAAAGAAAACGCTTGATAAATTCGAAATTATTTCAAAACTAGAAACTATTAAAGCACAATTGAACACCATTAAAAATCAACTATAAATTATTAATTAAACTTTTAAAAAATTAAAAAACATGAGAAAATTTTTGCCTTGGATAATAGCAGGAGGATTATTATTAATCATCGGATTTTGGTACATCGGTATTAAAAACGGAGCCGTTCGTGTAAATCAGGAAGTAAATAAAGAATGGGGAAATGTTGAAACCTCATACCAAAGAAGAAATGACCTTATTGGAAATTTAGTTAAAACGGTTCAAGGTTCGGCTGATTTTGAAAAATCTACTTTAGAAGCGGTTATCAAAGCGCGTTCTGAAGCAACTTCTGTAAAAATTGACCCAACAAATATTACACCAGAGCAATTAGCACAATTTAATCAAGCGCAAGGAAACTTGAATAGTTCTTTGTCAAGATTATTGGTTACTGTGGAGCAATATCCTGATTTAAAAGCAAATCAAAACTTCTTGAAATTACAAGATGAATTGGCTAGTACAGAAAATCAAATCTTAACAGCAAGAACACGTTTCAACGAATCTGTTCAAAAATATAACAATTACATTTTGGTTTTTCCTAATTCAATGTTCTTAGGAAACTACAAAGAAAAACCTTATTTTGATGCAGTTGCAGGTGCTGAAAAACCAGTAGATGTTGAGTTTGACTTTAATAATGAGAAAAAATAATGTCTAAAACAGAAGATTTCTTATCAAAAGCTGACGAACAAGAAATTGTTCAAGCGATTATTGAAGCGGAAAAAAACACTTCGGGAGAAATCAGAGTGCATTTAGAAGAACATACTGAAAAATCACCTCTTGACCGAGCTCAGGAGGTTTTTTTTGAACTTCAAATGAATGAAACTAAAGACCGAAATGGAGTGCTGTTTTATGTAGGTATTTCGGATAAAAAGTTCGCTATAATTGGTGATGAAGGTATTGATAAAGTAGTAGAAGCTGATTTTTGGGATGGTACTAAAGACGTTGTAATCGCTAATTTTAAAGAAGGAAACTATAAAAAAGGCTTGGTAGAAGGAATCTTGAGAGCTGGTGAACGATTGAAGCAATACTTCCCACATCAAACCGATGATACCAATGAATTGTCTAACGAAATTTCGAGAGGTTAATATGAAAAAACTAATTATACTAGTATTTTTCCTTTCCGGAATTTATGCTAATGCCCAATTTACAATTCCAAAAGTTCCGTCTTTTCAAACGAGTGTATATGATTATGCTGATTTGTTAAATCCAACAGAAGAAAAAGAATTAGAGAACAAATTGGTTCGCTATTCGGATTCTACAACAACGCAAATTGTAGTTATTACGATTGATGATTTAAAAGGAGAATCTATTGGGATTTTGACTCCAAGATGGGCTCACGAATGGGGAATTGGTCAAGAAAAAGAAGACAACGGAATCTTGATTTTACTTTCCAAAAACGATAGGGAAATTTGGATTGCGCCAGGATATGGAGTAGAAGATAGGTTAACCGCAGGAATCAACGGAGAACTTATCCGAAACATCATCATTCCCGAATTCAAAGCAGGAAGTTATTATAACGGTTTAGACAAAGGCGCCGATGCTATTTTCGAAGTCTTAAAAGGAAAATACAAAGGTTCTAGAAAAGAATCAAAGAAAGATTTTCCAATTTTACCTGTTATCATTTTTGTAATCATTCTAATATTGATTGTTTCAAAAGCAAGTAAAGGAGGAGGAAATTCTGGTGGAGGTTCAAGAGGTTTAGATTTAGGCGACATCATAATTCTTAGCAGTCTCGGAAGAGGAAACGGAGGTTTTGGGGGTGGAAGCTTTGGTGGCGGATCAGGAGGATTTGGCGGCGGCTTCGGCGGTGGCGGTTTCTCAGGTGGTGGCGCTGGAGGTAGTTGGTAAATTAAATTACAAAGTAATCATAAAAAAAACTCGTTAGTAAACACTAACGAGTTTTTTGTTTAATCCATAAACATAATGCCTCCCTCTTTTTTCTTGCCTCCAAATTTCTCTAATTTATAGGTTAAAGAAAACATGGCATATTGTTGTAAAACTGTATTTTCCATATCGGTAATAGCGGTTGGTGTAATGGTTCGGGTTGCGCTGATATTTTGATTTAAAACATCATACACTTTTACTTTGGCTAATAATTTGTCTTGGAAGAAATTGTATCCAAAACTCAAATTCCATAAGTAGAAATCTTTTTGAAAACCATCTGCTATATTAGAGTTGTAGTTGTAACCAAAATCACTTCCTAAAACTACTTTTTTAGGCCAGTAACTTGTGATTTCTAATTTAGCACTATGCTTGAAGTTTTTAGTATTATCAATGACATAATTCGTAAAATCATTAGTAATGTATGTGTATCGATATGATGGATTAATCGTAATCATTTCGTCAATTGACCAAGTAATATTGGCTCTTGGACTTAAAGTTAAACCTTTTGATTCAAATAATTCGGCATTTGTTAATCCTTGATCATAATTGTAATCAAACTGCAATCCTAATCCATATTTAAACGTTCTTTTTTCTTTCTTTAACGATTTATTTAAACTAAAACCCACGTAAGTATTATAAGCTCTGTCAACATTTTGATAGGTTGTTGTTGCTTTAAAATCGGTATCATAAGTAGTAGAAGCCACAATTTGATTTACATTGTAATCTCCTCCAGCGTAAGCATAAAAACCACTTCGGGTCGCATAATCATAATTGTTAAAGTTGGTGTAAAGGGAGTAGTTTTCGTTAGGTTTTAAATTGGCATTTCCAATAATAGTATTCAGTGGATTTGCTAAATTTTCGAAAGGTAAAATTTGATTAGCATTTGGTAAATTTACTTGATAAGAATAATAACTATAAATAGATTTTGATTTACCTAACGTGATACTTAGATATCCATTCATTTTTGGGTACATATAATTTTTATTTACTGTAGTTGTATTGGATAAATAGTTAGATTGATTGTTGAAATTTATAATTTCTGTTCCCATGGAAATACTTCCTTGTATTTTTTTCTTTCGGATACTGATACCAACCATTGGAGTTAATGATGAAGTTGAAGAGATGATATCGTTTGAGAGTAAATCATTAAAGTTTGAATACGAATTTAATCCGTTGTCATAATCATAAGTTTCTCTAATATCATTTGATTTTTTATAATTATAAACGGTTTTTAGATTTAAGACTAATGAATCTTTTAAAGGTTGGTTGTAGCCCATTTCAAACCTATAACTATCATCTTTTGAGGTATCAACTCTAAATTGGTCTCTTTCGTCATTTGAACTTCCTGACTGAAAGAAAGTAGTAGTAGTTTTTGTAAATAAATCAGAATCATTTTTGCTGTTTTCGTTGCTTATTGATAAACTCAAACCTTTCCCTTTTTTATTTAACTGTTTGTAAAAATATAAGCTATTCTTAAAGTTGTTATTTGTACTCGACCAACTGTTATTACTCGTATTTTCATTTAATGCTGTTCCGGATTCATCAAATGTTGCATCGAATCCAGAATTCTTGTTTTTAATTTCATTCTTTGTAAAACTTGGACTCCAATATAAAGTTGTTGTTGAATCTATTTTTATTTCAAAATCCATTGCAATGCTATGTCCGTCAGAAATAGACTTAGTTTTTGATTCGGCTAAAGTATTGGTGTTTCCTGTTGGTAGCAAGTTGATTCTATTCGTTCTGTTATTATTGTTCGTTTCTGTATTCGAATAGTAGTAACTTCCATTTGGATTGATTTTCTTTTTTGCCCATTCATCAGCAAAATTGACCCCAATCATATTTGATGTTGTTATACCATTGTTACCACCAAACTGCATCCCGTTAATTCCAAAACTACCATTATCGTTTACCCAAATAGAACTATTTCTTCCGCCACCCATATTATCAAAAATCTCATCCATTGAAAATCCGACAGAGTTGATGTTATTTGAAGAACCTAAAACACTAATCTTTTGTGTATCTTTAAAATAATTAAATAGTAAACTAGATTCGTACCGTTCATCGGTTCCATAACCCACATTTGCTTTTCCAAAAACACCTTTATTTTTATCTTCTTGAATGGTTAAATTGATGGTTTTTTCGTCAGAGGTAGCATTTTGTCCCGATAATTCTTCCTCTTTAGTTTTAGTATCGGTTACTTGAACTTTGCTAATTATTTCGGCAGGCAAATTTTGAGTGGCAATTTTACCATCTTTACCAAAGAAAGGTTTTCCGTTGACTAATATGTTGTTTACTTCTTTTCCGTTAACGGTAATTTTACCATCTTCATCTATTTCAACACCCGGTAGTTGTTTTAATAATGCTTCCACATTAGCATCAGGACGAACTTTAAACGATGAAGCGTTAAATTCTAAAGTGTCGTTTTTTATAGTGATAGGGGGAGCTTCTGCCTTAATTAATATTTCTGATAAAGTATTGATGTTTTCTTCTAATTGAATAGTTCCGAAATCTTTATCGTTAATTATTGATTCTAGTTTTTCAGAATATTCTTTATAACCATTATAAGAAATCTTGAAAAAAATAGGAGTATTGATTTTTTTAGTTTTAATAGAAAAATTTCCTGACTTGTCAGTAATTGTGTAATCAATAACTGTAGAATCTTTTACTGATTTTAAATATACTGTCGCAGATTCTAAAGGAAACGAACTTCCTTTTTCTACAATTTTTCCTTGAATTGTGACTGTATTTTGACCAAAACCATTAAATGTAAATAAAAATGTAATGAACGAAAAAAAATATTTGAACATGAAATAAAAGAGATTGGTTAGTAAATTCTTATTAACAGCGAAATAAGTTATTTATTTTGTAAATATAAATTTTCTTACGAAAAATTTAACAAAGAACATAAAAAAACCGAAGCATTAACTTCGGTTTTTTTACTATTTCTGTCTGAAATAAATATCAATTGGAACACCACTAAAATTGTAGTTTTCTCTCAGTTTATTTTCAATAAAGCGTTTGTACGGATCTTTTACATATTGTGGTAAGTTCGCAAAAAACACAAACTGAGGCGTTGGTGTTGGCAACTGCATACAATATTTAATCTTGATGTATTTTCCTTTCAATGCTGGCGGCGGTGTTGCTTCAATAATTGGTAACATCAACTCGTTGAATTTCGAAGTTGAAATACGTTGTTTTCTGTTTTCAAAAACTTCCACTGCAGTTTCTAATGCTTTTAATAAACGTTGTTTCGTTAAAGCGGAAACGAATAAAATTGGCACATCAGTAAAAGGAGCAATTTCTTCTCTAATTTTTCTTTCGTAATCGCGAGTCGACATGGTGTCTTTTTCAACCAAATCCCATTTGTTCACTAAGATTACGATTCCTTTACGGTTTTTCTCTGCCAACCAAAAAATACTTTGATCTTGTCCTTCAAATCCGCGAGTCGCATCAATAACTAATAAACACACATCACTGTGCTCAATTGCTCTTACCGAACGCATTACCGAGTAAAATTCTAAATCTTCTTTTACTTTTGCTTTACGTCTAATTCCAGCCGTATCTACTAAGTTGAATTCAAATCCAAAACGGTTGTATTTCGTGTCAATCGCATCACGAGTAGTTCCTGCAATATCGGTTACTACAAATCGATCTTCACCAATTAAAGCGTTGATGAATGATGATTTTCCAGCATTTGGTCTTCCTACAACACAAAATCTTGGTAACGGATTTTCTTCTTCTATCGCTTCTGGCAATTCAGGTAAAACCTCTACGATTTTATCTAATAATTCCCCAGTTCCGCTTCCGCTCATTCCTGAAATGGTGAAATATTCACCTAATCCTAAATTATAGAACTCCACAGCGTCTTTTTCACGCATGGCGTTGTCTACTTTATTAACAACTAAAAGTATAGGTTTTTTAACTTTACGAAGCAATTTCGCTACTTCTTCATCCATTGGAGTTATGCCTTCCTCAACATCTACCACAAAAACAATAGCATCCGCCTCGTCAATAGCTAATTCTACTTGACGACGAATTTCTCCTTCAAAAATATCATCCGAACCTTTTACATAACCTCCGGTATCAATTACCGAAAATTCTTTTCCGTTCCACTCACTTTTTCCATAATTTCTATCACGCGTAACACCGCTTACCGAGTCAACAATGGCTTCTCTTCGCTGAATTAAACGGTTAAAAAATGTGGATTTTCCAACATTTGGTCTTCCTACAATGGCAACAATATTGTTCATAATCTTATTTTGAATCGGCAAAAGTACGATTTTTTTTGGAGCTTTTTCCAGCTATCCATTACAACTCCACAATTTTACGTCTTTTTTTCTAAATTTATTGCAACAGCTTCTAAGGTCGCTATCACAATAAAAAGAAAAAATAGGTGTAAAATTTGCGGGGTTTTTATTGCAAATTAAATTCATCGAACTCCTATAGAAAATATTAAATTAGTGAGATAATCTGGGCTAAACTGAAAATTTTATTCAACATTTGTTAAAAATTTATATATTCGCACAAATCCCAAGTGTATGGAACCCGAAAAAAGCATCGCACTTCGTCCCAGATTTGAAGTGGAGTCAAAAAATAGTGTGGAAAAAATCCTCGAAAGAGCTAAAACGCTAAAATCAGAATTAAAGTCGGATTACCAAATCAAAATCATAGACGAACATTTGTATTTCTATTTCAGTAAAGAAAAAAGAAAATATTATTCACCATTTTTACATTTGGAACTAGAAGCCAACGAAGGTAAAACTATCGTAAAAGGTTTGTTTGGACCTGAGCAATTGCTTTGGACCCTTTTTATGTTTCTACACTTTGTTGTAGCGGGATTGTTTTTGGTGTTCAGCATGATGGCCTACACACATTGGTCGCTAAATCAGTCAATAGTATTGGATGTTGTCGTGATTTCTCTTATGGTTGTCTGTTGGATAATACTTTATTTTACAGCAAGAATTAACCGAGAAAAAGGTGTGCCTCAAATGCACGAATTGGAAGATTTGATGTATAAAGTTTTAGAATAAAAAAACATGATGAAGTTCATCAGGTATCTTTTATCTTTCTTCTTTGCTCTTTCTTCTTATTTCTGGTTATACCCAAAACGTCTCAATTGACGCTCGTTACTTCTCCAATCTTTATTTACTTTAACGTAAGTAGCTAAGTGAATTTGTTTTCCAAAGAATTTTTCTAAATCTTCACGGGCTTGAATACCAACTTTCTTCAATGCAGCACCTTTGTGTCCAATGATGATTCCTTTTTGCGTATCGCGTTCTACCATAATTACGGCACGAATTCTAATGATGTTGTCGTCTTCAATAAATTCTTCCGTTTCAATTTCTACTGCATAAGGAATTTCTTTATCATAATTCAATAAGATTTTTTCACGAATGGTTTCGTTAACAAAGAAACGCTCAGGTTTATCAGTCAAAGCATCTTTTGGATAAAATGCGGGAGAAACAGGAAGCAATTCGATAATTCTATCAAAAACGGTTTGCACATTAAAGTTTTCTAAGGCTGAAATCGGATAAATTTCGGCATTTGGCACTTTATCTTTCCACAATTGAACTTGCTCGTCTAATTGTTCTTGGTTCGATTTGTCAATTTTATTCAATAATAACAAAACCGGAATCTTAGAATGGATAATTTTATTAAAAAACGCTTCGTCTTTTAATTCTTTTTCGCCAATTTCTACCATGTAAACCAAAATGTCAGCATCTTCAAAAGCCGATTTCACAAAATCCATCATCGAATTTTGTAATTCATACGCTGGTTTAATAATTCCAGGCGTATCTGAAAATAAAACTTGAAAATCATCTCCATTTACAATTCCTAAAATACGGTGTCTAGTGGTTTGTGCTTTCGATGTGATAATAGAAAGACGTTCACCTACAAACGCATTCATAAGAGTTGATTTCCCTACATTCGGATTTCCAATGATATTTACATAACCTGCTCTGTGCTCCATTTCAATAAATTTATGGGTACAAAGGTAGTGATAACGCCTGAAATAGTAGAAAGAAAACATTATTTTTAAAAAAGTCTTGTAATTTTAAATAAAGATTGTACCTTTGCACTCACAAATCGCGGGATAGAGCAGTAGGCAGCTCGTCGGGCTCATAACCCGAAGGTCACAGGTTCGAGTCCTGTTCCCGCTACTAAGAATTTTTGAATTACAACCGTACATCGCGGGATAGAGCAGTAGGCAGCTCGTCGGGCTCATAACCCGAAGGTCACAGGTTCGAGTCCTGTTCCCGCTACTAAGAAGCTTCACAGAAATGTGAAGCTTTTTTATTTATAATTAATTCATTAACAAATGATTATGATTGTGATTGTTTTTGTTTTTCTTGCTTGATTAAATAATAAAACACTACTTTTGCACCTTTATTTTTAAAAATTATGAATCCAAAAAAAATTGCCGAGTACAGAAAATTACTCAATGTTACTAAAACAGCTACGCTGAAAGAATTGAAAACCATCTACAGAAATAGCATGAAGGAAGATCATCCTGATACTATTGCTGATCCTGTGGAGCGTTTAGCTGCTGAAGAAAGAAGTAAAAATATTATTGAGGCATACCATTTTTTGGTTAGTATTGCTCCTGAAACACAAGAGAAAAATAAAGAGGTTTACCAAAGAATTACTTCAACTGTAAATATTCAAGATTTTTATATGGATAATGGCGTGTTGTATATTTCATTTTTAGATGGAAGTAACTACGAATATTTCAGCGTGCCAAAAGTAACCTACATTAAAATGGTAAATGCTGAGTCTCCAAGTCGTTTTGCAAGAAGACACATTTATAATGAGTTCTTATATCGCAGTGCAAGCAAAATAGTTGCAGAATAAACAATTGTTAAAAAATATCCCTACTTTTGATATACTAACCAAAAAAAACTATATCAATTATGGAAATTAATTTTTTAGCTGTTTTAGTGGCAGCACTCTCCAGTTTTGTCGTTGGATTTGTGTGGTATAATCCTAAAGTATTCGGAACGATTTGGATGAAGGAAGTCGGGATGACTGAGGAAAAAGCCAAACAAGGAAATATGGCAAAAATCTTCGGATTAACATTTCTATTTGCCTTTATGTTAGCTTTTATAATGATGCCAATAACGATTCACCAATTTGGTGCTTTAGGAATGGTTGGAGGAGATGAAACAAAAGCATTACCTTCTTATGCCGCTTTTATAGCAGATTATCAAGATGCCTTCAGAACTTTTAAGCATGGTGCGTTACATGGTGCTATGATTGGTCTTTTTGTAGCCCTGCCAGTAGTTGCAACAAACTGTTTATTTGAACAAAAATCATTCCGATATGCTGCGATTACTTCAGGTTATTGGATTGTAGTCATGACCTTAATGGGTGCTATTATCTGTGGCTGGAAATAAATTGAATTTTAACATTTAATTATATAGGAATCGCTCTACATTTGTGGGGCGATTTTATTTTCACTTTGGACAAGATTTCATTTAAAATATATAATTCGGTTAAGGAATTACCTGAACTTTGGGACATCGTGGCTCAGAGTAATGTATTTCTTCAAACTCCTTATTTGACGGTTTTGGAAAAATCAGCTCCGGTGAATATGGAGTGTTTTTATATTGGAATTTTTGAAAATTTAGAATTGATTGGTGTTTCTTTGGCGCAATATCTAGATTTGAATAAATTGGAATCCTTTGGTGAACGCGATAAATGTTTGAAAACGGCAATTCGTAATTTTATTTTTAAAAATTTTGCTTCTCATACTTTGTTTCTTGGAAATAACATGATTACAGGTCAAAATGGGTATGTTTTTTCTAAGGAAATCGACTTCAATCATATAAGTGAAATTCTTTTGCAAAGCGCCAATGAAATAACACTGTACTTCAAGAAAAAAGGAATTTCAATTCATCTGGTTTCGTTTAAAGATTTTTATAATCATTGTTCTGTAGAGTTGAAAAAGTATCGTTTTTCGAATATGTACGAATTCAATACACAACCGAATATGATTTTCTATTTGGATAAAAATTGGAAATCACTAGACGATTATGTCGCAGCACTTTCCAAAAAATACCGCGATCAATTCAAAAGAGCTCGTAAAAAAATCGATGGTATTCAAGTGAAAAATCTTTCTTACGAAGAAGTACTTAAAAATGAAGAGAAGATATATGATTTGTATCATTATGTAGCCAAAAATGCACCTTTCAATACGTTTTTCTTATCTAAAAATCATTTTTCAACCTTAAAAGGTCAATGTGGAAATCGATTCCAGATTTTTGGTTATTTTCTAAATGATGAACTAGTCGGATTTCATACATTACTGCTAAATGATGAAACTCTTGAAACCTATTTCTTAGGGTATAACGAACACATTCAGAAAGAAAATATGTTATACTTGAATATGTTGTACAACATGACCGAATTTGGTATTATGAACGGATTTAAACGTATCATTTTTGGGAGAACGGCTCTGGAAATTAAAAGTTCTATTGGAGCAATACCAATTCAAATGTCGGGTTTCATTTATCACAACAATAAATTAATTAACCGATTTATTGGTGAAATCTTCAGAAATTTAGAGCCAGAATTGCATTGGCAACAACGTCATCCTTTCAAATAAAAAGTCCCGATTCAATCGGGACTTTCTATTATAATTTACTTTCTAAACTTTGCCAACCACCACCGTTGATGCAATCAATTCCGTGTTGTTTTAAAATGGAAGTCGCTTGAGCGCTTCGCATTCCTGAACGGCAACAAGCGATAATCGGTTTGTTCCATTTTTTAATGGTTTCAATATTTCCGTTTAATACTTGTAAGGCAATATTTTTTGAACCTTTGATGTGGCCCTCTCTATATTCTTCTGGAGTTCTTACATCTAAGATAATAGCGCCTTTTTGAACGTATTCCTGAACATCATTCGTTTTATTTCCTAATCCTAAAAAATTTAAAATTCCCATAATTGTTTCTTTTTTTGACAAAGATAAAGCGGATTGAAAATCTTTTCAGTAACAAAAGTTACTTTGATTAAGCGTTAGCTTTCTCAAAAATCAATTCCAATCCATTATCCACTAAGTGCACAATTTCTGGACGATTACTTTTAACTTTCTCTAAGTGATTCAATACTTTGTCTACTAAATCTGAGTTCCCTTCTTTTTTTGCCAATTCTACAATCTCAACAGATAACAACCAATCATTAGGATGCCCAGCAGAAACTGAAGCAAAGGCCTCTTTTAAAGTGGTAGTAGCAGTTTTTCCTTCTCTAATGTTACGTACACTTAAATAAAGTCTTTCTAATTCTTCTCGTTCGGCCGTTTTTTTCTGTTTAATCGTTTGTGAAGATGGAACGTGATTAATCATATCAAAACTATTCACGTCAGCCGGTCCCGAAAAAGCAGAAATTACTTGTTGGCCCACAGCCATATCATAAATACCCCAATCTGGTTGGAAAAGAACCGTGTCATTGTGGGTAACGGTGCAGTTTTTGAATTTAATCAAAAGGATTTCTCCCTGTAAATTGCGAGTCCCAGTAATAATTTCACCAACAACTTTAATGTTGCCTTCAAATTCTAAAGTCACTTGTTCGCCTTCATAAATGTCATAAGCACGCAAATCTCTCGGACTCATCTCTTCAATCGCTAAATTGATGCCTTTTAGTTTTCCAATTGGTGAACCAAAACCTTCAGGATGAGAGGATGTTCCGTGACCTACTAATTCTTTTTCTCTGTAGGAAAGTGCTGTTTTTCCTGTAGTTTGAACATAAACGGGTTTTCCCTCATGCTCAATAACATTTGTAAATACTCCTGAAATCTGAAGCCCTGTGCTCAATTCGATGGTTCCTAATGCTTTAGAATAAATCAATTTTTGAATTCCTGATAATCCTCCAGTGCGTAATGCCATTTTATTAGCAAATTCTTCTAATACTTCGCTCAATTTCGCAAAATCTGGAGTAACATAAAGTTGAGGTTGCGGTTTGGTAATATCAAAACTTTGATCAGCTGCCGAAATATCATAAGGAATTTTCTTCACATTATCCGTCATACACCAAGCGCTTTCTCCAATAGAAGAAAGTAATCCAGCGCCGTAAATTTTTGGGTTATCAACCGTTCCAATTAATCCGTATTCTACTGTCCACCAATGTAAATTTCTAATGCGCGACATTTCCGATAATTCACCCATGTTATTCTGTAAGAAATCCACTTGCTCTTCCGCTTTTTTAATTTCTTCTGCTGGTGTGTCTTCCGCTTCTTTTAAAATAGAAAGCAAACGAATTGCTTCATACAATTCATAATCACGTGCCGACGATATGGCTTTACAACCAATTTCACCAAAACGTCTCAAATATTCAGCATATTCCGGATTCGCAATGATAGGAGCGTGTCCAGCACCTTCATGAATGATATCGGGAGCCGGAGTATATTCAATATGTTCTAATTGACGAATATCACAAGCAATAACCAAAACATTATACGCTTGAAATTCCATAAAGGCATTCGGCGGAATAAATCCATCAACGGCAACTGCAGCCCAACCGATTTCTTTTAAAATTCGGTTCATGCCATACATGTTGGGAATATTGTCGATTTCCAAACCTGTTTTTTGTAAGCCTTCTAAGTACGAATTATGAGCAACTTTTGAAAGATAAGCTACATTTTTACGCATAACATAGCGCCACACGGCTTGGTTAATAGGCGTGTAGTCTTCATAGACTTGTGGTTTGATGAATTGTTTTAAATGTGGTGGTAATCTGTCAATCAACGGATTGCTTTCAAAATGCGTTTCCATAATTATTTTTCGAGTATTGGTTGTAAAAATACGTTTTTTTAATAAATCATGAAAATTACATCTTTGATAATTTGAGTAGACGATTTTTAAGAAATTTTAAATAAAAAAGGCACTTTACAGTGCCTTTAGAGAAATTATCGCTTCAAAGAGAAATGGGCTTTGAATTGTTTTGGATTGCCGTTTTCTGTGTAGTCTACTGTAAACCAATAATCAGTTGAGGGCAGTTGTTGTTGATTGTAAGTTCCGTCCCAACTTTCTTCACCTTGTAATTGTTTTATTAATTTACCGTAACGATCAAAGATATTGATTTTGTCTGTAGCTTGTAATCCTGCAATGAACCAAGTATCATTATAACCATCGCCATTAGGTGTAAAATATTGAGGATATTCAATTACATAAACTTCATAAGTTAAATAGGTACAACCTTGAGTGTCCACAGCAGTAATAGTATGTAGGCCTGAACTTACATTGGTAAATACATTAGAAGATTGAAGCGCTCCATTATCTAATTGATATTCTAAAACGCCAGTTCCACCCGTAACGGTTACCAATAATGTAGCATTTCCGCTAAAATAATTACTTTGTTCAACAGTAATTCCATCTGATGGCGTCGAAGAGGTTATGGTAGCGGTTACTATCTCTGAACTACAGTTGGTGCTTCTAACAGTTGCCATTACACCATAGGTTCCCACCTCGTCAGCCGTAAAAGTTGCCGTATTTGAATTTGGTATAGGATTGTTATTAAAATACCATATAAAGTCATGTGTAGCACTACTTAAACCAGAGTCTAAAACAAAAGTTTGGAAGGGGTTTCCAGTAGCATCCACACAAATAACACCATCGGTTAAAACGGGTTCAGGTATTGGATTCACGTTGATTCGTACCACAATTGTTTCTCCATCACAACCCGATAGAGAAGGTGTGATATAGTAGTCTACATATCCAGCTGCATTTCCTGTTGTAGTTAATGTTTGAGCAATTAAAAGATCGGTACCAGTATAGGTTCCATCCATTGCACCATCAACTCCCATGGGTTGTACTACCCAATTAATAACGGTGTTTGGCTCAAAAGTAGAAACCGTGATAGCGGTACTTTGGTTACTACACAAAACAGGTTGATTGGAGTTAGTAAATATTGAAGGTTTTGGATTAACCGTTACGGTTACCAATTCAGGATTTCCAGGACAACCGTTTAAAATAGGAGTCACTTGATAGGTTACACTTCCTGAGGATAATCCAGTGGTAGTAAGGGTTTGAATAATTTCATTTCCAGAACCATTGGTAGCTCCTGTTACACCAGCTGCATTCAAAACAATCCAATTGAATTGGGTTCCAGAAATTGAGCTTGTAAAAGAAATAGCCGTAGTTGCTCCAGAGCATATAGGCAAGTTATTATGAACAATGTTAACGTTTGGAATTGGGCTAACTAAAATTTGTACTTGAGTAGCAGGTCCCACACATCCATTAGCTTCTGCAAAAATGGTGTAGGTAAGGGCTACTGTTGTTGTAGTATTGGGTGAAACATCTAAAGTTTGGTTAATACTATTGCCAGACCCTCCTGATGCTCCTGTAATATTCGCCCCTGTCACAGTCCATGAAAATACCGCATTAGGGACATTACTAGAAAGTGAAATAGAAGTTGTTCCACCTGAACAAAACGAAGACATAGCGCTTGAGGCAATTACTACAGGAACAGGATAGATAGTCACGGTCAATTGAGTGGATACCGCGCATTGGCCATTATCTGGAGTAAAGGTGTAGGTAGTTGTTGTCGTATTATTAAAAGCGGGTGACCAAGTTCCTGTAATTCCTTCCAAAGAAGTGTTTGGTAAAGGCGATACAGTCGAACCGGTACACATGGGAAGTATAGGGTTAAAATTTGGAGTTGTACCAGAAGTTAAGGTAACACCTCCATTTAAAGTCACGTTTCCACACCCACCAACAGTAGTAATGGAATAAGAAAAATCTCCAGCAGCAGTTCCACTAATCGTTACAGTATTTCCAGAAGTGGTAGCTGTTACACCAGTTGGTAAACCTGTTACAGTTGCGCCAGTAGCTCCTCCTCCAAAAGTATATTGAATAGAGGCAATCGCATTCCCCGAACAAACAGTTTGCGTATTATTGGCAGAATCTAAGACTAAAGTTGCATTTGATGAAACGGTAATACTTCCATTTAAAGTCACGTTTCCACAACCACCAACAGTAGTAATGGAATAAGAAAAATCTCCAGTAGCAGTTCCACTAATCGTTACAGTATTTCCAGAAGTGGTAGCTGTTACACCAGTGGGTAAACCTGTTACAGTTGCGCCAGTAGCTCCTCCTCCAAAAGTATATTGAATAGGGGCAATCGCATTCCCCGAACAAATAGTTTGCGTATTATTGGCAGAATCTAAGACTAAAGTTGCATTTGATGAAACGGTAATACTTCCATTTAAAGTCACACTTCCACACCCACCAACAGTAGTTATGGTATAAGAAAAATCTCCAGCAGCAGTTCCACTAATCGTTACAGTATTTCCAGAAGTGGTTGTGGTAACACCAGTGGGTAAACCGGTTACATTCACCCCAGTAGCTCCTCCTCCAAAAGTATATTGAATGGGGGCAATCGCATTCCCCGAACAAATAGTTTGCGTATTATTGCCAGAATCTAAGACTAAAGTTGCATTTGATGAAACGGTAATACTTCCATTTAAAGTAACACTTCCACACCCACCAACAGTAGTTATGGAATAAGAAAAATCTCCAGTAGCAGTTCCACTAATCGTTACAGTATTTCCAGAAGTGGTAGCTGTTACGCCAGTTGGTAAACCTGTTACAGTTGCGCCAGTAGCTCCTCCTCCAAAAGTATATTGAATAGGGGTAATCGCATTCCCCGAACAAACAGTTTGCGTATTATTGGCAGAATCTAAGACTAAAGTTGCATTTGATGAAACGGTAATACTTCCATTTAAAGTAACGCTTCCACACCCACCAACAGTAGTAATGGAATAAGAAAAATCTCCAGTAGCAGTTCCACTAATCGTTACAGTATTTCCAGAAGTGGTAGCTGTTACACCAGTGGGTAAACCAGTTACATTCACCCCAGTAGCTCCTCCTCCAAAAGTATATTGAATAGGGGTAATCGCATTCCCCGAACAAACAGTTTGCGTGTTATTGGCAGAGTCAAGAGTTAAGGTGCTGCCTGAAATATTTATAATTATTTGATCAGATAGGGTAGCGCCACATGTATTGGTAGCAGTTAAAGTTAAAGTAATCGTGCTGCCAGATAAAGCAGAGGTAGGGACAGTGTATGAAGTCGAAAGAGTGTTAGTATTCGAAAAACTACCTGTAGTTGCTGACCAAGAAACACTAGTTTGTCCTTGCGCACTTCCTGTTAAATTAATGGTTTGTCCAGGACATGCTGTTACAGGAGAAGTTCCTGCCTCAACTGTGAAAGGAGCTATAGGAGCAATACAACCGTTGTTGATATAACTAGGTGTTCCTGATGGTGTAAAGTTTACAGTAGCTCCATTTTCTGTACCAATATTCCCAGAAGTATCTACAAGATTTGATCTTTCATAGGTTACACTATCGGAACAACCACTTCCAAAAGAAACGCTTAAGGTTCTAGTTCCAGGAATAGGATTATAGTTAGCAAAATGACCTCCAGTTCTTGAGGGATTGTTCTGAAAAATCATGTAGATTGTGGAGGCAAGGGAACTGAAAGAATTCAAATTGACATCAAGATTTTGACTTGTGACAAGAATTACAGTTGCATTTGCGGGTAAAATCCCTCCAGGTGGTTCTAAAATTAAACCACACCCGCCAGAAGCAGTTATATAGGCATTTAACTGTGTAACTTTAGCAGCTGTTGTAGCATTCTGAACGACACCTAGCCATATTTGTGCGGGAAAAGTAACTGTTAAATTGCTTGTGTTTAGAGGAGCAGGTCCAATTTTCATTCGAAACATTTCGTTTAATCCTTCATCTGCTCCATTATCGCAAGCATCTACAAGAATACTTTCGATCTGAAAACACTGAGAATAAGTTTTGTTTGATAGTAGTAACAAACCGATAGATAGGGCAAAAATCTTTAAAAAATTCATTCTTTAAAAGAAGCTTCATTTGAAAAGCAGCGGCAAATTTACAAAATCAAACGGCTTTAATATTAAGTCATAATTAATTATTAAAAAAAAAAGGTGTAAATTCTAATTTACACCTTTTTAAATTTATTTTTGAGGAGGATATTGCTCTAAAATTTTGGAAACAAATTCTTTAATTCGAGCATCTTTTTTTTCTGTGTTATTAGTTAAATAACCACTTCCTTCTCCTTGCCAGACTAATTCTTTTGTTTTAGCATCGATAATGTCAATAAAAAGGGTGCCTTCTGGAGTGGTAGTTACATTAGTGTAACCAATGCCCCAATAAGGATTCCAACCCCAACCAAAACCGTAATTTTGATAAATATCTACGCGCTCTCTTTCTTTCGTAAAAATACTAATCAAAACATCTGGATTTTCTGATTTTGAAAAACCTTTAGAGGCCATCACTTCATCAATCGAATATAAAATCCTTTTTTTGTCTAAATCTGAAATTTCAACCTTGTCTATACCGTTTTTTAGAAAAGCATAGGTGGTGTAACTATTGAAATTGGCTTTTTTATCATAGTCTGCATTGACTCTTACTGAACTACAAGAAGCAAGAGTAGCTATGAATACTATTGAAAGTAATTTTAATGTTTTCATAATATATAGTTTTAATGAATTCGATGTATATACGAATCATTTGATTTTTGATTACAGTAATGATTCGTCTACTATGTTAGGGATGGTAACTTTTAATAAAGGTTGCGTCTCCATGGCTCTTTTTATAGCAAAAATAGCACCTTCATTTCTTGCCCAACTCCTTCTTGAAATTCCGTTGTTGACATCCCAGAAAAGCATTGACTCTAAGCGTCTTGATGCTTCTTTAGTTCCATCAAGAACCATACCAAATCCACCGTTTATTACTTCGCCCCAGCCTACGCCACCTCCGTTGTGGATAGAAACCCAAGTAGCACCACGGAAACTATCACCAATCACATTGTGAATTGCCATATCAGCAGTAAATCTAGAGCCATCATAAATATTTGAGGTTTCTCTGTATGGAGAATCGGTTCCAGAAACATCATGATGGTCGCGACCTAAAATAACATAACCAATTTCTCCACGAGCAATCGCTTGATTGAAGGCTTCTGCAATTTTAATTCGGCCTTCAGCATCGGCGTAAAGTATTCTGGCTTGAGAACCAACCACTAATTTGTTTTCTTGCGCACCTTTAATCCACTGAATATTATCGGCCATTTGTTGTTGAATTTCCTCTGGTGAGTTTTTCATCATTTCTTCTAAAACATCGCAAGCAATTTTGTCGGTTTTCGCTAAATCTTCTGGATTACCTGAAGCACAAACCCATCGGAATGGTCCAAATCCATAATCAAAACACATCGGTCCCATAATGTCTTGCACATAACTCGGATATTTAAATTCTCTACCTAATGTTGGATGATCACTCATAACATCAGCTCCAGCTCTTGAAGATTCTAATAAAAAGGCATTTCCATAATCAAAGAAATAAGTGCCTTTTGCTGTGTGTTTGTTGATGGCTGCAGCATGTCGACGAAGTGTTTTTCTAACTTCTTCCTTAAAGCGCTCTGGTTCGTTAGCCATCATTTCATTTGACTCTTCAAAAGTAAAACCGATAGGATAATAACCACCCGCCCAAGGATTGTGTAACGATGTTTGATCGGAACCCAAATCAATAAGTAAATTTTCTTGATCGAAACGCTCCCATACATCCACTATGTTGCCTAAGTAAGCAATAGAAACTACTTCTTGGTTTTCTAACGCTTTTTTAACTCTTGGAACTAATTCGTCAATGGTATTAATGATTTCATTTATCCATCCTTGTTCATGACGGATTTTAGTGATTTTTGGATTGACTTCAGCACAAACGGTAACACAGCCCGCAATATTTCCAGCTTTTGGCTGAGCACCACTCATTCCTCCCAATCCAGAAGTTACAAATAATCCTCCTTTAGGTGATTTTTTAATTTTTCTAAAACCATTTAAAACCGTAATGGTAGTTCCGTGAACAATACCTTGTGGACCAATGTACATGTAACTTCCTGCAGTCATTTGTCCGTATTGCGAAACACCTAGGGCATTCATTTTTTCCCAATCGTCGGGTTTGGAGTAATTCGGGATAACCATACCGTTGGTAACGACCACTCTTGGTGCTTCTTTATGAGAAGGAAACAATCCCATGGGATGACCAGAATACATCACTAATGTTTGCTCGTCTGTCATTTCGGCCAAATATTTCATAGTGAGGCGATACTGTGCCCAATTTTGAAAAACAGCACCATTTCCACCATACGTAATTAATTCATGTGGATGTTGTGCAACAGCATAATCTAAGTTATTTTGAATCATCAGCATTATCGCTTTCGCTTGTTCACTTTTTCCAGGATATTCTGAGATAGGACGTGCATACATTTTATATTCAGGACGCAAACGATACATGTAAATTCTACCATAGGTTTCCAATTCTTCCTTGAATTCTGGAATTAAAGTTGCATGATGTTCTGGATCAAAATAACGTAAGGCATTTTTTAAGGCTAATTTTTTTTCTTCTTCTGAAAGAATTTCTTTTCGTTTTGGAGCGTGATTAATATCAACTTCAAATGGTTTTGGATTTGGTAAAACCGATGGAATTCCCTCTAATATTTGTTCTTGAAATGTCATTTTTTTTATATATTGTACTATTGTATTTTTTTTAACTAGGTACTGTTACTAAATACGGATTACTTTTTTAAAGTTCCTGTTTTTTTGTCAAAGCCATAAGGGCAATGACGACAACCGCTTTTACAACAATACCCTCTTTTTAAATGGTATTTTTCCGTAAAGCACTTGTAGCCTTCAGGGGTGTAATAGAAATCTTCGCCTTCTTTTAAATTATTTGGATTTAAATCATGATTCATAAAGGCAAATTTAGCAACTTTGTATGAAATGATAGTTATAGTTTTTAAATATTTAGTTCCCAAGGGTTTTCGGGGTCTAACCCTTTTTCCTTTTGTCTTTTTATTAAATAAAAAAGATAAAACCAATGCTGTTTTATTAAATCATGAGAGAATTCATATCAAACAACAGCTGGAATTATTGGTAGTTTTCTTTTTTGTGTGGTACGGTCTGGAGTTTGTTTTTCGCCTAATTCAATTTCGAGACAAAGCTAAGGCTTACCAAAATATTTCTTTTGAACGTGAGGCGTATCAATTTGAGCAAGATTTAGATTATGTGAATAAGCGTAATTTATTTTCTTTTTTTTCTTTTGTCATTTGATTTAATAAAAGATATAAATCTTAAGACTAGCTTAAAATGATGTTTTTCTCAATTAATAGTAACAAATTAACTGTTTTTTTTAAACGAAATTGATTATATTTGATAATCAACTTTATACACACTCTCATGAAAAGAAGTTTATTGTTTATTTTAAGCTGTCTAAGTTTTACATCCATATTCTCTCAATTGTATGTGAGTCAAAATAGTTATGTCTTCGTAAACAATCAATTTGTATTTGTAACCCAGGACGTAAATTTACAAACAAATGGTGATTTTTATTTGAGAAATAATTCTCAACTTTTACAAGGAACATCAGGAACAAGTACAAACAAAGGAGGAGGTAAGTTGTCTGTTTTTCAAGAAGGAACAGTAAATAATTACCAGTATAACTATTGGTGTTCGCCTGTAGGAAACGCCTCTGCAACACCAGGTAATGAATCATTTGGAATTACAATGCTTCACCAACCTACAGGACTTCGAACGAGCACTCCAGCAATTATTTTACCGCAAAGCAATCGCAACGGAGTTGCAAACCCTTTATCCATAGCGCCCAACTGGATTTGGAAGTTTATCCAATCTAATGCTTATGCTCAATGGATATTTGTGGGAAGCACAACTAACATTAATCCAGGAGAAGGTTTTACAATGAAAGGTACTGCAGGTACAGATTCAACGATAGCTCAACTAGAGGAAAACATCCAAAACAATCCTGGTAGTAAACAACGTTATGATTTTAGAGGTAAACCAAATGATGGTGACATAAGTGTGCCTATTGCTGATGGAAATCTAACACTAGTTGGTAATCCATATCCAAGTGCAGTTGATTTAAATGCGTATCTTATGGATGCTTCTAATGCAAGTGTAATTGATGGTCCTGCTTATTTTTGGGAGCAAGCTGAGGTTAATTCTCATTATATTTCGCAATATGAAGGAGGGTATGGGGTTTATACGCCTGTTACAAATGTTTACACACGAGCTGTATTTCTTCATTATAATTCTTCAGGAACTCCAGGTGTTCCTACTGGCGTAATTGGAACAGATATCAAAAGAAGATATGCGCCTGTTGGACAGGGTTTCATGGTTAGAGGTAAGGCTAATGGAGTTATAACAATGAAAAATTCCTTTAGAAGATACGTCAAAGAAGGAGCTTCCAATAACTCTGAATTTGCTAGAAACAACTTTAATTCTTCAAGAAATAATGTTGCTTCGAATGAAGTTGAAACTGAAGACTTATCTATTTCTTATTTAAGAATAAATGCTCTTTTCAATGATAGTAGTGTTAGACCCACCACTTTAACTTTTTTTGATACAGCTACTGATGGAGTTGATTACGGAGCAGATGCTATTTCTTCTTCTGGTATAGTTGAGGATTTTTATTTTGTAATTCCAGACGATCCTCACGAATATGTTGTTGCTGCTGTAAGATTCGATGTAAATAAAAGGATTCCAGTAGCTTTTAGATGTAACGCAACGACAAATTTTAAACTTCAAGTAAAAGAGTCGTTTAATTTTGACCCCAATCAAAATGTTTACCTTCTAGATAAATCAACAGGTATTTTTTATGATATTAAAAATAATTATTTTGATATAACTTTACCTGCTTCTAACGATAGAAATAGATTCGAAATAACGTTTACAAATACAATCTTAAGTAATCCAACGGAAGTGCTAGGGGATGTGTTTACCATCATTCAAGAGAACAGTATTAATAGTTTAAAGATTTACAATCCAGAATCTAAAGATATTGTAAACTTTGAATTGTATGATATAACAGGTAAATTGGTTTTGAAAAAACAAAATATGGGTAAGGCTACTCAATATGAATTTTCTACATCTGCTTATAGTAATGGTTTGTATGTAGTTAAATTAGATACTCGAGATAATCTAAAACTCATCAAAAAAATAATTATCGAAAATAAATAAAGTATTTTTAAATTTGGGCAGCTTTATAGCTGCTTTTTTATGGAATCTACCAACCAAAAAATAAATATCAATCTTAAGAATAATATTGAACTTTTTATCAAAAGAGAAGATTTTTTGCATCCAATAATATCAGGTAATAAATACAGAAAGTTAAAATACAATTTAGAGCAAGCAAACAAGTTGAATTATAATACTTTGCTGACGTTTGGAGGTGCTTTCTCAAATCATATTTTAGCGGTTGCAGGTGCTGGAATAGAATATGGTTTTCAAACAATTGGAGTTATAAGAGGTGAAGAATTAGAGAATAAAATCACCGAAAATCCTACCTTGTTAAAAGCTTATGAATTAGGAATGAAATTTTATTTTATAAGTCGAACTCTTTATCGAGATAAAGAAAACAAAGCGTTAATTGAACAGCTTAAAGAAAAGTTTGGTGATTTTTATTTGATTCCTGAAGGAGGCACAAATGAACTTGCGATTAAAGGATGTGAGGAAATTTTAACAGCATCAGATAAGTCCTATTTTACACATGTAGTAGGGGCAGTAGGAACAGGGGGAACAATTTCTGGAATCATTAACTCTTCAACAGAAAAACAACAAATAATTGGATTTTCTTCATTAAAAGGTGCTTTTTTGTCTGATGTTATTCGTAATTTTGTAAATAAAACCAATTGGACGGTAAACGATCATTATCATTTCGGTGGTTATGGTAAAATAAATGAAGCATTAGTATCGTTTCTTAATTCTTTCTATCAAGAAACTAAAATCCCGTTAGACCCAGTTTACACTGGAAAAATGGTATTTGGTGTGATGGATTTAATCAATCAAGATTATTTTTTACCAAATTCTAAAATTTTAATGATTCATACCGGAGGTTTACAAGGAATTAAAGGCATGAATTTTGCTCTAAAAAATAAAAATAAAGAATTAATTCAATATGATGAAAATTAGGATTATTGTTTTTTTATTAGCGCTTTCGGTAGTGAGTTGTACGAGTTCAAAATCTATTGTAAGAACTTCTGGAAAACATAAAGAGGTGCAAAAAAAGCAACCTGTAGTTCAAACAAATAAAACAAATACTAATTCGAAAACACCATCTATAGTAAGCCTGGAGGCAACTTCAAATGTTAAGACATATGCTGAGGAAATTCAATTATACATTGAAAATTTTAAAGAAATTGCCAAAAACAACATGAAATCTCATGGGATTCCAGCCAGTATAACTTTAGCACAAGGAATTTTAGAATCGGGAGCGGGTAAAGGTAAATTGGCTCAATCTGCTAACAATCATTTTGGAATAAAATGCCATACAGGATGGCAAGGTGATAGTGTGCGTCATGACGACGATGCAGAACAAGAATGTTTTAGAAAATACGAGCATCCCGCTGAGTCATATCGTGATCATTCATTATTTTTAACTTCTCGACCTCGTTATTCCAATTTGTTCAAATTAGACAGAGGCGATTATGAGTCTTGGGCTAAAGGGTTAAAAGCAGCAGGGTACGCTACCGATGTTAAATATCCGGATAAGTTAATTGGACTAATTGAGCGTTTTGAACTGTATAAATATGATAATGAAGTGTTGAGCCGAAACTTCATGCCTACGAAAAAAGAGGTTGTTTTAGCTCAAGGTAGTGATTACTATACCATTCAACAAGGGGATACTTTGTATTCTCTATCTAAAAGATTCAATCTTACAGTTGAAGACTTAAAAAAGTTAAATAATATGTCAGATAATGCCATTTCTATAGGGCAACAAATCAAAATAAAGTAATGTTATATAAAAGAAGTAGTGAATTATTTGTTGAGGCAAATAAGGTAATTCCAGGGGGGGTTAATTCACCCGTGAGAGCATTTAAAGGAGTAGGAGGTACTCCTATTTTTGTGAAAGAAGCGAAAGGTGCCTATTTATATGATGAAGATGGAAATCGTTTAATCGATTATATCAATTCTTGGGGACCTATGATCCTAGGTCACGCCTACGAGCCTGTGGTAAATGCAGTAGTTGAAAAAGCAAAAAAAGGAACTTCTTTTGGTATGCCTACAGAATTGGAAACTCAAATTGCTCAGTTAGCAGTTTCTATGGTTCCTAATATTGATAAAATCCGTTTTGTAAATTCGGGTACAGAAGCTTGTATGAGCGCCATTCGTTTGGCTAGAGGATTTACTAAACGAGATAAAATCATTAAATTTTCAGGATGCTACCACGGTCATTCGGATTCGTTTTTAATTGCCGCAGGAAGTGGTTTAAGTACGTTTGGTGTGCCAAATTCTCCTGGCGTAACTGAAGGTACAGCTAAAGATACTTTGTTGGCTGCTTACAATGATATTGATAATGTTAAGGCTCTTTTTGAAGCAAATAAAGGACAAATAGCGGCCGTTATTATTGAGCCAGTAGCAGGAAATATGGGTTGTATTCCTCCTGTAAAAGGTTTTTTAGGAGCATTAAGACAGCTGTGTACCGAAAATGAAACATTATTAATTTTTGATGAGGTGATGACGGGCTTCAGATTGGCCAAAGGGGGGGCTCAAGAATTATATGGTATTCAGGCCGATATTGTGTGTTTTGGAAAAGTAATTGGTGGAGGTCTTCCTGTGGGCGCTTTTGCTGCAAGAGAAGAAATTATGAATTATTTAGCACCAATTGGACCAGTTTATCAAGCAGGTACTTTGTCTGGAAATCCATTAGCAATGGCGGCAGGACTTGAAATGCTTAAAGCTTTGAACGCTGATAATGAAATCTTTACACGATTAGATGAAAAGACAGCCTACTTAGAGAAAGGAATTCATAGAGTTTTAACCGAAGCTAATGTTGTGTTTACAAAGAATAGAGTAGGTTCTATGATCTCGGTTCATTTTGATGCAAATCCAGTCTATGATTTTGCAACAGCTAAAAATGGAGATAATGATACCTTCAAAAAATTCTTCCACGGTTTGTTAAAACGCGGGGTGTATATAGCCCCTTCGGCATATGAAACTTGGTTTATAACCGATGCCTTAACCTATGAAGATTTGGATTTTACAATTCAGGCTGTAGGAGAAACAGCAAAAGAGTTATAAAAAAAAAGTCCCGAATAATTCGGGACTTTTTTTTATATTTTAGTTACTTTATTAAAAACACTTGAGTTCTTTTCTAACAATACCATTTCAGATTGACTTAAAAGTGATTTAATTTCTTTTCTAATTCTTAATCTCAATTCATTTTTGCCTTCTTCATTAAGGTTTAATTGAGTTAAAGATTTATGTTTGTGAAGCAAAATATCATAGACTTTAGCAGTCTTTTCACCATCTAGTTGTAAAGATTGAGATAATTCAATACTTTCCGATTTAGCTTTTTCTTCAATGTTTTTATCTTGTGCAAATACTGAAGTCGTAAAAGCAAAGAATAAAATAAATAAAGTAAATAATTTTTTCATTTTGAAATTTTTATATTTTTCTGTTTCAAAACTAAATTAAATTTATTAATAAAACAAAAAAAACATAAGGAATTAATTTTTGTTATTCTTGAATTTCTGCTTTTCTTTTCATTTTAGCTACTTTTTCTTTTCGCTCATTTTGTTTTGCTTCCCATTTTTTCATTTGTTCAGGAGTTAAAACTTTTTTCAGTTTAGCTTTTAATTCAATTTGATCATCTAATCTTTCGATTTGTTTCTCATAACGCTCATCAGCAGATAAACTTTCGCCTTTTTCTCGTTTGGCTTTCATTTCAGTTTTTAAAGCTTCCCTTTTTTTCGCTTGGTCCAAAATAATAGCTTTAACTTCTTTTTGCTGATTGCTATTTAAGTCTAAATCAAAAGTTAATCTTTTAGTTTGGAGCTCTGCAAGTTGGTCAGGACTCATTTCGCCACCTTTTCTGTTTTGTGCAAAAGTTAAGCTACTTAAGATAAGTGCTACAAATAAGATAAGTTTTTTCATAATGTATAGATTTTTATGTTTTCTTGTATATAAGACTTTGTAAATATAAAAAAGTTTAATTGAAGCAGATAAAAAAATGGAACTCATTTGAGTTCCATTTTTTTATTTCCCTAAATATTCGGCAATTTTGTGTTCGCCATCAACTACTACTCGTATCAAGCCATTTTTGCTTAACGCTTTGCTAGCAGCATCCCATTTTTTTCCGCTTAATTCCGATTTTATTTTTAAATCTCCAATCGAAATACCTTCGTTAGCTTTCAAAATTTCAATAATGTGTTTTTCATCCTCTGTTAATTCTGGGCCTTTTTTCTCTGGTCGCATTTGTGGGAAGAATAACACTTCTTGTATCGATGGATTATTCGTTAAGAACATAATCAAACGATCCATTCCAATTCCTAAGCCAGAGGTTGGAGGCATTCCATATTCTAAAGCTCTTAAGAAATCTTCGTCGATAATTCCATTGGCTTCATCATCTCCTTTTTCGGCTAAAGCCATCTGAACTTCAAAACGCTCTCTTTGGTCTATAGGATCGTTAAGCTCTGAATAGGCATTTGCGATTTCTTTTCCACAAACCATCAATTCAAAACGCTCAGTTAATTCAGGATTATCTCGGTGCGATTTACACAAAGGCGACATTTCTTTTGGATAATCCGTAATGAAAGTTGGTTGGATGAAGTTGCCTTCACATTTCTCACCAAAAATTTCATCAATCAATTTTCCTTTACCCATGGTGTCGTTCACTTCGATTCCCATAGATTTTGCTGCTTCGCGCAATTCTTCTTCTGATTTTCCAGTAATATCAAAGCCTGTGAATTGTTTGATAGCATCGGTCATCGTAACTCTAGCATAAGGCGCTTTAAAATCTACTTCGTGTTCTCCAAAAGTAGCTTTTGTAGTTCCATTTACTTGTAAAGCACAATATTCTAATAAATTTTCAGTCATTTCCATCATCCAGTTGTAGTCTTTATAAGCTACATAAATTTCCATAGCAGTAAATTCTGGATTGTGCGTTCTGTCCATTCCTTCGTTACGGAAGTTTTTCGAAAATTCGTAAACACCATCAAAACCACCAACGATTAATCTTTTTAAATACAATTCGTTAGCAATTCGCATGTACAAAGGAATATCCAAACTATTATGGTGTGTAATAAACGGACGCGCAGCCGCTCCCCCAGGGATCGATTGTAAAACGGGTGTTTCCACTTCCATATAGCCTGCTTCGTTGAAAAACGTTCTCATAGCGTTGAACAATTTTGTTCTTTTAATGAAAACTTCTTTCACTTGCGGATTTACAACTAAATCTACATAACGCATACGGTAACGCAATTCGGGATCGGTAAAGGCATCATACACTTTTCCAGTTTCATCTGTTTTTGGTAATGGAAGCGGTTTTAAAGTTTTACTTAATATTTTAAAATCGGTTACATTGACACATTGAGCACCAACTTTCGTAGTAAATAACTCACCTTCAATACCTATAAAATCGCCTAAATCAGTTAATTTTCTAAAAACTTGGTTGTAAAGTGTTTTGTCCTCGCCAGTACAAATAACATCTCTATTAAAATACAACTGCATTCTGCCTTCACTATCTTGTAATTCAGCAAAAGCCGCTTTTCCTTGATCGCGAACACTCATTAAACGACCTGCCAAAATAACCTTTTTGCCTTCTTCAAAATTTTCCTTTACTTGCTTCGAAGTGTGATTAACAGGAAATAAATCCGCTGGATATGGGTTAATACCTAATTCGCGTAACGCGTTTAGTTTGTCTCTTCTAATGATTTCTTGTTCCGAAAGTTGCATAGTATTGTGTTTAAGCGTGCAAATGTAACTATAAATTAAAAAACTGCCAACTTTCACCTGAACGCTGGATAATTTTTTTATGAGCGAATGGTTCGGGCTTTTTTTGGTTTCCATGTTCCTGCCATACGTTATATCTTTTTTATTTGTTGCCTGAGGTTCTCGAAGGCAACAAATAAAAAAGGATGTTACTCCTGTCAGGGCTAATTAGTAAACTATTCGTATCTTTGCGAAACTTTTTCAAAACACAATTTCGTTTGCTATGAATAAAAAAGTCCAACTTCAAGATTTAGGGAATAAAGATTATAAAGATACATGGGATTATCAAGAAGCATTATTCAAAGAAATTGTAGACATCAAAGTGCAAAATAGGAGAGAGGAAACTTCGATTCCAACACCAAATTATTTTTTATATGTGGAGCATCCTCATGTGTATACGTTAGGAAAAAGCGGTGATATCTCAAATTTATTACTTTCAGAAAGACAATTAGAAGCTAAAGGAGCAACCTTTTACAAAATAAATAGAGGAGGAGACATCACTTACCACGGACCAGGACAAATCGTCGGTTATCCCATTTTAGATTTAGAAAACTTTTTTACCGATATTCATAAGTACTTACGCTTTTTAGAAGAAGCTATCATTCTAACACTAGCTGAATACGGCTTACAAGCAACTCGCAGCGAAGGAGAAACCGGAGTTTGGTTCGATGTAGGAACGCCATTCGCAAGAAAAATTTGCGCTATGGGAGTTCGTGCTTCTCGTTGGGTAACCATGCACGGCTTCGCCCTAAACGTCAACGCCGATTTAGGCTACTTCGACAACATCATCCCATGTGGAATCAAGGGAAAAGCGGTAACTTCCATGCATGTAGAGTTAAAGAGAGCAGTTGATGAAGAGGAAGTAAAAGGAAAAATTCTAAAAAATTTTCAACATCTATTCGAAGCTGAAATAATAGAGATTAAGTAGGGATACTTAATAGATACTTAATAGATACTCCATACAAACCTTAGGGTTGTAGTACCCTTGCTAAATTAAATAGTTGTAAATAATTTACAAATCGAGACTTAGTTGTTCAGGTAATAGTCTAAAACTCATACGATGGTATTTGCATGGACCATACTTTTTAATTGCCTCTCTGTGATCCTTTGTTGGGTAACCCTTATTCTTATTCCAATTATACATTGGAAATTCTTCGTGTATGCTATCCATGTATTCATCTCGATAAGTTTTAGCTAAAACAGAAGCCGCTGCAATACTTAAATATTTAGCATCTCCTTTGATAATGCTAGTATTAGGGATTGATTTTAAGAGTGCTATCTCTTCTTGAGTAAAAATCTTTCCTATTTTTTGTTTCATACCTAATTTATTGTTCAAAGGTCTATTTCCATCTACTATTATATAATTAGGAATGGGGTTGAGTTTTAAAATGCATTCTTGCATGGCTTTCATTGAGGCGTTAAGAATGTTTATTTCGTCTATTTCACCTGGATGAATATGAGTAACTGCAAAGGATGTGGCTAGTTTTTCGATTTCAGGTTTTAAACTGAATCGTATTTTTTCAGTTAATTGTTTAGAATCGTTAAGTAAAGCGATTTCAATATTGGGTGGGAAGATAATTGCTCCTGCTGTTACAGGGCCAGCAATACATCCTCTACCTGCTTCGTCGGTTCCACATTCCAATATTAAATTACTGTAATTTTTAGTTAGCATCCTTTTTTTTGACAAAAATATAATTTTTGACGCAACCTTTTTGTATTATTCTCATCATTTACATGTTATTGTTTCGCAAAATGTTTTTTTAAATTGAAAACTTTAACAAAAATAAATTAGTAATATTCCGAAGTATTATTTGTTTATTTAAGAAATAATTAAGAAGTTTGCGAAATAACTAACTCAAATAAATTTAATATGAGATCGAAGTTCAAATGGATTTTTACGCTTTTAGTGGCGTTAACAATGCAGTTTTCGTTCGCGCAAGAGAAAACTGTTTCTGGGGTTGTTTCTGATGAATTAGGCCCAATCGCAGGTGCTAACGTTGTTGTAGAAGGTACAACTCGTGGTACAGCAACAGATTTTGATGGGAAATATTCTATCAAAGTAAAACAAGGTGATGTTTTAGTAATTTCTTACACAAGTAAGAAAACTGCTAAGGTTAAAATTGCTGCTTCAAATTCTTACAATGTTACATTGGAAGATGATATTGCTCAATTAGCCGAGGTAGAAGTAATTGGTGTAGGTTATACTAAAACAACAAAAGAAGCTTTTACAGGAACGGCTACAACGGTTGCTAAAGAAAATTTAGAAGCTAAAACAGTTTCTAACGTTTCTCAAGCCTTGAGAGGTGAAATCGCAGGGGTTAATGTTATTACTGGTTCTGGTGCTCCAGGTAGTGATGCTACAATCCGTATTCGTGGTTTTGGTTCTGTTAATGGTAACCAAGCTCCTTTGTATGTAGTAGATGGTGCTCCTTACAGTAGTGATATTAGTGCGATTAATCCTGCTGATATCGAAACTATGACGGTTTTAAAAGATGCAGCTGCTACTTCTATTTATGGTTCTAGAGGTGCTAATGGTGTAATCTTAATCACAACTAAACAAGGTAAAGTTGGTAAATCTGTAATCTCTGTTGATTTCAAAACGAGTGTTAACTCTTTAATGTTGCCAAACTACGATGTTATTGATTCTCCAGAAGAATATATTGAAACTGCTTGGAGTTCTCTTAAGACTAAGGGTGCATTATTGGGTTATTTAGATCCAGTAGCTTATGCAAATTCAAATTTATATGGTAGTACTTCAGAAGCTATCAACCCAGTGTATAACATCTGGAATGTTGATGGGTCTCAACTTATTGATCCTTCAACTGGAAAAGTTGCTAGTGGTGTTAGTAGAAGATTTACTCCTACAAAATGGTCTGATGCTGCTTTTGGTACAGGTTACAGATCTGAAGCTAATGTTCAATTTAGTGGAGGAAATGACAAAACTAGATACAGTACATCTTTTGGTTATTTAGATGATCAAGGGTATGCTATTAAATCTAATTATAAGCGTTACTCTGCAAGACTTAATTTAGAGCACAAACCAAAAGATTGGTTAAGAGTGGGTGGTAATATGGCTTACACTGGTGCTAGATATACTAACTCTTCAAGTGATGAAGGTAGTTCAGGTTCTTCAGGAAATATTTTTGCTTTAACAAATACTACTCCTGCTATTTATGATGTTTATTTAAGAGATCCAAATGGTAACTTAGTTGCTGACCCAATTTTTGGTGGTAACAGATACGATTATGGTGCTGAGTATGATCCAGATGGAGACGGTCCTCTTGCTCCTTTATCTTATGGAAGAAGAGCTTGGAATGCTACTAATGGTATTGCTGATGCTAAATATGACTTGTCTCAAACGGATGCAACTACTTTATTAGGTAACTTTAATTTTGGTATCGATATTACAAAAGATTTAACTTTTGAAACTCGTTACAGTGGTCAATATCAACAATTTGATGGTTCAAGTAGAAATAATCCATTTTATGGTGGATGGGCTGAGGCTTTTGGTTATTTAGGTAAAACTGTAAGTTCAACTGTAAATCAAAACTTCTTACAGTTGTTACGTTTCAACAAATCTTTTAACAATCATAACTTAGAGTTATTCGTGGCGCATGAGTCTACTGAAAATACTTATAAACAATTTTCTGCAGCTGCAACTAAAGTTATAATTCCTAACTCTTTAGATTTAGATCAGTATACAACTCCTTATGGTAGAGCTAACTCTTTTTCTCAAAGATGGACTTTAGATAGTTACTTCAGTCAATTAAATTATAACTTGAGTCAAAAATATTATTTAACGGCTTCTGTTAGAAGAGATGGTTCTTCTCGTTTCATTAACAATAAATGGGGTACTTTTGGTTCAGCTGGTTTAGGTTGGATTATTTCTAAAGAAGATTTTATGTCTAACTTAAGCTTTATTGATTTCTTGAAATTGAAAGCAAGTTATGGTGTAATCGGGGATCAAGGTGTTAGTTTACAATATGGTTGGCAAATTTCTTCAATTGAGCAAACTCCAAATGGTGATTATGCATTTACTGAAAGTTCTACCCTTGCAAATCCTGATTTAACTTGGGAAACTTCAAAAGTTGCTCAATTTGGTTTTGAATCAACTTTATTTGATGGAACTTTAGATGTAAATGTAGATTACTATGTAAAAAATACTGATAATTTATTCTTCACACAAACTTTACCTCCATTTACAGGATATACCAACATGCAAATTAATGATGGTCAATTACGTAATAGTGGTTTAGAATTTGATGTAGCTGCTCACATTTTAAAAGCTAAATCTGCGAATGAATTAAAATTAACTGTTGGATTAAATGGTGAAATTTTGAAAAATAAGATTACAGAAATGCCAACTGATGTTATTTCCGGTCAGAAAAAAGTGTTAGATGGTAGATTGTCTGAAGGTCATTCATTGTACGATTGGTATATGCGTGAGTGGGCTGGTGTTGATCCTGCTACAGGAGCTGCTATGTGGAATTTATATTACAATGACATCAATGATAATGGTGTTTTTGATAATGCTGATGCTCCTATTGGAAGTATGACAATTTACATGAGTCAGAATCCTGATGCTAACGTTAAGAAAACTACTACTACTAGTTATTCTCAAGCTACTCAAAAATATACTGGTAAGTCAGCTATTCCAGATGTAAGAGGTTCTTTCAGACTTAATGCAGCTTACAAAAACTTTGATTTAACAGCTCAGTTTGGTTATAGTATCGGTGGTTATGTTTATGATAACGGATATGCACAGTTAATGGATAATAGTAGCTTAATTGGTTCTGATAACTGGCACAGAGATATTCACAATGCTTGGAAACAGTATGGTGATGTAACGAATGTTCCAAGATTATCTTCAGGTTTTGCATCTGACGTAAATGCGAACTCAACTTCTTCTCGTTTCTTAACTAAAGCTGATTATTTATCACTTAATAACGTTAGAATTGGTTACAATATTCCAGCTGCATTCTTGACTAAAATGAATTTATCTAAATTAAATTTATATGTATCAGGTGATAATTTATTAATGTTTTCAAGAAGAGATGGTTTGAATCCACAAACATTAATTAGTTCTTCTAACTCTGGTATTTATGTTCCAATGACTACTATTAGTTTTGGTACTAAAATTGAATTCTAAAAAAAAAATATATGAAAAGAAGTTTAATTTACTTATTAGTAGCTTCATCAATCCTTTCGATTGGGTGTAGCGAAGATTTCTTAGATCCAGTAAGAAATACAGGTGTGATAACAAGTGAGGATATTGCCAATAATCTTGATTTAAATCCAGCACTTTTGGAAGGTTCCTTAAATGGTATCGGAAGTTTACTAATTACTCCTGGTGGAGTTGCTGGTACTGGTAGACACTATGATTTAGGTCAAAAAGGTGTTGATATCTGGTTAGATATGTTATCTGGAGATGTTGCTTTATCAGCTAACTCTTATGGTTGGTATGAAAACACTGCCAACTTAGTTTCTACTGTAGATTTTTCTCGTGAGGAAAATAGTATTATTTGGCGTTATTATTATAAAGTTATTGCATTATCAAATAACGTTATTAATTCTGTTGGTGGTAATGATGCTGTTCCAACTACTACAAACGGTAGACATATTTTAGGTCAAGCAAAAGCTTACAGAGCATATGCATATTTTTATTTGGCACAAATTTTCCAAAGATCATATGATCCTAGTATGCCAATTTTACCATATACAGATGGTGATATTAATAATATTTCTTTTGCTAAAGTTCCTGCTTCTCAAATTTATGATTTGATCTTAAGTGATTTAAATGATGCAATCACTTTGTTAGATGATTTTACTCCAGATAGCAAACAAAAAGTTAACAAATATATTGCTAAGGGATTATTAGCTTACACTCATGCGGCAATGGGTAATTACCCAGACGCAAAGGTAGTTGCTGATGAAATTATCAATTCAGGAGCTTATCCTTTAACTACAAGAGGTCAATTAGCGTTCCCTGGTGCAGGTGCTGGTTTCAATGATGTAGCTACTCCTTCTTGGATGTGGGCTTATGATATCACAACTGAAATGGGTCACCAATTAGTTAACTGGTGGGGACAAATGGATTATTTTACTTACAGTTATCAGTGGGCTGGTGATAGAAAAACTATCGATACTGGATTGTTAGCTTTAATTCCTTCAAACGATATCAGAAGAACTCAATTCGGTACATCAGGTACTACTAACCGTATGCCAATCAATAAGTTCTTTGCTCCTGCTAGAACAATTGGTGGTCAGCAAATTATTACGACGGATTATTTATTCATGCGTGTTGATGAGTTTTATTTGTTGAGTGCTGAAGCTGCAGCTAAATCTAATAATGAGCCTGCTGCTAAAGCTAGACTTAAGGAATTTCTTGCTGCTCGTTTAGCTTCTCCTGCTGATGTTGATGCTTATGTAGATCCATTAACTGGTAATGCTCTAAAAGAAGCTATCTATCGTCAAACTAGAATTGAATTCTGGGGTGAAGGTAAGAGTTATTTAGCTATGAAACGTAATGGTGCTACAGTATCAAGAGGTACTAACCATGTATTCCGTGCTGGTCAATCATTCTTATTCGATTCAGATGAGATGTCATTCCAAATTCCACAGTTAGAATTGGATAACAATCCACAAATTACAGGTCAAAACTAATTTAAAATAAGAAAATTATGATATTTAAAAAGTCTATAGTATTCTTTTCTGCTCTTGCCTTAACTTTTTCTTTGGCAAGCTGTGAAGAGGATTTATCAACCGACAATAATGCTGCTAATTATGTTGGTTTAGAGAATTACCAAACTGTAGAAGTTGCTGATGGACAAACTGTTGTGGTTGAAGGTCGTATTCTAGCTACTAATGTTTCTAATGTTGATAGAACTTTCAACCTTGTTGTGGATCCTTCAACTAACCATTCAGCTGGTAACTATACAGTTCCTGCAACGGTAACTATCCCTGCTGGTTCTAAAGAAGGTACTTATGATGTTACTGTTATTGGTAATAACTTGGTTGATGGTAACAAAATCGTTGTTAGTTTAGAACCTTCTGCTGATTTAAACCAAAACACCTCTTACGGTACTTTCACTAATGGTGTTTTAACTGGAGTTACTACTTCTAAATCAACTTTTAATCTTTATAGACCTTGTGCTTCAGTAAGAGCTAGACTATCTATTAAATTTGATAGCTACCCTGATGAAACTGCATGGGAATTATATGATTCTAATTTGAATTTAGTTGATTATGGTGGATTCAGTGGTCCAGGTGGAAGTTTTGTTGGTTTAGGAACTTTCGCTCCAAGAAGTACTTTCTCTGTTGTTAAATGTTTAACTCCAGGTGAATATACTTTCGTTATCTATGATGCTTATGGCGATGGTATGTATACTAGTAGTACTGTTATTGGTAATTATTCTATGAATAATCTTAACAATGGTGCTCCATTATTCAGTGGACAAGGTAACTTCGGTTCTTTTGCTGAGCATACTTTTATAATTCAATAATACATTTGAATAAATAATTAAAAACCGAAACTTTTAGTTTCGGTTTTTTTTTATTTTATGTCGGTCTTTAACATAAAATCTCCTTATTTTTGTTTTTTTAAATTTTCAGATGAGATTTTTATTATTAATATTTATTTTATTTTCTTATTTCTCAAACGCTCAAATAAGAAGAGTTGATGGAGGTATTGCTGGTCCTCCTAGAGGAGGTTCTGATAAAAATGACACTCTGGGAAGTTTCTCTTCAAAGTCTAATAAAGATATTCTTCCGAAAGCGCCACATAATTTATATAAAATCTACACACTAAAAAGAGATACTACATATGTAGATACTTCTTTGACTATTCAAAGCGAGTATAAGTATAATTTATTACGCAAAGATATTTTTGGTTTGTTACCTTTTGTAAACGAAGGTCATGTATATAATACCCTAGATTTTAGTTTGCAAAATAAAACTTTTTATCCTGATTTTGGTTTTAAGGCTAAACATTTCAACTACCTTCAAGTAGATGATATAAAATATTATTCTGTTCCTACTCCTTTAACTGAATTATATTTTAAAACGGTTATGGAACAAGGTCAAGCCTTAGATGCTTTTTTATCGGTTAATACAAAATCGAATTTAAATTTTTCTATTGCTTACAAAGGTTTACGTTCATTAGGTAAATATGTAAACAGTTTGACGAGCTCTGGGAATTTTAGATTTACAACTAGTTATTTCACCATCGATAATAGATATAATTTAAATACACATTTTACAGGACAAGATATTTCAAATCAGGAAAATGGTGGTATTGTTAATTTGAATGAATTTGAAACTAGTGAGGCACCTTATAATCAACGTGATAGGGTTAAAGTTTATTTTACTGATGCAACCTCTCTGCTAAAAGGTAATCGTTTTTTTGTGGACCATTCGTTTAAATTGAGTAAATCAAATCCAAATGGATTATTAATCAAGCATCAATTTAATCACGAATACAAGTTTTTTCAATTTACGCAACCTACAGAGAGTAGCAGATTTGGTACTACTTTAACTAATGATATTAAAGATAAAGTTCGATACAATCATTTTTACAATAAATTAGCTGTAGCTTATACAACTAAGAGTTTTGGTAATCTTGAATTTTTCCTAGATGATAATAATTATAACTATTTTTATAAAAGTGTTGTGTTTAATTCCGATGGTTCTATAGCAGTTCCTAATGCTATTTCAGATCGTATTAATATGATAGGCGGAAATTATAATTACAGTTTGTATGGAGTTGATTTTAAATTAAATCTTGCGCAAACAATATCTAATCAATCAGTGTCTAATGTAGAAGTTGGTGCTGCTTATCGAATTGATAAGGATAATCACGTGAGTTTTAATTATCAAAAACTAAATAGTATCCCAAATTTGAATTATACTCTTTTTCAAAGTGGATATGTCGATTACAACTGGTCGAATAATTTTAAAAATGAAAAGTTAAGTCAGTTTGATTTTTCTGCTAAAACTAAATGGGTCAATCTTTCAGCTACTTACAAAATTATGAATGATTATTTGTATTTTGACAATATTCAAAATACACTAACAACACTTACTGTTAAACCTTTTCAGTACGATCAAACAATCAACTATTTTTCTTTAAAAGCCAGTAAAGAATTTAAGTATCGCAACTTTGCGTTGGATAATACTTTGTTATATCAAGAGGTACAGCAATCCAACCAAGTTTTAAACGTTCCTCAGTTCGTTACTCGTAACACTTTGTATTACACCGGTTATGTCTTTAAAAAAGCAATGCAAATCCAAACGGGAATAACATTGCAATATTTTACTAAATATTTTGCTAACGATTACAATCCACTTATTGGAGAATTCTATGTTCAAAATGAAACAAAAATTGGTGATTTTCCGATGTTAGATTTTTTCATTAACGCACGAATTAGGCAGACAAGAATTTTCTTAAAAGCCGAACATTTTAATTCTTCTTTTACGGGTTATGACTATTACACGGCTCCAAATTATCCTTACCGCGACTTTATGATTCGTTTTGGATTGGTTTGGAATTTCTTTCAATAATTTGAAACGAATGGTTAGGGTGTTTTTGTAATCATAATTTTCACACTATCTTTGCAAAATATTAGAATAATCAATAATGAAATACGCAAAAAATATATTAGAAACTATTGGTAATACACCACTAGTTAAGCTTAACAAAGTAACAGCTGAAATTGATGCTCTGGTTTTAGCTAAAGTAGAAACTTTTAATCCAGGTAATTCTGCTAAAGATAGAATGGCCCTTAAAATGATCGAAGATGCAGAAGCAGATGGTCGTTTAAAGCCGGGAGGAACCATTATTGAAGGAACTTCAGGTAATACTGGAATGGGTTTGGCTTTAGCTGCAATCGTTAAAGGTTATAAGTGTATTTTTGTAATTTCAGACAAACAATCCAAAGAAAAATCAGATATTCTACGTGCTGTAGGAGCTAAAGTAATCATTTGTCCTACGGATGTTGAACCAACTGATCCTCGTTCATATTATTCCGTTTCCAAAAGATTAGGAGAAGAAATTCCAAATTCTTGGTATGTGAATCAATACGATAATCCAAGCAACTCAAAAGCAAATTACGAACAAACGGGTCCTGAGATTTGGGAGCAAACGGATGGTAAAATTACCCATTTTGTTGTAGGCGTTGGTACTGGAGGAACTATTTCTGGTATTGCTAAATATTTGAAAGAGAAAAATCCTAATATTAAAATTTGGGGAGTAGATACGTATGGCTCTGTTTTTAAAAAATATCATGAAACTGGTATTTTTGATCAGAATGAAATTTATTCTTACATTACAGAAGGAATAGGTGAGGATATTTTACCTAAGAACGTTGATTTTTCATTGATTGATGGTTTTACAAAAGTTACAGATAAAGATGCTGCCGTTTACACAAGAAAGATAGCTTTAGAAGAAGGTATTTTTGTTGGAAATTCCTCAGGAGCAGCAGTTAAAGGTTTATTACAATTAAAAGAACACTTCAAGCCAGAAGATGTTGTAGTGGTTTTATTTCACGATTCTGGTAGTCGATATGTAGGTAAAATGTTTAATGATGATTGGATGCGTGAAAGAGGTTTTCTTGAAGAAGAAATTACTAAAGCAGAAGATTTAATAAAAGAACACATTGATAAACCATTAGTAATTGTCCGAACAGAAGAATTAGTTTCGCATGCTATTGAAAGAATGAGAAAGTATAAAATTTCTCAAATTCCTGTTGTTGATGTAAATGGATTTGTTGGCTCGGTAGATGAATCCGATTTGTTTCAAAGCTATTTAGTAGATAAAAACACAGCTGAAAAGCCTATAAGAGAGGTAATGGGGAAACCTTATCCAATTGTAGCTGTAGGCACTCCAATAGAAGAAGTTTCAAAATTGATTACAAAGGATAATCAAGCTGTATTAATTGATTTAGGTAATGGAAAACATCACATCATTACAAAATATGATATCATTAGTTCTATAAAATAATAATTTTATATTCGATTTAATTAACCTGTAAATTAATTTTTGCAGGTTTTTTTATTTTTATATATTTGTTATTCAATTATATACGCCATACAAAATGAAAGAAGATTTTTTGCACTACTTGTGGCAATTCAAGAAATTTGATATTTCAAAATTACAAACCACTAAAGGAGAGTCTATTCAGATTCTTAATTCAGGTCAATACCTTCAGTTAGCTGGACCAGATTTTTTTAATGCACAACTTATTATCGGAAATCAAAAATGGGCTGGAAATGTTGAGATACATCTCAAATCATCTGATTGGTACCTACATAACCATGAAAAAGATCCAAATTATGATTCTGTGATTTTACATGTTGTTTGGGAAAATGATGTTCCCATTTTTAGAAAAGATAATTCTGAACTTCCAACATTGGAACTAAAAGAACATATTTCCTTTTCAGATTTACAGAATTATCAATCTTTAATGGCACAAAAATCATGGATATATTGCGAAAATGAAATTAAGAATGTGGATGGTTTTGTTTTTCAAAATTGGAAGGAACGTTTGTTTTTAGAGCGATTGGAAAGAAAATCAGAATTAATTTTTGAATTAGTTGAAGATTTTAATCAAGATTGGGAAGCAATTTTGTTTTGTTTACTAGCAAAGAATTTTGGATTGAACACTAACGGGGAAATTTTTTTCAAAATTGCTAAATCCATTCCGTTTTCAATTATAAGGAAAGAATCATTTTCTTTAGAATCTCTTGAGGCTTTGTTTCTGGGGCAAGCAAATTTACTTTCTTCAGATTTTCAAGATACATATGCTAAGGAGTTGCAAAAGCAGTACCTTTATTTGCTTCAGAAGTATCAATTAAAAGACATGATTACAGAATGTGTATCATTTTACAAACATCGTCCAGATAATTTTCCAACAATTCGTTTGGCGCAATTGGCTAACGTATATTTTCATCAGAAAAATCTATTTTCACAGTTGATAAGTTGTAATTCAATGAAACAATTTTATCAAATTTTTAATATTGGTGTTAGTCAATATTGGGAAACCCATTATAACTTTGACAAGAAAAGTTCTAAAAAGGTAAAAAAACTTTCTATGTCGTTCATCGATTTATTGGTTGTAAATACTATCATTCCTTTGCGTTTTGCTTATGCTTTAAGTCAGAAAAAAGATATAATAGAAGAGTTAATTGATATCGTTTCTTTAATTCCTTCTGAGAAAAATGCAATAATTGAAAAGTTTGCATCTTTTGGAGTTATATCAAAAAATGCATTTGAATCCCAATCATTATTACAATTAAAAAAAGAATATTGCGATTTTAAAAAGTGTTTAGATTGTTCTGTCGGAATCAATATTCTAAGAAAATAATTGTAATTTTGATGAAAAATTTTGAAATGATTCAGAACCTATTACATTTTTTTGAAAGGCATGGTTTTTTTGTAGCATCACGCCTTGCTGATCGTTTAGGTATGCGAGCCACTAATGTTCGTTTGTTTTTTATTTATATTTCTTTCATTACTGTTGGTTTAGGTTTTGGTCTTTATCTAACGTTAGCTTTTCTATTAAAGCTTAAAGATATGATACGAACTAAAAGAAGTTCGGTTTTTGATCTGTAAATTTTTGGTTAAACTATTAATGGTTTTTTATGAATGATTTAGCATATAACTTGTTTAACTATTCATATTTAATATTTAGCATCATAACATTTTTTTATTTAGCTTTATGAAATTTCAAAGTTATTTGATTCTATTCAAGTATTTTGATATTCATCCATTAGCCAAAATAGTTTTAATATGACTAAATTAAAGACATATTTCTTGTTTTCTAGAGATCATAGAAGTGGAATTTTTTTGTTATTTACACTCATTATTTTAGTTCAACTTGCCTACTTTTTTTTTAAAGATGATTTTTTTAATCTAAAAAATAATTCTAATGATAAGGCATGGTTATCCATACAAAACGAAATAGATAGTTTAAAAAATATCCATCAAAATAAGAAAGATACGATATTTCCATTTAATCCAAACTTTATAACCGATTACAAAGGTTATAAGTTAGGGATGTCAATTCAAGAAATTGATCGCTTGCATGCTTTTCGTAACAAAGGGGAATATGTTAATTCTGCAAAAGAATTTCAACATGTTACTAAGGTTTCGGATGCTTTTTTAGCAAAAATTAGTCCGTACTTCAAATTTCCTGATTGGGTAAAAAATAAAACAAATATTACTTCACAAAAGTTTCATAAGTTTTTACCAAAGGAAAAAGAAAAGATAATTCAAAAAGATATTAATTCAGCAAGTAGAGAAGATTTAATTGCAGTCTATGGTATCGGAGAAAAATTAGCTGATAAAATTATGCAAGAAAAAGAAAAGTTGGGTTGTTTTGTTAGTATGGGGCAATTTCAATTTATTTGGGGAATTAGTCCAGAAGCTTTGGCCGATTTAGAGAAGAGATTTACTGTTAAAAGTCAAGATGGATTGAAGAAAATTAAGATTAATGAACTGTCTCAAAAAGATTTAGTAAAGTTTCCTTATTTTAATTATGCTTTGGCCAAAGAAATTGTCATCTACAGAACTATGAATAACGGAATTAAAAATATTGACGATTTAACAAAAATTAAAGGAATGCCTAATGATAAAATACAAATAATCAACTTATATTTGGATTTTTAAAATCATACCACAAAACAAACATAACATTAATAGTTTTATGAATTCGATATATTTCACTGAAGAACACGAATTATTTAGAAAAAGTTTTAGAGATTTTTTACAGAAAGAAGTAGTACCACACATAGAGAAATGGGAAAAAACAGGAACCATTGATCGTTTTATTTGGGAAAAATTTGGTGAGATGGGTTTCTTTGGATTGAATTATCCAGAGGCTTATGGTGGAATGAATTTGGATTTATTTTACACTGTTATCTTTTTAGAAGAATTACAAAAAATTAAGTCTTCTGGTTTTGCAGCTGCTATGTGGGCTCATGCATATTTAGCAATGACACATTTAAACGCAGAAGGAGACGAGCGAATTAAACAAGATTATTTGGCGCCTAGTATAGCTGGAAAAAAAATTGGGGCATTATGCATTACAGAACCTTTTGGAGGTAGTGATGTAGCAGGAATGAGAACTAATGCAATTCGAAAAGGGGATAAATTTGTAATTAACGGTTCTAAGACTTTTATAACAAATGGGGTGTATGCTGATTATTATGTAGTGGCAGCCAAAACGAATACAGAATTAGGTAACAAAGGGATTAGTATCTTCTTGGTTGATACTAACACAAAAGGAATATCCGCTACAAAATTAGATAAATTAGGATGGAGAGCCTCTGATACTGCGGAAATAGCATTTGATAGTGTGGAAATTCCTTTGGAGAATTTAATGGGTGAAGAAGGAAAAGGTTTTCCTTATATTATGCAGCATTTCGCTTTAGAACGTCTGATAATGGCAATCAACGCTCATGCACGAGCTGAATATGCGATCGATTATACATTAGAATACATGTCACAAAGAGAAGCTTTTGGAAATACAATTAATAAGTTTCAGGCTCTAAGACATACTATGGTAGAGCATGCTACAGAAGTGGAACATTGTAAGATTTTTAATTATGCTGCTGTAGCCAGATTAATCAAAGGGGAATATGTAGTTAAAGAAGCTACTATGGCTAAATTAAAGTCTACTAAGGTTGCAGATCAAGTAATTTATGATTGTTTGCAAATGTTAGGAGGTTATGGTTATATGGAAGAATATCCTTTAGCTCGTTTGTTAAGAGATAGTCGTTTGGGACCTATTGGTGGAGGAACTTCAGAGATTTTGAAGGAAATTTTATCAAAAATGATTATTGATAATAAAGATTACAAGCCAGCAGTTTAACAAAGTAATTTAAATTATTAAAATCCTATTCAATGAATAGGATTTTTTATTTTTAATATATTAATTTAAAAAGTTTGCAAAAGTGATTTTTTAATTAAAAAAATAATTTCTACATTTGCACCCTTAACGAGAGGAGGTGTCTATATTATGTTAATTATACCAATTAAAGACGGAGAAAATATCGATAGAGCATTAAAGCGCTATAAAAGAAAGTTTGATAAAACAGGGACTGTTCGTCAATTAAGAGCACGTCAGCAATTTACGAAGCCTTCTGTAATCAAAAGAGCTCAAATTCAAAAGGCTGCTTATATTCAAGGATTAAGAGATTCATTAGAGAATTAATATTTTTGAAATAATCATACTAACCGCTAAAAATAAAGTGTAACTTTGTTTTAGCGGTTTTTTTTATGACTACAAATTTACAAGCATATCAGCACTATTTGGTAAAAGAGAAAAACTATTCTCCTTTAACTGTTCGAGCTTATGTGGATGATATTTTGTCTTTTCAGAATTATTTACTTGAGCATTCTATTGCTCTTGAAGAAGTGGTTTATTCAAATGTAAGGAATTGGATAGTTTTATTGATGGAGCAAAAAATATCGCCTACATCGATTAATCGGAAAATTTCATCCTTAAAATCATATTATAAGTTTTTGCTTAAAATAAAGCAGATTTCAGTTAATCCCTTGTTGAAACATAAATCGTTAAAAACAGCTAAGAAAATTCAAATTCCTTTTTCGGAAATTGAATTGAAAGAAGTTTTGTTAGATGATGTTGATTTAAATGATTTTGAAACGGTTCGAAATCGATTTATTGTCGAACTTTTTTACACAACTGGAATTCGCAGAGCCGAATTGATTAATCTAAAATTGAATAGCGTAGATGAAATTAAAAAAACACTCAAGGTTTTAGGAAAAAGAAATAAGGAGCGAGTGTTGCCAATCTTGGATTCTACTTTCGTTTTATATCACCAATATAAAATACAACGCTTTAAATTAGAATGTATTGAGGATAAGGATGTGTTAATTTTATCAAAAAAAGGATGTAAAATCAGCGAATCGTTTGTGTATCGATTAATAAATGATTACTTTAGTAATGTCTCAAAAAAAGAAAAAAAGAGTCCACACGTTCTTAGGCATACTTTTGCAACACATCTGTTGAATAATGGTGCCGATTTAAATTCAGTAAAAGAGTTATTAGGTCATGTCAGTTTGTCTTCAACTCAAATTTATACTCACAGTAGTTTGTCGGAGTTGAAGAAAGTATATCAAGATGCACATCCAAGAAATAAAAAATAACTCGATTGTATAACCTTTAATTAATAGGATTATGAAAGTTAACGTTCAAGCAGTAAATTTTAATGTAGACAGAAAATTAGTAGATTTTATTCAAGAAAGATTGGATAAGTTAGAAAAGTTTTATGATAAGATAGTTTCTTCTGAAGTATTTTTGAAATTAGAGAATACGAGTGATAAGGAAAATAAAACAGTTGAAATTAAAATTCATGTACCAGGTGATGAGTTTTTGGTTAAGAAAACAGCTAAAAGTTTTGAAGAGGCGGTTGACTTATCTGTCGATTCTTTGGAGCGAGTAGTTACAAAAAGAAAAGAAAAATTACGTTCTCACTCTTAAATAGAAAAAAAAATTAAAAAATGTTTTGATTCAAAAATAAATTATATACATTTGCAGTCCGTTAGAAATAGCGGACTTTTTATATTTAAGTTGCCGGTGTAGCTCAGCTGGCTAGAGCAGCTGATTTGTAATCAGCAGGTCGTGGGTTCGAGTCCCTCCATCGGCTCTAAGTTTTGGTTTCTAAAATATAAATGGATTGGGGAGATACTCAAGCGGCCAACGAGGGCGGACTGTAAATCCGCTGACTAAGTCTTCGCAGGTTCGAATCCTGCTCTCCCCACAATGAAAATTAGGATTTAGAAAAACGAATTTGGATATTTCTGAATTCTGAATTCTAACTTCTGAACTCACAAAAGCCGGTGTAGCTCAGGGGTAGAGTGCTTCCTTGGTAAGGAAGAGGTCACGGGTTCAATTCCCGTCATTGGCTCTTAAGAAAGTTTATTTTTTGAACACTAATATATAACTAAGATTAAATTATTAAATCATGGCAAAAGAAACCTTTGATCGTTCGAAGCCCCATTTAAATATTGGAACTATCGGACACGTTGACCACGGTAAAACTACATTAACTGCTGCTATTACTAAAGTATTAGCTGATGCTGGTTTATCAGAAGCAAAATCATTTGATCAAATTGATAATGCTCCAGAAGAAAAAGAAAGAGGTATTACTATTAATACATCTCACGTAGAATATTCTACAGCTAACCGTCACTATGCTCACGTTGACTGTCCAGGTCACGCGGATTACGTTAAGAACATGGTTACTGGTGCTGCTCAAATGGATGGTGCTATCTTAGTAGTTGCTGCTACAGATGGTCCTATGCCACAAACTAGAGAGCACATCCTTTTAGGTCGTCAAGTAGGTGTGCCTAGAATGGTTGTATTCATGAACAAAGTGGATATGGTTGATGATGCTGAATTATTAGAATTAGTAGAAATGGAAATCAGAGATTTATTATCTTTCTATCAATATGATGGTGATAATGGTCCTGTTATTCAAGGTTCTGCTTTAGGAGCTTTAAATGGTGAGCCAAAATGGGTTGACACAGTTTTAGCTTTAATGGATGCAGTTGATAACTGGATTGAATTACCTGCTCGTGATGTTGATAAGCCTTTCTTGATGCCAGTTGAAGACGTGTTTACAATTACAGGTCGTGGAACTGTTGCTACAGGTCGTATCGAAACTGGTGTTGCTAATACAGGTGATGCTGTTGAAATCATTGGTATGGGAGCTGAAAAATTAACTTCTACTATTACAGGTGTTGAGATGTTCCGTAAAATCCTTGATAGAGGTGAAGCTGGTGATAACGTAGGTTTATTATTGAGAGGTATCGCTAAAGAAGATATTAAAAGAGGAATGGTTATCATTAAACCAGGATCTGTTAAGCCACACGCTCACTTCAAAGCTGAGGTGTATATCTTGAAAAAAGAAGAAGGTGGACGTCACACTCCATTCCACAATAACTACCGTCCACAGTTTTATGTACGTACAACTGACGTAACAGGAACTATTTCTTTACCAGCTGGTGTAGAGATGGTTATGCCAGGTGATAACTTAACAATTGATGTTCAATTATTAAGTCCTATCGCTTTATCAGTAGGTTTACGTTTCGCTATCCGTGAGGGTGGTAGAACAGTAGGTGCTGGTCAGGTTACTGAAATTTTAGACTAATTATAAGTCGATAATAAATTTAAACCAGCAGTTCGCTGCTGGTTTTTAACAAACGGGCGTAGTACAAGGGCTAGTATAGTGGTCTCCAAAACCATTGATGGGGGTTCGAATCCCTCCGCCCGTGCAAATAAAGATTAAAATGACAAAAGTAGTTAATTACATATCAGAAGCATTTCATGAATTGAAAGCAAATGTTACTTGGCCTCTTTGGGCAGAAGTTCAGCGTTTGACAATTATTGTTGCTGTATTTTCAGTTATTTTCGCTCTACTAACTTGGGGTGTTGATGAATTATTTGTAAAAGCACTTGAAGGATTTTTTAATATTTTAAAATAATACTTACAGTATGGCTGATAATAATGTTAATAAGTGGTATGTAGTAAGAGCTGTAAGTGGTCAAGAGAATAAAGTAAAAAACTACATTGAGACAGAAGCTTCAAGACTAGGTATGGCTGATTATATATCTCAGGTTCTTGTTCCAACTGAAAAAGTTGTTCAAGTTAGAGATGGAAAAAAAATTCCCAAAGAAAGAGTTTATTTCCCAGGTTATATAATGATTGAAGCTAATTTAACTGGTGAAATACCGCATATTATTAAATCAATTCCAGGTGTTATTGGTTTTTTAGGTGAAACAAAAGGGGGAGATGCTGTTCCATTAAGACAATCTGAAGTTAATAGAATGTTAGGAAAAGTTGATGAGTTATCTATTAAAGTTGATAATTTAGCTATTCCTTATGTAGTAGGTGAAACTGTAAAAGTAGTAGACGGTCCTTTTAATGGTTTCAATGGTACTATTGAGAAGGTAAATGAAGAAAAGCGTAAACTTGAAGTAATGGTGAAAATTTTTGGTAGAAAGACACCTTTAGAGTTAAGTTTTATGCAAGTTGAAAAAGTATAATTTTTCGTTACATATATAAATCACATCAATCGCTTCCAATTGGTAGATGTGCTAAATTTTTTTAAAAATGGCAAAAGAAGTTAGTAAAGTAGTTAAACTACAAGTTAAGGGAGGTGCTGCGAATCCATCGCCACCGGTTGGACCTGCTTTGGGGGCTGCTGGGGTTAACATCATGGAGTTCTGTAAGCAATTTAATGCGAGAACACAAGACAAACCTGGCAAAGTTTTACCAGTACAAATTACTGTGTATAAAGACAAGTCTTTTGACTTTGTTGTTAAAACGCCACCTGCTGCAATTCAGTTATTAGAAGCAGCAAAATTAAAGTCTGGTTCAGGGCAACCTAACCGTAAAAAAGTAGCAAACGTTACTTGGGATCAAATTAGAACTATTGCTGAAGACAAGATGGCAGACTTAAATGCTTTTGAAATTGAAAAAGCTATGAGTATGATTGCTGGAACGGCTAGATCTATGGGTATAACAGTAACAGGAAATGCTCCTTTTTAATCTCTAAAAAGAAATTAGACAATGGCAAAATTGACAAAAAAGCAAAAAGAGGCTGCAGCAAAAATTGAGAAGAATAAACTTTACTCATTAAGAGATGCTTCTGCATTAATTAAAGAAGTTGCTTCTGCAAAATTTGATGAGTCTGTTGATATCGCAGTAAAACTTGGTGTAGATCCTAGAAAAGCGAATCAAATGGTAAGAGGTGTTGTAACATTACCTCATGGAACTGGTAAAGATGTAAGAGTATTAGCATTAGTCACTCCAGATAAAGAAGCTGAAGCTAAAGCTGCTGGTGCAGACCACGTAGGTTTAGATGATTATTTACAAAAAATTAAAGATGGTTGGACAGATGTTGATGTAATCATCACTATGCCAGCTGTTATGGGTAAATTAGGTCCATTAGGTCGTATTTTAGGTCCAAGAGGTTTAATGCCTAATCCTAAAACAGGAACAGTAACTATGGATGTTGCTAAAGCAGTGCAAGAAGTGAAAGCTGGTAAAATTGACTTTAAAGTTGATAAAACTGGTATCGTTCACGCAGGAATAGGTAGAGTATCTTTTGATGCTGACAAAATCTATGACAATGCACATGAAATCGTTCAAACATTAATCAAATTAAAACCAACTGCAGCAAAAGGTACATATATCAAGTCTATTCATATATCAAGTACTCAGAGTCCTGCTATTGCTTTAGATCCTAAAGCTGTATAATTGGTAGTTAAAAATTTTTAGTATGACTAGAGAAGAAAAATCAATCGCTATTGAAGATTTAACTGCACAGTTAGCGGATGTGAATGTTGTTTATTTAGCAGACATTTCAGGACTTGATGCAGATACTACTTCAAACTTAAGAAGAGCTTGTTTTAAAGCTGGTATTAAATTAGAAGTTGTTAAGAACACATTGTTAGAAAAGGCAATGGAAGCTTCTGATAACGACTATGGTGATTTAGCATCAGTTCTTAAAGGAAATACTTCTATGTTCATTGCTGATACTGCTAACGGTCCAGCAAAGATCATCAAAGAATTCCGTAAGAAAGGTGAAAAACCAATCTTTAAAGGAGCTTACATTAATCAAGAAATCTTTATTGGTGATAATTTATTAGATAGCTTAGTTGCTATTAAATCTAAAGAAGAAGTTATCGCAGAGATTATTGGGTTATTACAATCACCTGCTCAAAGAGTTATTGCAGCTCTTCAAAATCAACCTAACAAGGAAGAAGCAGCAGAATAATACGTTCGCACTTAATAAATTATATTTTTACAAAACATTTTAAAAGATAGAAAAAATGGCAGATTTGAAACAATTCGCAGAACAATTAGTTAACTTAACAGTTAAAGAAGTTAACGAATTAGCAACAATATTAAAAGATGAGTATGGTATCGAGCCTGCTGCTGCAGCTGTTGTAGTTGCTGCTGGTGGAGGAGATGCTGCTGCTGCTGCTGAGCAAACTGAATTTACAGTAGTATTAAAAGATGCTGGAGCTTCTAAATTAGGAGTAGTTAAAGCGGTTAAAGAATTAACTGGTTTAGGTCTTAAAGAAGCTAAAGATTTAGTTGATGCTGCTCCAACAAACGTAAAAGAAGGAGTTTCTAAAGATGAGGCTGAAGGTCTTAAGAAAGCTTTAGAAGAAGCAGGAGCTGTAGTTGAGTTAAAATAATTTATACTCACAAATAAGCTAGGTTTAGGTCTTGAGAATGTTCTCAAAGACCTAAACCATTTTGCGTATATTAAATTATTGTATTTTTTATGCGTTTTAATGTAACCAATAACGAAGAAAAAAAATAGACAATCTTTCCTGGTTTATTTTTAAAGATGTATCGGTTGCTAAATAAAAAAGGAAGTATTAAAAAGCAGTGTTTTACACAAAAAATTACTTTTTTTAAATCAAAATTTTGTCCATTGATGATAACAAATCAGACTGAAAGATTAAATTTTGCTTCGACAAAAAACATTCCACAATATCCAGATTTTCTAGATATTCAAGTGAAATCGTTTAAAGATTTTTTCCAATTGGAAACGAAATCTGACGAAAGAGGCAACGAAGGGCTGTATAATACCTTCATGGAAAATTTTCCAATTACTGATACGAGAAACCAATTCGTATTAGAGTTTCTAGATTATTTTATTGATCCACCTAGATACACTATTGAAGAGTGTATTGATAGAGGTTTAACGTATAGTGTGCCTCTTAAAGCTAGATTAAAATTATATTGTACTGACCCTGAACACGAGGATTTTGAAACAATCGTTCAAGATGTGTATTTAGGAACAATACCATATATGACACCTAGCGGTACATTCGTAATCAATGGTGCTGAGCGTGTAGTTGTATCACAATTACACAGATCTCCAGGTGTATTCTTTGGACAGTCTTTCCATGCAAATGGAACTAAATTATATTCTGCCAGAATTATTCCTTTTAAAGGTTCTTGGATTGAATTCGCTACCGATATCAACAACGTAATGTACGCGTATATCGATAGAAAGAAAAAATTACCTGTAACAACTTTATTTAGAGCAATCGGATTCGAAAGAGATAAAGATATCTTAGAAATTTTTGATTTAGCGGAAGAAATTAAAGTTTCTAAAACTGGTATAAAGAAATATGCGGGAAGAAGACTTGCTGCACGTGTATTGAATACATGGCATGAAGACTTCGTGGATGAGGATACTGGTGAAGTGGTTTCTATTGAGCGTAACGAAATTATCTTAGATCGTGATACGATTCTTGATAAAGATAATATCGAGGAAATAATTGAAGCAGACGTAAAAACAATCCTTTTACATAAAGAGGATAACAATGCGGCTGATTACACAATTATTCACAATACGTTACAAAAAGACCCAACAAACTCTGAAAAAGAGGCTGTTGAACACATTTACAGACAATTACGTAACGCGGAACCGCCTGATGAGGAAACGGCTCGTGGTATTATAGATAAATTGTTCTTCTCTGACCAACGTTATAACTTAGGTGAAGTAGGTCGTTACAGAATGAACAAAAAGTTAAACCTTGATATTCCTATGGAAAAACAAGTTTTAACGAAAGAAGATATTATTACAATCGTTAAATATTTGATCGAATTAATCAACTCTAAGGCAGAGATTGATGATATCGACCACTTATCAAACCGTCGTGTAAGAACTGTTGGTGAGCAATTATCAGCTCAGTTTGGGGTAGGTTTAGCTCGTATGGCTAGAACTATTCGTGAAAGAATGAACGTTCGTGATAACGAGGTATTTACACCTATCGATTTGATTAATGCAAAAACATTATCATCGGTAATTAACTCATTCTTTGGAACAAACCAGTTATCTCAGTTTATGGACCAAACAAATCCATTAGCAGAGATTACACACAAACGTCGTTTATCTGCCCTTGGACCTGGAGGTTTATCTAGAGAAAGAGCTGGTTTCGAGGTACGTGACGTTCACTATACGCACTACGGAAGACTATGTCCAATTGAAACTCCTGAGGGACCAAATATTGGACTTATTTCATCTTTAGGAGTTTATGCTAAAGTAAACGGAATGGGATTCATCGAAACGCCTTACCGTAAAGTAACGGATGGTGTGGTTGATTTAGAATCTACTCCAGTTTATTTAAGTGCTGAAGAAGAAGAAGGTAAAATGATTGCACAAGCAAACATTGAAATGGATGCTAAAGGTAAAATTACCGCTACGAATGTTATTGCACGTGAAGAAGGAGATTTCCCTGTGGTTGCTCCAACTGCCGTACATTACACTGACGTTGCTCCAAATCAAATTGCTTCGATTTCAGCTTCATTGATTCCTTTCTTAGAGCATGATGATGCGAACCGTGCGTTGATGGGATCTAACATGATGCGTCAGGCCGTTCCATTATTACGTCCTGAAGCTCCAATCGTAGGTACTGGTTTAGAAAGACAAGTTGCTTCTGATTCAAGAGTATTAATCAATGCGGAAGGAAACGGAACTGTTGAGTATGTTGATGCTAATATGATTACTATCAAATACGACAGAACTGAAGAAGAACGTATGGTAAGCTTTGATTCAGATGAGAAAACATATCAATTAATCAAATATAGAAAAACCAACCAAAGTACTTGTATTAACCTTAAACCTATCGTAAGAAAAGGGGATAGAGTTGCTAAAGGACAAGTATTATGTGAAGGTTATGCTACTCAAAACGGAGAATTAGCAATCGGAAGAAACTTAAAAGTGGCGTTCATGCCATGGAAAGGTTATAACTTCGAGGATGCTATCGTAATTTCTGAAAAAGTAGTACGTGATGATATTTTTACATCATTACATATTGATGATTATACATTAGAAGTTCGTGATACTAAATTAGGTAACGAAGAATTAACTAATGATATTCCAAACGTTTCTGAAGAAGCTACTAAAGATTTAGATGAAAACGGTATGATTAGAATTGGTGCAGAGGTGAAACCTGGCGACATTCTAATCGGAAAAATTACACCAAAAGGAGAATCAGATCCTACTCCAGAAGAAAAACTTTTAAGAGCTATCTTCGGGGATAAAGCAGGTGATGTAAAAGATGCTTCATTAAAAGCTTCTCCATCTTTACATGGTGTAGTTTTAGATAAAAAATTATTTGCGAAAGCAGTAAAAGATAAGAGAAAACGTTCTAAAGACAAAGAAGACGTTGATAGATTAGAAACTGAATTCGAAGTTAAGTACAACGACTTGAAAGACAAATTAATTGAAAAATTATTTGTTATCATCGATGGTAAAACTTCTCAAGGTGTAATGAACGATTTAGGTGAAGAAGTATTACCAAAAGGTAAAAAATTCACTAAAAAGATGTTACAAGGTGTAGAAGATTTTGCTCACTTAACTAAAGGTCAGTGGACAACAGATGAGCATACAAATGCAATGGTGAACGACTTAATTCACAACTACAAGATCAAATTAAACGATTTACAAGGTTGGTTAAGAAGAGAGAAATTTACTATTACTGTTGGAGATGAATTACCTTCTGGAATTTTAAAACTTGCTAAAGTTTACATCGCTAAGAAACGTAAATTAAAAGTAGGGGATAAAATGGCAGGACGTCACGGTAACAAAGGTATTGTTGCTAAAATCGTTCGTCATGAAGATATGCCATTCTTAGAAGACGGAACACCAGTAGATATCGTATTGAATCCACTTGGGGTACCATCTCGTATGAACATTGGTCAGATTTATGAAACAGTTCTTGGTTGGGCTGGTCAAAAATTAGGTAAGAAGTTTGCTACTCCAATTTTTGATGGTGCTACTTTAGATCAAATTAATGCCTTAACAGACGAAGCAGGTATTCCAAGATTCGGTCATACGTATTTATATGACGGAGGAACTGGAGAGCGTTTCCACCAACCAGCAACAGTAGGAGTTATCTATATGTTGAAATTAGGTCACATGGTAGACGATAAAATGCACGCTCGTTCTATTGGTCCTTACTCTTTAATTACGCAACAACCATTAGGAGGTAAAGCTCAATTCGGAGGTCAGCGTTTTGGAGAAATGGAGGTTTGGGCTCTTGAAGCATATGGTGCATCAAGTACGCTAAGAGAAATCTTAACTGTTAAATCGGATGACGTTATTGGTAGAGCTAAAACTTACGAAGCTATCGTTAAAGGAGAAACTATGCCAGAACCAGGATTACCTGAATCATTCAATGTATTAATGCATGAATTAAAAGGTCTTGGATTAGACATCAGATTAGAAGAATAAATTTATCCCGGGAGTAGCCAAGGTTACTCCCTTTACAACGCTTTTCATAAATCGAAAGTATTCATATCATGACAAGATTAAAAGATAAAAATACCGTTAAAAGATTTAACAAAATCACGATAGGACTTGCTTCTCCAGAATCTATTTTGGCAGAATCAAGAGGTGAGGTTTTAAAACCAGAAACAATCAACTATCGTACCCACAAACCAGAAAGAGATGGTCTTTTCTGTGAGCGAATTTTCGGTCCAGTTAAAGATTATGAGTGTGCTTGTGGTAAGTATAAAAGAATCCGCTACAAAGGAATCGTTTGTGACCGATGTGGTGTTGAAGTAACGGAGAAAAAAGTTCGTAGAGATAGAGTTGGACACATCAATCTTGTTGTGCCAATCGCTCACATTTGGTATTTCCGTTCGTTACCAAACAAAATCGGATATATTTTAGGATTACCATCTAAGAAATTAGATATGATTATTTACTACGAAAGATACGTAGTAATTCAAGCAGGTATTGCTAAAAATGCTGATGGCGAATCTTTACAAAAATTAGATTTCCTTACGGAAGAAGAGTATTTAAATATTTTAGATACACTTCCAATGGAAAATCAATATTTAGATGATAATGATCCAAATAAATTCATCGCTAAAATGGGTGCTGAATGTATTATGGATTTATTAGCTCGTACTAATTTAGATGAATTATCATACGAATTACGTCACGCTGCGAATAACGAAACATCTAAACAACGTAAGACAGAAGCCTTAAAACGTTTAAATGTTGTAGAATCATTCCGTGAGTCTAACTTAAACAGAGAAAACCGTCCTGAGTGGATGATTTTAAAAGTAATTCCAGTTATTCCACCAGAATTACGTCCGTTAGTACCACTTGATGGAGGTCGTTTCGCAACTTCAGATTTAAATGATTTATACAGAAGAGTAATCATCCGTAACAACCGTTTAAAAAGATTAATGGAGATCAAAGCTCCTGAAGTAATCTTAAGAAACGAAAAACGTATGTTACAAGAATCTGTAGATTCATTATTTGACAATACACGTAAAGCTTCTGCAGTTAAAACAGAATCTAACAGACCATTAAAGTCGTTATCAGATTCATTAAAAGGTAAACAAGGACGTTTCCGTCAAAACTTATTAGGTAAACGTGTGGATTATTCTGCTCGTTCGGTAATTGTCGTTGGACCAGAAATGAAAATGTACGAGTGTGGTTTACCAAAAGACATGGCGGCTGAACTTTACAAACCATTCGTTATTCGTAAGTTAATCGAAAGAGGAATTGTAAAAACTGTTAAGTCAGCTAAGAAAATTATCGACAAAAAAGAGCCTGTAGTATGGGATATCCTTGAAAACGTAATTAAAGGTCACCCAGTATTACTTAACCGTGCTCCTACATTACACCGTTTAGGTATTCAAGCATTCCAACCTAAATTAATCGAAGGAAAAGCAATTCAGTTACATCCATTGACATGTACGGCGTTTAATGCCGATTTCGATGGTGACCAGATGGCGGTTCACTTACCATTAGGACCAGAAGCTATTTTAGAAGCACAATTATTAATGTTGGCTTCTCACAATATCTTAAACCCTGCAAATGGTGCGCCTATCACGGTTCCTTCTCAGGACATGGTTCTGGGTCTTTACTATATGACTAAAGAGCGTTTATCAACTCCTGAGCATAAAATTTTAGGTGAAGGTTTAACTTTCTATTCTGCTGAAGAGGTAAACATCGCTTTAAATGAAGGAAAATTAGAGTTGAATGCTAGAATTAAGATTAGAGCAAAAGACTTTAATGAAAACGGTGAATTAGTTTATAAAATTATTCAAACAACTGCTGGTAGAGTATTATTTAACGAAGTAGTACCTGAAGCAGCTGGATACATCAATGAGGTATTAACTAAGAAATCATTACGTGATATTATTGGTAAAATCTTAGCGGTTACTGACGTTCCTACAACTGCAGCTTTCTTGGACAACATGAAGGATATGGGGTATAAGTTCGCATTCCGTGGAGGTTTATCATTCTCATTAGGTGATATTAGAATTCCTGAACAAAAAGAGAAATTAATTGCTGATGCTCGTGAGCAAGTAGACGCAATTTCGATGAACTATAGCATGGGTCTTATTACAAATAACGAACGTTACAACCAAGTTATTGATATCTGGACTTCAGCTAATGCTCAATTAACAGAGTTAGCAATGAAAAATATCCGTGAAGATCAACAAGGTTTCAACTCGGTATATATGATGCTTGATTCTGGAGCAAGGGGTTCTAAAGAGCAGATTCGTCAGTTAACTGGTATGCGTGGCTTGATGGCTAAGCCTAAAAAATCAACTGCTGGTGGTGGTGAAATTATTGAAAACCCAATTTTATCGAACTTTAAAGAAGGTCTTTCGATTCTTGAGTACTTTATTTCTACTCACGGTGCTCGTAAAGGTCTTGCGGATACCGCTCTTAAAACAGCCGATGCGGGTTACTTAACTCGTAGATTGCATGATGTATCTCAAGATGTTATCGTTAATTCAGTAGACTGTGGTACATTAAGAGGTATTGAAGTTTCTGCTTTAAAGAAAAATGAAGAGATTGTTGAAACTTTAGGTGAAAGAATTTTAGGTCGTGTTGCATTACAAGATGTGATTAATCCTCTTGATTCTGAAATCCTAGTTCATGCTGGTGAGCAAATTACTGAAGCTATTGTTAAGCAAATCGAAGCTTCTCCAATAGAGAAGGTTGAGGTTCGTTCTCCATTAACATGTGAGGCAACAAAAGGAATTTGTGCTAAATGTTACGGTAGAAACTTAGCAACAGGTAAGATGACACAGAAAGGTGAAGCAGTTGGAGTTATTGCAGCGCAATCAATTGGTGAGCCTGGTACACAATTAACACTTCGTACGTTCCACGTAGGAGGGGTTGCGGGAGGTATCTCTGAAGAGTCTAGTATTGTAACTCGTTTTGCAGGTAGATTAGAAATTGAAGATTTAAAAACAGTTAAAGGTGAAGATACTGAAGGAAATACTGTGGATATCGTAATTTCTCGTTCTACTGAATTGAAATTAGTAGAGCCAAAGACGGGTATTGTATTAAATACACATTATATTCCTTACGGTTCAAGTATTTTTGTAAATGATGGTGACGTTGTTGAAAAAGGCACTACAATCTGTAAATGGGATCCATATAACGGGGTAATTATTTCTGAATTTACTGGTAAAGTAGGTTACGAAGATTTAGAACAAGGACAATCGTTCATGGTTGAAATCGACGAGCAAACCGGTTTCCAAGAAAAAGTAATTTCTGAAGGTAGAAATAAAAAATTAATCCCTACGTTACACATCTATGGTAAAGATGGCGAATTAATTCGTTCATATAACTTACCAGTAGGAGCTCACCTTATGGTAAACGATGGAGAGAAAATTAAAGCAGGTAAGATTTTAGTTAAAATTCCACGTCGTTCTTCTAAAGCAGGTGATATTACAGGAGGTTTACCAAGAATTACCGAGTTATTAGAAGCTCGTAATCCTTCAAATCCAGCAGTAGTTTCTGAAATTGATGGTGTTGTAACATTTGGAAAAATTAAGAGAGGTAACCGAGAAATCGCTATCGAGTCTAAATTTGGTGAAGTGAAGAAATACCTAGTAAAACTTTCGAACCAAATTTTAGTTCAAGAGAACGACTTCGTAAAAGCGGGAACTCCACTTTCTGATGGTGCAATTACTCCAGAGGATATCTTAAGAATTCAAGGACCATCTGCTGTTCAACAGTACTTGGTAAACGAAATTCAAGAGGTATACCGTTTACAAGGGGTAAAAATCAACGATAAACACTTTGAGGTAGTAATCCGTCAGATGATGCGTAAAGTAAGAATTGTGGATCCAGGAGATACTCTATTCTTAGAAGATCAATTAGTTCATACAAGTGATTTCATCGTTGAAAATGATAAATTATATGGAATGAAAGTAGTGGAAGATGCAGGTGATTCAGAAAACTTAAAACCAGGTCAGATTGTTTCTCCACGTGAGTTAAGAGATGAAAATTCGTTATTAAAACGTAATGATAAAAACTTAGTATCAGCACGTGATATTGTTCCAGCTACGGCTACTCCAGTATTACAAGGTATTACAAGAGCATCGTTACAAACGAAATCATTCATTTCGGCTGCATCGTTCCAGGAAACTACAAAAGTATTAAATGAAGCTGCAGTAGCAGGTAAAGTTGATACTTTAGAAGGATTGAAAGAAAATGTTATTGTAGGACACAGAATTCCAGCTGGTACTGGTATGAGAGATTACGATAATATTATTGTAGGTTCTAAAGAAGAATACAATGAATTAATGGCTGCTAAAGAAGAATTTAATTACTAATTAGAGTCATTTCTAACATAAAGCCTAACAGATTTTCTGTTAGGCTTTTTTTTTACCCAAATTATACTTATTCTTGTAAAACAAAATAGCAATATTAATTATCATGGAAAATAATAACCAACAAGGACAAATTAACATCGAATTAGACGAGCAAACAGCAGAAGGGATTTACTCTAATCTAGCCATCATTAATCATTCTAATTCAGAGTTTGTAGTAGATTTTGTAACGATTATGCCTGGAGTGCCAAAAGCAAAGGTGAAATCCAGAATTATTTTAACACCACAACACGCAAAACGTTTATTAAAAGCATTAGGAGAAAATATTCACCGATTTGAAAATGCTCATGGAAAAATCGAGGAAGGTGAACAACCTTCAATTCCTTTGAATTTTGGTCCAACAGGACAAGCATAATAAACAAAAGTCTCGTATATTGCGAGACTTTTTTAGTTGATTACCTATGAAATTAGTAAAAGCAAATTCCGAACATATTCCAATTGTTATCGACTTAACCAAGAAAATTTGGCCCGTAGCGTATGGTGAAATCTTATCAAACGCACAATTGGATTACATGATTGACAAGTTCTACAACGAAACCGCTTTGCGCGAATTAATACAAAAAGGACATATTTTTTATTTAGCACAAGACGATGACGATAAGTATGTAGGTTTTGTTTCCTTTGAGATTAATTGCGAACCCAACAAAACTAAAATCCACAAAATTTACGTGTTACCCGAAACGCAAGGAACAGGTGTAGGAAGACAGTTTTTTGAACTCGTAAAAGAAAAAGCTATTGAAAACCACCAAAACGCCATTTTTTTAAACGTAAACAAATACAACAGCGCCATAAACTTTTATACCAAATTAGGTTTCTCAAAAGTAAAAGACGAAGTAATTGATATTGGAAATGGATATGTAATGGATGATTATGTGATGGAAATATTATTACGCAATAACATGTAAGAATTATCGTTATACTAAAGTCAAAAGGTGTATAATTAATCTTATAAATATGAAATATCTTCTATTTGCGTTCTTTTTTCTTCAAATTTCGTATTCTCAAAATGTTTCAATTCAATTAAAATTTCAAAATGTTACAGATTCTATTCCTATAGTTGTTAGTAAATCGATAAATGATAATGCAGCCTATTTTTTATATCATTCAGATACAATTTTTACAAAAGACAATAAAGCTGAATTAAAATTACAAGCAATTAATCCTGGTTATGTATATTTTTCCTTTTCAAAAGCAAATCCTGGTATTAATGTTTTATATGAGCCCAACGAAACAATTGTTTTAAATATATCAAAAAATCAAGACAATAAATATCATATTCACTATGAAGGAAGAAACAGTTCAATTTCCTTAGCTATAAATGTTGATACCATCTATAAATATCAAAAATTTTCTCAAAAATTAAGACCAATAATTTTTAATGCAAATAGAGGGTCTGAAATTTTAAACTTTATAAAGAAGGAACATAAATTAGAACTTGAGAAATTGAATAATTTTTATGAAAATAGAGAAATCTCAAATGATATTTATGAAATTTCAAAATTATACTTGGAATCAACATTAGCTAATAATTCGAAAAGTATAATTGAAGATATCTTTAGAATTGAAGAAGAATATACCAAAACAAAGTTACCTAAAAGTGAATTTTTAGATTTATTAAATAATTTAATGACTGAATTTAATCCGTTTGATGATAAATTTAAAAATTTTACAACATATGCTTTTTTTGATAATGTTCAATCATTTACAAGATTTATGAACGAAAGCGGTTTTGAAGAAAAACGTTATGATAGAGGATTATGGAAGAATAAAAATGTTAGGGATTACTATAATTTTATTCCATTGCATTTACAAGAAAAATTGTTTGCTCATTTATTTAGTAACGATAGATTAAACGAGAATGATTTTCAACAATTTAAGAAAGTGTTTCCAAATAGTAGATACACACTCTATTTAGAAAAATATTTAAAAAATAAAAAAGTTTCAGATTACAAACCTTTTGCTTTTGGCTATTTCATAAACGGAAAATTTGAATATAATAAGCAAGTTAATAGTGTCGATATAACCTCTATTATTAATGATAATTTTAGTGGAAAAGCTGTCTTTGTTGATTTATGGGCATCTTATTGTGCGCCTTGTTTTCAAGAATTTTCTCATTCTCAAAAGTTGTTTTCGTTTTTGAAAACAAATAATATCGAAATGTTATACTTAGCTATTGACAAAGACAAGGAAATTACTAAATGGCTTCCTAATATTAAGAATAATTATTTAGAAGGGAATCATATTTTTACTTCTGATAAAATTCAAGAATCACTTCAGAAGCTTTTAAATGAGCCTGACGGTATATATATTCCACGATATTTATTATTTAATTCAAAAGGTGAATTAGTTTTGCCATCAACAAAAAAGCCCTCTGAAGGTCAAGCTTTGTATGATGAAATTTTAAGTGCTTTGAAATAAGATGAAAATAAATCTATCATTTGCATTTTTATTATTTAGCTTGTTAGTTATGTCTCAAACTAAAAGAGATATTTTTTTACGGGATTCAATAATAAAACCGATTAATTATAAGCAAGTAACAAATAAGAAAATTTATCATAAAACGTATGACTTATTGAAGAAAATGGATTCGGAATTTGGTTATGAAAAAGATATTCATCTTAAAATTTTGGAATTTTCTTATTTTCATAATGACTTAGATAATTTTAAAAAAGATTTATTGGTTCTAGTAAAAAATTATGGGTTTAAGATTGATTATTTAACAACCAATGAAAATTATTATAACGATTTGATGAATGGAAAATTATCAAATTGGTTTAAAAAGATGTATTTAAAAAATCATTTAATTTGGGTTGAAAATAATTTCGACAAATTAAATGACATTCGAGCTTTGAACGAAATTAACATTAAAGATCAAACACTAGCTAAATTGTCTAATGTGATGCTTGATGTAAATTTAAATCAATCAGATAGTATTAAAATCTATACTATTATTCAAAGACTAAACGCTGAAAACTTGCAATTAATTTACAAGATATCTGAAAAGAATAATTGTTTTATTTTGTCTAAAAAGTTTCCAGTTATTCAAAATAACTTAAATAGTACCATCATTCATAATTTTCAGATGAATATAGACGATAGTTGGAATTTACTGTATCCATACATTAAAACTGCATATAAGAACAATGAAATTGATAATGTTATTTTTCAAAATTATGATTTCTACAGGTATTTAAAGGACGGTTATCAAGAGTTTAATTCTTATAAAATAGAACAAATTCCTCCAGATTTTAGAAAAAATCAAGATCCAATTCCATTAAAAGATGTTGGTTTTTTTAATGAATTTAAAAAAGGAATGAAATGGGATTGATTTTTTTAAAAAATTCTAAAGTAGGAATGTTTTTTCTAATTTCTATTTCTTTTATCTCATGTAAAAGTTATCAGAAAATTGGAGGTGAAAATTCAAATTATATTCCGTACTATCTAAAAGTATATGAAGCTGACAGTTTATTTTTAGTAAAAAATTATTCATCGGCTTATGAAAAGTACGACAGTCTTTTTAAATACTACGAACCTATAAATATGCCATTATATTTTGAATTTGAAAATTATTTAAAGGCTGGATTACTATCAAACAAAAAGAAAAACTTTAAAAATGAATTTAAAAAGATAGTAACCAATTATGGGTACACTAATAAAAATATAGAAAAAGATACTTTGTTGCAAATACTAGCTTTACGTTTTAAAAAATCAAAAAAAGATATAGAAAAATGGCAAAAACAATATAGCTCAAAGTTAGATACTTCTTATAGATATCAACTTACTTTAATGAATTTTAACGATCAAAAAGTTAGAAATCAAAAACCACTAAATTGGGACGAGGTTGCTAAAATTGACAAACAGAACGATTCAATTTTACGACAAATGATAAATGTAATTGGTTACCCTAATTTCAAGAATGTCGGAAGTTTTAGAAAATTAAATGAAGACGAGAAAAAAGTTGATTTAGGAGTTGAAGTTTTATTAAACCATTTTACAAGTTCAGAGGAAAGTTTTGAATTTTATAATCAAATCCTACCAAATCACATAAAAAAAGGGGAGTGTTTGCCAAAAGATTACGCTCATTTAATTGACAGGTATTGTAATAAGAATAGTAAAGATTCTTTCTTTTATTTTATTACTTTTAATCATGATTTTAAAAATAATCCATCTTTGGTTAGAATAATAAATGAAAGACGGAAAAAGAATGGTCTTCCGTCAATTGAGTATGAAAGAATTTGGTTTGAAGAGCGGTTAATGAAAATGTAAGATCTATGTCATTCTTTATAATATCTTTTATAAATAACTTTATATTTAATTTTTTTAAAATGAAAAAACTTTATGTATCCATAGTGTTGCTAATTTTTGGAAATTGTCTTGCTCAAGAACATGAAGTTTATCAGAATATTGAATTAAAAAATCAAGATAAGACAGAAATTACTTACCTTATTAAAGATTATATCAATGGTAAAGTAACTGCCGATAAGGTATTTGCAAAATTTGATATAGAAACATATAAAAGTATTGATGTTTATAAAGAAGCTTTATCATTAGGTGGTAGTTTATATCAAATAACATCAGATATTAATATTCTTTCGATTAAGAGAGAAGGCAGTAATTATTTTGTGTCAACAATGTTTTATTGGACTAATAAACAAAATGATGAAAATAAGAATACCATAACTGTTTTGGCGATTATTGATTTTTGGGTTTTAAAAGTTGATAATCAATGGAAAATAAGTAATTATATAAATTATCAAACTAAGAATTGGAGTTCAATACAAATTGGGAATTTTCTATACTTTTATCATCCAAATCATCCATTTGATGTTTTAAAAGCAGAAAATGCAAATATCTTTTACAATAAATTTTGTGATTTTTTCACTATACCAAAATCTAAATTAATTCGATATTATATTGCAAATAATTGCAACGATATTAGTCAACTTTTTGGCTATAAGTATTTTATATCAGATAGTGTAAATGATGGATTATGCGCATTTTATGATGAAGAAAATGAATTAATTGCTACAAGTACTTCATATGGTGAAATGCATTTACATGAAATAATTCACGCCATGAATGTTCATTTTCCCCAAGCTCATTATTTATTAAAAACAGGGTTGTCTTGTTATATAAATGATGCTAGCTCTAGGAATCAAGAGAATATATTTCATTTTAATAAATTTGAAAATTATATTAAAACAAATAATTTAAATTTTGAAAAATTTGAAGAGTTCGAAAATATAGATGAAATCACAAGTTTTCAATATGTTACAGGACCATTAATTTGTAATGCAATCTACAGAAAAGGAGGTAAAAAACTATTGTTGGAATATTTAAATAATACAAAAACTTCAGACGAACTCAAGAAAAAATTAATTAAAGATTTTAAAATAAAATCATTTAAAGAATTCTTTATCAATGAAGTGAAATATTATAAAGCGCAAGGAAAAAGTTTATTATATATTTAATTTCACTATCGATTCCTTTTCCCATAATTCCTCTTTCCAGTAAACTTACTTTTATTACTAGGTAAACTCGCATCTTCCGTTTTACTTGAAGGTGCAATTAATTGGTTTAATTCGGTAATTTCTTTATCAGTTAATTCACGGTATTTGCCTACTGGAACATCTAAAGAAATGTTAATAATTCTGGTGCGTTTCAAAGCTGTTACTTCGTAATCCAAATATTCACACATTCTTCGAATTTGTCTATTCAAACCTTGCGTTAAAATAATTCGGAAAACGTATTTACTAATTTGTTCTACTTTGCATTTCTTGGTAATAGTTTCTAAAATAGGAATTCCGTTTGCCATTCGGTCAATAAATCGGTCGGTAATCGGTTTGTTTACCGTTACAATATATTCTTTGTCATGGTTGTTACGAGCACGAAGAATTTTATTTACAATATCACCATCACTTGTCATGAAAATTAATCCTTCACTATCTTTATCTAAACGACCAATAGGAAATATACGTTCTGGATAATTGATATAATCTACAATGTTGTGTTTAACTTTCTGATTAGTTGTACATTCAATCCCAACCGGTTTGTTGAAAGCCAAATACACATGTTTTTTCTTTTTTTCTTCGACTAAAATACCGTTTACACGTACTTCATCACCAGGAGTTACTTTTGTTCCCATTTCAGGAACTTTCCCATTAATAGTAACTCTGCCTTGCTCTATTAATCGATCGGCTTCTCTTCGTGAACAAAAGCCTGTTTCCGATAAATACTTATTGATGCGTACTGTATTTTCTTCCATGGTGCAAAGATAGGTTTTTTAGTGAAAAGTGAAAAGTGATTAGTGAATAGTAATTTGAGAGTTATGATAACTATTCTTCCTTGCGGTTAAAAACAAAAAAAGTCCTTTTTATAAAAAGGACTTTCATTTATTTGGAAAAGGATACAATTAAATGCTAGCAAATAATTTATCCATTTTTTCTTTTTCTTCGTCAGCTAAAACACCGTCTACTAAAATTCTTCCACTGTGCTCATCCGTAATGATTTTTTTGCGAGCTGCAATTTCCATTTGTGTTTGTGGTGGAATTGTAAAGAACGAACCAGCAGAAGCGCCACGCTCAATAGAAACTACTGCTAAACCATTTCTAACACTGTTTCTAATTCTGTCATAAGCTGCTAATAAACGCTCTTCAATTTGACCTCTTAATTCTTCTGATTTACCTAATAAGAAGTTTTCTTCTTTTTCAGTTTCAGCCATAATATCACTTAATTCAGCTTTCTTATGTTTTAAGTGCGTTTGTTTACCTTCTAATTTTTCTTTAGTTTGAGCTACAACTTCTTTTTTATGTTCAATAGAAGCTTTCATTTCTTTGATGTGTTTTTCAGCCAATTGAATTTCTAATTCCTGAAACTCTACTTCTTTAGTTAAAGAGTTGAATTCTCTATTATTACGAACATTTTTTTGTTGCTCTAAATATTTTTTAATCGCAGCTTTGTGCTCGTCGATAGCATTTTTCTTTTCTTTGATTTGCTCGTCTATAGTCTCTAAATCACTTTTTAATTTCTCTAAACGAGTAGAAAGTCCTGCAACTTCATCTTCTAAATCTTCTACTTCAAGAGGCAATTCTCCTCTTACATTTCTTATTTCGTCTATTTTAGAATCAACTAGTTGTAGAGCATAAAGGGCTCTTAACTTATCTTCTACATTTAGCTCTTTGGTTGTTGCCATATTTAAAAGTACTTAACTGGATTTGTATTTTCTTCTGATAAAATAATTGCAAAATTAGTGATTTTTTCTTTAAGAAAATCAACAATATAATTTTTTGTAAATCTTTCACTTTCAAAATGCCCAATATCAGCCAAAAGGATTTGATTTTCAGCTTCATAGAATTGATGATATTTCAGATCGGCTGTTAGGTAAGCGTCTGCTCCTGAAGCAATTGCATTTTTAATTGCAAAACTACCACTTCCCCCTAAAACGGCTACTTTTTGGATTGATTTTCCTGTGAAAGCTGAGTGTCTTATGCAACCACACTGTAATTTGTCTTTTACCAATTGTAAAAAATCGGTTTCTGAAAGTGGATTTTCGAATTCACCAATTCGTCCCAAACCAATATTCTGATGTTTATTTTCTAATTGGTAAATTTCGTATGCCACTTCTTCATAAGCATGATTTTTGAACAAAGCCTTCAAGATTTTTCCTTGTAAATGCTTTTCAAATGTCATTTCAATTTTAATTTCTTCGTTTTCTACAAATTCAAAACGTTCTCCAATTTGCGGATTCGAATTCTCATTTCCTAAATAGGTTCCTATTCCTTTCGAATTAAAACTGCAATCTTCATAATTTCCAATGGTTCCAGCTCCGGCTTCAAACAGGGCATTTCGCAATTTTTCAAAATTTTCTGGAATCGTATAGGTAACTAATTTTTGAATGTAATTTTCTTTCGGAATTAAAACTTTTGAATGTTTTATACCTAGAGCATCGCAGAAAATTTTATTCACGCCTTTTTGATGATTGTCCAAGGCAGTATGAACGGCATAAATAGCAATATCATTTTTAATGGCTTTCAAAATTGCACGTTCCACATAATTCTTTCCTGTAATTTTCTTAATTCCTGAAAACAAAATAGGATGGAAGCAAACGACCAAATTACATTTTTTTGAAATCGCTTCATCTATTACCGATTGCAATGCATCATGACAAACTAAAATGCCATCAATCTCCTGATTCGGATTTCCAACTAAAAGTCCCACATTATCAAAATCTTCAGCATAACCTAATGGTGCCATTTCTTCAAGAACAGAAAGTATATTGGAAAGTTTCATAATGCAAAATTTTAAAATGTTACACAAATTAACGAAATACTACTAAGAAATGAAATGATAAAGAACATAAACTTTAAAATGAGGATAATTTATCATACTTTCGTAATATGATTTTGTTACGAAAAATACTTTTCCCATTAGCCTTTTTGTATTGGCTTGTTACGTTTTTTAGAAATTGGCTTTACGACAAAGGCATTTTTAAGAGTCATACTTTTAATATTCCAATAATTGCTGTTGGAAATCTTAGTGTTGGCGGAACAGGGAAAACACCTCAAATCGAATATTTAATCCGATTACTTTCCGAAAATTATAAAGTGGCAGTTTTAAGTCGCGGATATAAACGTTCGACCGAAGGTTTTATTTTGGCAGATGAAAATGCTACTGCGAGTTCTATTGGTGATGAACCTTTTCAGTTTTTTTCGAAATTTCCAAACATTCATGTAGCTGTTGACGCTAATCGTAAAAACGGAATTGAAAGTTTACTAAAACTTCCAAATAAACCAGATGTTATTTTATTAGATGATGCGTTTCAACACAGAAAGGTCAAAGCTGGATTCTATATTTTGCTAACGGCATATGACGATTTATTTTGTGATGATTTTATTTTGCCTTTCGGGAACTTACGCGAACCTTCTTCGGGTAAAAAAAGAGCAGATATGATAATTGTCACAAAATGTCCAAAGGATTTGTCCGATCTTGCGCAGCAGAAAATAAAAGAAAAGTTGAAGGTGAAGCAACCTGTTTTCTTCTCAACGATTCATTATGACGATTTTGTTTTTGGGAAGAACAATCAAATGTTGGTTTCACAAATTCAGTCCGAAAGCAAAGTATTGGTTGCTGGAATTGCAAAACCTAAATTATTCTTTGATTTTCTAAAAAATGAATCGGATGATACTTTGGTGTTTGCAGATCACCATCATTTTTCACAACAAGACTGTGAACAGATTTTAGCAAAAGCTAAAGGAAGAAAAATTATTACAACAGAAAAAGATTTTGTTCGATTAAATGGGTTGTTGCCCGAAAGGCAATTGCTATATTTGCCCATTAAATCAGCATTTTTAAATACAAACATTGATAAAACGATACATGATTATGTGGGAAAAAGTTCAAGAAACAGTTAGTTACATTAAAAGTAAAACCAATTTTTCTCCTGAATACGGAGTCATTTTAGGCTCAGGTTTAGGGGGATTTACAGAAGATATTACCATCGAACATACATTACCTTATACCGAAATTCCAAATTTTCCGGTTTCAACAGTTCAAGGTCATAATGGTGCTCTAGTTTTCGGAACTATTCAAGGGAAAAAAGTGGTGGCTATGCAAGGACGCTTTCATTTTTATGAAGGTTACGATATGAAGCAAGTGACTTTTCCGGTTCGTGTAATGAAATATTTAGGAGTGGAAAAGTTGATTGTTTCCAATGCTTCTGGAGGTGTGAATTCAACATATAAAGTTGGAGATGTTGCGGTAATTACAGATCACATCAATATGATGCCAGAACATCCATTACGTGGACATAACGATGAGCGTTTTGGACCAAGATTTGTTAATATGAGCGAGCCATATTCAAAAAATATGATTAATAAAGCTTTTGATTTGGCCAAAGAGTTGAATATTGATTTGAAAAAAGGAATTTATTTAGGTTTACAAGGTCCAACATTCGAAACGCTTGCCGAATACAAAATGGTAAAAGCTCTTGGTGCGGATTGTGTTGGAATGTCAACCGTTCCAGAAGTAATTGTGGCACGACATATGGAAATGGAATGTTTCGGGATTTCTGTAATTACTGATATAGGTGATGAAGATAATATTGAAGAAGTAAATCATGATGAGGTACTTTTGGCTGCTCAAAAAGCCGAACCATTGGTAAGGAATCTGATCAAAAATTTAATTGCTCAATATTAAATAAATAGAAGTCTTAAAAACAAAAGTTCTAGAATCAGCGATTGGATTACTAGAACTTTTTTTATGAACTTCATTGAGTTTTTATTTTCTAGAAATAAAAGTAATTAAATCGATAAGTCTAGAAGAATAACCGATTTCATTGTCGTACCACCCCACAATCTTAACCATTTTATCGATGACAGAAGTGAGTTGGGCATCGAATAAACAAGAATGTGTATTTCCAATAATATCTACAGAAACAATAGGATCTTCAGTATAATCTAAAATTCCTTTAAAATTAGTTTCCGCTGCTTTTTTGAATGCCTGATTGATTTCTTCAATAGAAACTTGACGTTTTACATTAAAAGTAATATCGGTCAACGAACCATCGGGAACTGGAACTCGAATTCCACAACCGCCAATTTTTGTTTCTAATTCTGGAAATATTTTTGTTAATGCTTTTGCTGCGCCAGTTGTTGTTGGAACAATAGATTGCGCTGCACCACGAGCTCTTCGTAAATCTTTATGAGGTTGATCATGTAAACTTTGGTCGGTAGTGTAGGAATGAACAGTTGTAATATATGCTTGTTCAATTTCGCACAATTCCTGAATGATTTTAATCATCGGAGCCGCATTATTCGTAGTACAACTTGCGTTAGAAATTATCGTTTCGCTTCCATTTAAAATGTGTTCGTTTACCCCTAAAACAACGGTTTTTATTTCATCAACTTCAGATGGCGCGGAAAGAATTATTTTTTTTGCACCAGCTAAAATGTGTTGGTTAATGTCTTCAAACGTTTTGAATTTTCCTGTCGATTCAATAACAATGTCAATATTTAGCGATTTCCAATCTAAATTTTTGATTTCTCTTTCGTGAAAAAATAAATAGGATTTATCGTCAATGATAATCGAGTCTTCAGAAAATGAAACTTTATGATTTAGAACCCCGTGAATGCTATCGTATTTTACCAAATGCGACATTGTTTTGTTATCCGCAATGTCGTTGATGGCAACCACTTCAATAGTAGGATGATTCAAAAGCAATCGGAACAAATTACGTCCAATTCTTCCAAAACCATTAATAGCAATTTTTATTTTTGTTTCAGGTTTCAATGTTTTTGTTTCAAGTTTCAAGTTTCAAGTTAAAAAGTTAGTGTAACCAAGCTTAATTATCAGAATTTAGGATTTAAAAAACTTCCATCATCCATCTTAATGAATATGTTTCTCTGCATGGTAAGACGAACGCACTAAAGCGCCACTTTCCACATGTCTAAAACCTAATTCTTTTCCGATTTTTTCGTATTTCGCGAATTGTTCTGGCGTGATGTATTCTTTAACTGGTAAATGTTTTTTACTTGGTTGTAAATATTGACCAATCGTAACAATATCCACTTTTGCATCAGCTAAATCGTGTAAAACTTGAATTACTTCTTCCTCAGTTTCACCTAATCCTAACATGATACCCGATTTTGTTCTTTTGATACCTTGCTCTTTTAAATAACGCAACACTTCTAAGCTTTTTTCATATTTCGCTTGAATACGCACTTCACGCGTCAAACGTTTTACGGTTTCCATGTTGTGCGAAACTACTTCTGGAGCTACTTCAATAATTCGGTCTAAATTTCTAGTATTACCTTGAAAGTCTGGAATTAAGGTTTCTAAAGTTGTATTTGGATTCATTCGGCGAATCGCTTTCACGGTTTCTGCCCAAATAATCGACCCCATATCTTTTAAATCATCACGGTCAACACTCGTAATAACCGCATGTTTGATGTTCATAATTTTGATAGAACGCGCTACTTTTTCAGGTTCGTCCCAATCAACAGTTTCAGGTCGACCGGTTTTAACACCACAAAAGCCGCACGAACGTGTACAGATATTTCCTAAAATCATGAAAGTTGCGGTTCCTTCGCCCCAACATTCGCCCATATTAGGACAACTTCCCGAGGTACAAATGGTATTCAGTTTGTATTTGTCTACTAAACCTCTAAGTTCGGTGTAGTTTTTACCCGTTGGTAATTTTACGCGCAACCATTTTGGTTTGGGTTCTCTTGGTGGAAAAACATTGTCAATAGCCGTGTCCATAATCAAAATTTTGATAGGCAAAGATACGATATGAAATTTAGAATTTTGAAGTAAGAATTTAGAAAATGAGAAAACTTTAGGAAAGTTTTAGGAAATGTAAACGCTAATTACTTCCCCGAAATAATTTCAGCTAACAATTTCTTTGCTCGTAGCAGTTTAATTTTGATATTATTTAGCGGTTCATCAATTTGTTCTGCCATTTCTTGATGCGTCATTTCTTGAAAATAACGCATTTGAATGACAAAATTCAATTGTTTAAATTGAAAATTTAGATTTTATTAAAACTTCATTTTTCTAGTTTTTCTAGAATTTGTTCTATAGCACTTCTAAATTTGTAATATGTTCCAAACATAAAAATTTTGCTATCAATAGTTTCTTTTGAACTCACACCTGTTAATTGATATTTTACAACTTTTCCATCAAAAACCAATAATGTAGTTGGATAACCAATGTTCATATTTAAATTTTTAATAAAATCCTTATTCAAGGATAATTGTCGGGACATGGTTGGATGGTTTATGTTGTGTTTTTCTATTTCATTTTTAGAATCGAATGTAATAGATATAAAGTCAACTTTATCTTTAAACTTATTATGCAATTCATTTAAAATCTCTGTTTCTCCTATACATGCCGCACATGCGCTAAACCAAAAATTATAAATTGCCAATCTTTTTGTTTTAGAACTATCAAATTCTTTTCCTTCAATATCTTTTACCACAAAATATGGAATTTCCATATCTAATAAAGATCTATTTATCTTAAGATTGATATTCTTGTAGATATCTTCATATTTTATTTTGGAATTGTTGTTTTCTGAAGAATTATTCAGTGTGTCTGTAGAAGAAATTGTCTGACAATTTGCTGTATTAATAACTATTAGAAATAAACAATATTTTAAAATATTAATCATGTAATCTTCAATTTATTTTTTTTATTAAAAATAGTAATATTTACTGTTATAATTTACTTCCCCGAAATAATCTCCGCTAATAATTTCTTTGCTCGAAGCAATTTAATTTTGATGTTATTCAGCGGTTCATCAATTTGTTCTGCCATTTCTTGATAGGTCATTTCTTGAAAATAACGCATTTGAATAACTTCTTGATAAGCGGGTTTTAATTGTTTGATGTATTGAAGTAATTGAGCTAAATTTTGTTCGATAATCAATTCGTCTTCAGCAGAATTGGAATCATCAGCAACACTATAAGCTTGATGATCTTCTTCGTCATTCATTTCAATAAATAAAGACGATTTCTTTTTGCGAAGCATATCAATATGAACGTTTTTTGCAATCGCAATCAGCCAAGTGTTAAACCCATATTCGGGATTATAAGTGGCGATTTTGTCAAATGCTTTTGCGAAAGTTTCAATGACAATATCTTCGGTGTCGGTTTCGTTTTCGGTGCGTTTTAGCATGAATCCGTATACTTCATTCCAGAAAAAATCCAATAAAAACGTGAAAGCAACTTGGTCTCCCTTTTTTGCTTTTTCAATGTTTTCTTGAATAATTACTGAATTTACTTCCAATGTAAAGGTTTTGAGATGAGGTTTCTAAAAAATACGCTTAATTGAGTAAAGATAAGTACAATTTCGATAATCGGATACCAATACATGACATCTTTTTCTTTTAGTTTTCCAGCGGCATAACCTAAAGAAATCCAAGAGAATAAATATCTAAAAACGATAATTCCAGTCACAATCATCCATTGGAATTGAAACGCCAATAAAACAATCGCCAAAACTAAAAACCAAAACTGACTAAAGAAAAATAATCCCAATTGAAATTTATCAAATCCTTTGTAGAATTTCGCAGTCGTAGCATGTCTTCTTTTTTGGTACACCCAAGACGAAAAAGTAGTTTTTGGTTCCGAAAATGTAAAACTTTCTGGAGTGTATAAAATAGCAGTATTCTTCTTTGTTGCCGCTTGATTTATAAACAAATCATCATCACCCGAACGAATTTTCATGTGATCCATAAAACCTCGAACATTGAAGAATTCTTCTTTTTTATAAGCTAAATTGCGCCCAACTCCCATATAAGGTTTGCCAATTTTTGCCCAAGAAAAATATTGCGTAGCGGTTAACATCGTTTCAAAACGAATGATTTTGTTTAGGAAAGAATTTTTCACTTTTTCGTAAGCGCCATAACCTAAAACAATCGTTTTTTCTTTTGTAAATTGAGTCGAAATTTGCAACAACCAATCGTTTGACGCTGGATAACAATCTGCATCGGTAAATACTAAATACTCGTTTTTTGCTGCTTTGATACCTAAGGTTAATGCGAATTTTTTATTACCCCAAAACGCTTCATTGTTTTGAACTTTTACCAATTTTACATTCGCATATTGCTTTTCGTAACTTTCAAATAATTCCAAAGTTTCATCGCTCGAAGCATCGTCAATTAAGACAATTTCGTAATCAGGATAGTTTTGGGTAACCAAAGTTTGAAAATACTTTTTGATATTTTCTTCTTCGTTTTTAGCACAAACAATAATAGAAATAGGTAAACGTTTCGGAGTTCCTTCGGTTTTTTTACCAAATGAGAATTTTCCGAAAATAAAAATATAATAAATGAATTGGATAAACACGATAATCGCAAAAACGATTAAGAGTATTGTTAATATCATAAAATTTAAAATTAAAATTGTAAAGATTGCAGTATTTTCAAATAGATTGAATTCAAAAGTTCACTTTCTGATGAAATCTCAGCAATTCTTTGAGTTTTCTAAAAACGATGCAACTAATGTGACTTTCATTTTTATTTTAGCTGCGAAATTACAAAAGAAATTTGACTTAAATAATATTTACTTCCGCCTCAATTGTAATTCCGAATTTTTCTAAAATCGTTTGTTGGATATTTTTTGAAAGTGCTACAATTTCAGCTCCTGTTGCAGTCCCATAATTGACTAAAACTAAAGCTTGATTTTTGTGCACACCTGCATCACCAAAACGTTTACCTTTAAAACCAGCTTGTTCAATTAACCAACCCGCAGGAACTTTTACCTCAGTTTCAGAAACTACATAATGCGGCATTTCAGGGTGAAGTGCTTTTGCTTTTTCGTAAGCTTCTTTTGTAATGATTGGATTTTTAAAGAAGCTTCCGCTGTTACCTAATTCTTTTGGATCTGGTAATTTGCTTTGACGAATAGCGATTACCGCATTGCTAACGTCTTTTAAAGTTGGGTTCTCGATGCCGTTTTGTTTTAATTCTGTTTCGATGGCACCATAAGTAGTAGAAACTTTATGATTTCTCTTCGTCAATTTAAAACTGACAGAAGTTATGATGTATTGATTTTTTAATTCGTTTTTGAAAACACTTTCTCTGTATTCGAATTTGCATTGTGTGTTGGTAAACGTTTCAATTTCTAATGTTTTCATATTCAAAGCATCGCAAGAAAACATCGTATCTTTAATTTCTACTCCATAAGCTCCGATGTTTTGAATAGGAGTTGTGCCCACATTTCCTGGAATTAAAGATAGATTTTCAATGCCGCCAAAATTTTGATTGATGCACCAAAGTACAAATTCGTGCCAATTTTCACCAGCTTGTGCTTTTACAATAACAAAATCATCGTTTTCTTCTACAATTTCTCTTCCTTTTAAATTCACATGAACGACTAATTTTTCAATATCTTGGGTTAAAAGCATATTACTTCCACCTCCTAAAATAAAAATATCGTCGTTTTTTGTTAACACTTCTTTTAATTCAGAAATCGAACTTACCGAAACAAATTGTTTCGCTTTGGCGTCAATTCCAAAAGTGTTATAATTTTTTAGAGAAAAATCGTTTTGGATATTCATTAGAATAATTTTTTTCAAATGTAATATTATGAATTTTAAATCGAAAATATTTTATACGATTGATGCGTTTCTTTGATAATCATTTCTGTTCGTTCGGCATGAGTATCAGAAATAAAAATTTGTCCAAAAACGGCATCATTTACCATAGTTACGATTTTTTGAACACGCGTTTCGTCTAATTTGTCGAAAATATCATCGAAAAGAAGAATCGGTAATTCTCCACTTTGTTTTTTCATGAATTCGAATTGTGCCAATTTCAAAGCAATCAAAAATGATTTTTGTTGACCTTGCGAACCAAATTTCTTAATCGGGAAACCATCAATCTCAAAAAACAAATCGTCTTTATGAATTCCTGCGCTGGTATATTGAATAATTCTATCTTTTTGAAGCGATTCTTCTAAAAGTGATAGTAAATCTTTTTCAAACAATTGACTTTCATAACGCAAAGCAACCGATTCATTTCCGCCTGAAATATTGGTGTGATGTTTTTGGAAAATCGGAATGAAATCGTTTAAGAACTGGTTTCTTTTTTCGAAGATTAATTGTCCAGTTTCACTAAGTTGTTCATTATAAATAGCTAAATTGTCGGCATCAAAAGTTTGATTTAAAGCGAAATATTTCAATAAAGCATTACGTTGAGCCAATGTTTTTTGATATTGAATCAACAATTGCAAATATTGGTTATCTAATGTTCCGATAACGCTATCAATAAATTTTCTGCGAGTTTCGCTTCCTTCTACAATCAAATCCGCATCAGAAGGTGAAATAATTACTAAAGGAATTAATCCCAAATGTTCTGAAAGTTTTTCGTAAACCTTTCCGTTTCGTTTAATGGTTTTTTTTTGTCCTTTTTTTAAACTGCAAACAATTTTTTCTTCTTTTCCGCTCTTTTCTAATAAGGCGTCAATCACAAAAAATTCTTCACCATGTCTAATATTTTGAATTGCCAACGGATTGAAATAGCTCTTTCCGTAGGCCAAATGGTAAATAGCATCTAAAATATTGGTTTTTCCAACGCCGTTTTTCCCAACAAAACAATTAATTTTAGCGTCAAAATCAAATTCGATTTGAGCTAAATTCTTGTAATTTATTAAAGATAACTGTTTTAAAAACACGATATATAAGCGATGTTAAATGACTAAATTTATGACTTTTTGCAAAAGTAATTTGAAAAACTCAAAAATATCTACAAAAATGGTTTTAAATTTTAATAAAAATTATATTTTTGCACCTCATTAAATTAAAAATAAATGGCAACATATAACAAAAGAGGTTACAAAGCTCCAAAACCTGAAGAAGCAAAAGTTGAAAACGAGTTTGAAGAAGTAATTGATGTTAAAGACAGTACGACTGCAGAAGTTTTTAATACATTAGACGAAACGGCTTCGAAAACTGAAGATTGGGTAGCTAAAAACCAGAAAATACTTTTAGGTATTGTAGGTGCAATCGCAATTGGAACATTGTCTTATCTGTTATACAATCGTTTTGTTGTTGAGCCTAAAGAAGAAAAAGCAGCTAATGAAATTTTTCAAGCGCAACAATATTTCCAACAAGCAGTTGATGCAACAGAAAAAAACGATTCTTTATACAACTTAGCACTTAAAGGTGGTGAAGGGAAATTAGGTTTTTTAGCAGTAGCAGAACAATATGAAGGAACTGCAGCAGGAAATTTGGCTAACTATCATGCAGGTATGGCTTATTTGAATTTAGGTGATTTCAAAAATGCAATTACTTATTTAGAGAAATTTAAATCAAATGATGCTATTTTAAAACCAATTGCTTTAGGAGCTATCGGTGATGCTTTATCAGAAACTAACAAAGTAGAGGATGCTATTGCTCATTACAAAAAAGCAGCTGAAGCTTCAGAAAATGATTTTACAACGCCAAGATATTTGTTTAAAGCTGCACAATTGTCTTTAACTGCTGGAAAAAAAGCAGAAGCTCACAAATTATTTGTTGAGATTAAAGAAAAATATGAAACTTCAAAAGAAGGAATGAATATTGATGCTTTCATTGCAATGACAGAATAAGAATGGCAACAGAAAATAAAAATTTATCTAATTACGATAAAAATACAATCCCAAATGCGAAAGATTTTCGATTTGGGATTGTTGTTTCAGAGTGGAACGAGCAAGTAACTGAAGGTTTGTATAACGGAGCTTTTGCAGCATTAACCGATTGTGGTGCTTTACCTGAAAACATTATCCGTTGGAATGTGCCTGGAAGTTTTGAATTGATTTTCGGAGCACGACAAATGCATGAAAAATTAGAGTTGGATGCTGTAATAGTAATTGGTTGTGTAATTAAAGGGGAAACAATGCACTTTGAATTTGTTTGCGAAGGCGTTACGCAAGGTATGAAAGACTTAAATCTTTTGTATGACGTACCAACTATTTTTTGTGTATTAACTGATAACAATATGCAACAATCGTTAGATAGAAGTGGAGGAAAACACGGAAATAAAGGAGTAGAAGCTGCAATTGCAGCCATAAAAATGGTTGAATTAAATAGAAAGTAAAAGGATTTCTTTAAAAATTAATATACTAATCCCGATTTTTATCGGGATTTTTTGTTAACAAAAAATTGGAGGTAATACGCACAAAAATCCCTAAATTTGAAAAAAATAATGCGCTATGTTTATGTTGGGAATTAATACATCACCAAAAAATAATAAATTTAAAGGAACTGCTTTTCGTCACGAAAGTATTGTGTCGACTTATTCGTTTAATTTTTTTATTTGTAAAACTAAATAATGGCAGCAAGTATTATTCAACTTTTACCTGATCACGTTGCCAATCAAATTGCTGCGGGAGAAGTAGTGCAACGACCAGCTTCTGTTGTGAAAGAGTTGTTGGAAAATGCCGTTGATGCCAAATCAACCGATATTAAATTAATCGTTAAAGAAGCAGGAAAAACTTTAGTTCAAGTAATAGATAATGGTTTAGGAATGAACACGACCGATGCTCGTTTGTGTTTTGAACGTCATGCTACATCTAAAATTAGAAAAGCAGAAGATTTATTTGATTTGCATACCAAAGGTTTTCGTGGCGAAGCGTTGGCTTCCATTGCTGCTATTGCGCATGTGGAATTAAAAACAAAACAAGATCAAGAAGAACTTGGAACTCACATTGTTATTGAAGGGAGTAAATTAGTAACCCAAGATGTTGCGGTACTGCCAAAAGGAACTTCGTTTGCTGTTAAGAATTTGTTTTTCAATATTCCGGCAAGAAGAAATTTCTTGAAATCAGAAACGGTTGAATTTCGTCATGTGATGGATGAATTTCAGCGTGTTGCAATGGCGCATCCATCGATTTCATTCACTTTGATTCACAACGGAAGTGAATTGTATAATTTGCCAAGTTCTAATTACCGTCAACGTATTGTAAATATTTTTGGTGGAAAAACCAATGAAAAATTAGTGCCAGTTTCGGAAGAAACGGAATTAATAACTATTTCAGGATTTGTTGGAAAACCCGAATTCGCTAAAAAGAGTAGAGGCGAACAGTTTTTCTTTGTCAACGATAGATACATCAAAAGTGCGTATTTGCATCATGCCATCATGAGTGCCTACGAAGGTTTGTTAAAAGAAGGCAATCAGCCAAGTTATTTTTTATACTTACAAGTTCCGCCACATACGATTGATATCAACATACATCCAACAAAAACCGAAATCAAATTTGACGACGAACATTCGTTATATGCGATTTTACGTTCGGCTGTAAAACATAGTTTAGGGCAATTTAACGTAGCACCTGTTTTAGATTTTGAACGAGATGCTAATTTAGACACCCCTTACGAATACAAAAACAGAGATGCTGATTTCCCAACGATTCAAGTGGATTCTAATTTTAATCCGTTTGCGGATGAAAAACCGAACTCGAAACCGTTGTCTTCTTTTGGAAGTTATAAAAGAGAAACCACTACTGCAAGTTGGGAAAGTTTGTATGTTGGTCTAAAACAGGATATACAAGAAATTGAAACTCTTTCATTCGAAAGTGAAGAAGTTACAAGTAAGTTGTTTGAAGATGATGCAGTTGAAATAAAAAACACTACAACGTATCAAATTCATAAAAAATATATTGTTAGTGCTATAAAATCGGGGATGTTGGTAATTGATCAAGGTAGAGCGCACCAACGTGTGTTATATGAACAGTTTTTAACTAATATTACGATTCAAAGAGCATCGAGCCAACAATTGTTGTTTCCATTGGAATTGTATTTTTCTTCTGATGAGATGATTTTATTGAAAGAATTGCAATCTTCGTTAGAAAATACGGGATTTGTTTTTGATGCTTTGAATACTGATTCTGTACAGATTTCTGGGTTACCAATTGGAATGGCGGAAAGCGAAGTTTCCATAGTTTTAGAGGAATTAATTAATAACTTACAAAATGAAATTCCAGAGAGTAGTTTTTCACAGAGCGATAGTATTGCCAAATCGATGGCGAAAAGCATGGCCGTAAAAACGGGAACTTATTTAACCGAAAAGGAACAAGAAAATTTAGTAAATTCTTTATTTGCGTGTAAAGAGCCTAATGTATCCCCTTTTCAAAAACCAACTTTTATCACGTTAACGGTAGAAGATTTAGATAAAAAATTTGCGATATGATGAATAATATGACCGATACTGTTAAGCAATTATTGATAATTAATGTTTTGTGTTTCATAGGTAGTTTTATTGTACCACAATCAAATGACATACTGGCATTGTATTATTTTGAGAGTGATAAATTCCAATTTTGGCAACCTATCACACACATGTTTATGCACGGAAGTCCTATGCATATTTTCTTTAATATGTTTGCTTTGATTTCTTTTGGAAGTGCATTGGAGCATTTTTGGGGAGCTAGAAAATTTTTGTTTTTCTATTTTTCTTGTGGATTGGGTGCAGCTTTGATTCATTCGGGTGTAAATTATTATGAAATACATTCTCTTCTTGATCAATTGCAAAACACTGCAATAACCACCTCTGATATTAACACCATTTTAAACACTGATTTTGTAACAGGTAATCAATTTCAGGGTAGATTGTTGTATGAAAATGCACAAGCTACTTTTGATAAATTGCATTTAAATGAAAATGATTTTCGTATTTTATTTGATGCTGCGATGAAAAATCAATCTGCAGCAGTAGGAGCTTCAGGAGCTATTTACGGATTATTAGTAGCTTTTGCTTTTATGTTCCCTAACGCTGAGTTGATGATGATGTTTATTCCAGTTCCGGTTAAAGCCAAATACTTTGTGCCTGTTATAGTATTTTTAGACTTGTTCTCAGGAGTAACAGGTTTTAGTGTATTTGGTGGAAATATTGCTCATTTTGCCCACGTAGGAGGTGCTTTGATTGGTTTCATTATGATGTGGTATTGGAAGAAAAATCAATTTAACCATAACCGTTGGGATAGATAGTTTTTTGAAAATAGAATTAAGGATAAAAAGAAAAGATGAACATTTTAGACGATTTAAAGCTACAATACAAAACAGGAGGTATGGTCCAAAAGTTAATCTTTAAGAATATTGGTTGTTTCTTGTTATCGTTGGTGTTTTTTTATAGTTTTTCTATAGGAAAATTTGAAATTCCATATTGGGTAGCCTTATCGTCTGATTTAAATACTTTTTTTAGAACACCATGGACATTAGTTACGTTCAATTTTTTTCATTACGGATTTTTTCATTTGGTTTTTAACATGATTGTGCTACACTTTTCAGGAAGATTGTTTTCAACCTATTTTACTGATAAGCAAATGTTAGGAGTCTATCTTTTAGGAGGCATTTTCTCAGGAATTATTTTTATACTCTCTTATTTTTTAATTGGGAATTCAGGTTTGTTAGTTGGAGCGAGTGGTGCTATTATGGCAATTTTGCTCAGTGCTTCAACTTATGCACCTTTTATGTTGTTGCGTATTCCTTTAATTGGAATTGTAAAATTGTGGCATGTCACTTTTGTCATTCTATTAATCGATTTGATTCAATTGCCATTAGACAATACAGGTGGACATATAGCGCATTTAGGTGGTGCACTTTTTGGTTTTCTTTATATCAAGTTATTAAAATCAGGAACCGATTTAAGTAAAGGAATTTCGATGATTTTAGATTTCTTTTTTAATCTTTCTAAACCGAAGAAAAAAACTCCTTTCAAAAAGGTGCATCGTAACACAACAAAAAAATCGGTAAATTCGTTTTCTGAAAAAGATATTACACAAAAACAGATTGATGATATTTTAGATAAAATCAGTAAATCGGGTTATGACAGTTTAACAAAAGAGGAAAAAGAATTTCTTTTTAAAGCAGGAAAATAATGCCAAAACAATCTTGGTTTCATAGAATCATGTATTTTTTTAATATAGTATTAACTATATTGACTTTTCTTGCCTATTCTTTACCTTTCTTAGCACCAAAAGCTTTTCCTTTTTTAAGTGTATTGACGCTAATTCTTCCTTTATTTTTGATTTTGAATTTCTTCTTTTTTCTTTTTTGGTTTTTGCAACTAAAAAGACAAATGTTACTTTCAGGGTTAGTATTATTACTCGGAATTACCTTTATCAATCGTTTTTATAAATTTTCCGAAACTAATCTTCCAGTTGATGATGGAGATTTTACTTTAATGAGTTATAATGTCCGACTTTTTAATTTGTATGAATGGCTGCCTCAAGGAGATGTTCCTGAGCAAATCTCAAAATTAATTGATGAAAAACGTCCAGATGTCTTGTGTTTACAAGAATTTTCTCCTAATAAAAAAGTGGCTGTAAAAAATTATCCGCACAGTTTTGTAAAGTTGTATGGTGGCAAAAATAAATATGGTCAAGCCATTTATTCTAACTATAAAATGATTGAAAAGGGAGAAATTCAGTTTCCTAATACTAGTAATAATGTCATTTATGCCGATATTTTAAAAGGTAAGGATACGTTACGAATTTATAGCATGCACTTGCAATCTATTAAAATTAGTACGGATATACATGAAAATCTAAATCAAGAAAAATCAAAGTTTATTTTTAAAAGAATTAGTGAAGCATTTACGCTTCAACAACAACAAGCAGAGATTATTAAAAAACATTTTGATGACTGTAAGTACCCAAAAATAATCTGTGGTGATTTGAATAATAGTGCTTTCTCTTACGTTTATAGAACGGTTAAAGGTGATATGAATGATGCTTTTGAACAAGCAGGAACAGGTTTTGGAAAATCGTATAATTTTAAATATTATCCGGCTAGGATTGATTATATTTTTGTTGAAAAAAATATTGAAGTGAAAGAATTTAAATCTTTAGATTCTTTTATTCAAAGCGATCATTTTCCACAATTCACAAGATTACAATTAGTTGAAAAATCGCAAGAATAGGATTTATATTTTTTGATTTTTTAAATAATCCGCTGCGTATCTTCCTTCATTAAAAAGTAAATCTAAAATACTTAAGTTGTTAAGAAAACCATGTTTTTCTTCGAATACTTGGGTGTAAGGCTCTAATTGAGTAGTATCTTTTTTTCCGTTTGCCAAATGTCTGAAATCTTCAAAATTAGGAACATCATGGAAAAATTCCGTTGTCTTATTTGTTTGGATTGTAATTCCTAAAGATTCGTTTACTAATTCAAAAATTTCCAAATTCAAATCCATTATAAATTCATGTTTTTTCTCAAATAATGGACGAAAATCATCTTCAAAATATTCAAAAAAAGGTGAAGTTCTGTAAGCAGCTTCTAACGATTTAAAGTGATTTTTTTGCCATCCAAAATCATTTTCAATACGAACATCTTTGTATTTCTGATGTTTGTCTTTTGAATGTTTAATTGGAATATTTAACATTTGAATTCCGTTTGGACTATAAATGTACATCCTATTTCTGTTCGTTTGTTTTTGGAAATTGTCTTCCATTTCAAACGTAACCAAATCTGCCCGAAGTATTGCTACATAATGACTAATCGATGGAAAGTAAGTAGGATGTATAAGAATGTTCATGGTAAATATTAATCTTTTTAAATCATATTAAGCGTCTTCTTTCTTTTTCTTCTTTTTTCTGAAGTAATCAAAAGCAAAATAACCAGCTAAAGCAATTAAGAAATATTGAAAATACGATTTTGGTTGGCCATCACCACTAACGGTTGTGAATAATCTGTCCCATCGGATACTCCAGTTTTTAATTCCGTCGTTGATTCCATCGATACTCATCCAAATGAAAATAGGCTTTCCAACGATATGGTCAGCTGGTACAAATCCCCAATAACGAGAGTCTAATGAGTTATGACGGTTATCTCCCATCATCCAATAGTAATCTTGTTTGAAAGTATAAGAAGTAACAACTTGACCATTTATACGAATTTCATCGCCGTTTACTTTTAAATCGTTTCCTTCGTATTCACCTATCACTTTTTTGTAAAAAGGTAGGGTTTCTTTATTTAATTCAACTGTTTTACCTGCCTCAGGAATGTAAATTGGTCCTAAGTTATCTACGTTCCAATCTTTTGTTCCAGGGAAAATAGATTTATCCGTTTCTTTATGAATGATACGTTCAACTTTGGTAAGTCCTGGAATATTTTTCAATCTGTCAACAGAAGCTTGTGGTAAAGCGCTAAAGATTAAGGTGTCGTTAGCAATTTGCCCAAAGGCGTCAGTTATGTTAAGTTCTTTTTTAATGTAATCTAAATCAACTGGTGTTTTTCCGTCCCAAGCTACTTTATAGGAATACTGAGGTTTTGCTCTTTCAGGAAGAATCGATTCTTTTCCGTTAATAAAAATAATTCCGTCTTTAATTTCGATTTTATCACCAGGAATAGCTGTGCAACGTTTTACGTAGTTGGTTTTCTTATCTACAGGTTTGTCATATCTTTTATCTGCCGCTTTGTACATGTGAAACAAGGTATCAGCAGGCCAATTGAATACAACAATGTCATTACGTTCTATTTTTTGCAAAGCAGGAAAACGGAAATAAGGTAATGAAGGCTTAGATAAATAAGATTTTACTTTTATTAAGGGTAAAGTATCATGAACCATCGGTGCCGCAATAGGTGTAATTGGAGTTCTAGCTCCATAATGAAATTTACTAACAAATAAAAAGTCGCCCACTAATAATGATTTTTCCAAAGAGGAAGTTGGAATAGTGTAGGGCTGGATAAAATAAGTATGCACAATGGTAGCTACCACTATAGCAAATGATAACGAACCTAAAGTGTCCATGGTTTTGTTAGGTGCAGTTAAATCGCGATTAGCGTGATATGTTGTTTCTTGTGTGTAATTTACATAAGCAATGTAAAGTCCTAAAGTAACAACTCCTAAAACCATGTCTAAGGTAGATTTTTTACCAAAAGTTCGTAAGGTTTCAATCCAAATAATTGGAAACATAAATAAATTAATCACCGGAATAAATAGCAAAAAAATCCACCATTTTGGTCGGTTGATGATTTGCATTAAAATAATTCCATTATAGGCAGGAACAAATGCTTCCCATGATTTTTTACCTGCTTTTACATATAATTTCCAAGTTCCAATTCCGTGAATTACTTGAACTAATAAGATAAAAAGTAACCAACCTGATATTTCCATTTTTAATATCGTTTAATTTTTAGATTATATAATTGTTTATTTTGAGGTTAAACCCAAAACATCTTTCATGGTGAAAACACCTTTTTTACCTACCAACCATTCAGCTGCAACAACAGCTCCTAAAGCAAAACCTTCTCTGCTGTGAGCTGTGTGCTTGATTTCGATCTGATCCACTTCACTATCGTAGAAAATACTATGTGTTCCTGGAACGTTTTCGATGCGTTTTGCTTCAATATGAATTTCGTTGCTAATTGGAGTTTCCAGTGTCCAATTGGCATAATCTGTATGCTTGATAACGCCTTCTGCTAATGTTATTGCTGTTCCACTAGGTGCATCTAATTTTTGAGTATGGTGAATTTCTTCCATCGAAACGTTATATTGTTTCAAATTAGCCATCATTTTGGCTAAGTATTCATTTAATTCAAAAAATATATTTACTCCTAAGCTAAAGTTAGATCCATAAATAAAACTTCCGCTTTTTTCTTCACATAATTGCACCATTTTAGGATAATCAGACAACCAACCTGTTGTCCCAGAAATCACTGGAATTCCATTGTTTAAGCATTCAGTAATATTGGTAACAGCACTATGTGGAACACTAAAATCAATGGCAACATCGGCATTTAATAGTCCTTCAAAAGTGTTATTCTGATCTTTTCTTAATACGATTTCATGACCCCTTTCTAAAGCTATTCGTTCAATAACTTTTCCCATTTTTCCGTATCCTAAAAGTGCAATTTTCATAATAGTTAGATGTTGATTTAATCAATTTGTTACCTAATGTTTTGTTAAAAACTATAAGTAAGTGTCATTCCATAATTGAATTTGTAATCTATTTGATTTTGATTCATATCGGGTTTTAAAGACAGATTATCGTTAACATTGAACTGCATTAAATGTGCATTAATGTTAGCATCAATAATATTTAAAATATAAATTCCAGCAGTTATTAATGCTGATAAATCTCTGTTTCTTTGATGAAATTTTTGAGCACGAATTAGTCTGTCATTATCTAAATTCCCATATAAAGGGTGACTGGGATCTGAAGTTCCATCTAATCGTCTTTTGTATTCGTCTCGATATTCGTGATATTTTTTTTGATTAAAAGTATAATTGTAAATCCCTAATCCCAAACCTGCATAAACAATTGGTACTTTCCAATATTTTTTATTGTAAACTTGACCTAAACCAGGAACAAGTGCCGAATAGAAAGCCGCTCTTGCAGGACGATTCGGATCAATAACAACTTTTACAGTGTCTTTTGGAATTAAACTAATTTCTTCTTGTGCTTTTCCATCTATGCTGAGAAAAAGACAAGCGAAAATAAATATGTAATGAAGCTTTTTCACTAAGAATTAATTAGTTTCAAGATACGATTAAAGTCTTCTTCGGAATGAAATGGAATTGTTATTTTTCCTTTTCCGTTTCCTGCTACTTTAACGTCAACTTTAGTTCCGAAATAATTAGCAAAGGCTTTTTTCTCCTCTTCTTTTACATTAAATGAGTTGCCTTTTGCAGGTTTAGCTGCTTTTGGTTTTAAACTATCTTGATAATTTTTAACCAAAGCTTCTGTTTCTCTTACCGAAAGATTTTGAGTTACGACTTTATGGTAAATATCACTCTGAATATCTTGATTTTCTATATTAATTAATGCCCTACCATGTCCCATTGAAATAAAACCGTCACGCATTCCGGTTTGGATAATTGGATCTAATTTCAACAAACGTAAATAATTGGTAATAGTCGAACGTTTTTTACCCACGCGTTCACTTAACTCTTCTTGAGTTAGGTTGATTTCATCAATTAATCTTTGATACGAAATGGCTACCTCAATAGGATCTAAATCATGACGTTGGATGTTTTCCACCAAAGCCATCACCAAAGATTCGTTATCATTAGCTAAACGGATATATGCTGGAATAGTTTTCAAACCAATTAATTTAGAAGCACGTAAACGTCGCTCTCCTGAAATCAATTGATATTTGTTGAATTCTAATTTTCTTACAGTAATAGGCTGAATTACGCCTAACTCTTTAATCGATTTGGCTAATTCTTGTAACGTTTCTTCGTTAAAATTCGTTCTCGGTTGAAACGGATTAATTTCAATCGATTCGACATCTAATTCAATAATATTTCCTACAACTTTATCTGCGTTTTTATCCTCAACCGATTTAATATCATTTTCAGGATCTTTCAATAAAGCCGATAATCCTCTTCCTAAGGCTTGTTTTTTTACCGCTTTTGTCATCTTACTCTATTATTGATTTTTCTTAATAATTTCTTCAGCTAAGTTCAAGTAATTAGAAGCACCTTTACTAGTAGCGTCATAATTAATGATACTTTCTCCAAAACTTGGAGCTTCACTCAATTTGATATTTCTTTGAATTACAGTTTCAAAAACCATGTCGTTAAAGTGTTTTTGAACTTCTTCAACTACTTGGTTCGATAAACGTAAACGAGAATCATACATGGTTAACAATAATCCTTCAATATCTAAATTTGGATTGTGAATTTTTTGCACACTTTTAATTGTGTTTAATAATTTTCCTAAACCTTCTAGGGCAAAATATTCACATTGAATTGGAATAACCACACTATCAGCAGCGGTTAAAGCATTCAAAGTTAATAAACCTAATGAAGGTGCACAATCGATTAAAATATAATCGTATTTATCTTTAACGCTTTCTAAAGCTGTTTTAAGCATGTACTCACGGTTTTCTTTGTCAACTAATTCAATTTCGATAGCCACCAAGTCAATATGAGCTGGAATCACCGAAACGTTTGGAGCCGTACAAGCTACTGTAGCTTCATCTGGAGTGGCACTATGTTCTAGAACTTGGTACGAACCAATTTCCACGCTTTCTACATCGATTCCTAAGCCCGAACTCGCGTTAGCTTGTGGGTCAGCATCGATTAAAAGTACTTTTTTTTCTAAAACACCAAGAGAAGCTGCTAAGTTAACCGATGTAGTTGTTTTACCTACACCACCTTTTTGATTGGCAATTGCAATGATTTTACCCATTTGATTAATGATAATTTTAAGCCGTAAAAATACAATTATTTATGGTTTTTTCAAGGCAATTTTGTTAACAATAGCTTAAAGCTTTATTTGTCTAGTTATTAATTGTTTTTTTTAAAATTAATCGTTGCTAATTAAATTCGATTTAGTTTTTCAGCCGCCGCCATCAAAGTTTCATCCGTTTTCGCAAAACAAAAACGTAGCATATGTCTATCCGTTGCATCATTATAAAAAACTGAAATAGGAATAGAAGCCACTCCATGATTAACAATTAATTCTTTAGCAAAATCCACATCATTTTTATTCGAAATTTGAGTGTAATTCACCACTTGAAAATACGTTCCATCGCAAGGCATTAACTCAAAACGACTGTCTTTGATAAGGTTTTGAAACAAATCACGTTTGCGTTGGTACATTTTGGAAACTTCACTAAAATCAATCAAATCCAAGTATTCCGAAATAGCGTGTTGTGAAAAACTATTTACACTAAACACTAAAAACTGATGCACTTTTTTCATTTCGTACATTAGATGTTCAGGAGCAATTAAATAACCCACTTTCCAACCCGTAACGTGTAATGATTTTCCAAAAGATGAAGCGATAATGGTTCGCTCTACTAATTTTGAACGTGTATTAAACGAAATATGCGGTTGCGTAAACGTAATGTATTCGTACACTTCGTCGCCCAAAATAAGAATTTGAGGATGTTTTTCTAAAATAGTTTCTAAAGCTTCAAAGTCACTTTCTGTCCAAATTCTACCCGTAGGATTGTGTGGATTATTAATGACAATCATTTTTGTTTTAGTCGAAATCGCGCTTTCAATTCGGTTGAAATTGGACGTGTAATCATCGTTTAAGGTAACACGAACAGGTTTTCCACCTGCTACTAAAACCGAAGGTTCATAACTATCATAACTTGGATCTAATATCAACACTTCATCACCCTGATTTACAAACGTATTAATTGCTGTGAAAACACCTTGCGTAGCGCCTGCGGTAATCAATATTTCAGTTGCAATATTGACTTTTCTGCCGTATTGATTTAAGGTTTGATTCGCAATTTTTTCCAATAACGAAGGTAAACCCGCCATTGGCGTATATTGGTGAATATTCTCTCTAATAATACGTTCCGAAATTTGTAATAAACGTTGATCTTCAGGGAAATTGGGAAATCCTTGCGATAAATTTATTGCTCTGTGTTGGTTAGCTAATTGCGACATTACAGAGAAAATACTAGTGGTGATGTTAGGTAGTTTTGACATAAAACAAAAATATAAAAAATATACACGCTTTAATTTCTTCAAATTACTTTATTTTGTGATTTAATTCTGAAATTTTGAAGATAATCATATTAACACCGATGGAAATAGAGCGAGAAAAAGTTCTTAACGCTTTAGCTCGAATTCCCAATTTGAATCATACCTACGAAGTAATTGTATCTGGAATTGGACGTGAAAGCACCGCTAAGGCGATGATGCAAATGCCACCACACGATGTTTGTGTGTTAATGGGTTTTGCTGCTGTAGTGGGAAAAGAATCCCATTTACCCTATTATTTGCACTTAGGAAAACCTATCGAAATTACGAATGCTTCATTATACGGTTTCGAAGGCGGTTTGTTTGAAAACGGAAAACCCATTGTCACCGAAAAGCCAAAATTAAATTTACCTTGTTTGTCTTCTTTAACTTCCGATAAGTTTGTAAGAACAACCGATTTAGCCGAGAAAACGGTTGTAAATATGGAAGATTATACTTTTAAATTTTTGAAGAAACCACAAGATTTTATCGTACGCATCATCTCCGATTTTTTACCTCACGAAACCGAAATCGACTTTTTTGAAGAAGTAAAAGGGATTGATTTTTTGGAAGGCGTGAAGGCTGTTGATGAATTATTAATTTGATAACGAAATTTCACTTCGTTTCAGTTATTTAGTATTTTTGATTCGTAAAATTTAAATTAGAATATTTTGAAAAAAAATGGTTTTTTATTAGTAGCCTTGTTTCATGTTTTTTTGATTTTTAGTCAAGATACATGGCACATCATAGATTTTAAAAAGAATAGTGATTTTAAATCTTTTTTCCGAGCTAAAGAAAATTTTTATCCTTTAGTAAGTGCTCACAGAGGTGGTCCAACAACTAATTTTCCTGAGAATTGTATTGCAACATTTACTAATACAATCCAATACAATCCTGCCATCATTGAAACAGATATTGCTATGACAAAGGATTCTGTTTTGGTGATGATGCACGATAATACTATAGATAGAACTACAACAGGAACAGGAAATATAAGCAATTATACTTATCAAGAATTGCAAAAATTTTCTTTGAAAGATAATCAAGGAAATGTTACTCCTTATAAAATAGAAACACTAGATGAGGTTTTAACATGGGGAAAAGGTAAGGTTGTCTATACTCTTGATGTTAAACGAGGTGTTCCATTTAAGTTGGTAATAGATGCCGTAAGAAAAAACAAAGCGGAGAATTATTCTATAATAATTACCTATAATGCCAATCAAGCGGCAGAAGTAGCTAGTTTAGCTCCTGATGTTTTACTTTCTGTATCGGCCAGAGGAAAAGAAGATGTAGAACGTTTAGAAAGTATGGGAGTAAAAGTAGAAAATATGGTAGCTTTTATTGGAACTTCATTTCCAAAGTCTGAAACTATGGATTACATGAAAAAAAGAGGAATTACCTGCATATCTGGAACTATGGGTAATATCGATAAAAGTGCACTAGTAAATGGTGACAAGGTCTATTTCGATATTGTAAATTCTGGAGTTATGATAATTTCTAGTGATCGTCCAATTGAAGTGGCTAAACAAATGGATATTTATATTAAGAAAAAGAATTTAAAATCTTCTTTCATCAAGAAAGTGAAAAAGTGATGGAATCAAAAATGTTATAAAATAAAAAACACCAACTGGAATGTTGGTGTTTTTTTATACTATTTGGATTATTCCTCTAGTAAAACCTCCAAAATCGTTATCGCGGCATCACTAATTTTTGTCCCAGGTCCAAAAACCGCTATAGCTCCGGCGTCGAATAAGAATTGGTAGTCTTGTGCTGGGATAACTCCACCCACAATTACCATAATATCTTCTCTTCCGTATTTTTTTAGTTCTTCGATAACTTGTGGCACTAAGGTTTTATGTCCCGCTGCTAACGAAGAAACACCTAAAATGTGTACGTCGTTTTCAACCGCTTGTTTGGCAGCTTCTTGAGGCGTTTGGAATAACGGACCAATGTCCACGTCAAAACCAACGTCTGCATAACCTGTTGCTACTACTTTGGCACCACGATCGTGACCGTCTTGTCCCATTTTCGCAATCATAATACGAGGACGACGACCTTCTTTCTTCGCGAAAGCATCGGCTAATTGTTTTGCTTTTTCAAAACTTTCGTCGTTTTTAATTTCTTTACTATACACGCCGCTAAAACTTCTAATTTGTGCTTTATATCTTCCGAAAACTACTTCTAAAGCATCACTAATTTCGCCTAATGTAGCTCTGTTTCGTGCTGCTTCTACTGCTAAAGATAGTAAATTTTCACCACCATTTTTAGCGCTTTCGGTTAATTTTGCTAAACATTCGGTAACTTTAGCGTTATCGCGAGTCGCTTTAATTTGGTCTAAACGCTCAATTTGTTGTTTGCGTACCATTTGGTTATCCACATCCAAAATATGTAACGGATCTTCTTTTTCCAAACGGTATTTGTTCACCCCAACAATAATATCTTGTCCACTGTCGATACGGGCTTGTTTTCGTGCTGCAGCTTCTTCAATTCTTAATTTTGGAATCCCCGCTTCAATCGCTTTGGTCATTCCGCCTAATTCTTCAACCTCTTGAATTAAAGCCCAAGCTTTTTCAGCAATTTCTGCTGTTAAACTTTCTACATAATAACTTCCTGCCCAAGGGTCAACCGTTTTACAGATTTTAGTTTCTTCTTGCAAAAAGATTTGCGTATTACGAGCAATTCGTGCGGAGAAATCGGTTGGTAAAGCAATTGCTTCGTCCAAAGCATTCGTGTGTAACGATTGAGTTCCTCCAAAAGCTGCGGCTGCTGCTTCAATAGCAGTTCGAGCCACGTTATTAAAAGGATCTTGCTCCGTTAAACTCCAACCCGAAGTTTGGCAATGCGTTCTTAAAGCTAATGATTTTTCGTCTTTTGGATTGAATTGTTTTAATAGTTTTGCCCAAAGCATACGACCAGCACGCATTTTAGCAATTTCCATAAAATGGTTCATTCCAATCGCCCAGAAAAAAGAAAGGCGAGGAGCGAAGGTGTCAATATCCATTCCAGCAGCTAAACCAGTACGAATGTATTCCAAACCATCTGCTAAAGTGTACGCCAATTCAATATCAGCAGTAGCACCCGCTTCTTGCATGTGGTAACCCGAAATCGAAATCGAGTTGAATTTCGGCATGTTTTTACTTGTATATTCAAAAATATCTGCAATAATTTTCATCGAAGGTGTTGGTGGATAAATATAGGTATTTCGCACCATGAATTCCTTCAAAATATCATTCTGAATTGTTCCCGACAATAGGTTAGGAGCAACGCCTTGTTCTTCTGCAGCTACGATGTAGAATGCCATAATTGGTAAAACTGCACCATTCATCGTCATAGAAACCGACATTTCCCCTAACGGAATTTGGTCGAAAAGTACTTTCATATCTTCCACCGAGTCAATCGCAACTCCAGCTTTACCAACATCACCCACTACTCGTTCATGGTCAGAATCGTAACCTCTGTGTGTTGCTAAATCGAAGGCAACTGAAAGTCCTTTTTGTCCAGCAGCAAGATTTCTTCTGTAAAAAGCATTACTTTCTTCCGCAGTTGAAAATCCCGCATATTGACGAATAGTCCATGGTCGGCGTACGTACATGGTAGCGTAAGGTCCGCGTAAATTGGGTGCAAAACCTGCTCCAAAACCAAGGTGTTCTAAATCGGAAATATCTTCTTTAGAATAGGTTGGTTTAACTTCGATGCCTTCGGCAGTTGTAAACTTTTGTTCCAAGTTTAACGTTTGAGGTTTCAAGTTTTTGGATTTCTCCAAAGTTAAATGTTGTATATCTTTTCTCATTGCTTTTGCAATTAAAATATTTTGTTGATTCTGCTGTTTCTCGATGTATGAAGAACAGCTTTAATCACTATTGTTTCATTATCAATACTAAAATGAATTAGATAAGGGAAAGTTTTTAATAAAACTACTCGGATTTCATCATATCTAATTTGGTATCGAAATGGATTTTCTTTTATTTGTTTAACACTATTATTAAAAGAATTAGCAAATCTTTTTGAAAGCATTGGATTGATGTTTTTATACCAAGCGATACTTTCTCGAACATCGGATTTAGCTTCTTCTAGAATTAAAATCTTAAAGTTCATCTCCAAGTTCTTTTAAAAAATCCTCGTAGTCTGTTGCACTTTTTGGATTTTTCAAATAGTTTTCAGTTCGTTCTCTAACTTCATCAATTTGCCATTGCGGAATTTGATATTCCTTGGAAGTTGGAAGAATAATTACTTCTACTTCTTCTGCATTGAAATCTTCAGGTAAAGTAATGTTTACTTGATGATTTTTTACTTTTACAAATCTTCTAATTGCTTCCATGGTCTTCTTTTTCTGTAAGTTACTAAATTATTCCGAAGCTAATCGTTCCTTTACTAATTTTTTATCAACTTATTTATTGCTACACAGTAAGGTAGAAAAAAAAATAATATTGATAGCATAATTATTAATATTGAGATTAAAAATTTTTTCAAGTTCTTGTAAGTAATTCCGACTGCTAGGTATGTTAAGCCTACAACGATAAGAATTATTGAAATTAACCAAGAAATGAAAAATAAAGTTCCCATAATTATTCCGAAGCTAATCGTTCTTGTTCTAATTTTTCAGCCAAACGTTTTTCGATGATTGGTGTGATTAATGTTTTTCTGGCGTTTTGTTTCACGAAAGGATACAATTCCAAGTCGTTTTTCATTTGGTCGTTTTTGTTGGGATACTTGTTGGTTCCTAGTAAAACTTCTTTCCCTGAATCGAAAAGTTCTTGTTCTTTTTGTGCACTTTCGTTAATTTTTCTCTGAATTGTTCCATCGATTAATTGCGAAATCAGTCCGCCATTTTTCTCGATATCTTTGAATAATTCCAAAGCTTTTTCGGCTAATTGTTCTGTTAACGTTTCAATGTAATACGCACCATCAGCAGGATTATTTACTTTGTCGAAATAACTTTCGTGTTTTAAAACTAACAATTGATTTCTCGAAATTCTATCTCCAAACTCGTTGTCTTTGTGATAAATGGCATCGTAAGCTAAATTCGCAACTGCATCGGCTCCACCTAAAATCGCCGACATACATTCGGTAGTCGTACGCAACATGTTTACATTGTAATCGTATAAGGTTTTGTTGCGTTTTGTTGGTGTTGCAATGATATGACAATCAAAATTATAATTGTATTCTGATGCTAACGTGTTGAATAAAAGGCGTAAGGCTCTTAGTTTTGCAATTTCAAAAAAGTAATTTGTTCCAACAGCAACTTCAATCGTAATCGGTTGATTGATAGCTGTAATTCTGTTGAAATATTCGTTTGCGTGTGCTAAAGTGTAAGCCAATTGTTGTACGATATTCGCACCTGCATTTTGATAAATTCCGCTTGAAATGGTTAAAAATGGAACAGTTGTTTTTGAAGCAATTGTATTAAGATTTTCAAAATCTTTTTTAAGGTTTTCAAACCAATTGCCATCTTTTGCTAATTGTCCGATTGGATCATTTTGAATAAAGATGTTAGCTTTATTTTTTGAAGCAAATTCATTGATTTTATTTGAAAATTCAACCGAAAGGAAAGGTAAATTGAAATAATAGTTTACATTTTCTAACGGAAGATTTTGCATCAATTCTTCAATGGAAACGGCATCATTTTCTAATGTAAAACGAATACTTTCAGCTCCTCTTTGTAATGTTTCTAGCGCACGAGCATTCGATTTTTTCACATCGTGAACAAAAATATTTTGAACAATTGCAAAAGGTTTTGTTGGAACAATTGCATCAAGATTTACTTCGGTTTCATCATTATGATAAAACGGTTTTACTTTAATACCTTCTGGACTTTCCCAAACTAAAGTTTCGTTGTAATCAGCACCTTTTAGTTCGTATTGAATTTGTTGCTTCCATTGTTTAGAAGAAACGGCTTCAAAATCGGAAAATAAATTATTGTTAGCCACGAATTATGTATTTAATTGTTACCAGTTGTTTTTTCGGCAGCAGCTTTTTTTTCGTCTTCAAACTCGATGATGTAGATGTCTTCGTTATCACGTTTCATGTAATACTTTTCGCGAGCGTATTTTTCTACACGATCATCGTTTTTCAACTCTTTGATTTTTATGCTGTCTTTTTTGATTTCAGTTTTATAGTACTGAATATTATCTTCAATTTCTTCAATTTCCTTGTCCAAAACACGATGTTCTAAATAGGAATAATTGTCGAAAAAAAGCATCCAAACAGAAAAAAGAATTAATACCAAAACGTAGCGATTCATAACGAATGCTAAAAACGGATATTTGGCAATTAAATTCTTGATTTTGTTCATTATGCGATTCTTTGATTAATTACGGCACGCACTACATCGATAGCTACCGTGTTGTATTTATCGTTAGGAATAATAATATCAGCAAATGCTTTTGTAGGCTCGATGAATTGTTCGTGCATCGGTTTTAAAGTAGTTTGATAACGATTCAAAACTTCTTCCATATCACGACCACGTTCTGCAATGTCACGTTTTAAGCGACGAATCAAACGCTCGTCAGAATCGGCATGAACGTATACTTTTATGTCAAACATATCTCTTAATTCGGGATTGGTTAGAATTAAGATACCTTCCACAATCATTACTTTCCTTGGATGTGTTATGACTTTATCGTCAGTTCTGTCGTGAGTAACGAAAGAATATACAGGTTGTTCAATAGTTTTTCCAGCTTTTAAATCTTTAAGATGTGCTACTAACAATTCAAAATCAATGGCTCTTGGATGATCGAAATTGATTTTAGTACGCTCTTCATAACTTAAATGATGCGTTTCCTTGTAATAAGAGTCCTGAGAAATGATACCTACTTCAGTAGCAGGTAACTCATTCATAATCTGATGAACAACTGTTGTCTTTCCACTTCCGGTTCCTCCGGCAATTCCAATAATTAGCATATAAAAGGTTGTCTTGTTTAATTTTAGCAAAAATAGAAATAATATTCTAAGTGTTTTTTGTTTTTGGTTAGAAAGTTTAGAGAATTAGTGCTAAAAAAATATAGGTTAAATAGAAGCGAAAATTTATTTTAAAAAAAGAATTGATTTGTTTGGAACAATAGAAATTAGTTATATATTTGCAACCTCATTTACGGGGTGTAGCGTAGCCCGGTTATCGCGCCTGCTTTGGGAGCAGGAGGCCGCAGGTTCGAATCCTGCCACCCCGACAAAACCTTCTTGAAACTTCAGGAAGGTTTTTTTATTTTAAAAAACTATACATTTATAGTTAAAACTAATTCATTTTTAAGAAATAATTTTAATTAAAAACTTACATTTGCTATTCTTAAAAGAATAAAGTTATGTCAGATACAATCGAAAAAGTAAAATGTTTAATTATAGGTTCTGGTCCAGCGGGTTATACTGCAGCAATTTATGCGGCTAGAGCAAATATGAATCCTGTTTTATATCAAGGACAACAACCAGGTGGTCAGTTAACCACAACTAATGAAGTAGAAAACTTTCCAGGTTATCCTGAAGGTGTAACCGGACCTGAAATGATGGTACAGTTGCAAGAGCAAGCTAAACGTTTTGGTTCAGATATTCGTGATGGATGGGCTACAAAAGTAGATTTTTCTGGACCTATTCATAAAGTTTGGATTAATGATACGATTGAAATCCACGCAGAAACGGTAATTATTTCTACTGGAGCTTCAGCTAAATATTTAGGATTAGAATCGGAGCAACATTATTTAAAATTAGGTGGTGGAGTTTCTGCTTGTGCGGTTTGTGATGGATTTTTCTACAGAAATCAAGAAGTAGTAATCGTTGGAGCAGGAGATAGCGCTTGTGAAGAAGCACATTACTTATCTAAATTATGTAAAAAAGTAACGATGTTAGTACGTAGCGATAAATTTAGAGCTTCTAAAATTATGGCAGAGCGTGTACAAAAAACAGAGAATATCGAAATTTTAATGAATACTGAAACAGAAGAAGTTTTAGGTGACGGACAAGTAGTTACTGGGGTAAAAGTTAAAAACAGAACTACCGGAGAAACAAAAGAAATTCCAGCAACTGGATTTTTCGTAGCCATCGGTCACAAACCAAACACCGATATTTTTGCAGATTACATTACGCTAGACGAAACAGGTTACATAGTAAATGTACCAGGAAGTTCTAAAACGAATGTACCAGGTGTATTTGTAGCAGGTGATGCAGCAGATCACGTATATCGTCAAGCAATTACAGCAGCAGGTACAGGTTGTATGGCAGCTTTAGATGCAGAACGTTATTTAGCAGTAAAAGAATAATTTGATTACTAATAAATAAAAAAGCTCCTATTGAAAAATAGGAGCTTTTTGTTTTGAAACCATCTACTAATAGTAGCTATATCTTCTAACTTTAGCAATGTATTTCGCTAAACGGATTACTTGGTGACTATAACCGTATTCGTTATCGTACCAAACGTACATTACAATGTTTTTTCCGTCTCCCGAAACAATGGTAGCATTACTATCAAAAATAGCAGGAGCAGAAGTTCCTACGATGTCTGAAGATACTAATTCATTGTTTAAAGAGTATTTAATTTGCTCTACAAGATCGCCTTCTAAAGCGTATTTTTTCATAATATTGTTTACTTCTTCAATTGAAGTGTTTTTTCCAACTTCTAAGTTTAATACTACTAATGAACCATTAGGAACAGGAACACGAATAGCGTTTGAAGTTAATTTTCCAGCTAATGCAGGTAATGCTTTAGCAACAGCACTTCCAGCGCCTGTTTCTGTAATAACCATATTTAAAGCAGCAGCACGACCTCTACGGTATTTTTTGTGCATGTTGTCTACTAAGTTTTGGTCATTCGTATAAGCGTGAATAGTTTCTAAGTGTCCTTTTACTACACCTAAATTATCTTCAACCGCTTTTAAAACTGGAGTAATGGCGTTTGTTGTACAAGAAGCCGCAGAGAAAATATTCACTTCGTCTGGATTGTAATCTTCATGATTTACTCCGTAAACGATATTTGGAACTCCTTTTCCTGGTGCTGTTAATAAAACTTTATCAGCTCCTTTAGAAGTTAAATGACGTTTTAAAGCTTCTTCTGTAGTGAAAGCTCCAGTATTATCGATAACTAATGCATCTTCAATTCCGTAAGCGGTATAATCAATCTCTTCTGGAGAATTTGCTGTAATGATGTGAACTGTAGTTCCGTTAATCAATAAAGCATTGTTTTCTGGATCAGCAATTACAGAACCATGAAAATCACCATGAACTGAATCATAACGTAATAAAGAAGCTCTTTTTTCTAGTAAAACTGCATCATTTTTATCTCTAGTTACAATTGCTCTTAAACGTAATTGTTGTCCTTTTCCAATTTTAGACATCATTTCACGAGCCAACAAACGACCAATTCTACCAAATCCATATAAAACCACATCTTTTGGTTTAATTTCTTGATAATCTTTAGCATTTTTTAATTTATCTATCACAAATGCTTTTGCATCATTGTATTTGTCGTCTTCTAGGTGATATTCGTATGTTAATTTCCCAATATCAATTCTTGATGGTGGTAAATCTAGGTCAACAATAGCATTGGCAATTTCAACGGAATCAAAAACATTGATTGGTTTTCCAACGAAGGCACCGGCATACTCATGTAGGTTGATAATTTCACTAACGTTTTTATCAATTAATTGATTGCGGAATAAAATCAATTCGATTGATTTGTCATACCATAAATCACTGATAATTTTGATAAATTCTACACCTGCTTTTCTTCTGTCTGCTTGAAAAGCTAATTCTTTTTCGTACAAAGAGGTATTACTCATGAGAATAAAATTTTATTGTGTTGTTATTTTTGTGCAAAAGTATAGATTTCAAACGTTTTCGTAAAATTTTTTTAATAAAAAAACCAGACATTATTTTTGTCTGGTTTTAAAGCTTGTTTATTTATGTAGTTTTACATGATAATGCTATACATTTGACCGTTTTTAGAAATGATTTGGTATCTCGCTTTCTGATTTTCTTTCTTCGCTAAATAACTTGAAACGGTTTCCATGTCTTTTGCTTTCATTCCGTCAATACTAATAATTAAAGCGCCATCTAAAATATCATTGTATTCAGTGAATTCAGGATTGTTTACTTTTTTGATTTTGATTCCTTCTTTTACGTTGAATTGTTTTTTGTCTGCCGCATCCAAATCTTCAAATTCAATTCCGTTGAATTCGTAATTCAGAATTTCTTTTTTGGTTAACTTCACCGGAAGCGTTCTTTGTTTTCCATCGCGTAAAACCGTTACTTGAATGACATCGTTTGGTCTTTTTGTGTTAATGTAACCTGTTAATTCAGCAAAGCCAGTGATCTTTTTATCGTCTAATTGTATAATAATATCTCCTTTAGTTAAGCCTGCTTTTTCTGCTCCTGAATTTTTAGTAACTAAATTAACATAGATTCCTTGTGTTTCTTTCACACCTAATTCTTTTGAGTAGCTTGAATTTAATTCTCTTCCTTCAATTCCTAAAACACCGCGTTGTACATTTCCAAATTGCATTAAATCTTCAATAATTTTTCGTGTCAAATTCGATGGAACGGCAAACGAATATCCAGCATAACTTCCTGTTGGAGAAGAAATCATCGTATTAATTCCAACTAATTCTCCACGAGTATTTACCAAAGCACCACCACTGTTTCCAGGATTTACCGCTGCATCCGTTTGAATAAACGATTGAATTCCGTTGTTCGATAAATTTCTAGCCTTTGCCGAAACAATTCCAGCTGTAACAGTAGAATTTAAGTTATACGGATTTCCAACAGCCAAAACCCATTCGCCTACTTTAATCGCGTCAGAATCTCCAAAAACCACATAAGGTAATTTTTCATCGGCTTCTACTTTTAAAAGTGCGACATCCATTTTGGAATCGGTTCCAACCAATTTTGCTTTATACGATTTGTTGTTATTTAGTGTAACTTCGATTTCAGTTGCATCCTGAATTACGTGATTATTCGTTACAATGTAGCCATCTTCGGTAATGATAACTCCAGAACCAGTTCCAATTTGTGTTTGTTCTCTATCGCCTCTGTAACCATAGAAAAATTCCATTAAAGGGTTGCTCGGAACTTTAGAAACACTCACATTTTTTACGTGAACTACAGCATGAACCGTGTTTTCGGCAGCTGTTGTAAAATCAATATTTTCTGCTCCTAAACCGACATTTCTAGAGTAATTTGGTGAAGCTACCGTAATTTTTCCTGCGTTATTAGGTTCTAAAAAGAATTTGTAAGCACCTAATGTTACAGCTCCGCTTAATAAAGAAACCGCTAATAAACTTCCAAATTTTTTCATATCATTTCATTTTATATAGTAAAATTAAAAACATTTTTTATTAGTAAAATCAGTTTAACGCCCGATTAACAATGTTTAACATCTTATTAATAATTCGTACTTTTGTATAAATTAATTTAGATAATGCAACTTACATTTTATAAATATCAAGGAACAGGAAACGACTTTGTCATGATTGATAATCGTACAGAATTTTTCCCCAAAAATAATACCAAACTTGTGGAACAATTGTGTGACAGAAGATTTGGCATAGGTGCTGATGGGTTGATTCTGTTGGAAAATCATCCACAATATGACTTTAAAATGGTATACTATAATTCCGATGGAAACGAAAGTTCCATGTGTGGAAATGGTGGAAGATGTCTTGTCGCTTTTGCCAAACAAATGGGAGTTATCAAAAATAAAGCCGAGTTTGAAGCGGTTGATGGCTATCATTATGCAACGATTGATGCGAACGGAATTGTAGCGCTACAAATGAAAGATGTTGATACGGTTAATCAACAAGAAAATTATACGTTTTTAAATACTGGTTCGCCACATCATGTGCAAATTGTAAATGATTTAAAGTCACTTGATGTAAAATCAGAAGGAGCAAAAATTCGTTATTCTAATTTGTATGGAAAAGCTGGAAGTAATGTCAATTTTGTGCACCAAATAGAAAATGACATTTTTGCAGTTCGTACCTATGAGCGTGGTGTTGAAGATGAAACTTTGTCGTGTGGAACAGGTGTAACAGCAGTTGCTATCGCCATGCATCAAATCGGAAAAACAAACAATAATATCATAGATTTAAACGTAGAAGGCGGAAAATTAAAAGTACAATTTGATGTAGATAACGGAAAATACACCAACGTTTTTTTAATCGGACCAGCAACTTTCGTTTTTGAGGGTAAAATTGAAATCAATCAATAATCAATTTTAAATATTTTGACTACACTTAAAGGAAACAACATTTATCTGCGAGCACTAGAACCCGAAGATTTAGAGTTTATCTACAAAATAGAAAATAACGAATCGGTTTGGGAAGTAAGCAATACGCAAACGCCGTACAGTCGATTTTTGATTCGTCAGTACTTGGAAAATGCGCATCAAGATATTTACGAAGCCAAACAATTGCGGTTAGCTATTTGCTTAAATGACACTTTTGAAGCAGTAGGTTTAATCGATTTATTTGATTTTGATCCGAAAAACAATCGAGCAGGAGTTGGGATTGTCATTTCAAATGAAAGTAATCGAAATTCAGGAATCGGTTCCGAAGCTTTGCAACTTGTTATCAATTACGCATTCAATCAATTGCAATTGCATCAATTATATGCAAATATTGGTTCAAAAAATGAAATTAGTATTTCCCTTTTTACTAAATTTGGCTTTCAAAAAATCGGAGTAAAAAAAGATTGGAATAAAATCAACAATCAATACGAAGATGAAGTTTTATTTCAATTAATCAATCATTTTTAAATAGAATCCCTTGAACGTAAAAAAACTTATTTCAATTATAGCTGTTGCCGGAATTGTAGTTGCAACTGCAGTAGGTGTTTATGTTTATTTTAAAGCTTTTACGCCTAATACTCAATTTTCACAAAACGAAATGTATGTTTACATTCCTACAAATTCAAATTATGAACAAGTTGTTGAAATAGTAAAACCATTGGTAAAAGATTTTGAAAAATTTGATTTTGTTGCTACATCAAGAAATTACAGTACGAATGTAAAGGCAGGAAAATTTCTCTTTAAAAAAGACATGACTAGTTTTGACATGGTTCGAAGTTTACGATTAAATGTTCCTGTTCAGGTGGCATTTAATAATCAAGAAACACTAAAGAAATTGTTGCAACGTTTGTCTTCACAACTAGAGCCAGACACGTTAGCCTTAAATGAAGCGTTTACAAACGAGGCTTTTTTAAGTGAAAATGGGTTAACAAAAGAAACAGCTTTGACATTATTTATTCCGAATACGTATGAGTTTTATTGGAATGTTTCGGCAACCAAAATGGCAGCCAAAATGGCAAAAGAGCACAGAAAATTTTGGAATAATGAACGTTTACAAAAAGCTAAAGCGCTAAATATGACTCCTGCTCAAGTGTATACTTTAGCATCAATTGTTCATAAAGAGACTGTAAAAGCAGATGAACGTCCAAGAGTTGCTGGTGCTTATTTGAATCGTATTAATCAAGACATGCCGTTACAAGCTGATCCAACAGTAATTTATGCAATTAAAGAAAAGTCAGGTGATTTTGATCAAGTTATTAAAAGAGTAGGAGGAAGTAATCTTTTTGTGAAATCTCCTTATAATACCTACATCAATAAAGGATTGCCGCCTGGTCCAATTGCTATGCCAGATATTTCCGCTATTGATGCGGTATTAAATCCAGAACAACATAATTACATTTATTTTTGTGCTGATCCTAGTAGACCAGGCTATCATGTTTTTGAAACAACCTATGAAGCTCATATGGTAAATGCTAAAAAATATGCCGAATGGGTGAATAAATTAGGAATCAAGCTATAGGCATATTCTTATGCTATTGCGATTTCTAGCTCTTTTTTTGTTGTTTTCTGGAAATGTTCTAGGTCAATCTTCTTTTGAATTTTTTTTAAGACCTTCAGATTCTCTTGTTAAGTCTAGGCGTACAAATGTTTATGTTGGCGAATCGGTTGTTCTCGGGGCTACTTTAATAGGTTTAAACCAACTTTGGTATAAAGATTACCCAAAATCGAGTTTCCACTTCATCAACGATAACAATCAGTGGTTACAAATGGATAAATTAGGCCACCTATATTCTACCTACCATTTAGGAAGAATAGGAGCCGAAATGTTGCAATGGAGTGGCGCTTCAAAAAAAGAACAACTCATTTATGGTTCCACTCTTGGATTAGGATTTTTAACGGTAGTTGAGGTTTTTGATGGATTTTCACAAGAATGGGGTGCTTCTTCAGGTGATATTATTGCTAATGTTGCAGGAACTACTTTATATGTTTCTCAAGAATTACTTTGGAAAGAGCAACGTGTTACACCTAAGTTTTCTTTTCATTCAACAAAATTTGCTGCTCAACGTCCAGAAACTTTAGGAGCTTCTTTGAATGAAGAAATTTTAAAAGATTATAACGGTCAAACTTACTGGTTGTCATTTAATATTCATTCTTTTACTAAAGATAGCTTTACGCCAAAATGGTTAAACCTTGCTATCGGCTATGGCGGAGAAGGAATGCTCTACGGAAATGATGCTGAAGCCCTTGGAAATGGATTAGTTCAAAATTCTTATCGTCAATTTTACTTAAGTTTTGATATTGATTTGACGAAAATTACTACAAAATCTCATTTTTTAAAGATACTTTTCTCTATTTTTAATGCTATAAAAATTCCGGCACCTACTTTGCAATACAATGATTTTAATGGAGTTAAAGCACACTTCATCTACTTTTAGGAATTATTAACACGCTGTAAATCAATATTGTAATTTTTTTATGTATATTTGCATGCTAATTTCAGATGGGTGACAGACGCTGAGAAATAACAATTCATGATTAAAAAAAGGTCTTATTTTTTAGGATTGACACTCCTAGTCTTAGTCGTTTCTTCTGGTTTTATAACCTTTAAAGAAGAAAAATTGGAAGGATTTCATTTGTCAAATTACAATGGTATAAAGTACCATGTTCCAAATGAATACGAATTTGAAGAAGTGTTACTTATTAAAGTACCACAAGTAGGAAAATCATTTAATGGTTTTGCACAGAAAATGGCATATAAAGAATCAAGAGGTATATTGCATTTAGTGAATCCTTTTGGTTATATGGGTAAATACCAATTTGGTAGAAGTACATTGAGAACTGTTGGTATCTATGATTTTAAAGAGTTTTTGCGTAATCCAAAATGGCAAGATGAAGCATTTAAAGCTTTAATTGCGAGAAATAAGTGGGAATTACGTAATGAAATTGAAAAGTACTCAGGTAGAGTAATCAACGGAGTAGAGATTACAGAGTCAGGATTAATTGCTGCAGCTCATTTAGGTGGTGCAAGTTCGGTGAAAAAATACTTGAGAAGTAATGGTCGAAATGGTTTTAGAGATGGTTTTGGAACATCGCTTTCAAGCTACATCAGAAAATTCTCTAACTTTGATATTTCATACATTCAAGCTGATCCAAATGCAAAAGTAGATTTAGAATAATTTACATTTTGTGAATAATAAAAATACAAGGTCGATTATGTAAATCGGCCTTTTCTTTTTTCCATTGGTTTACCGTTTTTGTTTTGATGAATTCAGTAGGTAAAGTAATATCGCAAGCTACACACAAAAGCGTGCTCGGTTGTAAAATTTGCAACAAATCTTCCATCAATTTATTATTGCGATAAGGTGTTTCAATAAATAATTGCGATTGATTTTTATCTTGTGATAAACGTTCAAAGTTTTTTAGGGCTTGTTTTTTTTCGTTTTTGTCAATTGGTAAATAACCATTAAAAGCGAAACTTTGTCCATTCATTCCGCTTGCCATCAACGCCAATAAAATAGAACTTGGCCCTACTAAAGGCACTACTTGAATTCCTTTCTCATGTGCTAATTTTACAATAACAGCACCTGGATCAGCTACTCCAGGGCAACCAGATTCACTCATTAATCCAATGTTTTCTCCTTTTAATAAAGGTTGGATGAATTCGGTATGTTCGCTAAAATCAGTGTGTTTGTTTAAAACCGAAATCTTTAAATTGGGTTGTTTTTTCTCTGGGTGAATACTTTTGATAAATTTACGAGCTGTTTTTTCGTTTTCAACTATATAGTAATCAACGAAATCAATGGTTCTTCTAATGGTTTGAGGCAGAACATCTTCAGGAACGACAGTAGTTTCTCCCGGATTGGAAAGTGTGATTGGGATTAAATATAGTTTTCCTAAAGAAGTTGATTTCATGATTTTTATCTCTTAAGTTTTCTTGCGATTTCCTCACAAGCTTGGTCTAACATGTCAAAAACGTTTTCAAATCCGTCTAGACCTCCGTAATAGGGGTCGGGAACATCGACGTTTTCGTTTGGAAAAATTTCGTTTAAAATCAGTTTGACTTTCGATTTAGCTTCTTCATTTGGAGCTAAAGCTAGAACATCTTTAAAATTGGAATTATCCATTACAAAAATATGGTCAAAAGTCTCAAAATCACTTTTTTTGAATTGTCTAGCTCTTTGATTAGTAATATCTAAACCTCTATTTTTTGCAGTAGCAATCGAACGTTTGTCTGGTAATTCTCCTGCGTGCCAACCTCCAGTTCCAGCAGAATCAACAATAAATTCTTCCGAAAGTTTAGAGCGCATAATACCTTCTGCCAAAGGAGAACGGCAAATATTTCCTAAGCAAACCATTAAGATTTTTGTAGCCATGAATTATAGCGATAACTTCTTGTTGATATCGTCAACGAATTTTCGGAATTGTTTATCGGTAGTCACCAAGTTATCAACTGTTTTGCAAGCATGAAGTACCGTTGCGTGGTCTCTATCTCCAATTTGCGAACCGATGTTTGCTAAGGAAGCTTTAGTGAATTTCTTAGCAAAGAACATAGCTAATTGTCTGGCTTGTACAACGTGACGTTTTCTAGTTTTAGATTGTAAGGTTTCAACATCCAGTTGGAAATAATCAGAAACTGTTTTTTGAATGAAATCAATTGAGATTTCACGCTTAACATTTTTAACAAATTTTTCAACTACCTGTTTAGCTAAGTCAATGGTAACTTCACGTTTGTTAAAAGAAGATTGAGCAATTAAAGAAATAATAGCACCTTCTAATTCACGAACGTTTGATTTAATATTCTTGGCAACGTATTCTATAATTTCTTCGGGCATTTCAACTCCATCACGGAATAAAATGTTTTTCAAAATTGAAATGCGTGTTTCGTAGTCTGGTTGGTGTAATTCTGCCGATAATCCCCATTTGAAACGAGATAGTAAGCGTTGCTCTATATCTTGCATGTCAACTGGTGCTTTATCAGAAGTCAAAATTACTTGTTTTCCGTTTTGATGTAAATGATTGAAGATGTGGAAAAAAACATCTTGAGTTCCTGATTTACCCGATAAAAATTGTACGTCATCGATTATCAAAACATCAATTAATTGATAGAAGTGAATGAAATCGTTACGTGTGTTTTTCTTAACTGAATCGATATATTGTTGTGTGAATATTTCAGCTGAAATATACAACACCGTTTTTTCAGGGTATTTGTCTTTTATTTCAACTCCAATTGCGTGAGCTAAGTGTGTTTTTCCCAATCCAACGCCACCAAAAATGAGTAATGGATTGAAAGAAGTTCCACCCGGTTTGTTAGCAACCGCCATACCTGCACTTCTTGCTAAACGATTTGAATCTCCTTCAAGGAAATTATCAAAACTGTAATTTGCATTTAATTGCGATTCGATTTTTAAATTTCGAATTCCGGGGATAACAAAAGGATTTTTTAATTCTGGATTTTTATTAACAATTGGCACATCAACTTCTTGAGGCTTTACTGGAGTTCTGTTGTAACTCGGAATTTGTTCAGTAAATGGAAGTTTATTGCCATAAGTGTTTTCCATCTTAATTTTATACAATAACTTTGCGCCTGGTCCTAACTCTTTAGTTAAGGCCACTTTTAATAATTTTACGTAGTGTTCTTCTAGCCATTCATAGAAGAATTTACTTGGAACCTGAATAGACAAAGCATTATCGTTTAGTTCAACTGACTGTATCGGTTCAAACCAAGTTTTGTATGCTTGATCTTGAATATTATCTTTTATGAAAGACAGACAGTTGTTCCATACCGATTGCGCAGTTTTTGTCATAGATTCAAAATTATTACGAGTTATTTTTTGTTTTGTAAGGTTACAAAATGGCAACAGAAAATGTTTTCTGTTTTTGTAATTTGGGATAGCAAATATGTGAACAAAAAATTGTAAAAAAAAATTTTTTACTATTGATTTAATGAAAAAAAATTTGTAGTGAAAAAAGTGTTTTGAAAAATAAGAATTTAAAGTCTTTTTAACATGAGAGAATATACTTACCAAGTTAGAGTTCGTTATGCTGAAACAGATCAAATGGGTGTTGTTTACCACGGAAATTATGCGCAATATTTTGAGATGGGACGCGTGGAATGGCTAAGAAATTTAGGGATTTCCTACAAGTGGATGGAAGAAAATGGTGTAATGCTTCCGGTGGTTTCGTTAACCATGAATTATAAAAAACCAGCACGTTATGATGACTTGTTAACGGTTAGAACAATATTAAAAAGTCAAACCTCAGTTAAGATAGAATTTGACTATGAAATTTACAATGAAGACAATGAGTTATTAACAACTGGTTATTCTATGTTGGTGTTTGTAGATATGAAAACTGGTCGTCCAATTTTACCTCCAGATTACGTAGTTGAAAAAATTAATTCTTTTTTAGAAGTTTAAATTTCGGTTAGTTTTATTTCGTACAAATTTTTAAAAGTGTCCAATAAGTTTTGGACATTTTTTTTTCGGGTAGCAATTTCGATTTCGCAATTCATTTCCATTTTTTGAGAGACGATTTGAAGATTTTTTTCTTTGATGATGCGCATTACTTTGTTCATGTTGGCATATTCAAATGCAATAATAAAATGCTTGTCAATAGTCCTCTCTACAATTTCTGAATTTTCTAATGCCATTTGTGCGGCTATTTTGTATGCAGAAATCAATCCGCCAACCCCTAGTTTAACACCTCCAAAATATCGAACTACTACCACTAAAACATTTGTTACATCAAAAGATTGGATTTGGCCATAAATTGGCATGCCGGCACTATTATTGGGTTCTCCATCATCATTGGCTCTGTATTGTATCTTCTCAGTTCCGATTTGATATGCATAGCACCAATGACGCGCCGAAAAATGCTCTTTGTGTAAACGTTCTAAAATCTCTTTGATTTCTTCTTCTGTAGTTACCGGAAATGCATAGCCAAAGAATTTACTATTCTTTTCTTTATACAACACTTCTTCAGAAGCAGAAGCAATAGTCTTATAGGTGTCTTTTTCTGGAAAATCCATTTAATTAGTGACTAAAAATAAGGCAATATAATGATCTTTTAATTTTTAAAAGTTTTAAAAATAAATTTCATTAATAAAGTCGCAAAGGTAGAAACATTTATCTACTAATTAAAAGTAAAAGTAAAATAGCTATGAGATGATTTTTTTATCAAATAATTGAATAACATCTTCAATTCCTGGTTTTATGTTCCACACGTGCAAGCCTAATTTTTCAGCTATATCTGTGTTTTCTTTTTTATCGTCAATGAAAAGTGTTTTTCTAGGGTTTAAATTGTGATTGTTAATTACAAATTTAAACGCATTTTCATCAGGTTTTCTCAAGCCGATTTCATAAGAGAAATAGACTTTTTCAAAACAACTGTAAAAATCACGTGCAAAAGTTTGGCCTTCTTGAAGTTCAAATTTTTCTATGTGGGTGTGGTCGGTATTACTTAATAGGAATAAACGGTATTTTGAACTTATCATTTGTAAAAATTCCAAACGATACAAAGGGAAATTTCCAAGAATTGTATTCCAAGCCTCTTTAATTTCATCTAGTTCAGCATTAGGCAGATGTTTTTGAAAACCTTTTAAAAATTCGATTTCTTCAATTTTTCCAATTTCGTATTTTTTGTTTAAAATGTCAAGATCATCATGCCATGAAGTTAATCCCAATTTTCTAAACTCGGTATCAATAGCTTGTTTGTTTAAATCAATAAAAACATCACCAAAATCAAAAATAATTGCTTCAATCATAATTCTTGAAAATTTTAAGTTCATCATTCCTTATGTCAAAACTAGCAACCGGATTTCTGGAAATAATTGGGGCTAATATGCCGTTTTGAAATGTTGTGTCTCCTCTGAAAACTCTAGCTTCATCCCATAAATTCGCACTTATAAAAGATTGTAAAGTTTTACTTCCTCCTTCAATTATAACGGATTGTATGTTGTTTTTATACAAAATAGCGCAAATTGAAGAAATCAGGTGATTATCAAAGATAACATTTTCGTAAATACAATTTTCAGTTGAAATGAAATTTTCACTTTCCGAAATAAAAAATGTTTTTTGCGAATTGTTCTTAACGTGATACTTTTCAGAAATTTTACCCGATTTATCCAACACAATTCGGATCGGATTATTTCCTGAAAAATCACGTGCATCTAATTTTGGGTTATCGTCTAAAACGGTATTTGTTCCCACTAAAATCGCTTGTTCTTCCGTACGCCATTTGTGAACCAATAGTCTTGAGTATTGATTTGTAATCCAAACGGGACTTTTTTCATCTTTCGAAACAGGTGCAATAAAACCATCAGCCGTTTCCGCCCATTTCAGAATAATATAAGGTCTTTTCTTTTGATGAAAAGTAAAAAAACGTTTATTAAGTTCGTTGCATTCGTCTTCTAAAATACCAACGGTTACATTTTTACCACTTTCGACTAGTTTTTTAATTCCGTTTCCAGCCACTTTTGCAAAAGGGTCAACGGTTCCAATTACTACATTCGGAATTTTATTTGCAATGATTAAATCGCAACACGGTGGCGTTTTTCCAAAGTGACTACAAGGTTCTAAACTCACGTAAATCGTAGCTTCTTTTAACAACGATTTGTCTTTTACTGAATTCACCGCATTGACTTCCGCATGTGGTTCGCCTGCTTTTTTGTGCCAACCCTCACCAATGATTTTACCTTCGTGCACAATCACACTTCCCACTAATGGATTAGGATAGGTAGTTCCCAAACCATTTTTGGCAAGTTCAATACAGCGTTTCATGTAAAATTCATGTGTAGTCATTATACAAAAGTAGTATTTTTAAGAGTAAAAAATAAAATTCTTCTTTGGCTTTCTTTCTTTTGGGGTACTACAACCATAGCGTATGTATGGAGTATGTATGGAGTATGTATGGAGTAGCTATTCTTTTGACCTGTCCTAAAATAACCATATAGATTAATACATAAATCCTATTATAGTTATACAAATATAATTTTAAACTTACTATACAATTGTTTTTTCATGATAAAAACTCTTATTGTAGTTCTTTTATATAGACTGTATTTGTGTATAGCTATTTTAGGACAAGACAATTAAATTTACGTATTTTTATGCCATAATAAAAATGCTATGTTAATTAGAGAAATCCAACAAAAAGATAATAAGTCGATTGCTAAGGTAATTCGTGATATTTTTCATGAACTAGATGCGCCAAAAGTAGGAACAGCTTATGCGGATCCCATTTTAGATACGTTATATGAAGTGTATCAAGCACCGCGTTCTGTTTATTATGTGGTGGAACATGAGGGAAAAGTGGTTGGTGGTTGTGGTGTTGCTCCTTTAGAGATGCTGAAACCAGTTCAGCATGACATCGTTAAAGTATGTGAGTTACAAAAAATGTATTTTGCTCCTGAAATCAGAGGAACAGGTTATGCCGAAAAAATTATTGAAAAGTGTTTGGAATTTGCCAAAACACAAGGATTTGAACTTTGTTATTTAGAAACTTTATCATTCATGACTACCGCTCAAAAACTTTACAAACGAATAGGTTTTGAAAATATAGATGGTCCAATGGGAAATACAGGTCATAACAGCTGTGAAGTTTGGATGACGAAGAAATTGTAGAATTAAGATTAAGTTTATGAAGATTAAAATTTTAGTTTTTTTATTGATTTCAGTAGTTGGTTTTTCTCAAAAGAAGAAAATCAATGAGGAATATGATTATATCAAAAATTATTATCAGTTTGTATATCAGGCTCATTATGAATATTTGAATGGAAATTATAAAAAAGCCTATGATTTATTAAAAACAGCTGAAAAAAATTGCCCGTTATTGAATCAAACGGGAATTTATGAGCCTAAAATTTTGGCAGCTTGTGCATTAAAATTAGGAAACAAAAAAGAAGCTTTTAAGTATGCGAATATTTTAGTTAAAGATCATGGTTTTGCACTTACTTTTTTTGAAAATGATACAATTCTTATTGGTCTAAAAAATTATAAAGAGTGGAAAAAATTAGAAAAAAAATATAAAAAACACCTTTTATCTTATAAAAAAAGTGTGGATTCAGAATTAAGAAATGAGCTTTTAAAAATGATGGAGGAAGACCAAAGTGTGCGAATTAATCAAGATTATGAAGGATTGAAAAGAGTCGATAGTGTTAACAATTTGAAGTTGCGAAGAATTGTAAACCAATGTGACTGTTTTCCTGATGAGATGTTTTCACAATTTGGAAATTTTTGGTTTGACGGTGAAAATTTGAGTACTACTGCATTAGTTTTTCATATAAATATTGAAGATTCTCAATACTGGAAGCCTATTTTTCTTGATTTAATTAAAAGAGGTAGAGCTCCAGCTAGTATTTATGGAAATTTAATAGATAGTATTTTAAGAAATAATGGAATATATGAATATGGAATATATCAAAATGTAGGACCTGATCGCATAAATGATTATGAAAATTTAGATAAACGAAGAATTGCTGTTGGTTTGCCATCAAGGGCATATCAAGATTTTGTTTATGAATATTGGCAAAAAATCTACGAAAAATACAAAGAGCAAAATGGAAATTAAAGCACTTAAAACCTACTTTTTCAATTCATTAAAAAACATTCAAGATGAACAAGAAATCGAAAGTTTCTTTTTTATCTTGACTGAATATTTGCATAATTTGAAACGAGTTGATCTTGCTTTGAATCCGAATTTTGAGATTTCAGAAGATGATGTTGAAAAATGGAATGCGATTTTAGCGGATTTACAAAAAGAAAAACCAATTCAGTACATCACAGGTGAAGCTTGGTTTTACGGTTTGCGATTTGAAGTCAATGAAAACACCTTAATTCCAAGACCTGAAACGGAGGAACTTGTTGAATTTATTCTAAAAGAAACTTCTAACTTCCAACTTCCAGCTTCCAGCTTAAATATTCTTGACATTGGAACAGGAACTGGATGTATTCCTATTTCATTAAAAACTAATTTACCAGAAGCAAACGTTTCAGCTATTGATGTTTCCGAAAAAGCGTTAGAAGTTGCTAAAAGAAATGCTCAATCAAATAAGGTTGAAGTCAATTTCATTCAAGCCAATATCTTAGAAGTTGAAGATTTATCGAAACTCCCTTTACCCAATGCCCAAAACCTTTTACCCTTAGATATCATCGTTTCCAATCCACCTTATGTTCGTAATTTGGAAAAAGAAGAAATTAAGAAAAATGTATTGGATTATGAGCCGCATTTAGCACTATTTGTAGAAGATACCGATGCGTTACTTTTTTATAGAAAAATTGCACAATTGGCTTTGAAAAATCTAGCTCCAAACGGGTTGTTGTTCTTCGAAATCAATCAATATTTAGGAAAAGAAACGGTTGAATTATTACAAAATTTAGGCTTCAATACTATTGAATTGAAAAAAGACATTTATGGTAATGATAGAATGGTGAAAAGTACGAGGTAAGAAATACGAAGTACGAAATGCTAAGTAAGAAGTTTAAAAGAATTGTTAAGTAAAGATTTTACATTAATAAATTATTCTAAAATTGAAAAAAAAATGAGAATAGATATGAAGGCTAGAACAAAAAAGTTTACTATTGATTGTTCTAATTTATGTTCTAAGTTGCCACATTCAAGAGAATTTAATGCTTATGTTAATCAACTTATTCGATCTTCCAGTTCGGTGGGAGCAAATTATAGAGCTTCACAACGTGCAAAATCAACTGCAGATTTTATTAATAAATTAAAAATTGTTGAGGAAGAAGCTGATGAAAGTAATTTTTTTCTTGAAATTATCCTTGAAATAAACAAAAATCAAGAATTGCATTCTGAAATTGAGGCGCTTTTGAAAGAAGGGAATGAAATTTTAGCAATTATAGTTACATCAATAAAAACCTCAAGAAATAATCAAAATTCTAAATAATAAAATTAGATATCAAACTTTCGTAACTCGTACTTTGAATTTCGTACCTTTAATTTATTCGTAACGCAACGCTTCTACAGGATCTAATTTCGATGCTTTTATCGCAGGATATAATCCAGAAACAATGGTCACTATGAATGTTGTAATAAAAGCTGCAATAATCGCCATCCAAGGAATTACAAAAGAAAATCCAAAACTAAAAGCAACTACAGTTCCAAGTAGAATTCCGAATATGATTCCTAAAATTCCACCTATTTGACTTATAACAAAGGTTTCAGTAAAAAACTGCCAAGCAATGGTGCTACGTTTTGCACCAAGCGATTTTCTAACGCCAATCTCACGTGTTCTTTCAGTTACGGAAACTAACATAATGTTCATTAAAGCAATAGTAGATCCAAAAACTGTGATAGCTCCAATAATTACTGCAATCCAATTAATCATCGAAATATTGGAGCCTAATGTTTGAATTAAATCATCACTTCTTTCAATTCCAAAGTTGTTTTTTTCAATTGGATTTAATTTTCTTACTCTGCGCATAGTTATAGTCGCATCATCAACCGCTTCATCTAATAATGCTTCATTGTTTACTTTAACATCTAAATCATAATTAATGTTTGGGGCTGAGAATAATGAACGTGCAATTTGAGTTGGAATCATAACACGTAAATCTTGACTGTTTCCAAAAGTAGAACCTTTCTCTTTTAAAACACCAATTACCTTAAATTTAGCTCCGCGAATTGAAATCGTTTTATCCAACGGATTGATATTTTCAAACAATCCTTTTTCAAAATCAGAACCTAAAATACAAACGTAATTATTGTTAGATATGTCAAATGAATTAAAATTTCTTCCTTTTGTAACTTCTAAACCTTTATTTGGGCAATAATTTTCATCTACTCCTACAACCGAAATTTCTGGATCCGTTTTTTTTTCTCCATACTTTACTTCAATGGCCGAACCAGCTGTAAACGATAGGGAAGTAGTAGTAAACGGAAAATTAAATTTGTCTTGAAAAGCCTTTGCTTCAGGATAACTAATAATAGGATTTACACGTTGATCGGTATCGTTTTGATTGATTTCAGAAGAAAAATCATATTGGCTTATCGAAAAAGTATTCGCTCCCATAGATGCAAAATTGCCAAATAAATTGTTTTCCAAGGCTTTTGTTAAAGTTAAAATTCCAACTAAAAATGTTATCCCTAAAGTAATAATCATTACAGTCAGTGCTGTACGCAAAGCCTGACTTCTAATGGAATCAAGCGCAATTTTTGTATTTTCCTTAAATAATCCTACCATGACTATAAGACTAAGTTAAGAGCGAAATGTTACACATATAAAGTAAGAATTTAGAATTTAGAATTTAGAAAGTGGAAATCCCGAAATTTTAAATCTCTGAATTGATTTTTTATACTGCTAAATATATTCGATATTTGCATTAAATAATTGGTTAATGAAAGAATTTGACTTAAAGAAGCGAACAAAATCATTTACAATTTCAATTTTGAATTTGGTAGATAATTTACCAATGAAAAATTCTACAAGAATTATTGCGAATCAATTAGGGAAATCAGGGAGTTCTGTTGGGGCAAATTACAGAGCTTCATTACGAGCAAGAAGTGATAATGAATATTTGTCAAAGATGAATATTGTTTTAGAAGAAACCGATGAATCTCATTTTTGGTTAGAAGTTCTTCAAGAATTAAATGTTGTTGATGATAATCTGTTGAATGAACTCCTAAATGAAGCAAATGAATTATCCTCAATTTTTGTAACAACCTTAAAAAACACAAAAAGCAGAATTAATAATAAATAAATTATTTTTTAGATTTCTCATTTTCAGAATTCTAAATTCTAAATTCTAAATTTAAAATGGCACAAAAACCAAGCATACCAAAAGGAACTCGTGATTTTTCACCAGCTGAAGTGGCGAAACGCAATTATATTTTTAGTACGATAAAAACCAATTTTGAGAAATTTGGCTTTCAACCTATTGAAACGCCTTCGTTTGAAAATTCGGAAACTTTAATGGGAAAATATGGTGAAGAAGGGGATCGACTGATTTTTAAGATTTTGAATTCAGGAGATTATTTAGCTAAAGCGGATGCTACTTTACTAGAAAATAGAGATAGTTTGAAGTTAACAAGTCATATTTCTGAAAAAGCCCTTCGTTACGATTTAACCGTTCCTTTTGCGCGTTATGTAGTACAACACCAAAACGAAATTGAATTTCCATTCAAGCGTTATCAAATTCAACCGGTTTGGCGTGCCGATAGACCTCAAAAAGGACGTTTTAGAGAGTTTTATCAGTGTGATGCTGATGTGGTGGGTTCGAATTCACTTTGGCAAGAAGTGGAGTTGGTGCAATTGTATGATTCGGTTTTCACGCAATTAGGTTTAGGTGGCGTTACGATTAAAATTAACAATCGTAAAATCTTATCTGGAATTGCTGAGGTAATTGGTGCTTCTGATAAATTGATTGATTTTACGGTAGCGTTAGATAAATTAGACAAAATTGGAGAAGACGGTGTGAAAAAAGAAATGTTAGAAAAAGGCATTTCGGAAACCGCAATTGAAAAAGTACAACCGTTGTTCAATTTTACCGGAACCATCAATGAGAAAATAGAAAAATTAGCTCAGTTATTAGCCAATTCTGAAGAAGGAATGAAAGGCGTTAACGAGTTGCAATTCATTTGTGATAACGTTACCATTTTAGGTTTACAAACCGCTTTTTTAGATTTAGATGTTACCTTAGCACGTGGTTTAAATTATTACACAGGTGCCATTTTTGAAGTCGCTGCACCAAAAGGTGTTGCTATGGGTTCGATTGGTGGCGGTGGACGTTATGATGACTTGACCGGGATTTTTGGATTGAAAAATATGTCGGGTGTTGGAATTTCGTTTGGTTTGGATCGAATTGCTTTGGTAATGGAGGAAGTAGGTTTGTTTCCCGAAACAGTAACGGCTACTTCAAAAGCCTTATTCCTAAACTTTGGTGATAAAGAAGCCTTGTATGCGATGCAAGCTATAGGAAAATTACGTCAAAAAGGAATTAAAGTAGAATTATATCCAGATAAAGCGAAGATTGATAAACAATTCAAACATGCCGACAGAAGAGGAATTCCATTTGCTGTAATTGTAGGAGAATCAGAAATGCAGCGTGAAGAATTTGGATTGAAAAATTTAGCTACTGGCGAACAACAAAAAGTAGATTTTGCAGCATTAATTAAGTTATTACAATAATCATAAGTCGAACTTTGTATAGAAAAATTACTCAAATCTGAATTAGGAACACAGATTTAAGTAATTTGATAAATTCAAAAAAGCTTTGTGTGCTTTGCGAAAGACTTTGCGCCTTTGTGTTAAAATTTACACAGAGATTCGCCGAGTTTTTTTGACCTTGATTGTGTTGATTAGAGTTGCACATGGCGTTTCACTTATTTTGAACTTGAATTTGATTTTTGCCCTTGAACTTGTAATTGATTTTTGACATGAATATAGACGACGAAGCAAAAAAAGTGATTTGGTCTCTTCAGAACAACAAACGTTCTGAGGAAGAACGAAATGCTTTTAAACCAACAGGCAAAAAACCACGAAATAAAAATGTAGTGTATTTGCTTTCGGCTTTGGGAATTACTTTATTAATGAGTTATGCGTTGTCTTTATTTTCCAGAGAAACAGTTCGGTTTTGTTTTTTGATTGATAGTTATTGTTTCAATTCTACTGAAAATCCAATACTTTATACCTTGTATGTTTTTATGAATCTTTGGATTTTGATTTTAGGAATAACAATCGCCTATCTTATTGGGAAGAAAATAGGCGATAGGGTTACCCTATAAATTAACCGTTTTTAAAAATCTCTTTCACAGCTGCCTCGTAATTCTTACTATTACCTGCTTTTTTAATCTTTTTAAAAGTTTTTTGCGGATTGGAAAACGACTCTGAAAAGTATTCCCAAAAGCCTAACATTTTCATGCGAATTGGCGTTGGTCCTTGTAAATACGCATCGTATTCTCGATAAATTTCATCGTGAAAGGCTTCAAAAATTTCCAATTTATTTTTAGTATATTCTGTAGTATTGTTTTTAATCATTGACGGTAAAAACGGGTCTGCGATTAAACCTCTACCAATCATCCAATGGTCGATGGAAGGAAAACGTTCTTGTAATTCTTTGAATTTAGACACCGAAGTAATATCCCCATTGTAATAGATTTTATGTTTCGTATGTTCCAAACATTTTTCAAACGAATCTAAATCCACACCGCCTTTGTACAATTGTTTTCCAATTCGGGCATGAATGGCAATATTTTTAATTGGATATTGATCTAAAATGGGAAAAACATCTAAAATCTCGGTTGGATTTTCGTAACCCATTCGCATTTTCATCGAAACAATGATGTCCGTTTCATTGTGAACCCGTTTTAAAATATGTTCAATTTGTGACGTATTGCTAATTAATCCCGAACCCATGCCACATTTGGCTACCATAGGATATGGACAACCTAAGTTCCAATTTAATTCTTTGTATCCGAATTGTTGCACATATTTTGCCACAAATAAAAACTCTTCGGCATCATTCGTTATAATTTGTGGTATGACTTCTAGCGTGGTGTTGTTTTCGGGAAGAATATCACGTTCGTACGAACCTTTAACCACTAATTTACCATTTAATTTAATGTAGGGCGAATAGAATGTATCAATACCACCAAAGTGTTTGTGAAAAGCGTTTCGGAATCTAAAATCGGTAAAACCTTGTAAAGGAGAAGATAATAATGTAATACTCATGCAGCAAAGATACTATAATTTTGGGCTGCGATTTTATTTAAGCAACTCGATTTTGTCCAATTTTAGTTCAAAAGATTCCTCTTTTTTATTTCCAATTAGAAACGCAATTTCTTCCAAAACTTTGCCATCAAAATTAGGTAGGTTTAAGGTTTGTCCTCTAAAAGATGGATATAAATCATTTAAATTCAGCGTAATATTTTCCCATTCGCCAGAGGTTTCAAAAGTGGTGATATAAGAATAATAAGCGTTAACATTGTCTTTGATTCTGAATTGATATTTTTTACCATCACCTTTAAGTCGAATACGAACTTTTGAAAAACCACTAATATCTTTTGCTTTCATTTGATGGCGCACCGATGAAAATCCTCCATTATTTTCGGTCGAAACTCTTCCAAAAAAAACACCGTTTCCATTTTCATCCATTTTAAATTTTCCGTCTGAAATACCTCCCATGACTACATCATCAATAATTCTCCATTCGCGCGGATTGGATTTTTCATTGAAGTCGAAAAGTAAAGAATTATTCATCTGGAACGACATTAGCAATAACAAGAATAACCATTTCATAGCTTAATTTTTATAAAAGTACTGAAATGAAATTATTTATTTTAAAAATTAACCTTAGGTTTCGAAGTGTTTAAGTTGAAAACGATTTACTTTCGTTTTTGTTTAAACAACCAATCATAAATGGCATCTTCATGGAACAAACGTTCTACGTTGCCGTGATTTCCGCCTTTTATGATGGTGAAGGTCACATCAGCATTTTGATCGCATTTTTTTATCGCATCCACGACTTTTTTAGATTCTGACATCGGAACGATATAATCTACATCACCATGTTGAATCCAAAGAGGAATTGTAGATAAATTACAACCATCATTAGCATTTCCACCACCACAAATTGCTACGGCTGCCGTGATTTTATCGGCGTATTTACCTGCAAAGTGTAAGGTTCCATATCCACCTAAACTCATCCCGCAAACGTAAATTCGAGATTCGTCAACGTTGTAGTTTTTCTTTACGTATTCTAAAATTTCAAGTACTTTATCTGGATTCCAATTGCCTTTAGCCAGTTGAGGTGCTACTACAATTCCAGGAATATCTCTCCCTTTGTCCATAGCTCTTAAAACACCATAGCGTTTTACTCGATTTAAATCGGTTCCAGATAAACTTTTTCCGTGTAGAAAAATTAGTAGAGGTTGTTTTTCGTTTTCTCGGGAATTATTCGGGAGATTTATCCAAAAGGGATAATCCGTTTTGTTTTTTATTGGGGTTAATTGGGCAAAACTAAAGGAGCAAACGAGAAAAAAAAGTAGTAGGTATAATTGCTTTGCCTTCATAGTCAGTGAATTATGTTAATAAAAAAACCCGAAATTTACAAAAGTAAAATTTCGGGTTATATGTAGCGAAGACGGGAGTTGAACCCGTGACCTCAGGGTTATGAATCCTGCGCTCTAACCAACTGAGCTACCTCGCCAAATGTTGGTTTTACATCATTGCTGAATGCGGGTGCAAATATATAACTAATTCTTTTCTTTGCAAATATTTTTTAACTAAAATAAATTAAAATATTTTTTTGTTAATTTGACATATTCTATATATATTTCCAAACTGAAAAATAAAAACGAACTATGAGTGTAAAAGTAAAATACGAATTAGAATTCCCCATACAATCTTCGCCACAATTATTATATCAATACATATCTACTCCGTCAGGATTATCAGAATGGTTTGCAGATAATGTAAATTCAAGAGGAGAGTATTTTACCTTCATTTGGGATGATTCTGAAGAAAAAGCAAAATTAGCTTCAAAAAAATCAGGTGAAAGAATTAAGTTTAAATGGTTAGATGAAGATGGAAGTGAAACTGATTATTTTTTTGAAATGAAAATTATTGAAGATGAAATAACAAAAGATGTCTCTATCGTAATTTCTGATTTTGCTCATTCAGATGAAATTGAAGAGTCAAAGTTATTGTGGGAAAATCAAATCTCAGACCTAAAACATGTGTTGGGTTCCGTTTAAAAACTCAATAATATCAACTATATTTGTCCCGATTTTAAAAGTCGGGATTTTTTTATGATAAATTTTAACGGAAATATTCAAGAAAACAGTTCAATTTCGATTGAAAATAATAGAGGTTTTTTATTTGGAGATAGTGTTTTTGAAACAATTAAAGTGTTGGATAACAAAGTGTTGTTTCTTGAAGATCACTATTTTAGATTGATGGCTTCAATGCGTATTTGTCGTATGGAAATTCCAATGAATTTTACTATGGAGTACTTTGAATCCCAAATTTTAAATTTGGTACAATCGCTAAATAATGCAAATTCCTACCGTGTTCGTTTTTCTGTTTACCGAGATTCAGAGGGTTTTTATTTGCCTAAATCTAGAAATGTTCAGTTTTTAGTAACGGCATCACCCTTAAGTTCAGATGTTTATACTTTTGGTAAAGAGCATTATGAAGTAGATTTATACAAAGATTTTTATATAAGTAAACAACTGTTATCGTCTTTAAAGACTAATAATAAAATGCTTCAAATTACAGGAAGTATTTTTGCGGAAGAGAATGGTTATGATAATTGTCTTGTTTTGAATGATGAAAAGAATGTAGTGGAAGCATTGCAAAGCAATATCTTTATGAAAACGGGTAATGTTGTGTTGACACCGCCAATTTCTGATGGCTGTTTAAATGGAATTATGCGTAAACAGGTACTCGAAATTGTAAAGAAAATAGAAGGAATTGAAGTAAAAGAAGCTTCTATCTCTCCGTTTGATTTGCAAAAAGCAGATGAATTGTTTTTAACGAATGTAATTTCAGGGATACAACCAATAACGAAATACCGTAAAAAAGAATACACTACAGATTTTGCCTCTGAGGTATTATTTAGATTAAATGCTAAAGTCTGTCTTAGTTAAGCGTTGGGTTTTCTGGAGCATTTGAAAACAAAATATATTCTCCCCCTTGTTCAATGATTTTTTCTTTCCAAAATTGATTACTAGCTTTGGAAAGTAATTTGTTTTTTTGAGTATTTTCGGATACAATCCAAGCGTTTTCTTGAAGTTCCATTTCTAGTTGGTTCACACTCCATCCGCTGTATCCTAAAAAGAAACGAATCTGATTTTTCGAAATTTTATCTTCATTTATAAGTTGCTTGGTAGTTTCAAAGTCACCTCCCCAATAAATTCCATTTGATATTTCGACACTATTAGGTATTACATCAGGAATGGTATGAATAAAATACAGATTGTCTTGTTCTACTGGACCTCCATTGTAAATTTCAAAAGTGGCATCAATTTCAGGAATTAAATCATTTATACTGTATGACAAAGGTTTGTTTAAAATAAATCCTATGGAACCTTCATCATTATGTTCTGCTAATAGTACTACAGAGCGATTAAAAGAAACATCGCCTAAAATAGAGGGCTCAGCAATTAGCAAATGACCTTTTTTGGGTAAAATTGATATCATAGTTTCTATAGTTTAATAACTAAAGTTATTAAAAAAAACATAAAAAATCAAAAAAATTCGATTAAGTGTAAAAAAAAGTCCCGATTTGCATCGGGACTCTCTATCTAGTAGTAACAAAAATATTATTTGTTTACTGCACCTTCTAATTCAGCACCAGCTTTGAATTTTACTACGTTTTTGGCAGCAATTTTGATAGTTTTACCAGTTTGTGGATTTCTACCATCTCTTGCAGCTCTTTTAGATACTGACCAAGAACCGAAACCTACTAAAGATACTCTTCCACCTTTTTGTAAAGTTCCTTCAACATTGCTTAAAAATGATTCTAAAGCTAATTTTGCAGCCGCTTTTGTAATTCCAGCAGAAGCTGCCATTGCATCGATTAATTCTGATTTGTTCATGATTAAAGTTATTTATAATTGGTTAAACTTAATTATTTATAGCAAATTTAGCGGTATTATTGAGCTGTGCAAGTATTTGGTAATTTTTTCGACCAAAATGTTAATAAAATAGAGTAAATGTTAATAACATTGTTTGTTTTTTTAAATTTTATGCTCAATTGTAGTGTTTTCAAGGCTTACAGTGCTATTGCATTTTCTGTTAGCTTAACACCATTCAATAATTCATGTGCCCACATCCTTTTCTTTCCTGGAAATTGTAAACTTTCAATTTTTAGAATGCCATCTTTTACGGCTACAAAAATCTCTTTTTTAGTAGTAGTAATTTTTCCAACCCTTTCTGAATGTTCTTTTTCTTCAAAACTAGCCGAGTAGATTTTTACATTCCATTCATTTTCGCCATCTTTAATATAGGTCCAAGCGGCTGGATAAGGTGACAAACCTCTAATTAAATTAAAAATAGTCATTCCAGATTGCGACCAATCAATTTTGCAATTATCCTTGTTTAGTTTGTAAGCCGTTTTTACATCAGGATGGTTTTCTTGTAAAGTAGTAGTCGCTTTTCCAGATTCGATTAATTGTAAAGTTTCTAAAACCGCCTCGCTTCCTAAATGCATCAATCGGTCATGTAATTCTCCAGCAGTTTCATTGGCTCCGATTTCTGTTTCCTTACTTAAAATCATCGCACCAGTATCAATTTTATCATCAATAAAGAAAGTGGTAACGCCTGTTTTAGTTTCGCCATTAATGATAGCCCAATTAATAGGAGCGGCCCCACGGTATTCTGGTAACAATGAAGCGTGGAGATTAAAGGTGCCTAATTTAGGCATTTTCCAAACTACTTCAGGTAACATTCTAAAGGCTACGACTACTTGTAAATTCGCTTCTAAACTTCTTAATTCAGATAAAAATTCTTCCGATTTTAAATTGGTAGGCTGTAGTAAACGCAAGTTTTTTTCTAACGCATATTCTTTAATCGCACTCATGCTTACTTTTTGTCCACGACCTGCAGGTTTGTCTGGAGCGGTGATAACGCCAACAATATCATAGTTGTTTTTGTAAATAGTATCCAAAATCCCAACAGCAAAATCGGGCGTTCCCATGAATACAATTCGTAATTTTTCCATTATATAAGGTAATATTGATTGTTTGAATTGATTTTAATACGATTATTTTCTAACAATAATTGAATTGCAAAGATAGTCGCTTCTGAAGAAATGTGAAGTTGGTTTTCAATTTCTCTTGAACTTAATGGACTTTTCGTTAATAATTGAAGAACTGATTGCGTTATTTCAACGGGATTGACTTTTTTTTTAGAAGTACAATACGAACAAATGCCACAATCCTCATTTGCAATTTCATCGAAATAAGCTAGAAGCATTTTGTTTTTACACGTATCTTCATTGGTGATGTATTGCACTACTTGTTGAAACTGATCTTCTTTTAATTGGTTTTGATGTTCTAAAAACTTCGCCACGCGATTAATAGTTAAATCATCTTCTCGAGCTTCGTTAAACGTGATGGAACTATCGTTGTTTTTTGCATGTAAAATAATGCACTGACTCGCAGCCAATTTATCAATTATTTCTTCTACTTTTTTTTCTGAGGTGTTTGCTTTTTTGGCCACCAAATGCGGATTAATCGTAGTTTCTACATCAAAAATGCCAGAATAGGTTCTCAAAATAGTGGTAATAACAGGTTCGTCGTGAGGATGTAAACTGATGTAACGAATGACTTCTTTGCTCGGAATGATAAATTGCAAACTAATTTTTTCTGTGGATTCACTTTGAAATGTAATAATACCTTGACGATCTAAAAATTGCAAACTATTAAAAGCTTTAATTACCGGAAAATGGTAATGCGCACAAAACTGATTCAAATTGAAAGCAAAACTTTCGTTATAACCTTCGCCATAAGCAATTTGGAAGTAATTATTCAATTTGATGTAAACGTCTTTTACGAATTTTTTATTGGGTAAAACATCTATAAATTGAGCCTTGGTGTAAGCAATATCAGAAGGATTGGTAACAATAATTCCGAATGCCTTTTCTCCATTTCGACCCGCTCTTCCTGCTTCTTGGTAGTAATTTTCAATGTTTTCTGGAAGTTGAATGTGAATCACCGTTTTAACATCGGGTTTGTCGATTCCCATTCCAAAAGCATTCGTAGCTACAATAACTTGCGATTTGTTTTCCAACCACGATTGCATGTTTTTTTCTTTCTCTTTTGCAGGTAAGCCACCATGATAAAACGTACAAGTAAAACCCAATTGATTCAACTGTTGCGATGTTTCAATACACGATTTTCGATTGCGAACATAGATTATCGAAGATTGCGGATTTTTTGTCAATATCTGCTGAATCTTGAATAATTTATCTTCGGTTTTAATCACGTGATACGCTAAATTTTCTCTAGTAAATGACTTCGTAAAAACTTTCGGATTTACCAAAGCCAAATGCGTACAAATATCTTCCTGAACTCTTTTATTTGCCGTTGCAGTCAAAGCTAAAAATGGAGTAGAAGGGAAGTGTGTTTTTAAAGCCGAAATTTTCAAATAAGCCGGTCTAAAATCGTGTCCCCATTGGCTCACACAATGGGCTTCGTCAATAGCAATAAGGTTAATAGGTAATTGTTTCAAACGTTCTACAATCCAGTCGTGTTGCAAACGTTCGGGTGAAAGATATAAGAACTTATAATTTCCAAATTGGCAGTTGTCTAAAATATCAATAATGTCGTCTTGAGAAACGCCACCAGTTAAGGCAATCGCTTTGATGTTTTTGCTTTGTAAATTTTGAACCTGATCTTTCATTAAAGCAATCAAAGGCGAAATTACCAAGCAAATTCCATTCAACATCATCGCCGGAATCTGAAAACAAACTGATTTTCCGCCACCCGTTGGTAAAAGCGCAAACGTATCATTACCATCTAAAACCGATTGAATAATGGCTTCTTGAGGTGCTCTAAAACTATCGTGTTTCCAGTATTTTTTAAGAATTTGTAAGGCTTCCGACATTTAAATAGGCTTTTAGAAACACTAAAATACAAAAAATTATTTACCTAATTGTTTCATGATGAAATCTACGCGATTTTCAACGGTGTCTTTAGGGACTTCAGTTATCGAATACCCATATTTTTCGTAAGTTTCCATTAAATGTTGGTGAATTAGAACGGCTTGTTCGTAATTTTCGTAACGTTCTGCATCACTCACATAAATTTCTTCCCAAGGTGGAAGTACAAAAATGGAAGTATATTTGTGCTCTTTGCAAGCCGTATCAAAAAAAGAAGGATAAGAGTCTCCAATATAGTGCATGTATGCTAAAACATCAGGTATACCTCTATCTAAAAAAACAATATTTGCTTCTTCTTGTAAAGCTGCTTTGTATTGTTTTTTTCTACCTTCCAACAATAATTCGCTAAACAAAAGCGGTTTTTCTAGAAACAATTGTTCTATGCCTTGTTCTTGTGCTTCACGAATGACTTCACGAGAAATCTCAGGATAACAAGTGTGCCCTTTAGCTTTTAAAGCTTCTATTAAGGTGGTTTTTCCAGAGCTTGGTCCACCAATTAAAACCACAATTTCTTTGTTCATATTGGAATTACTAAGGCGCAAAAGTAAGTTTTTTTAAAAATCTAATCAACTTTAAAATTTATAAGTTACTACAATACAATTCTAAACAGAATAAAGTATATTTGCTTTTCCAAAAACGAAATGATGATGGATAAGAAAACAGAAGAATTTTATGTGCGTTTAAAAGAAGAATTGGCTAACTCAACGATTTGGCCATCAGAGTATTTGTATAAATTTATTATGCCTTCTGATATTCACAGCATAGCAAAAGTTGAAGCAGCATTTAATAATATGGGTGCTGTTATTTCTACTCAACAATCTAAAACAGGTAAATTTACGAGTGTTTCAATTAGTGTGAATATGCCAAATCCGCAGAGTGTAATTGATAAATATATTGAGGTTTCTGATATAGAAGGCATCATTTCATTATAAAATAAATATGCAAGAAGAAGTAAGTAATTTAGAATATAATTCGCAGCGTCCGCATTTGATTATTCCTGAATACGGCAGACATTTACAAAAGCTAATCGATCAAGCAACAGCAATTGAAGATAGAGAAGAGCGAAATAAAGCGGCAAAATACATCATTTCTGTAATGGGTTCTTTAAATCCACACTTACGAGATGTGCCCGATTTTCAACATAAATTGTGGGATCAGTTGTTTATTATGTCTGATTTTAAATTGGATGTAAATTCACCCTATCCCATTCCTTCTGAAGATATTTTGACACAAAAACCAGATCGTTTAAAATACCCTCAAAATTTTCCAAAATACCGTTTTTATGGTAACAACATCAAATACATGATTGATGTAGCCAACAGTTGGGAAGATAGTGAATTGAAGAATGCTTTGGTTTTAGTAATTGCCAATCACATGAAAAAGTGTTACTTAAGTTGGAACAAAGATACAGTAACGGATGAAGTGATTTTTGAACATTTACTAGAACTTTCAGGAGGAAAATTAAACCTTTCAAAATCGAATGAAGAGCTTTCGAATACTCATGATTTAATGAAAGTGAATAAGAAAGTTTCAAACAAAGCACAATTTGGATCATCAAAGCCAGGTATAGTTAAGAAAAACAGTAACATCAAAGGGCACCTGAACAAAAACAATCAAAATAAAAATACATTTAAAAAATAGGCAGTTACATGGGAACATTCAAAATTGAAGGAGGAAAAGCATTAAAAGGAGAAATCACACCACAAGGCGCTAAAAACGAAGCGTTACAAGTGTTATGTCCTGTGTTATTAACTTCTGAAAAAGTAAGAGTAACCAATATTCCAGATATCATTGACGTTAATAAATTGATTACACTTTTAGGTAATTTAGGTGTTAAAATTCAAAAAAATGGCCCTGGCGATTACACGTTTCAAGCCGATGAGGTAAATGTAAACTACTTAAAAACAGAAGCGTTCAAAAAAGAAGGCGGAAGTTTAAGAGGTTCGATTATGATTGTTGGACCACTTTTAGCACGTTTTGGTTGTGGATACATTCCTAAGCCAGGAGGTGATAAAATCGGACGTCGTCGTTTAGATACGCATTTTGAAGGTTTTATTAACCTTGGTGCAAAATTCAGATATGAAAGAGAAGACCATTTCTACGGAGTAGAGATTGACGGAAGATTACAAGGAACTTATATGTTGTTAGACGAAGCTTCTGTAACAGGGACTGCTAATATCGTAATGGCAGCCGTTTTAGCGGAAGGAACAACAACAATATACAACGCGGCTTGTGAGCCATACTTACAACAGTTGTGTAAAATGTTAAACTCAATGGGTGCGAAAATCACTGGAGTTGGGTCAAACTTATTAACTATTGAAGGAGTAGAAAGCTTAGGTGGTTGCGAACACAGAATTTTACCTGATATGATTGAAATCGGTTCTTGGATTGGTCTTGCAGCAATGACAAGAAGCGAAATCACAATTAAAAATGTGAGTTGGGATAATTTAGGACAAATTCCAAGTGTGTTTAGAAAATTAGGAATCACCTTAGAAAGAAAAGGAGATGATATTTACATTCCTGCTCATAAAGATGGTTACGAAATCAAAACCGACATTGATGGTTCTATTTTAACCATAGCAGATGCTCCGTGGCCGGGTTTTACTCCTGATCTATTGAGTATCGTTCTAGTGGTGGCTACTCAAGCAAAAGGAGATGTATTAATTCATCAAAAAATGTTTGAAAGCCGTTTGTTTTTTGTGGATAAATTAATTGATATGGGAGCCAAAATTATGTTATGTGATCCACACAGAGCAGTGGTTATGGGACATAATTTCCAATCGCAATTAAAAGCTACGACCATGAGTTCGCCAGATATTAGAGCGGGAATCTCCCTATTAATCGCAGCTCTAACTGCAAAAGGAACTTCAACTATCCAAAATATTGAACAAATTGATAGAGGTTACGAGCGCATCGATGAAAGACTTCGCGCTATCGGAGCAAATATCGTAAGAGTATAAACTTAGTTTTCAGTAAGCAGTCGCAGTAAGCAGTTTTACTGTGACTGAACACTGAGACTGATTACTAAAAAATGGGAACCTACATTATCATTTTTCTCTGCATAGCTTCTTTCGTAGCTGGTTTTATAGATGCTATTGTAGGTGGTGGCGGACTTATTCAAACTCCTGCAGCTTTAATTTTGTTGCCTAATTTACCAGTAGCTTCGGTTATTGGGACACTTAAAATTCCAGGTTTTAGCGGTACGAGTATTGCGGCTTATCAATATGTGAAAAAAGTAAAAATCAATTGGAGATTATTTGTTGTTATGGCAATTGTTTCCTTTTCGTTTTCTTATTTAGGTTCAAGTTTATTAAATGTCATGAAAAACGATTTCATGAAACCAGTTCTTTTTGTCATCTTACTCATATTATTGATTTACACTTACCTAAAGAAAGATTTTGGTCATTTTCATATTAGTATTCTAACCAAACAACAGTTATATCTTTATGCATCGCTCATTGTTGCAGTTCTTGGTTTTTATGACGGTTTCATAGGTCCAGGAACAGGAAGCTTATTAATTATGGCTTTTATCGCCATTTTGGGTTTTGATTTTCTTCAAGCCAATGCAAATGCTAAATTAGTCAATTTGGCAACCAACTTCGGTTCGATTACTTTGTTTATGCTTAAAGGAAAGATTATTTGGGCAGTGGCTATTCCTATGGCAATCTGTAATATCATTGGAGCTTGGTTAGGAGCCAAACTAGCCATTTCTCAGGGCAACGGATTTATTCGGATGTTCTTCTTAATTGTTGTCGGATTTGCGTTGCTTCGTTTTGGATATGATGTGTTTTTTAAGTAATTTAAAATCAAATTAAGGAATTTCGATTTGAATTTTAATTTCTTTTTTAAAGAATACGAAATGAGGTTTGTGTTTTTATAAGTTGCTAAAACAATGGTTTACAATTCACAATTTTATAATTCATTCGCACCAAAAGAATTGATAGCTGATTTATAATTAAATGAATTATTTCCCCGTAATCACCTTACGGTGGTTTAATCCCCACAACCTTAATTCTTCAATTATTGGGTACAAAGTTTCAGTGTAAGGTGTTATGGTGTATTTAATTAAAACGGGAGATTGATCATAAACCGTCCTTTTAATCAACGTATGAGCCTCCAATTCTTTTAATTCTTTCGATAATACCTTAGCGGATATTTTAGGTATGCTTCTTTCAATATCTGTAAAACGATGATTGCCACTAGATATTGAAATCAAAATTAACAATTTCCATTTTCCACTAATCACATCTAATGCATCTCCCACGGGCAATAAAGCGTTGATACATTCCGAATTATTTTCCATCATATACTTACTTTCCTTTAGGTAACTACTAACTTTTATAAAGCAAATATAAATACCTTTGCTCAAAAAATAGAGAATATGAACAAGATTTTAATTACTGGAGCAACTGGGAACTTAGGAAAAGCCGTTGCCAACGAACTAATTGCAAAAGGAGTGACTAACGTTAGCGTAATGGCGAGAGATTTGCAAAAAGCTGAAGAATTCAAAGCCAAAGGAGTCGAAGTGGTATACGGAGATTACAACGATTATGATTCTTTAGTAAAGGCTTTTACTAATGTAGATACGTTATATTTTGTGTCTGCAAGTGATGTGACACAACGTTATACCCAACAAGAAAATGTAGTAAAAGCAGCTGCAGAAGCAGGGGTGAAGCATATCATTTATACTAGTGCGCAACGAAAAAGAGAAGATGGAACGTCTGTTATTGCCTTTGTAATTGAAGCCGATTTACACACTGAAGCATTAATTAAAGAATCGGGAATGACGTATACCATTTTAAAACATGGTTTGTATGCAGAACTTTTACCTTTATTTATGGGAGAAAGTGTAATTGAAACGGGCGTAGTGTATCTTCCTGCAGGAATGGGAAAAGCAGCTTACATCTCTCGTAACGATTTAGCCATAGCAGGTGCTACAATCATTACAACTGAAGGTCATGAAAACAAAACCTATGAATTTGGTGGAGCTACTGCTTATTCGTTCCAAGATATTGCAGATATGTTAACCGAACTTTCTGGGAAAACAATCGAATATGTCAATCCTACAGCAGAAGAATTTGCTCAGCAAATGAAAGAATATGGTTTAACCAATGAAGAAATTGATGAAGCCGCTGGCTTTTGTATTGCTATTGCGCAAGATGAATTTGATTTTCCATCTCCAACAGTGGAGCAATTAATCGGAAGACCCACAACAAGCATCAAAGATTTTTTAAAGAAAACGTATACTCTTTAAGTAATGAAAAAGCGTAACTCAGTTACGCTTTTATTTTAATGTATCGCTAATCTAAAAGTTTTTAAAACTAAAACTTCAATCCAAACATCACACCATCACCTTGAACACCATTTTGGTAACTTCTCACGTAATCAACGCGTAAAAATCGGAATTTACCAAAACCAATATTATCAAAACCAACAGTAAACTCTTGATACGGTTTCATGTTTGGAATGTTCAATTGATGAAATCCTCCAATTAAATTCCATTGCAATTTGTTCAACAACGGAATCTTATTCATAATATAGCCTTTGAAATTGTGCTCAATATGCGTTTCCAAATACGCATCATTCGTTGAATGACTATAGTAAGGTAACAAGTTAAACGCATTCAAAGAATTATTCAATAAGTTCACATGCGTTTGATTTCCGTTAAAGTGTTTATAATCTACAAACGAAATATTATCCGCATTAAAGAATTTTCCTGCTTTAAAACGAAGACCAAAATCTCCCTTGTTACCAATGGTTGTATTGTAATCTATTGTACCGCTGATCAAGTCATAATGGTAATTACTGTTAGTGGCACCAAACCCTTTTTCATAGTTGAAACTCAATACAGGATAATTATCGTTTTGAATGTTAATCTTTCCATCTGGTCGTGAAATATATTTTTGTCCAAAACGAATGCGCGTTCCTAGACTCGCTTTAATTATGTGGTGTTGTTCAAACGGCACCGAAGTAAAATTATAAGGTTGTAGTGGATCGTTTGAAAAATATAGATCGTTTTTTTTGGCAAAGCTATAAGAGGTATTATTGAATAAAGCACGACGGTTTTCATATACTAATTTACCCGAAGCAAAAATACCATTGGTTACTTCTCTACCATAGTTAACTTCTGCAAATTCCTTGTTGTATAATTTCATAAAGTTGTTTCTGAAAAATAGAGAGGCTACCGAGTTTACTAAATTACTGATCGGTTCGTTTGGATTAAACTGACTTATTGCACTACCACCACTCAGGCTAATATATGCGTTGTTTTTATTGTTAAATCGATGGTAAATATTTCCCTTTACCCGAAGGCGGTCTTCGGCAAATCCATAATTAAAAGTTGAGGAAATAGATGTGTATTTTCCTGTTTCTTCATTCCGCTTGGTATATGAAAAACCACTATTTAAGTTATATCCCTGAACCGTATTAAAACTTAAAGAACCTACAGTAGACAAACCTTGATAGTTGAAACTCCAGTTTTTAAATGAATTCTTATACGTATAACCCGAAATAATCTTTAATAACTTGAATTTATTTCCTTTAGCATCAATCGAATCCAGATAGACTTGCGATTTTCTGATGGTTTGGATGCTGTCTTTTTTTACATAGTTTTTAGTTTCTTCCTCGGTTAAGGGAACCGGACGATTTTCTTCCCAATAAGAAGTGTCTTTTTTATTGGCATTTTCGGCAAAAGTAACAATTTCTTTCCCAAAAGTCTTCTTCTCGAAAGTGTCTTTAAAGTTGTAGTTTGTGAAAACGTGCGTAAATTTCCCTGTGAACTTCATTCCGAAAATCCCTGCTTCAAAATCTAAAGCTTGTATATTTTTAACCCAAATTTCACTGTCTGAATTATAACTGAAGTTCTGAGTTAATTTCATATTTTCCAGAATAGGTTGTTGCATACGATACCCTTTAATGTCAAGGTCGATTCCAAAAATTGCCCAAGAATCTTCTACAATATAAATATAGCCTTCAAAAACAGGTTCTTTATCGCGTTTAGGAGTAACTAAAATTTTATTGATTAACTGATTTTTGTCGTCGTAAAAGAAACTTTCTAATTTAAATTTGTAGTAATTAAAAGCATTGTCAGCAATAGGAGATACCATATTAATTCCAAAATCAATATAGTTTTCATAGAAATCATAATTGGTATTTAAAGCCGTATTGTAACTAAAACCATTGTCATTTCCAGCTATTTTAGAAGCTATAATTTCCTCTTTTAAATTATCGGGCTTTTCAAATTTAATTTTAGAAACCGTTTCCGATTGATAAATAATACCGCTACGAGTAGAATCAAGATTGCCGTCTAAGTCACCAATTTCAACTCCCATAAATTTCTTTGGAATGTCTTTGGCTCTAAAAATACCTCTTGAATAAAAATCGGCTTCAAACTTATCGGTTTTAGCAGCATTTTTCTTTTTTGACTTAATAGTATTTCTTATGATTTCATTAGCAGGATTATCGCCATTCATAACCACAACCTCTTTCAACTGAAAATATTCTTCTTGTAATACTACATCAAATTCGTACGGAAAGTTGGTAATATTTAGAATATGTTTCTGACTTTTAAAACCCAAGCATTGAAAAATAAGATGCACATTTTTTTTATCGGGTACATTTAATTCGTAATTACCTAATTCGTTAGAGGTGGTGCTTATGTAGGTATTCTCTATGTAAATATTTACAAATGGAACTGGATTACCCTCTTTGTCTTTAATAGTACCTTTTATTTGTGAAAATGCAAAGGAGCTAATGCTTAATAGGACAAGTAGAATTTTATTCATAGAAGTTTGTTTTTATAGACGGATATTTCTCTAAAGAGGTTGGATTACATAAAAGATTGTAAAGCTAATTTATAACTCTGCAGTCCAAAGCCAATAATAATGCCCTTAGCATTTGGTGAAATATAAGATTGATGACGAAATGATTCTCTTGAAAAAGTGTTGGAAATGTGAACTTCCACAACAGGAGTGGTAATAGCTTTAACCGCATCACCAATACCAATTGAGGTATGTGTGTACGCACCAGCATTCAATATAATGCCATCATAACTAAAACCTGTTTCCTGAAGTTTTGAAATAATTTCTCCTTCTATATTACTCTGATAATAGTCTAACGTTACTTTTGGAAATTCCGTTTTTAAGGTTTCCAAGTATGATTCGAAAGTTGAATTTCCATATACTTCAGGCTCGCGTTTTCCTAAAAGATTGAGATTGGGACCATTTATAATGATGATTTTCATACGAATGTTTTTGTAAAAATAAAAAAACCATTCCTTTTGAGAATGGTTTTAGTAAAATATTCTGATAACATATCATTAAAACATCAGTCCAACCGATAACTGAACCGCTGAATTTTTAACATCAGCATCTTTTTTAGCTTCCGTTAAACCTGCCACGTAACGACCAGATACAAATATCTTTTTAGTTAGTTTATAACTTAAACCACCAGCAAGGCCAACTTCAAAAGGATTCGTGTCGTTAGCGTCTACTTTATTTCTCTCGCTAACTAATACCGAGGCTTGTGGACCAAACTCTAAACTTAAACCATTAGACGTTAAATAGAATTTAGCCAATACTGGTAACGACAAATATCCCAACTCGTTTTTAATTTCGTCAGAAAGGTATTTAAGTTTAGCGCCTTGGGTAGAATACAAAAGCTCAGGTTGAATAGCAAAATTGTCAAATACTTTTAATTCAGCTATAAGTCCACCATGGTAGTTAGTGATAGCGCTTGTTTCTATATTTCCAATGCTGCTGCCTGAGTAATTGGTGAAGCTAGCTCCTCCTTTAATGCCCAATGTTAATAACTGTGCTTGAGAAAAATTTGTTCCAAGGAACAAAACTAATAAGGTTGCGAATACTTTTTTCATTTAATTAATTTTTTAATTATAACGGAATCTAGCGCTTTTTAGTATAAAACCCGATAAAATACACTTTTTAACGATTTTAGGAACTGTTTGAAAATTAGTATTTTACTTTTTTTGCTAAGTTTTAAGCACTATTAACAAGTATTAAAGTTAATATAAAATCGTTAATTTTTAAAACTACAACATGTTGATTATTAACAATTTCGTTTTTAATTGTTAATAAAATTGTTAATAACCTCTAAAAACATTTTTTTACGTAAGAAAAAATGGCATAAATTTGTTCTACTAACTTTAAATTTAAACTAAAATGAAAAAAGTTTTATTATCAGCTGTAGCATTATTGGCTTTCGGTTTTGCTAACGCACAAGAAGGAAAAGGTAATGGTGGTTTCTCAAAAGGAGATGTATTTGTAACTGGTGCTTTCACTTTTGGAACTACAAATGACAAAAACAATGATGTGAAAACGAATTCTTTTGAAATCGCTCCACAAGTTGGTTTCTTCGTAAATGAAAACATTGCTGTTGGTGGTAAATTAGGTTTCGGTTCTTACAAAACGGAAGATACTGGGGTTGATACTGTAGACATGTCAGGGTTAACTTTAGGTGCTTTCGGTCGTTACTATTTTACTCCTGCTAATCAATTTTCATTATTTGGTCAATTAGGTTTTGATTATTCTTCAATGGAGAATAAATTAACAAATTACAAAGTAAACGGTATTGATGCTGGTTTAGGTTTAGGTATGAATTATTTCGTATCGTCTAACTTTTCTATCGAAGCTGGTGTAGCTGTTTTAGGTTTTACATCTGAAAAGGCTGATGTTTCTGGTGCAAAGGCTAGTACATCTTTTAATTTTGGAGGTGACTGGAGAGCTGTAACTTTCGGAGTTAACTACAAATTCTAATTTGTAATTAAATAAAAATGAAACCCGAGCAATGCTCGGGTTTTTTTGTGTTTTTTATTTGTGTATGCATTTAAATTGATTAAACTAAATATATTTATGTTATTACAAAATGATTATATGTTAGTTAAATAACAAAAAAAAGGAGCTATTAAGCTCCTTTTGCATACATTAATCTTCCAATGACGCCAGGCATTCTTTTGCCTTGTATATCGTAAATCGATTTAATCCACATAGGAAATAACATTGGAACCACAATAAATGATAATTTATTAAAATTCCATGCTTCTTCAAATTCAAAATGAATAAAATGCATAGTAGCTCTTGTTAATCCACAAGCATAACATTCTATTCCAGCAAGTTGAACCGATAAGCAAACACTTTCACCCTTATCAAAAAAATCTGAAGGTAAAGCCCATAAAGCAAAAGGCGTTACAAGAGTAACAATATGAATAGTATAAAAAATAAATTTACGAATATGGCGCATTAGAAAAGATTATAGAGTTTTTGCGTAAGAACCGTCTTTAGGTTGTAAATCACCTGTAATGATTCTAATTAAATCGATTAATGCCCAAATACCACATCCACCTAATGTAAGTAATTGAACAATTCCTTGCCAAGTGTACCCTAAGTAGAATCTGTGGATTCCTAAACCACCTACTAAAGCAGCTAAAATTAAAGCTACTAATTGGCTTTTTCCTTCTGCAGCAGCAGCTGGTGAAGATAATTCATCTTCGCTGTTGTCAACAACTGTTACATTGTTTGTACTTTGTACAGGGAATGATGCATAAGAAACAGATAATGCACCAAACGTTAGCATTAATGCCACGAAAAATAATTTAATTTTCATAATTAAAAGTTTTAGATTTGTACAAAAATATAAAAATCCCTAAAAGAAAATGAAAAATCTTATTAAAATTTTATTAATTGTTTTGTTTGTTAGTTTTGATTCTTTTGCACAAGAAAACTTTGAATTTTTTGGAGCTATTAAATTAAACGGAAACGACAAAACGTTAATAACATATCGCATCGTTTTTCAGGAAAATAATGGGAAAATATCAGGATATTCTATTACTGATTTGGATGGAAGTCATGAAACTAAGAATACTATAGTGGGAACTTATGATAAATCAACTAAGCTTTTAACATTTCAAGAAAGGGATATTTTGTACACCAAATCAAAATTTGCTCAAAGTTCGTTCTGTTTTGTTAATTTTTCAGGCAAAGTAAAATTGGTTGACAATAGCAGTAAGATTGAAGGTAATTTTAAAGGTTTGTTTAAAAATAAAACCAAGTGTATTGATGGCACAGTAGCTTTAGTTGGAAGTGCTAAGATTTATAATTTGGCAAAAAAAGTAAACAAGAAAATTCAAAAATCTAAGCAGATAGACAACGAGGTGAAATTGCGTTCTAATCCAATAGCGATTTTAGATAGTTTGAAAATTAATAAGTTAAGTAAAGATCAAAATCTGAATGTTTTTTGGGAATCTAAAAAGATTAAAATCGAAATATTTGATGCAGGAAAAGAAGATGGAGATGTTATTACTTTATTTCACAATGGTAAAGTAATTCTTGAGAATTATAAAGTGAAGAATGAAAAAAAGATAATAACGGTTCCTGTAAATCTAGATGAAAAGAATGAGTTTAAGATTTTAGCTATTAATGAAGGAACAATTCTTCCAAATACAGCAAAAATTATTCTAATTGATGAAAATCGGACTTTTGAATTGTTGACCTCGTTCAAGAAATCCGAAAATGCCTCTATTACTCTAATTAAAAAGGAATTATAGTCGTCAATTGCGTTATAATGAGTACATGGCAATCATATATTAAAGAATATCAAAATTACCTTCGATTAGAGCGAGGGCTTTCTAAAAATACCATTGAAAATTATACATTTGATATTGAAAAGTTGGTATTGTTTTTAGAACAAAATGATATTGTAGTTTCCCCAATTCAAATTTCTGAAGAAACGATTCAGGAGTTTGTATATGCTATTTCATCCAAAGTAAATGCGCGAAGCCAATCTCGAATTATATCGGGTTTAAAAAGTTTTTTTAATTATTTGATATTTGAGGATTATCGAAATGATAGTCCACTCGAATTGATTGAAGTGCCAAAAATAGGAAGAAAATTACCTGATACATTAGCTACCGAAGAAATTGACGCTTTAATAGCGGCTATAGATTTGTCTACACCAGAAGGTGAAAGAAACAAAGCGATGCTTGAAACTTTATACAGTTGTGGTTTGCGCGTTTCAGAATTAATAGGATTAAAATTATCTGATTTATTTTTTGAAGAAGGCTTTATTAAAATAACAGGAAAAGGGAACAAGCAACGTTTTGTGCCTGTAGGGCAATCTACTATAAAATACATTACTTCTTATGTGAATTTAATTCGCGTGCATTATCCGGTTCAAAAGGGACATGAGGATACCTTGTTTTTGAATAGGAGGGGAAAGCAACTTACAAGGGCAATGGTATTTACTATAATTAAAGATTTAGCGGTAAAAATCAATTTAAATAAAACGATTAGTCCGCATACATTCCGTCATTCTTTTGCTACTCATTTGTTAGAGAACGGTGCCGATTTACGTTCTATTCAATTAATGTTGGGCCACGAGTCCATAACAACTACTGAAGTCTACATGCACTTAGATCGTAAATTCCTTTCAGAAGTGTTAAAGAATTTCCACCCGAGAGCCTAGTTTGGAATTTATATATAAAAAAAAGGATGTCATAATAACATCCTTTCTTTATATCAATATTTGTGCGATTACTTCGCAATATTTACTGCTCTAGTTTCACGAATAACAGTAATTTTCACTTGACCTGGGTACGTCATTTCAGTTTGAATTTTTTGTGAGATATCAAAAGAAAGATTAGCAGCAGCTTCATCAGATACTTTTTCACTTTCTACAATCACACGTAATTCTCTACCTGCTTGAATTGCATAGGCGTTTTTCACTCCATTGAATCCAAAAGCAATATCTTCTAAGTCTTTCAAACGTTGGATGTAAGAATCTAAAACTTGTCTTCTTGCTCCAGGACGTGCTCCGGAAATAGCATCACAAACTTGGATGATTGGCGAAATCAAGGATTTCATTTCAATTTCGTCGTGGTGCGCCCCAATAGCATTACAAACTTCTTCTTTTTCACCATATTTTTCAGCCCATTGCATACCTAAAATAGCGTGAGGTAATTCACTCTCAGTATCTGGAACTTTTCCAATATCGTGTAGTAAACCAGCTCTTTTTGCTAATTTAACGTTTAATCCTAATTCAGCGGCCATGATACCACATAACTTAGCTACTTCTCTTGAGTGTTGTAGTAAGTTTTGTCCGTAAGACGAACGATATTTCATTCTACCTACCACTTTAATCAATTCTGGGTGTAATCCGTGGATTCCTAAATCAATTACAGTGCGTTTACCAGTTTCAATGATTTCTTCATCAATTTGTTTAGCTGTTTTAGCTACAACTTCTTCAATGCGAGCAGGGTGAATACGCCCGTCAGTTACTAATTTGTGTAATGCCAAACGAGCGATTTCTCTTCTTACAGGATCAAAACAAGATAAGATGATAGCTTCAGGCGTGTCGTCTACAATAATTTCAACACCTGTTGCAGCTTCTAAGGCTCTAATGTTACGACCTTCACGTCCGATGATTCTACCTTTCACATCGTCCGATTCAATGTTAAAAACAGATACACAATTTTCAACTGCTTCTTCCGTACCCACTCTTTGAATGGTATTGATGATAATCTTTTTAGCTTCTTGTTGAGCTGTCATTTTAGCTTCTTCAACAGTGTCTTGAATAAAAGACATGGCTGTAGTTTTCGCTTCTGCTTTTAAACTTTCAACTAATTGGTTTTTAGCTTCTTCTGCCGATAAGCCAGAAATAGTTTCAAGTTGCTCCACTTGGCTTTTGTGTAACTTGTCTATTTCTTGTTGTTTTTTGTCTAAATACTCAATTTTAGCATTGTAATCAGCAATTTTAGCTTCTGCTTCATCAGCTGCTTTTTTGGCTCTTGCCAATTCGTTTGAAACCTGTGATTCTTTATCGCGAGTTCTTTTTTCGGCTTCTGCCATTTTTTTGTCACGAGCTAGAATTACTTGTTCATGCTCAGCTTTTAATTCTAAAAACTTTTCTTTAGCTTGTAGAATCTTATCTTTTTTAGCGGCTTCCGCTTCAGTTTTAGCGTCTTTTAAAATCGAAGCTGCTTCTTTTTTTGCGTTTTTGATTAGGTTTGAAACATTGCTTTTTTCTAAGAATTTAGCAATTCCAAAACCTCCTGCAATACCGACAACAATTCCAATTATTATACTTACTATATCCATATGTGTGTTAAAAAAATTATATAAAAAAAGCCTACATTAGGTGTTTGTATAAACTCTGTTATACAAGATTTGAGCTAACTTGCAGTTCAAACTTCCCACTAAAGGGCCTGTTATAGTTGCAAAGATTTACTCGTTTAATTTGTTAGTGTTGAGTTTATCAAATATATACTAATGTAGGCAGTATCTTTGTTTTATTTGTAAGAACGTATTTATTTTGAGAGTAACTCACTCAGTTTTTTATCCAAATTTTGCAATCTGGTAATGCTGATTTCATTATTATTAGAGTTATTGATTTCTTTTTGTTCTACCTGAGCTGCAAATTGTAATGCACACATCGCTAGTACGTCTTGCTTGTCCCTTACCGCATAGTTTTGTTCAAACTGTTTTATCATAGCATCGATTTTTTTTGAAGCACTTCTAAGTCCTTCTTCTTGTGATGGTTCCACAGTTAAGGGATACACACGATCTGCTATTGATATTTTAATTTTCAGTTTTTCACTCATGTGATTTCTAATCCGAAAGTTGGGCTATGCAATAATCAATTTCTCTGATTAATGAATTTATTTTGAGTTTTGTTTCTCGTTTATTTTCTTCACTGCCTAGTAATGAATTTACCATTTTAAGAGTATCTATTTGATTCTTTAGTGATTGTATTTCACTATTTTGCTCTTGTTGATTTTTTTTAGAAAGCAACAATTCTTCTTGCAACTCTAGGTTCTTTTTTTCTAATTGCATCACTTTCTGATTCAATTTGAAAAATTTAACTTCGAGAGAATCAATTAATTCAGATAATCCATTCATCAACGATAGAATTCATTTCAATATTCTACAAAGTTAGTATTAGTATTGATAAATAGCAATAGTTTTTTTTAAATTTTATGAATAAATTTTAATTTTTTATAACTAATTGATTGTTATTTATTTAATTCTTGCCTTGTTTTTGTTTGCTTCTAATACAATTATTTTTATTATTTTAGCATTAAACACAAGCACTATGAAATTTGTATTAGCCTTTTTATTTGCCCCATTTTTAATTTTTAGTCAAGATTATCCTCAAGATTTTTTTCAATCACCTTTAGATATTCCCTTAGATATTTCGGGTTCATTTGGTGAACTTCGAAGTAATCATTTTCATTCAGGTCTCGATTTTAAAACAAAAGGTAAAGAAGGTTTACCTGTTTATGCTTCGGGTGATGGGTATATTTCTAGAATAAAAATTTCAACCTTTGGATACGGAAAAGCTATTTACATTACACATCCTAATGGTTTTACTACCGTATATGGACATTTGCAAAAAGCCAATGGTGCTATCGAGGCATTTATAAAATCAAAACAATACCAAGAGCAATCTTTTGAAGTTGAAATGTACTTGTACCCCACAGAACTACCTATTAAAAAAGGGGATATTATTGGTTTTACTGGAAATACTGGTGGAAGTGGAGGCCCTCATCTTCATTTTGAGTTTAGAAATACAAAGTCAGAAGAGATTTTGAATCCGTTACATTTTGGTTTCAAGAACATTATTTCCGACGATAGAAAGCCGATAATACAAGGTATTGTAGCTTATCCGTTAGATTCTACTGTTGTGAACAACTCTCAAAAACCAATTAATATTTCGTTTTCTAAACAGTCTGACGGTAGTTATTTAGGGGTAAAAGTAAAAGCAAATGGGAGGATAGCTTTCGGAATTAATGCTTTTGATTTTTGTACCAACCCTTATAATAAAAACGGACTTTACAAGGTGAAGGCTTATTTGAATGGTGTTCTGCAATATCAGTATGGTTTTGATAGCTTTGCCTTCGACGAGACGCGTTACATTAATAATTTTATCGATTATGAACGCCTTCATCTTATGGGGCAGCGAGTTCAAAAATTATTTCAACTCACGAATTATCCTTTGTCTATTGTGGCGGGGAATAAGAAAGATGGAACCATAAAAGTGCAACCTGGTACTAATTATTCTTATCGCGTTGAAATATATGATTTTCATGATAATCGTGTTGATTTGATTATTCCGATAGCTTTTTCAAATGATGTTCCTACGATTAAAAATGAAGTAAAGAAAACACCTTATCTAGTGAAAGCTAAAAATGAATCCATTTTTCAGAAAGATAATATATCAGTGCAAATTCCTGAAAACGCATTTTACCATGATTTTTATCTGAATTTTGATATAAATGAAAACATTTTATCGCTTCATGATGACAGTGTGCCTGTACACAAAAACATCACCATTACTTTTGAGAATGTACAAGGACTGTCAGAAGAACAATTGGCTAAAACCTATATTGCAACTTTGGATGGATACAAATTGGATTATAACAAAACGTATAGAAAAGGGAATAACTTTTCTTTAAAAACTCGAACTTTAGGAAAATTTAAATTGGCACAAGATACCGTGCCACCAAGAATTTACAACGTAAATTTTATCGAAGGTAGTACCATAAAAGATCAAAAAACGATTAGTGTTTCTGTAGCTGATTTGCATTCTGAAATAGCTTCTTACCGTGCCTATTTAAACGGAAAATGGATATTGATGGAGTATGACTACAAAACAAACAAGTTAGTTCATAATCTAGAGGATAACCTTTGGATTTCAGGAAGAAACGATTTCAAGTTGGTTGTTACAGATAATTTACAAAATTCCACTACCTTTGAATCTCACTTTTACAGATAATTAATACGCAATCTCTTGAAAAATATTTTTTTTGCATTTCTATTGGTCCTTTTTTCTTTAACTATTTCAGCACAAAAAGCTCGTGTTAAGGGAGTGATTTTAGATGAATTTAATAATCCTGTCGAAAATGTAGTGGTACAAGCAGGTGAGAAAAACACAACATCAAACACTAACGGATTTTACATTTTAGAGATAGAGGCTAATAAAAAAATAAATCTTGTTTTTTCTCACGTTTCATTAAAAAAGAAAACAATTAGTTTGACGTTAAAACCAAACGAGGATTATGAATTAAATCCTCAAATGAGTTCAAAAATTGAAGAGTTAGGAGAGATTTTAATTGATGCCAATAGTAAAAAACGCGTGGAAGGAGTCACCACTATTGACCCAGTGGTTGTGAGAAAAATTCCAGGTGCTAATGCCGGAATTGAAAATATTATCAAAACGCTTCCAGGTGTTTATTCTAATAACGAATTAAGTACATCGTATGCGGTTCGAGGAGGAAATTACGATGAAAATTTAGTTTATGTAAATGAAATTGAAGTATATCGTCCGTTTTTAGTTCGTTCCGGACAACAAGAAGGATTGAGCTTTACCAATACTGATATGGTTCAGAATGTAGATTTCTCAGCAGGAGGTTTTCAATCAAAATATGGCGATAAATTATCATCGGTTTTAGATATTACCTACCGAAATCCAAAACGTTTTGGTGCAAGTTTAGAAACTAGTTTTTTAGGTGGAAGTCTAACCTTGGAAGGCGTTTCTAAAAACCAAAAATGGAGCAATATTACAGGTGTTCGTTATCGTGACAATAGTTTACTTGTGAATAGTCAAGAGACCGAAACTAACTTTAGACCTACTTTTTTTGATGTGCAATCTTTACTGAATTTCAATGCTTCAACCAAATGGAATTTCAGTTTCTTAGGAAATATTTCGCAAAACAGATACAATTATCAACCCTTAACGCGTCAAACCAATTTTGGAACTATTGATGAGCCAATTGCTTTATTGGTTTTTTATGAAGGGCAAGAAAAAGACAAATACCTTACCTTTTTTGGTGCTGGAAAAGCCGTTTATCAATACAATGAAAACAATAAATTGAAATTCATCCTATCAGGATATCATACGCAAGAGCAAGAATATTATGATATTTTAGCTCAGTATCGTTTAGGTGAAGTAGATGCTAATATCGGCTCGGAAACATTTGGTGATGTTGTTTATTCAAGAGGTGTGGGTTCACAATTAAATCACGCCCGAAATGATTTAGATGCTTTAATTGCTAATGCAGAAGTGAAAGGATTTCATGATTTGAATGAAAAATCACAAATTGAGTGGGGGGCTAAATTTACTTTAGAAGATATTAGAGATCGTTTAGTTGAATGGGAAGTGATAGATTCTGCAGGGTTCTCATTGCCAAATCCAATTTTAGATTATCAAAACGACCAACCTTACCATCCTTACGTAGGTCCTTTAGCGCCTTATAAAAATATTAGAGCAACAAATTTCACTAGAATCAATAGACTTTCGGGGTATGTACAATGGAATTATCGTGGCAAAATAGGAATGCATGATTATTGGTTAAATGCTGGAGTACGTTCACACCAATGGCAAGTTACAGCTGATGGTAGACCAAATGGTGATAGCCAAATTACATTTTCACCAAGGGCGCAATTTGCCTTTAAACCCGATTGGAATAAAGATATATTATTTCGTCTATCGGGAGGACTATATCATCAGCCGCCCTTTTACAGGGAACTTCGAGATTATGATGGAGTAGTGCAAACCAATGTGAAAGCACAACAATCGATTCATGTAGTTTTAAGCAGTGATTATAGCTTTAAAATGTGGAATCGTCCTTTTAAACTAGTTTCAGAAGCCTATTACAAAAATATTTCGGATGTTAACACGTATACTGTGGATAATGTTCGTATTCGCTATAGAGCCAATAATAATGCGGAAGCATATGCTTATGGATTAGATGCTCGATTAAACGGAGAATTTGTGCCAGGAACAGAATCTTGGTTTAGTTTTGGCTACTTAAAAACAGAAGAAAATCAAGATGGAAAAGGTTTTATTGCGCGTCCAACCGATCAACGATTGAAATTTGGCATTTTGTTTCAAGATTATATGCCTAATATTCCGAATTTGAAATTGTATTTAAATTTGGTTTACAATACAGGTTTGCCAGGAGGAGCTCCTTCCTATACTGAAGATGCTTATGCTTATCAAATGAGATTGAACGATTATCGTCGTGCAGATGTGGGATTTTTGTATGTGTTTAAAGATGCTGGAATTAAATCATCCAAAAAATGGTTGAAATCGTTTAATGAATTTTCATTGGGATTAGAAATTTTCAATTTGTTCAACAATCAAAATGCCATTACAAATACTTGGGTTCGCGATGTGTACACGAAATCACAATACGGAATTCCTAACTACATGACCACACGTGTTTTCAATATCAAATTAGTTGCTCGATTGTAAGCCAATAATTATTTTAGTATATTTGACTATAAAATTCAAACAGATGAAGCGTATTCTTTTCACTTTTAGCTTGGTTGCAACTTTAATGAGTTGTAAAGAAGAAACGGAAACTCCAAAAGTTATCTACGAAGAAGGAAAAACTAAGGTAGAAGCAGAAACGAGAGATACGTCATCTATCAAGGTGGCTGATTTGCCAATTTTCATGGAAGGAACCAAGTATTTGATTCATCCTATTGGTGATGTTCGTGTCTATGACTCGAATAGTAAAGTGTATGGAAGCAGCAAAACCAACCAAGTAAGCTATGCGATTTCCAATTATAACCGATTTGAAATTACAGGTTACTTCGATAATTTGAATTTTCAACACATTGATTCTATGAATGTAAAACCATTAACCGATAAGAAAATCCAAATTCAAACGGCTACTTTTTTAGACGGAATTGCCGCTAAAACGAAAAAGCAAATTATCGTTTATACTTTAGTGGATTCCGATACTAACAAAGATGGAAAAATCAATCAAAATGATATTCGTTCGTTGTATTTGAGCACCATTAGTGGTGACAACTTTACTAAACTTTCAGAAGAGTTTCAGGAATTAATTGATTGGAATATTATTGAAGCTCAAAACCGTTTGTACTTTAGATGTATTGAAGATATCAACAAAAATGGCGCTTTTGATAAAAATGATAAAGTACATTACCACTTTGTAAACTTGTTAGCTGACGAGTGGAAAGTGGAAGTTTATACTCCGAATTAGTTTAAGTAATTAAAAAAATCCGTTTCATCTGCGTTGCTACTCTAAATCAAAATATCACTCTCTAGATCCGATTTTTCGATTTCAAAATCAAATCCCAATTGCGAAACCAGTTGTATGACCAAATTCTTATACCAGTTTTCACTTTTAGGATGAATGTAAATTTTTTCTATAAGTTGATTTAAGTTCACATCAACTTTTAAACCGTTATCGATTTTCATTCCATTAGCTGAAACGTCCGAAATAATGCGAATTTCTCTTTCGTATTGAAAACTTTTTCGTTTAAACAAAAACGGGAAAAACGTATCTTCAAACGGAATAAATTCTTTTTTGTAATCGATATAATTAACGGCACCAATATATTGTTCGGTTTGCCTTTCAGGTTGTAAGGCTTCTTTTAGTCTGCCAATAGTTGTTTGAATCGCTAAACCTTCGGTGTTTTGAGTGAAAATTTGCCACATGGCGAAGGATTCGTACTCGTTAATATGCCAACTACTAATCACTACTTTTTCTCGATGTGATTTGTAGTAATCCAAAAACTTTGGATTGTTAGCTGCAATTTTTTTGATTTCTTCAAAAGTGGGTTCTGAAAATGTGCCTTCATATTGGTCTTCAAACTTATCTGAACGCGACATAAACAATTGACGCGATAGTAACATGTCTAAGAACTTAGACAAGTCCAAATACTTCCAAACAATGGTGTCATTGTCATCGGGTAAAGTGATATTGGGATGGTTTATGTACATTTTTCAAGTTCAATTAAAAGTTCAATTACACGTTCAAAATTCAAGTTTTGGAACACAGATTTAAGAAATTTACATAATCTAAAAAATCTTGAAATGAGATTAATTTATTTTAGATAAACTCTTAACTTCCATCTCCCAACTCTTTACTTTTATTCAAAACTCTGCATCATCACTAACTTCGAATACGTTCCGTTTAAAGCTAATAATTCGTCGTGTGTTCCTTGTTCTACGATTTCACCTTTTTGCATTACAACAATTTTATCTGCTTTTTGAATCGTAGATAAACGGTGCGCAATAACAATTGATGTTCGGTTTTGCATCATATTTTCTAAAGCCACTTGAACGAATTTTTCGCTTTCCGTATCTAAAGCAGAAGTTGCTTCATCCAAAATCATGATTGGTGGATTTTTCAAAACCGCTCTCGCAATCGATAAACGTTGTTTTTGTCCGCCCGAAAGTTTTCCACCTGCATCACCAATATTGGTTTCAATTCCGTTAGGTAAGTCTTTTACGAATTCGTAAGCATTAGCCACTTTTAAAGCAGCAATAATTTCTTCATCGGTTGCATCTTCTTTCCCTAAACGAATATTATTTTTAATCGTATCGTTAAATAAAATCGAATCTTGAGTAACCAATCCCATTAGATCACGAAGTGATTCTAATGTCATGTCTTTAATGTCGATTCCGTCGATTTTTACGGTTCCTTCTTGTACATCATAAAAACGAGTCAATAAATTAGCAATCGTACTTTTTCCAGAACCAGATTGTCCAACTAATGCTATCATTTTTCCTTTAGGAATTTCCAAAGAGAAGTTTTTCAAAACGTTTTCTTCAGCGTACCCAAAGTTGATATTTTCGATACTGATTTTTTCGTTAAAGGAATTTTTTACTATGGCATTTGGTTTGTTGGTAATGGTGTTTTCAACTTCTAGCACTTCAAATACACGTTCGGCAGCCGCTAATCCATTTTTAACAGCATAAGAAGCTTTAGAAATGGCTTTAGCAGGTGTTAAAATATTATAAGCTAATCCAATGTAGGTGATAAAATTTGAACCTTTTAAAGAACCTTCAACTAAAACTAGGTTACCTCCATATACTAATAACACTCCGATAACTAAAATTCCCATAAATTCACTCATAGGTGAAGCTAAATTGTTTTTCTTACTAATAGAAATGGTTAGTTTATACAAACGATTGATAGAATCATTGAATGTTTTAGCAAAAATATTTTCTGCATTGTAGCTTTTGACTACCTTCAAACCACTTAAGCTTTCCTCTACTATCGAAATTAAATAGCCATTTTCTTGTTGGGCCCTGCTAGATTGTGATTTTAGACTTTTACCAATTTTTGAAATAATAAATCCAGAAATTGGTATAAAAACAAACACGAAAACAGTTAATTTCCAACTAATCGATATCATAGCAATCAATGAAAATACAATAGTTAGTGGTTCTTTAACAATGAGTTCCAAAACCATAAAAAATGAATTCTGAACTTCGTTTACATCACCCAGCATTCTTGCCATTACATCCCCTTTTCTTTTTTCAGAATAATAGGAAACAGGTAATGAAACAATTTTGTTGAACATCTTGTCACGTAAATCACGTAGTACTCCTGTCTTGACTTTGGTTAAATGCTGTAATGCTAAGTAGTTTGACAGATTTTTAAATAAAAAAGTTACTAATACTAAAGCTACCGTAAGCATTAATCCGTATTGAATACCATAATCTTTAGAATATTGATTGACATAATAGGCAATATATTCTTGCCAATTTCCTAATGCATTTATGATTCCATCGTAAATTGGTAGTTCAACTTCTTCTGTTTTTCTTTCATCAAATAAAACAGAAAGAACAGGCATGATAAATACCATTCCTAGTGTTCCAAATAAAGCATACAAAATGTTGAAGGAGATGTTACCCGCCACATTGTATTTGTACTTTTTAGCAAAAGGAATAAGTTTTTTTAAATTTTCGTCCATTTAGTTTAGTTTCATTGCCGAAATAATTCCTGCAATTTTATTATCTAGTTCTTTTTCTACTGATTTTGCGTTTTCAATTGAGTTTAAAACCCCATTTACGCTGAAATAGAATTTAATTTTAGGTTCGGTACCACTTGGTCTTGCACAGATTTTACTTCCGTCTTCCAAATAGTAAATTAATACGTTTGATTTTGGAATATGAATTTCAAATTCTTCATTGTTCATGAAGTCTTTTCCTTTAGAAGCTTGGTAATCTTCTATACAAATTACACGTTGTCCGTTGATTTCTTTCATTGGATTTTCGCGTAAATCAATCATCATTTGTTTGATTTCATTTGCGCCCTCAATTCCTTTTTTGGTAATCGAAATCAAATGTTCTTTGTAGAAGCCAAAATCAATATATAAATTCAATAATTCTTGATATAACGAACTTCCAGAAGCTTTAGCTTGTGCTGCAATTTCACTCACTAATAAGATAGCTGCAACCGCGTCTTTATCGCGAACCGCGTCGCCCACCATGAAACCAAAACTTTCTTCGCCACCACCAACAAATTTCTGATTTGGGAAATCTTTAATGAATTTCGCAATCCATTTGAAACCGGTTAATCCTACTTTACATTCTACATCATAAGCAGCTGCTAATTCCAACATCATGGGAGTGGAAACTATAGTTGAACCAATGAATTCATTTCCTTTGAATTTATCGGCGCGCTTCCATTGTTCTAATAAGAAAGCGGTCATGATAACCATGGTTTGGTTTCCGTTTAATAATTTGATTTTTCCATCTAAATCTCGAACCGCAACGCCTAAACGATCAGAATCTGGATCGGTTCCTACGACCATATCTGCACCAATTTTCTCTGCCAAAGCAATTGCCATAGACAACGCTTCTGGTTCTTCAGGATTTGGAGAAACTACGGTTGGAAAATCACCATTAGGTTCCGCTTGTTCAGGAACGATATTCACATCGGTATACCCTGATTTTGCCAAAACATTAGGAATCGCTTTAATCGAAGTTCCGTGTAAAGAAGTATAAACGATTTTTAAATTCGCTTTAGCTTCAACTGGCGTTTTAAAACTTGCATTTTCAATAGTTGATTTTGCGAAAGCTTCGTCTACTTCGGTATCGATATATTCAATTAAATCGTTATTCGCTTCGAATTTGATGTCGCTGTATTTTAAATCTTCGATTACTTTGATAATTTCAGCATCTTGAGGTGGAACTAATTGACCTCCATCTTGCCAATATACTTTGTATCCGTTGTATTCTGGCGGATTGTGAGAAGCGGTTAAAACAATTCCTGCATGACAATTCAAATAACGAACGGCAAATGATAATTCAGGAGTAGGGCGCATATCTGAAAATAAATACACTTTAATTCCGTTAGCCGAAAAAACATCAGCCACCACTTTAGCCAATGTGTTACTGTTATGGCGACAATCGTAAGCGATTGCCACTTTTAATTGTTCGTTTGGAAACGATTTGTGTAAATAATCAGATAAACCTTGTGTGTTTTTTCCAAGTGTATATTTGTTGATACGATTCGTTCCAACACCCATAACACCGCGCATTCCGCCGGTTCCAAACTCTAAATTTTTATAAAAACTTTCTTCTAACTCTTTTGGAGCAGAAGTCATCATTTCTTTGATGGCTTCTTGAGTTGCTTCGTCAAATGTTGGGGTTAACCACTCGTTTACTTTGTTTAAAATACTTTGTTCGATATGCATATTCTTATTTCTTTTTGAAGCCAATTTTGCTTCTTTCTTTTTGTTCTATATTTTTCTGATTGGTATCCATCAGATAATTCAAGGCTTTGTAGATTTCTGGAAATTGTTGTTCAATTTCTGAAACTCTATTTGTGATTTCTTCCAAAGACAAAATTGAATTTCTCAGCACTACAAAAGTTCTCATAATTGCAATGTTTACTTCAATTGCTTTTTTTGAATTTAATACAGAGGACAACATGGCAACACCTTGTTCTGTAAAAGCAAAAGGCATATATCTTGTTCCTCCGTAACTTGAGGTCGCAAATTGCGACCTCAAGTTGTCAAATTCCTCTTTTGTAAGTTCAAACATAAAATCTTCAGGAAATCTTTCGATATTCCTTCTGACAGCTTCTTTTAGTCTTTTTGTTTCAATTTGGTAAAGAAATGCCAAATCAAAATCTAACATTACTTTTTGATTTCTAATTACATAAATTTTGTTGTTGATAATCTCTAATTTTTGCATGGCGTGTATAATTTAAAAAGTTAATGATTCTGTTTTACTCTCAACTTTTACGTCCCAACTCCTCACTAATCTTATAACGTTCTTCGTTGTTTTTGGTTCTAAGGATAATTTCACCTAAAAATCCGGCTAAGAATAACTGGGTTCCAATAATCATTGCAGTTAATGATAGATAAAATTGTGGTCTTTCAGTAATTAATCTTCCAGAAGTATTGATGAACAATTTATCGATTCCTAAATAGAAAGCGAATAAAAATCCAATTACAAACATAATAGAACCTAATAATCCGAAAAGGTGCATGGGGCGTTTTCCGAAAGTTGATAGAAACCAAATTGTAATCAAATCTAAGAAGCCATTGATAAAACGGCTCATTCCGAATTTGGAACTTCCGTATTTTCGAGCTTGATGAATCACCACTTTTTCACCGATTTTTCCAAATCCAGCATTCTTAGCTAGAACCGGAATGTAACGGTGCATTTCACCTGAAACTTCGATATTTTTAATAACGATATTTTTGTAGGCTTTCAATCCACAATTGAAATCATTCAATTTTACGCCAGATGTTTTTCTTGCCGCCCAATTAAATAATTTTGATGGAATATTTTTCGCAACAACCGAATCGTAGCGTTTTTTCTTCCAACCTGAAATTAAATCATAATTATCTTCGGTAATTAAACGGAATAATTCTGGAATTTCATCGGGACTATCTTGTAAATCGGCATCCATGGTAATTACTACATCACCTTGAGCTTTTGCAAAACCAGCATGTAAGGCTTGTGATTTTCCATAATTTCTAAGAAAACGAATTCCTATTACATTCGGATTTTCGTGCGATAATTTTTCAATAACATTCCAAGAAGCATCTGTACTACCATCATCAATAAAAAGGATTTCATAGGAATAGTTGTGCGTTTGCATCACTTTCACAATCCAATTGTGCAATTCAGGTAACGACTCTTGTTCGTTTAATAATGGGATAACTATGGATAAATTCATTGATTTAGAATACGGGTTGATTTTTTTTGAAGATAGCTGCTAAAATTAAATTCATAATTGAAGAAACTAAAAAAGCAATTAAAGTTCCTTGTGCTATATTCAGAATAGAAAAATTATTAGTTTCTGCAATTTTTTTTAAGTCTTCATTACTAACTTTTGTAAAACTTTTCATTGCATTTTGAGCAAGTATTTGTTGTTCATTCATAAATTTATTCAACAATTCTCCATAAGCAGCATCTATAAAGTTATTGAATAGAAAAGTGAACGACTGCGATATTAATATTCCAATTAATATGGTAATGGTTAGAGTAGTAAATAGTTCTTTAAGTGAAATAAAACCATTGAACTCTTTCTTGGTTTTGTTGCATTGAATAATTCTAACAACAAGATAAGCCATCCAAAAAATAAATTGAAGTACAGAATTAAGGATAGCATTTTCCTTAGAAATTCCTCCCATCGCATAAACGATCATTTGGGATGTAATTCCTAAAATACCTAAGATGATACCAAAGTTAATTCCGTTTTTTTTGATAATTTCGTTCATAGTTTGTTTTGGTTTTAATAATTTACAAATATAAGAATTCTAATCGTTGTAGGGTAAGAGTTAAAAAATAAAAAAAAGTTTCAGAAACATTGGTAAATTGAAAATTAAATGTAATTTTGCACTCTCAAATAAAAAAGTTTATAAACCAAAAGGTTATATGTTGTTTACACCTTTACAGAATAAAGCCGCGAAACAAAGTATAATCGATTAATAAAAAGATTTACAAAATGAAAAAAGGTATTCACCCAGAAAATTACAGATTAGTAGCTTTCAAAGACATGTCAAATGAGGATGTATTTATTACAAAATCTACAGTAGAAACAAAAGAAACAATTGTTTACGAAGGAGTTGAATATCCTGTGTATAAAATGGAGATCTCTAGAACGTCTCACCCATTCTATACAGGTAAATCTAAACTTATTGATACTGCGGGTCGTATCGATAAATTCAACAGCAAATACGCTAAGAAAGCTAAATAATTTTTTGCTTTTTCAAAATAATAAAAAGCTTCACATTTTGTGGAGCTTTTTTTGTGGAATAAATTGTACTTTTGAATTTAAAATATAAAAACTTATCGTACAGACAAGTCATTGACTTGTCTCATTAAAATATAAAAATATGAACTATATACTTTTTGACGGAACTGTTCGCAATGCATTGCTTCCTTTCACTTTTACTCGTCCAGTAGCTGATATTCGTATCGGAATTTTAACGATTCGTGAAAAGTGGGAAAAATATTTAGGATATACTACTACAACGCTTACAGAAGAGTACTTGATGGAGAAATATCCTATGGTAGAAATGGAAGAAAACATTATGATTAACGCTTCGTTTTTACCCAATCCGATTTTAGTTGATATGGTTCAAAATCTGAATCCAAAAGAAGCCATTCTTTTTGGAGAAGAGATTATTGCTTTTCATACTTTAGATACCCAAGAAGATATTGATTTTGATGAGTATGAATTAATTGAATATGAAGGTGATGTATTAAGAATAGAAAATACTTGGGATATTTTTGCAAAGAATGATGTCGCAATTCGTGAAGATTTTGAGCTGTTAACTGAAGATCGTTATTCACAACCTATTCCAAAAAGCGTTAATGTAATTGCTCCAGAAAACATCTTTATAGAAGTAGGAGCTAAATTAGAATTTGTTACTTTAAATGCTTCAACGGGTCCAATCTACATCGGAAAAAATGCTGAAATCATGGAAGGTTCGGTGATTCGTGGACCATTTGCTTTGTGTGAAGAAGCACAAGTAAAATTAGGAACAAAAGTTTACGGAGCAACAACTATTGGACCACATTGTCGTATTGGTGGCGAAGTAAATAATTCGGTTTTATTTGGTTATTCTAATAAAGGTCATGATGGGTTTTTAGGAAATTCGGTTTTAGGAGAGTGGTGTAACATTGGTGCTGATTCGAATAATTCCAATTTAAAAAACAACTATGAAGAAGTACGTTTGTGGAGTTATGAAACGGAGGGTTTTGCAAGAACAGGTTTGCAATTTTGCGGTTTAATGATGGGAGATCATAGTAAATGTGGTATCAACACCATGTTCAACACAGGAACCGTGGTTGGAGTTTCAGCTAATATTTTTGGATCTGGATTTCCAAGAAATTTTGTGCCAAGTTTTTCTTGGGGCGGGGCTTCTGGATTTACTACTTATATAACTAAAAAAGCTTTTGAAACCGCTAAAATTGTAATGAGTCGCCGTCATGTTGTATTTACGGATCAAGACGCTAAAATTTTAGAACACGTTTTTGAGGAGACTAAAAAATACAGAAAAGAGTAAGTTTAAAATAGAATTATAGTTTATTTGATTTTTTTTATTAAATTTATATAAACTATTAAATTAAATCAAATGAAAAAAATTACTCTCTTTTTATTGTTTGGGGTATCAACAATTGGTTTTACTCAAACGGCTATAACTTTGTCACAGAATACTAGTATGACAATAGTTACTCCAAGTACTGTGACATGTAACATAAATGGAGTTCCGACTGAAAATTATTTTTATAGATATTTTGATTTAACTGCGTTGGGTTATTCTCAGTTTGAAGTTAACAGAATAGATTTTGGAGTAGAAGAATATACCCCTGGTACGGGTTCATATTTCGTAGAAGTTCAGGTGTATTCGAATTCTGGAGGTGTTTTTCCAGCAGGTACATTGACACTTTTAGGTTCTCAAAGTGTTGAAATATTAAGTTCATATGTTGGAAATATCGTTCCAGTTACTCTTGCAACTCCTATAATGGTTTCAACACAACAAATGATTATTGCTTTAAAAATTAACAATGCACAAACCGATAGTGGTGGTAATGGGGCAGGTTTCTTTCCCGGAAGCAACGGCTTAGGACAATCGGCTCCTTCCTATATTTCAGCTTCAGCGTGCGGAATTTCCACTATTTCAGATATTGCTGCTATTGGATTTCCTAATGTTCATATTGTTTTGACAGCTACCGGAAATCCTACAGCATTGAGTAGTCAAGATTTTAATTTTGAAAATTCGATCAAATTATATCCTAATCCAGTTCAAGATTTGTTGACTATACAATCTGATGTCGCTACAATAGAATCTGTAACTATACTAGATGTTAACGGTAGAAGTATTATGAGTTCGAACTCAACTTTTATTGATGTTTCTCAATTACAAAGTGGTGTTTACCTAGTAAATATTAAATCTGGTGATGGTGTGTTGACAAAAAAATTCTTGAAAAATTAAATATTGATATAATCAAACGTGATAAACTCTTTCAAATCCTTGGAAGAGTTTATTTTTTGTATTCTAAATTAATACTTAACTTTGCAGTCTCAATTTTTTGACAACGATTTCATTAATTGAGATTTACTTATGGAAAACAAGAAAAAAGTCGCGTTCTATACTTTAGGATGCAAGTTAAACTTCTCAGAAACGTCTACAATTGCACGTGATTTTCAAAATGAAGGATTTGAACGTGTTGATTTTGAAGAAATTGCCGATATTTATGTAATCAATACTTGTTCGGTTACGGATAATGCGGATAAGCAATTTAAGCAGATTGTTAAAAAAGCAATGAAGCTAAACGACAAAGCATTTGTTGCCGCAGTCGGTTGTTATGCCCAATTAAAACCAGAGGAATTAGCCGCAGTTGATGGTGTTGATTTGGTTTTAGGCGCTACCGAAAAATTCAAGATTACCGATTATATTAATGACTTGTCGAAAAACGACATGGGTGAAGTACATTCCTGTGAAATCGAAGAGGCAGATTTCTATGTAGGAAGTTATTCAATTGGCGATAGAACACGCGCGTTTTTAAAAGTGCAAGATGGTTGTGATTATAAATGTACGTATTGTACGATTCCGTTAGCTCGTGGAATTTCTCGAAGTGATGCATTAGAAAATGTGTTGAAAAATGCCAAAGAAATTTCAGAACAAGGTATAAAAGAAATTGTTCTTACTGGTGTTAACATTGGCGATTATGGAAAAGGAGAATTCGGAAATAAAAAACACGAACATACTTTTCTTGATTTAGTAAAAGCTTTAGATGAAGTAGAAGGAATCGAGCGTTTGCGAATTTCTTCTATAGAACCTAATTTATTGAAAAACGAAACGATTGAATTCGTATCACAAAGTCGAACATTCGTTCCGCATTTTCACATTCCACTACAATCGGGTTCAAACGATATTTTGAAGAAAATGAAACGTCGTTATATGCGAGAATTATATTCGGATCGAGTAGCTAAGATTCGTGAAGTAATGCCTCATGCTTGTATTGGAGTTGATGTGATTGTTGGATTTCCAGGTGAAACAGATGATCATTTTTTAGAAACGTACCATTTTTTGAATGATTTAGATATTTCCTATTTACATGTTTTTACTTATTCGGAAAGAGATAATACTGAAGCGGTAGAAATGGATGGAGTAGTGCCAATGAACGTGCGTTCGAAAAGAAGTAAAATGTTACGCGGACTTTCGGTTAAGAAAAGAAGAGCGTTTTATGAAAGTCAAATTGGAACCAATAGAACCGTTTTATTCGAAAGCGAAAATAAAGAAGGCTACATTCACGGATTTACAGAAAATTACGTAAAAGTAAAAACACCTTGGAATCCAGAATTAGTCAATACATTACACGAAATTAATCTAACCAAGATTGACGAAGACGGAAGCGTAAGAATGGAATTTTTAAACGTAGAAGCATAAAAAATCCCGATTCATTCGGGATTTATTTTATGTTAATCTGAAATTATAATTTTATTCCCGGAGGTAACATTTCTTGATATTTTCTGTTTTTCCTGAAGAAGCTAACAAATTTGGAATGCGTTGGAACCACTTTTAATTTACGTTCTAGCGCAATTTCTAAAACCGATTTGATAAATTCGTTATGTAACTCCTCGTCTTCGTTATTATTGCTGCAAAATTTAGTCAAAAACAACTTGCGTTCTTGTATAGAATATTCAATAGCGACTAACCCCGAGTTGGTAATAATTTCAAATTGTCTTAAAAGTTCATTATCTTTGATTTCCATGATGCCTTTCAATTAGGGTGCAAATTTACGAAACTTTTTTAAAACAATGGTAATGAGTAAGATTCCAATTTATTTTATGCCAGGTTTGGCCGCAAGTCCAACAATTTTTGAAAACATACAATTACCAGAAGACCAATTTGAAATGCATTTTTTGGAATGGTTTTTGCCAAATGAAAAAGAAAGTATCGAAAGTTATGCCCATCGCATGATCGAGAAAATTCAGCATGAAAATCCTGTTTTAGTTGGGGTTTCTTTTGGTGGAGTTTTGGTTCAGGAAATCGCAAAGCAAATGAAAGTTCGTAAAGTGATTATCATTTCAAGTGTTAAATCGAATACTGAATTTCCTCAGCGTTTTAAAGTAGCAAAGGCAACAAAAGCGTATAAGTTAATTCCAACTCAACTTTTAGCGGATATTGAAAAATTGGTAAAATATGCTTTTGGAGATAATATTGTAGCCAAGCGATTAAAATTGTATGAAAAATATTTATCCGTTCGTGATAAGCATTATTTAGATTGGGCTATCGAAACCATTTTGTGTTGGAGCCAAAAAGAAGTAAATGAATCGGTTGTTCATATTCATGGTGATGCGGATGAGGTTTTTCCGATTAAAAACATTCAAAAATGTATTGTTGTAAAAGGCGGAACACACATTATGATTGTTAATAAGTTCAAATGGTTGAATGAAAACTTACCTAAATTAATTTTAAACGATTGAAAATGAGAAAGAATCTAAAGAAAATGCTAATTATAGGAATGGTTGCTCTTTTAGCAAGTTCCTTAATTTATGGAGTAGTTTCAGATGATACAAAATATTCGCCAATAGGTTATAGTCTGAAAATGGACTTTTCTGGTGAAGAAGTACCAACCTTTATGGCAGATGTTCAAGAACGTTTGGATAAAGAAATGATTACTAATATGAATTATCATACTAACACGACTTTGGTTATTAAACGTGCCAATAAAGTATTTCCAATAATCGAACCTATTTTAGCTAAATACGGTGTGCCTGATGATTTTAAGTATTTAGCGGTAATTGAAAGTAGTTTAGTGAATGCGGTTTCACCTGCTGGTGCTAGAGGAATTTGGCAATTTATGCCAGAGACAGCTAAGGAAAAAGGAATGGAAGTAAGTGATGAGGTTGATGAACGTTATCATTTAGAAAAATCAACGGAGGCAGCTTGTAAATATCTTTTAAAAGCCAAAGAAAAATTTGGTTCTTGGACATTAGCTGCGGCTTCTTATAATGGCGGAATGAATGGTATTTCAAAAAGATTAGAGGAGCAGCAAGTAGATAATTACTATGATTTACTATTAACTGAGGAAACATCTCGATATGTTTTTAGAATTCTAGCCTTAAAAGAAATTATGACACATGCTCATAAATATGGTTTTAGTATTCCAAAAGAAGCGTTGTATTATACAATTCCAACTAAAAAAATAGTAATTGATTCTTCGATTACTGATTTAGCAAAGTTTGCCAAAATTCAAGGCGTGAATTATAAGATTTTAAAAATTCACAATCCTTGGTTACGCGATAAAAAATTAACCAACACTACAGGAAAAAAATATGAAATCGAAATCCCAACTTCAGGATATAACAAATAATAAGCAACCAATGGATTTTCAAGTTATTTTATCTTTGATGGTAATAGGAATTCTAGCTGGAATCTTAAGTGGTTTGGTTGGAGTAGGTGGTGGTGTAGTAATGGTTCCCATGTTGGTGCTGTTATTAGGCTTTACCCAACATCAAGCACAAGGTACAAGTTTAGCGGTTTTAGTAGTGCCGGTAACTGCTGTTGCTGTTTATAATTACTATAAAGAAGGACATATCGATTGGAGGTATGCTGCGGTTATAGCTATGTTTTTTGTGGTAGGAGGTTATTTCGGTAGCAAAATAGCCATTGGTTTAGACCAAAAAGTACTAAAAAAAGTATTTGGGTTTATTCTTTTATTTATTGCAGGGAAAATGTTGATAGGCAAATAAAAAAAGCACCTTGTAAGATGCTTTTTTTATTATAAAAAGAAAAATTACATTTTCTTCATTTGGTCTTTCATCATTTTGATTTGGTCTTTCAACATATTGTGTTTGTCTAATTTCTTAGCTTCATTTAAAAGATTGGTAGCTTCTAATTTTCTTCTTCTTGTCATGGCAATACCTGCTAATTGTAATTTTGCTAAAGCCAAATCTTGATCCATTGATAATCCTAATGCAATAGCTTTTTTGAAATATTTTTCAGCTTCAATTAAATTGGTTTGAGATACCATTAATCCGTTAAGATAGTTGTAATACCCTTGTTGTTTCCTAACTAAAGCCGCTTCTGGATTTTTAATATAAGCCAACCATTTTTGAGCACCAGGAAAATCTTGTTTTCTCAATTTTAAAAACGCTAACAAAATGAACTCATTTTTGAAATATAAGAAAATAAAAATGGTAGAGAACAATAGTAAAAAGATTCCATTTCCAATGTTGTTTTCAGTGAATTGATAAATTCCAAAAGCTATAATTAATGCAGCTAAAATTAATTTGATATTTTTGTGAAACATAATAAGTGTTTTTGTTGAGTGCAAAGGTAATAAAATCAATTAAAAATATTTTTAAAAAAGTATTTGCGAATGAAAAAAGTCTTTGTATATTTGCACTCGGTTTTCAAGACAGGGAGCCTTTGAGTTTAAAAAAGATTTAATTTATAGATTTTAAAAGATACTACAATGAGTAAGAGAACGTTTCAACCATCAAAAAGAAAAAGAAGAAATAAGCACGGTTTCATGGATAGAATGGCTTCTGCAAATGGAAGAAAAGTGCTTGCTCGTAGAAGAGCTAAAGGAAGACATAAATTAACTGTTTCTTGCGAACCAAGACACAAAAAATAATGTTTTAGCTTAAACAATATATTAGCCGTTACTTTTATGAGTAACGGCTTTTTTTTAAACTGTTTATAAAATTTGAAAAATTTTGATTTTCATTTCGTTACAAACCTTTGAAAATTAGTAATTTTATAATCACAATATAACTACAACCCACAACAAACAACAACACAATGCCTAAAGACACTACAATCAAATCGGTTTTAATTATTGGATCTGGACCTATCGTTATTGGTCAAGCTTGCGAATTTGATTATGCAGGTTCTCAATCCGCTCGTTCCTTAAGAGAAGAAGGAATTGAAGTTATCTTAATTAATTCTAACCCAGCGACAATCATGACCGACCCTTCCATGGCGGATCATGTGTATCTGAAGCCCTTAACCACTAAATCCATCATCGAAATTCTTAAAGCGCATCCACAAATAGACGCTGTTTTACCAACAATGGGAGGTCAAACGGCACTTAATTTGGCAATTGAAGCGGAAGAAAAAGGAATTTGGAAAGATTTTGGAGTGCGTTTGATTGGAGTAGACATCAATGCCATCAATATAACTGAAGATAGAGAAAAATTCAAAGTACTTTTAAATCAAATTGGAATTCCGCAAGCACCTGCAAAAACAGCTAATTCGTTCTTAAAAGGAAAAGAAATTGCGCAAGAGTTTGGATTTCCGTTGGTAATTCGCCCTTCGTTTACCCTTGGTGGTACTGGAGCTGCTTTTGTACATAAAAAAGAAGATTTTGATGATTTATTAACCCGTGGTTTAGAAGCTTCTCCTATTCACGAAGTGTTGATTGATAAGGCTTTACTTGGTTGGAAAGAATATGAATTAGAGTTGCTTCGAGATAAAAACGATAACGTAGTGATCATCTGTACGATTGAAAATATGGACCCAATGGGAATTCATACTGGAGATTCGATTACAGTAGCACCTGCAATGACCTTATCGGATACCACATTCCAGAAAATGCGTGATATGGCGATTTTAATGATGCGCTCTATCGGAAATTTTGCTGGAGGTTGCAATGTACAATTTGCAGTTTCACCTGATGATAAGGAAGATATTGTGGCGATTGAGATTAATCCTCGTGTATCGCGTTCTTCGGCATTAGCATCAAAAGCAACGGGTTATCCAATTGCAAAAATTGCAACGAAATTAGCTTTAGGTTACAACTTAGATGAGTTGCAAAATCAAATTACAAAATCAACTTCAGCTTTATTTGAACCAACTTTAGATTATGTAATTGTAAAAATACCAAGATGGAACTTCGATAAATTTGAAGGCTCAGACCGCACGTTAGGTCTTCAAATGAAATCGGTAGGCGAAGTGATGGGAATTGGGCGTTCGTTTCAAGAAGCGCTTCACAAAGCTACTCAGTCGTTGGAAATCAAACGTAATGGTTTGGGGTCGGATGGAAAAGGTTACCAGAACTACGAACAAATCATTGAAAAATTAACGTTTGCTAGTTGGGATCGTGTTTTCGTAATTTATGATGCTATTGCGATGGGAATTCCTTTAAGTAGAATTCACGAGATTACGAAAATCGACATGTGGTTCTTGAAACAGTATGAGGAATTATTCCATCTAGAAAAAGAAATTTCAAATTATAAAATTGATACCTTACCTAGAGAATTGCTTTTAGAAGCGAAACAAAAAGGATATGGAGACCGTCAAATTGCCCACATGATGGGTTGTTTGGAAAGTCAAGTTCGAAAATTACGAGAGGATTTTAACATCAAACGCGTATTCAAATTAGTAGATACTTGTGCGGCGGAATTTAAAGCAGTAACGCCTTATTTTTACTCGACTTTTGAAGCTGAAATTGAAAAAGCAGAAGGAACTAAATATGTTCACAACGAAAGTGTTGTTACAGATAAAAAGAAAGTAGTCGTTTTAGGTTCGGGACCCAATAGAATTGGACAAGGAATTGAATTCGATTATTCTTGTGTTCACGGAGTTTTAGCAGCCAAAGAATGTGGTTATGAAACCATTATGATTAACTGTAACCCAGAAACAGTTTCTACCGATTTTGATACGGCAGATAAATTGTATTTCGAGCCTGTTTTTTGGGAACACATTTACGATATTATCCAACATGAAAAGCCAGAAGGTGTAATTGTTCAGTTGGGTGGTCAAACGGCTTTGAAATTAGCAGAAAAATTATCGAAAAACGGAATTAAAATCATCGGAACTTCTTTTGATGCATTAGATTTAGCAGAAGATAGAGGAAGATTCTCTGAATTGTTAACCGAATTAAATATTCCGTTCCCAAGATTTGGAGTAGCAGAGAATGCGGAAGAAGCAGTTCAACTAGCAGATTCATTAGACTTCCCACTTTTAGTGCGTCCTTCTTATGTATTAGGAGGTCAGGGAATGAAAATTGTTATCAACAAACAAGAGTTGGAAGAACACGTTATCGAGATTTTAAAACATATTCCTAATAATAAATTGTTGTTAGACCATTATCTAGATGGTGCTATTGAAGCAGAAGCAGACGCCATTTGCGATGCGGATGGAAATGTGTACATCATAGGAATTATGGAGCACATTGAGCCTTGTGGAGTACATTCGGGAGATAGCAACGCTACATTGCCACCATTTAATTTAGGTGAGTTTGTGATGCAACAAATTAAAGACCATACAAAGAAAATTGCGGTGGCTTTAAAAACGGTTGGGTTAATCAATATCCAGTTTGCGATAAAAGACGATATTGTTTACATTATTGAAGCAAATCCAAGAGCTTCTCGTACAGTTCCATTTATTGCTAAAGCATATGGGGAGCCATATGTAAATTACGCAACAAAAGTAATGTTAGGTCATAATAAAGTTACTGATTTTACTTTCAACCCACAATTAAAAGGGTATGCGATTAAACAACCCGTATTCTCTTTTAGTAAGTTCCCAAATGTAAACAAAGCATTAGGGCCTGAAATGAAATCTACAGGAGAAAGCATTTTATTTATCGATGATTTGAAAGACGATCAATTCTACGATTTGTATTCAAGAAGAAAAATGTATTTAACGAAGTAATACAGAAAATCCCAATCGAAAGATTGGGATTTTTTTATTGATTATGGGCACGGAATGCAATTCCGAGTTATCAGGTAATCTAATTTGAATTATTTCAATTTCTTATGTTTGTTGTAAATTGATTTGCAAATTTTTTCCATAGAGTTGAAAATTGATATATCAAAATTTGGTGATTTGGTAATTAATGTCAATGTTTGAACTGCACTGTAAAGCAATTCATTATCAGTTTGTTTGATTCGTTCAATGAAGTTTATCTGGTTACTTCCTTTTGATGAATCGGATACAATGACTTCTTGTGTATTACTATCTAATGCAAATAAAAAAATCTTTTCCATTTTTCTTAATTTTAGTTTTATTGGTGATGATGGCAACGTCCACTTTGATTAGTTGTTCTATTTTTACATCTAAAACCTTTCTTTGTTGTGCCTGTGCATTGTGATGCTGTATTCTTGGGTTGCTCAGATTTGGAGTAACTTTCTCCCGAAGAATTTCCATCACAACAATCTATACCTACTTTTTTATTATGAATTTTACAATAGCAACTATTTGATTTACTTCGATTACACTTAAAACAAAGTAACTGAACGTTTGAAACATCACTACTTCCTCCGCAGGAGTATGGTATTATATGATCATATTCTAAATTTTCAGTATTACCACAACATTGACAAATACCACCATCTCTTGTAAATACAATTTTTTTTGTTGTTTCTGAAATGTAACGGCTTTGTGAAAAGCTATTTAAGCTGAATAAAAATATTGACAGTAGTAAAAAAAGCTTTTTCATATTTTATAGTTAATTACAGATAAAAACGAAATAATTTAATGTTTGTTGTATAATCTAAATTTAAAATAAGTTGCTATTTTGAGAGCTTGATCTCAATTTGAGGATTAATTTTTGTCAAATCGGATAAGAATTCGTGTTTGTGCTCGGGAGAAACAATGATACTTTCATATGTCTTGTAGAAAATTTCTAGTCGGTCAAAAGAAGCGGCAGGCGAACTAATAATGTTGTTAGTAGCTTCAATTTTTCGAATAGACGATATGTCGATTTTCTCGTTCATAGAGAATCCTGCTTTGACTATGAGTGTAGTATCCTTTATGATATACTTTATAGAAGTAAAGATATATGCAATAAATAATAGCGGACTAATAAAAAGCAGCACACTAAGCAAATCAAAGGATTCCGAAAGAACTTTAAATCCTATACCTCCAAACAAGAGTAATAAGAAAAGAACTAATCCGATACTTATTTTGGATTTATAGATTTTCATAAATTTTTTACAATTTATTTATTGCCGTTTCATATTTTGCATTTACTACTTTCCAATCGATTACATTGAAAATGGCCGTTAAATATTCGTTACGTTTGTTTTGGTAATGTAAATAATAAGCGTGTTCCCAAACGTCGATGGCTAAAATAGGTGTTCCTCTTACTTCTGCACTTGGCATTAAAGGATTATCTTGGTTGGCAGTGCTGGTAACGGCTAGTTTTCCGTCGCGAGTAACTACTAACCATGCCCAACCGCTTCCAAATTGGCCAGCTGCGGCATCGGTAAGTTGTTTTTGTAGGTTGTCAAATGAACCTAATTCGGTAGTAATGGCTTCGGCTAAAGCGCCTGTAGGAGTACCACCTCCTTTTGGATTTAAAATTTCGAAAAACAAATTATGATTATAATACCCACCCGCGTTGTTTCGGATTTCTTTGTTGTTTACGTCTAAGTTTTTTAGGATGTCTTCAACTGTTTTTAGTTCTAAATCGGTTCCAATAACAGCCTTGTTTAACTTATTAGCGTAACCTAAATGATGTTTCGAATAATGAATTTCCATAGTACGACCATCAATATGAGGTTGTAAATCATCATAAGCGTATTTTAATCCTCGCATTTGAAAAACGCCACCTTCAGTAACTTTAACATCTGCAGGATTGCCCAAAGCGGAAATTTTAGTTTCTACTTCTGGATCTGGTATTTTTACTTCGATAAGTTCGTTTTCTTTTCTACAGCTTGCCATCATTAGTGATACACAAGCTATCCACAATAATGACTTTTTCATGGTAGTAGTGCTTAAAGATTTCGTTCTTTTAATAATTCGTTTATGATTCGAATGTATTCGGTTTTAGCTTCTTCAACTGTAAGATGTTTTACTTGCATCCAAGCGTTAAGTTTGAAAGCGTTAATGATGTCTTGAGGATTTTGGAATAGGAGCGGAGTGGTAGTTTCGGAAGTTGCTTGTTTGTACAAGCCATACAATACCAATTGCACATCGTGCGGCACTGATTCTTGTGGAACCAATTGTGCATTAGCAAATGCTTCATCGAATAATGTATTCAAATCCTTTTCGCTCATTATTTATGCTTTTTTACTGATTATCGTTTTATTTCCGATAGCTTTATCACCTAGTTTTACATTGATTTCTGTTCCTAAGGGTAAGTAAATGTCAACTCTAGAACCAAACTTAATGAAACCTGCATCTTGTCCTTGTACTACACGCATTCCTTCTTTAGCATAATTTACAATACGTCGAGCTAAAGCCCCTGCAATTTGACGATAAAGGATTTCACCGTATACTCTATTGTTGATAACCACAGTAGTTCTTTCATTTTCTTCACTTGCTTTTGGATGCCAAGCAACTAAATATTTCCCTGGGTGATATTTACTGTATTTAACAATTCCATTCACACAATAACGCGTTACGTGAACATTAATAGGCGACATAAAGATAGACACCATTAGTCGTTTGTCTTTGAAGTATTCAGGTTCGTAAACTTCTTCAATAACAACCACTTTTCCGTCAACAGGAGCTAAGATATGATTGTCGCTATTGTCGGCAATACGAGTTGGGTTTCTAAAGAATTGCAATACTAAAACCAGTATCGCTATTGCTAGAATGTATAACGCACTTCGTAACCAATTTACAGAAACAAATGCATCGGTTAAGAAAATAATTCCCACAACTAATATTAGGGTGATGAATATGATTTTAGCGCCTTCTTTATGAAACATAATATAAAATTAAATAAAATAAGTTAATAAAAGGGATTACAAATATAATACTATCTAGACGATCTAGAATGCCTCCGTGTCCTGGCATGATATTTCCAGTGTCTTTAATTCCGGCTACACGTTTTAATTTTGATTCGATTAAATCGCCTAAAGTACTAAAAACACTTACTATTGCAGCTATCACTACCCAAATGTAAAGGGTTGAAGCCAAAATATAAAATTTAGCCAATACAATACCTCCAATGATAGTGAATACCAAACCACCAGCAAATCCTTCTATGGTTTTTTTGGGTGAAACACTTGGAAACAATTTGTTCTTTCCAATATTTTTACCCACCAAATAAGCAAAAGTATCGTTGGTCCAGATTAGAACTATAATCGAAATTAAAATTTTAGGATTGTAGCCTTTCACACCCATTGCTACGTAATTTGCAATAACAAATGGAAGCACTACATAGCCAAATAAAATAAAATAACGAGTGTAGGTTTTAAAATCAGATTTATTGGTATTGAAAAGATACAACAATAACTTTACAGCAGTAAGAACTGAAATAACAGTTACAATCGTGTTTAAATTGATGTTGATATTTTTATTCCATAAATAAAAATAGGCTCCAGCGGCCAGAGGAATGCTGATGTACCAATTGAGCTTGCACATTTTGCAGAATTCATAAACTCCAATTACTAAAAAAGCGCCAAAAAGAATAGCTAATCCTTCTTTGGAATATAAAATGGAGCTTAGCAGTAATAAAACATAAACGGCTCCAGATAATGCTCTTTTTAGCGTTTCGTTCATTATTTTATAGATCCTCTAAAAGAAGTAGGTATAGATTTTTGTGACAACTTCCGTAGTGAAGGAAATCTTGTTCTTTTACTTCTTCAAAATATTTAATAGTAGTAATATTTGAAGGATAATTTTTCTCGTGTGTACTCTTAATTTTTCTCAAACCATCACTTTTGCTATTAACTATTTGACTTGTAGTGGCAAATACAACCATATTTACTGGTAGTTCATTGGGTTTAAAGTGTTTTAACTGATTTGATGAAAACAGTATAGAGCCTTCATCAGCTATCAAGTTTTCACACGAAGACAAGAAAAAAACGGGGTTAGTATCGTTATTGTAGGTTAATTTATTTTCATTAAGTAAGTATAGTAAACGATTATCAAAACATTGAGCGTTGCATTCAAACCAATCGTTTTCTGCTAAAATATTTTCAAAGTTTTCAGAGATTTCCCTTAAGTTTTCGCAATAAATAAACTTACCTCCATTTGCTTTGAAATTGAAAGTAAATTGTTCGTCAATCGGCAATGTGATGTCTGGAGTATAAGGACTCTTGATATCTTGCTTTTTATCGTTTTCTTCCTCGTCTCCTAAAACACCAAAAAATTTTCTAAAAAGACTCATCTATTTAGCTGGTTTTTGTCTATTAAAATCAAAGATAAAAAAAATCTTAGTTCTACACATACAGAACTAAGATTTTTATTAATAATATTTTGTTGATAAGTTAATTATTCTGAAATACTATTTTCTTCGGTATTTTCGTTTGTAGGTTGGTCTTCTTTTGTAAAAGGTCTCTTTCCGAAAATAGTTTCTAGGTCATCTTTGAAAATAACTTCTTTTTCAATCAGAATATCAGCTAGTTGTAATAATTTATCTTTGTTAGTCTCTAAAATGTGAATGGCTCTGTCATATTGCTCTTCAATAAGTTTAGAGATTTCAGTATCGATTACTTTAGCAGTTTCTTCAGAATACGGTTTTGAAAAACTATAGTCAGATTGTCCTGTAGAATCGTAATATGTAATATTTCCAAGCTTTTCATTTAAACCATAAATCGTTACCATGGCTCTTGCTTGGCGTGTAACTTTCTCTAAATCGCTTAAAGCTCCCGTTGAAATTTTATTAAAAATAACTTTTTCTGCTGCTCGACCTCCCATTGTAGCGCACATTTCGTCTAACATTTGCTCAGGTCTAACAATTAAGCGTTCTTCTGGTAAATACCAAGCAGCCCCTAAACTTTGCCCACGTGGAACAATCGTAACTTTAACTAAAGGTGCTGCATGTTCTAGCATCCAACTTACTGTAGCATGTCCAGCTTCATGAATAGCAATAGCGCGTTTTTCTTCTGGACTAACAATTTTATTTTTCTTTTCTAATCCGCCAACAATTCGGTCAACAGCATCTAAGAAGTCTTGTTTGTCTACTGCCTTTTTGTCTTTACGAGCTGCAATTAAAGCTGCCTCGTTACAAACATTAGCAATATCAGCACCTGAGAATCCTGGGGTTTGTTTAGCTAAGAATTCGGTATCTAATTCCTCTGATTTTTTCAAAGGTTTTAGGTGTACTTCAAAGATTTCTTTACGTTCTCTAATGTCAGGTAAGTCCACATAAATTTGTCTGTCGAAACGCCCTGCACGTAATAATGCTTTGTCTAAAACATCAGCGCGATTCGTTGCGGCTAATACAATAACATTTGAGTTGGTTCCAAAACCATCCATTTCAGTTAGTAACTGATTCAAGGTGTTTTCTCTTTCATCATTAGCACCTGTCATGTTATTTTTACCACGCGCTCTTCCCACGGCGTCAATTTCGTCGATGAAAATGATAGAAGGTGATTTCTCTTTAGCTTGTTTAAATAAGTCGCGTACACGAGATGCTCCAACTCCAACAAACATCTCCACAAAGTCAGAACCTGATAACGAGAAGAAAGGAACTTTAGCTTCTCCAGCTACTGCTTTTGCTAATAATGTTTTACCTGTTCCTGGAGGTCCTACTAAAAGTGCTCCTTTAGGTATTTTACCACCAATAGAAGTATATTTTTCAGGGTTTTTAAGGAATTCAACAATTTCCTGAATTTCTTCTTTAGCCCCTTCAAGTCCGGCTACGTTTTCAAACGTAACTCTAACATCGTTTTTCTCATCAAATAATTTAGCTTTTGATTTTCCGATGTTGAAAATTTGACCACCGCCACCTCCTGTGCCGCCCGACATTCTTTTCATCATGAATATCCAAAGTCCTACTAGTATTACAATAGGTAAAAGCATAGAGATGATTTCACCCCACATACTTTCAGGTTCTTTCTCATATTCGGTAAGTTTACCTTCATTTGATGCTTTTTGTAAATTCTCTTGAAACGTTTTTAAATCTCCAATTTCAAAGAAATAGTGAGGTCCTTTGGTGTTTAATTTTCCAAAAACATCATTCTTGATTTTTTCGTGAGCTTTATCTGTTAAAGCAGTTTTTTTAAGGTATACGGTTGCTTTTGTATTGGTAAATACTACTTTTTCAACTTGATTTTTATCTAAATATTGATAAAATTTGGATAAAGTCGTAGGAGCAGGATTTCCTAAATCTAAACCTGAAGTAAATAAACTTATCGTAAAAAAAATAGTCAGGACAAGTAAAATACTCATCCATGGACTAAACTTAAAGCCAGAATTATTATTTAATGCCATAAAATTTTAGTAATTTGTGTCTATGGTAGTGATTTTTGCATCGCCCCATAAACTTTCAATGTTGTAGTATTCTCTTATGTGTTTTTGGAAAACATGAACTACAATGCTTACGTAGTCCATTAAAATCCATTCGCCATTTTGTTCTCCTTCTACGTGCCAAGGTTTTTCTTTAAGTTCCTTAGACACTACTTTTTGTATAGAACCTGCAATAGCATTTACTTGTGTATTTGAGTTACCGCTGCAAATTACAAAGTAATCACAAACAGTGTTTTCTATTTCCCTTAAATCAAGGATGCTGATATCATTTCCCTTTACGTCTTCAATTCCTTTGATGATCAGTGCTAATAAATCATCATTATTCGTATTCTTTTTCGTCATGTAATATTTTTGATTTTATGCAAAGGTATCATTTTTTGTGATTATTTTTGAACCTTAACATAAGATTAAATTTTGTCTTCGAATTATGAGAATCATCAAACTCAATGCCATAGATTCTACTAACAGTTTTTTAAAAGTACTTTCGACTCAAGAAGTTGTTGAAAATTTCACCGTTGTGAGTACCGATTTTCAAACCGATGGCAAAGGACAACGAGGATCTGGATGGCAGTCAGAAAATGCTAAAAATCTTGTTTTTAGTGTTTTATATCGTCAAAAATTGGATAACGTGAGTAGTTTGTTTACTTTAAATATTGTTGTGGCATTAAGTATTGTTGAAGCACTACAAACGGTATGTGATTTAGATCTTGTCATAAAATGGCCAAACGACATTTTGGCAGAGAATAAAAAGATAGGCGGCATTTTAATCGAAAATACTTTCAAGAACTCAAACGAAGTGCAATCTGTAATTGGAATAGGTTTGAACCTAAATCAATCTCAATTTAACAATTTACCTCAAGCATCCTCTTTGTTTTTGTTGGCGAAAAAGGAATTTGATAGGGAAACTCTTTTAATTGCAATTGTAAATCAATTTGAATCTAACATTAAGCAGTTGAAAGTGTTAGGTGAAACTCATTTTTGGGATACTTATCATCGTATTTTGTTTAAGAAAGAAGTGGTTTCTAGTTTTGAAGCTATTTCTGGAAAACGCTTTGTAGGCAAAATAAAAGAAGTAACACGCGATGGAAAATTAGCAGTTTTGCTTGAAGATGATTCAGTTGCCTTTTTTGATGTTAAAGAAGTAAAAATGTTGTACTAAAATAAAACCCTTCAAAAATCCTCAAACCTTTGTTAAACTTCGTAAATAAGTTTTTGTTTTTAAGTACATTTGCCACAATTTATATTAAAAGATTCCTTAAATCATGGAGAAAAAAATACTTTCCCTATTGTCTTCTACTCGCTTAATGGCGGTTTTGTTTATTCTTTTTGCTGTTGCTATGGCAGCAGGTACTTTTATCGAAGATGCTTATAATACTGATACCGCTAGATTAATAGTATACAACGCTGTTTGGTTTGAAGTAATCATGGTCTTTTTTGTAATTAACTTTTTAGGTAACATCAAACGTTATCAATTACATAAGAAAGAAAATTGGGCTACCTTAATCTTACACCTTTCGTTCATTTTAATTATAGTTGGAGCTTTTATTACGCGCTACATTAGTTATGAAGGAATGATGTTAGTTAGAGAGGGTGAGTCTAGCAATGTAATTTATTCAGATAAGCCTTACCTGTCTGTTTTGGTAGATGGTAATCACGAAGGGCAAATGCGTCGCAAAACTTTTGAGAAAGGTTTGTATTTAGCTCCTGAAGAAAAGGAAGATGGCTTTTTGAATGCTTTTGCTAATAATGATTTTACTCTAGGAGGTGATTTTAGTGGAATACCATTTGAAGTAGTTTATGAAGAATTCATTATGAATGCTACCGAAACAGTAGTTCCGTCTGAAAACGGACAATTGATGATTAAAATGGTAGAGTCAAGTGGTGGAACACGTCATGAGCATTACTTAAAAGAAGGCGAAGTTCAAAATTTACACAACGTACTATTTGCTTTCAATAAATACACAGAGGGTGCTATCAACATTACAAAAATAGGAGAGGCTTACACAATTCAAACTCCTTTTGAAGGCGATTTTATGCGTATGGCTGATCAGTTAAAAGGAAAAGTAGTAAAAGATTCGGTGCAAACGTTAATGTTACGCTCGTTATATAACATTGGTGGCGCACAATTCGTATTTCCAGAACCTGCTATAAAAGGGGAATTGGCTTTTAAATCGAAAAAAGATTATAAAGACAAACAAACGGACGATGCGTTAAAAGTAAGAATTAAATCACAAGGAAAAGAAGAAGTGATTACGCTAATTGGGGCCAAAGGAAAACAAGGGGTTCCTCAAAGTGTAAAAATTGGAGATTTAGAATTTACGCTATTCTTTGGAAGTAAAGTGTACAACACACCATTCAATATTAAATTAGATGACTTTATAGCGGATAAATATCCAGGAACAGAAAATAGTTATTCAGCTTTTAAAAGTAAAATCGAAGTGGTGGATACCGAACAAGCCAAAACATTTAAAGATAGTGTTTTCATGAATCATATTTTAGATTACAGAGGCTATAGATTCTTCCAAGCCGGATTTGATCCAGACGAAAAAGGAACGCATTTATCGGTAAGTCATGATTTCTGGGGAACTTGGGTTACATATATTGGATATTTCATATTATATTTAGGTTTAATGGCCATTTTATTTACTAAAAATAGTCGTTTTTCTAGTTTGAAAGAAAAATTAGGAAAGATAAAAGTTAAGAAATCGAATGTATTAACGGTATTTTTAATTTTATTTTCAACAGTAACGTTTGCACAACAACACAATCACCAGCTAAATAAGGAAGAGATATTAAAGTTGTTGAAGAAGTACGAAGTTACACCAGAACACGCCAGTGAATTTGGAAAAGTAGTTATTCAGGATAATGGGCGAATGAAGCCAATCAATACGTTTTCATCTGAATTACTGCGTAAAGTATCTAAAAGTGATACGTATGAAGGAATGAATTCCGATCAAGCGTTCTTGTCAATGACACAATACCCACAATATTGGTATTCATTGCCTATCATCTACTTAAAAAGAGGTAACGATAGTATTCGTAAGTTAATCGGAGTAGAGAAAGAAGCAAAATACGCACCCTTAGTAGCCTTTTTTGATGAAACTGGAAATTATAAATTGGCTCAGTTTTTAGAAAAAGCCTACAACGAACCAGTGCCTAACCAGTTTCAAAAAGATTTTATTGAAGCAGATAAAAAAGTTAATCTTTTATATTCGGCTCTAAGTGGACAAATTTTGAAAGTGTTCCCAATTCCAGGAGATAAATCGAATAAATGGGTTTCTTTCTTAGAAGTGAATCAACCTACAGGAACGGCTTTAGATTCGATTAAAAACGTGATGCCTTTTTATTTGAATGCCTTAGATAAAGCATCACAAAGTAAAAATTACGAATTACCAAATAGCCTTTTAAAAGGACTAACCGAATACCAAAAGAAATACGGAAAAGCCGTAATGCTTTCAGAAAGTAAAATCAATTCGGAAATTACATATAACAAATATGATATTTTTAAAAGATTGTATTACATGTATATGTTGGCTGGTGTGTTCATGTTGGCATTCTGTATCGTTCAAATTTTCAAAGATTCTAGAGTAATTCGAACTATTATCAACGTGTTCCATGGATTAATTGGAGTATTTTTCATCTTACACTTAGCGGGATTAATCATCAGATGGTATATTTCGGGTCACGCCCCTTGGAGTGATGCTTATGAAAGTATGATTTATGTAGCTTGGGCAACCATGTTCTTTGGATTGGCTTTTGGTAAAGATTCGAAACTTACGGTAGCTTCAACAGCTTTTGTAACTTCGATGATTTTGATGATTGCACATTGGAATTGGATGGATCCATCTATTGGAAACTTACAACCCGTTTTAAATTCGTATTGGTTAATGATTCATGTGGCGGTTATTGTAGCAAGTTACGGACCGTTTACTTTGGCTATGATTTTAGGCTTAGTAGCATTATTCTTAATGATTTTTACTAATGAAAAGAACAAGGATAGAATGAAGTTAAGCATTGACGAAATCACCTATATTAACGAAATGGCATTAACCGTAGGTTTAGTAATGTTAACCATTGGAAACTTCCTTGGTGGACAATGGGCAAACGAAAGTTGGGGACGTTATTGGGGTTGGGACCCAAAAGAAACTTGGGCGTTAATTAGTATTATGGTGTATGCATTTGTAATTCACGCGCGTTTTGTTCCTGCATTACGAGGCAGATGGATTTACAATGTAATGAGTGTTTTTGCTTTTGCATCGATTGTCATGACGTATTTTGGAGTAAATTTCCACCTGAGTGGATTACACAGTTACGCTTCGGGTGAAAAACAAAATGTTACGTATTACATTTATATAGCTCTAATAGTTGCTGTGATTTCAGCAGTAGCTTACTTTCCATACAAGAAATATTATAAAAAATAAGAATTTGGTCGCTAATTAGCGGCCATTTTTTTTAAGAAATGTTTATCAAAAAATGGTTTTTAAAATTCTAAATTTGAAATAAAAAAAATGAAAAAATTAGTAACCTTATTCTCAGTAGCGGCTTTGTTGTTTAGTTGTCAAAATCAGGCACAAAAAAAACAAACGACTACTCCAACAGCAACCACAGCACCTATGAAAAAAGAAACCATTTATCAATTTAAAGTAGAAGATTTGAGTGGCGATTCATTCGATTTTTCAACACTAAAAGGAAAGAAAATCTTAATTGTTAACACCGCTTCTGAATGTGGTTTAACACCACAATACGAACAATTACAAGCCATTTACGAAAAATACAAAGACAAAAACTTTGTAATTGTTGGTTTTCCAGCAAACAACTTTGGAGCGCAAGAGCCAGGAAGTAATCAACAAATTGCAACATTTTGCCAAAAAAATTACGGCGTAACTTTTCCTATGATGGCTAAAATCTCGGTGAAAGGTGGCGACATGCATCCCGTATATCAATTTTTAACACAAAAAGCCAAAAACGGATTAGAAGACAGCGAAGTACAATGGAACTTTCAAAAATACCTAATCAATGAAAACGGTGAATTAGCAAAAGTAATTTCGCCAAGAACATTACCAACCGATACTGAAATCGTGAATTGGATTGAAGGGAAATAATTTAGTATTCAGTTTTTAGTCGCAGTTTTCAGTATTTGTTAACTGCGGCTGAGTACTGCGGCTGATTTTAAAGCATTTTTTGAACAAAAACAGAATGCAACCATTTATTAAATTTATATCCTGATTCCTTTATAAACCCAACTTCTTCAAAGCCAAACTTCTTATGAAAATCGATACTATTTTTGTTTTCAGAATCGATAACACCAATCATGGTATGCAGGTTTTGAGTTTTGGCTCTTTTTATCAATTCGGATAGTAGTAGTTTTCCGATTCCTTTTCCGAAGTAATTCTTGTTGGCATAAACCGAATGTTCTACGGTGAATTTATAAGCCTCTCTGAATCGAAATTCACTGTAATAACCAAAACCCACAACTTCACCGTTCATTTCGGCTACAATAACAGGAAATCCTTTCTGAAGTTTTTCTTCAAATATAGCTTCTTGATTGGCTAAGGTTCGGGGTTGGTAATCATATAAAGCAGTCGAATTAAGAATAGCATCGTTAATGATGGCTAAAATAGACGGGCAGTCTATTGTTTTATAGTCTCTAATTTTTATCTCCATTTTGTAAAGAATTACGAAGTAAAAGTACTAAAAACCTTTTCAACTTCGTAACTTTGTAACTCAGTTATTTTTTTAAAATGATCTATCCAAAAATTCTTCTAGCGCAAAGCATTATTGAAATTTGCAAAGAAAAAGGAATCCAACATATCGTTATATCCCCGGGTTCGCGTAATGCACCTTTAACTATCGGATTTACTAATAATCCGTATTTTAAATGTTATAGTATTGCTGACGAACGCAGTGCTGCTTTTTTTGCTTTAGGTTTAGCCCAACAATTTCAGAAACCGGTAGTAGTCGTTTGTACTTCAGGTTCTGCTGTGTTAAATTATTATCCAGCGGTAGCAGAGGCGTTTTATAGCCAAATACCTTTAGTGGTAATTTCGGCAGATAGACCTCAAAGTAAAATTGATATTGGAGACGGTCAAACCATTCGTCAGGAAAACGTTCTGGGAAATCATAGCCTATATAATGCTAACCTGCGCGAAGAAAAATCGGTTGAAAACGACAATCTCATTCAAATGGCCTTGCATGTTGCGGTTGCCCAAAAAGGTCCAGTCCATATCAATGCGCCTTTTGAAGAACCTTTGTATGAAACGGTTTCCGAATTACAAGTAAAACCAGAAATTATTGATTTTACTACTGAAGAAAAGCATTTTTCATTAGGAATTAACACAAAAGAAACTTGGAACAAAGCGACTAAAAAATTGGTTTTAGTAGGGGAGTTGTTTCCAAATTCGGTAGAGCAAAAGTATTTAGATGTTTTAGCTACTGACCCAAGTGTGGTGGTTTTGACTGAAAAAACATCCAATTTACATCATCCCACTTTCATCGATCAGATTGATACTTTGATTACACCATTCACCGAGGATGATTTTAAAGCATTTCAACCAGAAATTCTCTTAACTTTTGGAGGAATGGTCGTATCGAAACGTATTAAAGCTTTTTTACGAAAATACAAACCAGCACAACATTGGCATGTAGACGAATTACGTGCGTATGATACTTTTGGAGCGCTTACGAATCATTTTGAAACCACAATTAATACGTTTTTGAGTCAGTTATTAACTACAAATACGATTGAAAGTACCTATAAATCAACTATTTCAGCTATTTGGAACGTTAGAGCAGCAAAGCATCAAGAATATACTTCCTTAATACCGTTTTCTGATTTTAAAGTGTTTGATTTCATTTGCCAAAAGCTGCCTAAAAACATTCAGTTGCAAGTGAGTAATAGTTCGGCAATACGGTATTTACAATTGTTTGATGTAGATAAAAGCGTGCAAGTTTTTTGTAATCGCGGTACGAGTGGTATAGATGGTAGTACTTCTACAGCAATAGGAGCTGCAGTGGCTTCAACTTTGCCAACTCTTTTAATTACAGGCGATATTAGTTTTTTATACGACAGTAATGCCTTGTGGAACAATTACATTCCCAAAAACTTTAAAATTATTTTGTTGAATAATAGCGGTGGCGGTATTTTTAGAATTTTACCAGGACATCAAGAAACCGAAACATTTACTACCTATTTTGAAACGTCACATCAATTGAACGCCTCTCATTTAGCCAAAATGTATGGATTGGATTATTTTGAAGCCAATGATGAAACTACATTACAACAACAATACATTGCATTTTTAAACCAAAATGAAAAACCAAGTATTTTAGAAATTTTCACGCCTGAAAAAGAGAATAATGGGATTTTATTAGAGTTTTTTAGAAGGTTGCGCTAATCAGAATTGCTTTTTTTAGAAGTTGCGTATTATTGTACTAGTTATGAAATGTGTAATTGTATTACCATCAAATCCTCGATTATAAGCCAACTAAATTTTATGATTTTGAATCTTAACTAAAAAACAAACCTTGCATAAAGGGATTAAACGAGGTCAAAATAGTATGTTTTTGAAAACTATTTTCTAAAAAAAGGAGTTGTGTAACACTTACCGCTGTTTGCTGCCGTTATTTTTATCTTAGTCAAATTCTATTTTTGAGTTAGGTAACATTTGTTTTATTTTTTCTTTTTCAGCATTGTTGAAGTTATTATTGTTAAGCCAAAATAGCTCAACTTGTTTCAGCTTTTCAAAACCACTTGGCATTATTTTAAATTTGTTAGATGGCATACCAACTCTTTTCAGGCTAGAAATTTTCGACATTATTTCAAAAGCTTCAGTCCATTGTAATTGTGGAATTTTCACAAGTCCTAATTGTTCTAAATTATCAAGTTCACTTAACTCAATAGGTAATTTCATAAGAGGATTTATGCCAATTGAAAGTCTTTTTAAGTTTTTTAATTTTTTGATTGATTTAGATAATTTTGAAATATTATTGTTTTCCAATTCTAAGTCAGTTAAATTAGATAATGTCCAAATTGGTTTTAATGCCTTTGATTTCAATTTGTTTTTTCTAAGTGATAGTTTTTGTAAAGTTTTCAATTCTCCAAACTCCTTTGGTAAAAAACTAATTTCATTATGTTCTAAATTTATTTCTTCAATTTTTTTAAACTCATTTATGGAACTTGGAATGTAATTAATTGAATTATACCAAATAATAATTCGTTTTATATTTTTTAATTTTGAAAGTTCTACTGGAAATGTCTCGAATTTATTGTAGCATAAATCTATGTAAATCAAGTTTTGTAAATCATTGTTTTCAAAGCTTAAATTCTTTATTTCATTGCTGAAAAGCCTTAAATACTTTAAATTATCTAATTTTTTTAATGGTTCTGGGAATTCGGTCAGTTCGTTATCATCTAACCAAATTTCTTCTAGTCCTTTTAGCTCGGAAATGTTATTAGGTATAGTTTTAAGTTTACAATCAGTTATCCAAATGGTTTTTAAAGTCTTTATGTTTTTTAGAACTTCAAAAGCTTGAATTAAATTGATTTCAGGATTTGAACCTAAGTCTATTTTGGCAAGATTTGTAAGTTTTAATATGTCAATTGACAGTTCTTTTAATTTTGTATCAGACAAATCAAGTGATTTTACTTCTGTCGGTTTTAATAATGCTTCTTCGATGGAATTAAACACAACTTCTTTCTCTTGTCCAATTGACGTTATTGTCCAAAAAAGTAATATTATTAAAATTTTCTTCATTTATATCTGTTTGTCATTTTTTGCGGTCTTGTATATTGACAACTAACTTGTTTATATGCAAAACTATCAAACCATTTTTATCCCCTATTAGCAAGATTGGCGAAAGTTTTGTCTGGTTTTATATTCAAATATAATGAATCTTATAAATTTGGACTAAATTATATGGCCAAGTCTAATTATTTTAAGATTTAGATCATTTATCATTGCCTGATTTGGGATTGATTTGTACTAATGACATTGATCGCGCGTTAGCTGTGAGCCGTATACTCGATTGGCAGATGTTTTCAGCCAATGATAGACTTTATGACCTCCTTTGGACTCATAAATTGATTGAAATATCCCTGAGCATTAAGAGCAAGTTTTTTTCGATAATCTGGTTTAGCAATCAATTCTTGGATTACCGAATCAATTTCATTACTATCAGAAATAAAATGCACATGTTCTCCGTGAATTAATGGTCTTGAAAAGTCATAAGATAGTTTAGTAGAAATTATACTACAACCTAAGGCTAGAAATTCTGACAATTTCCAACCGTGGCATTTATGCACCGCAGGAGTATTAAAAACCATTATTGATTTTTTAATTCTTGCTAAAAATTCAGGAAATGCATAAGTTTTATGAATAATCACTTCTTCAAATTCTTTATAATATGGATGTTTCATGTTAGCATAAAGCCCACCTTCAAATTCTAATGACTTTGAAGATCTACAAGTTTTTATAAAGTCTCTTCTGTAGCCGTTGGTCTCTTGTGCATTGTCTCGTTCTGTCCATAAAGTCGAGGCAAAAAATACATAATTTTCCTTTTGAGCTTCGAAGTTACCGAGGAATTGAGCTATAGGTAATCGTTGATATTGTTGCCAATAATCTTGCATAAATTTATAATAGCTAATAGGCATAGCGTTATAGCTAATAATCAAATTCTTCACACATAAGAAAATGGTTTTTGGTAAAGACCAAATGCGAATCCCAAAACTTGGTGGAATTACTTGAAGTTTTTTAAAATTATGAGCGGCAAGTGTTGGATCAAAATTAATTTTAGCATAAATATCACACCATTCGTATGCATTTTTATTAATATCTGGCGGATCGCAAAAGTCCACAATGTATCGGGTTATTTTGCCTTTATGTACTCTTACAAAAGCGAAATAATGATTGAACGAAAATGGTTCGTGAAATCTGGGTAAATTTTTAAAGTGCTTTCTGCCGAATGAAACATTTTTTTTCCCAAATGTCTCATATAATCCTTGAATGTAAAATGAAGCGTAAAGAATTCGTGAGGTAGAATCAATAATTATTTTGGTATTGTGTTTCAATTTCGTATTATATTAAAATTACTATCAACTCACTTCTATGAGGAAACCCTCAACTACTTATACACAATTACGAAAAGAAATGCGAAAGTCGCTGTGTTTTATTGTTTACTCAAATATAATTAATAATTGATACTAATCAAGAGTAGTTCATTTTTTTTAGTTTGTAAATTAAACTAAATACTAGTTTTTTAGGAATTTAATGCTACAGTATTTTTTTGTTTTTAACTATTGTAATTTCATATCCCCTTGAGGAATTATATAATTACCCTAGGGTATTTGTTTCATTTCCCTAGGGAAATTCACTAATTGCTGTACAGAAAATGATTATATAAAGCTTATAATTTGTATTTTTGTTCAATAAAAAAATAAATCATATGGCTATTGAATTTAAAATGGTGCCCAAACAAAACAATATTGCATCGCCACCTCAAACCAAATATTATCCTTGCGCCGTAAGCAAAGGAGAAGTAAATTTAGAATATTTAGCCGAAATTATTGCTGGTCGAAGCACGGTTACCGTTGCCGATTGCTATGGGGTGCTCATAGGGATGAGTCAGGTAATAGGAGAGGAATTAGCACAAGGTAAAATTGTAAAAATAGATCGTTTAGGCACGTTTGCATTAACTTTAAAAGGACAAGGAACAGATGAGCCCGAGAAATTAAACAAAAATACCATTCTAGGAGCTAAGATACTCTTTAAGCCTGCGCGCCATTTTAAAAAGCTCTTGCAAAATTTAAAGTATAAAAGGTTGCGATAAATACAAAAGATTTTTAACAAACAGAAACATAGATTTTTATCTTGCAACAAAGAAATTTCTCTTTTATTTTCAAAATATTATCTGAAGACCAAAAAGGTATAGCAAAAAAAACCTGATGCTAAAATCTAGCATCAGGTTTTATAGTATACGAGTAAAAAAGATTACTTTCTTTTGATTACTTTTTCTGCCTTTTCAACAATGGCTGCACTGTTTAAACCATATTTTTCCATTAATTGGTCCGGTGTGCCACTTTCTCCAAAGCTGTCGTTAACCGCTACAAATTCTTGAGGCACTAAATGGTTTTGAATTAATGTTCTAGAAACACTTTCTCCTAAACCACCAATAATGTTATGCTCTTCCGCCGTAACCACACAACCTGTTTTCTTTACCGATTTTAAAATGGCTTCTTCGTCTAACGGTTTAATGGTGTGAATGTTAATTACTTCTGCCGAAATACCTTTTGCTTCTAATGCTTCAGCAGCTACTAACGCTTCCCAAACTAAATGTCCAGTTGCAATAATGGTAACATCGGTTCCTTCATTTAACATAATCGCTTTTCCAATTACGAAAGGCTCGTCAGCTGGCATAAAGTTAGGCACCACTGGACGACCAAAACGTAAATAAGCAGGACCATGATGATCTGCTAAAGCAATAGTTGCTGCTTTCGTTTGGTTGTAATCGCAAGTGTTGATAACGGTCATTCCAGGTAACATTTTCATCAAACCGATATCTTCTAAGATTTGGTGTGTAGCTCCGTCTTCTCCAAGTGTTAATCCCGCGTGAGAAGCACAAATCTTCACATTCTTATCGGAATACGCTACAGATTGACGAATTTGGTCATATACTCTTCCCGTAGAAAAGTTAGCGAAAGTTCCTGTAAAAGGAATTTTCCCACCAATGGTTAATCCAGCTGCAATTCCAATCATGTTGGCTTCTGCAATTCCAATTTGGAAGAAACGCTCTGGGTGGTTTTTCTTGAAATCATCAAATTTTAATGACCCAATTAAATCCGCACAAAGTGCTACTACGTTTTCATTTTTTTGACCTAATTCTGTCATTCCAGCTCCAAAACCTGAACGGGTATCTTTACTGCCTTGGTTGATATATTTTTTCATAATTCTAGTAGTCTCCTAAAGTTTCAACATTTTGTTCTAACGCTTTTGCTAATTGCTCATCATTTGGAGCTTTTCCGTGCCAAGCGTGTGTGTGCATCATAAAATCAACACCATTACCCATTTCGGTATGCAATAAAATGCAAACTGGTTTTCCGTTTCTTGATTTTGATTTTGCATCAGTTAAACCAGCTTTGATAGCGTCAATGTTGTTACCTTCTTTGATTTCTAATACAATCCAATCAAATGCTTCAAACTTCGCTTTTACACTTCCCATCGCTAAAACTTCGTCTGTAGTTCCGTCGATTTGTTTTCCGTTTAAGTCGATAGTTGCAATTAAGTTGTCTACCTTTTTAGCAGAAGCATACATAATCGCTTCCCAGTTTTGTCCTTCTTGCAATTCACCATCACCTAAAAGAGCATAAACTAAATGATTATCGTTGTTTAATTTTTTAGCTTGTGCCGCACCCACCGCTACAGACAAACCTTGTCCTAACGAACCCGATGCCATGCGCACTCCAGGCAAACCATCATGAGTCGTTGGGTGACCTTGCAATCTTGTGTTTAATTTTCTGAATGTAGCTAATTCTGCTACAGGAAAGTAACCGCTTCTAGCTAAAACACTATAAAAAACAGGAGAAATATGTCCGTTTGATAAGAAGAATAAATCTTCACCCATTCCGTTCATATCAAAACCTTCGTTACGTTTCATAACGTCTTGGTAAAGGGTAACCAAAAACTCAGCACATCCTAGAGAACCTCCTGGGTGACCTGAATTTACGGCATGAACCATACGAAGAATATCTCTTCGAACTTGTGTTGTAAAATCTTGTAGTTGTTGCGTGTTAGACATTTTATTACATGTATTTATTAAGGGTGTAAAAGTAATTCTATTTTTTTGGTGCTACAAATCATTTTGTTAGAAGTTATTAATAATGAGTGTTAATCATAAATAATTCTAAATTCCAATTTCTAAATTCTAAAATAAATTATCTTTGCCGTTCGTAAAAGCACCATATGAAGTTTGATTTAATTACAAAAGACCCAAAAAGTAAAGCCAGAGCAGGAAAAATAACTACTGATCATGGTGTTATTGAAACGCCAATTTTTATGCCGGTAGGAACGGTAGCTTCTGTAAAAGGAGTTCACCAACGCGAATTAAAACAAGATATTAACCCTGATATTATTTTAGGGAATACCTATCATTTATATTTAAGACCTCAAACCAAAATTTTAGAAGCGGCTGGAGGTTTGCATAAATTCATGAATTGGGACAGAAATATCCTAACCGATTCGGGAGGTTATCAAGTATATTCGTTATCAGGAAGAAGAAAGATTAAGGAAGAAGGAGTAAAATTCAAATCGCACATCGATGGTTCGTATCATTTCTTTTCACCAGAAAATGTAATGGAAATTCAAAGATCTATTGGTGCTGATATCATCATGGCATTCGACGAATGTACGCCGTATCCTTGTGATTACCGTTACGCTAAACGTTCAATGCACATGACGCACCGTTGGTTAGATCGTTGTATTACACATTTAGATAAAGTACCATTTAAATATGGTTACGAACAAACATTTTTCCCAATTGTTCAAGGAAGTACGTATAAAGATTTAAGAGCACAATCAGCAGAATATATAGCTAATGTGGGCGCTCAAGGAAATGCAATTGGTGGATTATCAGTAGGGGAGCCAGCAGAAGAAATGTACGCAATGACAGAAGTAGTTACTGCTATTCTTCCAGAAGACAAACCTAGATATTTAATGGGAGTAGGTACTCCAATCAATATTTTAGAAAATATTGCGTTAGGTATTGATATGTTTGATTGCGTAATGCCAACACGTAACGCTAGAAACGGAATGCTATTCACAGCTCACGGTTCGATTAACATCAAAAATAAAAAGTGGGAAGCCGATTTTTCACCAATCGACGAAATGGGACACACTTGGGTTGATACCGAATATTCAAAAGCGTATTTAAGACACTTGTTTGCTGCAAATGAATTCTTAGGAAAACAAATTGCTACGATTCACAATTTAGGATTCTACATGTGGTTAGTTCGCGAAGCTAGAAGACAAATTTTAGCTGGAACGTTCAGAGAATGGAAAGATAAAATGGTGATTCAAATGAGTCAACGATTATAAAATAAGAAGTTAGAATTTAGAAGTTAGAAAATGAAAGTTTAAAGGCTATTCGTTTTTGATTCTAAATTCTAACTTCTAACTTCTAAATTATAAAATGAAAATAATAGATAAATACATTTTAAAACGCTATTTGGTCACTTTCTCGGTGATGTTAATCATGTTTATTCCCATCGGAATTACGATTGACGTTTCGGAAAAGGTGAATAAGATGATTGAAAAGAAGATTCCTCTTAAAGACATCTTAATTTATTATGGCGATTTTACAATTTACTTTGCCAATTTATTATTTCCTATCTTTTTATTCTTGTCCATTATTTGGTTTACTTCAAAGCTAGCAAATAACACAGAGATTATAGCCATTTTGAGTTCGGGAATTTCATTTGGTAGATTTTTACGTCCTTTTATGTATGGAGCGGTAATCGTTTCCATTTTTGCTTTGTTAATGGGTTTCTTTTTTGTGCCTAAAGCCAGTAAAGGATTTAATGATTTTCGATATCAAAATCTAAAAGGAAATTCACAAACCCGAGAAACTTCTGATATTTTTAGACAAATTAAGAAAGAAGGAAAGTTAGAAGAAAACATTTATGTAAGTAATTACAATTATTTGTCTCAAACAGGGTTTAGTTTTACCTATGAAAAATTTAATGATAATAGATTAGTTGAGAAAGTAACAGCTCATCGCATCCGTTACGATGAGAAAACCAAAAAATATACATTATTTGGTTACAATAAAAGATTGGTAGGTGAACGCAATGATCAGATAGAGTCGTTAGATAAAAAAGAAGTAGCCTATAATTTTGAACCAGACGATTTAACTCCGGTAATTTATGTGGCGGAGACTATGACTATTGGCGAATTGAATGCTTTCATCAACAAAGAACGAGCTAGAGGTAATGGAAATATCAATATCTACTTAGTGGTGTTCTACAAGAAGTTTAGTTTACCTATTTCAGCTTTCATCTTAACTATTATCGCCGTATCTGTTTCTTCTATGAAACGAAGAGGCGGAATGGGAATTAACTTGGCCATTGGTATCGTTATTGCTTTTACCTTTATCTTTTTTGATAAAGTTTTTGGAACCTTAGCAGAAAAATCGAGTATTCCTCCTTTTATTGCTGTTTGGTTTCCTAATCTTGTTTTCGGAATATTAGCAGTTTACTTACTTCGCAATGCAAAACGATAATCTAAAAAGTTACTTACATCTTCATGTAATTGTTTTTATTTGGGGATTTACCGCTATTCTAGGGAAGTTAATTTCTCTACAAGCTTTAGATTTGGTTTGGTATCGTATGCTTTTTGCTTCAGCTATTATGACAATAGTAGTGTTGCTTTCTAAAGAAAAAGTAAAAGTGCCATTTCATATTTTCGTTGGTTTTATTGTAGCCGGAATAGTTATTGCGGCTCATTGGCTTACCTTTTATCAAGCCATTAAAGTTTCCAACGTTTCTATAACTTTAGCTTGTTTGTCAACCGGTGCTTTTTTTGCTTCTATTTTAGAACCTATCTTTTACAAAAGAAAAGTCATTTGGTACGAATTGCTTTTTGGGGTAATTGTTGTAATCGGTTTGGGAATTATCTTTAATGTAGAAACAAAATATACGACGGGTATTTACTTAGCGGTGACTTCTGCATTTCTTTCCGCTTTGTTTTCGGTTATTAACGGGAAATATGCTAAAGAATACAACCCTAATGTGATTTCTCTTTATGAGTTATCTAGCGGTGTTTTCTTTTTGACGCTGTATTTGTTTTTTGCTGGAAGTTTTACGCCTGCTTTCTTTGCTGTTTCGGTAAATGATTTGATATGGTTATTTTTACTATCTACTATTTGTACGGCTTATGCTTTTTCAGCTTCGGTTAAGGTAATGAAATTTTTAAGTCCGTTTACGGTGATGTTAACCATTAATTTAGAGCCTATTTACGGCATTATCTTAGCGCTGTTGCTATTTGATGATACAGAAGAAATGACCCCTTTATTTTATGTAGGAGCCCTTATAATATTAACAACAGTTATTGCCAACGGAATAGTAAAAAGCAAGAAAAAGAAACAACTAATTAACGATTAGTTGACTAAAGTTAATTGAAAATTTTATCTTTGTAACAACAAACACGAACCCAAATAAACCGATTATGGAATATTTAGATTTTGAATTACCAATTAAAGAGCTTGAAGACCAATTAGATAAATGTCAAATTATTGGTCAAGAATCAGATGTAGATGTATCGAATACTTGCAAGCAAATCGAAAAAAAATTAGAAGAAACGAAGAAGAAAATATACAAAAATCTTACGGCTTGGCAACGTGTACAATTATCACGTCATCCTAACCGTCCTTATACATTAGAACATATTACTAATATTACTAAAGGTACGTTTCTAGAACTTTTTGGAGACCGAAATTTCAAAGATGATAAAGCAATGATTGGCGGTTTAGGTCAAATCAACGGTCAATCGTTTATGATCATAGGGCAGCAAAAAGGAATTAATACCAAAATGCGCCAATACAGAAACTTCGGGATGGCTAATCCGGAAGGATATAGAAAAGCACTTCGTTTGATGAAAATGGCAGAGAAATTTAACATTCCTGTGCTTACGTTAATCGACACACCAGGCGCCTATCCAGGTTTAGAAGCAGAAGAAAGAGGGCAAGGAGAAGCAATTGCGAGAAACATTTTTGAAATGGCTCGTTTAAAAACCCCTATCATATCTGTGATTATTGGTGAAGGAGCTTCAGGAGGTGCATTAGGTATTGGAGTAGGAGACAGAGTATATATGTTAGAAAATACTTGGTATTCTGTAATTTCGCCTGAATCTTGTTCGTCTATCTTATGGAGAAGTTGGGAATACAAAGAACAAGCAGCTGAAGCTTTAAAACTAACTTCTTTTGATATGAAAAAACAGAAGTTAATTGATGATATCATTCCTGAACCACTAGGTGGCGCCCACTATGATAAAGAAACTACTTTTAAATCAGTTGCGGAGTATGTTACGAAAGCTTACAACGAATTAAAAGATTTATCAACATCAGAATTAGTGGCTAAACGTATGGACAAATACAGCAAGATGGGTGAATACAAAGAATAGTCATTAGTTTTCAAATTATAAAAAAATCCGAAGCCCAAAGTTTCGGTTTTTTTTTGCCTTATTAACAAAATTTTGAAGTTATTAACAGTTGAATATTAAGAACTCCATTTAAAATTTTACAAAAAAAGAGTAACTTAGCCCTATGGAAAATATCAGAAATGTAAACCCGATAAAAGTAGACAAAACTACTATTATCAATTTAGAAAAAGGAAAGTTACCCCCACAAGCGTTAGACCTTGAAGAGGCTGTGCTTGGCGCTATGATGATTGATAAAAAAGGGGTAGATGAGGTAATTGATATTTTACAACCCGATGCCTTTTATAAAGAGGCACATCAATACATTTTTGAGGCTATCGTTCAGCTATTTAACGATACGCAGCCGATAGATTTATTAACCGTTTCAGCCCAATTAAAGAAAAACGGAAAATTAGAATTAGCAGGTGGCGATTTTTACCTGATTCAATTAACCCAAAAGATTTCTTCATCAGCTCATATTGAATTCCATTCTCGTATTATACTTCAAAAATACATTCAAAGAAGTTTGATCAAAATTTCGAGCGAAATCATTGAAGAATCTTATGATGAGTCTACCGATGTGTTTGATTTGTTGGATAAAGCCGAATCTAAATTATATGAAGTAACGCAAGGAAACATCAAACGTAGCTCAGAAACTGCACAAAGTTTGGTGATTCAAGCTAAAAAGCGAATTGAAGAAATTGCAGGGAAAGAAGGATTAAGTGGAATTCCAACAGGTTTTCACGATTTGGATAAATTGACATCGGGTTGGCAACCTTCAGATTTGATTATTGTAGCGGCACGTCCAGGTATGGGTAAAACCGCGTTTACGCTTTCAATGGCACGAAATATGGCTATTGATTACGGAGCTCCTGTTGCTTTTTTCTCCTTAGAGATGTCATCCGTTCAGTTGATTACGCGTTTGATTTCGTCTGAAACTGGATTATCATCAGAGAAATTAAGAACTGGAAAATTAGAAAAACACGAGTGGGAGCAATTATCCATTAAAGTAAAAGACTTAGAGAAAGCTCCTTTATACATAGACGATACGCCATCGTTATCGATTTTCGATTTACGTGCAAAAGCAAGACGTCTTTCTTCTCAATATGGCATTAAAATGATTGTGATTGATTACCTTCAGTTAATGACAGCAGGTGGAAATGGAAAAGGTGGCGGAAACCGTGAGCAAGAAATTTCAACCATCTCCCGAAATTTAAAAGCTTTAGCCAAAGAGTTAAACGTTCCTGTTATTGCGCTTTCACAGTTATCGCGTGCGGTAGAAACTCGAGGTTCAAGTAAGCGTCCGTTACTTTCCGACTTGAGGGAATCTGGTGCTATTGAGCAAGATGCCGATATTGTATCGTTTATTTACCGACCAGAATATTATAAAATTGACGAATGGGACGACGAAGAACGTTCGCCAACTCAAGGTCAAGCGGAATTTATCGTAGCAAAACACCGTAATGGAGGACTCGATAACATTCGTTTGAAATTCATTGGAAGTTTAGGTAAATTTGATAACTTAGATGATTTTGGTTCGTCTTTTGATGCGCTTCCATCTAAGATGAATTTAGATGACTCAAACCCGTTTATTACCCCTAACTTGCCTACCCCAAATGAAGCTTTTGGTAGTACAATGAATTCATATGACGATGATTCTGATGTTCCGTTTTAATTAAATTATTGAAGATGAAAAGTGCTTTTTTGGTTTTATTTTTCTTAGTGACGTCCTTGGCGAATGCCTCTTTTGTGCTTATTCCTATGGAGGCTGAAGGGCAACAAAACCATTTGAAAGCCTACGGCATTACCTATTGGGCTCTAGACAAAAGTTACAAAGTAAGTTGGTTGTTAAACTATAGAGGCGGTTCCTTTTTATTACCCGATGCACCTGAAATTCGTAAAGAATGCCAAATTAGAGGGGTAACTTTTGAAGTGTTATCAGATGTTACTGCGAATTCTATTTTAGAAGATATTAGTTCGCCTTCACAAAATATGGAAACGGTTGTGTTGGAAAAAGCACCTAAAATTACAGTTTATACTCCAAAAGGGAAACAACCTTGGGATGATGCGGTGACTATGGTGCTAACCTATGCCGAAATTCCGTATACCGAAGTTTATGATGAGGAAGTTTTATCAGATCAATTATTATTGTACGACTGGTTGCATCTACATCATGAGGATTTTACTGGGCAGTATGGAAAGTTTTTCGGAGCATACAGAACCGCTCCATGGTACATCCAACAAAAAGCAGAAGCTGAAGCGCTAGCAAAAAAACTTGGTTACAACAAAGTATCAGAAGAAAAATTAGCAGTAGCAAAGAAAATTAGAGATTTTGTAATCGGTGGGGGATTCATGTTTGCCATGTGCTCAGCAACCGATAGTTTTGATATAGCACTTTCAGCAGAAGGTGTTGATATTTGCGAACCCATGTTTGATGGCGATGATTCAGAAGCTAATTATCAAGCAAAAATCGATTATTCCAATACTTTCGCTTTTAAAGACTATACTTTAGTTCGTAACCCAATGGTCTATGAATTCTCGGATATCGATACCACCGAAGAACACGGAAAAGGCGCTTTTACTATGGATAAAGACTATTTCACTTTAATGGAATATTCGGCAAAATGGGATCCAATTCCTACGATGTTGTGCCAAAATCATACGCAATTGGTAAAAGGATTTATGGGACAAACCACGGCTTTTAATGCCGAAAAAATAAAATCGAATGTCTTAGTAATGGGCGAATGTAAAATCAATGGAGAAGCGCGCTATATTCACGGAAACAAAGGAAAAGGAATGTTCACTTTTTACGGTGGCCACGATCCAGAAGATTACCAGCATAGAGTAGGAGATGCTCCAACGGTTTTAGATTTACATCCCAATTCGCCAGGTTATCGTTTAATATTAAATAATGTGTTGTTTCCGGCGGCAAGAAAGAAAAAGTTGAAAACGTAAGTTACTATAAAGCTATTCTTTATTTTTACTTAGAGTGTTTTGTATTTGTAATTCCTTATATGTATAAATACAAAATGTATCGAGAACTAAAAACATCCATTACCCATCATCCATCACCTTTTAAAACTTCCAAAACAAAATACGACTCACTTTATTTCCGTGTTTCATTTCTGTAATTTGATATAAAGCCTTTACTTTTTTAAGATGCGAAAGCAACGGTTTCAAATTATCCTTTTTCGAAACTAGCGACGAAAACCATTTGCACTGCGATTTAAAATGTACACTTTCATAAATCATATTGCTGATAAACGTTAGTTCACCACCTTCACACCAGAGTTCTGAATTCACACCACCAAAGTTCAACGTAGGTTTCTTAGAATCTTCAATACCTAAGTTTTTATTTTTACGAATCGTGCCTTTATTTGCTTCTTCTTTTGAACTGTGAAAAGGCGGATTACAAATCGTCATGTCAAATTTGTCTTCTGGAAGAATGATATTTTTAAAAATATTTCGTTTTGAAGTTTGCAATCGCAACGTAACGTTTTCTTTTAATTTCTGATTCGAATTAATATTCTCCTGAGCCGCTTCAAAAGCTTGTTTATCGACTTCGCTACCCACAAAACGCCAATTGTATTCCGATACACCAATTATCGGATAAATACAATTTGCTCCAATTCCGACATCTAAAATGCGAATTTTATGCTTCGTTTGAAGTGTTCCGTACGTGTCTTTTAAAATATCGGCAACTTGATGAATATATTCTGCACGTCCTGGAATGGGCGGACAAAGAAATCCTTTTGGAATGTCCCAATTTTTCAAACCATAAAAGTGCAACAATAACGCTTTGTTCAACATTTTCAACGCATCAGGATTCGCAAAATCAATCGTTTCTGTTCCATATTCATTTACCGCAACAAATGGTTCTAAATCAGGATTAGCCTCAATTAAAGTTTTGAAATCGTATTTGCCGTGGTGTTTGTTTTTCGGATGAAAGCCGTTTATGGTTTTGGTTGTATTCAAAGTATTGTTTTTAAAGTGTAAAGGTATTGAATTCTGGGGAATTGTTTTTAATACAGGATTATTAAAAAGTTTTATATATTTGATGATATAAACAAGTTAGCAGTAACCGTAATAGAATGAAAAATATAAAAAATGTGTAAAGCCTGTTTTGACAGAGAATATAACGAATTTAATTCTTATTCTGAATTTGAAGAATTCAATAAAGAGTTCGATTCTAAAATTGTGAAGTCTGTTTATTTTGTGGCGAATGGAAAATACAGAAGTGATTCACATGTAGTTTATAAATGTAGTATTTGTAATCAACTTTGGTGGCTTTCCGAACCAGACAATCATTGGAGAGGTTATTTTCTAAAAGAACATAATGCAAAACGATATATTGACAATAATGAAAGAAAAGGAAATGCAATGAAATACGGAAGTTTAATTATTGCGTTTTTGGTTATAATTGGTTTAATAAAATCATGCAATTAAACGGCAACTGCTATCTCGATAGCTCTGAATTGTATTACGTGCCCACAATCAAAATCAAATTTCAATCAAAAACTATTTTGTTCGCCAAATAATATAAAAACAGTACAAATGATTACGATTCAGAAATTAAAAGTTTACGAAAAATATTCTGGTGATGAAGATCAATTGGCAAGAATATCTTTAGAAACTGAACGAGAACTCTTTGATAAAAATTCAGATTGGTTTGAAATAATGAACTTTAAACAAGACATAACAATGATTTCTCAAAATTTAGCTTCTGTGGAATACAGAAAATCTTCAATTGAAAGAATGAAAAAGTTATGTGAAAATGAAGCTTTTGAAATTTTAATAAAATCTATATTTCCGTAAGCTTAATAATCTGATAGTGCATTAACACTATTCAAAATCAAAACTACACCAACAAAAAACCCCGATTTTCATCGGGGTTTAATATATAAGTAAGATAAACTGAGTTAGACGTAATTATTTAATTTTGTTAACGATAGCTGTGAAAGCAGCTGGGTGGTTCATAGCTAAATCAGCAAGAACTTTACGGTTCAATTCGATATTGTTAGCTTTTAATTTCCCCATAAACTGAGAATAACTCATTCCGTGTAAACGAGCACCAGCGTTAATACGCATAATCCATAATGCACGGAAGTTTCTTTTGTTTTGTTTTCTATCACGGTAAGCATAAACCATTGCTTTTTCTACCGCGTTTTTCGCTACAGTCCAAACGTTTTTACGTCTTCCAAAGAAACCTTTGGCTTGCTTTAATACTCTTTTTTTTCTAGCTTTTGATGCTACAGCATTTACTGATCTTGGCATAATTTTAAATGTTTTTTGCAGTAAGGCGGTTTCTCAACACTTATAAACTTCGTACTTTGTATTTCATACTTCGTACTTCGTTCAGCCCACTCCAGGGTTACTAAATTGTTTTAACCAACAACGATTAAATTAAATTTAATTGTTGTTTAATACTTCTCTCATCTGTTGGGTGAACCAAAGTTGAGTGAGTTAAAGCTAATTTACGCTTTTTAGATTTTTTTGTCAAAATGTGACTTTTAAAAGCGTGCTTTCTTTTGATTTTTCCAGAGCCAGTAACTTTGAAACGTTTCTTAGCACTAGATTTAGTTTTCATTTTAGGCATTTTCTTCCTGTATTTATAATCTATCTTACTTATTATTTTTAATGTAGGATTATTAAATAATCACTATTTGTATTGTTAGGTGACTAATCACTAATTACTAATCACTAGTCACTAAAACTATTTACTTTTTCTTCTTCGGAGCAATGTACATAATCATACGTTTTCCTTCTAAAACTGGCATCGCTTCAACTTTTCCAAACTCTTCCAATTCTTGAGCCAAACGTAATAATAAAATTTGTCCTTGCTCTTTGTAGATAATCGAACGTCCTTTAAAGAATACAAAGGCTTTTAATTTAGCACCGTCTTGTAAAAATTTGATGGCATTCTTTTTCTTAAACTCATAATCATGCTCATCTGTTTGAGGTCCAAAACGGATCTCCTTGATTACAATCTGAGTAGATTTTGCTTTAAGCTCTTTTTCTCTCTTCTTTTGTTGGTACAAAAACTTACCATAATCCATCAATTTACAAACCGGCGGTTCAGCATTTGGAGAAATCTCTACCAAATCAACTTCTTGCTCTTCAGCTAAGCGAAGGGCTTCTGCTATTTTGTAAACTCCAGGCTCAATATTTTCGCCTACTAAACGTACTTCAGGTACACGAATCAAATTGTTGATACGGTGCGCTGCTTTTTTCTCTTCGCGAGGTTGAAAACCTCTGTTGTTTCTAATTGCTATGGCTTTAAGATTTTAGTTAAACTTAAAATTGTTTTAATGTTTTATTGATTTCTTCGTTTATCATTGCAGCAAATTGCTCAATAGTAACCGATATATTTCCTTTTCCTTCTTGTCCGCGTTGTCTCACAGAAATCGTTCCGTTTTTCTCTTCTTCCTCGCCAACAATCAGCATAAACGGATATTTGTTCATCTCCGCTTCTCTAATTTTCTTACCGATTGTTTCGTTTCGGTTGTCAATTAGGGCGCGAATTTCGTGATTTTCTAGCAAATCTAAAACTTTTTTCGCATAATTTTCATATTTCTCACTCAAAGACAAGATTATAGCCTGCTCTGGCATCAACCAAATTGGGAAATTTCCTGCTGTGTGTTCCAATAAAATAGCGATAAAACGTTCCATCGATCCAAAAGGCGCTCGGTGAATCATAACAGGGCGATGTAACTTGTCATCCGCACCTTTATAAGACAATTCAAAACGCTCTGGTAAGTTGTAATCTACCTGAATTGTTCCTAATTGCCAACTTCTGCCTAAAGCATCTTTTACCATGAAATCCAATTTTGGGCCATAGAAAGCCGCTTCTCCAGCTTCAATCACATAATTCAATCCTTTGTCTTTCGCTGCACTGATAATTGCATTTTCAGCTTTTTCCCAGTTTTCAACGCTACCTATATATTTATCCGGATTATCTAAATCACGAACCGATACCTGAGCTGTAAAGTTTTCAAATCCTAAAGAACCAAAAACATATAATACTAAGTCGATAACATTTTTGAACTCAGCATCTAATTGATCAGGAGTACAGAAAATATGAGCGTCATCCTGAGTAAATCCTCTCACACGAGTCAATCCATGTAATTCACCCGATTGCTCATAACGATAAACCGTTCCAAATTCAGCATAACGCTTTGGTAAATCTTTGTACGACCAAGGTCTTGCATTGTAAATCTCACAGTGATGTGGACAGTTCATTGGTTTTAGCAAGAACTCTTCGCCTTCCGCAGGAGTGTTAATCGGTTGGAAACTATCCGCACCATATTTAGCATAGTGTCCAGAAGTTACATACAAGTCTTTCATTCCAATGTGAGGCGTAACTACTTGCTCGTAACCTGCTTTTTTCTGTGCTTTTTTCAAGAATTGCTCCAATCTATCGCGCAAAGCAGCACCTTTTGGTAACCATAATGGTAAACCTTGACCTACTTTTTGTGAAAAATGGAATAATTCTAATTCTTTTCCTAATTTTCTGTGGTCTCTGCGTTTTGCTTCTTCTAATAATTCAAGGTAATCCGTTAAGTCTTTTTGTTTCGGGAACGAAATTCCGTAAACACGTGTTAACTGCTTGTTCTTTTCATCACCTCTCCAGTAAGCGCCCGCTACCGATAAAATTTTCATCGCTTTGATAATGCCTGTATTCGGAATATGACCACCACGACACAAATCAAAGAAATTCGAATGATCGCAGAATGTAATCGTTCCGTCTTCTAAATTCGAAATCAACTCCGTTTTGTATTCGTTATCTTTATAAACTTCCAATGCTTCCGCTTTTGAAACCGAACGCATTTTAAATTCATGCTTCTCTCTCGAAATTTCCAATACGCGATCTTCTATCTTTTTGAAATCGGCATCTGTTATTCTTTGGTCACCAAAATCAACATCATAATAAAAACCATTATCAATCGCAGGTCCAAGTGTTAATTTAATTCCAGGATACATTTCCTGAAGTGCTTGTGCCATTACGTGTGAAGTCGAATGCCAAAAAGCCTTTTTCCCCTCTTTGTCATTCCATGTATATAATATAAGTGTACCGTCCGTGGTTAAGGCCGTCGTCGTTTCAATAGTGGTACCATTATAGGAAGCCGAAATTACGTTTCTAGCTAAACCTTCACTAATGCTTTTCGCAACATCCATCGGAGTAACTCCTTGAGCCATCTCCTTAACCGACCCGTCGGGTAAAGTAACTTTTATCATTTTTTAAAATTTATAAGGTGCAAATATAAACCATTAATAAAATCCATACAATATATATAAGGTATAATGTTAAAAAAGATTAGAAGCAGCCGTTCAGCATTCCATAAAGACTTTTAGTCCCGCTGTCCGTTACAATTTTTTTCTTTTTTGTTGCCTGAGGTTCTCGAAGGCAACAAAAAAGAAAAAAGATTTCCCCTCCCATCGGGGCTAGATAAGACGTTTGCTATTCCAGATAACCATCCCGCTGGCTCGTCAAGCGAGCAACACCCCTAAAGTCCCCTCAAGGGGATAATTCCCTCTAAGATTTTTTGAATAAATTAATTTCAATAAGAAAACCCTAAACCTGAAATTATATATATAATGTTATAAAAAACTTTTCCATTCAAAATTAACGATTGCCTCATAGAAAGAATTTCCCTCGCGCCTGCGAGCTGTCATTCCGCAGATTAGGAATCTCCTGCGCAGCAGGCTATTGCTTAAGGTAGTTAAGCCCACAACTGAATACTGAATTACACTATTATATTTGTAGAAAGAATTCCCCCTTCGAAGGGGGTTAGGGGGATGTTGTATCTAATTTATCTACATTTTACCCCTTCCATGAACTTTACCCACACTATATATAAGTAAAAAACGCTTCCAAGACTTATATGTTTAACAAACCAATGTCCAATAAAAAGCATTCCCCCTTTGAAGGGGGCTAGGGGGAGGTAAAAACTTTTCTGTATTAAATCCTTGTTATCAGCGTGTTAAGAAAAACATCAAAAAAAAGAATAAAAAAAGATTACAAAAGGCTTGCGAGAAGAGAAAAGATTACTACTTTTGCACCCGCATTAGAGCAGAAGTTCATACACAAACTGAGGGTTAAACAAGTCGAAAAAAACTTTAAAAAAAGTTAAAAAAAGATTTGGATAATAAAAAGTAAAGTTAGTATCTTTGCCGACCCGAAACTAAGGAATCGGATTGTACAAGTTCTTAAAAATATTGGGTAAGTAGTCAGGAAAAAATAATCAAAAAATTTTTT
>NZ_JAMLJN010000010.1 GCF_023634865.1 Flavobacterium fragile
ACTACTACGATACAGGAAGAAACACAAGTACAAGTTGGGTTTCCGCAACATCCCATTGATGGGGCTAATAAGAGTCAATTGCTAGCCGCTTTTAGTAAGAATAGCAATATTAAAGAGGTGTATCATTTTGTGATGCTTCGTAACCAGGAGTCGATTTATATATTAGCCTTTGTGTTGGAAAATTATTCTGAAAATGCCCGATTGGCGGTTATGGATTGTGTTAGCGATGGTATGAAAGGGTTTGCTTTAGACTTGCCACTGGAATCGATGTATATTGAAGAGTCGGATAGTTGGTATGAAACGGTTCAGAATTTTGGGGTGTTTTATGGGGGGAGGAGTGAAAAGTAAAAAGTGAATAGTGAATAGTGAATAGTGAATAGGGATGGCTTTACTTCGTAAAGCAACAGCCTACTTTGTAGGAGATTCCTATTTGGCGGAATGACAGGCTTGTACTTTGTAAAGCAACAGCCTACTGCGTAGGAGATTCCTATTCTGGCGGAATGACAGGCTTGTACTTTGTAAGGCAAAAGCCTACTTCGTAGGAGCTTCTTCTTTGGAGGAAAAACCACTTAGCGCTTTGGGCACTTCTCCAAAAGAGGGGAATTTAGGACGTGTGTATATTAATGAAACGCAGTATTTCGCCAACGTTCCCGAAGTGGCTTGGAACTTTTACATAGGTGGCTACCAACCCGCTCAAAAATGGCTTAAAGACCGTAAAGAACGTGAACTAGGTTTTGAAGATATTTTGCATTATCAAAAAATCATCGTTGCTTTAACAGAAACGGATAGAATAATGAAGGAAATAGATAAAATTGAAATTTAATATGCGAATTATCATAGAAAACGAACTTTTAGAGTTACAGTATATTCCAGGCAATGGCGCTTGGACGTACCAATTAATTGTTCCCAATACTAAAGACATTAAAGGTAAATGGGGCGATTTAAAGGTTTCGGGCACTATTGATGGTTATGCTATTCAACATAAGAATTTAGGACCGGTTAAAAATGGAGATAAAAAGCTGGCTGTTAATTCTGAAATACGAAATGCCATTCAAAAAACCGGTGGCGATAAAGTATTGGTTACCTTATTTTTAGAAGACACCCAAAAGACTGACGAGCAAGCCATTTTAGATTGTTTTGCCGAAGCTAATGTTTTGTCTGTTTTTCAAAAACAAGATAAAACCTATCAAAAAGAACTTTTACAAGCCATACAAGATGTAGCCACAGAAGAGCAACAAGTAGCAAAAATTGTGGAAGTAATTACAATTTTGGAGGGTAGGTAATTTTATTTGTTATGAGGCTTTTGCAACACTAAAAGAAGCAAGAGAAATTTCAGATCATGTTCCTATTACAACAGAAATAATAGTAAAATGAATCTCGACTTCGCTGGATTTGACAGGTAGAGGGGTTGTATGCTCGGTGAGTTTCAGGAGAGCGTTGCAGGTAAAGTCAAGTAGTTGAAGCGTTTTAGGTAGATATTTTCAAAATAGAGATTTGACAGGTATTGTGCTTAAGGTAAATTTGATTTTTTTTAATTTTGTTCGTTGAACTGTAGTAGTTTTACATTTGAAGTTAAAACAAAAAAAGCCCTGCAATTGCAGAGCTTTAGTGACATCAAAAAAATCAACCCTAATAGGGTTTTTCCATTTTTTTCCCAACCCCTTTATTTATATTCCCTCTCCGAACTCCCAGAATTCATAGACTATCTCGCAAAAATCAATTACAGCAGAAAACTAAAAATCTTCTTTGAATGAGTTTAGTGTTGTAAGTGATTAAAACCTTTATATATGTTTAATTTGATTTCAATATTTAATCAATTTGTTAAATTTTTACTAATGCATTTTGTATTAAATAATTATAACTACCTTTGTTAACCAAATGGTTAAACTTAACAGTTAGTATGATGTCCACAGAAGAAAAAATATTTGAAGCAGCTTTCAAAGTGTTTCAAAGTAAAGGGTTTACAGGTGCAAGAATGCAAGAAATAGCCGATGAAGCTGGAATAAACAAAGCGATGTTGCATTACTTTTTCAGAAGTAAAGAGAAATTATTCGAAGCTGTTTTCTTGAACGCCTTTGGGAAATTAGCCCCACAAGTCAACGAGATTTTTAATTCGGAAGACCCCTTATTTGAAAAAATAGAAAAGTTTGTTCATAGTTATATCTCTTTTGTGATTGATTATCCTTTTCTACCACAATTTATTATACAGGAAATGAACAACAATCCCGAGTTTGTAGCTAAATTTCTAAAAGATGAAAAACGTCCCAATCCTTCTAAATTATTGAAACAAATTGAAACGGAAATCGGCTTAGGTATTATTAAGCCAATTTCACCTAAACAATTGCTCTTGGATATTTTCGCCATGACTGCTTTTCCTTTTGCCGCACAAAACCTAGTGAAAGGAATTATTAACATTTCTAATGACGAATTCTTTCAATTAATGGAAGAACGAAAAATCCACATCTCGGAACAAATTATCAACGCAATTAAAAAATGATGAAAAAGTTCGTTTACATACTCTTATCCCTTTTTTCAATCCCTTTTTGGGCTCAGGAAAAAATAACGCTTGAAAAATGTTATGAATTAGTTGAAAAGAACTATCCATTGGCAAAACAAAACCAATTGTTACAAAGTCAATCTGAATTGCAAACCAATATTCTGGAAAAAGAAAAACTCCCAAAAATTGCCTTAAGCGCACAAGCTACGTACCAATCGGAAGTAACGCAAGTTCCTTTTTCTATGCCAAATGCCACGATTGAACCTTTGAACAAAGACCAATACAGAGCCACTTTGGATGTAAATCAACTCCTTTACAACGGCGGTGCTATCAAAGCGCAAACCCAACTCAAAGCATCACAAATAAAAACGCAACAAAAACTTGTTGATATCAATTTGTACCAATTAAAAAACTTAGTCAATCAGTATTATTTTGGACTCTTATTGGGTCAAGAAAAAGAAGAATTATTATTGACGAAACGAAAGTTACTTCAAGAAAAAAGTAGAGAAATACAAGTTGCCGTAAAATTTGGAGCGGTTTTACCAGCATCGGAACAAGTGATAGAGGCCGAAATCATCAAAATTAACCAACAATTAAATGATGTGAAATATGACCAACTCAAACTTTGGCAACACTTAGAAGAACTTTCAGGAACTGCATTCAATACGAATGCAAAGTTGGCAGTTCCTGAAAATTTCTCTTCAATTAACGATGTTAACCGCCCAGAATTAGAGCTATTTGAATTACAAAAACAACAAATCGAGGCATCTCAAAAAGTAATCGCTACGTCCAATGCGCCAAAACTAAACGCTTTTTTACAAGGTGGTTACGGAAATCCTGCCTTGAACATGTTAAACAATTCATTTGAAACTTTTTACATGACGGGAATAAAATTAAATTGGACCTTATTTGATTGGAACAAAACAAAAAAAGAAAAAGAAGTACTGGAAATTTCAAAACAAATCGTTGCCTCAGAAAAGGAAACATTCGAAGTAAATCAAAAAAGACAATTACAAGAAATCAATTTTGAAATCGGAAAAATGGAAACCCAACTAAAATCGGATAAAGAAATTATTCAATTACGAGAAAAAATTGTTCGTTCAGCTGAAGCACAAATGAAAAACGGAGTAATCACTTCTTCCGATTATTTAAATGAAGTTACCCAACTTTTCGAATCAAAAATCACCGAAAAAACACATCAGATTCAATTGCAATTAGCCAAAGCGAATCATCAAATAATAAAAGGAATTTAAAGCATACATCATGAAAAAAATAGGAATTCTTCTTACGGCAATTACAATAATAAGTTGTAATAAAAACAACGAAAAAGCCGATGCTTATGGCAATTTTGAAGCCACAGAAATTACAGTTTCTTCTGAATCTAATGGAAAAATAGAGTTTTTAAATGTGGAAGAAGGCGCGCAACTTAAAAAAGGATCGTTAGTAGGTTTGATTGATACACTGCAATTGCATTATAACCGAGAACAACTCAAAGCTTCTATTGAAACAGTTCAATCCAAATCGGCTTCGGTGTTGTCGCAAATAAATGTTTTAAATGAACAATTAAAAACGGCTAAAATTGAGCAAACCCGAATCCAAAACATGTACGCCGAAAATGCCGCTACCAAAAGACAAATTGACGAAATTGACGGAAAAGTAAAAGTCATCGAAAAACAAATCAGCAGTGTACAAACACAAAATACACCAATTTTAAACGAAATAAAATCAATTAAAGTCCAAATTGAAAAATTAGACGACCAAATAAAGAAATCAAAAATCACCAATCCAGTCGATGGAACCGTTTTAACGAAATACGCAGAACCTTCTGAAATCACAGCTTTTGGCAAACCTTTATACAAAATCGCCAATTTAAACGAAATGGAATTACGCGTTTATGTGACCGAAACCCAATTGGCACAAATCAAAATCGGACAAAAAGTTACAGTAGCCATTGATGCGGATAACGATACTAAAAAATACGAAGGCAATATCACTTGGATAAGCGCGCAAGCCGAATTTACTCCAAAAGTTATCCAAACCAAAGAAGAAAGAGCCAATTTGGTGTACGCCGTAAAAGTAGCGGTGAAAAACGACGGAAGTTTAAAAATTGGAATGCCTGCAGAAGTTTGGCTAAAATAATAATAAATCAATACCTCTAAAACCATGAAAAATTCAAATGTAAAAATGCTGCTTTTTAGTACCATTGCAGTGTTAGCCCTTTCTTGTAACTCAGGTTCGAAAGAAACAGAAAAAAACAACGAAACACCAACTGAAACAACAGTTAAAGCGGAACACCATCACGACGAACACGAAGCAATAGTCTTAAACAACGGCGAAAAATGGAAAGTCGATGATAACATGATGGAACACATTCGCAACATGGAAAAAGATGTAACCGCGTTTGCTGGTAATTCAGATAAAAATTATGCGCAATTGGTAACAAATTTAAAAACCAATCTTGATTTACTAACCTCAAACTGTACCATGAAAGGACAAGCGCATGATGAATTACACAAATGGTTAGTACCATACATGGAGTTAGTGGATAATTTAGAAAAAGAAGCTTCAGAAGCTCAATTCAAAGCAATAGAAGATTCTTTTACAACATTTAATCAGTATTTCCAATGAATTTAATCAACTTACATTCAAGTGATAAACCCGTTCAAACACAAGTGTTGTTTGAGCCTACGGAAAATAAAGTTATTGCTTTACAAATTGCTAAAAATGAACAATTGAAAGAGCATGTTACTAAAGTTCCAGCACTATTGGTTTGTATAAATGGAGACGCTACATTCAGTAATGAAAATAGGGAGAAAGTCCATTTAAAATCAGGTGATTTTATCAAAATTCCAGTTGATGTAAAACACTGGGTTGACGCTCACGAACTAAGCAATTTTCTATTAATTAAATAGACGAATCACTTTTTACTTTTCACTTCTAACCATACCCCATGAGTATTTCCGTTAAAAATATTTCTAAAAAATATAAGACCGTTCTTGCACTACAAAACATCACGTTTGAAGTGCAAGAAGGCGAACTTTTTGGTTTGATTGGACCTGATGGTGCGGGAAAGACTACACTATTTCGTTTGTTGACTACATTATTGATTCCAAATGAAGGTAGTGCAACGGTAGCGAATTATGACATAGTAAAACAAGTGAAAGAAATACGAAATTCGGTGGGTTATATGCCAGGGAAATTCTCGTTGTATCAAGATTTAACCATTGCGGAAAACTTAGCTTTTTTTGCTACAATATTCGGAACAACCATTGAAGAAAATTACGATTTGATAGAAGATATTTATGTACAAATCGAGCCATTTAAAAACCGAAGAGCGGGGGCATTATCAGGTGGAATGAAACAAAAGTTAGCCTTGTGTTGCGCACTTATCCATAAACCAAAAGTGTTGTTTTTAGACGAACCCACAACCGGTGTTGACCCTGTTTCTAGAAAAGAATTTTGGGAAATGCTAAAACGCTTGAAACAAAAAGGCATTACCATTTTGGTTTCCACACCCTACATGGATGAAGCCAGTTTGTGCGATCGGATTGCACTTATTCAAAAAGGAAAAATCCTTAAAATCGATTCTCCCGATGCCATTGTGAAAGCGTATGAAAAAACGATCTACGAAGTAGCAACTAATCAAATGCATAATTTGATTTTGGATTTGAAAGAGTTTCCTTCACAGTTCAGCGTGTTTGCTTTTGGCGAATTCATGCATTACATCGACAAAAATGATCCTTTTGATATTGCAGTTTTGCGATCGTATTTGCAAGAAAAGGGACATCAAAACATAAGCATTCATAAAGCAACCCCAACTATTGAGGATGTTTTCATGGATTTATAAAAAGAAAAGCAAATGGAAAGTGTACAAGAGAAAATCATTATCGTAGAAAATTTAACCAAACAATTTGGCGACTTCACTGCCGTAAAAGGCATTAGTTTTCATGTGAATAAAGGTGAAATATTTGGCTTTTTAGGAGCCAACGGTGCCGGAAAAACGACAGCCATGAAAATGTTGATTGGGATTTCCAATCCAACGGATGGCACAGCTAATGTCGCAGGTTTTGATGTGCATACGCAAAGCGAAGAGGTCAAACGAAATATCGGTTACATGAGTCAAAAATTCTCCATGTATGACGATTTAACGGTGAAGGAAAACATTACTTTTTTTGGTGGCATTTACGGTTTATCGCGAAAGCAAATTAAAACAAAAACAGAAGAGCTGATTGCGGAATTGCAATTGGGCAACATAACTAAAACTAAAGTAGGTGATTTACCTTTAGGCTGGAAACAAAAATTAGCCTTTTCAGTAGCCCTATTGCACGAACCTAAAATTGTTTTTCTAGATGAACCCACAGGCGGTGTTGACCCAATAACGCGAAGACAATTCTGGGAATTAATTTATGCTGAATCCAATAAAGGCACCACGATTTTTGTCACCACGCACTACATGGACGAAGCCGAATATTGCAATCGCGTATCAATAATGGTAGACGGTGTCATTGAAGCATTGGACACCCCAAAAAAATTAAAAGAGCAATTTCAGGTCAATTCCATGAACGAAGTCTTTTTGAAACTAGCCCGAAATATCGAGTAATAATAACCTGAAACTTGAAACAAAAAATAAATGAAACGATTCATAGGTTTTATTAAAAAGGAATTTTATCATATTTTTCGTGATAAACGCTCGTTGTTTATTCTTTTTGGCATGCCTGTTGCCCAAATTCTGTTGTTTGGATTCGCTATTACTAATGAAATCAACAATGTGGACATCGCGGTTTTGGATTATGCCAGAGATAACGAATCGCAAAAAATAATAGAAAAGATAAAAGCCTCAACTTACTTTCATGTAGAAAATGAAATTTTAAACGAAAAAGCCATTGAAGAAGAGTTTAAAAAAGGAAAAATAAAAGCCGTTCTGTTGTTTGAAAAAGATTTTGCAAAAAAATTACAAACTGAAAAAAAAGCTACGGTTCAAGTCATTACAGATGCCACCGAACCTAATGTAGCCAGTACCATTGCCAATTATACACAATCGATAATCCAAAATTATCAAAATCAAAAAAATACGGTTCAAAAAAACAATGGAGTTGTCATACAAAGTCGCATGTTGTACAATCCAGAATTAAAAAGTGTCTTCAACTTTGTTCCTGGAGTCATGACTGTAATTTTAATGTTGGTTTCAGCAATGATGACGTCCATTTCCATAACAAGAGAAAAAGAATTGGGTACCATGGAAATCTTGCTGGTTTCACCTTTAAAACCGTTTCAGGTAATTTTAGGTAAGGTGTTTCCTTATGTTTTTCTCTCGATTATCAATGCAATAGTGATTGTTTCCATGGGATATTTCATCTTTGGAATGCCCATTAACGGTAGTGTTTTCTTATTGGCTTTCGAAAGTATTTTGTTCATTATCACGGCACTTTCATTGGGTATTTTAATCTCAACAATTTCTAATACGCAACAAACCGCCATGATGATTTCGTTGATGGGATTGATGCTTCCGGTGATTATTCTTTCAGGGTTTATCTTTCCAATCGCTTCTATGCCGTTGCCTATGCAAGTTATCAGTAACATCATCCCTGCCAAATGGTTTATCATCATTGTAAAATCCATTATGCTGAAAGGCGTAGGCTTAGAATATATTTTCAAAGAAACCTTAATTCTAGTGGGAATGACTTTGCTTTTCATGGGATTGAGCATCAAAAATTACAAAACCCGTTTGGAGTAAATACATCAACCATGAAAATAATTCTATTCATCATACAAAAAGAATTCAAGCAAATTTTTAGAGATAAAAGCATGCTGCGTCTGATTTTTATACTGCCTATTCTCCAACTTTTAATCCTTTCCAATGCGGCTACTTTTGATGTAAAAAATATTCGGGTAACACTTGCTGATTATAGTAATTCTTCATCATCTCGTGCTTTGATAGAAAAATTTAAGGCAAATGCATATTTTTCGCAAGTAGAAAAGGTATCAAATACTAATGAAGGCATCGAACAATTAAACAAAGGAACAACCGATGTCGTCATCGAAATTCCAAACCAGTTTGAAAAACAATTGCAAAATGATAACACCACCCAAATTCAAGTTTTAATCAATGCCATCGACGGAGCTACCGCAGGCGTTCAAAATGTATACATTACCCAAATTGTGCAATTGTTCAATCAAAACATTCAGGTAGAAAACAAACAAGTAATTAATGAGCAAATAATTCCAAACCGTATCGAAACCATTCCTTCGTTTTGGTACAATAGTACACTCAATTACAAAACGTTTATGGTGCCAGGAATTTTAGTGTTACTAGTTACGATGTTAACTTTATTTCTTTCGGCCATGAATATCGTAAGAGAAAAAGAATTGGGAACACTAGAGCAAATCAATGTTACTCCAATTAAAAAACACCAATTCATCATTGGAAAATTATTCCCTTTTTGGATATTAGGATTAATAATCTTAACTGTAGGATTACTTATTTCAAAAATCGTTTTTAATGTCCCAATGTTGGGCAACATCCTGTTAGTGTACTTTTTTACCGCGATTTATCTCTTACTAATTTTAGGCTTCGGCTTATTCATTTCTAATCATACCGAAACCCAACAACAAGCGATGTTTATCGCGTGGTTTTTCATGGTGATTTTTATTTTAATGAGCGGTTTATTCACCCCTATCGAAAGCATGCCAAAATGGGCTCAAAACGTCACATTACTAAATCCGATTCGTTATTTTGTAGAATTCATTCGCATGGTCTTGCTAAAAGGAGCAGGTCTTCAGGAAGTGTTACCAAATTTAGCCATCATAACTTTTTTCGCCTTTGCTATTAACGTATTTGCCGTTTGGAGTTACAAAAAATCAAATTAAAATTGAGTTAAATTGTAAATCGTCAGCAAAAAGTGGACTGATTTAAGTCAAAACTAAGAGAGTGTTTTCAAAATCCTTAAATTTGAATTATTATGAAAACACCCAAGAAAAAAACAGCAGAGAATTTCATCAAAGACATTCGTAGAAACACACGAAGAATCTTTAGTTCTGAACAGAAAATCCAAATTGTTATGGAAGCCTTACGAGCTGAAATGTCAGTTGCAGAATTGTGTCGTAAGTATTCCATCAATGAATCTCAGTTTTACAAATGGAACAAAGAGTTTTTAGAAGCAGACGAGGCTGATGCATGGTTGATAGCTTTTGCAATGACTTATGGTAATCAAATTGTTACACATGAAGTAAGTAAGCCAAATAGTAAAAGTAGAGTTATGGTACCTGATGCAGCAAATCCTTTTAATGTTATTTGTATTAAAACTGTAGATTTGTTTAGAGCGCTTGGAGTTAAAATTTAATAATATCTCAGTTGACTCTAAAGCAAAGTTTTTCTTAGTTTGTCCTTTTACGTTCGTTTAATTAGTAATGAAATGCTATAATGAATTAGGTATAAAAACAAATAAAATAATATGAACCTATTCAACAAACTATTCGGCAAAAAAGAACCCGAGTTTACACCTGATAATTCGGTTTTATTGCAATTGATACAAACGTATCATCAAAATGAAACACCCGAAAACTATAAAAAAGTGATAGAGGAATTGTATGGTCCTCGTGCTTTTTTAGTGGTTCCTACTGATGGCGAACAATCAAAGTCGGATGAATGGAAGACACTTGAAAAGGGGACTTCGATTGCTTTTACAACTGTTTTTGATGTAGAAGGCATGTTGGTTTTTGGTGTGTTTACTTCGGAAACCGCTTTGAGTCAATGGACAGATAGGGAAACGGCTTTTGTGGCTATGCCTGCTCGTGCTGTGTTGGATTTGGCTGAAACGCATAGCTTTGGTCGTGTTGTAATTGATAGTGATCAAGAGACTATGTTTGTGTTGGAACGCAACAGAGAAAATATTTCGACTACTACGATACAGGAAGAAACACAAGTACAAGTTGGGTTTCCGCAACATCCCATTGATGGGGCTAATAAGAGTCAATTGCTAGCCGCTTTTAGTAAGAATAGCAATATTAAAGAGGTGTATCATTTTGTGATGCTTCGTAACCAGGAGTCGATTTATATATTAGCCTTTGTGTTGGAAAATTATTCTGAAAATGCCCGATTGGCGGTTATGGATTGTGTTAGCGATGGTATGAAAGGGTTTGCTTTAGACTTGCCACTGGAATCGATGTATATTGAAGAGTCGGATAGTTGGTATGAAACGGTTCAGAATTTTGGGGTGTTTTATGGGGGGAGGAGTGAAAAGTAAAAAGTGAATAGTGAATAGTGAATAGGGATGGCTTTACTTCGTAAAGCAACAGCCTACTTTGTAGGAGATTCCTAATCTGCGGAATGACAAGGGCAAGGGCAAGTTCAAGGGCAAGTTGGTTTCGCTTTGCTCAATGGGATGCCTACTTCGTAGGAGCTTCTTCTTTGGAGGAAAAACCACTTAGCGCTTTGGGCACTTCTCCAAAAGAGGGGAATTTAGGACGTGTGTGTATTAATGAAACACAGTATTTCGCCAACGTTCCCGAAGTCGCTAGGAACTTTTACATTGGCGGCTACCAACCCGCTCAAAAATGGCTTAAAGACCGTAAAGAACTTGAACTAGGTTTTGAAGATATTTTGCATTATCAAAAAATCATCGTTGCTTTAACAGAAACGGATAGAATAATGAAGGAAATAGATAAAATTGAAATTTAATATGCGAATGATCATAGAAAACGAACTTTTAGAATTGCAGTGTATTCCAGGCAATGGCGCTTGGACGTACCAATTAATTATTCCCAATACTAAAGACATTAAAGGTAAATGGGGCGATTTAAAAGTTTCGGGCACTATTGATGGTTATGCTATTCAACATAAGAATTTAGGACCGGTTAAAAATGGAGATAAAAAGCTGGATGTTAATTCTGAAATACGAAATGCCATTCAAAAAACAGGTGGCGATAAAGTATTGGTTACCTTATTTTTAGAAGACACCCAAAAGACTAACGAGCAAGCCATTTTAGATTGTTTTGCCGAAGCTAATGTTTTGTCTGTTTTTCAAAAACAAGATATAACCTATCAAAAAGAACTTTTACAAGCCATACAAGATGTAGCCACAGAAGAGCAACAAGTGGCAAAAATTGTGGAAGTAATTACAATTTTGGAGGGTAAGTAATTTTATTTGTTATGAAGCTTTTGCAACACTAAAAGAAGCAAGAGAAATTTCAGATCATATTCCAATTACAACAGAAATAGTAGTAAAATGAATCTCGACTTCGCTCGATTTGACAGGTAGAGGAGTTGTATGCTCGGTGAGTTATAGTAGAGGAGTTGTATGTTCGGTGAGTTTTAGGTAAAGTTTTGTATTTTGACTGATGTAGGTATTGGGAGTAGGTTTAATCTTTCGAGTTTTTTTTGAATTTACTAATTGAACTCTATTAGTTTTATAATCCTATTCAAAATAAAAAAGCCCTGCAATTGCAGAGCTTTTGTGACGTCGACAGGATTCAAACCTGTAACCTTCTGAGCCGTAATCAGATGCGCTATTCAGTTGCGCCACGACGCCGATTTTGTGAGTGCAAATATAGATATATTTGTGTAAATTGCAAACCCTAACAAGAAAAAAAGTAAATAAAAATGAACTTACAAGACTATATCCGTGATATTCAAGATTTTCCAAAACCAGGAATTGGTTTTAAAGATATAACACCGTTGTTAATTTCACCTGAAGCAACTACTTTTTGCCTAGAAACATTAGTGAATTCATTAAAAAATCAAAAAATTGATAAGGTAATAGGAGTAGAGAGTCGTGGTTTTTTCTTTGGAATCTTATTGGCACAAAAATTAAATGCCGGATTTATTCCGGTTCGTAAACCTAAAAAACTGCCTTTTACTACGATTAGTGCTTCTTATGAATTGGAATATGGAACTGATACTTTAGAAATGCATGTAGATGCAATTCAACCCGGAGATAAGATTTTAATTCACGATGATGTTTTGGCAACTGGAGGCACTGCAAAAGCGGTTTGTGAATTAGTAGAGCAATTAGGTGGCGAAATTGTGCAAATGAATTTCTTAATGGAATTATCGTTTTTGAACGGAAGAGAAAAGTTAAGAGATAAGGAAATTTTTGCAGCCTTAACGTATTAAAATAAAAAACCATTCGCTTTAGCGAATGGTTTTTTTAAACAAACTAAACCAATTAATTGCTGTATTAGAAAGCGTATTTGTTTTCGCTAATAATTTTTGCAGCAATTTTTTCACGAAGTGCTACCACATTTGGCATGTTCGTATATTTTGTAAAACGTTTTAATCCCATTAGCATCATACGTTGTTCGTCGCCTTCTGAGAATGAAACGATTCCTTCTTTTCCTTTTTGGTTCACAATATCTACTGCATGATATAAGTATAATTTTGCCATTGCAATTTGCTCTTGCGCTTTATCTTCACCCACTTTTTTAGCTAATTTCTCCGTTCTAAGAATAGTACTTTCAGCCATGTAGATTTCGATTAAGATATCAGCAGCCGCCATTAATAATTGTTGGTGTGATTCTAACTCTGGTCCGTATTTTTGTACTGCAGCACCTGCAACCATTAAGAATACTTTTTTCAATTTCGCAATCATTTCCTTTTCTTCAGCAAATAATTCTGAATAATCTGGAACATCGAATGATGGAATTCCCATTAACTCTTCAGCTACAGCCATCGCTGGACCTAATAAATCAACGTGACCTTTCATTGCTTTTTTCACTAACATACCAACGGATAACATTCTGTTGATTTCGTTAGTTCCTTCGTAAATTCTGGCAATACGAGCATCTCTCCAAGCACTTTCCATTGGAGCGTCTTCTGAGAATCCCATTCCACCAAAAATTTGAATTCCTTCATCTGTACATGCTTGAACATCTTCAGAAACGGCTACTTTTAAGATAGAACATTCGATAGCGAATTCTTCAACACCTTTTAATTCAGCTTCTTGGTGCGAATTTCCTTCACTAACTCTAATGTTGATTCTGTTTTCAATATCTGCAGCAGCTCTATACGTAGCACTTTCACCAGCATATGCGTTAGTTGCCATTTCAGCAATTTTAGCTTGAATTGCTCCAAAACTTGAAATTGGTGTTTTAAACTGAACTCTTTCATTAGCATACTGAACAGCTCCAGAAATTGTTCTTCTTTGTGCTTCTAAACAAGCAGCAGCTAATTTTATACGTCCAACATTCAAAGCATTCATTGCAATTTTGAATCCTTCTCCACGACCTGCTAACATATTCTCAACAGGAACTTTAGTTTCGTTAAAGAAAACCTGACGAGTAGAAGAAGAGCGAATACCTAATTTGTGTTCTTCATCTCCTAACGAAATTCCGTTTGATGGATCATTCTCAACGATAAAACCTGTGATATTTTTATCATCTTCGATTCTAGCAAAAACGATGAATACATTACAGAATCCAGCATTAGAAATCCACATTTTTCCACCTGTAATTTTATAGTGTGTTCCGTCTTCAGAAAGAACCGCTTTTGTTTTTCCTGAATTTGCATCAGATCCTGCTCCTGGTTCTGTTAAACAGTAAGCTCCAAACCATTCGCCAGAGGCTAATTTTGGTACATATTTTTGTTTTTGTTCTTCTGTTCCATACAAGGTAATTGGCATGGTTCCAATTCCAGTGTGCGCTCCAAAAGCAGTTGAAAACGAACCCGTTGCTCCCGAAATATAGTCACAAACTAAAACTGTGTTTACGAATCCCATTTCCATACCACCGTAAGCAGCAGGAACGGCAACGCTTAAATAACCAAGTTCACCCGCTTTACGCATTACTTCTTCGGTAAGGGCGTAATCTTTCTTTTCGAAACGTTCTTTGTTTGGCCATAATTCTTTATCTACGAATTCGATTACCGAATCACGCATCATAATTTGTTCTTCATTGAAGTCTTCTGGTGTGAAGATGTCTTCGCATTTTGTTTCTTTTACAAGGAATTGTCCTCCTCTGATGATATCTGACATAACTTATTAAGTTTTATAGTTTTATTTTAAAAATTCAAAAATTCCAGCTGCCCCTTGACCTGTTCCAACACACATTGAAACGATTCCGTATTTACTGTTTCTCAGGCGCATTTCGTCAAACAATTGAACTGATAGTTTAGCACCAGTACAACCTAGCGGGTGGCCTAAAGCGATAGCGCCACCGTTCACGTTTACGATTTCAGGATTTAAACCTAATTCTCTCACAACTGCTAAAGATTGTGCAGCGAAAGCTTCGTTTAACTCAATTAAATCGATTTGGTCTTGTTTTAATCCTGCTTGTTTTAATGCTTTTGGAATCGCGGTAACTGGACCAATTCCCATGATTCTTGGTTCTACTCCTGAAGGAGCGTAGCTTACCATTCTTGCAATTGGTTCCAAATTTAATTCTTTCACCATTTCTTCGCTCATGATTAATACGAAAGCAGCACCATCACTCATTTGAGAAGAGTTTCCAGCAGTAACCGAACCATCAGCAGCGAATACAGGACGTAATCCAGCTAAAGCTTCTACTGAAGTTCCAGCTCTTGGACCTTCGTCTTTATTTACAATGTAAGATTTGGTTTCTTTTTTACCATTTTCATTGATAAACGTTTGTTCTACTGTAATAGGAACAATTTGTTTATCGAATTTACCTTCTGCTTGTGCTTTTAAGGCTTTCATATGTGAATGGTAAGCAAATTCATCTTGATCTTCACGCGAAACGTTGAATTGTTTTGCAACTGCTTCAGCCGTTAATCCCATTCCCCAGTAATAATCTTCGTGACCTGCAGCGGCAACTTTGTAATCTGGTGTTGGTTTGTAACCTCCCATTGGAATGTAACTCATGCTTTCTGCACCACCAGCGATAATACAATCTGCCATTCCTGATTGAATTTTAGCTGTTGCCATTGCGATAGTTTCTACTCCAGAAGCACAATATCTATTTACTGTAACTCCAGGAACATCTGTAATTTTTAATCCCATTAATGAAATTAAACGCCCAACGTTCAAACCTTGTTCGGCTTCTGGCATGGCATTTCCTACCATCACGTCATCAATACGTGTTTTGTCGAAATCAGGCAATTCTTTCATCATGTGTTCGATGGTTTCTGCTGCTAATTCGTCAGGTCTTTTGAATCGGAATAAGCCTTTTGGAGCTTTTCCAACTGCTGTTCTATATCCTTTTACTATATATGCTGTTCTCATTTCTTAGTTTCTTAACGGTTTCCCTTTGGTTAACATGTACTGAATTCTTTCTAAAGATTTTCTTTCTCCAGTTAATGATAAAAATGCTTCTCTTTCTAAATCCAATAAATATTGTTCAGAAACTAAAGTTGCTTCTGATAAATCACCACCAGCCATAACGTAAGCTAGTTTGTTTGCAATTTTTTTATCGTGTTCAGAAATGTATTTACCAGCTTCCATTTGGTCAGTTCCTACTAAGAACATACCTAAAGCTTGTTTCCCTAGTACTTTGATATCTTTTCTTCTTACAGGTTGCGTGTAACCTTGTTCCGCCATTTGTGAAGCTACTTGTTTGGCTGTAGCGATTTGACGGTCTTTGTTTACCACAACGATATCTCTTCCTTTTTGTAAAACGCCAGTATCAAAACCTTCATAAGCCGAAGTAGCTACTTTTGCCATACCTATAGTTAAGAAATATTCTTGAAGTACATTTAATTCTACGTCGTTTTTGCGGAATAAATCAGAAGCTCTTAACGCCATCTCTTTTGAACCACCACCGCCAGGAATTACACCAACACCAAATTCTACTAATCCGATATAAGTTTCTGCAGCAGCAACCGCTCTATCAGAATGCATTACTAATTCGCAACCACCACCTAATGTCATTCCGTGAGGAGCCGCGATAACTGGAATTGCAGAATAACGACAACGCATCATTGTGTCTTGGAACATTTTGATAGCCATGTTTAATTCGTCATATTCTTGCTCAACAGCCATCATGAAAATCATTCCTAAGTTAGCTCCAACAGAGAAATTTGCACCTTGATTTCCAATCACTAAACCATTATAATCTTTTTCAGCAATGTCAATCGCTTTGTTAATTCCTTGTAAAACACCAGCTCCAATAGAATTCATTTTAGATGTAAATTCTAAATTGATGATTCCATCACCTAAATCGGTAATAATCGCATCGCTGTTGTTCCATATTTTTTTGCTTTCGCGAATGTTATTTAAGATAATGAAAGCATCCTGACCTGGAACTTTCTCTACTTTTTTGTTTGTGATAGAGTAGAAGTGTGTTGCTCCATCTTTTACTGAATAGAAAGAAGTAACTCCAGAAGCTACCATATCAGTTACCCAAGAAGCAGGTTGGTAACCTTCCGCTTTCATTAATTCGATTCCTTTTTCAACTCCGATAGCATCCCAAATTTCGAATGGACCATTTTCCCAACCGAATCCAGCTTTCATAGCATCATCGATTTTGTAGAACGCATCTGTGATTTCAGGAATTCTGTTAGAACAATATTGGAACATTGAAGCGAAGTTTTTTCTGTAAAATTCTCCAGCTTTGTCTTTTCCAGTAACTAAAACTTTGAATCTATCGATTGGTTTTTCAATCGTTTTGGTTAATTCTAAAGTTGCGAAAGATGCTTTTTTATTTGGTCTGTAAGTTAAAGTATCTAAATCTAAAGTCAGAATGTCTTTTCCTTCTTTTTTGTAGAAACCTTGTCCTGTTTTGCTTCCTAACCATTTGTTTTCCATCATTTTGTTAACAAATTCTGGAAGTTTGAATAATTCATGCGCTTCGTCGTTTGGACAATTTTCATAAATTCCGTTCGCAACGTGAACTAAAGTATCCAAACCTACAACATCAACCGTTCTAAAAGTAGCTGATTTTGGACGACCAATAACTGGTCCCGTTAATTTATCTACTTCTTCAACGGTTAATCCCATTTCTTTTACTTGGTGGAATAAACTTTGAATTCCGAAGATTCCAATTCTATTTCCAATAAAAGCCGGAGTATCTTTAGCAACCACTGAAGTTTTTCCTAAGAATTTTTCACCATATCCATTTAAGAAATCTAATACTTCTTGCGATGTTTTTGGACCAGGAATAATTTCAAATAATTTTAAGTAACGCGCAGGGTTAAAGAAGTGTGTTCCACAGAAATGCTGTTGGAAATCTTCGCTTCTTCCTTCGCTCATAAATTGAATTGGAATACCAGACGTATTCGAAGTTACTAAAGTTCCTGGTTTTCTATATTTATCAACTTGTTCAAAAACAATTTTCTTGATGTCTAATCTTTCCACAACTACTTCGATAATCCAATCAGCAGTTGCAATTTTCGACATATCATCTGTAGTATTACCTGTAGTAATTCTTGAAGCAAAACTTGGATGATAAATAGGAGAAGGCTTCGATTTTAATGCATTAGCTAAATGATCATTTACTAATCGGTTTCTAACAGCTTTACTTTCAAGAGTTAGACCTTTTTTCTGTTCGGCTTCGGTAAGTTCGTTTGGTGCGATGTCTAATAATAAGACTTCGACACCAATATTAGCAAAATGGCAAGCAATACCACTTCCCATAATTCCGGAACCAATAACAGCAACTTTTTTAATATTACGTTTCATGTGTATAGGTTTGTTGTTTTATTTGTCGTTATATATTTTTTTATCGGTAATCAATTCGTTTATGATTTCGGCAACTTCCATAAAGTGTTGCAATTTTTCTTCACTTATATGTTGCTTTACAGTTTCATTAAAACGAAGTACAGTTTCTTTTGAAAGTTCTCTTTTCTCTTTACCATCTTTGGTTAATAGAATAATTACCCCTCTACCATCAGTTGGGTTTTTTTTACGAGTAATTAAACCTCTTTCTTCCATTGATTTTAATGTACGAGTTAAACTAGTAGCTTCCATACCCATCTTTGGTCCTAAAGTAGTAGAGGGAGAACCTTTTTCTCTGTCAATACTTAATAAAGCAAAACCGGTAGCCATAGTTGCTCCATATTTAGCTGCTTCTTCATTATACATTCTCGCTACTGCTTGCCATGTGGTCCTTAAGGCGTAATCAATTGTTTTATCTTTCATTTAGTTGTAATCAAATCTTTTTCAAATATAAAAAAAAATACTATGCATGCATAGTATTTTTAACATTTTTGGGAAAATTTAACATTAAATTAAAATAAGACCCACTATAAGTGGGTCTTGGAAGTTTTATCCGTAAATTTTTTGATATAAGTCGTTATATTTTTCTTTAATAATTTTACGTCTTAATTTCATGGTTGGAGTGAGGTGACCAGCATCGATAGACCAAATATCGGGAGTAAGTTCAAATTTTTTAACTCTTTCCCAATTCCCGAATTTTTCATTACATAGATCTATCTCTTCTTGAATTCTGTCTATTACCATTTTGCTAGCACATAGTTCTTCATTAGAAGAAAAAGTTGTATTGTTATGTCGGTGTGCCCATTCTGTAACAAATTCAAAATTTGGTTGTATAAAAGCAGCCGGCATTTTTTCTCCTTCACCAATAACCATAATTTGCTCTATGAAACGAGATTGTTTGAAAGCATTTTCTAAAATCTGAGGAGCTACATATTTTCCACCAGAAGTTTTGAACATTTCTTTTTTACGATCGGTAATTTTTAGGAAACCATCAGAATCGATTTCACCAATATCACCCGTATGGAAATAACCATCTTTTAAAACATCTGCAGTTTGAGTTTCGTCTTTGTAATACCCCATCATTACATTTGGACCTTTACATAAGATTTCGCCATCTTCTGCAATTTTAACTTCAACTCCATTTAAAATTTTTCCAACGGTTCCTACTCTGAACCCACCATTTCTCATGTCGTTTACTGAGATTACAGGAGAAGTTTCAGTTAAACCATAACCTTCCATAACTGGAATATTAGCCGCACAGAATACTTTGGTGAGTCTTGTTTGTAAAGCAGCACTTCCCGAAACTAGTAATTCTAATTCGCCACCTAAACCTTCTTGCCATTTCGAGAAAATTAATTTACGCGCAATTTTTAATTTGAATTCGTAGAATGCACCGTTTTGTTTATAAGGTTTGTATTCCATTCCTAAATCTAAAGCCCAGAAGAAAAGGGCTTTTTTGATGCCTGTTAAATCAGCTCCTTTTGCGTAGATTTTGTCATATACTTTTTCTAATAAACGTGGGACAACCGACATTACATGTGGTTTTACTTCTTTTAAGTTGTCTGAAATTTTTTCAATACTTTCAGCGAAGTAAATCGATATACCATAATATTGGTACAAATACGTCAACATTCTTTCAAAGATGTGACAAATAGGTAGGAAGCTTAACGCTCTTGTGTCCCCAGCTCTTAAAGGAACTCTTGGAGCACTCATTAAAACATCGGAAACAATATTTTGGTGTGATAACATAACACCTTTTGGTCTTCCTGTTGTTCCAGAAGTATAGATAATCGTTGCTAAATCAGTTGTAGCAACATTATTTTTTCTATCTTCAACAACATCTTGATTATCGGTATTTGCTCCTAATTCCAATATTTCTCTCCAACTTTTGCATCCTGCAATATCATTGTAAGAGAAAACATCTTTTAGTAAAGGAACATTAGCTTTAATACTTTGTAATTTTTCATAAACTTCAATATCAGATACAAAAACATATTGCGATTCTGAGTGATTTAAAATATATTCATAATCTTCTGCAGAAATTGTAGGATACATTGGAACAGTTTGCGCTCCTGTCTGTAATACACCAACATCTGTTATATGCCATTCTGTTCTATTGTTAGACGAAATGATAGCTATTTTATCATTTCTATTTACTCCTAATCGAAGTAATCCTCTTGAAATAGCGTTGGCTTTGTCTAAATATTCCTGAGTAGATGTTTTAATCCACTGTCCGTCATATTTTGTAACTAAAGCATCCTTTAAATTATACTTTTCTAATTGGTGGTAAGGAAAGTCAAATAAGCGTGTTATATTCTTCATAATTCGCAATTATTATTTTATGCAAATTATAAAAATAAAGTTAATTAAACAATTTTTTAAATAATTGATAATCTATTAGTTAGTATTTTAATAAAAATAAAATACTATGCTTGCCTACTAATTTTAATAAAATTATGAAAATGTTATGAAAATTATTGAAATTATAGCAAGTAAAATTCCTAAATAGTTCCATTTAGTCATTTTTTCTTTAAAAAGTAGGATTCCTGCTAAACTTCCTAAAATAATTACGCCCATATTCATTCCGGTAAATACTGTTGACGGATTTTCGGATAAAGCTTTGTGTGCTTTTAAATAGAAGAGTATGTTTCCGAAATTTAAAATCCCTAAAGCCAATCCCCAAAGTATATTTTTAAATTCTAATTTTTCTTTTTGAACCAGAATTTTTCCAATTAGGAATAAAATCGAAATTATAAATGCACCGCAAAAAATGATGAATAGGGAAGTTGTGAAACTAAAATCACTAAAAACGGCAACTTTCTTAAATAGAATGTCAATAATTCCAAATCCCAATAAAACCAATATTGGATAAACCCAATTATCTGATTTACTTTCTGATTTTTTATTTAAGGTGAAGAATATGGCAGAAAATCCAACTATAAAACCAATAATTTTCAATTGACTAAACGTTTCATTAAATAAAAAGTAAGAAGCGGTTAACGGAATAAATAATGATAATCTTTGGGCAATATCTGTTTTTACGATTCCAACTTCTTTTATTGATTTGGCTTGAATTAAAAATACAATTGGCAATAAAATAGCTAATCCAATAAAAAGTGAATATGGAATCGTTTTTTCTTGGAAAGTTAATTCAGGGTGGTAAGTAAAATAGGTAAGGAGTAAAGCCGAAAAATAATTAAACGTAATGATTTGAAATATATTCAATTGAAATCGTTTGGCTATTTTTAAAAATATCCCAACACTTACACTACAAATTACGCTTAAAATGACAAACCACATTGTTATTTAATTTTACACAATAGTACAAAAAAAGCATCTTAATTAAAAGATGCTTTTTTATAAAAGTTTGGATAAATTATTTTTTATTCTCAATCCATTTTCTTGCATTAACAAATGCTTCTAACCATGGAGAAACTTCATCTTTTTGGCCTCTTTCTGGATAATGTGCCCAGTTCCAAGGGAAAGTTGAGCGCTCAATGTGTGGCATCATTACTAAATGTCTTCCAGTAGTATCGCACATCATAGCCGTGTTGAAATCAGAACCATTTGGATTTGCTGGATAACCTTTGTAAGCATATTTTGCTACGATGTTATATTTATCTTCTGAATAAGGTAATTTGAATTTTCCTTCTCCGTGTGAAATCCATACGCCTAAAGTTGTTCCTTCCAAAGTGGATAACATCACCGAATTATTCTTCTGAACCGTTACCGAAGTAAAGCCACTTTCGTGTTTGTTCGAAGTGTTGTGGTGCATTTTTCCGTGAACTTCGTGTTCTGGATTAATCAATTCTAATTCCATTAATAATTGACAACCATTACAAATTCCGACCGAAAGTGTGTCTTCTCTTTTGTAGAAGTTTTTCAAAGCCGTATTGGCTTTTTCGTTGTATAAAAACGCTCCAGCCCAACCTTTAGCCGAACCTAAAACATCCGAATTCGAGAATCCTCCAACTGCTCCAATGAATTGAATGTCTTCCAATGTTTCTCTTCCCGAAATTAAATCGGTCATGTGAACATCTTTTACATCAAATCCTGCTAAAAACATGGCATTTGCCATTTCACGTTCTGAATTACTTCCTTTTTCGCGAATAATAGCGGCTTTTGGTCTTGGTTTTGAAGCATCAATCACTGGTAGTTTTCCATCAAAATGTGATGGGAAAGTGAATTGTAATTTCTGATTTTTGTAGTTATCAAAACGCTCCTTAGCCATTCCATTTTTAGATTGTTTTGAATCTAAAAGGAAAGAGGTTTTAAACCAAGTATCTCTTAAAGTTGCAATACTAAACGTTAAACTATCTTCACCATTAATAATGGTAAACGCATCGCCATCAATTGCTGAACCAATTTTGAAAATCTCAATATTATGTTGGGCAAAAATTGCTTCCACTTCAGTACTCGCTTGGAAAACAACACCGATATTTTCATTAAATAAAGCTTTAACCGTATCTTTTTCTCCTAATGAAGTCAAGTCGATTAACGCACCTAATTTATCATCAGCAAAACACATTTCTAATAAAGTAGTGATTAAACCACCGCTTCCAATATCGTGTCCTGCTTTAATTTTTCTGTCTTTGATTAAATCTTGTAAAACGTTGAACGCTTTTTTGAAGAATTCTGAATTTTGAATCGTTGGAACGTCATTTCCAATTTTATTCAACACCTGAGCGAATGAACTTCCCCCTAATTTAAACGAATCTTGTGATAAGTTGATGTAGTAAATGTTTCCGCCGTTTCTTTGTAAAACTGGTTCTACTACTTTAGTAATGTTTGAACAATTTCCAGCTGCTGAAATAATAACTGTTCCTGGCGCAATTACTTCGTCATTTGGATATTTTTGTTTCATTGAAAGTGAATCTTTTCCTGTTGGAATATTGATTCCCAATTCAATTGCAAAATCCGAACAACCTTTTACTGCTTCGTATAAACGAGCGTCTTCACCTTCATTTTTACAAGCCCACATCCAGTTGGCTGATAATGAAACCGATTGTAAGCCATCTTTCAATGGTGCCCAAACTATATTTGATAACGCCTCAGCAATAGCAGTTCTTGAACCCGCAACAGGATTTACCAAAGCCGAAATAGGCGAGTGCCCAATCGAAGTTGCAATACCTTCTTTTCCTTTGAAATCCAATGCCATAACTCCGACATTGTTTAAAGGTAATTGTAATGGACCCACACATTGTTGTTTTGCCACGCGTCCGCCTACACAACGGTCCACTTTGTTGGTTAACCAATCTTTACAAGCAACAGCTTCTAATTGTAAAACTTGACTCAAATAGCTTGCAATATTTTCTTTTGAATATTCTAAATCAGAATAATTGGTTACAACGGTTTTATCCGTCATAATGGTTTTTGGCGAACTCCCGAAGAAATCTTCTAAAGCATAATCCATTGGTTTTACACCAGTTGATTTTGATTCGAATGTAAATCTATGGTCGTTAGTTACGTCACCCACTTGATACATTGGAGAACGCTCTCTGTCGGCAATTCTTTGTAAGGTTTCAATGTCTTTTTCACCAATAACTAATCCCATTCTTTCTTGTGATTCGTTTCCGATGATTTCTTTTGCAGAAAGAGTAGGATCACCAACAGGTAATTTGTCTAAATCAATTAATCCTCCAGATTCTTCAACTAATTCAGAAAGACAATTCAAATGTCCACCAGCACCATGATCGTGAATTGAAACAATTGGATTATTATCACTTTCTACCAAACCACGAATGGCATTAGCAGCACGTTTTTGCATTTCTGGATTCGAACGTTGGATAGCATTTAATTCAATTCCTGAACCAAAAGCACCTGTATCTGCAGAAGAAACCGCAGCACCGCCCATTCCAATTCTATAATTTTCTCCACCTAAAATAACGATTTTATCGCCAGCTGTAGGTTTCTTTTTAATTGCTTGATCTAATTTCCCGTAACCAATTCCACCCGCTTGCATGATGACTTTATCGTAACCAATTTTACGATTGTTTTCTTCATGCTCGAAAGTTAATATAGAACCCGTAATTAAAGGTTGCCCAAATTTATTTCCGAAATCAGAAGCTCCGTTCGAAGCTTTAATTAAAATATCCATTGGCGTTTGGTACAACCAAGGTCTTTCTGACATTCCGTTTTCCCATGGACGTTTGTCATCTTGAGCGGAGTCGAAAGGTGCTAAACGTGAATAAGAAGTCATGTAAACGGCAGTTCCTGCTAATGGTAACGAACCTTGTCCACCAGCTAAACGGTCACGAATTTCGCCTCCTGAACCGGTTGCAGCTCCGTTGAATGGTTCTACTGTTGTTGGGAAATTATGTGTTTCTGCTTTTAAAGAAAGTACCGAATCAAATTCTTTTTCTTGGTAGAAATCTGGTTTGTCGGCACTTTTTGGAGCAAATTGTGTTACTTTCGGACCTTTTACAAAAGCTACGTTATCTTTATATGCAGAAACAATATCGTTTGGATTGGTTTCTGATGTTTTCTTAATTAATTTGAATAAAGAAGTTGGTTTTTCTTCTCCATCAATCACAAATGTTCCATTGAAAATTTTATGACGACAGTGTTCTGAATTCGCTTGTGAGAAAGCAAAAATTTCAGAATCGGTTAACTTTCTACCTAATTTAGTTGAAAGATTATTTAAATATTCAACCTCTTCTGGGCTTAGCGCTAAACCTTCAGATTTATTGTAAGCGTCAATATCTTGAATATCTAAAATAGGTTCTGGTTGGATATTAATCATATAAATTTCTTGATTTAACTCCGAATACTTTTGCGAAAGCATTGGGTCGAAATCGTTAAAATCAGCACTTACTTTTTGGAATTCTTCAATTCTAATGATACCCGAAATTCCCATGTTTTGAGTAATTTCTACAGCATTTGTACTCCAAGGCGTAACCATAGCGGCACGTGGTCCAACAAAAAAATCCGACAATACGGATTTTTCTATTTTATGTGCGTTGCCAAAAAGCCAATTTAATTTGTTGATGTCTTCTGATGAAATCTCGTTTTGCGTTTGAACCGCAAAAACCGTGTTGGATTGGTTTCCGAAGAAATGAATCATTGTATGTAGTTGTTTGTGTTGTTGAAGTTGCAAATTTATTCTAAAAAATAGAACAATCAAAATAATAATAACACTTGTTTCGTTAATCGAAAGTTGTCCAATTGTAAGCTCCCATATCAGAAGGATTACTTCTTTGATTGTTTAATATGTCGTTGAATGTAGAGTAGGTGTTATTGGCAGTTCCTTTTGCTGCAGAATTTTGTCCTATTATGAAATTGTTCTGAGTTGGATTTTTAAAATCAGGTTTGTTAACTGTTGTATTTGTAGCTATCAAACAGTTTACATAATTTGGATTTGTACTGAATTTGTATAAGATTTCATTTGCATATTGGTTACTATAATCGGCAAATTTGATTAAGCAGTTTTCAAATAAAAAATTAAAAATAGTACCAGTTTTTTTTAATGAAATTCCCAAATTACTTGATCCATAAACGATGCAATTTTTAAAATTTGCACTTCCGAGTGGAGTTGGGACGTTGTTTATTGAATCGTCACTCAAAGTCACACAAGTTTGATTTGCTCTCGACCAATAATTTGCAAAAGTACAATGCGTAAAATCATAGTTTCCACCGTAACTTCCGGCAAAAGCTACTTGACCACAATTGTTAATGACTACATTTCTGCCTACAATATTTCCCGTTCTAGCAAGAATTCCAACATTAGAACAGTTATAAATTTGTGTGTTTTCTAATTCAAGTGTTGGATTAGAACTGCCATCATTTCCGGAAACTAGAATACCTACCGTTGCATTTTTTATGGTTAGATTCGAAAACTGATTATTTGCACTTCCTGGCGTTAACCAAATGGTTCCCCATTGACCTGGAACTTCTGAAAAATCGGGCTCTAAACGATCACCTTCGAATACAACTTCATTTTCTAAAGCTGCTGTAGTTGATGGACTTCCATTCACATGAATAGAAGCATTATTAGCTACTATCAAGCCAGATTCGACATGAAAATGAACTCTTGCACCTGCGTCTACTACTAATGTTCTGTTTGGAGGAACCGCTGCATAACCATATATGACGTAAGGTTTTGTATTGGTCCAATGCAATTCATTTCCGTTATTGGGATTATTATCTTCTAAAAAACGACCACGTATAGAAACGGGGTTTCCATCGCCGTCAACTCCGAGGTTTAATTCATTATAGGTATATGTTTCATCGGGGTTTTGAACTCTTCCAGGATAAATAAAATAGGCATCTTGAATCAAAGTTACCAATTCTACTTTTTGATGGTTTGGATTAGATTCTTCTCCAAATAAAATTTGGTCAGTATAAAGAAAATCAGTTGGATTAGCATTGGCTACTTCAGCAGTTACGGAAACGAAAATAAACAAACTATCTTTGGCTAGTAATTCTACATTTTCAAAAACTTGACCTGCCATTCCATCCACCATTAAGCGGTATTTAGATGTTGTTCCTTTTTTTAATCCTAAAGAAGGAATAGAGATGTTTTTATCACTTCGATTATACACTTTTAAGGTGTAGGTACTTGAACCAATATTCGTAAAAACGGTATCAAGATATACTGTGTCTTTAGAAAATTCTAAACCACCTGTTCTGGATTCAAATTCAAAGTCGTTTCGACATGAAGTTAATGAAACGGTAAATCCAATTAGTATTAAAAGTAATAATCGACGCATGTATAGTTAATTTTGGTAAATGTAATTATTAATTTTAATTCTGTAAAAACAAAATGTGTTTAAAATAGCTATCAAAACGTTAAATCAGTTGAATTATTTTGTTTGGAATGCTTAATTTTACCAAAAATAAAGTTATGATGTTTGATAGAGAAAAAATGTTACAATTGTGTAACGATTGGAGTAAAAATACGTTAATGAATACCTTAGATATTGTTTACACCGATGCAGGCGAAGATTTTTTAACTGCTACTATGCCTGTGAATCCGAGAGTTCATCAACCTATGGGATTATTGCATGGTGGAGCAACAGTTGCTTTAGCAGAAAGTGTTGGCAGTGCTGCCTCATTAATGTTTGTTAATCCAGAGAAACAAGAAGTTCGCGGTATCGAAATTTCGGCAAATCATTTAAAAAGTAAACGAGAAGGTATGGTTACTGCTACGGCTAAAATCATTCATAAAGGTGCCAGCATCCACTTGTGGGAAATTAGAGTTGTTGATGAAGAAGGGAAGTTAATTTCGCTTTGTAAATTAACGAATATGGTATTATCGAGAAGACAATAATGCAAGTTTTTGAAGAAATAGATCTCCTTTTATCTAAACAAACTCCTTTTGTTTGTTATGTAAAACCAAATGAAAACGTCTGGAATTTACTTGTACAACAAACAGATGAAATTATTGATTTTGTAGGTCAAGACGGATTTATATTTATGCCTTTTCATGAAGGGATTCAAATAGTAATTCCGTTTGAAAACAATTTATTTTCGCAAGGTAATCTTGAAAATTTAGAAAAGAAACCCAATGAAAATTTTACTTCTGAAAGCTATCAAAAAGAAGTTTTTGAAGATTTAGTTACCAAAGGAGTCTCGGCTATTCAACAAGGCGAATTTGATAAAGTAGTTTTATCTCGAAAAATTGTTTTGAAGGAACAAATTGCTATTGTTGAAACGTTTCAGAACTTGATTTCGACTTATCCAACGGCTTTTCGCTATTTATTTTTTCATCCTAAAATTGGTTTATGGATGGGAGCAACGCCAGAACAATTGGTAAAAATCAATCAGAATCAGTTTGAAACGGTGGCTTTAGCTGGAACGCAATTGTATTCGGAAAACGTAATTTGGGCCACCAAAGAAATCGAAGAACAACAATTTGTTACTGATTATATTGTTTCTAAAGTAAAAGATAAAGTAACTCAACTTTTAGTTACTGATGCTAAAACAGTTAAAGCTGGAAATTTGTTGCATTTAAAATCGGTTATTTCGGGAGAATTAAATGCCGATTTTATACCGAATGATTTGATAAAAATGCTGCATCCAACGCCAGCTGTTTGTGGTTTACCCAAAGAACAATCCATCGATTTTATTCTGAAAAGTGAAGGCTATAATCGAAAATATTATGCTGGTTTTTTAGGTGAATACAATAAAGACAATCAAACCGATTTATTCGTAAATTTACGCTGTTTAGAAGTAGAAAATGATGTTGTGAATATTTATGTTGGTTGTGGCATCACTAAAGACAGTAATCCTAAAAAGGAATTCATAGAAACTGAAAATAAATCGATGACCATGAGAAATGTTTTAGTTTCCAAAACCTTTTAAATTCTTAATCGATAAACTTAAATTGAAAATGAAATTAGACATATTAGCTTTTGGAGCGCATCCAGACGATGTAGAATTAGGATGTAGTGGCACAATTGCCAAAGAAGTAAGCCTTGGAAAGAAAGTTGGGATTATCGATTTGACTCGTGGTGAATTAGGAACACGTGGTTCGGTTGAAATTCGCAATTCAGAATCAGCTAAGGCTTCTGAAATTTTAGGAGTTGTGTTGCGTGAGAATTTGGATATGCGTGATGGTTTTTTTGTAAATGACGAAGCTCACCAAATGAAAATAATTGAAATGATTCGTAAATATCAACCTGAAATTGTGTTGTGCAATGCTATTACTGATAGACACATTGACCACGGAAAAGGAAGTAAATTAGTTAGCGATGCTTGTTTTTTATCAGGTTTGCGACAAATTAAAACTGAGTTGAATGGCGAAGCGCAAGAAGCATGGCGACCTAAAGTCGTGTATCATTACATTCAATGGCAAAATATAGAACCAGATTTTGTGGTAGATATTTCGGAATTCATGGATAAAAAAATGGAATCGGTGTTAGCTTATAGTTCGCAATTCTATGATCCAAAATCTAATGAACCTGTTACACCAATTACCTCAAAAAACTTTTTAGATAGTATAAATTACCGTGCTCAAGACCTTGGAAGACTTGTTGGGGTAGATTATGCCGAAGGTTTTACAACGGAAAGATATTTGGCTGTCAATAGCTTAGGTGATTTAAAATAAAATTACTTAATTTTTTTGTAAAAAATGTTTGCAAAAGCTTAGAATTACACTATATTTGCACTCGCAAAACAAATGGTGATTGTAGCTCAGTTGGTTAGAGCGTCGGATTGTGGTTCCGAAGGTCGCGGGTTCGAGACCCGTCTTTCACCCTTAACATTGGAAAGCTTCGAGGAAACTCGAAGCTTTTTTTATTGTGTAAATTGAAAAAAAAGACTAAATACAAAAAAGCCTTGAATTTCTTCAAGGCTTTAGTTTTTCATAGCAAGATTTCCCTTTGTATTATAAAGCTAACTTCACAGTTAATTCAAACTCATCGTTGATAGTTTTGTCTCCTAAGTCAGAGAAAAAGCTTCCTGAACCATATTTGATATCATATTTAGTTCTGTCAACTTTTAAAGTAGTTGAAGCTGTTTTACCTGTTACTGTTAAATCAAATTTAATTGATTCAGTTTTACCTTTAATTGTTAAATCTCCAGTTACAGCATAAACTCCATTTCCTTTTTCTCCGATAGATTTAAATACTAAAGTAGCTGATGGATATTTTTCAACACCAAAGAAATCATCAGATTTCAAGTGACCATCTAAATTTGCTTTACTTTTTCCGTCTAAGTCTGTTGTATTGATAGTAGTCATGTCAACAGTAAAGTTTCCACCTACTACTTTTTTACCTTTGTAGATTAAAGCTCCTTCTTTTAAAGCGATAGTTCCTTCGTGAGAACCTGTAACTTTTTTACCTACCCAGTTGATAGTACTTTTTGCAGCGTTCACTTTTTTTGTGGTTTGTGCAGTTGTAGCGAATGATACGAAAGCTACTAAAGCTAAAGCGATTGATTTGAAATTTTTCATGTTTTAAAAATGTTTAAGTGATAATTAATATTAAATAGTAGTAAATAATTCTTGTTTTGGTTTTCTCACTTTTGCATAGTGTTGCGATTCGTCTTCTTCATGACGGTATCCAACAGTTGCTACTAATGAGGCGTTTAATCCTAATGCGTTTAATCCTAAGATTTCGTTGTATTTTTCAGGTTCAAAACCTTCCATTGGCGTAACATCAATTTTTAATTCAGCTGCCGCATTAATTAGATTTCCTAAAGCTAAATACGTTTGTTTTGATGTCCAAATTGCTTTCTTATCAGCAGGTAGAGTTACAATTTTAGATTTCATAAAATCACCAAAACCTTGTAAATCTTCTACTTTTAAGCCTCTTGTTTTAGCAATATTTTGAATGTATTCATCAATATGATGATCTTGTACATCCACAATGTTAGCAAAAACAAATAGATGAGATGCATCTACAATTTGTGATTGCCCCCAAGATACAGGCTGTAACTTAGCTCTTACTTCAGGATTTTCAATAATAAATACTTTATACAATTGTAATCCATAAGATGAAGTACTTAATTGTATTGCTTCTTTTAAAGTTTCTAAATCTGCTGCTGATATTTTTTTTGCAGCATCAAATTTTTTAGTAGCGTAACGCCATTTTTGATTTTCTATAAAGTGACTCATAGTAAAATTTGGGTTTTAATTTCTAATTTTTTCAAGCAATTCATTTAATAATTCTAATTCTGCAACAATCAAATTTTTCGAAAAGGAGAATTCATGTGTATCAACCAAAGGATCTAATTGAAGCAAAAGTTCTAAACCTTTTTCCGTTATGGTAATTTCCATTTTGCGACGGTTGTGAGGGCAAACTTCTCTAAATACTAAACCTTTAAGTAGTAATTTGTCTACTAATCGTGTTGTATTACTTGTCTTAGCAACCATTCTTTCTTGAATCATACACATGTTAGCAGGTTTTCCTTTTTGCCCTCTTAAAATGCGTAACACATTAAATTGTTCTATTGATAGGTCAAATGGTTTTAAAATTTCATTAAACTTTTCCGAAATAACATTTTGAGTATACATTATATTTAATAATGTTTTCTTCTCTAATGCTAATGGCGAATTTGTTTTTATGATTTCTTCTATTTTCATTTGATGTTGTAAAATTTGTATGTACAAATGTAGTAATTATTTTATTTGTATGTACAAATGTTTGATAAATTTTTGTTAAAATTTTAGAATTATAATTTTTAGAGTACTTTTGAAAAAAAAATATTAGAATGACAAACTTAGATCAAAACACTTGGTGGAGCCAGTTTTCGCAAGATGAAAACGGCGTTGTATTAGATGTTCGTACAGAAGATGAATTTAATGGAGGACATATTCCAGGCGCCATTAATATTGACATATATAAAGGTCAAGGATTTATATATAGAGTGGAAGAGCTAGATAAATCTAAAAATTATTATGTGTATTGTGCAGCTGGAGTACGTAGCAGTAATGCATGTAATGCAATGGAACAGTTGGGCTTTGAAAGTACATTTAATTTAATAGGAGGTTTTTCTAATTGGGATGGACCTGTTGAATAAAAAAATCCGCTAAAAAGCGGATTTTTTATTTGTTTAGAGAATGAATTACTCAGCACTTTCCTGCATCGTATGATATACGTTCATTACGTCATCGTCCTCTTCAATTTTTTCTAATAATTTTTCAACATCTGCAACTTGTTCAGGTGTTAATTCTTTAGTTATTTGCGGAATTCTATCAAATCCAGAAGATAAAATTTCTAAACCTCTTGATTCTAATTCTTTTTGGATAGCACCAAAGCTTTCAAAAGGGGCGTACATTACAATTCCATCTTCATCAGCAAAGATTTCTTCTACACCAAAATCGATCATTTCTAATTCTAATTCTTCCACATCTTGTCCTTCAGCTGGGATTCTAAAATTACACGTATGATCAAACATAAATTCAACAGAACCTTGAGTTCCTAAAGTACCATTGCATTTATTGAAATAACTTCTGATATTAGCTACTGTTCTGTTGTTGTTGTCTGTAGCAGTTTCAATTAAAACAGCAATTCCATGTGGTGCATAACCTTCAAATAAAACTTCTTTATAGTTGGCAGTATCTTTATCTGATGCTTTTTTAATAGCACGCTCCACATTTTCTTTCGGCATGTTGGCAGCCTTAGCGTTTTGTATTACGGCTCTTAATCTTGCATTAGTTTCTGGGTTTGGGCCACCTTCTTTTACAGCAATTACAATATCTTTTCCAATTCTTGTAAACGTTTTTGCCATTGCTGACCAACGTTTCATTTTACGGGCTTTTCTAAATTCAAACGCTCTTCCCATTTCTATTTGGTTTAAAGTTTAAGGTTTCAAGTTGCAAATGTAAAAAATCAAGTTAAAATTTCAAGATTAACTTTAATTTTCCAAATTCTACTTCTACTTAACTATTTTTTATAAAATGGCATTTTAACCACTTTTGCTTTAATATCTTTATTTCTAATTCGAATGTAAATTTCAGAATCGGGAGTTGACAAAGTTGTTGGTACATAACCCATTCCGATAGCAATACCTAAAGATGGTGATTGCGTTCCTGAAGTTACCACTCCAACAACATTTCCGTCAGTATCAGCAATTTCGTAATCGTGACGAGGAATTCCTCTTTCTACCATTTCGAAACCAACTAATTTACGAGAAACACCTGCTTCTTTTTGTTTTTTCAAGTTTTCTGAATTGGTGAATTCTTTATCAAATTTTGTGATCCAACCTAAACCTGCTTCTAATGGAGATGTGGTGTCGTTGATATCGTTTCCATATAAACAGAATCCCATTTCTAAACGTAGGGTATCGCGAGCTGCTAATCCAATTGGTTTAATTCCGAATGCTGCACCTGCTTCAAAAACTTTGTTCCAAATGTATTCTGCATCTTCGTTTTTGAAGTAAATTTCAAATCCTCCTGAACCGGTATATCCAGTAGCCGAAATAATTACATCGCTTTTTCCAGCAAAATCAGCAATTTGGAACGTGTAATATCCCATATTAGATAAATCAATAGAAGTTAAAGATTGCATTGCTTCTGCTGCTTTTGGACCTTGGATAGCTAATAAAGAATATGCATCAGAAGCATTAATCATTTCTACTCCTAAATCATTGTGTGCCGAAATCCAATTCCAATCTTTTTCAATATTAGAAGCATTTACTACTAATAAATAATGATTGTCTTCAATTTTATAAATGATTAAATCATCTACAATACCACCTTCATTATTGGGTAAACATGAATACTGCGCTTTTCCATTAACTAATTTAGAAGCATCATTTGAAGTTACCTTTTGAATTAAAGCCAACGCATTTTCTCCTTTCAAGAAGAATTCTCCCATGTGCGAAACGTCGAAAACACCAACGCCATTTCTAACGGTTTCGTGTTCTACATTTACTCCTTCATATTGAACGGGCATATTATATCCTGCAAATGGAACCATTTTAGCTCCTAAACTTTCGTGAATGTGCGTTAATGCTGTATTTTTCATGATTTAATTGTGTAAAATTTATGACGGCTAATTTATTGAAAATTCTTAAAAAAGCCCTTTGATTTTCCTTAAAATTTGAGAACTATTTATTTTTTGTTAATAATGATGATAAATCTTGCATTTTAACAATTGTTTGTAGAATTTTGGGGTTTTAAAAATAGAACAATGGAACACACACATTATATAAGTTCAGATTTATTGTCGATTGAAATGATTAATGAAATTGTTTTTCAAGGCAAGCAATTGGCATTATCTGAAGAAGCGATTGTAAATATTGAAAAATGTAGAAAGTATTTAGACGATAAAATGCAATCCAACTCAACACCAATTTACGGAATTAATACTGGTTTTGGTTCGTTATGTAATGTGAAGATTTCGAATGAAAATTTATCAAAACTTCAAGAGAATTTGGTAAAATCGCACGCTTGCGGAACAGGAGAAGAAGTACCTCATGAAATTGTAAAAATCATGTTGTTATTGAAAATTCAATCGTTAAGTTACGGGCATTCAGGTGTTCAGTTGATAACGGTGCAACGTTTGATTGATTTTTATAATAATGATATATTTCCAGTAATTTATACTCAAGGTTCGTTAGGCGCTTCGGGAGATTTAGCACCATTAGCCCATTTGTCTCTACCCTTATTAGGTGAAGGTGAAGTTTATTTAGATGGTTTCAGACAACCCGCTGCAAAAGTGTTAGCTAAGTTTGGATGGGAACCAATCGTTTTACAATCCAAAGAAGGTTTAGCATTGTTGAATGGAACGCAATTCATGAGCGCTTACGGAGTTTATTGTTTGATTAAAGCTGAGAAAATTTCTTATTTAGCCGATGTCATCGGAGCCGTTTCTTTAGAAGGTTTTGATGGAAGAATTGAACCTTTCACTGATTTAATTCATTTAGTTCGTCCTCACAAAGGTCAAGTACAAACGGCTGAAAGAATGCGCGATTTATTAGAAGATAGTGAAATTATTGCACAGCCCAAAGTTCATGTTCAAGATCCATATTCTTTTAGATGCATTCCGCAGGTACATGGTGCTTCGAAAGACACTATTGATTATGTAAAAAAAGTGTTTCGTACCGAAATCAACTCGGTAACTGATAATCCAAATATTTTCGTTGGAGAAGATATGATTATTTCAGGAGGAAATTTTCATGGGCAGCCTTTAGCTTTAGCTTTAGATTTCTTAGGAATAGCGCTATCAGAATTAGGAAACATTTCGGAAAGAAGAACGTATCAGTTAATTTCTGGTTTACGAGGTTTACCAGCATTTTTAGTAAATGACCCAGGATTAAATTCCGGTTTCATGATTCCACAATACACAGCTGCAAGTATTGCTAGTCAAAACAAACAACTTGCATCACCAGCTAGTGTTGATAGTATTGTTTCTTCAAACGGACAAGAAGATCACGTGAGTATGGGAGCTAACGCTGCTACAAAAACGTTACGAATTGTAGAAAACGTAGAACGTATTTTAGCTATTGAATTATTAAATGGTTCTCAAGCGTTAGAATTTAGAAGACCTTTGAAATCAAGTGAGTTTATAGAAAGTTTCATAAAATCCTATAGAGAAGAAGTTTCGTTTGTATCGGAAGATCGAATTTTGCACTACGATATTGAAAAATCGGTTACTTTTTTGAATAGTTTCCAAATAGAAATGGAAGATTAAATAATATTTATAAAACTAAAAAGCTCAAGATTTTCTTGAGCTTTTTTTATGATTAAAACAACTTTAATTGTTTAGTTCTCCTAATGTTTTATGAACTTTTCTCTTATGGTGAGTTTGCTTTAAGTTTTCGTTTCCAGAAATGATACTAATATTTCCATCGATTTCAAACATAGCTAATTTTACGTCTTTATAATATTCGATTCCATGTTCTCGCATTGCCTCTTCTAATTCTTCTGATGAAATTCCTAATTTTGCTAATGTTTTGAATTCGATTTTTCCATTATGAATTAAAACTTCTGGTTTGTCTTGAATCAATTCTTTAATAAATGAAGAATTTTGCATCACTTTTTTAAAAACATAATTAATTAAGAAAAGTGAGAACGCAGCAATCATTCCACCATACAAAGATGTATTTGCACCTACCATGGCATTTTGAACCGAATTACTAATCAATAAAATTAGAATGATATCAGCTGTATTAAGTTGGGAAAGCTCTTTTTTTCCAAATATTCGCAACGCAATTATCATAAAAAAATAGATAGCTACACTTCTTAATATGATGTCTAGATAAGGGTTCATGATTTAATTAAATTGAATTATTTCCACTTAAAATTTTTCTCAATCGCCTTAATCATTTCGCCTGCAATATCTTTTTGAGTTGCGCCTTCAATTCCTTCTAAACCTGGAGATGAATTTACCTCTAATAGTAATGGTCCTTTTGACGAACGAATGATATCAACTCCAGCTACTTTTAAATTCATAGCTTTTGCTGCTTTAATAGCAATTCTTTTTTCATCAGCTGTGATTTTTACTACAGAAGCGGTTCCGCCCATATGAATATTAGCTCTAAATTCACCTGGAGCAGCTTCACGTTGCATAGCAGCAACAACTTTACCATCTACTACAAAGAGTCTCAAATCTTTACCATTAGCTTCTTTAATAAATTCTTGAACTAAAATATTTGCATTTAAACTCTTAAAAGCATTAATTACCGATTCAGCTGCTTTTTTTGTTTCTGCCAAAACAACACCTTTTCCTTGAGTACCTTCTAATAATTTTACTATCAATGGAGAGCCTCCAACCATTTTTATTAAGTCGTCCGTATCCAAAGGTGAATTAGCAAATCCGGTTGTTGGAATATCGACACCATTATTTAATAGCAATTGTAGAGAGAAAAGTTTATCACGCGATTGTGTAATAGCAGAAGAACTATTTAAAGCAAATACTTTTAAAGCTTCAAATTGACGTGTTACAGCGCAACCATAATAGGTCATGCTTGGTCGAATTCTTGGTATTACTGCATCAAAATCATTCAAAACTGTACCACCTCGATAGTGAATTTCGGGTTTTGTGGCATCTAATTTCATGTAGCAATATTTCAAATTTAAGAAGTGCATTTCATGTCCTCTTAATTCTCCGGCTTCTAAAATACGTTTGTTGCTATATAATTCGGGATTACTCGCTAGTAAGCCAATTTTTAATCCTTTTTTTGTTTCATTAGAAGCGTAATAATATTCTTTTAATTTTTCTGTAGTAGGTTGGCCTAATAAGTAACGTTTTTCAGGATCGACTAAAATACGTCCTGACATGGCTTCTCGACCCAACAGCATTCGGAATCCCATTGAATCTCTGTTGGTTAAAGTAACTTCAATTTCCCATGTTTTCCCTCCAATTTCGAGTTTTGTTTTAATAACATAGCGCTGCTCTCTGAACCCGCTGGAACTTTTTACTACCCTTTTGTCAATAAGAGGGGCTTCACAATGAATTACAGTTTTTACATTGTTTTGGATGGGATTGATGTCAAATTTTACCCATTTTTCATTGTCTTTTTCAAATGTAACGATGTTAACAGCATGTAATGCAGATGTTTTAGCACCAGAATCAACACGTGCTTTGATTGTTGGAATTCCTAGTGTAGGGAAGGAGCACCATTCTTCACTACCAACGATAACTTTGTCTTGCATAAATGAATTGTAATTTAGAACTAATGTAGTATTTTTTTTAATACATCTGCTAATTCGGTAAATAAAAAAAACCAAGCTTATGAGCTTGGTTCTTCTAGTTTTTTAATTTCAATTTTGAGTTCTTGAGTGGTTTCATCTAAATCCATGAAAATTTGGTCACCTTCATGAATTTTATGTGTGATGATTTCCTCAGCAAGAGCATCTTCTACATATTTTTGAATTGCTCTTTTTAAAGGTCGTGCGCCAAATTGTTTATCAAAACCTTTATCAGCAATGAAGTCTTTAGCTTTTTCAGAAAGTACAAGTGTGTATCCTAAATCTTTAACACGAGCATACAATTTGTCCATTTCAATATCGATGATTTTATCAATATCTTCTTTCTCTAAAGCATTGAATACAATTACATCATCAATACGGTTTAAAAATTCTGGAGCGAATGCTTTTTTTAAAGCATTTTCTATAATTCCTTTCGAATGTTCTTCTTTTTGTGCTTGTTTTGCTGCTGTACCAAATCCAACTCCCGTTCCAAAATCTTTCAATTGGCGAGCACCAACATTAGAAGTCATAATGATAATTGTATTTCTAAAATCAATTTTCCGTCCTAAACTATCAGTTAAATGGCCATCATCTAAAACTTGAAGCATCATATTGAATACGTCTGGATGTGCTTTTTCAATCTCGTCTAAAAGTACTACACAGTAAGGTTTTCTTCTTACTTTTTCCGTTAATTGTCCACCTTCTTCATATCCCACGTATCCTGGAGGTGCTCCAACTAATCTTGAAATCGCAAATTTCTCCATGTATTCACTCATGTCGATACGAACTAATGCATCTTCAGAATCGAATAATTCTTTCGCAATAACTTTTGCCAATTGTGTTTTTCCAACTCCAGTTTGACCTAAGAAAATGAACGAACCAATCGGCTTGTTAGGGTCTTTCAATCCTGCACGATTTCTTTGGATAGATTTTGCAATTTTTAATACCGCTTCGTCTTGTCCAATCACCTTACCTTTAATTAGTTCAGGTAAGTGAGCTAATTTATTACTTTCAGTTTGTGCAATACGATTTACTGGAATTCCAGTCATCATTGAAACAACATCAGCGACATTGTCTTCTGTTACTGTGACTTTATTATTTTTAGAATCTTCTTCCCATTGTTCTTGCGCAACTGCTAGTTCTTTTTCGATGCGTTTTTCATCATCGCGAAGTTTAGCTGCTTCTTCATATTTCTGTTTTTTAACAACGGTATTTTTAAGTTCGCGAACTTCTTCTAATTTCTTTTCTAATTCCAAAATTTGTTTCGGAACATCTATATTGATAATATGAACACGAGAACCTGCTTCGTCTAAAGCATCAATCGCTTTGTCAGGAAGGAAACGATCGGTCATGTATCTATTGGTTAATTTTACACAAGCTTCAATAGCTTCAGGAGTGTAAATTACATTGTGATGGTCTTCGTATTTTGGTTTGATATTGTTCAAAATGGTAATTGTTTCTTCAACTGATGTTGGTTCTACAATTACTTTTTGGAAACGTCTCTCTAAAGCGCCATCTTTTTCAATATATTGACGGTATTCGTCCAAAGTTGTTGCACCAACACATTGAATTTCACCTCTAGCTAAAGCAGGTTTGAACATGTTAGAGGCATCTAACGAGCCCGTTGCGCCACCAGCTCCAACAATTGTATGAATTTCATCAATGAATAAAATAATATCGTCATTCTTTTCTAATTCATTCATTACCGCTTTCATTCGTTCTTCGAATTGCCCACGGTATTTTGTACCAGCTACTAAGCTTGCTAAATCTAGTGTAACTACGCGTTTGTTGAATAAATTTCGAGATACTTTTTTCTTCACAATTCGCAAAGCTAAGCCCTCTGCAATTGCTGATTTTCCAACTCCAGGTTCTCCAATTAAAAGTGGATTGTTTTTCTTTCTACGACTTAGGATTTGAGAAACACGTTCGATTTCTTTTTCGCGTCCTACAACAGGATCTAATTTTCCTTCTTCAGCCATTTCAGTTAAATCGCGCCCAAAGTTATCCAATACAGGAGTTTTAGATTTTTTATTGGTTTTATTTCCGGAAGGAGTATTACTAAATCCGCTATCTTTTAAATTGTCATCTTGCCCTGAATCATCGTTGAAAGATTCTGCTTTGGGTAAGTTTTCTAAGTAATCGTCTTCGTTTGTCATCATGCCTGTGTATTGTTCTTTAACGGATTCGTAATCAATTTTTATTTTATTCAGTAATTTAGTCGTAGGATCATTTTCGTTTCTGAGAATGCAAAGCAAAAGATGCGCAGTACTAATTTCTGAATTATTAAAAAGTTTTGCCTCTAAAAAAGTAGTTTTTAGGGCTCTTTCAGCCTGACGGGTTAGGTGCAGGTTTTGCTTTTCAATATTTTGAATACCATTAGGATTGGCGGGGCTAAGAATTTCAACTTTTTTTCTTAAGTGTGATAAATCTACACCTAGATTATTTAGTATATTTATAGCTTTTCCATTGCCATCTCTAAGAATTCCCAACATTAAATGTTCTGTTCCAATAAAGTCGTGACCTAATCGCAAAGCTTCTTCTTTACTGTAGGTAATCACGTCTTTAACTCTTGGTGAAAAATTATCGTCCATAGCAATATTGTAATAAATGTAAAGGTACAAATTAATTCATGTTTTTCAAAAATCATGCCTTGTGTAAGTACTGTCATGCTAAGTGACAAAAAAAAAATTAAAAATGAAAGAATTTACATTTCAAATTATAACCAATTTGTAAATAAAATTGTTAATAAATTAATGAAATTAAGAGTTGAAAATTTACTTTAAAATACCAAAAAGCCGTATATTGGCACGTTTTAGTACTAATATATAATTTTAATATAAATACTTATGTCAGAAGGAGAAAAGTTAATTCCTATTAACATTGAGGATGAAATGAAATCAGCTTACATCGATTATTCGATGTCGGTTATTGTGTCACGAGCACTTCCTGATGTTAGAGATGGTTTAAAGCCTGTACACCGTAGAGTTTTATACGGAATGTATGAATTAGGAGTTCTTTCGAATAGAGCCCACAAAAAGTCGGCTAGAATTGTAGGAGAGGTTTTAGGTAAATATCACCCACACGGGGATAGTTCAGTATACGACGCCATGGTTCGTATGGCTCAGGAATGGAGTTTGCGTTACTTAATGGTTGATGGTCAAGGTAACTTTGGTTCTGTTGATGGCGATAGTCCAGCAGCGATGCGTTATACCGAGGCTAGAATGAAGAAAATATCGGAAGATATGTTGGCTGATATCGAAAAAGAAACAGTGGATTTCCAATTGAACTTTGACGATACGTTGCAAGAACCAACAGTAATGCCAACGCGTATTCCTAACTTATTGATTAATGGTGCTTCGGGTATTGCTGTAGGTATGGCTACAAACATGGCACCTCACAACTTATCTGAGGTTATTGATGGAACATTAGCTTACATTGACAATAACGATATTGATATAGATGAGTTAATTACACATGTAAAAGCACCAGATTTTCCAACAGGAGGAATTATTTATGGTTATGAAGGAGTAAGAGAAGCATTCAAAACGGGTAGAGGTCGTATAGTTATTCGTGCTAAAGTTGGTTTTGAAGAAGTTAATGGTAGAGAAGCTATTATTGTTACCGAAATTCCTTACCAAGTGAATAAAGCCGAAATGATTAAGAAAACGGCTGATTTAGTTAATGAGAAAAAAATTGAAGGTATTTCAAACATCCGTGATGAATCGGACAGAAATGGAATGCGTATCGTTTATGAATTAAAGCGTGATGCGGTTCCTAATGTAGTCTTAAATACACTTTATAAATATACCCAATTACAATCTTCTTTCAGTGTGAATAATATTGCATTGGTAAAAGGTCGTCCGGAAATGTTGAATTTAAAAGATTTGATTCATCATTTCGTAGAACACCGTCACGATGTAGTAGTAAGAAGAGCACAATTCGATTTAAGAAAAGCTGAAGAAAGAGCGCATATTTTAGAAGGTTTAATTATTGCTTCAGATAATATTGATGAAGTAATAGCATTAATTCGTTCGTCTAAAGATGGAGATGAAGCTAGAGCAAAATTAATCGAAAGATTTAATTTATCTGAAATTCAAGCTCGTGCTATCGTAGAAATGCGTTTGAGACAATTAACAGGTCTTGAGCAAGACAAATTACGTGCAGAATATGAAGAAATCATGAAATTGATTGCTTATTTGAAAGAATTATTAGCAAGCAAAGAAATGAGAATGCAAGTAATTAAAGACGAACTGATTGAAGTTAAAGATAAATATGGAGACGAGCGTCGTTCTCAAATCGAGTACGCTGGTGGTGATGTAAGTATCGAAGATTTAATTGCGGATGAAAGTGTAGTAGTTACCATTTCTCATGCGGGTTATATCAAACGTACCTCTTTGTCAGAATATAAAACGCAAAATAGAGGTGGAGTGGGCCAAAAAGGTTCGGCTACACGTGATCAAGATTTCCTTGAGCATTTATTTGTTGCTACAAATCATCAATATTTGATGTTCTTTACTCAAAAAGGAAAATGTTTCTGGATGCGTGTATACGAAATTCCAGAAGGAACCAAAGCAAGTAAAGGTCGTGCTATTCAAAACATCATTAATATTGAGCAAGACGATAAGGTTAAAGCGTTCATTTGTACACAAGACTTAAAAGATCAAGATTACATCAACAGTCACTATGTCATCATGGCGACTAAACAAGGTCAAGTGAAGAAAACACCTCTTGAGCAATATTCACGACCTCGTCAAAATGGTATCAATGCTATCACCATTAAAGAAGATGATGAATTGATTGGAGCAAAATTGACTACTGGAAATAGTCAGGTTTTACTTGCTGTTAAATCAGGAAAATTGGTACGTTTCGAAGAAGAGAAAACGCGTCCAATGGGAAGAACGGCATCAGGGGTTAGAGGAATTACATTAGCTGATGATAAAGATGAAGTTATTGGATTGGTATCTATCGACAAAGACAATGTTAACGATTCTCAAATTTTAGTAGTTACTGAAAATGGTTATGGTAAACGTACTAAATTAGTAGACGAAGATGGAGAAGATGTTTATAGAATTACTAATCGTGGCGGTAAAGGAGTAAAAACGCTTAACATTACTGAAAAAACAGGTCAATTGATTTCTATTAATGATGTTACTGATGAGGATGATTTAATGATTATCAATAAATCGGGATTAACCATTAGAATGAAAATTTCTGATTTACGTGTAATGGGAAGAGCTACTCAAGGTGTTCGATTAATTAATATTAAAGGTAATGATTCAATAGCCGCAGTAACCAAAGTATTACGTGAAGACGAATCTGAAAATGACGAGTTTGAAGGTGATATTGAAAATGGCACGGATATTGAAACTGAAAATAACGATTCGCAAGAATAAATTATAAGGCCCAAATATTTTTTGGGCTTTTGTTTAACCCAGATTTTATTACAATGAAAAAATTAGTATTAAGTGCAACTTTATTATTATCCGTTGCAACATTTGCTCAAAAAGATGAGCTAAAAACATTAAAGAAAATTTATAGTAAAAACGCTATAACTGAAAAAGATTTAGAAAATTACAAACTTGCAAGTGATGCTTTACAAACTTTAGCTAGTGAGGAATCAGACAAAGTTTATGCAAAATTTTACAAGGTGATGTATCCAACTGTTGTTTTAGCCTCAAAGGGTGAAAAAGCAACTTTGGAAGATCAAGTGAAACTTTATAATCCAGAATTTATTAAATCTTATGGAGAGGTAATAAATGAAACGTTAGAGTTTGAAAAAAAATCAGGGAAGAAAATATATACTGATGAATTAATTCAAGAGAAGGCAGAGTTTAAAAATGGTATTTCTTCTTTTGCAATGAATTTAAACAATGCAAAAAAATATAAAGAGGCGTCAGGTTTATTTTATTCATTGTATCTTTTTGATCCTATGAATGAAGGTAAGTCTTTAAAAAATGCTGCAATTTTATCAATTCAGGCTGAGGATTATAAGTTGGCTCAAAAATTATATGAAGAATATTTAGAAAGTGATTATTTAAATAAAGGAACTACTTATTTGGCTATTAATAAAGCTAATGAAAGTGAAGAGGAATTTAATAGTAGAGAGCATAGAAGTCAGTATATTACTTTAGGAACGCATGAAAAACCTAAAGATGTAAAAAATTCCACAAAAAAAGGAGATGTTTATAAGATATTAGCGATTTTATATACTCAAAATAAAGAAATTGAAAAAGCTAAAGTTGCTTATGCAGAAGCTCGCAAATTATTACCAAATGATGAAGAATTAAAGGATGGAGAATTCAAAGTTTATTACAATTCTGCTATTTCCTATTTAGCCGAAGAGCAAGATATTGTGAAAGAAATCAATGCTTCACGTGATAATTCAAAAAAATATGATGAACTAATGAAGAAAAGAAAAGAAATTTTCACAAAAGCATTGCCTGATTTAGAAAAAGCATATTCTATAAATCCGAATGATACCAATACTAAAAGTCTGTTGAAAACAAGTTATTTAATTACAGATCAACCAGAAAAAGCTAAAGCTTTTAACTAAAAAAAAAGTCCTGATAAAATCAGGACTTTTTTTATATAATTTTCTTTATAACCCTCAGTTTGTGAGTATGACGATTTGTTTCGGCATTGTAAATTCCCAAATGATCTAAGCGATCTATTCTTACCTTCCCGGAAGCGTGGATGATATAATTATTTTCCATCATTATTCCTACGTGAATGATATTACCTTCCTCATTGTCAAAAAAAGCTAAATCACCAGGTTCACTCTCTTCGATAAAACTTAAAGCATCACCTTGAGTGGCCTGTTGTGAGGCATCTCTTAAAAGTTTATAACCATTTAATTTATATACCATTTGTGTGAAACCAGAACAATCAATTCCGAAAGGTGTTTTTCCACCCCACAAATAAGGAGCATTTAAATACATAAAAGCCGTTTTGATTAAATCTGTTTTTGGTTTTTGACCACAAACTTTTACTCCTTCAAAACTATATTTACTGGTATTGATTTCTTCATTATCTAAAAAGGATAAGGAAGCTCCTAAAGTTATGGAAGTCAGTTGATTGTTCGGAGTGGTGATATATTCAACTAAATCTGCATTTAAAACAATTGGAGTATTGTTTAAAATTTGATATTGTTCTTCTGAAATAGCTATATATTGCTTAGAGTCAATCCAACCAATATAACCATCATATGCCAATTCGACTTGCACCCATTTTGCAGTCATTTCAATAATTTTAAAATGTTCGCCAAAAAGCAATTGCGAAACTTGTTCGCTTCTGTCATTGGCTTCCGCTCTTACGGGTACTATGGCTAAATTACAAATTCCAAACATGTTGGTTCAAAATAAGAAATGATGAATTAAGAATTCAATTACAAATGTAATTAAAATTCAAAATTCATCATCAGTAAAAGTTATAAATTATGCTCTTTCAATAACAATAGCTGAAGCACCACCACCACCATTACAGATAGCAGCTGCACCAATTTTTGCATTGTTTTGGTTTAAAACATTAATCAATGTAACTATAATTCTAGCTCCAGAACATCCAAGAGGGTGACCCAATGAAACTGCTCCTCCATTAACATTAATTTTATTATTATCTAATCCTAAAATTTTAGCATTAGCTAAACAAACAACAGAGAAAGCCTCATTAAATTCGAAGAAATCAACATCAGAAATAGCAATTCCAGCTTTGTCTAATGCTTTTGGTAATGCTTTTGCAGGAGCTGTTGTAAACCATTTTGGTTCTTGGGCAGCATCAGCGTATGATTTAATGTATGCTAAAGGAGTTAAACCTAAAGATTTTGCTTTTTCTTCGCTCATTAATACTAAAGCGGCAGCTCCGTCATTAATAGTGGAAGCGTTTGCTGCAGTAACTGTTCCTTCTTTTGTAAAAACTGGAGCTAATGCTGGAATTTTATCTAATTTTACATTAGTATATTCTTCGTCTTTTGTAATAACAATAGGATCACCTTTTCTTTGAGGTACTTCAACAGGAACTATTTCTGCATCGAATTTACCTGCTTCCCAAGCTGCAGCCGAACGTTGATACGATTGAATCGCGAAGTTATCTTGATCTTCTCTTGTAATATTGTATTCGGTTGCACATAAGTCAGCACAAACCCCCATAGCGTTATTATCATATGCGTCAGTTAAACCATCCTTTTGCATACCATCAACTAATGAAGTTGGTCCAAATTTTACACCATTTCTTAAGTGAACGTAATGAGGAATCAAGCTCATGTTTTCCATACCACCCGCTACAACGACTTCCGCATCTCCAGCCATGATAGCTTGAGCACCTTGCATAACGGCTTTCATACCACTAGCACAAACTTTATTTACAGTAGTACAAGCTACACTTTCCGATAAACCAGCGTATAAAGCAGCTTGTCTAGCAGGAGCTTGGCCGTTTCCAGCTTGAACTACGTTACCCATTAATACTTCGTCAACTAATTTAGGATCTAAATTTATTTTATTTAAAGCGCCTTTGATGGCAGCAGCACCTAATTTTGTGGCAGGTACACTAGATAAAGCTCCCATGAAACTTCCGATTGGAGTTCTAACGGCAGAAACGATAACTACTTTTTTATTCATGATAGAAAGGTTTTTATTTGAATTGCGAATTTACTATTTTTATTCGAAACGAGGCAAGGTTTTTAAGGTTATTCTAATCATTAAATTAATTTTATTTAGTTTTCGATAATTTGGTAAGGATTTTATTGATTAGCTATTTTATTGATTGTAAGTGTTTTTTGAAAAATTATAAAAAAATATTGAAAAAAACTCCCAAAAATGTTGTATATTTAAGAATGAAAATATACATTTGCAACCGCAAAAAAGATAAGTTCTTACAACAATAATAGGAGAGGTGCCGGAGTGGTAACGGAGCAGATTGCTAATCTGTCGACGGGTAACCGTCGCCAGGGTTCGAGTCCCTGTCTCTCCGCTTTTTTGTTTTCGGGGTGTAGCGTAGCCCGGTTATCGCGCCTGCTTTGGGAGCAGGAGGCCGCAGGTTCGAATCCTGCCACCCCGACAAAATAAATATTAGGTTGCGTAGCTCAGCTGGATAGAGCAACTCACTTCTAATGAGTAGGTCCCAGGTTCGAATCCTGGCGCGATCACAAAAAAGCCTTGCATTTGCAAGGCTTTTTTGTTTTTAGTGGTATTAATAAAACGTTCACAAAATTTATTCTACTCCACACACTTCAAAAATTCAATAAAATAGCTAGCTGGATTGGAAGTTGTTTTTAATGTTTCGGACATCAATTCATTTTTTAACACAAAATCTTTTGTTTCTCCTGCAAATTGAATACGCATTAAACTAATTGGGCTACTTTTTAGCTCTTCATAATTTGTTTTTGTAAAGTAGAAATAAGCAGTAAGGATTCGAATATTATTCTTTTCTTCTGAATTATAAGTTAAATCACTACAAACATCATCAAAGGCATGTCGAAGCGTTACAATTTTGCCATTCATTAGTTGAAAAATAATTTTAGAATTTTTAGATAAACAACTTGTTGGAATAAAATCATTATTTTTTTGAAGTTGTTGTAGGCTCAACATTGGAACACCATTGTTATTGAGTAATCCAAAAAAAATGAACTCTTTGTTATTACCAAAAATCTTTTCATTCATCAATTTATGTGGTAGCGTTTTAAGTGATGTAGAATCGGTTTTCTCTTCAACATCATAAACACAATCTTTTGTTTGAGCATTTATAGTAAAAGTAGATAATAAAAGAAGTAATAAAAGATTTTTCATATGGTTTATAATTTGGTGCAAAGTAAAATTAATTTTTCATTTTTCATATTCGTGGTGAAAAAAGCATAAACTGTTCCACCATCTGTAATTTTGAATTTTTTTTTGATTTCTTCAGGTTTTATGGGAAAATTTCGCGTAGAAACATTCATTTTTTTACCTTGAATATGTTGCGAAATTTCTTTTTTCTGAAACGGAACAATTGTATCAATTTGAAATTTTCTTCCAGGAAAATCAATAAACTCATCCGAAGTATATAAGTGTGAATGCTGGTGCAATTTTTCAATAGCAAATAATTCGGAAATGGCTTCAAATCTACCAGATTTCATTAGAGAAGCATTGGGTTCGTACAGATATTTTTTGGGTAAACTATACGAAGCAAAATACGCTTTTGAACTTTCAACTTTAGTAATTGTTTGTTTTTCTTTTTCCAAATTTACTGCAATAATTTCAGGTGATTTGTTGAAATTTTTATCAATTTTCCAGAGCAATTCTTTTACCTCATTATCAACAGCAACAATGTGAATTTCTGATACATTTTTTAATTCCAATAATCCGGCATGAAGGTCTAAAATAGGAGCGGTTTTGATTAAAATCGTGTCGGTAAATTGGTAATAAAAATCTTGTAAATCAACCACGTTTGGTAAACAATCCGCTAACATAAAGACTTTTACTTTTGCATGATTTCTTCTAGAAGGATCGATGTAAATGCAATCGAATTTCTTGTTCAATTGTTTTAAGATTTCTGTGCTATCGCCTTGATAACATTCAATATTCGTTGCTTGTAAAACTTCGAAATTATGTTTTACGATTTGAGATAAATCGGCATTCAATTCGCAATGAATAACCGATTGGAATTGTTTTGAAAAGTAGTAATCGTCAATGCCAAATCCTCCTGTACAATCAATCATTTTATCTCCTGAAACTAAGGAAGCCTTGTATTTAGCCGTAGTTTCTGAAGATGTTTGCTCAATAGAAATTTTCTCGGGATAAACGATATTTTCACTTGAAAACCAAGTTGGGAGTTTATCTTTTGCTTTCTTTTTTGCAATAATTTGGTTAATTAGTATTGTATAATTGATATGTGGAAAAGGATTTTTCTTCAAAGCTAATTTTGAAATGTCCGAATCCAAATTTTGATTGATAAAATTTTGTATTTCAGTCTGTAAAATAGATTTTAGATTCAAACTATAAGTTTTTAGTAAGGGCTTTTATAACTTTATTTTCAGGTAAAAATTCTTTTCCAATAACTTTAAGACATGTATAAAAGGGAACTGCGATAATCATTCCAGTAATACCAGATAAGATTCCAGCTATTAAGACAACAAGAAAAATTTCTAGTGGATGTGAATTTGTGCTTTTTGAAAAAATTAAGGGTGCACTGATATTGTTATCGATTACTTGAATTATTAGCATTCCTATTAAAACGTAAATTGTAGTGGGTACTGTTTCGGTTGCAAAATCAACTCCTGTACCAATGCTGCTAATCATTATCAAAAGTCCAGCGACAAATGTTGCTATTATTGGACCGATATATGGTACGATGTTGAGCACTGCACATAAAAGAGCAATTATCAACGCATTTTGCACACCAAAAATAATGAATACGAAAGAATAGAGTACTAAAATAATGAATAGTTGCAACAATAGTCCTAAAAAATATTTAGAAAGCATTTCATTGATTTTATTGACCGAATTTAAAATTTTCTCTTTTTGATTAAAGGGTAAAACATTTCTAAATGCATTAAAAAATGAGGCTCTTTCTTTTAACAAGAAAAAAGAAATAAACAAAACAGATGCAAATCCCATTCCGATATTTCCGATGGTATTTAGAATTGTGTTCAAAAAAATAGGAATAAATTCGAAGTTAGAAAAAGAGGTTAAATTGGTGCTTTTAAAAACTTTTTCCACGTCAATATTGTAACTTTCGAGATAGTTTATAACATTGCTTAATAGGCGATTGTAATTTTGTTCTAAAGACTGAATGTCAAGTAAAGATAAATTTTCGCCTTGGGATATTAATAATGGAATAAAAAGAAATCCTATACCAATTAATAATAAAATTACTAAAATCATTGAAACAACAACTGCTAGAGTATTTTTAAATTTCAATTTTCTTTTTAAAAAAAGTACCAATGGATTTAGTAAAAGAGTAAAAACTACTGAGATAAGACCATATATTATCACAGTAGAAATTTTGTATAGAAAAAGTAATGAAAGTGCTATTGCTGTTAGAATTAGAGTAGCTCTGACAATTCCACTAGATAATTCTTTTGTAGTCATTGTTGTGATTTTTTGCTAAAATAAAAAAAACTCACCAAATTTTGATGAGTTTTTAATATAAGTTTATATCGAATTTAAATTAAGGTTGAGCAAATGAAAATCTAGCTCCTCCTGAAGCAAAAAGTGCTAACATTCTTGATTTTTGTCCTTCTGAGAACATATACATACCCGCATCATCAGTATAATCCATGAAATTCATAGTCATTTCGATTGGATTTCCTGTACAAGTAGAATAGTGAGGGAATGCTGGAACACCATAGTTAGCAGTGTTATGAGTAGGAGTATCGTTAACTAAATCACTTCCACAAGTGGTGTCACCCCAAATATGTCTTAAATTTAACCAGTGACCTACTTCATGAGTAGCAGTTCTTCCTAAGTTATAAGGAGCAGTAGCTGTTCCTACAGTTCCAAAATATTTAGAGTCAACTACTACACCATCTGTAGCTAATGAGCCACCTGGGAATTGAGCATAACCTAAGATTCCGCTGCCAATAGTACAAACCCATAAATTAAGTTTTGTAGAAGGAGATGTAGGGTTTAATCCGCCTTGACTGCTTTTTTTCATTGCATCTCGTGTTCCCCAAGATGTTTTTTTGGTAGATTTTCTGTAAACAGCATCTAATTCAAAAGTGATGCCCACATTAGCGGCAACACCATAAAAAACAGATGGTATTTGTGAAAAATCAGCATTACTAGCATTGAAATCACGGTTTAAAACATCTATTTGTGATTGAATTTGTGCTAATGAAATATTCTCTGCAGCAGTTCTATACAAGACATTAACAACAACAGGAATAACAATTCTACCATTTACAAGTCTTGCATTTTCAACAATTCGTTGTTGAGTAAAATTTTCAATAGCGTTCATTCTCATCGCTAATTCAGGATTTTCTCTTAATTGACGTTCATGAACATCGTGTGAAGCACAATTTCTGTGATTGTGAGTTACTTCAGTGTTTGAAATTTGGTTGTCAACAGAATTTTCTTCTGAACTACAAGAAAACAGCACGAGGCTAAGAGCTAAAATCGATAACAGATTTTTTTTCATAAATTAATAAAGTTAATGGTTAGTTTCGGTTTGTATTTTTAGATTATCACTATTTTTTTTAAAATTATTAACAAAAATAATAATTTTTTTAAATAAAAAAATAGGATGTGTAAAAAAAATGTTAAATTAATAACTTAATTAATTTTTGAAAGCGTAGTTAAGAATATTTGCTCCCATTTTAAGCGCAATTTCTCGAATTCTTTGTGGATTGTTATGTACTTCTGAATCTTCCCAACCATCACCTAAATCAGTCTCGTAAGTATAAAGTAAAACGATTCTTCCTTCAATAAAGACTCCAAAGGCTTGTGGTTTTTGATTGTCGTGTTCATGGATTTTAGGTAATCCATTTGGGAAATTAAATGGTTCTTGAAATAAAATATGATTTGAAGGAATTTCCGTTAGTGGATTATCGGGAAATATTTTTTTGATTTCTTTTCGAATGTATTCATTCATTCCGTAATTATCGTCAATATGTAAAAAACCTCCAGAAATTAAATAATTTCTAAGATTGATAACATCGTTTGCACTGAAAACTACATTACCGTGACCAGTTAAATGAACATAAGGATATGAGAAAATTTCTGAACTCCCAACATCAACTGTAGCAATTTTAGTATTGATTTTAGTATTGATATTTTGATTGCAAAATTTAGCCAAATTAGGTAAAGAAGTCGGATTGGCGTACCAATCGCCACCACCTGAATATTTAGCAACAGCGATTTCTTGAGAAAATCCCAAATTCCAAACTAATATAATAATGACTAAAATTCTATTCATTTATCAAAGCAATTGTATGACAAGCTACTAAAGCAGCCGTTTCTGTTCTCAATCTTGTGTTTCCCAAAGTTACTGGAATAAATCCATTTTCAATGGCCAAATTGATTTCTTTTGTAGAAAAATCACCTTCTGGTCCAATCAAAATAGTAACTTTTTCATCTTTATTGACTTCGTTTTTAAACGATTTTTTATCGGTTTCTTCACAATGTGCAATGAATTTTTGCCCGTCGCTATTTGATTTTACAAATTGTGCGAACGAAATCGGTTCATTAATTTTTGGAATATAATAATGTAACGACTGTTTCATTGCGGCTTGAATGATTTTTTCCGCTCGATCAATTTTATATACTTTCCGTTCGGAGTGTTCACAAATAATTGGCGTGATTTCATGAATACCAATTTCGGTTGCTTTTTCTAAAAACCATTCCAATCGGTCATTCATTTTAGTGGGAGCAACTACAATATGTGTGTAAAATTTATCAGGTTCTTGAAAGGTTTCTTTTATTATTTTTACTTCACATTTTTTTTCAGAAGCCAAAATAATTTCTGATTCAAATAAAAAACCTAATCCATTAGTAATAAATATTTTATCATTTTCTTTTTTACGTAATACTTTAACTATGTGTTTGCTTTCTTCTTTGTCGAAAAAGAAAGTAGTAGCGCCTTGTTTTATGTCGGAATTATAGAATAGTTGCATTTCTAAGATTGATAGTTAGATTTAGTTATGTTAATTGCACCGTAAACGGCTAACATTTTGACTAAATCAGATATTTCTTTATTATGATTTAGTATAACCTTAAAATTATTAATTTTTCTTGAAAAACGCAATTCAAATAAAATTTCACTTTCTTCATTTTTAAGAACAAAAAAATTTGAGAAAAAGCCTTTAGATGATAAAAGATATTTTTCTTTTGCGAAAGATATAATCATTTTTGATTGCCAGAAACTTAATTTTAGTTCGCAAATCGTATTAGAATCTTTTGTTATTTTGATTTTTTGTCCAAACCATCCATAAGGTTTTATTTCATATAATTCAGTGTCATTAATTTTTATTTGAGCTTCAAGATTTGAACCACTATAAAATGATAAATTCCCTACGGTTTTATCATTTCTCAACCAAACAAAATTGGAGTTATTTCTTTTAATTATTGAATCCATTTTGTTAAAATTCAATTCTTGCTTTAGAAGTAACATCTGCCTGACTGAAATTTTCTTCTAAAAAGTTGTAATAGCCGACAATTCCAATCATTGCCGCATTATCGGTTGTGTATTCAAATTTTGGAATATAAGATTTCCAACCGTATTTTTTTTCGGCTTCTTTCAATGTAGTTCGAATTCCTGAATTTGCCGAAACACCACCACCAATTGCAATTTGGTTAATTCCCGTTTCAGCAACAGCTAATTTTAGCTTATCCATTAAAATATTGATAATGGTATATTGAATAGAAGCACAAATATCGGCTTTGTTTTCTTCAATGAAATTTGGATTTTCTGCTGCATTTTTTTGGATGAAATATAAAATTTGGGTTTTCAAACCGCTGAAGCTAAAATTTAATCCGTCGACTTTTGGTTTGGTAAATGGAAACGCTTTCGGATTTCCTTCTTGCGCAAATTTATCAATCAAAGGTCCTCCAGGATAGGGAAGTCCTAATATCTTAGCCGATTTATCAAAAGCTTCACCCACCGCGTCATCAGTAGTTTCGCCAATAATTTCCAAATCAAAAAAACTATTTACTTTCACAATTTGGGTATGTCCGCCAGAAATAGTCAATGCTAAAAATGGGAAAGTAGGTTTATCAAAGCCATCTTCATCAATAAAATGTGCCAAAATATGCGCTTTCATGTGATTTACCGCGACTAACGGAATATCCAAAGCCATACTCATTGATTTTGCAAAAGAACCACCAACCAACAGCGAACCCATTAATCCTGGACCTTGTGTAAAAGCGATACAATTTAAATCTTTTTTCGTAATTCCAGCCTTTTTAATGGCAACATCTACTACTGGAACAATATTTTGTTGGTGCGCTCTCGAAGCTAATTCTGGAACTACGCCACCATATTCTTCGTGAATCGCTTGTCGCGCTACAATATTGGATAAAACAACATCATTGCAAAGTACGGCTGCAGACGTATCATCACACGAACTTTCGATGGCTAATGTATATATTTTTCTTTCTGACATTTTAGGCATGAAATTTGGAATAGGGATATTGTAATTATCTTACAAATTTCCTTATTTTTGTTGGGTTATACACCCAGTTAAATAATTGGTAGCAAATTTAAAACAAAAGAACGTATCAAAAAATTTAAAAAAATACTATTTCGTTCCCTAATTGCAATTTTATTGCTGTTTCTCCTATTGGGTATTCTTTTGTCGTTACCCTTTGTGCAAACTGCTTTAGGAAAATACGCAACTGATAGCTTGAATAAGTCTTTCGGAACAAACATTGCTATAGGAAAAGTTGCTATTACGCCTTTCGGAAGTGTAAAACTTGGTGAGGTTTTAGTTTTAGATCATCATCAAGATACGTTATTTTACATCAAGAAATTAAATACTTCTATTCTAAGTTTTAAGAAAATTTATGATCCAGGTCATCCCTATTTGAAAGACGTTTTTTTGCATGGATTAGATGTTCGAATTGTAAATTATAAAAACGAAGATTACACCAACTTAGATAAATTCATTGAAGCCTTTGATGATGGTTCGCCTTCTTCGGGGAGATTTAGAATGAAAGCGAATAAGATGACGGTTTTTAATAGTCGTTTTCAATATGTAGACCACAATCTTCAAACACCAAAAATGCTTGATTTTACGCAATTAAATGGTAAAATTGAAGATTTCTTTATTAAAGGCCCCAATGTTTATACTTTTATAGACAAGTTGTCATTCAAAGATCATCGTGGTTTAGTGGTTGAAAATATTACGGCTGATTTTACGTATACCAAGAAAAATATTCTGTTAGAACAGCTGGAAATGAAAACGCCTTTATCCGAAATGAAAGGTAGAGTAGAGTTAAAATACAACAGAAAAGATTTTTCAGACTTTAATAACAAAGTTATTTTTGATGTTCAGTTTGATAAAGCTACAATTGCTTCAAACGATTTAAATTATTTTTACAATGAATTCGGGAAAAATAATATCTTTTATGTTGATACGCATTTAGTTGGAACATTGAATAATTTCACAACTTATAATTTAAAATTAGTAGACAAGCATCAATCAGAAATTATTGGAACTGCGAATTTTAGAAATCTGTTTGGAAAAGGAAATCAAGAGTTTTACATGAAAGGAAACTTTGATCGAATTACTTCCAATTACGAAGATTTAAAATCTATTTTACCACGAATTTTAGGCAATAATTTACCATCGGTTTTGGCTAAATTAGGAAATGTCAATATTGCAGGAGACGTTGAATTAACTCAAAAGTATATCAATGCTGATGTTTCAATGTTATCACAATTGGGTTACTTAGAAGGTAATTTAGCAATGCAAAACATCAATAATATAGATAATGCTTCTTATCAAGGAAATATCAAATTGGATGCTTTTGATTTGGGAACGCTTTTGGCTCAGAATGAAATTGGGAAAACTACCTTAGATTTAGATGTTGATGGTAAAGGATTTACTCAAAAATTATTGAATACTGCCATCAAAGGAAAAATTGATAAGTTTTATTATAACGGTTATAATTATCAAAACATTACGGTCGATGGAAGTATGAAGATGCCTTTTTACAAAGGCTATTTCAATAGTAATGATCCCAACTTAAAAATGGATTTTGATGGAACTATCGATCTGAGTTTAAAAGCTAAAAACTACGATTTTAAAGCCCAAGTTGATTATGCTGATTTACATATTTTAAATTTTTATAAATCAGATTCCATCTCAATTTTAAAAGGAACTATTGACTTTAAAGCTAATGGAAATTCGATTGATGATTTAGCAGGAGTTTTAAAAATAAATAATGTTTCATATCAAAATAGTAAAGATTCGTATTTCTTTGATGATTTTCAAGTAACATCTTCTTTCGATGCAGAAAAGGTTAGAACTATTGAAGTCAATTCTCCAGACATCATTACTGGTCAAATAGTTGGTAAATACAAAGTAAACCAATTGCAAAAAATGGTTGAAAATGCGTTGGGAAGTTTATATGCTAACTATTCACCAAATAAATTAGATAAAGGTCAATTTTTAAATTTTGATGTCACTATTCACGATAAAATTGTAGAGGTATTTGTTCCTGATATTAAAATTTCTGAAAACACTGAAGCTAGAGGAAGAATAAATGGAGATGAAGGAAAATTTGAATTTGATTTCTCGTCACCAAATATCATCGCATTTAATAATAGTATTGAGAATGTAAATATTGATATTGACAATAAAAATCCACTTTACAATGCTTATATAAGTGTTGATTCTATAAAAAATGATACTTATAAGATTGCTGATTTTAATTTAATTAACGTTACTTTAAATGATACTTTATTCGTTCGTTCTGAGTTCAAAGGCGGACCTAAAGGAGCAGATACTTATGATTTGAATTTGTATCATACCATTAACAAAAACAAACAATCTATTGTAGGGTTTAAGAAATCAGAAATAAAATTCAAAGATTATTTGTGGTTTATTAACGAGTTAGAAACAGATGATAATAAGATAGTTTTCGATAAAAATTTGAAAAATTTCGATTTTGAAAAACTTACCTTATCCCATAATAATCAAAAAATAGATTTTTTTGGTGTTATGCGTGATTCTACATACAAAGATTTCAAATTAACTTTTGATGATGTGGATTTGAATAAGGTTACACCTGAATTGGATAGTTTGTCTTTTGGAGGAAAAATAAATGGAAATGTAACCTACAAACAAGATAGGTACAAATATGATCCTGTTTCAAATATCACAATTGATAGCTTAAAAATAAATAAATTTTTATTAGGGGACTTGGATTTTAGAATTGAAGGAAACGAAAATTTTAATGAGTTTAAGGTAAATTCAAGCATTACACAAGATAGTAAAGATCATTTCTTTTTAGATGGAAAGGTTAATTTCGTAAAAGAACAGTCGAGTTTAGATTTAGAAGCCGGATTTGAAAAGTTTAATTTGGCCCCTTTCGGCTCACTACTCGGAAGTGTTCTGTCTGATGTGAGGGGAAATGCCACAGGAAGAACAACAATTGGTGGTTCATTGACGAAACCAGAAATTGACGGTAGATTATACCTAAATGATGCGGGAATGAATGTGCCTTATTTAAATGTAGATTATGCTTTTGAAAAAAATGCTATTGTGGATTTAACCGAGCACCAATTTAGTTTACGAAAAATAGAAGTTACCGATACCAAATACAAAACTAGAGGAGTAATTGATGGTACTATTCGTCATGAAAATTTGGGTGATTGGGAATTGGATTTGCATTTAATTTCAGATAATATTTTGGCCCTAAACACAAAAGACTCTGAAGATGCCTATTATTACGGAACTGCTTTTATGAAAGGAAAAGCAAGTATAACGGGTTCTGTAGATGCTTTAAATATTAAAGTTTCGGGCGAATCTGAAAAGGGAACTTCAATAAAAATTCCAGTTAATGATGAAGAAGATTTAGGTAATAATTCTTTCATTAACTTTATGACTAAAGAAGAATATCTAAAATCTTTAACAGGAATTAACAAGAAAGAAAATAAATACCAAGGTATTGAATTGGATTTCAATTTTGATATTGATACGGATGCTGATATCGAAATTATTTTAAATCGTGAAACAGGTCATGCTATGAAAGGCACTGGAGTTGGTTCTATGCAAATGAACATTAATACTCTAGGAAAGTTTCAAATGTTCGGAGATTTTATTGTTCAAGAAGGTCAGTATAATTTCAAATATGGTAGTATAATTGATAAAAAATTCAAAGTTGAAAAAGGAGGAACTATTCGATGGGATGGAGAGCCACTAGATGCTGTTTTGGATTTAAAAGCAACTTACAAAACTATGGCTAATCCTGCTGTTTTAGTTGAAAGTGCTTCTTTTAATAGAAAGGTTGATACCGATGTAACTATATTACTAAATGGAAATCTAAGTAATCCTCAACCTGATTTTGTTATCGATTTTCCAACTGTTAGTTCGGTTTTAAAAAGCGAGATTGATTACAAATTACAAGATAAAGATACCCGACAAACACAAGCTTTTGCTTTGATGGCGACAGGTTCTTTTGTTACTGCCGTTTCTTCTGGTAATGCTGCTTATGGTTCCCTTATTGAGGGAGCTAGCTCTTTGATTAATGGTTTATTTGAAGACCAAGATAGTAATTTACAACTCGGATTGGATTATTCACAAGGAAATCGTCTTACTGAAATTTCGGATAGAGTAGGTGTTACCATGAATACCAGAATCAACGACAGAATAACTATAAACGGTAAAGTCGGAGTTCCTGTGGGTGGAGTTACTGAATCAGTAATTGTGGGTAATTTGGAAGTTTTAGTTCAAATTAATGAAGATGGTACACTTAATGCTCATGTTTTTAATAGAGAAAATGATATTAATTATATTGTAGAAGGTATTGGTTACACACAAGGTTTAGGAATTACTTACAATATCGAATTCAATAACTTTAAAGAATTAATGCAGCGCATTTTAAATAAAAATAAAAAGAAATCTACTTCCTCACAGTCTAATAATGATTTTCCAGATTCAGAAGAATTTCCTCCTGAGTTTCTAGAACTGATTAATTCTCGAAAATCTAAAACGACTACAACTCCAAAAGAAGAACCTGCTAAAGTTCCTGAAATAGACTAATTTTTTTAAATTTTTATTATAAAACTCAAAAACTTATTAACGAAAACGTTTGAATTTTTAGCGATTTTTAAATTGTTAACAATCAACTCTAGTTTTTTATTTTTCGTTTTATAAATTTACATAAACAAATAAAATCCATGTCAAAAAAAATACAAAAAGTAGGTGTTTTAACATCTGGGGGAGATTCACCAGGAATGAATGCTGCTATCAGAGCAGTTGTTAGAGCTTGTGCTTATTATAATGTAGATTGTGTTGGAATATATAGAGGATACCAAGGTATGATTGAAGGTGATTTCAAAGAAATGGGACCTCGAGATGTTAAAAACATTATTAATAAAGGAGGTACTATTTTGAAATCGGCACGTTCTGTTGATTTTAAGACAAAAGAAGGAAGAAAAAAGGCCTATCATAATTTAGTTACTGCTGGTATTGATTCTTTTGTAGTTATTGGTGGTGATGGAAGTTTCACAGGTGCTGAAATTTTCAATGAAGAATTCGGATTTCCTGTAATTGGAATTCCAGGAACCATTGACAATGACATCTATGGTACAAGTTATACATTAGGTTATGATACGGCTTTAAATACCGTAATTGATGCCATTGACAAAATTAGAGATACCGCTAATTCACACAACCGATTATTTTTTGTAGAGGTAATGGGTAGAGATGCTGGACATATCGCATTAAATGCAGGAATTGGAGCTGGAGCGGAAGAAATTCTTATTCCAGAAGAAGATTTTGGTTTAGATCGTCTTGTAGATTCTTTAAAAAGGAGTAAAGGTTCTGGTAAAACTTCAAGTATTGTAGTAGTATCAGAAGGGGATAAAATTGGTAAAAATGTTTTTGAACTGAAAGATTACATTGAGGAAAACATGCCTGAATACGATGTTCGTGTTTCTGTTTTAGGACATATGCAACGTGGTGGTTCTCCATCTTGTTTTGATCGTGTTTTGGCTTCAAGATTGGGAGTAAAGGCAGTTGAGACCTTGTTAGAAGGAAAATCAAACTACATGGTAGGTTTAAATGAAGATAAAATTACATTAACACCTTTAGAACAAGCCATCAAAGGGCAAAGTAAAATCGATATGGAATTAGTAAAAGTCTCCGATATCGTATCATCATAATAAATTAAGCAATAAAAAATATAAAATGTCAAAAGTAAAATTAGGAATTAACGGATTCGGAAGAATCGGTAGAATTGTATTTAGAGAAACATTCAACAGAGATAACGTAGAAGTAGTAGCTATCAACGATTTATTAGATGTAGAACATTTAGCATATTTATTAAAATATGATTCAGTTCATGGTCGTTTTAATGGAAAAGTTGAAGTGAAAGATGGAAAATTATATGTTAATGATAAGTTTATTCGTGTTACAGCAGAAAGAGATCCAAAATTAATCAAATGGGATGATGCAAGTGTAAATGTCGATGTAGTAGCAGAATGTACGGGAATTTTCACGACCTTGGAAACAGCTCAAGCTCATATTGATGGTGGCGCTAAGAAAGTGGTAATTTCTGCTCCTTCAGCAGATGCTCCAATGTTTGTCATGGGAGTAAATCATGCGGAAGTAAAAGCTACAGATACTATTGTTTCTAATGCATCTTGTACAACAAACTGTTTGGCACCATTAGCTAAAGTAATTCACGATAACTTCGGAATTGTTGAAGGTTTAATGACAACTGTTCATGCATCAACAGCAACGCAAATGGTAGCTGATGGTCCTTCAAAAAAAGATTGGAGAGGTGGACGAGCTGCGAGTGTAAACATTATTCCATCATCGACTGGAGCTGCAAAAGCAGTAGGTAAAGTAATACCAGAATTAAACGGAAAGCTTACAGGAATGTCTTTTCGTGTACCAACAGTTGATGTTTCAGTGGTAGATTTAACTGTTAAATTAGCCAAAGAAACAACGTATGAAGATATCATGAAAGTACTTAAAAATGCTTCTGAGACTTCAATGAAGGGTATCTTAGGATTTACAGAAGATGATGTGGTTTCACAAGATTTTGTTGGAGATTCAAGAACTTCTATTGTTGATGCCAAAGCAGGAATCGGGTTGAATTCTACTTTCTTTAAATTGGTTTCTTGGTACGATAACGAATATGGTTATTCAAGTAAATTAATTGATTTATCGGTACATATTGCAGGTTTAAAATAAAATATTTCTCTTATTGATAATCCCGTAGCATTTTTGTGCGGGATTATTTTTAAAATAAACTAACACTAACTAAATGAAATTACTTGTTGACAGTGGTTCTACTAAAGCCGATTGGATTGCAATTGATGATAATGGTAAAGTATTATTCACTACTCAAACTCTAGGATTAAATCCTGAAGTTCTAAACAAAGAAGAAATTGTAAATCGATTAGAAGATAAGTTTGATATTTCGCACAATAGAGACAAAGCAACTCACTTATTCTTCTACGGAGCAGGCTGTGGAACTGACCGAATGAAAGACTTCTTAGCTTTAGTTTTTCAAGAATATTTTAAAAATGCTACTGTTGTAGTTCACGAAGATACTTATGCTGCTGTTTATGCTACTACTCCAAAAGATGAAAAAGCTATTGTTTGTATCTTAGGTACAGGTTCAAATTGTAGTTATTTTGATGGAAAGGTTTTACATCAAAAAGTACAATCATTAGGTTATATTGCAATGGATGATTGTTCTGGAAATAGATTTGGACGTCACCTGATTCGAGCGTACTATTTTAATAAAATGCCAAAAGAAATGGCTTTAGAATTTGAAAATGAATATAACGTTGATGCTGATTTTATCAAACATAATTTTTATAAAGAACCCAATCCAAATGCTTTTTTAGCAACTTTCGCAAAATTTTTGATTAAGCATAAGGATAAACAAATCTGTAAAGAAATGATTCAGGAAGAAATGGAATCATTTGTAGATAATTATATCAAACAATTTGAAAATTACAGAGAAGTTCCTGTTCATTTTATTGGTTCTATTGCTTTTTATTTAAAAGATGAGTTGACTGAGATTTTGAAAAAACATGATATTACCGTTGGTAATATATTACGAAGACCCATTGATGGACTTATCTCTTATCACATATTGAATAAATAATTTTTCTTTCTATATTTGTTAAGAATTATTTTTTTATGGAAATAGCCATCATAGCCCACGACGGAAAAAAAGCAGACATGGTTCAGTTTTTAAATAAGAATAAAGCCATTTTGTCAAAAGAAAAATTAAAAATCATTGCTACTGGTACTACAGGAGGAAGGGCGGAAGCGGCTGGTTTTAAAGTAAAAAAAATGCTTTCTGGTCCACTAGGAGGTGATGCTCAAATTGCGGCACGTGTGGCTGAAGGAAAAACTAAAATGGTTTTATTTTTTAAAGATCCTAATTCTAGTCACCCTCATGAAGCCGACATTAATATGTTAATTCGCATTTGCGATGTTCACAACGTACCCTTGGCTACCAATGAAGCTACAGCACAGTTGTTGTTATTGGGGTTAGATGAGTATTAATATTTCTATATCAGTACTGTTTATAAATTAATTAACTTAAGATGATAAAGAAAATCCCATCAAAAAATTGATGGGATTTTCTTTATTTAATATTTATCTTTATTAATTTACAATAATTTTTTTAGACGTTGTAGCATTTTCAGAAGTTAATTGAACTAAATAAAAACCGCTTTGTAAATTATTAACTTTATAAGAATTATCAATTCGTGTTGGATTTTTAATTTCTTGAATAATTTGTCCGTTGATGTTGTATAAAACAATTGAATTTAATTCAACTTCAGATGAAATAGTAATTTCGTAATTCACAGCTGGGTTTGGATAAATTGAAACAACATTTTCTAAAATAAAATTATCAGATGATAATGTAGCACATTGTGTTGGGTATATTTGACATACATATTCAGGATGATCAATAAAAGGATTTCTATTGTTCTGACGTGCATATATAGCATTATTTCTATCTCTCTCTCTTTGGCTTACAGGATCATTGTTATGCCAAGTAATTAAAATGTTTAAAAACGTATTAGTGAACACTTGATTAGAAGTACCATTAAACATTGGATATGACCATCCTGCTACCTGATTCTCATATCTTGTTGCAAAATAGAAAAACATTCTTGCAATATCACCTTTAAATTCATTGATAGGCTCAAAAACAATGCTTGAATATCCAGCTGAATAACCTGAATTTAAATTATTTCCTTTTTTTGAACCATTAGAATATGTGTTAGTTGGCACATTTACTCTACCAAACGGATCATTCCCTCTTTGACCGTTTACATATTTATCAGATGGTACTACAAAATGTGCATCTGAGTACATTGGTGTAGCTGAACCAAATACAGATTGTGGAACTATATGTTCTCTATTGTATTTTTGACATTCTGCAGTACCACCAGAACCATCATCTTGATTTACACCATAAGTATATTCACAAGTATCTGGACCTGTCGGATTTTCGGTATACATGTCTAACATGGTTCCATTATTTTCATAATACAAATCAATATCAGAAGTAGTGTAAGTCACATATAAACCAGCATATCCTAGATCAGTATGCCCTTTTATTATATTAAATAACTGTGTTTTTAAAGTATAACCACTTCCAGTAGCACTACTGTAATATCCCGAAGGAATTTGTGCCAATCCTATAACTGAACACAATAAAAACGCTATTAAGGTAAAGTTCTTTTTCATAAACTATTTATTTTTTCTTTCTAATAATGCCATGTAAAATCCGTCGAAGCCACTTTCACTTGCTAAGACTTTTTGATCTTTAACAAAGTTAAATTCTTTTCCAATTTCTGTGTTTAAGAAATGCTTAACTTGTTCTTGATTTTCTGATGGTAATACAGAACAAGTAGCATAAACTAATTTTCCACCAGGTTTTACAATTTTTGAATAATTTTCTAAAACTTCTGCCTGAACTTTACGGATGTTATCTATGAATTCAGGTTGTAATTTCCATTTGCTATCTGGATTTCTCTTTAAAACACCTAAACCACTACAAGGTGCATCAATTAAAACTCTGTCGGCTTTTTCGTGTAATTTTTTTATTGTTTTTGAACTTTCAATAACTCTAGGTTCAATGTTGAAAGCGCCATTTCTTTTGGCTCGAATTTTTAATTGCTTTAACTTACTTTCATATAAATCCATAGCAATTAATTGGCCTTTATTTTCCATTAAGGAAGCCAAATGCAACGTTTTTCCACCAGCACCAGCACAAGTATCCACAACGCGCATTCCTGGTTGCACATCCAAGAAATAAGCTACCAATTGAGAAGAAGCGTCTTGTACTTCAAACAATCCATCTTTAAAAGCGTCTGTTAAAAAAACATTAGCTCTTTCTGTTAAAATTAAAGCATCTGGATAATCTTTGTGAAACTCAGTTTCAATATTCAAATCCATTAAGATGGCTCTTAATTTTTCTTTGGTAGTTTTAAGTTTATTAACTCTTAAAATTACTTTAGCTTGCTCGTTTTGAGCTGCAATTTCTTTAGTCCAAACTTCTTCACCTAATTCTTTAACACCCAATTCATCCATCCAATCTGGAATCGATTCTCTGAATTTTCTGGTTTTAGTTAACTCATCAAATTTTCCTTTGATTCTTCTAACTGGTGTATCTTCAAAATATTTCCAATCGGGAAGGTTATAACCTCTTAATACTGCCCAAACCGCAAATATTCTCCAAATTTTATCTCGATCAAAAGGTTCTTTAACTTCTGCAATTTCAGTATATAAACGTTTCCATCTTACGATTTCGTAAATGGTTTCGGCTACGAATTTCCTATCGTGACTTCCCCAACGTTTGTCTTTTTTAAGTGCTCTAGCAACCACTTTATCAGCGTATTCACCTTCGTTAAAAATCGCCATTAGCGAATCGATTGTTGTGAACACTAAATTTCTGTGTAATCTCATTATTTATTTTAAATCAGCCTGCAAAGATACGAATAAAAATAAAAAAAGCTGCCAAATTTGACAGCTTTAATATTTATCCTCTTCCGTTTCCTCTTCCTTCGGAACCTCTTGAGTTTGAGTTGCCTCTTGGAGTACTATTTCTTGGTTGTGAATTACCTCTTGAAGAACCTCCTCTGTATTCCGAATTTCCTCTGTTTCCTGAGCTTGAAACAGTTCCTCTTTCTCTTGGAGATTTGTTTATATTTTCTGAAAACTCTCTTCCACCATTTGATCTTGGACCTTCATTTCGACCTCTATTTTCCGTAGTTACTCTTGGAGAATTTCCTCTGTTTTCTGTGGTAACTCGAGTTCCAGAATTTTCTCTAGTTCCGTTGTTTCTTGGAGAAGAAGTTTCAGGTCTAGTTCTTGGTGAACTTCCTTCAATTGCTCTCGTTTCACGATTTCCTCTTGGTGAGTTTGAAGTTATTTCACTTCTATTACGTGGTGAACTGATATTTGTTCTTGAATCTAATTCATAACGGTTTGAATATCCTGCATTTCGGTGAGCGAAGGAACGATTTGGATATCTTCTTTCATAACCATTTCCTCTTCTTCCATAATAGTTGTTATAAACGGCAGCACATCTTCTGTGTGTTACATAATGATAACTGTGACCAAAGTTAATATGAACATGAATGTGATTTCTGTATCTAAAAATTGGGAATGGATTCCAATAGTAGTAATAACTTGGATAATAACCCCAATACCAAGATGAATAATACGGACGATAATTGCTTACCCAAAAAGTAGTGTAAATCACCGGAGTATGCACATAAACAGGTTCGTAAATATAATTAGCACCATACATATAAACGTCACCTACAACTTGTACTTGTACTCGATTGTTTCGGTCTCGTTCTACTTCAATGGTTGCCACATCTTGAAAAACATCTTTTTCTAAAACTGCTTGAACCACAACTAAATGCACGTTTCCTTCAACCGTTTCAATAACTCTTAAATAATCGACATAATTATCGTTATTCAAATCTAAGTTAGAGATTTGAGTTTTAGGATCATTTAATCTTCTCTCAAAATCTTCCAAATCTTTTGCATCACCAAAGACAGTCGCAACCGCTCTTAAATCTAAGTTGTCGCTGATATCCGAATTTTTTGCTGTAACCGTAGTTTTTTCTTGCGCAAAAAGAGAACCTATCGTCAATGAAGCCAGTAAGCTCAGATGTATCAATTTCGTTTTCATAATATATTCGTTTTTAGGGTTCTTATTTCTATTTTAGTTATCCAATTACTGTGCCAAAATTTTTTAAATGCAATTAAATCATTGATTTTTAGTTACTTATAAATTATGTTTTTCCTTTACAATATTTCCATTATATTTGAAAATAAAACCTATCCAATGAAGACGATTTATTTATTTCTATTATTTATAAGTATTTCAGGAATAGCTCAAAATAAAAAATTTAAATCAGAAGTTATTCTCGAAACTAAATTGAGTTGCAGAGCTATTTTAGTTGACGATGAAAAAGTTTGGATGGGAATGGATAAAGGTCGTTACGGATTTTATGATAAAAAGAAAGATACCACAATCATAAAAGAAATTCAATCCGTTCCCCGAACTACTGAGTTTAGAAGTATAGCAGGAACAAAAAAAGCCATTTTTATTTTAGCGATAGGAAATCCAGCGATGTTGATTCGTATTGACAAGAAAACTTTGGAAGAAACTGTTGTTTATGAAGAAGAACACGAAAAAGTTTTTTATGATAGTATGCAATTTGTGGATGATTTAAACGGATTTGCCATGGGTGACCCAATTGAAAACTGTTTAGCTTTCATAAAAACTACTGATGGAGGCAAAACATGGCAAAAAGTAAATTGCGATGTGTTACCAAAAGTTTCAGAAGGTGAGGCCGCTTTTGCTACTAGTAATACAAATTTGATTGTAAAAGGAAAATCGATTTTTATGGTTTCGGGTGGAAAGAAATCGAGAGTTTTTGTTTCGGATGATTTTGGAGCGACTTGGAACGTTTATGAAACACCATTAGTTCAAGGCGAAACCATGACAGGAATTTTTACAGCCGACTTTTACAATGAAAAAATTGGAATAATTGCTGGTGGAAATTACGAAAAGCAAGACCAAAATTGGGCTAACAAAGCCTTTACTAAAAATGGTGGAAAAACTTGGAAATTAATCGCTGAGAAAGAAGCTTTTGGTTACGCTTCTTGTGTACAATTTGTTCCGAATAGCAAATGGAAGAAAATCATTTCTGTTGGTGGAACAGGAATGTTTTACTCGGATAATTTTGGCAAAAGTTGGACAAAATTTTCTGATGATAAAGATTTTTTTACTTTCAGATTTGAATCCGAAAAAGTGTTTTATGCAACCGGAAGAAATAAGTTGGTTCGATTTGAAATTCAATAAAAAAAGCGCTCATTAATTTTTGAGCGCTTTATAATCTTATTATCCTTTTCGTTTTTCTCGCATTTGTTTTAATAATTCTCTATTAAAATCTTCTTCTGCTTTTTTTAGTTTGATGATTTTTTTAGCACTTACAACGCCTTGTAAATCTTTGATGAATTTTCTTCTCAAACTGAATAAATCTTCTTCAATTTTTTCCATTTGTATCAATAGAGCAGAGGCTTCTTTTTCACTTAAATTCTCAACATTTCCTGGTTTAAAACGATTCAGAATAGCGCGCATTTTTTCATGACGTAATTCAGCTTGTTTTTCATCGAAAGCATTGTATATTGGCCAAAATTTTTGAGCTTCTTCCGTTGTTAATTCTAATTTTTCAGTGATAAAAGCTACTTTTAAAGCTTTTACTTTTTCTCTTCTTTCCTTATAATCTTGAGCAAAAGATAATGAAGAAATTAGTAAAAATACTAGAGGATAAATAAATCTCGTTTTCATTGTATTGTATTTTTATTCGTTTATGTAATAATCTAAATTTTCGGTTTCTGATAAATATGCTTCAACTTCATCTGAATTTGTTTCACTTATTGATAAATTTTGTTCTAAAGCGACAATGTCTTCGTCAGTTAAGTGTTTGGATAATTCTGTGATGCCAATTCCTTGTTGTTGTGAAAGATACATTTCAATAGTAGTTGCATCTAAATTATTGCTATTCGCCATGTTAAAATAAACCGGAATTGCAATAGCAAGTAAAACAACAGCAGCAATCGCACTCATCCAAACTTGTTTTCTGTAAAAAATAGACACTACTTTGGTTTCTTTTTCTGGTTGAATTTGGGCCATCATTTTAGCTTCGAATTGCTCAAAGTAATTTTCTGGAACTTTAAATCCCGATTTTATTTCGTTTTTATTTTCTAAATCAAAAGGTTTCATATCTATTGGACAAAAATTATTGGTAAAGGTTTAATGTGTATGTAAAAAATCTTCAATTTTCTTAACTGCAATGTGGTAACTCGCCTTTAAAGCACCCACCGAAGTTTCTAGAATTTCCGACATTTCTTCGTATTTTAATTCTTCAAAATAGCGCATTTTAAAAACCAATTGTTGCTTTTCAGGCAAAGTAGCGATGGCTTTTTGTAATTTCAGTTGAATTTCATCGCCATCAAAAAAAACATCACTTTCTAGTTTATTCACGGCTTTTTGTTGGGCTTCTTCGTTTGAAATTCCTTGTTTCTTTGCTCGTTGTTGCATAAAAGTAATGGCTTCATTAGTTGCAATTCGGTACATCCAAGAATACAATTTACTATCGCCTTTGAAATTTTTTAGATTTCCAAATACTTTTATAAATGTGTTTTGCAGCACATCATCAGCATCATCGTGACTCAAAACCATGTTTCTAATGTGATAATACAAAGGTTTTTGATACAATTGCAATAGCTTTCTAAACGCTTCATTTTGCGTTTTCGGGTTTAGTAATTCGGAAATGAAAGCTTTTTCGTCTTGCAAAATGCTGAATTTGATTATAAGACTAAAGATATTCAAAAAGGTTTAATTTTAATTTTTGTTTTAGTAAAAAAACGAGTTTCCCTTTGTAACTTTGCTTTGTTGAAACAACTGTTATTATGAAAGATTTAAGCAATTATAGAAAATCATACGAAAAGAGCGAGTTATTGGAAAACCAAATTCCGGAAGATCCAATTAATTTATTTCATCGATGGTTTTACGAAGCCGAAGAGTTAAACGCAGCCGAAGAAGTGAATGCGATGACCGTAACTACAATTGGTTTAGATGGTTTTCCAAAGGCGCGTGTAGTATTGCTTAAAAAGTTTAATGAAGAAGGTTTTATTTTTTACACCAATTATAATTCGGAAAAAGGGAAAGCCATTTTAAATAACCCACATATTTGTTTGTCTTTCTTTTGGCCTACAGTGGAACGTCAAATCATTATAAAAGGAATTGCGGAGAAAACTCCAGAAAATGTTTCTGATAATTATTTTGCATCGCGTCCAGATGGAAGTAAATTAGGAGCTATAGTTTCACCGCAAAGTGAAGTTATTCCTAGTAGAGAATTTTTAGAAGATAATTTAAAACAGTTAGAAAAAGAATGGGAGGGAAAAGAAATTTTGCGTCCGGCACATTGGGGTGGTTTTTTGGTTCGTCCTGTTGAAGTAGAATTTTGGCAAGGAAGACCTAACCGTTTACACGATAGAATTCGTTATCAATTAACGAATGATTATGATTGGAAAATAGAGCGATTATCACCATAATTGTTTTGTTTTCATTAGCTAAATATTCTTTTTTTCATTTTTAAAATTTGGTGTATCTTGTAAAAATGAAAACTATTTTTTTAATTCGACATGCAAAATCAAGTTGGGATGAACCGCTTGAAGATAAGTTCCGACCGATTTCAAAGAGAGGTCAAAAAGATGCTCATTTAGTTGCTTCACACTTACAATTAAATCTTGCGCATTCGTTTACAGTTTGGTGTAGTATTTCAACAAGAACTATACAAACGGCTTTAATTTTTTCTGAATATTTACCTTTGGGTTTTGATAATATCCATTTTAAAGAAGAATTGTATACTTTTAACGTTAGAGATTTAGAGAAAAGTGTTAAAAATTGTGAAAATTCACACGCTATTTTAATTCTTTTCGGACATAATGAAGCTATTACAAAATTTGTTAATAAATTTGGAGACCTTTACATAAATAATGTCCCAACATCGGGTGTTGTTGCTTTGCAATTTGATACTGATGATTGGAATACGATTTCAAATGGACAAACTATAGCAACATTATTTCCAAGTCAGTTTAAAAATGAACAATCACACAAATAATTACATAGATAGAGAAAAAAGTTGGTTAACATTTAATGCAAGAGTGCTTCAAGAAGCCAATGATGCAAATGTTCCATTGTTGGATCGATTTCGTTTTCTAGGAATTTTTTCAAACAATTTAGATGAATTTTTTAGAGTTCGATATGCAGCAATTAGACGATTAAGGCATGAAAACAACGAAACTGAAAAAATCCTTGGTTTGCCTGCTGAACAGCTTTTAAAAGAGATTACAGATATTGTTATTGAACAACAATCTGAAAGTCTTCGTATTTTAAGTGAAATTGAAAAAAAACTTGAAAAAGAAAATATCTTTATTATTAATGAAAAACAAGTTACCAAAGACCAAGAAAGTTTTATTCATGATTTTTTTATTCAAAAAGTAGCACCTTCAGTAGTAACAATCATGTTAAATGATTTGGAGGAATTTCCGTTATTAAAGGATACTTCGGGTTATTTGGCCATTAAATTAGTTATGAAATCAAATTCTTCAGAAGAAGAAATAAAGTATGCGGTTATAGAAATTCCAAACACCATTAACCGTTTTGTAGTACTTCCATCAATTTCTGAAAAACAGTATATTATTCTTTTGGACGACGTTATTCGTCTTAATCTAAATAGCATATTTAATATTTTTGATTACAAATGTATTTCGGCTCATATGATAAAAATTACTCGAGACGCACAATTGGAATTTGATAGTGACTTGAGTAAAAGTTTGATGGAAAAAATTTCTAATTCGGTTAAAGAACGAAGAGTAGGTGAACCTGTTCGTTTTGTTTATGATCAGGCAATAGAGAAAGATACGCTAGAGTTTTTCCTTAAAGGAATGAATATTTTGAGCTCAGATAGTATTATTCCCGGAGGAAGATATCACAATCGTAGAGATTACATGAGTTTCCCAAATTTAGGACGATACGATTTATTATACAGAGAAAATTTACCCTTACCCGTTCCAGGTTTATCACTTGAAGGAAGTATTTTAGAGCGTATAAAAAAGAAAGATTATTTACTTTATGCACCCTATCAATCTTTTTCCTATATCATCAAGTTTTTGCGCGAAGCTGCCTTAGATCCAAAAGTTGTTTCAATCAAAATTACCTTATACCGACTGGCTAAGAATTCACAAATCGTTAGTTCACTGATCAATGCAGCTAAAAATGGAAAAAAAGTTACGGTTCAAATTGAATTACAAGCACGTTTTGATGAAGAGAGTAATATTTCTTATTCTGAACAAATGCAAACAGAAGGAATTGAACTAATTTTTGGAGTTAAAGGCTTGAAAGTTCATAGCAAAGTTTGCGTCATAGAAAGAATTGAAGAAGGAAAAGTAAAACGTTACGGATTTATCTCAACTGGAAATTTCAATGAAAATTCGGCAAAAATTTACACTGATGTAACTCTTTTTACCAGTAAAAATGAAATTCTAAAAGATGCCGCTAAAATTTTTGATTTTTTTGATGTGAATTATCGAGTACATCGTTACAAGCATTTAATTGTATCTCCACATTATACGAGAAGTCGTTTCAATAAACTAATCGAGCGCGAAATTTCAAATGCACTTTCCGGAAAAGAAGCATACATCAAGCTGAAAATGAATAGTTTATCTGATTTTAAAATGGTGGATAAATTATATGAAGCAAGCCAAGCCGGTGTTAAAATTCAATTGATTATTAGAGGTATTTGCTGTTTGATACCAGGAGTTAAAGATTTAAGTGAAAATATTGAAGCCATCAGCATCGTAGATAATTATTTAGAACATTCAAGAATTTATATTTTTGGAAATGCAGGTGATCCTGAAGTTTTTATTTCGTCAGCAGATTTTATGACGCGAAATCTAGATGCTAGAGTAGAAGTTACATGTCCAATTTACGATCCAGAAATCAAACAAGAATTAATCGATACATTTGAAATTGGATGGAAAGCTAATGTAAAAGCACGCATTCATTCGGCAGATTTATTAAATCGTTACAGAAAACGTGGAGACGAAAAACCGTTTAGAGCACAACAAGAAATGTATAATTATTATCAAAACAAATTAGACGTAATTGCCGAAAGCGTGCAATAAATTATTACAGATGATTACAATAAAAAAATATGCAGCTATAGATATTGGTTCCAATGCTATGCGTTTATTGGTTACCAATATTGTAGAGCAAGAAGGTCAAGCGCCACAATTTAATAAAAGTTCCTTAGTTCGTGTTCCTATTCGTTTAGGACAAGATGCTTTTACTGTGGGCGAAATTACCGAAGAAAATATCGATAGGATGATTGACGCCATGAAAGCCTTTAAATTATTAATGAAAGTTCATAAGGTAGAAAAATATCAAGCGTGTGCTACATCAGCTATGCGTGAGGCATACAATGGTAAAGAAGTAGTCGAAATCATCAAAAAGAAAGCCGATATTAAAATTGATATCATCGATGGTAAAAAAGAAGCCGCTATCATTGCTGCATCCGATTTAAAACAATTTATTAGTACTGACAAGGCTTACTTATACGTTGATGTTGGCGGTGGAAGTACCGAATTTTCTTTATTCTACGAAGGAAAGATCATTGCATCCAAATCGTTCAAAAACGGAACCGTTCGCTTGTTGAATAACATGGTAAACGATGTTGTTTGGCAAGAAATTGAAAAATGGATTAAAACCAACACCGAACCTTTTGAAGATATTACCTTAATTGGTTCTGGTGGAAATATAAATAAATTATTCAAATTGTCTGAAAAACAACAAGATAAACCACTTTCATATGTGTATGTAAGTTCGCAATATCAAAAATTGAACAGCATGACATACGAACAAAGAATTGCCGAAATAGGTTTAAATCCAGACCGCGCCGATGTAATTATACCAGCAACAAGAATCTATCTAAACGCTATGAAATGGAGTGGAGCTCGTCATATTTACGTACCAAAAATCGGATTATCAGATGGTATCGTGAAAGCGATGTATTATGGTAGGATTTGATCTAAAAAAAATGAATTAATTAAACATCCAAATCAAACGTCTTTCTCAATAAATCTAAAGCCGGATTAATTTGTTTTAAACGTTCAAATTTTTCTTGTGGGGTGAAGGCGTATTTATTTTCAGTAGTTTCATTTACAACAACTTCAATGGTAATATCGTGGTTATGTAATTTGCCTCTTAAATAGCCTAATAATTCAATTGAACCTGCTAAAAACTCCTCTTTTGTACTTTGGTTGGGAAGTTCTAACGTAATTTTTGTACCTTCAAGCGTGGGATCGTTCATTTGCATGTAAGTAGCCATAAGACGCTTTCCGCTATCTACCATTTTTTGTGCAAATTTATTCCATTGCAATAACATATCGGTTTCGTTAAATGCCTCAGCTGGCAATTCCTCGCGCTGTCTTTGAAAGGTGTGTTGTTGGGCTTCTAATTCTTTTTTAGCTTTAACACTTGCTAAAGAAAGAGCTGAAACTTTAGTTCCTGTCGGATTTAAATTGGTTAAAATAGGTTTTGGAATTTCAGAAACAATTGGAGTAACTACTTCATTTTGAACTTCTGGAATTGAGGAAACGATAGGCTCTACCTTTGGTTCTGTTTTTACAACTGGTTTGATTTCGTCAGTCGGAACTTGAGTTTTTAACGTGGAAACTTCTGAAATAGAGTAGGAGTTGTTCTTGTAATGAGTAGCTGGAATAATAAATTTAGCTACTTTTTTTTTTCTCCATCAAAAGTGATAGAGGCTAATTGCATTAGACAAAGTTCAACTAAAAGGCGCTGATTTTGACTGACTTTATATTTTAAGTCGCATTCATTTGCTAATTCAATTCCTTTTAATAAGAAATCGTGCATCGCTTTGTGAGACTGTGCAGCATATAAACTTTGAGCATGTTCACCTGCTTCCAATAGAGGCAAAGTAGCCGGATTTTTACAAACCAATAAATCTCTAAAGTGCGAAGCCAAACCAGCAATAAAATGATGTCCATCAAAACCTTTTGCTAAAATGTCATTGTAAGCTAAAAGCAAATCTGGAATTTTATTTTCTAAAATTAAATCGGTGATTTTGATGTAATATTCAAAATCTAACACGTTTAAATTTTCGGTAACCGCTTGTCTAGTAAGGTTTTTTCCGCAATAGGAAACTACTCGGTCAAAAATAGACAAAGCATCACGCATAGCACCATCTGCTTTTTGAGCAATAATGTGAAGAGCATCATCTTCAAAGGTGATTCCTTGTTCTTTAGCGATTTCAGCTAAATGTTCTTTGGCATCTTTAACCGTAATTCTTTTGAAATCAAAAATTTGACAACGCGATAAAATCGTTGGGATAATTTTATGTTTCTCGGTAGTTGCTAAAATGAAAATAGCGTGTTTTGGTGGTTCTTCTAATGTTTTTAAGAAGGCATTGAAAGCGGCTTGAGAAAGCATATGCACCTCGTCAATGATATATACTTTGTATTTTCCAGTTTGTGGAGGTATTCTTACTTGGTCAATAATACTTCTAATGTCATCAACACCATTGTTAGAAGCCGCATCTAATTCAAAAACGTTAAAAGAGAAATCCTCATACGGATCATCATAACCTTCTTGATTGATTTTTCGTGCTAAAATACGAGCACAAGTTGTTTTTCCTACACCACGAGGTCCGGTAAATAATAAGGCTTGTGCTAAGTGATTAGTTTCAATAGCATTCAACAAAGTATTGGTAATAGCCTGCTGGCCCACAACATCTTTAAATGTTTGAGGACGATATTTTCGAGCAGATACTATAAATTGTTCCATATATTCTATTGAAACACAAATATAGGTTGGGAAATATCAAAAAACAAATACAGATTCTTAAAACTACTAAAACTTATTCACAATTTCCCAACAGCTATAGACTCGTTGATTTCTTATCTTTAACATTTAAGTTTGATATGAATGAAGCATGATCATGGGAAGAATTTGCAGCCGTTCCTGTTACAAAAACTCCTTTTAAACCATATTTAGAAACAATTCCATAAACTGTAGCTTGGTCATCTGGGTTAGAATTTCCTTCATAATGAAAAACGTGATGTATGGAATAATTTTCGGGGTGTAAAATAATATCTTCAATATTTTTATTGTAATCAAATGTGAACCCTTTTTCTTTTAATTTTTGTAATGCTTCAGACATGGATGCGTAGTGATAAATAGTAGACATAAGACTGTAGATTATTATTTTTAGGATTTATAAATTTACAAAAAAATACAATTGCTGATAGTTAAATAATGATAAAAGATTTTTAATTTCAGCTTTAATAATTTAAAAGTGTAAATTTGCAGCGCAGACCGCCTTATCGCTGCTATGAAAATAGGAGAGGAAAGTCCGGACACCAAAGAGTAGCATAGTGGGTAACGCCCATCCATCGAAAGGTGAGGACAAGTGCAACAGAAAGTATGTACAGGTAATGCTGTAGTGAAACCAGGTAAACTCTATGCGGTGAAATGCCAAGTATATCAGCAGTTTTTGAGTAATCAAAATAAGGGCTACTCGTCCGATGCTGAAGGGTAGGCAGCTTAAGCTAAGCAGTAATGTTTAGTTTAGATAAATGATAAGGCTCCGATTTATTGGAGACAGAATCCGGCTTACAGGTCTGCTTTTTTTAGGATTATCAACCTTCGTCCTCAAATTCTATTTCCTCTTCGTCTTCACTTTCAAATTCATAGAATGAGAATACTGAACCGCCATAACTTTTAGAAAATGAAAAATTAGATAAATGGTCCAATTTGGTATGCTTTGAATGTTCTACAATTAACATTCCTTCTTTGTCTAAAAGTTCGTTTTCAAAAATTAGTTCAATGATTTTTTCAAAGTTTTCCTGACTCAAATCATAAGGTGGATCTGCAAAAATGATGTCATAACTCGCTTTGCTTTTTTCTAAAAATTTGAAAACATCACTTTTTATAACACTAATATCTAAATCTAATTCTGTTGCAGTTTTTTTTATGAAATTCACACAACCCATATCTCCATCAACACTAGTTATAGGTCCAGCACCTCGAGAAGCAAATTCGTAACTAATGTTACCAGTTCCTGCAAATAAATCTAAAATTTTTAATCCGTGAAAATTGAAGTAATTATTCAAAATATTGAATAAAGATTCTTTGCACATATCGGTTGTAGGGCGAACAGGTAAGTTTTTTGGTGCTACTAAACGGCGTCCTTTGTGTTTTCCGGAGATAATTCTCATGAATGATAAAGTATAAAGTGATTTCTATATTGTACTGAAGATACCTCTAAAATTGAAGCTTTGTTTGAAACATCAAGTAAAGTACAATTTCTAATGTATTGGTATGCAATTTTAAAAAAAGGATCTTCTTCTGAACAATTTCCAAAAAGTTGAACGGAAATAGTTTCAGGATTTAATTGCAGTTGTTCGCACGTAAATAAAATAAAATAAATGAAATCTTCTGGTGTGCGATATTGAAACGAATTAAAAAATAGTAATTGTTGGTTTTTCACCACAACAATTTCAAAATGCTCTTTTTGAAGATGGACAAATACTTGCTTTTCTTCTTTATTTTTAGACAAATCCAAAAGTTGTTTTACTAAGATAGAATTGGCATTTTGGTACTCAAATGTCTCATATTGGTCTAACAAAAAGTTATTGATATTAATAAATGGAACATAAACATTATTAATTTCATATGGAAATATTACATCGTGAGTAAAAAAATCCGTTTCAAAAACTTTAGTATTGTATTGCAAATAACTTGCTGAAAAATGAGCATCAAATAAAGAAGTAGGCACAAACGTATTCAAGTTGTTATCATGAATAACGATAACTTCATCAAATGTTTTTGTAAGAATAGGATAGTCTACAAAAGTTCTCCACAATTGTTCTTCTATCACTTTGTTTTTTTCAAAGGGAATAGCCATTGTAGTAATCACTTTGTTTGATATCAAATCAAAAATACAAAAAGAAATTCCATTCAGTGAAACTTGAATCGATAATTTTTTATAGGTTTTTTGAGTAATATCGTTATTTGATGACATCATAATTTTCTTTGAAGAACAAATTTATCAATTAAATAATTCATTTAGGAAAGGTTAAAGATATAATTATTATCAAATTATAACTTTTACAGCACATAAATTATATTCATTATACAGGTCGACAAATCTACATTTTTTTTTCAACACAAAAGAATTTCATGTAAAAATCATCAGTATATTTGAAAATTAATACTTGCCATCAACGTCTTATGAACTACAAGCAGTTTTACAATTTTTTACAAGAGAATTTTCCATATCAGCCCACTTTAAAGCAAGATGTTTTTCTTCAGAAGATAGCTGATTTTATTCTAAATTCCACTTCTGATGATATATTTGTTCTTAAAGGCTATGCTGGTACGGGTAAAACTACTATAATTTCAACCGTAATCAACAATTTGGTCAGTGTTAATATGAAAGCAGTGCTGTTAGCACCTACCGGAAGAGCAGCTAAAGTAATCAGTAATTACTCAGGAAAACCTGCTTATACTATTCACAAACGAATTTATTTCCCCAAAAAAAATAAAACAGGAGGAGTAAGTTTTACTTTGCAACAAAATAAATTTAAAAACACTCTTTTTATAGTAGATGAGTCTTCTATGATTTCGGATAATAATCAAGATTCAAAATTGTATGAAAATGGTTCGTTGTTAGATGATTTGTTTTTTTATGTGGATGCTGGAAACAATTGTAAATTATTGTTAATAGGAGATACCGCTCAGTTGCCGCCTGTTAATATGAGTGTGAGTCCGGCTTTGGATATTGACTCGCTTTCGCTGCATTATCAAAAAAATGTGCATCATATCGAATTAGATGAAGTGATGCGTCAAGCGGAGCATTCTGGAATTTTGTACAATGCAACTCAACTAAGAGAATTATTACATTCGCATTTTATTGATACGTTCCAATTCAAATTGAAAGGATTTAAAGATATTGTGCGCCTTCAAGATGGTTATGAAATTCAAGATGCCATTCACCAAGCCTATGATAATTATAGTATAGAAGATACGGCTTTTATTTTGCGATCCAATAAAAGAGCCAATCAATACAACCAACAAATTAGAGCTTCTATTTTGTCCAAAGAAAGTGAAATTTCTACAGGAGATTATTTAATGGTAGTAAAAAATAATTATTTTTGGTTACCCGAAAATTCAGAAGCTGGTTTCATCGCTAATGGTGATATTGTCGAAATTCTAGAAATCAGAAAAATTCGAGAGCTGTACGGATTCAAATTCGCCACCGTAAAAATCAGAATGGTCGATTATCCAAATCAGATTCCATTTGACACCGTTATTATGATAGATACGATTATGAGTGAATCGCCTTCGTTAACTTATGAAGAATCAAATAAATTGTATCAGGAAGTGTTGTTGGATTATGAAGAAGAACGTCAACAATATAAAAAACTACAAAAAGTAAAAGAAAATCCTTATTTCAATGCACTTCAGGTGAAGTTTTCATATGCGATAACGTGTCATAAATCGCAAGGTGGTCAGTGGAAAACGGTTTTTGTTGAACAACCTTATTTACCTGAAGGAATCGATGTTGATTATGTACGCTGGTTGTATACTGCCATCACCCGTGCTGAAGAAAAATTATATTTAATCGGATTTAAGGATGAGTTTTTCGAAAATTAATACTTTTGTAATCAAACAACAACCATCATGAAAATAATAGCTGTAATTCCTGCTCGTTATGCATCCACTCGTTTCCCTGCCAAATTAATGCAAGATTTGGGAGGTAAAACCGTAATTCTTCGTACTTATGAAGCGGCTATTTCTACCAATTTATTCGATGATGTTTTTGTGGTTACGGATTCTGATTTAATTTATAATGAAATTATTTCTAATGGGGGAAAAGCTATCATGTCTATAAAAGAACATGATAGCGGAAGCGACAGAATTGCGGAAGCTGTTGAAAAAATGGAGGTTGATCTTGTAATAAACGTTCAAGGTGACGAACCTTTTATCAATAAAAAACCTTTAGAAGAATTAATTGAAGTTTTTAAAAAAGATACAGAAAAGAAAGTCGATTTAGGTTCTTTAATGTTTCAAATATCTGATAAAGAAGAAATTAACAATCCAAATAACGTAAAAGTTATTACAGACCAACAAGGTTTTGCGTTATACTTTTCGCGTTCGGTAATTCCTTATCCTAGAGAGGAAAATGTTGGAGTGCGCTATATGAAACACATCGGAATTTATGCTTTCAGAAAAGAAGCTTTGATGGATTTTTACCGTTTACCTATGCTATCGTTAGAAGCTTCTGAAAAATTAGAACAATTGCGTTATTTAGAATACGGAAAACGTATTAAAATGGTAGAAACTTCTCATGCAAGTATCGGAATCGATACACCTGAGGATTTAGAAAAAGCTAAAAAAATGCTATAATCTTTTATTCTGTATTATCACTAAAATATCCTTTTGTTTTAATTTTAGAAGAAAAGAAATTCATAAACAAAATAACAAAGAATAAAAATAAAAATACTTGTAGAATAGTAAAGATTTTACCTTCAGTTGTTGTAGGGTAAAATTCTCCATATCCAATTGTAGAAGAAGTAACAAAACTGTAATAAACAGCATCAAACCAATGATTTAATGGGGCATTCAAGTAGTTTCCTGTTCTATAAAATACAGCAAAAGCTAAAACTGTTTCTAAATAGTTAAAAAACAACAATAACATCGATCTTTTGTAGGACCTTGGTTGCGAAAATAAATCAGAAGCAAAAATTAATGTTGGGATGTACAAAACGGTTTCTAAAAGAAAATAAGTCAATACATATATAATGTATTCTTGGTTTTGCCAATTGTTTATAAGAATTAATAAAGGGAAGGTTACTTTAGCCAAAATATAAAAGTCCATGGCTAAGTCTTTATACTCATGTCCAAATTTATTTGCCCAATATTTGATGTAAATCCCAGGAAATAGTAACTGAGAGGTTGATAGAATTAAACGAATAATTTTTTCAATCCCATTATCATCTTCATGGTCGTTATTCCAAATGGCTTTTATATTCAAGAGCCTTTTTTTAACAGGATTCATATTTTGAATGTGTTTTTCATTCACTTTTCCTACCAATAATTTTTTGATAACACTCATTACGCTAATTTTTTTATGGTAAACAATTCGTTGTGAACTTCTATTTTTGGATATAATCGAACTGAATAATTACTTTCAAATTTACTTTTGTATATGGCATTTCTTCTTCTGTCTTGATAATCTAAAACCATAGTATTAAATAAGATAAACCCTTTAATATTAAGTAAATAATTAATTCTATTGATAAAGAAATCTTCAAACAAAAAGTTTGGCATTGTGGTATCTTGAAAGATATCAATAATGATTAAATCATATTTTTCTTTAGTCTTTAAAACAAATTCAAAAGCATCTTCGTTTATAATAGAAACCTTGTTGTAATTATCCAATCCAAAATACTTTTTAGCTAATTCGATTACGGTTGAATCAATTTCAACTCCAGTAATTGTACCTTCAAATTTAACTTCATTTTTAAGTGTATCAATTACACTTCCACCTGCTACACCTAATATTAAAATTGATTTAAAGTTTCGAATGCGTTCATAACCTATATACTTTAATCCTTTTTTTAATACGCGTTGCAAACTTCCAAAAGAATAATTGGTATTTTTAGAATCCAAAACCAAATAGCCATTATTCCAAGTAACTTCTAAATTTTTACTGAAGTCCGATTTTTTTTCGTGAATTTTTATTGGAAATAAAAAACTAAGTAAGCGCTTAATCATGTAACTTTGTTTGTAATCGTAAATATAATTTTATTTTTGTCTCAAAATAACACAAATGAAACAAATTTTATATAAATTCATTTTCTTTAAAATATTAGGTTGGAAAATTGAAGGTTCCATAGCACCTGAAATAAAAAAATGTGTGATGATTGTAGTGCCACATACCAGTTGGTATGACTTTTTTTTAGGAGTTTTTACAAGAGGAATTGTTCAACAAGAAATGAATTTTGTAGCAAAGAAAGAGCTATTTGTTTTCCCTTTCAATTATTATTTTAAATGGATGGGTGGAACGCCTTTAAACCGACATAAAAATGAAAATAAAGTAGATTCAATAGCCAAGATATTTCAAGAAAAAGAAGTTTTTAGACTAGCAATTGCTCCCGAAGGAACTCGTAAGAAAGTAACAGAATGGAAAACAGGTTTTTATTTTATAGCTCAGAAAGCTAATGTACCCATAATTCCAGTAGCTTTTGATTATGGGAAAAAAGAAGTTAGAATACACGAACCTTTTCAAATAACTAATAATATTGAAGAAGATTTTAAAAAATTAAAATCGTATTACAAAGGAGTTGTTGGTAAGTTTCCAGCGAAAAGTTTTACTGATATTTAAAATTAACTCTGAAGAAATTCGGAGTTTTTTTTATGGTCTATAACTTTTGAAGCTTCCATTCTTGAAAAAAATAACGATTCTGTCAATTTCCTCATCTGCAATTAAGTTTTGATCTAATCCATAAGAACCATCTTTTTCTTCAACAGGAATGGTCTTATTAATGTTATCAACTGTTGAAAATAAATCAGGCTCTAAAGTAGGAGCGTGTTCACTAGATTTTATAATATTGAAGTTTTCTGATTTTTGCTCTGACGGATTCGCTACATCTGATTTAGGAAAAACTCCTTTACCATTCAAAAGCCAATATAAATCTACTTCAGGAAAAACAGTTACTACCTTGATGATAAAATCCAAACTAGGTTTGTTTCTCCCTGAAAGTAGGTGAGACATACTAGAGCGTTGGATGTTAATTCTATCAGCAAAAGCAGATGCAGAAAGATTATAATATTCTAAAATATTTTCTAATCGTTTTATAAAATCATCGATGTTTACCATTGTAAATAAAAGTTTTATTTTTATAAGATTACAAATGTAAACATTTGTGTCGAACTTTACAAGTTTACATATATAAATCGATAAATTTAATTTAATTAATTACTTTACTTTAAATTATATAATTTACTGATTAATATTTGTTTATTATCAAAAATCAATATTGTGTTAAAATGTAAACACTGCAGTTTTAAAAGAATTCACATACATTAGTTTTAACGTTTACAAAAGTAAATTTTATCTCAATTTTACATGTTTACAAATGTAATTTTAAAGTTGTTTACATTTGTAACTTAAAATATTTCCATGGACTATTTACAATTAGCAACACATTATTTAGAGTCTCAACTCAAAGGAAAATACATTCATTTAGAAGTGATCCAACCTTTGCTTTTATCTATGTCAACAGATTTTGAAATAAGTGAAATAGGTATGTCGGTTCAAAAAAGAAGTATTTATCAAGTTAAAATTGGGACGGGAAAAAAGAAAATTATGATGTGGTCTCAAATGCATGGTAACGAACCAACAACTACTAAAGGGTTGTTTGATTTTTTTAATTTTTTAAAGTCAGACCATGAATTAGCGAATTGGATTATATCAGAATACACCTTATTATGTATTCCTATGTTAAATCCTGATGGAGCTTATTTATATACTCGAGAAAATGCGAATAAAATTGATTTAAACAGAGATGCTCTATATGCAACGCAACCCGAAATGCAATTATTGAAAAAGATTTATAATGATTTTCAACCCGATTTTTGTTATAATCTTCACGATCAGCGAAGTATTTTTGGTACCGAAGGATTTAATCTTCCTGCGACTATTTCTTTTTTAGCACCTGCCTACAACGACTCAAGGGATTATAATGATGTGCGTTTAAAAGCTGTACAAGTAATAAATAGAATGAATACTGTTCTTCAAAATTATCTGCCTAATCAAATAGGGCGTTTCGATGATAGTTATAATATAAATTGTACGGGAGATTATTTTACTACACAAAATACACCTACTATTTTGTTTGAAGCAGGACATTATGAAAATGATTATGATAGAGATATTTCTAGAAAATTTATTTTTATTGCGCTTTTAAGTAGTTTGGAGTTAAATTGCGAAAACGTTATAGTTAATAATGAATTGACAGATTATTTAAATATTCCTCAAAATAACAAATGTTTTTATGATATAATTTATAAAAATGTCAAAATAATAGATTCTAATGTTGAAAAAATAATTAACTTTGCAGCTCAATATAAAGAATCTTTAACCGATGAGGAGGTACAATTTATTGCCTACATTGAAAAAGTTGGGGATTTAGATCATCATAAAGGTCATTTAGAATATGATTGCAATGGAGGTTTATTTAGTTCAGAATTTTCATTTTTTCCAAAAAATGGTGATAAAGCTAATTTTTTTATCAATAATTTAACACATTTTTTTAATGGTTTGGAAATTATTTAATAATTTTGCCTTATATTGCATTAAATTTAAAATTTTAACATTTATTATAAGCACTTATGAGTAAGTTTCGTTTAGATGAAGTAGATCATCAGATTTTGGATATGCTGATTGATAACACAAGAGTTCCATTCACCGATATCGCAAAAAAACTATTAATTTCAGCAGGAACAGTTCATGTTAGAGTTAAAAAAATGGAAGATGCTGGTATCATCCAAGGTTCTTCTTTAACATTAGACTATGAAAAGTTAGGTTATTCTTTTATTGCATATGTTGGAGTATTCTTGCATAATACATCTCAAACGAAATTTGTTTTAGAGCGTATTAATCAAATTCCTTTTGTAACTGTTGCACATGTTACTACAGGTAAATTCAATATTTTCTGTAAAATAAGAGCTAAAGATACCAAACATGCTAAGGAAGTTATTTTCATGATTGATGATATTGAGGGTGTTTACAGAACTGAAACCATGATATCTTTAGAAGAAAGCATTAATGATAAAAAACGATTAATGCATACCATCTTTAAAGAATTGTAAAAATTGTATAAAGCCTCTTATGAGGCTTTTTTTTTGCTCTAATATTATGAATCAGTTACCAAATGAACTTACAACTTTTTATAAAGACTTCCTTCATTAAGTTTCATTAGAGTGAATGAAAAAAATATTAGAATAAGCAACGGTTAGAAAACCTAAATTAATTAATTTATAACTTTTTTAAAAGAGGAACAACTTTATCTGGAAACTACTTCAAACAATAGTATGTCGTAATATGTGATGGTATATATTTTTTCAAGACACGAATTTCTCCACAAAAATGTAATTCTTGAAATACGTTTACAAAAAAAGGATTCCATTTTGGAATCCTTTTTTTAGTCTTCATCTTCTTCGTCATCAACGTCATCAGAATCTTCGGTGTCTTCTATATCATCAGAATCGTTTACCATATCATCATCATCGTCTTCTTCGATATCTAAATCTTTAAGCCCTGCAATCTTTTCGTCTGGTACTACAACATCAACAATGATATCGTCTTCCTCGTAATTTTCGATTCTATCTGCTAATTTAGTACTTACTTTAACTAAATAAATAGTATCTTCTGTTCGCACTTCAACAGCTTCAACTGTTTCATTTTTAGCATTTTTGAAACGTATAACATCTGAATCATCGTAACCGTCAGGAAATTTCTCAACTAGTAAGGTTAAAATTTCATTTGTCAATTTAGCGTAGTCAACAATAACTCTTTTCATCGGGTGGTTTTTAATCTAGTAATTTCGTCAAATTTAATATGCATAACTTATATTTTCAAGTAAAATGTAATATTTTTTAAAAAAAATTACCAACCTAAAACATAAGCAAATATTAACGGCGCAACTATCGTAGCATCAGACTCTACAATGAACTTTGGTGTTGTGATATCTAATTTACCCCATGTGATTTTTTCGTTTGGAACAGCACCTGAATACGATCCATAACTAGTTGTTGAGTCAGAAATCTGACAGAAATAGCTCCAAAAAGGGATGTCATGCATTTCCATATCTTGATATAGCATAGGAACTACACAAATAGGGAAGTCTCCTGCGATACCTCCGCCGATTTGGAAGAAACCTACTCCTTTTCCTGCACAATTTTTAGGGTACCAATCTGCTAACCACATCATATATTCAATACCGCTTTTCATTGTAGTAGCTTTGAATTCTCCCTTGATACAGTAAGAAGAGAAAATGTTACCCATTGTACTGTCTTCCCATCCTGGTACTACAATTGGTAAATTCTTTTCTGCAGCAGCAACCATCCATGAATCCTTTGGGTCGATTTCGTAATATTGCTCTAAAACTCCTGAATTAATCATTTGGTACATGAATTCATGCGGGAAATAACGTTCTCCCTTAGAATCTGCATTGTTCCAAATATCATATAAATGTTGTTGTAATCTTCTAAAAGCTTCTTCTTCAGGAATACAAGTATCCGTTACACGGTTATAATGATTTTCTAATAAATCCCATTCCTCTTGTGGAGATAAATCTCTGTAATTTGGAACTCTTTTATAAGAATTATGAGCTACCAAGTTCATGATATCCTCTTCTAAATTAGCACCTGTACAAGAAATGATGTGTACTTTGTCTTGACGAATCATTTCGGCCAATGATTTTCCTAATTCAGCTGTACTCATGGCACCCGCTAATGTTATCATCATTTTTCCGTCTGCTAATAAATGTTCTTCATATCCTTTGGCAGCATCAACTAATGCGGCAGAGTTAAAGTGAAGATAATGTTTCTCGATAAACTGACTAATAGGTCCTTTGCTCATTACTTTTTGTTTTATTGTTCTTTTTTCTTGTTGTATCCTAAAATTTCTAAAACATCCTCGGCTTTTTGTTGCTCGGAAAATACCTCGGTTGCAATAATTCCGTTTTTGTCTTTATCTATTAAAATATGTTTTGGTTGTGGTAAAATGCAATGACTTATACCTCCAAATCCTCCAATGGTTTCTTGATATGCGCCTGTATTGAAGAATCCAATATATAAAGGTTTTTCTTTATTGTATTTTGGTAAATAGACTGCATTCATGTGTTGTTCCGAATTGTAATAATCATCGCCATCACATGTTAACCCACCCAATAACACTCTTTCATACGTGTCGTTCCATCGATTCACTGCCATCATAACAAATCGCTTGTTAATTGCCCAAGTGTCAGGTAAAGTAGTGATGAATGAGGAATCAATCATGTTCCAATTCTCTCTGTCGTTTTGTTTCTTTTGATATAAAACTTGGTAGATAGCACCTCCAGCTTCACCCACGGTAAATGACCCAAATTCAGTAAAGATGTGAGGAACAGGAACTTCCGCATCATCACATGCAATTTTAATCTGATTTAAGATTTCATCAACCATATATTGATAATCATAGTCAAAGGCTAGTGAATTCTTAATAGGGAAGCCACCACCAATGTTCAAACTATCTAATGAAGGACATTCTTTTTTCAAAGCAATGTACACTTTCATACATTTTAATAATTCATTCCAATAATAGGCAGTATCACGGATACCAGCATTAATAAAGAAGTGAAGCATTTTTACTTCAACTTTTTTATTATCAGCAATTTGTTTTCTATAAAAAGGTAAAATATCCTTGTATCCAATTCCTAAACGAGACGTATAAAATTCAAACTTTGGCGATTCTTCTGCTGCAATACGAATTCCAATTTTGAATTTTCCTTCAATTTGCTCTTGAAGTAAATCAAGCTCTTCGAAATTATCAATTACAGGAATGGTGTTTTTATGACCATTGTTGATTAAACGGGCAATATTAGTAATGTATTGGTCACGTTTGAAACCATTACATACGATAAAAGTGTTTTTATTAATTTTTCCTTCTTCCATTAATCTTTCAACAATATTGATGTCAAAAGCGGAAGAGGTTTCAATATGGATATTATTTTTTAAAGCTTCGTTAAGAATAAATTCAAAATGGGAACTTTTAGTACAATAGCAGTAAAAATATTTGGCTTCGTAACCATGTTTTTCCATCGAATTTCTAAACCACATTTTAGCGCGATTGATATTCTGTGAAATTTTTGGCAAATAGGTAAACTTCAACGGTGTACCATATTCTTCAACTAACTTCATTAAGTCGATACCATGAAAATGAAGATTATCTTTATTAAGGGTAAATTCTTCTTGAGGAAAATAAAAAGTTTGATTGATTAAGTCGTAATATTTAGTGTTCATTTTTATTGAAAATAAGATTTAAATTAAAAAAGCTCAAATGTTTTTACGTGTTAAATCGATATTTTTCAAACTCTAATATTTGCAAATCGAATCAAAAGTTTCTCACTAAAAGTTTTCGATTGCGCGAATAAATCAATAATGTGAAAACAAAAAATGGAAAAGAAAAAACGGTCAATAATAGACAAGTCAGCATTCCTATTATTAAGAACCCTGTTAAAATTACTTGTATTATTGTTTTCTTTCATTGGCGCAAAGTTAAAAAATTAAATGGCTAATGTGGATAGAAAATGATAAAAAAAAACTACCTTGAATAATCTTCAAAAGCATTGACAATCAATTGTTTGTCTGTTGATTGGTTAATTTTTATTTTTCCAATTCCGTCAAGTAGGGAAAATTGCACTTTTCCGAATTCATTTTTTTTATCAAAAATCAACAAATCTTGTATGTTTTTTATGTCTTCCGAGTCAAATTCAATACGCTCGTAAATGTCCTTAATAATGTATTTAATTTCATGATATTCATCATGGGTTAACAATCCTTTTTCTCTAGAAATATAGCTTTCCAGAATCATTCCTACAGCAATTGCTTCCCCGTGAAGAAGTGGTGATTTATTTTTTTTATCTAAAAAATAACTTTCGATGGCATGTCCTAAAGTGTGCCCAAAATTGAGTGCTTTTCGAATTCCATTTTCGTTTAAATCTTGAGAAACAATGGTGTTTTTAATTTCAATAGATCGATGAATTAATGTGTTTAAATAATCTGTATTTAAGTTATTTAGATTTTTAAATTGATTCCAGTATTCTTTATCAAAAATCAATCCGTGTTTGAGCATCTCGGCTAAACCTGAACGCATTTCCTTTTGAGATAAAGTACTTAGAAATTCGGTGTCAACTAGCACTGCTTTCGGTTCACGAATTACTCCAATTTGATTTTTTAAATTTCCTAAATCTATGCCGTTTTTACCACCTACTGAAGCATCAACCATGGCTAATAAAGTAGTTGGAACATTAATGAAGTCAATTCCTCTTTTAAAAGTACAAGCAACAAACCCACCCAAATCGGTAATGACACCGCCACCTAAGTTGATTATAATACTTTTTCTATCAGCACCCAATTCAGATAGAGCCGACCATACTTCAAAACAAGTTGTTATGTTTTTATGAATTTCACCAGCTTCTAATTCAATAATTTCTAATTCAATTTCTGTAGTTAGATTATTTAAAAAATGAGAAAGACAATATTGTGACGTATTTTCATCTACCAAAATAAAAATTTTTGAATACTGTGCCGGTAGCAAGTATGTGGCTAATTTTTCATAACCCAATTCATTGAAAAATATGGAATAGTTAGTAGCTGCTATAGTTTGCATAAAAAAATGTAAATATTGACTGCAAAATACGTCATTTTTTATTTATTATTCGATATCAGTGGCGTATATTTGTAACACTTTATATTAAATCATAATGAAAACACTATTTAATAATACAGAAGTTGCTTTTGCTTTAAAAAGCGACACCGAATTAGAGAGAGCTTACTTCTTATTCAAGTTAATCGATAGTCAACCATTAGTAAAAATCGGGACCGCTGTTACCAACTTTGCTTTGAAAGCCCATTTACCGGTTGAAGGATTAATTCGTTCTACTGTGTTTGATCATTTTTGTGGAGGTGTTAATGAAACCGATTGCTTAAGTGTAGTAGATAAAATGTACACTAAAGGAGTTTCTTCAGTTCTAGATTATTCTGTAGAGGGTAAAGAGGAAGAAGCACAATTTGATGCAGCATTGAACATGACGTTAAAAACGATTGAATTTGCTAGAGAGAGAGAAGCGATACCTTTTGCAGTTTTTAAACCAACAGGATTTGGCCGTTTAGCCTTGTATGAAAAAGTAGGTGAGAAGGCATATTTAACCGAAAACGAACAAAAAGAATGGAACAGAATAATCGAACGTTTTGATATTGCTTGTAAAACTGCTTTTGAAAAAGACGTTTTGTTATTGATTGATGCAGAAGAAACATGGATGCAGGATGCAGCCGATGCTATAGTAACGGATATGATGAAAAAATACAACAAACAAAAAGCCGTTATTTTTAATACATTACAAATGTATCGTTGGGATCGCTTAGACTATTTAAAGCAACTTCATGAACAAGCTAAAGTTGAGGGTTTTTTCATTGGAATGAAGTTAGTTCGCGGTGCTTACATGGAAAAGGAAAACGAAAGAGCAGCAGAACGTGGAGTGAAATCACCTATTTGTGTTTCTAAAGAAGCTACAGATATTAATTATGATGCTGCTGTTGCTTACATGGTTAACCATATTGACATCATGGCAATCTTTGCAGGAACACATAATGAAGAGAGCTCTTATAAACTCATGCAGTTAATGGAAGAAAAAGGAATCGCTAAAGATGATAAGCGAATTTTCTTTGGACAATTATTAGGAATGAGTGATAACATCAGTTTTAATTTAGCTTCTGAAGGATACAATGTAGCTAAATATCTACCCTTTGGACCCGTTAGAGATGTAATGCCTTACTTAATAAGAAGAGCAGAAGAGAATACTTCTGTTGCAGGTCAAACCAGTAGAGAATTGACTTTGATTAAGAGAGAGCGAGAAAGAAGAAAGTTATAATTTTTTCTTAAAACTCAATTCTATTTATTAAAAATACTATATTTGATATTAATTACTAATCTTTATTTTATGAAAAAAACTTTACTTTTTTTAAGCTTATTAGCTTCTTCTATTTCCTTTTCTCAGGTTTTACAATCTGAAAACTTTGATGGTTTAAATTTAGGTAATATTGGAACAGATGTAACAGGTGTTACTGCTGGACAAGGTGGATGGTTAACTGCTAATGGGACAAATTCTGATTATCAGATAGTTTCTGAAACTACTGGTAAATCTTTTCAACTTACAGGGTCTAATACTGCAACTGGAACTCGTTACATGTGGAAAAGTGATTTACCAACAGCTTGGGCAGCTAGAACTTCAGGAAATAATATCATAAATACAGAATTTGATTTATTTACTGGTGGACCTACAACATCTAAAAACACTGCAAGAGTTTACATTTTTAATAGTGACGGAAGTGTTGTATTGGCTGGTTTGTCTTTTAATTTAGAAACTAAGGCTATTTCAGGGATAGCTTATTTTGATCCTAATAATGGAGGTGTTAATCCTGTAGGAACTTATTCATTTAATTTAGGAACTTCAAATGCAGTACTTAATTTAACATCAAATACTTGGGTTAGAATGGGGATTTCTTACAATACTGTAACTCGTGAAGTTGTTTGGAAAGGCCCAGGATTTTATGCTGGTCTAACCGGAGCTATACCTGCGACGGGGACAGTTCAACCTAGAGAAGTTGATTTCCTTATGGGAGCAGGAACTGCTAATGCATTAGCAGGAGTAACTAAATTCGATAATTTTGTAGTTTATGCAAATAATGTAGAGAGTTTGTTAGGAACAGAAAACTTTCAAAATACTAATTTAGAATCGATATCAATTTACCCTAACCCAGCTACAAACGTTTTAAATATCTCTAACGTTAACAACTACGAAATCAAAAATATTTCAGTTGTTGATATCAACGGAAGAGTGGTTAAAAACGAATCAGGTGCTATGACTCAAATCAATGTTTCTGATTTAAATGCTGGAGTTTACTTTGTAACTATCGAAGCTGCAGAAGGAAAAATTACTAAGAAGTTTATCAAACAATAATTTCTATAGAATAGTCTAAATTAAAAACGACCAGTGTTTACTGGTCGTTTTTTTTCTTTTTGTCGGAATTCATCATCAGCATAATAGCGCCTACTAAACCTAGAATGACTAGTAAAAAAACAGCAATCATTATAAAGGCTCCGTTACTATGCGAATAAAGAGGGAACATCAAATTTGTCATAGTTTCAAAAGTTTGAATTTAGACAAATATAAAGGTTAACTTTTGTTTATTAACTGATAATTATCATATTGACTAGTCTAAAAATTTATCTTTCAGATCTGCAGAAGGAATAAGACAAGCTTCTTTTTTACCATACCACTTGTATCTGTTTTTCGCTACATAATCGTAAACAAAATCTCTTAATCCCGTTGGTAGTATCGTAAAAACAGTTGCTAAAGTAAAAATTCCACTCAAACCTTTTGCAATTTCTAGAGCTGCGGTTGATTTGTAATAATAAGAAACACCGGGCTCGTACAGAACAATACTGTCTATATGTGCAGGATTTATTCCGATGTGTTTTAAGATTTTTTCTCCTAATTCCGATTGAAGTGAAGCAAAACGGAACACATCTTTTTTATCGTGCTTAATAACATATTGTACTGAAGCATCGCACAAATTGCAAACGCCATCAAACAAAATGATTTTTTTATCTTTTGGTAAGTCGTTTATTTCCATACTATATTTTCAAATACTAAGCAGGTTGCACATATTCCAATTGCTCTAAGCTCACTTTTGAAGTAAAAATTCCATAGTTTACCGTAGCTTTTGTCTTTTCAATCGCGTCTATGGTTCCGATGGCTTTCCCATCTTTCATGCGAACACGATCTCCAACTTTTAAAATTACTTTAGGTTTGTTTTCTTCTTCAATTTTGGCTTTTATTTTCTTTTCTTTTTTTTCGGTTCGGATTTCTTCCACCTTAACTTTTACTTCTTCTTGGACTTTTTTGTGAATCACTTCTTTGACTTTCTTTTCTTTTGCGGAAAGTTTTCTGCGTTTTGAATTTTCGATTTCTACGATTTTCAAAAATTCTCCAATCAAAGTCTTTTTGTCTTTGTTATTAAAATAACTCTCTGAAATATCATCAATTTTTTGTCCAATGTAAATCAAACGTTGGTTCGCATCGTACAATTCTTGATAGCGTTCCAATTTCTCTTGAATTTTTGCATTGATGGTTTCCATCTTTTTGCTTTCTTCACGTGCTTTTGCTTCTTCTTCTTTTAAAGTTAAAGAGGTTTTCTCTAATTTAGAACGCTCTTTTTGAAGGGTAGCAATCGTTTTGTCAAAGCGAACTTTTCCGCCTTCTATTTTCTTTTTAGCACGATTGATTAATCCATATGGAATACCATTTTTTTGTGCAACTTCAAAAGTAAACGAACTTCCCGCTTGTCCTAAAATTAATTTGTACATGGGTTCTAACGATTTCTCATCAAACATCATGTTAGCATTTGTAGCGTAAGGCAATTCGTTGGCTAATATTTTTAAATTGCTATAATGAGTTGTAATGATCCCGAAGGCTTCACGAGCATAGAATTCTTCCAAGAAAGTTTCTGCTAAAGCGCCTCCCAATTCAGGGTCAGAACCCGTTCCAAATTCGTCAATTAGGAATAAAGTTTTAGCGTTGCATTTCTTTAAGAAATAATTCATATTCTTTAAACGATAGCTATACGTACTCAAATGATTTTCAATAGATTGATTGTCACCAATATCGGTTAAAATTCGATCGAATAAAAAGGTTTCACTACGTTCATGAACCGGAATTAAAATCCCACTTTGCAGCATTAATTGTAGTAATCCTACCGTTTTTAATGAAATCGTTTTTCCTCCAGCATTTGGTCCCGAAATTACAATAATGCGACTTTCATTATGTAATTCAATGGTTTGAGGATAGGTAACCGCTTTCTTTTCCTTATTGTTTAAATACAAAATAGGGTGGTAGGCTTCTCGGAAAAACATGCGCTTTTCTTCAATTATATTCGGTAGAATTCCGTTGATTTTATTAGCATATTTTGCTTTTGCAGCAATCACATCAACATCACTCAAAAAGTCTTGATAAGCCGCAATCGTTTCGGTAAACGGACGAATTTCATTAGTCAAACGCTTTAAAATTCGCATGATTTCTTCGCGTTCTTCATACTCTAAATTGTTTAATTCACGCGAATAGCGTTGTGCTGCTTCGGGTTCGATGTAAGCGATACTTCCTGTTTTAGAACTTCCTAAAATCGAACCCTTTACTTTTCTTCGATACATGGCTAAAACCGCTAAAACACGGCGATTTTCAACCACAGTTTCTTTAATATCATCTAAATAACCAAGCGAATTGTATTGACTCAATGCCATACCAAAACTTTGGTTGATTTTTCCTCGCACCACATTAATACTTCGACGAATATCCACTAAATCGGGAGAAGCATTGTCTTTAATAATTCCAAACTTATCTACGACTTCATCAATACGTTGAATAATTAATTTCACCACATCTATTTGAGAAGCTTTTTGGTATAAATTTGGATAATAATCTTCAAATTTCTTTAAAAACTGAATCAACGTAATCGCCGTTTCTGATAGATTGGCAATTTTTTTAAAACTTCCAACTTCCAAGAAACTGTCTTCGATAGCTAAGAATTTTAGTTCGTAGTTGATGTTCTCAAATCCGTGGTTGGGAATGGCATTATTATTAGAAAACGAAGATAAATATTCAGAAGTTTGCTTTAAGTTAATAAGCAGTTCTTCTTTGTTTTTAAACGGAGTTATCGCCATCGCTTTTTCTTCACCAATATCGGTGTTACAACGACTGGCAATGGTTTCTAAAACCGTATTAAATTCTAAATCTTGTAGCGTTTTTTCAGTAATCGAAATCATTTTTCTTTTTCTAGTAGGTCAAAGTTACAAAGTAATGAATCCATATTGCAACAGAAATTTATATTTTTGGTAAAAATTATAAAATGTTTATCAAAAATCAGAGTTGGGAAGTCTTATTAGCATCTGAATTTCAGAAGCCGTATTTTGTAGAATTGATGCAACAAGTGGAGCAAGAGTATGCTAACACAACTTGTTTCCCACCAAAAGAACTGATTTTTTCAGCCTTTGAGCAATTTGATTCTCAAGATACGAAAGTGGTGATTATTGGACAAGACCCATATCATGGAACAGGTGAGGCGAATGGTTTGTGTTTTTCGGTTAATGATGGCGTGGCGATTCCACCATCGTTGAAAAATATTTTTACTGAAATTAATTCAGAATATGATAGAATCTTATTTCCAACTTCAGGTAATTTAGAACGTTGGGCAAAACAAGGAATTTTGCTATTAAACGCTGGTTTAACGGTAAGAAAAGACCAAGCAAATAGTCACAAACACTTACAATGGAATGTTTTTACCGATGCTGTGATTGATTTGATAAATGAGCAATTAGAAAACGTGGTGTTTCTATTATGGGGTAGTTTTGCTCAGAAAAAAGGGAAATTGATCAACCGAGAAAAACATTTGGTTTTAGAAAGCGGACACCCATCTCCTTTAAGTGCTAACAGAGGCATGTGGTTTGGAAATAATCATTTTACATTGACGAATGAATACCTTAAAGCAAAAGGAAAAGGTGAAGTGGTATGGTAATTACAACGTTAATGCCCCTAGAATCTCATCACTCATAAATTTACCTCCTGGATATGTAGCGGTGTAATCTAAATTTAACCAAATTTGACCTCTTTCATCAATATGATAATGGATTTGTTGGTTTTTACTTTCGTCTACAAACAAGACTTCTTTGATGTAATACAAAGCAGTTTCTAAGTCGTTTTTATTTCCAATCAACATTTCTGGATACAAATGCCCTCCTGTATGAATAATTCTGGGTGTACCGCCAATCGCTTTAATACATGCTGCCATCAAAATAGCGTGGTCATCACAATCACCAGAAAAGTGTTGTAAACTCTCGGAAGCCGAAGCTATGTACTCTCTTCCTTTCGGATCGTTAACGTAGTTCCAGCGGTTTCTAATTTCTTTAAATACTGCAAAGCATTGAATCATTCTACGAACATCGCCCGTTTGTTTGATGTCTTTAAAATGTTTGGTTGTTGCTAAAAGGGCAAAATTACGCACTTTAGGATTGGCAAAATCTACCGCATTAATGATTTTAGTTTTATTAGGAAAAGGAAGCAATTTTGCCACTATTACGTCCTGCGGATTTGGATTTTCACTCATGGAGTAGACCATAAATCGGTAGTCTTCAAATACGCGATTGAATCCATAATTTCCAAAAAGGGTTCCGTATAACAAAGCCACTAGGTACAGGAAAACAATCAAAATGATTATCGTTTTGACCAATCGTAAAATCAGTTGGATGCTAACTACAAGCACTACAAAAATAAGTATTCGGTCTATATTGTACTTCCATTCTAAATCGATTAAATTTTGATGTGCAATTAAAAAAAGGGGAATAGCAATTAAGATATTCAATAAAAAAATGACAACATTATCCCACGGCTTCGGTAAAGAAAGCTTTTCTTTGAGTTCGGCGATAGTTGGAATTTTAATTGTCATTTCGTTTAAAACGATAAAAATACGGAATTATTTAAGTATCGACTCTATTGGGACTTTTTTGTCGATAATTTGAAGCTTCAAAAGTTGTTCCATTATTTTATCTAAAGTTGGTGCTGTCATTTGTTTTTGCGACCAACGTGTTACTTTTAACCATTCTTGAATTGCTTCTATTTTTTGATGGTATTTAGAAGCTAAGGTTCTATCAATACTCGGAATCATTTTGAATTCTTCTGTTGTAGTATTGATAATGTCTAAAATTTGCTCGATTACTTTTGGATGGTTTTCCAAAACTTCATTACGCACGGCAATTACAAAACAAGGCCAAGGCGTAGGGCAATCGGCAATTCTTCTAAAAATACCTTGATCTACTAACGGTTGTGTCATAAAACGTTCCCACATGAAGTAATCAGCTTTTCCTGAAGTTAAAGCTTCTACAGCACCATCAATGGTATTCACGATGTCGAATTGTAAATTTTCGGAGTTCCAATTCTGATTTTGAGCATTTACAATACTCATCAAATGCGAACCCGAACCCATGCGAGAAATGGCTACTTTTTTGTTTTCTAAATCGGAAAGTGTTTTATAGTTAGAATTGGCAGCCACGTGAATTCCCCAAATTAAAGGGCTTTGCACGTAAACTTGCACAATCTTACTGGGGTTTCCAGCAGTAATGTCTTTGATGATGCCTTCGGTTAGAATTACAGCAATATCGGTTTCGCCATCGCGTAACATTTGGCACATTTTTCCGGTTCCTTCAGGCACATCGGTCCATTGCAAATCGATTCCTACAGCTTCAAATTCGCCATCTTCAATACACATGTGCCAAGGTAAGTTGAAATGTTCTGGTACACCCGCAATTTTGATTGTCTTCATTCTTAAGTTTAAAAAATTAAAGTGTTAAGCGTTTAAAAGTATTTGGAATACAGATTTAAAATTTTCTTAAATCTGTGTTCCGTACTATTACTCTGCTAACTTATTTAATGCGTATACAATTAATTCATCTACAGCTTTGTATGGGTCTTCACTAAAAGTACCAGTTGCACGGTTTGCAATGATAGCATTTAACGATAAACAGTTGTGCCCTAATAGTTTTCCTAAACCGTAAATAGCGCCAGTTTCCATTTCTAAATTCGTCATACGTGTTCCGTTGAAATTGAAACTATCCATTTTCGAATTTAATTCTGGATCTTGGATTCCTAAACGTACTACACGTCCTTGTGGTCCGTAAAATCCGCCTGCTGTTCCTGTGAATCCTTTGAAGATTTTATCGCTTTCTAAACGTTTTTCTAAGGTTTTACTTCCTGCAATTACATACGGACGGCCTTTTCTCATGTCCCAATTGGTTTGAGCGATAAACGCTTCTTCCATTTCGGTTTCTGAAATATCGTCAATTAAATAGGAGCGTAGCATGTTGTCTAATCCTAGGCCATACAAACTCATTACAATGCTATCGCAAGGGATGTCGGCTTGTAATGAACCTGAAGTACCGATACGAACGATGTTTAAAGAAGTTAATTCTTTTTTAACGGTTCTTGTTTCTAAATCTACGTTTACTAAAGCGTCTAATTCATTCATTACGATATCGATGTTGTCTGGTCCAATTCCGGAGGACATAACCGTTATTCTTTTGCCTTTATAAGTACCCGTTTGGGTTTTAAATTCACGCTTTTGAGTAGTAAACTCGATTGAATCAAAGTGTTTTGTGATTTTTTCTACACGATTTTGATCTCCAACGAAGATAATATCGTTAGCGATTTGTCCCGGTTTTAAATTGATGTGATATACACTTCCGTCTGGGTTTAATATTAATTCTGATGCTGCTATCATTTGTTTTTTAGTTTAAAGTTTCAGGTTTTAGGTTTATCCTCCAACTCGTTTGGTTTTAAATCCTTTGTCTTGTAAAAGTTTCATGATTTTATCACGATAATCGCCTTGAATGATGATTTCGCCATCTTTAAAAGAACCACCCACCGCTAATTTGCTTTTGATTTCTTTGGCTAAGATCTTAAAATCTTCTTCTTCGCCTTCATAGCCTGAAATAATCGTGGTAGGTTTTCCTTTGCGCTTCTCATATTTACAAATCATAGGTTCCTTTTGAACGAATAATTCGTGAGGAGTTTCCTCGATAGCTTCTGGTTCGTTAGAAACTTCGTGGTTAGGGAATAGTTTTTTTAATTGTTCTTCTAAATCATTCATAGTTAATTTTTTAGAACGCGGATAACACTGATTTTACGGATTATCGCTGATTTTATTTTTAATAATTTTGAAATACTTTTCTACAAAACTCAGGTTTTTTTCCAAAGTTTAATAGAAGGCTTACCTCAATATTTGTGCTTTTTAAATAATTAAGTAGTTGAAATTCATGAGCTTCAGTAATTGCTTCAGTATCTTTTAATTCTAAAATTACTTTATCGTTTACTATTAAATCGGCATAATATTCTCCTACTTCAATGTTCTTGTAATATACTTTTATTTGCTTTTGAGATTCAACTTCAAAGCCGTTATTTTTTAATTCATTATATAATGCATTTTGATAAACTTTTTCAAGAAAACCATATCCTAGTTCATTGTATACTTCATAAAATAATTTCAAAATTGAACCTGTTAACTCTTTGTGTAAAATACTACTCATAATTTTTATTATTAATCTGCGGTAATCCGAAAAACCCGTTTCATCCGCGTTCCATTGTGGCGTGTAAATGTTAATCTTTAAACAAAAAACCAAACCCCAATGTTACTTGGAATTTGGAGTTTGTTTGTTGGAATATTCTTCCTTTTATTTTTTAATCAATCCTAATTCTACTAAACGTTCGTGTAAGAATTCACCAGCGGTGATGTCTTCGTAGCGCTTTGGATTGTTTTCATCGATGCATTCTGGTAAGCAATTTAAACTCATGTCGCTTACTGGATGCATGAAGAATGGGATAGAATAACGAGAAGTTCCCCATAGTTCTCTTGGTGGGTTTACCACTTGGTGAATGGTTGACTTCAACTTGTTATTGGTGTGTCTTGATAACATATCCCCAACATTAATCATTAACTCGTCTGGTTGTGCCATGGCATCAATCCATTCGCCGTTGTGATTTTGTACTTGTAAACCTTTTCCTTGCGCTCCCATTAATAGAGTAATCAAGTTGATGTCGCCATGTGCTGCGGCACGAACGGCTCCGTCTTTCGGTTCGTCGGTGATAGGTGGGTAGTGGATAGGACGTAAAATACTGTTTCCGTCTTTGATGTATTTGTCAAAGTAGAATTCGTCTAATCCAATGTAAAGAGCTAGAGCTCTTAATACGTAAACCCCAGTTTTTTCTAACATTTGATAGGCTTCTTTACCTACGGTGTTGAATTTAGGTAATTCGGTTACTTCTACGTTGTCTGGATATTCTCCAGCCCATTTTGAACCTTCTGAAACGTATTGTCCAAAATGCCAAAACTCTTTTAAATCTCCAGCCGAACGCCCTTTTGCATGTTCTTTACCAAAAGACACATAACCACGTTGTCCGCCGATACCTGGAATTTCGTATTTCGCTTTGGTTTCTAGAGGAAGGTTAAAGAAGTTGCGCACTTCTGCATATAAATCCTCTACTAGTTTGTCATCTAAAAAATGACCTTTTAGTGCTACGAAGCCGATTTCTTCGTAGGCTTTTCCGATTTCATTTACAAATTTTTGTTTACGTGCCGGATCATCCGACAGGAAATCACGTAAGTCAACACTAGGAATTTGTTGCATACTTAAAATTAATTGTTCATAAATCAAAGGGGTTTTAACCCAAGTAAATACAAAGGTAATTATTTATTTTAATTGTGAAAGAGGAAAGTTGTTAACATTGATTGGGGATTTGGTGAAGGGGAGATTGGGGGATTGGGAGATAGGGAGATGGGGAGATTGGTAGATTTGGAGATTGGGAGATTGGGGGATTATGTTCTAATTTTAATTTGAACTTGGCTTTGCTCTTGCATTTGATTTTTTAACTTTCTTTTTTTATAACATTTCTCGTCTAAAATGTTATTTTTATTACTTTTGAACAAAATTTAATTGTTCCCGTATCATGAACTTTGAAAGAAAAGATTTATCAAATTCGCAACTACTTGATTTATACAAGAAAATCTTAAAACCGCGCTTAATCGAAGAGAAAATGTTGATTCTAATCCGTCAAGGAAAGGTGTCGAAATGGTTCTCGGGTATTGGGCAAGAAGCTATTTCGGTGGGAATTACTTCGGTTTTAGATAAGGATGAATATATTTTACCAATGCACCGTAATTTAGGGGTGTTTACTACTCGTGATATTCCGTTGCACCGTTTGTTTTCGCAATGGCAAGGTAAGAAAAATGGTTTTACTAAAGGGCGTGATCGTAGTTTCCACTTTGGAACGCAAGAATATAAGATTATTGGTATGATTTCGCATTTGGGTCCTCAATTAGGGATTGCTGACGGAATTGCTTTGGCTAATAAACTAAGAAAGAACGGAAAAGTAACGGCTGTTTTTACAGGTGAAGGAGCTACTTCAGAAGGGGATTTTCATGAAGCTTTGAATATTGCTTCGGTGTGGGAATTGCCGGTTTTATTCGTAATTGAAAATAACGGGTATGGCTTATCAACTCCTACCAACGAACAATATCGTTGTGAAAACTTAGCCGATAAAGGTGTAGGTTATGGTATGGAAAGCCATATTGTAGATGGAAATAACTTGTTAGAAGTATATCATTTAATTAAAGAATTAAAAGCTTCGATGATTGAAAATCCACGTCCGGTATTGTTAGAGTTTAAAACGTTTAGAATGCGTGGGCATGAAGAGGCGAGTGGTACGAAGTATGTTCCGCAAGAATTAATGGATTTATGGGCGGTAAAAGACCCTGTAGAGAATTATAGAAATTACTTAAAAGCTACAGCGGTTTTATCGGATGAAGAAGATGAGGCTATTCGTGCTGCGATTAAGAACGAAATTGATACCGATTGGGCGAAAGTGCAGGAGGAACCTGCTATTGTAGCTTCATTAGAAGAAGAGTTAGGTGATGTGTACCAACCGTATGAATTTGAAGAATTTACTCCATCTTCTGAAACAGAAAATATCCGTGTAATTGATGCCATTTCAAATGGTTTGCGTCAGTCGATGGAACGCCATGAGAATTTGGTAATTATGGGTCAAGATATTGCCGAATATGGTGGTGCTTTCAAAATTACAGATGGATTTGTAGCGCAATTTGGTAAAGAAAGAGTTCGAAATACGCCAATTTGTGAGAGTGCTGTAGTGTCTACGGCTAACGGATTATCGATCAACGGATTTAAAGCGGTGGTTGAAATGCAATTTGCCGATTTTGTTTCTACTGGATTTAATCCGATTGTAAACTTATTGGCAAAGCAGCATTACAGATGGCAAGAAAAGAGCGATGTTGTGGTACGAATGCCATGTGGTGGTGGTACACAAGCGGGGCCTTTCCATTCGCAAACTAACGAAGCTTGGTTTACTAAAACGCCTGGACTAAAAGTAGTTTATCCTGCGTTTCCTTATGATGCGAAAGGGTTATTGAATACGGCTATTAACGATCCTAATCCAGTGTTGTTTTTTGAGCATAAATTATTGTACCGTTCAGTATATCAGGACGTACCAAAAGATTACTACACCTTACCTTTTGGAAAAGCGTCATTGATTAAAGAAGGATCAGATGTTACGATTATTTCGTTTGGAGCAGGGGTGCATTGGGCTTTAGAAACGTTAGCAAATAATCCAGAGATCAAGGCGGATTTGTTAGATTTAAGAACGTTACAACCCATGGATTGGGAGGCGATTTATGCTTCTGTTAAGAAAACCAATAAAGTAATCATTTTGCAAGAAGACACCTTATTTGGTGGGGTAGCAAGCGACATTTCGGCTATGATTATGGAAAACTGTTTCGAATATTTAGATGCACCTGTAAAGCGTGTAGGAAGTTTAGAATCGGCTATTCCTTTTATGAAGACGTTAGAAGACCAATATTTACCGAAGGGTAGGTTTGAAGCAGCACTAAAAGAACTATTGGCTTATTAAATTAAACACCTTGGAACACTAGTTTTTTTACAACGTACGTTTCACTTTTTGTAATTTACATAAAATTAAAAGACACTTTCGGGTGTCTTTTTTTGTTTTGGTTTCTTTTCTTTTACTAGGGTACTACAACCATTACGTATGCATACCGTAAGTATGGAGTATCCATACACTAAGCATACACTAGCTATGCTTTATGACCCGTCGTAAAATAACTATACAGATTAATAAATAAATCCTGTTATGGTGATACAACTATAGTTTTTAATCCTAAACTTACTATACAATTGTTTTTTCATGATAAAAACGCTTGTTGTAGTTTTTCTATATACACTGTTTTTGTGTATTGCTATTGTAATACAAGACACTCGCATACTTAAACTACTATAAATTAATAGGGTGGAATAGAATGAGTTGATAGGTTTTGACAGGTTTTGATAGGTTTTGAC
>NZ_JAMLJN010000011.1 GCF_023634865.1 Flavobacterium fragile
GGAACTAGCATTCCGAACAGTCTTAATTGACCAATGACAAGATTTAGCTTTTATCTTTCTCTTTCTTCTGTTGAAATAAATTTATAAAATTTTCAAAGAACTTCCTTTTGCAAACATAGGATGACAACTCGCAAATGCGAGGAATTTTGCTCAACTCACGAGCCAGTGGGATGGTTATCTGGAATACTAAACGTCTTATATAGCCCCGATGGGAGTGGAAATCTTTTTTTGCCTTGTTTCGAATTCACTTAATATTACAAGGCAAAAAAAATTGTAGCGCACAGCGGGACTAAGAGTATTTATGGAATAATAAACGGCTGCTTCTAAAAACTAATCGAAACGTATTGCTTTAACTGGTGAGATTTTGGTGATAATGTAAGATGGAATTAATAACACCAATAAACATACAATTACGGTTCCGATATTTAATAATGCGATGTGAAGCAAATTAATACTTACTGGCGCTTCGTTAACGTAATAGTTTTCGGGATTGAGTTGGATTACGCCGAAGAATTTTTGAATTAACAATAAAGTAATTGCGATTAGATTTCCCCAAAATAATCCGCGAGCGATTAAATAGAAAGCATTGTACAGGAATATTTTTCTAACATTCCAGTTGTTGGCGCCAATGGCTTTTAGGATTCCGATCATTTGGGTGCGTTCTAAAATTAGGACTAACAATGCAACTACCATATTAATAGTAGCCACCACAATCATTACGATTAGAATAACCAAGATGTTGAAATCAAACAATTTCAGCCATTCGAAAATGCTGTAATATTTTTCTTCTATGGTGATACTATTATAGGTAGGTGGAATTTCTTTGTAGACTTCCTCACCTTTTTCTTTGATTTTTGAGAAATCATCTACGAAAACTTCGAATGCTCCGATTTGTGTTGGTTCCCATTTATTGATCAATTGAATGTGGCGAATATCTCCTATTATGTAGGTTGCATCGAATTCTTGAAAACCTGAGTTAAAAATTCCGGTAATTAAGAAGTTTCTTTTATTTGGAAGTTTTCCGTTTTCTTTCATGAAAAAGGTTAGAAACTTATCTCCAACTTTTAAATGCAGACGCTTAGCTAAGTATTCCGAAATCAAAACTTCGGTATTTAATTCGGATTTTAGATTTGGGATTTTACCTTCGACCAAATATTCTTCTAGATGGGTGAAATTATAATCGTTTCCAACTCCTTTGTAAATGACTCCTTCGAATGCTTTTTCGGTTCGAATTATAGCGGCTTTAGTAGCTACAGCTTGTACATGATGAATCCCTTCTACATTTTTGAACTTAGGATAAAAACTTTGATTGATAGAAATGGGCTCGGTGGTGACTTGCGATTGATTGTCGTCGAAATTAGAAATAATAATATGTCCGTTGAAAGCCGAAACCTTCTCACGAATTTTATCTTGAAGTCCAACACCCGTAGCCGCCGCCATAATCATCATAATAATTCCGATGGCAATTGCCGTAATCGCAATTTTTATAATTGGCGAAGAAATACTACTTTTATAACTTTTAGCAGCAATTAGTCTTTTGGCTATGAAATATTCTAAATTCAAGGTTTTTATGACATCTAAATTATTTTTCAAAAGTACATTATTATTTTTTTCTTTACTAATCGTTTCGTGTGGAAGTAGTAAAAAGGCAATTCCGCAACTAAAACCGAGTACTGATTATAGTATTCCTAAAAACAGCCGAATTGAAACTGGTGCAGAAACCTTATTTATGAGAAATATTGAATTATTAAAAGATAAAAAAGTAGGGGTTGTTGCAAATCAAACAAGTATTTCAGGTACAATTGAAGTTCATTACACCGAATTTCCAAAAGAAGGGATTGAATCTTTCTATAAAAAAGAATATGTTCATTTAGTAGATGAATTAATTTGGGATAAAATAAATATCGTTAAAATCTTCGCTCCTGAACACGGCTTTAGAGGAACAGCTGATGCTGGAGAATTAATCGTTGACGGAAAAGACACTAAGACTAATTTACCAATTATTTCACTTTACGGAAACAATAAAAAGCCAAAACCAGAGCAATTAGAAGGAATTGACATCTTGGTTTTTGATTTGCAGGATGTAGGTGCACGATTTTACACTTATATATCTTCGTTGCATTATGTAATGGAAGCTTGCGCTGAAAATAATATTCCGCTTTTGGTTTTAGACCGCCCAAATCCGAATGGAAGTATTATTGATGGTCCGATTTTAGAAAAGGAACATAAAAGTTTTGTTGGGATGCATGAAATTCCTGTTTTGCATGGGATGACGATTGGCGAGTATGCCAAAATGATTAACGGTGAAAAATGGCTGAAAGACGGTTTACAATGTAACTTGACTGTTATTCCGTGTTTGAACTATTCGCACGATATGAAATACAGCTTACCTGTGAAGCCTTCGCCAAATTTACCGAATGACCAATCGATTAATTTATATGCGAGTTTGTGCTTTTTTGAAGGTACGAATGTGAGTTTAGGTCGCGGTACCGAAAAGCAATTCCAAATATACGGTTCGCCATTTTTACCTGAAAGCGAATTTGATTTTAGTTTTACTCCGAAACCCAATTTTGGTGCAAAAGATCCTGTTCATAATGGAAAGTTATGCTTTGGGGAAGATTTAACCGAAATTAGAAAAGTACACCGATTGGAATTAAAATGGTTATTAAAAGCTTACGAAAACACCACAGACAAAACCGTTTTCTTCAATGATTTCTTCACCAAATTAGCCGGAACCAAAAAACTCCGCGAACAAATTGAAACTGGCATGACCGAAAAAGAAATTAGAAAAACTTGGCAAGAAGGTTTGGAGCAGTTTAAGGAAGTGAGAAAGAAGTATTTGATTTATGAGTGATAATGGAAGCTGGATGTTGGAAGTCGGAAGTTAAACAACATGAATTTTTCGAATTATCTCTAATAAAATTTGAGATTACTAACGGAATAATAAAATTGTAAAAAATCTGAACACTTTAAACTGAACACTGACCACTTTTAAAGCGGCAACTTCTCCTTCATTTTCTCCACAATATTAAACGCAGCTGGACAAATCGCAACATTTTTCAGAGTTAAATCTGAGATTTGTTGGAATTTCTTTCTGTCGGTGTGTGGGAATTCTCGGCAAGCTTTTGGGCGAACATCGTAGATGAAACATTTGTTGTCGCTATCTAAAAACGTACATGGAACACTTTTTAACACATAATCGTTATCTTCATCAATACGAAGATATTGGTCGATAAATTGTTGTGGTTTTTGACGAAAACTCTTTGAAATTCGTTCAATATCGGCCGAAGTAAATAACGGTCCAGTTGTTTTGCAACAATTGGCACACTCCAAACAATTCGTTTTTTTGAATTCGGCATCGTGTAAATCTTGCATTACATAATCCAAATTCTTGGGTGTTTTCTTTTTTAACTTGTCAAAATACTTTTTGGTTTCGTTATGCGTATCTTTGGCAAGTTTTCCGAGTTCGTTTAAATTTGGCTTTAGCATTTTATGAATTTTCTACTGCAAAGTTACGATTTTGAATTTCGAATTTAGAATAACGAATGTTGAATTTTGAAATACAAACCATGAAAGACCTTTTCGGAAAAGCCATTTTAGACTACCAAACCAATAATTCTCCCGAAGATTTAATTACTGAAACTTCTATTTCGGAAGCCGATGAAATGAGCGTTGCCTATTTGTTTCGTGATTTTAAAGAGATGCCAAAATTGGAACAAAAAGCGTTGCAATTAGCTAAAGGAAAAGTGTTAGATGTAGGTTGCGGGGCGGGAAGTCATGCTTTGTATTTGCAAGAAAAAGGTTTTGATGTTACCGCAATTGATATTTCGGAAAATGCGATTAAGGCTTGCGTATTGAGAGGTTTGAAAAACTGTAAAGTTTCGGATGTTTTGGATTTAGATAGTTCAGAGAAATTTGGCACCATATTACTTTTGATGAACGGAACTGGAATCTTCGAAAAAATGAATCAGATTTCGAAGTTCTTGCAAAAATTAAAATCGCTTTTAAACGAAGGCGGACAAATTCTGATTGATAGCTCGGACTTAATTTACATGTACGACCAAGACGAAGATGGTGCTTACGAAGTTCCGGCAAGTGGTTATTATGGTGAATTAACCTTCACGATTCAATATAAAGGTGAAACGGAAGATACTTTTAATTGGTTATATTTAGATTATAACACGCTACAAAACGCCGCAATTGCAAATGGTTTGGAATGTGAATTGATTTTAGAGGGTAAACATTTTGATTATTTAGCGAAGCTAACCAAAATCTGATTGAAAGTTTTTGTTACACAAAGTACCACGAAGTTTTTGCACAAAGTTTCACAAAGAAAAGATTTATCCTTTGCGGCTCATCGTCTTTGCGAGCAAAAATTACGGGATATTCAAATATTTATGCGTTTGTAACGAAACTCTCCATTTTGGATTGTTCATCACATAATCTACAATTAATGGTGTCATTTCTTCTTTTTTGCTCCACTCAGGTTGTAAAAATAAAATAGCGTTTGGATTTACTTTAGCTGCTTGTTCTTCTGCAAAAATGAAATCGTGTTTGTTGTAGATGATTACTTTCAATTCGTTAGCGATATTGTAAGCACTTTGAACTGGTAATTTATTTTTCTTTGGTGACAAACAAAACCAATCCCAAGTTCCCGTAACTTCATAAGCTCCAGACGTTTCAATATGTACTTTTAGATTTTGCTCTTTTAATTTTGAAGTCAATAACGTCATGTCCCAAGTCAAAGGCTCTCCACCTGTTACCACTACAGTATCAGCGTATTTTTTAGCATTGGCAACAATTACATCGGTATTTGTTGGTGGGTGTAATTCCGCATTCCAACTTTCTTTCACATCGCACCAATGGCAGCCTACATCACAACCGCCAATTCTAATGAAATAAGCTGCTGTTCCTGTATGATATCCTTCGCCTTGAATCGTGTAAAACTCCTCCATTAAAGGCAACATTTCGCCTTTTTCAACCGCTAATTGTACTTCTTTTTGTAACATTACTTTAAAATTGGGTACAAATATACTTATTTACTTGCACGTGTTATAATTACGAACCTAGTTTTTATAATATAATAAAAAAGGCTCAAATCATAATTAGATTTGAGCCTTTTAATAGGTGTAATTATCTTATTACAATGCTTTCAATGTATCTGATGCGTATTTATTAGTAGGATCTACAACTAATAATTTTTTAAGATTTTCAACCGCTTTATCTTTTTGACCTGTATTGGCATAATGAGCACCAACATGAGTTAAAGCCTCTATTAAACCTCTTTTACTTGCAGGTTTTGCTTTTTCAGCATCACCTTTATCATCAAGAATTTTTATGTACTGCTCATATGAAGTTAAAGTAAGATTTTTAGCTTCAGGAGTGTTTATTAAATCATTAACTCTAGCTCTGTATAAATGAGCATCTTGTGTTGTAGGCGAAACCTCAATAACTTTTGAAAAAGCAAGGTCGGCTTGCGTTAGCTGTTCTTTAGGAGAAGTTTTAACTTCATAATCTAAATACAAAGCATAACCTAAATAAAAATTATCTAATGTATAATTTTTAGATTTTGGGTTCTTAATTGCTACTTCAAAAAGCTTAGTTGCATTTTTGTACAACTTGTCATTAAACATTTTTCTACCAATCGGGTTTAATTCACCTGCAATTGATGGTTCTTTTTCAACGGCTTTATTCAATTCAACAACACCTTCGTTAAAAATTTTTTCATCATAGGTTCCATCAGCTTTTTTAGCTTCAGCCATTTTGGTCAACCCTAGATATAAATAATCTCTAGCTATAATTCTTTTTGGATCTACTTTAACAAAAAACTCAGTTAAAGCTTTAGAACTTTCAGCGAAGTTTCCATTTTCATATGCAGCATAACCTAAGTATCTTAAAATTCTTGGATTAATATTATCCAATTTTTTCATCTCACTAGCTTCTTTTTCTAAAGCTTTGTAATCTTTAGCTAGTATCAAGAAATCGGCATGACGCATTCTAGAATCTAACGAATAGTCAGTTAGACTCATATATTTTTCATAATAATTTAAAGCCTTAGTGATGTAGTCTTGGTATTTGTCTTGTTCAGAATTTGCCCAAAAGTAATAGGTTTCTGCTAATTCACGGTAAACAGGACCAAAATTTGGATTTGTTTTTACAATTTCATCAAATGATTTAACAGCTTGATTAAATGCTTTCGCGTTTTTTGTAATTTTGGCAATGTTCATCTTAGCTAAGATCACAGAGTTATCGTAATCATAAGCATTTCTATAAGAGGAATAAGCTTCATTTGAATTTCCACTTGCAAACTGTGCGTCACCTAGTAATAAATGAGCTTGAGCATTATCTACCTTAGTTGCTAAAACTTTATTAATAATTTCTATAGCTAATTTGTAATTTGGGTTTTCGGACTGAATATAAGCCTTTGCTATCAACAAAGTTTCGTCTACGTCTTTCTTCTTAATTTCTTTTGAAGCTTTATCAAATTTAACGGCTGCATCAGCATTCTTTTTAGCATCTAGATCTAATATTCCAAGACCTATATTGTTTAAAAAACCTTTTTCCTTAGCTAGCAAACCTTTGTTAAAAATAGCTTGGGCGGAATCTGATTCTTTATGAGCCAAATATACATCGCCTAAGTAATAGTATAACTTACCATTATCAGGATTTGTTTTTATTAAGGATTTCAATGTTTTTTTTGCTGAATCATATCGCTCAGCTTCGATATCTTTTTTTACTTGTGTTAAATCTTGAGCAAAACCAAGACTTGATAATGTTACAAATAAAATACTCAAACCTAATTTCTTCTTCATTTTAATATTTCTTAATTAATTATTCTATACTTCCTTTAACATTTATCTCCCTTGAAGGAACTTTTTTTGGAGAAAGACCAGATTTTAAAATTATTCTTTGCCCGTTTTCTCCTGCAATATAAGATGCAAAACCCATGCCTAAACCATTAGCTCCCTGAAAATTTAACAAATATAACTTTCTAGTCCAAGGATAAGAATGATCGGCAATATTCGATTGATTAGGAAAAACTACATTTTGATTGCCATTTTGAAGTGAAGATGTAAAACCTATAATTTTAACATTTTGAACCTCTCTTTCAATATCAACAGAGGGCTGTAATAACCAATTAACACCTATAACACCAACAGCATCCTTATTATCCGCAATGAACTTGATCAACTCTTTTGAGTTATTCATAGAATAAACTAAATTGGAATCAAGTTGATCTAAATTAAATTCATTTTTCACAAAGTTAATTATACTAGAATTGGGATTTTCAAAAACAATCCTTTGATTTAATACACTTGACTTTCCTTTTAACTTTGAAGCTAAATCATCTTTATTTAAAGAAGGTAAATTATTCTCTTTGTTTGTAATGAATACTACAGCATCTTCTGCAAATTCAGTAATTCTCGGTATAATTTTCTTTTTTGTATAATAATCTAATTCTTCATCATTAAGATTTCTGGGTAAGATTGCAATTTTAGCTTTATCTTCTTTTAGCAAACTAATTATTTCACCTTCTGGCTTACTAATTAATTTTATACGTGCATTTTTGTATTCGTTTTCAAAAACAGCTACCACATCCTCAACTATTGGAAAAATAGTCTCATCAACTAAAATTGTAGTAGTTCCAGTAACTACAGTCTCTTTCGAGTCTTTTGTGAGTTTAGCTCCTTTTTCACATGAAAAGAATACAGATAATAAAATAAGAGCAAATAAAAATTTAGTTTTCATAACTACTAAAATTAATCAGTTGAGATGTTATTTAACCTGTAGAAGCGAATAATTGCATATACAATCAGAATTATTCCTAAAATTACTCTTCTAGAATAAGAAATTTCAACGGGCATAGTTTTCCAAACAAATAATGTTATACCTAGAAAGACATATATTAAAAGAAAAACTAGTCCTAAAACAAACAGAAATCTCTGAGACAGAGATTTCTGTTTATAATTTTTAAAAATATTCATGTTAGTAAAATTACTGAACTTTAATAACAATAGGTAATGCAAATTGAGATCGAACAGCATTACCATTATGAATTGCAGGCTTCCAATTTGGCATTTTTTTCAATACTCTAATTGCTTCTTTACCTGCTTCAGGGTAACCTCCGTCACGCAATACTCTAATATCTGTAAAACTTCCATCCTTTTCAACAACGAAACCAACAACAAATCTGATTTGAGTGATTCCACCATCTACTTCTGGAGTAGTAAATGATTTTGCAAAACGTTTGTAAAAAGCTTCCATACCTCCAGGTGGTTCAGCCTGAACTTCTACAGCAACGTAAACTTTTTCAGGGTCCTCAGTTACAACACTACCTTTAGGACCTTCACCAGAAGGAGTATCAATATTGATATCACCTGCTTTAGGGTCACCTTTAATGTTTTTTTGACCAGGATCTGCTTTTTCAAGATCTTGAACTGTTGGTGGATCTTCGTCTTTCACCTTTTCTTTTTCTACCACTTTTGGTGGTGGGAACTTCACCTGATCATTAATAGACTTAGGTGGTTCTGGTGGTGGTGGTGGTGGAAGCGCCTCGTCTTTTGGAGGAGGAGGTAATAAAGCAGCCTCTATTACTTTATCTTTAACTTCTTTTTCTGTTGATGCTAATTGCTGATTAATAATGTTTTTAACTACTGGTACAGCAATAACAGAAACAAAAAAAACAGCTCCAACTAACAAAGCTCTTGTAGTAGTTTTTGAATCATGTGCACGCAACTCATAAGCACCATATGCTTTATTGCGCCCTTCAAAAACCATATCAATCCACTCTTGCTGAAATATGTTTAATTTTGACATAATTATAATTGTTTTAAAATGTAGAAAATAAAACTTATTTAGTTAATAAATTTTCCTTTTCTAACATAGCTTTATCCTCTGGAGTAATATCTACAATTGCATAAGTTGGTACTTTTGTAATTGCAATTTCATCTAATATATCAACTAAATTTCTATATGTTGATTTGTTGCTCGCCTTTACCAATACAATTAAACCTTTTTTAGGATCACCATATTTTTCAACAACTGATTTGGTTTTTGATAGTAACTCCTTACGGATACCATTTTTACCATATCCAACTACTGTTGGACCCTCTAAAGGTGAATTTGGTAAACCATAATACCAAACCATTTTATTTTTCTCACCTAATAAAATAGTCATAGTTCTATCATCAGCTACATCCAAGTTAGGCTCATCAACTTGCTCTTTGGTTTTATCAGGCATAGCCAAGTTCATTGACTGTGGTTTTGACAACGAAGTGGTAAGCATAAAGAAGGTAATCAAAAGGAATGCCAAATCTACCATCGCTGTTAAATCTACACCAGCATCCTGCTTCTTACTTCTTACTTTTTTACCTTTACTATCGCCTCCGCCAGTATTTAATTCTGCCATTATATAGTATTTTTAAATTAAAAATCTTCGCTTCTTAGACCAGTAACGAGGAAAAACTTGTTTATTTTTTGATCTTGAAGAATATCAATTACCTTTTTAATTGTAGGATATTCTTCTTTAGCATCACCTTTGATAGCAACCTTAACCTCTTTTTGATGTAGCTCTTTGGTAGCATATCTAGCTGCCAAAATCCACTCTCTTAACTGGTTGTCAATTGAATCATAAGGAATACCAGGCTGAACCCCTTCTTTGTTTCGTTCATCACTTTTAAGCGAAATCAATTTATTTAAATTTCCAGCTGGAACTCCAAAACCATCAATTAAAGAAAAACGCTTAGTTTCTTCCTCTGTGAAAGACAACTTGTATTTTTCTGCAATTCTACCTAAAGCATCTGTACGAATATCTTGACCTATCATACCAAAAAACACTTTTCCATCACCTACCGTAATGGTTACCAAATCTGTATCTGGTAACTTAGTCTCACGAGTAGAAGCCGGTGTATCTACCGGAAGTGGTTCTGGCACTTTAGCAGTAGACGTCATTACAAAGAAAGAAAGCAACAAAAAGGCAACATCACACATTGCGGTCATGTCGATTTTTGTACTCTTTTTTGACATTTTTACTTTTGCCATCTTTTTCAAAATTTTAATTTCAAAATTCTATTTTGAATATTTGAAACATATTAATAATTAACTCTAAAAACTGCTATTGTTATGCAGCTTTTCCTTTCATTCTTCTGTAAGCTTGTGTAATAGCAAAACCAGCCTCATCAATAGAATAAGTTAATTTATCGATTTTAGATGTAAATAAGTTGTAAGAAATAATAGCTAAAGTAGATGTTCCAATACCTGTAGCCGTATTAATTAACGCCTCAGAAATACCAGTTGCTAACGCCGCTTGGTCTGGAGCACCCGCTGCTGCTAATCCCGAGAACGCTTTAATCATACCTGATACAGTTCCTAATAATCCCATTAATGTACCAATTGATACTAAAGTAGCAATAATAGTCATATTTTTTTCCAACATTGGCATTTCTAAAGAGGTAGCCTCTTCAATTTCTTTTTGAATAGTTTCTGTAGCTTTCTCACTATCAAAACCTTCTTTTTTAACTTCTTGATACTTTGTTAATCCTGCTCTAACTACGTTAGCCACAGATCCTTCTTGAGCATCACACTCCGCAATAGCTTCGTCAACCTTTCCTGCAGCTACTAAAGTTTGAACATTTTTCACAAACTTTTCAACATTCGCTTTTCCTGCAGCTTTTCCGATTACAAAAAATCTTTCAATAGAAAACACTAAAGACATTAAAAGTAAGCCCATCAAAATAGGAACGATAAAACCTCCTTTGTAAACCATCCCTAAATAGTTACCTGGTAGCGGATGACCTTCTGGATCATTGTTTTCAAAATTTGATGGATGACCCATAATGAATTTCCAAATTAAAATTCCGATTGCAATACAAATTACAATAGTTAAAGCTGCAAATAAATTTGAGCCTTTAGAGCTTGCTCCGTTTTCAACAGATCCGTTAGATACGTTTGTCATTTTTTTTAAATTTATTAGTTATAAAATGTCTATAATTTTGTTAAAGCCCACTTTTATGACTTAACCGGGGTCAAATTTAATTTTTTACTTTGAAATAAAAAAGTTTTTTAAGCTTTTACATTTAATATTAAGAAATATTAACAATAACTTTACTTAACGGTAAATTTATTGTTAAATTAACTTTTTTAAAAATTAACACTTTAACACTATTTATATCAAAACGCAACTAAAATAAAAAATATTATGATAATTATTAAATATTTATTTTAAATTGCATTTTTATAACTGAGTTAAATTAATTTGTGATTTTTTATAATTAGTAACTTTACCTTTATCTTTGACCTCAATAAATCAATGTAACATGAAAGGAGTATTAACCATAGGCTTACTAATTTTATCAAATGTTTTCATGACATTGGCTTGGTACGGACATTTAAAATTTAAAGAATTAAAATGGTTTGAAAACGCGGGTTTAATTACCGTGGTTTTAATCAGCTGGGGATTAGCATTGTTTGAATATTTCTTTCAAGTTCCTGCGAATAAAATTGGATATGAAGGCAATGGCGGACCCTTTTCGTTAATGCAATTAAAAGTAATTCAAGAAGTGATTACGTTGGTTATCTTTGTGATTTTCTCTTTACTATTTTTCAAAAACGAAACATTCCGATGGAATCACGCAGTAGGATTTTGTTTTTTAGTATTGGCAGTTTATTTTATTTTTAAGAAGTAACAAAATGAAAAAATATTTTATTCAAAAAACACCTTTTGTAGTTCCAACAACAGATGGAAAATTGATTGAAGAACATCACGGATTGGCAACCACAAACAATTCAGGAATTTCGATTGCTCATATGATAGCTCCTTCTGGATGGAGCGAACCCTTTCAAACTCCAGAGTTTGATGAATACACCTATATCATTAAAGGTAAAAAGCAATTTATAATCGAAGATGAAGTGGTAGTATTAGAAGCCGGTCAATCGATCAAAATTGAGAAAAACACGCGTATTCAATATTCGAATCCATTTGATGAACCGTGTGAATATTTAGCAATTTGTACGCCAGCTTTTAGTATGGATGCTGTTAATAGAGAAGATTAAAAAAGAGAGGCGATTGCCTCTCTTTTTAATTTAATAAATCTAAAATCTTATTTTCAACTTCTTCAGTATTCCAATTTTCTTCTATATTGTCCATTTTCAGAACTTCTTGCATGATTTTGTTTTGAAAATCACCAATTGCTAAAGCTTCGGAATACGGTTGTAAACTAAAAGTTACTCGGCTATACAATGGCATCCATTTTTCTGGATGTTTATCAGAAAACCATTTTTCAATTTTCTTTTGTAATAAAAAATTAGCATCAGCAGTTTTCGTACTCATTTCTTCAAAATTTCTTCTAGAAAGTTCAGCAATAGCGTCTGCATTTGGCTTTCTTGAAATCTCATAAGCTTTGAAAATTTGATGCCAATCGTCTCCATATTTTAGCATCATTTCATTTAAAATGGTGATATCTTCAAAACCAGCATTCATTCCGTGACCATAAAATGGTACTATTGCATGGGCCGAATCTCCAATTAAAGCTACTTTATCCTCAAATGTCCAAGGAAAGCATTTCATGATTGCTAAATAACTCGTTGGATTTTTAAAGAAATCTTGAACCAAATCTGGTATTACTTCTTTTGTGTCTTGAAAATATTTAGCAAAAAAATCAACTAATGTAGTTTCATTATTCAACGATTCAAAAGAATTTTCACCTTTAAATGGCATAAATAATGTACAAGTAAAAGTCCCGTCCAAGTTTGCCAAAGCCATCAACATAAAGTTACCTCGCGGCCAAATATGAAGTGAATTTTTATCAATTTTATGTGAACCATCAGCATTGGCTGGGATATGTAATTCCTTGTAACCAATTTCCATAAATTCTTGCGAATAATCGAACATCGATTGTCGCTGCATTCTGTGCCTAATTCTAGAAAAAGCACCATCAGCACCAAATACTTTATCGTAATTTAGTTCAGACCAAGCCCCTTGTTCTGTTTCTCCTTCATATAATGTGGCTGTCGCCAAATTGATATCCCAAATTTTTCTTTCAAAAAAGAATTCTACACCTTCTCCTTCTGCCAAGTCTACCATTTTTCTATTCAAAACACCTCTTGATAGTGAAAAAATAGCTTCGCCCTCTTTTCCGTAGTATTGATAATTTAATTTTCCATCTTGCAAATGAATCGCTCTTTTATCCACCGGAATTCCAATTTTTCGAATTTCATCATCTAAACCGATATCTTCTAAAGCTTTCCAACCTCTATCGGACATTACTAAATTAATAGAACGACCCGAAAATTGAATCGTACGAATATCCGGACTACGGTCAAAAACATGAACTATATGCCCAGCTCTCTTTAAATAGATAGCCAATAAAGTTCCTACTAATCCAGAACCAACAACAGCAATTTTTTGTGGCGTTTGCATGAAGATTTTTGTAAAAATTTGGATTACAAAAGTACGTAATAATAAATTTCTAAGCTTGCCTTTTAATAAATTTTCACTTTTAAACTTAAATTTTGTTTAATTATTTTTATTATTCATTAAACAAAACTATCTTTGAATAAAAATTGCAATGAAAAAAATTACTAAAGAAGATTTATCTCAAATGTCTAAAGTACCAAGACTCAACTTGGTAAATTGCGTTACGGGTTATAAATCAGCCAATTTAATAGGAACCATTTCTGCAGATGGCGTTTTAAATGTTGCTGTTTTCAGTAGTGTTACGCACTTAGGAAGTGAACCACCCTTACTAGGATTTATTTTAAGACCCACAACGGTACCAAGAGACACGTATAAAAACTTAAAAGAAACAGGTTATTTTACTGTAAATCATATTACCGAAGAAATGATTGCCGATGCCCATCACACCTCTTCAAGTTATGACGAACACATTTCAGAATTTGACAAAACCAATTTGGAACCCGAATTCTTCGACCATCACAAAGTTCCTTTTGTAAAAAGAAGTCCTGTTAAATTATTGTGCAAATATCTCAACGAATACAAAATTGAAGAAAACGATTGCATTCACATCATCGCTTCAATCGAAACCATTTATGCGGATGAAAATCTCTTTCACGATGACAATTGGATACAATTAGATCGAGGAAATGTTGTCGCTATTAATGGTTTAGATGGATATACAGTACCAAAATTAGTGGACCGATTTCATTATGCAAGACCTGACAAACCTACAACTTCGATGTTATAATGGCGCATAAAAAAGTACATCTTCCTGAAAAAATCTGTAAAACCTGTCTACGTCCTTTTTCATGGCGCAAAAAATGGGAGAAAAATTGGGAGGAAGTTTTGTATTGTAGTGATAAATGCAGGAAAAACAAGAATTGATTTTCTGATGTTCTGATTTTCGGAAAGCGGATTTTCGGAATACGGATTTGAGAAAGGAAAGGAATCTAGAAAATCATAAAAAATAAATCTTAAAAAAATGTTCGCGACTTTGTGTCTTGGCGAGTAAAAAAATAATGACAATCAGATTTTCGGTTTTCAGAAAAAGAAAGTAAACCATCTGAAAATCCATAATCTGAGCATCCGAAAAACTAAAAAAACATGAACGGACTAATATGGTTTAGAAATGATTTGCGCACGATTGACAATCATTCATTGTACAATGCTTGTAGAGAAAATGAAAAAGTAATAGGGGTTTATTGTTTAGACCCAAGACATTTCGAAACAACGCAATACGGTTTCAAGAAAACAGAAAAATTTAGAACCCAATTTCTTCTAGAAACTTTAGCCGAATTACAAAAAAATTTAGCGGAGAAGAATATCTCCTTGTTAGTTTATTATGGTTATCCCGAACAATTAATTCCTGAAATAGCTGCAAAATATCAAATTGATACCATTTATTGTCAAAAAGAATGGACGCAAGAAGAAGTGGATGTAGCAACTGAAGTTCGCAATTTAATTCCAGCAGTAAATTGGAAAACGTATTACGATCAGTTTCTATTTCATCCTGATGATGTTCCGTATGAAGATTGGGATAAAATACCAGAAGTTTTTACGGAATTCAGAAAACAATTAGAAAAGAAAATTCGAGTGCGTCCTACCGTTGCTATTTCAGCAAAACCAATTGCTAACCTAATTGAAGAAAAAACAAACATTCCAACATTAGAAGATTTAGGATTTGATGAGTTTAAGCAACCGAATAAAACTGCTTTTCCTTTTAAAGGTGGCGAAAATCAAGCTAAAAAAAGAATCAGAGATTATTTCTGGGATACCAAAAAACTAGCAGTTTACAAGAAAACTCGAAATGGTTTAGTTGGAAAAGACTACAGTTCAAAACTTTCCGCTTGGTTAGCGAATGGGAGTATTTCGGCACGAACAATTTATTGGGAAGTACAACAATTTGAGAGAAAAGTAGTCAAAAATGAAGATACCTATTGGTTGATTTTCGAATTGATTTGGCGCGATTATTTCAAATACATATCCCTAAAACACGGCAACAAAATTTTCCAATTGAACGGTATATTGCAAAAAGAATACCATTGGAATCAAAATACAAAAGCTTTCAATCAATGGACGAATGGTACCACATCGGAACCTTTCGTGAATGCCAACTTGATTGAATTACAAAAAACAGGTTGGATGAGCAATCGAGGCCGTCAAAATGTAGCGAGTTTTTGGGCAAAAGAATGGGAACAAGATTGGCGCATTGGGGCGGCTTATTTTGAAAGCATGTTACTAGATTACGATGTGCACAGTAATTATGGCAACTGGATATACAATGCTGGTGTTGGAAACGATCCTAGAGATAGGAAATTCAACATCAAACGTCAAGCGGAAATGTATGATAGCGATGGAAAATTTCAGAAAATATGGTTAATTCCTGAATTATTTTAGATGAAAACACTTCGATTACTTTTGGGCGACCAACTCAATTCGGAACATTCTTGGTTTGATGAAGTCAATCCAGATGTGATATATGTAATGGCGGAAATGCGTCAGGAAACGGATTATGTGAAACATCATATTCAAAAAGTCGTGGCGTTTTTTCTTTCCATGCGAAATTTTTCGGAGGAATTGATGAATAAGGGGCATCACGTGGTTTATTATAAAATTTCGGATGCGAATAATCCTCATAATTTGGAACAATTGATTCTGGATTTGGTCGAAAAGAATACAATCGAGCAATTTGAATATCAATTTCCAGATGAATATCGCTTAGATGAACAATTGAAATACATCTGTGAAAAACTTTCTATTCCCACAAAAGCAGTTGAATCCGAACATTTTTATACTTCTAGAAATGAATTGGCTGATTTTTTCAAAGGGAAAAAGCAACTTTTGATGGAAAGTTTCTATCGCATGATGCGAAAAAAACACAACGTTTTAATGGTCGGTGATCAACCGCTAGACGGAAAATGGAACTTTGACCACAACAACCGCAATCAATATAAAAACGAAGTTCCAATTCCGTTCCCTTTGGAATTTCATCAAAATGTAAGTGCCCTTGTTGCCGAAATTGAAGCGCAAAACATCACCACTTTTGGAAGCATTGATAAAGAAAATTTCAATTGGCCAACTTCCAGAAACGAGAGTTTACAATTGATTAACTATTTCTGTGAACATTTGTTGGCGCATTTTGGAACGTATCAAGATTCGTTATTTTCTGGACATAAATTTCTGTTTCACTCCCGTTTGTCTTTTGCGATGAATTCTAAAATGATAAGTCCGAAAGAAGTGGTTGACGCTGTCGTTTCGTATTATTATCAAAATCAAGAAACGATAGAATTGGCGCAAGTAGAAGGTTTTGTGCGACAAATTATTGGTTGGCGCGAATATGTTAGAGGAATTTATTGGAAAGAAATGCCGAATTATGCCCAAATGAACGCATTAGAAAACTACAATCCGCTACCTGATTTCTTTTGGACCGGAAAAACTAAGATGAAATGTATGCAACATTCCATTTCTCAGAGTTTATCGGAAGCGTATGCGCATCACATTCAGCGATTGATGGTGATTGGGAATTTTTCTTTGTTAGCCCAATTGCATCCTGACGAAGTTGACACTTGGTATTTAGGCGTTTACATCGATGCGATTGAATGGGTAGAAATGCCTAATACACGTGGAATGAGTCAATATGCGGATGGCGGCATTGTGGCAACCAAACCTTATGTTTCTTCGGGAAGTTACATTAATAAAATGAGCAATTATTGTGGTAGTTGTCATTACAACGTAAAAGAGAAATTGGGCGAAAAAGCTTGTCCGTTTAATAGTTTGTATTGGCATTTTTTAGATGAGAAAAAGCAGCATTTTGCCAATAATCAAAGAATGAGCATGATGTTGGCCCTACTAAGAAAAATGAAACCAGAAGAATTTGCTGCTACTAAAGAAAAAGCGATTTCGATTTTGGGGGATTTGGGAAGTTTATAGTTTAATTTTAAATTCCTCAGGTTTATTTGGATTTTTATGATATTCATACCAGATATACATATTTGCAATATCATTTTTATAATCAACCTTTATTGAATCAATGTCTTCAAAATTTAAATTTTCATCTTTATATTCCTTTTCAAAAATTCCAATTTTTTTATAAACTTTAATTCTTGGAAGTGCCATAACCCCAACAAAACTGCTTTGAATTCTTAATTTATTATCTTCATAATAAATTTTATCGACTGGATTAAATAATTGTCCGATTAGGGAAACTACAATTATAAAACCAATCATCGGAATTAAAACTAATCCAAAAAATAGAATAGGAAAAAAACTTAAAAAAGTGAAATAATATTTTTCCACCTTATTTAAAACCGATTTTTGAGCAATCAAATTGTAAAATACTCCAATAAAAATTGAAACTATAATTACAATTTGAGTCGTCCAAATTCCCCTTAAACTATAATTAATAAAAGCAAAAGACAATGATAAAATTAATGTAAAATAGTGTAAATATTTTAAACAGCTAGATTTAAATGCAGAAAATCTAAATTGGTTTTTCTTCCAAAACTTCAAGGAGTATGCATAACTACCCGCAATTATTAAAAATAAAATACCTAATTCTATCATTTATTTTAGACTATAAAGAAGTTATTAAATTAAAAAGTCAAACTAAAACAACTTCAGTCTGACTTTATATATTCAAATTAAACTTTACTTATTAAATTTAATCTTATTCCCCACATTCATTTTCTGAGATTTTGCAAAAGCACCACACATATGGAATAACATTCTTGCTCCTACGTTTCCATCCCAGTCGTCATCACCAGGTGCAACCTCAACTAAATCAAATCCGATAATTTCTTTATTCGTTTCCGCTAGGCGACTGAACAAATAAGCGGCTTGCTCAAATGAAAATCCACCCGGTACTGGAGTTCCTGTGTTAGGACAATACCAAGGATACATGCCGTCAATATCAAACGAAATACAAACTTTATCTGGTAACGAAGCGATGATATGATCGCATTGTTGTTGCCAAGTTTTGCCTTCGAAAGCTTCTTGTTTTAAATCCATATCGGTATGCACTAAAACTCTATCTTTTAAAGCGACTTCCACTTCTTGCTCACAAAAATCGCGAATACCCACTTGTACAATTTTAGAAATTTGTGGAATTTGTAAAGCATTGTACATAATAGAAGCGTGCGAATATGTGAATCCTTCGTACGCAATACGTAAATCCATGTGCGCATCTAAATGCAAGATTCCGAAGTTGTCGTATTTGGTTGCTAAAGCTTGGTAATAGCCTAATGGTGTGGAATGATCTCCACCAAGAAGCACCACTTTTTTACCTTGGTTCATCCAATGCAACACGCGGTCTTTTACTTCTTGATGCAATTCCTTACATACTTTATTGATTTTATCTAAATCCGCTTGTAAGGCTGGAAAAGTTGCCACATCTTCTCCACTTTCTAATGCTTCGATTATGGGTTGGGCTAAACTTTTATATTTTTCTGAATTCTTTGCCCAATGTGCTGGCGCTTCATCCATGTAAATTCCTAATTTCCATAATTCAGGGAACTCTTGATGATTTAAATCTACTTGAAAAGAAGCATCTAAAATCGCATCGGGTCCTTCCGAAGCACCGGCTCCATAACTTACTGTTACTTCCCATGGCACCGGAACTACAATAATTTCACTTTGCTCTGCTGAGAATGGCAATCCAAAAACGGTTGCATCTGCTAACCCAGGTTGTGATGGGTCAAAATTTTCTATGATTTGTTGTTTGGTCATTTTTTGTTTCAAGTTTCAAGTTTCAGGTTTTGAACCTGAAGTTATTATTTATTCAAAATCAATTGCTTCAATATTTACTCATATCGAATTCATCAAGGTAACTACTATTCTCAATTTCTAAAATATCTTTTTCAGATGGTTTAATTTCATTCCCATTTGTATCATAAAAATTCCAATTGTTTGTGACATAACCAAAATTTATTTCATCACCTCCTTCACAACTTGTTTTTTTATATTTCTTACCTATTCGATACGTACCTTTTGCCTTTAGGTTTCCATTTTCATGATAGTATTTCCATTCTCCATATTTGTAACTGTAATAACCATCACAAAACCCACTTACACAACATTGTTTATAAGTATCTAATTTATAATTACCTTCTGATTTTAATTTCCCATTTTTATGAAATTCCTTCCAAAATCCTACTCTAAAATTATAATATTCTTTATGAAAAGCATCAATTACTCCAATATTTTTTACTTCCCCTGTATCATAAAATAAGGTAATTTCATTTTCTTTTAAATGATTGACCTCAATACTCGAAGTTTTACAACTCAAAAATAAAATAAGAGAAAAAAGTAAAAAAGATGACTTCAATTTTAATTAAATTAAGTTTACACTATTTCTCCAAAATCAGTCTTTTCAATATTTGTCCAAATTCGTACATATCTTCAAAAGAACAATAGAATGGTGCCGGTGCTAAACGAATTACATTTGGTTCTCTCCAATCGGTGATTACGCCGCTTTTCATTAATCTATCGAATAACTCTCTTCCTTGTCCGTGAAGATATACTGACAACTGACATCCGCGTTCTTCTGGATTCGATGGTGTAATAATTTCAAAATCGGCTCCTTCTAATTCTTTATCAATTTCGTGTAAAATGAATTCTAAATAAGAAGTTATTAAATTTCGCTTTGCTATCAATTTATCCATTCCAACCTCAGCAAACATTTCTACCGAAGCTAAATAAGGTGCTAAAGATAAAATCGGAAGATTACTAATTTGCCATCCATCTGCTCCATGAACTGGATCAAAATCGGGTTCCATTTTAAAACGACGCTCTTTATTGTGTCCGTACCAACCTGCAAAACGCTTTAATTCTTTATCGTTATGATGTTTTTCATGGACAAAAAATCCAGATGCATTTCCTGGTCCAGAATTCATATATTTATAACTACACCAAGCCGCGAAGTCTACATTCCAATCGTGTAAATTTAATTTGATATTTCCGGCAGCATGAGCTAAATCCCAACCCACATAAGCACCGTATTTTTGTCCGGCTGCCGTGATGGTTTTCATATCAAAAACTTGCCCCGTATAATAATTTACACCGCCGATTAAAACCAAAGCTAATTCATTTCCTACCTCATCAATTTTAGCTAATACATCTTCTAATCGAATATTCGCTTCTCCTTCTCTTCTTTTGATTTCTACAATTGCATCTTTTGGATCAAAACCATGAAATTTCACTTGACTTTGGAACATGTATTGGTCGCTTGGAAACGCTTTTTCCTCACAAATAATTTTGAATTTCTTTGGCGTTGGATTGTAAAAAGATACCATTAACAAATGAAGATTCACGGTTAAGGTATTCATAACACCAACTTCTGAAGGTTTTGCTCCAACAATTTCGCTTAATGGAGCAGCGAATCGCTCTTGATAATCCCACCAAGGTTTATCAGCATAAAAGTGACCTTCTACCGCCAAATTAGCCCAATCGTTCATCACTTCATCCACGTAAGCTTTTGTTCTTTTAGGCTGTAAACCCAATGAGTTTCCGGTAAAATAAATTACTTGTTTTCCGTTGACATGTGGAAAGTAAAATTCGTCTCTGTATTTTCTCAATTCATCTTGAGCGTCTAAACTTTGTGCGAATTCGCGCGTATTTTGAAAAGTCATCTATTTGGTTGTTTGGTTAGCAAAAATAGGGAAAAGTTAGTAGGTGTCCAACTTTTAAAAAAGACAAAAGGAATTTGAATCTGAAGGATTAGAAAATAAAAAATCCCAACCTTTCGATTGGGATTGAGAAATTATATAATTAACATCGCATCTCCGTAAGAATAAAAACGATATTTTTCTTGAATGGCTTCTTTGTATGCTTTCATCATTAAATCATGACCACAGAAAGCTGAAATCATCATTAATAAAGTTGATTTTGGGGTATGGAAATTGGTAATCATGCAATCCGCAATACTAAAGTCGTAAGGAGGATAAATAAATTTATTTGTCCAACCTGTATAAGGATTTAACGTTCTTTGAGAAGAAACAGAACTTTCCATGGCTCTCATCGAAGTGGTTCCAACGCAACAGATTTTTTTCTTATTAACTTTTGCATTATTAACAATATCACAAGCTTCTTGCGTAATAATCATTTCTTCCGAATCCATTTTGTGTTTCGATAAATCTTCTACCTCCACTGGATTGAAAGTTCCAAGGCCAACGTGAAGCGTAACTTCTGCAAAATTTACTCCTTTAATTTCTAAACGTTTTAATAAATGTTTAGAAAAGTGTAGACCCGCAGTTGGAGCCGCAACAGCACCTTCTTCTTTTGCATAAATAGTTTGGTAACGCTCAGCATCTTCTGGTGTTACTTCACGATTGATGTATTTAGGAATTGGTGTTTCACCTAGTTCTACCAATTTTTCTCTGAATTCTTCATACGAACCATCGTATAAGAAACGCAATGTTCTTCCACGAGAAGTGGTATTATCAATTACTTCAGCTACTAACGAATCGTCATCTCCAAAATATAATTTATTTCCGATACGAATTTTACGTGCTGGATCTACTAAAACATCCCATAAACGTTGTTCAGCATTTAATTCTCTTAATAAGAAAACTTCGATACGAGCGCCTGTTTTTTCTTTATTTCCGTACAAACGAGCTGGAAAAACTTTAGTATTGTTTAACACCATTACATCTCCGTCATCGAAATAATCGATCACATCTTTGAATAATTTGTGTTCAATAGTTCCTGTTTTTCTGTTTACTACCATTAAACGAGATTCATCTCTGTTTTCTGTAGGAAATTCAGCTAATAATTCTTCTGGCAAATTGAAATTGAAATGCGATAATTTCATAGTTTAGTATTAAGTATTAAGAATTTAGTATTAAGACTTGCATCTTACTAAAAACGGTTGCAAATATACAATCTGAAAATAGGGGTTGTCAAGTAAATTGATGTTTATTTTTTATAAATCTAATTAAAGTTATTATTTTTGCAAAAGTTTCGGGATGTAGCGCAGCCTGGTAGCGTACTAGCATGGGGTGCTAGGGGTCGCTGGTTCGAATCCAGTCATCCCGACTTTTTTCTAAATTTCTTCAATAGAAAATCCTACTTTTTTTAAATCTTCCCAAAAATCGGGATATGATTTAGATACCACTTCAGCTTCATTAATTTGTATTGGAGCTTTCAAAGCTAAAGGAGCAAAAGCCATGGCCATTCTGTGGTCTTGGTAAGTGGAGATACTGATATTCTCTTTAATAGTTAGTGAGGATTTCAAATATAACGCATCATTAGTAACTGAAATTTCAGCTCCAAGCTTAGTAAGTTCTATTTTTAAAGCTTCCAATCGATCGGTTTCTTTGATTTTTAGCGTATGTAATCCCGTTAAATCACAAGCTATTCCTAATCCAAAGCAAGTAACTGCTATAGTTTGAGCAATATCGGGAGAATCTTTAAGGTTATGGCTAAAAGGCAAAAGGTTATGTTTTTTTTCTTTTGAAATCGTAATTGAATTATCACTATTAAAAGTAGTTTCAACTCCAAAATCTTGATAAATGTTTACCAAAGCACTATCGCCTTGTAAACTATTTTTTTTATAGCTTGAAAGTGTAATTTGTGTTCCAATTGAAGATAAGGCCACAATGGAATACCAATAGGAAGCCGAACTCCAATCGGACTCTACAATTAACTGAGATGCTGAAACGAGTTCAGCATGACAAACTGTGATTTTATTTCCAACAAATGAAGTCGTTACTCCTATTTCATTTAATAACGCCAATGTCATTTTGATGTATGGAACAGATGTGATTTCGCCTTCTAAGATTAATTCCAAACCCTTTTCTAATTTGGGCGCAATTAACAACAAGGCTGAAATATATTGACTGCTTACATTGGCTGACAGTGATACTTTATTCTGGGTTATTTTTTTCCCTTTGATTCTTATTGGAGGAAAACCTTTCTTTTCTTCATAAGTAATTTCGGCTCCTAACTGATTTAAAGCGTCAACCAAAATTTGAATCGGACGTTCTTTCATTCGAGAAGAGCCTGTTAAAACTACTTCTCTTCCTTCTTGAATAGAAAAATATGCAGTTAAAAACCGCATCGCTGTTCCTGCGTGGTGAACGTCTATGAGTTGGGAGTTGGGAGTTGGGAGTTGGGAGTTTTGCAATGCCTTCAACATCACTTCGGAGTCATCAGAATTAGAAGTATTTTCCAGCTTCAAATTGGGATACAAAGCTTGCAAAAGCAATAGTCTATTCGTCTCTGATTTGCTTCCTGTGATGGAAAGTTGCGAGTTACGAATTGCAAGTTGCGAGTTGTATGTTAAAAATAAATCCATTATTTGGTAACGGCTTTCAATCCAATTATTGAGATAATCAAAGTACTTATAAAGAACACGCGCCAAAAAGTAGCAGGTTCTTTAAAAACGATAATTCCCATTAAAACACTTCCTACAGCACCAATCCCTGTCCACACAGCATAAGCGGTTCCGATAGGTAATTCTTTTGTTACTTTTACGAGCAATATCATGCTAATGGAAAGACAAACTAAAAAACCTATATACCAGAGAAAAGAGGCATTTCCTGTTGTTTCCTTAGCTTTTCCGAGACAAGTAGCGAAACCTACTTCAAATAATCCTGCTATGATGAGTAAAATCCAGTTCATGTTTTGTTAGGGTAAATGGTTAAGGGTGAAGGGAAATTCAATAATAAAAGTGACTTTTTACCTTTTGCCCTTACCTCAAAATCTTACTTTAATTTCTCGTTATTATGATGTCTGTCGTGATCGCGTTTGGTTTTCAAATCCATTTTTTTATCAAAAGCAGCTTGTAAATCCACTCCTGTTTGATTGGCTAAACACAAAACTACGAAAACTACGTCGGCTAATTCCTCGCCTAGATCTTTGTTTTTATCCGATTCTTTCTCCGATTGCTCGCCATAACGACGGGCGATAATACGAGCTACTTCACCTACTTCTTCGGTAAGTTGGGCCATATTAGTTAATTCATTGAAATAACGAACACCGTGTTCTTTAATCCAATTATCAACTTCTTGTTGGGCGTTTTTTAGATTCATTGTTTATCTGTTTTATTTTTATTTAAACTTGGTAACACAAACGTGTTAAAAAAAGCCATAAACAATCCAAAGAAAGAAACACTAAAAAGAAATTGTTCTAATGAATTTATAGAGCCTACAAAATACATTAATAAACCATATATCAATCCATTAATAAAAAAAGAGATAGTGAAATTCTTCCATTTCTGTTTCATTACTCTTTATTTTTAGTATCAATAATAATAGTAACTGGCCCATCATTAACCAAACTCACTTTCATGTCGGCACCAAATTGTCCTGTTTGTACTTTTTTGCTTAATTCTAATTCCATTTGTTTTACAAAAGATTCATAAAGTGGTATAGCAATTTCAGGTTTAGAGGCTTTGATATAACTTGGGCGATTTCCTTTTTTTGTAGCAGCATGTAACGTGAATTGCGAAACTACAATTATTTCGCCATCAATGTCTTTTAATGACAAGTTCATGACCTCATTTTCATCAGGAAATATGCGAAGATTTGCTATTTTGGATGTTAACCAATTGATGTCTTCTTGATTATCGGCATCTTCTATACCAACCAAAACCAATAGCCCTTTTTGAATTTGAGCAACAATTTCGTTATTAATAGTAACTGATGATTCAGAAACCCTTTGTATTACTGCTTTCATAGCCACCTAACCCCCAAAGGGGGAATTTAGAATTTATACTTTAATATTTATTTCATCATTTTATAACACAATCTTTATAAAACCCCATCCTTTGTAGGGGTTGGGGAGGCTATTTCCTAGTTTCGTCACTTGCCTTTCTTTCGGCATCGTAAATATCAGCTCGGTATTGTTCGTCGTCCCCTTCTAAAATTTGGATGTAACTTTTATATCTAGACCAGGCAATTTCATCTTTTTCTAATGCAGCTTTTACAGCACAATGCGGTTCGTCTTTATGCAAACAATTGTTGAACTTACATTGGTCTTTCAAAGCGAAAAATTCAGGAAAATAATCCCCAATTTCTTGTTTTTCCATATCAACAATTCCAAAACCTCGAATTCCTGGTGTATCTATAATTTTAGCTCCAAAAGACAAATCAAACATTTCAGCGAATGTTGTGGTGTGTTGTCCTTGGGCATGTGATGATGAAATTTGTTTGGTTTTTAGATTTAATGTAGGTTCTAAAGTATTAACTAATGTGGATTTTCCAACACCCGAATGTCCCGAAAACATGGACACCTTATCTTTCATAAGCGCTTTCAATTCATCAATTCCTTTTCCGGTTTGGGCTGAAATTCGTAAACATTGATAACCTATTGAAGAATAGATGTGCTGTAAATACAGTTGTTCATCTAGAGTAGCTTCGTCAAACGTATCAATTTTATTGAATACGATAATGGCTTCAATTCCGTAAGCTTCTGCCGTTACTAAAAATCGATCGATAAAACTTGTGGTTGTTGGCGGATTATTTATCGTTACTAAAAGAAACACCACATCAATATTAGCTGCAATAATATGCACTTGATGCGATAAGTTAACGGATTTTCTAACAATATAATTCTTTCTGTCATGAATTGTCGTAATTACACCCGTTGTTTCGTCGGTTGTATTTTCAATGTCATAATCTACAACGTCTCCCACCGCAATTGGATTGGTACTTTTAATACCTTTCATTCTAAATTTACCTTTTATACGGCACTCCAAAAATTCACCATTTTCTGTTTTAATGGTGTACCAACTTCCGGTAGATTTATAAACGATTCCTGTCATACAAAGTTAGAAGTTAGAAGCTAGAAGTTAGAAGTTTTCTAAATTCACTTCGTTAATTAAAGCAAAGATAGCGTTTCTAGTTAAAAATTATTTATTTATCACTTTTTCTTGATGGCTAATACTTTCTTGATGAATTGCTTTAAACAATTGCATTACAAATTCATTACTCAAGCCTTTCTCTTCACCTTCCAAAATCATTTTACCTAAAATTTCATTCCAACGTTGGTTTTGTAAAATCGCAACATTCTTTTCTTTTTTTAGCAATCCGATTTTATCTGCAACTTTCATTCGGTTACCCAAAATCTCGAGTATTTTTTCATCAAACTCATCTATTTGCATACGCAATTTTGCCATTTTTTGATTGTATTCACTCTCATCATCGGTAACTTTTCTAACTTTTAAATTCAAAAACATTTGCTTTAAAGTAGTTGGCGTTACTTGTTGGGCCGCATCACTCCAAGCATTATCTGGGTCGATGTGGGTTTCGATAATTAAGCCATCATAATTCAAATCTAAGGCTTGTTGCGACACTTCTTGAATCATATCGCGCTTTCCAGTAATGTGTGAAGGATCGCAAATCAAAGGCAAATCTGGAAAACGATTTTGCATATCGATAGCAATTTGCCATTCAGGATTATTACGATATTTTGTTTTTTCGTAAGTTGAAAATCCTCTGTGAATTACGCCTAATTTCTTAATATTGGCATTATACAATCGTTCTAAACCACCAATCCATAAAGACAAATCAGGATTTACAGGGTTCTTTAATAAAACGATTTTATCTGTACCTTGCAAAGCATCTGCAATTTCTTGAACGGCGAAAGGGTTTACGGTTGTTCTGGCACCAATCCACAATACATCAATATCGTATTCTAATGCTAATTTTACGTGAGCTGCTGTAGCAACTTCGGTTGCCATTAACAAACCGGTTTCTGCTTTGGCTTTTTGCAACCATTTCAACCCGATTTCTCCCACGCCTTCAAAACCTCCAGGACGCGTTCTGGGTTTCCAAATTCCAGCACGAAAAATCGTCACATCAGAATCTTTCAATTCGTATGCTATTTTTAAAACTTGTTCCTCGGTTTCCGCACTGCACGGACCCGCGATGACTAAGGGATGATTCAAGTGAAAATCATCTAACCAAGTGTGAAATTCTTTTTTATTTTCCATAACAATCAATTGTTGCAAAATTACAATTAATTCTGCTTAAGAATTATAAAATTAAATTAAAAACAGCCTTCAAAATCGAATTGTTTTCATAAAAATTTAAGTAGAAAATACTTTTTTAAATCAATTTGAGTTCTATTAAAAAAAGTTACTTTTGCTAAAATTTACAAGTTATGTCGATAGAAGTTCAAAATATTTCGAAAAATTACGGAGACCAAAAAGCGTTGGATAACGTTAGTTTTTCTGTAAAAAAAGGAGAAATCGTAGGTTTTTTAGGTCCAAATGGTGCCGGGAAATCGACTTTAATGAAAATTTTGACCACTTATTTAACAGCAGATAGCGGAACTGCAATGGTGAACGAACACGATGTAGCTTCGGCACAAAAAGAAGTTCAAAAATCAGTTGGATATTTACCCGAACACAATCCGCTTTATCTTGATTTGTATGTTAGAGAATATTTAGCTTTCAATGCTGATTTGCACAAAGTTGCGAAATCAAGAATTGACGAAGTAATTGCTTTAACCGGATTAACTCCAGAATGTCATAAAAAAATTGGAGAATTATCAAAAGGTTACCGCCAACGTGTAGGATTGGCTACAGCTTTATTGCACAATCCAGATGTCTTAATTCTGGACGAACCCACTACGGGATTAGATCCAAATCAATTAGTTGAAATTCGGGATTTGATTAAAAACATTGGAAAAGACAAAACCGTTTTTCTTTCCACTCATATCATGCAAGAAGTGGAAGCTATTTGCGATAGAATTATCATTATCGATAAAGGTAAAATCGTAACCGATAAAAAATTAAATAATTTAGTAGCTGAAGAAGCCGAACAAATTATCGAAGTAGAATTCGATAAAGAAGTTACCGAAAGTATTTTTGCCGCGCTACCTAATCTAAAAAGCGCTAAAAACACACACGATTTGGTATGGGAATTAACGTTTACCTCAACCACAGACATGCGCCCAGCCTTATTTGATTTTGCTCAAGAACATCAATTAAGAACACTACAACTTGTTTTGAAAAGCAAGAACTTAGAACAAATTTTTAGAGAGAAAACGGCAAAAAAATAATCAAAATATTTCTTTTGCAATAGCTTTGATATTTTCAGCTTTTCCCATTGAATAGTAGTGCAAAACTGGAATACCAGCTTTGACCAAGCCTTTGCTTTGTTCTATACACCATTCAATCCCAATTTGTTTAACCTGATGGTTGTCTTTAGCTTTTACCACAGCCATAATTAAATCATCAGGCAAATCAACTTTGAAACGATGTGGTATTAAATTCAATTGTTTTTTAGTAGCGATAGGTTTCAATCCTGGAATAATAGGAACCGTAATTCCAGCTGCTCTGCATTTTGCAACAAAATCAAAAAACTTTTGATTATCAAAAAACATTTGGGTAATAATATAATCGGCACCATTTTTAATTTTTTGCTTCAAAAAATGAATGTCGCTATCCATACTTGGCGCTTCCATATGTTTTTCTGGATAACCTGCCACTCCAATGCAAAAATCAGTTTTGGTTGAATTTTGCAAATCTTCGTCTAGATAAATTCCTTTATTCAAATTGCTGATTTGCGTTACTAATTCCGATGCATAAGCATGACCTTCTTTCTCGGGTTTGAAGTAAATTTCGCTTTTAACCGCATCTCCACGAAGCGCTACGACATTGTCAATTCCTAAGAAATCCAAGTCTATTAATAAATTCTCTGTGTCTTCTTTTGTAAATCCACCACACAAAATATGTGGAATAGCATCTACTTGATATTTATTCTGAATTCCAGCACAAATCCCAACCGTTCCTGGACGTTTTTTTACTACTTTTTTCTGAAGCAAGCCGTTTTCTAACTCTTTAAATTCGTATTCCTCACGATGATACGTAACATCAATAAATGGTGGATTGAATTCCATCAACGGATCGATACTATCAAAAATAGATTGAATGTTTTGACCTTTTAAAGGTGGTAAAATCTCGAAGGAGAACAAAGGTTTTCCGTTGGCGTTTTGTATATGTTCTGTTACTTTCATTATTTTGGGTTTTAGGCATTGGGTTTGGGGTTAAAGGCAAACTATTTACCTTATACCTTTTCCCTATACCTTATGTTAATCTGCTAAGTTTGGTGAGAGCCACTTTTCGGCTAATTCTATACTTATATTTCTTCTTTTGGCGTAATCTTCTAATTGGTCTTTTTTAATTTTTCCTAAGCCAAAATATTTACTTTCTGGATTCGCAAAATAATAGCCCGAAACCGAAGCTGCTGGCCACATCGCCATGCTTTCGGTTAACTTTACTCCTATTTCTTGTTCTACATTTAATAATTTCCAAATTGTTGGCTTTTCTAAATGGTCAGGACAAGCGGGATATCCGGGAGCGGGACGAATTCCTTTGTATTTTTCTTTGATTAATTCTTCATTTGATAACACCTCATCAGAAGCGTAACCCCAAATTTCTTTTCGAACTTTTAAATGTAGATATTCAGCGAAAGCTTCTGCTAATCTATCGCCTAAAGCTTTAACCAAAATCGAATTGTAATCGTCTAATTGCTTTTCAAATTCCGAAGCTTTTTCATCTACCCCAAAACCAGTTGTAACGCAGAAACATCCAATATAATCTTGTTTTCCAATTTCTTTTGGTACAATAAAATCTGCCAAAGCGATATTTGGTGCTCCAACCGTTTTTTGAGATTGTTGTCTTAAACTCAGGAACTTCTCGACTCCGCTCGAAGTGACAAGCTCAATATCATCATCATTTATTGTATTCGCTGGAAAAATTCCTAAAATCCCTTTTGCTGTGAACCATTTTTCTGAAACAATTTGAGAAAGCATTTTTTGGGCATCTTTATATAAATCAGAAGCTTGTTCGCCTACAATTTCATCGGTTAAAATCGTTGGAAATTTCCCATACAATTCCCATGATTGAAAAAAAGGTGTCCAATCGATAAAATCTACTAATTCTGAAAGTGCAACTTCAATAGTTTTAGTTCCAATGAAATTTGGTTTTACAGGTTCGAAAGTATTCCAGTCGATTTTGAATTTATTTTTACGAGCTTCTTCAATAGATAGGAAGTTTTTCTCTTTGCTTCTATTCAAATATCCTTCTCTTAACTTATCATATTCTTCGCGAAGCGAATGTGCATAAGTTACTTTCGTTTCCGATTGTAATAAATGGGTTGCAACGGTTACTGCACGAGACGCATCGTTCACATGAACCACAGTTTCCTTATACTCTGGCGCAATTTTCACTGCTGTGTGCGCACGAGAAGTTGTCGCACCACCAATCATTACGGGGATTTTGATATTCAGTTTATCCATTTCTTTGGCCAAATACACCATTTCATCCAACGATGGCGTTATCAAACCACTCAAACCAATAATATCTACATTTTCTTTAACCGCAGTCTCAATGATTTTTTCTGGAGGAACCATCACACCTAAATCGATGATTTCGAAATTATTACAAGCTAAAACTACAGAAACAATATTTTTACCAATATCATGTACATCACCTTTTACCGTTGCCATCAACACTTTTCCTGCTGAAGACGATTTTCCGTCCTTTGAAGCTTCAATATAAGGAAGTAAATAAGCCACTGCTTTTTTCATTACACGAGCTGATTTCACAACTTGAGGCAAGAACATTTTTCCACTTCCGAATAAATCACCAACCACATTCATTCCGTTCATCAGGTGATTTTCAATTACTTCTATAGGTTTTTCAACTAATTGACGTGCTTCTTCCACATCAATTTCGATAAACTCATCAATTCCTTTAACTAACGAATGCGTTAATCGTTCTTGAACTGAACCATTTCGCCATTCGGCCACAGCTTTCTCATTCGACTTTGTATCACCTTTGAAACTTTCTGCTAATTCCAACAAGCGTTCGGTAGCATCTTCTCTTCTATTTAGCAAAACATCTTCCACATGTTCCAACAAAACCGGGTCGATTTCATCATAAATCTCTAACATTTCCGGATTTACAATTCCCATTGTCATTCCATTTTGAATGGCATGATATAAGAATGCCGAATGCATGGCCTCTCGCACTTTATCGTTGCCACGGAAAGAAAAAGACACGTTACTAACCCCACCAGAAATATTAGCATACGGAAGATTTTCACGAATCCATTTGGTAGCTCGGAAGAAATCTAAAGCATTTAGTTTGTGTTCTTCCATTCCGGTTGCGACTGGAAAAATATTAGGATCAAAGATGATATCTTCAGCAGGAAAACCCACTTGGTTCACCAAAATATCATAACTTCTTTTACAGATTTCTATACGTCTTTCATACGTATCTGCCTGACCGTTTTCGTCAAAAGCCATTACGATTACTGCAGCTCCGTATCGTTTGATTAATTTGGCATGATGGATAAAAGTTGCTTCTCCTTCTTTTAACGAAATCGAGTTCACCACACCTTTTCCTTGAATCACTTTTAATCCCGCTTCAATGATTTCCCATTTGGAAGAATCTATCATCACAGGAACTCGGGCTATGTCAGGTTCGGCCGCGATTAGATTCAGGAATTTGGTCATCGCATAAACACCATCCAACATACCTTCATCCATGTTGACGTCGATAATTTGTGCACCACCTTCTACTTGAGCACGTGCGATATCTAAGGCTTCATCGTATTTTTCTTCCTTAATTAATCGAAGAAATTTTCTAGAACCGGTTACATTTGTTCGTTCTCCAACGTTCACAAAATTGGTTTCTGGAGTTACAATCAAAGGTTCTAAACCTGATAATTTTAAATATTTATCGGAATTATAACTCATTACTTATTCTTTTATAGTGTTTTGCAACATCTTTCCAAAAGGATTTACTGTTGCTCACGTATTGGCAAACTCTACATTGTTGTGACTGTAAAAATGTTTTGAATTGTATTTTTATGGTACTGTTTTTCATTGTTTACATATTTAATAATTGACAAATCAATTATTGAGACAACGCATGCGTTTTCTCTACGGGGCGTGGTTTGAATTCTTTTGCCACCTCCGCAATTAATTTGATGTGTTCTGGGGTTGTTCCGCAACATCCACCGATGATATTCACTAGATTTTCTTGTAAATATTCGCGAATTAATTGTTGCATTTCTTCAGGCGTTTGGTCGTATTGACCGAAAGCGTTTGGTAAACCTGCATTGGGATGGGCTGAAATATTTAATGAGGTGTTATTTCCTAATCGTTTCAAATACGGTTTCAATTGGTCGGCTCCCAAGGCACAATTAAATCCAACACTTAAAAGAGGAATATGTGAAATCGAAATCAAAAAAGCCTCAACGGTTTGACCCGACAATGTTCTTCCAGAAGCATCGGTAATTGTTCCTGAAACCATTATTGGAATATCGATATTTCGTTCTTCTTTTACTTCTTCAATTGCAAACAAAGCTGCTTTCGCATTCAACGTATCGAAAATTGTTTCTACCAAAAGTAAATCGCAACCACCATCAATTAAAGCCTCCACTTGTTGTTTGTAAGCGATTTTTAAGTCATCGAAATTCACAGCTCGAAATCCAGGGTCGTTTACATCAGGTGACATGGATGCTGTTCTGTTGGTTGGTCCAATAGAACCCGCTACAAATCTTGGCTTATCTGTAAATTCATCTGCAACTTCTCGAGCAATTTTTGCGGATTGAAAGTTCAATTCGTAGACTAAATCTTCCATGTGATAATCCGCCATTCCGATAGTCGTTCCCGAAAAAGTATTGGTTTCTACAATATCGGCACCTGCCTCGAAATAGGCACGATGTACAGCTTTCACCGCTTCAGGTTGGGTAATAGAAAGCAGATCGTTATTTCCTTTTAAATGATGCGGAAAATCTTTGAAGCGTTCGCCTCTAAAATCTTTTTCTTCAAATTTATAACGTTGTAGCATTGTTCCCATAGCCCCATCGAGCACGAGAATTCGTTTTTTTATTTCTTCTTGAATTTTTGACATATTATTTTTAACACAAAGCTCGCAAAGGGTTTTCGCAAGGTTCGCAATGGTTTATTTATTAATATGTTATCAAGAAATTGGAAAGAATTTCCTAAGGTTATCTTTTCCGCCTAGGCGGATAGAATGTAGCACCTTTCCACTGGCGCGGGAGGTTGCTAAGCTTTCATAGGGTCTATTCCCTCCAGCTTTCGTGATAACAAACACTAAAATCATGAACAGGACAAATGTACTAACAAAATTGAAATAATGAAATATTTTCTATATAATTATAATTTAAATATTAAATTTAGAATTATTTAAACTTAAAATAATTATTTATAGATTAAAAATCTAATCTATTTGAGTTTTAAATAAAATAAAATCATTTTTGTTAAAAAAACTCTATTTGTTTCCATAATTAAAAATCAGTTCTTAAATTTGCATCCGAAAATTAAGAGGAAAAATTTGAACTGATTGCAACCTCATTAAAAAATGCTAAAGCAGTAATTACTACTCCTTTAGGCACTATTTGCAATTATTTTTCCTCGCTTAAAATTTAAAAAAAATTATTATGGCTTATTTATTTACGTCAGAATCAGTGAGTGAAGGACATCCTGACAAAGTTGCGGATCAAATTTCAGACGCATTAATTGATAACTTTTTAGCATTTGACCCTGAGTCAAAAGTAGCTTGTGAAACTTTAGTAACTACAGGTCAGGTAATTTTAGCTGGGGAAGTTAAATCAAACACGTATTTAGATGTACAAACTATCGCAAGAGATGTAATCAAGAAAATTGGTTACACGAAAAGCGAATATATGTTCGAAGCAAATTCTTGTGGAGTTTTATCTGCAATTCACGAACAATCTGCTGATATTAACCAAGGAGTGGATAGAGCTAGCAAAGAAGAGCAAGGTGCAGGTGACCAAGGAATGATGTTTGGTTACGCCACGAATGAAACTGCTGAGTTCATGCCTTTAGCATTGAAATTATCACACCAAATTCTTCAAGAATTAGCGGATTTAAGAAGAGAGAATAAAGAAATCACTTACTTACGTCCGGATGCGAAATCTCAGGTTACTTTAGAATATTCTGATGATAACAAACCGGTTCGAATTGATGCTATTGTAGTTTCAACTCAACATGATGATTTTGCTGATGAACCAACGATGTTGGCTAAAATCAAAAAAGATATCATTGAAATTTTGATTCCAAGAGTGATTGCTAAAAATCCTCAATACGCTCATTTATTTAATGATGCAATTAAATATCACATTAACCCAACAGGAAAATTCGTAATTGGAGGACCTCACGGAGACACTGGTTTAACAGGAAGAAAAATTATCGTAGATACTTACGGTGGAAAAGGAGCTCACGGTGGTGGTGCTTTCTCTGGAAAAGACCCTTCTAAAGTAGACCGTTCGGCTGCTTATGCAACACGTCATATTGCTAAAAATTTAGTGGCTGCTGGTGTAGCTGACGAAATTTTAGTGCAAGTTTCTTACGCAATTGGAGTTGCTGAACCAACATCAATCAACGTAAACACTTACGGAACTGCAAAAGTGAATTTAACTGACGGAGAAATTAGTAAAGTAGTTGAAGGTATTTTCGACATGCGTCCGTACTTTATTGAACAACGTTTGAAATTAAGAAATCCGATTTACAGTGAAACTGCTGCTTATGGACACATGGGAAGAACACCAGAAGTCGTGACTAAAACGTTTACGGCTCCAGGTGGAGAATCTAAAACATTAACTGTAGAATTATTTACTTGGGAAAAATTAGATTTTGTAGATCAAGTAAAAGCTGCTTTTAAATTATAATAAATTATTAGTTGTAAAAAAGCCTGACTTAAGTCAGGCTTTTTTTATGGATTATAAAGTGTACTTTAAACCTAAAATTATAAACCTTGGTTGTACTCTGTAACTCGAAAAGCTACTAGCTCCTCCTAATTGATTAAAACTGTTTGTATCAAGAGATCTGGTTTCAAGTAAATTAGTACCCGATAATCTCCACTCCCATTTACTGTCTTTCTTTTGATACATCAAACTAGCCGTTAAGAAATCATACTCACTATCAATTGTCTTGGATTTATTTCTATTATGAAAATAGGAATATTCAGAAACAAAAGAAAAAGCATTTAAGAAATAATATTCTAACGTTACCGTTGGACTATCCACATAAATTACATCCGAAAAATTATCATTTATAGAGAAATTATACCCTAATGTTAAGTTTGGTAACTTCTTATAATTGGTTGAAAAACTCAAATTATAATTCTGTGAATACGATTCGATAGTTTGGATTTCCGATGGATTATTATTTGGATTAGCATCAGCATCTGGATACACCCTAATATTATTAAACTTAGACCAATTGAAACCTGCTCTAAAATTTGCTTTGTAATAACGAGCAAACGAACGTCCATAATTTCCACTTGCCGAGAAAGTTTCATCTGGAAAATTAGAATTAATATTCTCAGAAGAAGAAATTTGATTCACGCCAAATAATAAAGCTCTATTTTTAATTGCATCTACTTGTCTTGTATAAGAAATATTGGCAAAAATATTCTCAAAATTAAACATGTTGTACTTAAAATAACGTAGCGAATGTACTTGAGAGGTAGAGTTTTCTAACATTCTATTTCCACTAAATAAACTATTATAGTTTGAAAACACATAACCTTGAGCCAATTTATTAATGTCTGTAAAATTGTTAGTTAACGAATAATTATACGTTAATGTTTCCGACTTCTTAATTTGCCACATTGCATAAAAATCAGGTAAAATTCTGTTAAATGATTGTTTATTTGAAGACGCTAATTGCTCATCATTCATATTAAATTGATGTACGCTAAATCCGGGATTAAAAGTAAACTCCCCTAACAAAAACTTATAGTGAACTCCCAAAAAGACATCGTTAAAAGTATAATTCACATCATTGATTGTCGTAGCATCAGTTAAATTATTTTGAGTTCCATTGTTTAGCAACTGAAAAATTGATGAATCAAAATTTTGATAAGAATACGTATTCCCTAATGTCAAATTGATATTACTTTTTGGTGTTACCATATAATAATAATCAAACTTGGCATCTAATTTATTGGTTTGTACAAAGCGCTTCTGAGTGACATCATCCCTAACTCCAGATCCTTCATCCACATACCCTGTTAATAATGGCGAAAAAGGCAAGGTCTCTAAGTTGGCATTATAAAAAGGATCTTCTTTTTGATACAAATGTTGCATTTCGTAGGCAAAAATATGCTTGTCATTTAGGGTATAATAATAATTCAAATTTTGATTTATCGAAAAAGGATTCTGTCTCTTACCAGTGTAAACATCAGAAAGCAAACTAGAAAAAAGGCTAGTATTTTCTTTTTGATCGGATAATTTAATTAAGGCATCATAATCGATATGTTTCTTTTCTGAAGGCACATAACTCGAACTCAATTTAAATAAAACTTGATCGCTTTTTTGTCTAGTAAAATCTTCACGTGTTTCAGTAATTGTTTGTGTGCTACCATCAGGAAGATTATCAACACGATTAGAAATTGTACGATTTTCTATTTCGGTTTTATTTCCTAGTAATATACCAAAACCACTTAAAGTCCATGCTTTTGATGGATTAAAACTAAAGTTTGCAGCTCCAAATTTAGTCTCGATATTAGCAGCTTGATTATTTCGAAGCCCCATAATCCCTAAATCGTTAGAAGCTACATTAAACGAAGAGCCTCCTTTACGCATCATATTTCGAAATCCGCCAGTAAACTTGAAATAATCCTGAGCTGTAAGCGGTAATTCTCCAATATTATTAACGTTAGCAATTACATTTAAACTGTATTTGGGATTATAATAAAACAATTTAGGATTTACAATATACCTAGAATCACCCGTTCCCAGTCCAATACCAACATTCATATCTCCAAACCAAAAATTCTTTTTCCCTTCTTTTAATTTAATGTTTATTGCTACATTTTCTTCATTATTTTCAAGTCCTTTTAAATTAGAAACTTCATTGTAATTTCTTAAAACCTGAATTTTATCCAATGCATCAGCAGGGATATTTTTTGTTGCTAATTTTGTATCACCATCAAAAAAGTCTTTCCCTTCCACCATTACTTTCTGAACCTTCTTTCCTTCCACTTCAATTTCACCATCTTTATTAACCTCTACACCAGGAAGTTTTTTAAGCACATCTTCTAATTTTCTTTCAGTACCATTTGTAAAAGAATCCGAATTGTAAATAATGGTATCTCCAGAAACTGTAACAGGCATTTCATAAACAATTTCGACTTCTTTTAATTGCGTTCCTTCTTTTAAAACCACAGGAAAATTCATGTTAGTAGTTCCTGTAGTTATTGATTTCTCAAAAGTTTGAAAACCTATATAACTAACTTTTAGGGTATATTCAGTGCTTGCTTTTAAATTTAAAGCATATTTTCCTGTTTCATTTGTAATTGCATAAGCATCCATAGCTTTTGTTTGTTTATTAATAGCCATAATATTAGCCATTTCTAAACCTACACCAGCTGTATCTTTAACAGTACCTTCAAAACGAATGTTTTGAGAAAAGGTACTCGTTGAGAGTACCATTATTAAGAGAAAGAATATTTTTTTCATCTTCAATATTTATATTATCTACTCATTCTAAATTGCATACGATTACCGCTTCCTGGACCTGAATTCATTTCTCTCATCTCTTCCATCTTCTTTTTAATGGTTTCATCATATTCTTTTTGAGTAACCACTTTACCTTTTGTAGCTGGCTTAATCTCCACTTTTTCTTTAGAATTTAAAACCAATTTTGAACATAAAATAACCGTTTTACCATCATTAACCTCTAAAATTAATCCTGGCAATCCCCAATAATTTTCTGGGCCTTGATTAACCGGAATTTCTGGACAATACCATGCAGTAATCGTATTTTCTTTTGGCAATTCCCAATCGTCTGTAAAATTAGTTTTCTTAGCTTTTGCAGTATCTTTTATAGTTTCAGACTTTTTTTCGTCTTCCTTGTTCTCATTATTTCTATTTCTGAATCTAAAATTTCTAAAATCCGACTCGCTAACTTTTACTACTGCAGTAGCTTTAAAACAAGTGTAATTTCCAATTTGTTTTGATTCTCCTTCTAACTTCCAATTGTATTTTGGAAGAGAATCCTTAATTAAAAATTCTTTTCCAAAAATTTCTTTGTCTACTATATATTGTTTGTCTTTGGCATTTTTATAAAAAGTTCCTCCGCCTCCCATCATAGACATCATCATTCTTCCCCCACCTTGTTGGCCAGGAGCATCTAACTTTTCTTCTTCTTTGTAAATTGAAGCTGTTTTATCAAAATTTAAAACAAATGTTTTCTCAAACATTTTTTTCATTCGCTCTTCCATTTGCTTTTGCATTTCAGGAGTTATCTCGCGATTACCGCTTATTCCTCTCATAAAATCTGCAGTACTTGTTTTAGATTCATAAACTGCCACGCCTTGAAAATTCTGAGCATTTATAAATCCCGAAAACATTAAAATTGAAGCAACTATAATTTTTTTCATATTATTGATTTGATAATTAGATATCATTTAGACTCACAAAAGTATTATTTGTTACACATCTTAAAATTATTAACCATTTAATGTAGTATATTAGGACCCTAATATTCAGTTTAAGTTTAACAATGCTTATAAAAAGGAATCTATTTCTAATAACTTTTAGTTTGTTGTTCTATTCTTTAATAGCACAAGAATTTCATACTGCTTCAAAAATTAATAGTTTTACAATTAAAGCTGATACTTTTTTAGGATTTGATAACCAAAAAAACTACTACAGTTTAAATAATAATACTTTATCTAAAACTAATGGAAAAACTACTTACCAATACAACAATTTAGCCTTAGGAAAAATTACAAACGTAGATTTTCAAAATCCATTACAACTTGTTGTATTTTACAAAACTTTCAATACCGTTGTACTTTTAGACAACCAGCTTAACGAAATAAAAAAAATCAATTTCAATTCAAAATCAGTTCCCATAACATTGGAAGCTGTAGCTTTATCTTCTCAGAATCAAATTTGGGTTTATGATAGTGTGACTTCTAAAATTGGTTTGTATAATATTAACTCAGAAACTTTTAAGTGGATTTCAACTGTGTTAGAAAATCCAATATTATCTTATGAATCGGATTACACTCATTTTTATTGGACTGATTTAAAATTGAATCTATATCGTATTTCTATTTATGGAACCATAGAAAAATTAGGTAATTTACCCAATTACGACGCCATCCAACTAACAAAAAATGGAAATTCATTGTATGTTTTAGATAATAAAATGTATTATTATAATCTTATTACAAAGAGTAGCAGTAAAATAAAAATTGATGAAAAAATCATATCGAATTTTTTCTTTAAAGATGGAATTTTGTCTATTTTTACCCAAAATGAAATTACTAATTACAAAATAATTTTACCATAATGCACATAGCAGTAGCAGGAAATATTGGCGCAGGAAAAACGACATTAACTCGATTATTAGCGAAACATTTTAAATGGGAACCGCACTTTGAAGATGTGGTAGATAATCCTTATTTAGATGATTTTTACCATCAAATGGAACGTTGGAGTTTTAATTTACAAATCTATTTCTTAAACAGTCGTTTTCGTCAAGTATTGCAAATTCGCGAAAGCGGTAAAAATATTATTCAAGACCGAACCATTTATGAAGATGCTCATATTTTTGCACCCAATCTTCACGCTATGGGATTAATGTCGAATCGTGATTATAACAATTACACTTCCCTTTTCGAATTGATGGAGAGTTTGGTGGGTTCGCCTGATTTGTTGATTTATTTAAGAAGTTCTATTCCAAATTTAGTAAGCCAAATTCACAAAAGAGGGAGAGATTACGAAAACTCCATTTCGATTGATTATTTAAGTCGTTTAAACGAACGCTATGAAGCTTGGATTCAAACCTACAACAAAGGAAAACTAGTAATTATTGATGTTGACAATATTGATTTTGTGAACAATCCAGAAGATTTAGGAATGATTATCAACCGAATTGATGCCGAATTAAACGGATTATTTTAAAACAAAAAGCCTCACAATGTGAGGCTTTTCTTTTAATTATTTTGAATTATTTTCCAAGTTCAGCAACTTTTGCATCAACTTCAATTTCAGATCCTTCGAAAACTTTTTCTTCTTTTACTTCTTTGCCATCCACCATTTTAGTTAAAGTAACGGTTGCTTTCATTTTTCCATTAGCTTCTTTTTCTTTTTTAACATCCATGTTGATGATTTCTTGGTGATCTCCGTGATTGCAATTTGATCCGTGAACGTGTGCTGCATCTCCGATGTATTTTCCGTTTTCATCGTATTGAGACATGCATTTGTCTTTGCATTCTTGAGAGCAACCATTCTCCTCACACATTTTAGCGCATTCTTCTTTTGTCATAGTTGCACATTTTGATAAATCGCATTTTCCTTCGTGGCAAACTTCTTTTTTATCTTTTGAACAACATGCTCCATTTTCAGTTGTAGCACCATGACCTCCTAAAATTGGAGCAATTACTAAACCAATTAAACATGTTAACTTGATTAAAATATTCATCGATGGACCAGAAGTATCTTTAAATGGATCTCCAACTGTATCTCCAGTTACCGCAGCTTTATGCGCATCCGAACCTTTGTAGGTCATTTCACCGCTGATTTCAACTCCAGCTTCAAAAGATTTTTTAGCGTTATCCCAAGCCCCACCAGCATTGTTTTGGAACACTGCCCAAAGTACACCTGAAACCGTCACTCCCGCCATATAACCACCTAACATTTCGGCAATTAATTGATTATTATCTCCATAGACTAATTTTCCTAACAATACTATTGCAATTGGGAAACCAATCGTTAAGATTCCTGGCAACATCATTTCGCGTAAAGCGGCTTTTGTAGAAATTTCAACACATTTTCCGTATTCTGGTTTACCAGTTCCTTCCATAATTCCTGGAATATCTTTGAACTGACGACGTACTTCATACACCATGTCCATTGCTGCTTTTCCAACAGAGTTCATTGCTAATGCAGAGAACACTACAGGAATCATGCCTCCAATAAATAACATGGCTAATACTGGTGCCTTGAAAATGTTGATTCCATCAATTCCAGTAAACGTTACATACGCAGCAAATAAAGCTAACGAAGTTAATGCAGCAGAAGCAATGGCGAAACCTTTTCCTGTTGCAGCGGTTGTATTTCCTACTGAATCTAAAATATCGGTTCTTGTACGAACTTCTTTTGGTAATTCACTCATTTCTGCGATTCCTCCAGCGTTATCAGAAATTGGCCCAAAAGCGTCGATTGCTAATTGCATTGCTGTTGTTGCCATCATTGCAGAAGCTGCCAAAGCAACACCGTAAAATCCAGCTAAAGCATAAGAAGCCCAAATGGCACCTCCAAATAATAAAACAGTTGGGAAAGTTGAAATCATCCCCGTAGCTAAACCAGCTATTACGTTAGTTCCAGCTCCAGTTGATGATTTTTGTACGATTGCCAATACTGGTTTTGTACCTAATCCTGTGTAATATTCTGTTACTGATGAAATTGCTCCACCCACAAATAAACCTACAATAGTAGCATAAAAAACACGAATAGAAGCAATTTCTTTATCACCTTCACCATAGAAGTTTAATGTTAATACTTCAGGCAACATGAAGTCTACTAAGAAATAACAAGAAATTAAAGTTAAAACGATAGAAACCCAGTTTCCAATATTTAATGCTTTTTGAACTTGCGCTTCTTTAGCATCGTCGCTTGAAATTTTAACTAACATGGTTCCAATGATAGAAAATAAAATTCCGAAACCAGCGATTGCCATTGGTAATAAAATGGGTCCGATTCCTCCAAAAGCGTCCTCGATTTTACCCCCCATATCTTTAATTACGTAATTTCCTAAAACCATTGCCGCTAAAACTGTTGCTACATACGAACCGAATAAATCGGCACCCATACCCGCAACGTCACCTACGTTATCACCTACGTTATCTGCAATAGTAGCAGGATTACGAGGATCATCCTCTGGAATACCTGCTTCTACTTTTCCTACTAAGTCCGCACCTACGTCGGCAGCTTTAGTATAAATACCACCACCTACACGAGCGAATAAAGCGATAGATTCCGCTCCAAGAGAAAATCCAGCTAATGTTTCAAGAACGATAGTCATATCTTCTGTTGAAGTCCATTCTCCATTCATGAAAATTCTAAAGAAAATAATAAAAAAACCAGTTAATCCTAAAACGGCTAAACCTGCCACACCCAATCCCATTACAGTTCCACCACCAAAAGACACTTTTAATGCTTGTGGTAAACTTGAACGAGCGGCTTGTGTTGTACGAACATTAGTTTTTGTCGCGATTTTCATTCCAATATTTCCAGCATAAGCTGAAAAAATTGCTCCGAAAATAAATGCAATTACGATTAACCAATGGGTTGTTGGAACTATGAATGAAATTCCGGCAAGAACCACACTCGCTCCAAGAACAAAAAAAGTTAATAATTTATACTCTGCTTTTAAAAATGCTAAGGCTCCTTCGTAGATGTAATCTGAAATTTCTTTCATTTTACCATCACCCGCATCTTGTCTAAGAACCCAAGTGCGTTTGGCTAACATAAAAGCTAAACCTAATAGTGCCATGACTATAGGTACATAGATCATCATTGATTCCATAAAATATAATTTAGTTTTAGTTTTTGTTAATTTTATGGTAATATTAAGAAAATAAAACAAAAAAGACAATATTTCCATGAAAATATTGTCTTTTTATTATTATGTTAAAAAAAATTATTTAATACTAAACAATCCTTCTGGTTTGTTTTCTAATTCTTCAAAACGCTTAGTACATTTAACTAAGATTTCTTTTGCTTCATTCACATCTCCCCAACCTTCAACATCTACTTTTTTGTGCTCTAAGTCTTTGTAAACTTGGAAAAAATGTTCGATTTCTTTAATTAAGTGGGGATTTACATCGCTTAAGTCGTTTAATTTATTCCAAATTGGATCTGAAACGGGTACACAAATTACTTTTTCATCCGGACCTTTGTCGTCTGCCATGTGGAAAACACCGATTGGTTTTACTTCCATCACACAGCCTGGGAATGTTGGTTCGTTGACTAACACTAAAACATCTAATGGGTCACCATCCAATGCTAATGTTTCTGGAATAAATCCGTAATCTGCAGGATACATCATTGAAGAAAATAACATTCTGTCAAAACGCATTCTTTTTAATTCAAAATCGTACTCGTATTTGTTTCTACTTCCTCTTGGAATCTCAATCAATACATCAAATGTAGTAATTTTATCTGCTGTCATTTTTCTTATATTTTAAAGCGGGTGCAAAGTTACCACTATAAAAAATCAGAAACAAAAGAGTTTTGCAAAAAAAATATAGATTTTACAAAGATTTAATCTTAAGTCCATAAAAACTTTTTATCAATATTTAAAAACATAACTAAACATTTATCTATTGTAAACAGTTTAGAAATAAAATCCAAAAGAAGCTTTTACCGTAAATTTATTAGCATCAGGTATATCTAAGTAACTTCCGCGCCAAGCAAAATCAATACGTAAAACTTTAAATATATTTCCAACCCCTGCATGATATTCCCAATAAACATCTTCTGGAGCTCTGTAAACTAATCCCGACGCATTGATGAATTTATTTTCATCTGAAACAGTTCCATAAACCCCTTTAACCCCAACAATTTCTCTCCAATTCAACTTTCTAAGCAAAGGAATTCGAGAAAACAATCTACCGTTAAAATGATGTTCAAAATGTAATGAAGCATATTGGTCAGCCACAAAGTCATAATAATTCAAGAGATTGTAGGTATTATCAATTATAAAATACGATTGATTTCCGGGAATTACCCCCATTAAACCTAGCGGAACTTGACCGAATATTTTACCTATTTCTAAAGTTGAAAATAAACGCCCAAAACCACCTATCAAAACTGGTTGACGATAATAAAATTGTAACTTTTGGTAATCGAAATCACTATTTAGAACACCTTTTAAACCTTGACTATAACTCAAGAAAATTCGGGCGTAATTATTATCTACTTCCAAACGTTCCACTCCATAACCAACAGTTCTTTTACCAGGTGTAAATTCTGCCACTAAATTAATTTCAGACTGTTTAATCTCGCCTTTAGTAGTGGATTGAGCAGTATCAACATAGTAATCTAAGCTAAATTGATTAGATGCAGATTTTAATGTTCTAAAAGAAAAATTGGTTTGAAAAGTTAAATTTTTTACAGGCTCAATTTCAAGACCTAAAGTAGTAAGATTTACCGAAGTTAACTTATTATTAGTTCCACTTGAAAAGAATGAAGACGAAGCAAAACTTCTCCCCAACACATCATTGGAAGTTGTTAAACTCACACCTATTTGTTCCACATCTCTTCTGTTTCCTGCAGACAAAATAATTCGATTCCTCTTGTTTACCATCCATTTTCCAGAAATCCCATATTTAAACTGATTATCTTTAAATCCGTAAGCGGTATAGCCTTGGAGTCTCCAAATATCATTAGAACCAAAGTAAGTCCTTCCCCCTACTCTAATTCTTTGTCCTTCAACATCATTATATCCAAAAGTTGAAAAAATAGGTCCGTAATCCAATTTTAGCTTGGGTATCTCGATATAGCCACTCCCTAGAATAGTAGCCAAATTATATATTCGTTTAAAACGAGGTACTTCTTTCAAAGTATCTAGCATTTTATAAATTCCAGCTTCATTTTTATTTAGATTTTCAAATCGATTTTCTTCCCAAAACTCATTCGATTTATTGAAAACCGAGTTATCATAGAAATTAACTTCTTGCTTGTAAAATTTGTCTTCTTTTTTAATGTCAAACTTATGATTTCTGGCCAATGTAGTTCGTTTACCATAAACTCCTTTTGATTCTTCCTTTTTAGAAAAACTAAAATCCGACATCATGTAATCACGCGTTAACAGAAATACGGAATCATTCAGAACCTCGTACTCTTGCTCAATATAAATTTCTTTAACCCAGTTTATATTAGCACTTTTACTAGCTTCAAGATTGATTTTTTTGATTGCAAAAGTGGTGTCGTTTACCCAAAAATCACCTTTAAAAGTAAGCTCATTTTTACGTCGTGGATAATACACAATATTATAACACCACTTATTATCAATAAACATACTATCGCTAAGAACATAATTGTACACATTGATTCCAGTTCTTGATAATGGACTTACAAAATCTTTATCAAAAAACTTTAAGTAATTATCGTAAATATCAAATTCTGCATACAAATCTTTAATAAAAGTGTTCACACCATCTCCTGTACCTAAACCAGAATTTTTATTAGCTGTCGTAATTTCTTTGTATTTTTTTTGCTGATTATCCCCATAAACTTCACTCAACGTTTCATTGATGAAAATGGGTAAAAATGTCTTACCCGAGATATTAGACGTATCAATCTGCTTGAAAATAAACTCCATTCCTTTGAACACTTTACTATTCATAAAGGCAGAATCTATAGTATTCAAATCAAATTCTACTTTTTCATACTTATCATATTGATATTGTTTGAACATTTTGAGACCATTCTTTCTTCTTCTTTCCCAAATTTTTCTCAAAATATCTAAAGCAGGATTATTCTTTTTAGAAGTTTTTCCATTGTAAATAACCACTTCTTTTAATTCGGTTCCGGACTTCAACTGAATTTTCAACCCCGTATTTAATCCAGGTTTCAATGCTATTTCTTTCTTTTCATACCCCACAAAAGAAACTACTAGAGTAGCGTAATTTCCTTTAGACTCAAAATAGAAATTTCCATTTTCGTCTGTAATTACACCCTCACTAGAGTTTTTAAATACAACATTAGCAAAAGCAACCGGAACACCTGATTCGTCAATCACTTTCCCACCAACCTTTGTTTGTGAAACAACTACAGAAGTAATAAATAAAAAGAATATTATAATTTTTGTTTTCATAGTAAAAAAAAACTTCATCAGAGAGTACTGATGAAGTTTCAAATATAGTAAGTTAATTGCTATTTATACATAACTTTTTTTACCGCTTTGATTACATCTTGCGCATTAGGTAACCACTCTTTTAATAAAGCTGGAGAATAAGGCGCTGGTGCATCAGCAGTTGTAATTCTTTGAATTGGCGCATCTAAAAAATCAAAAGCTCTTTCTTGAACCATATAGGTAATTTCAGAAGCTACGGATGCAAATGGCCAAGCTTCTTCTAAAACCACTAAACGATTTGTTTTCTTTACCGAATTAATGATGGTATCATAATCCATTGGACGAACCGTTCTCAAATCAATAATTTCACAAGAAATACCTTCTTTCGCTAATTCTTCTGCGGCAGCATAAGCTTCTTTAATAATTTTCCCAAAAGAAACTATAGTTACATCACTTCCTTCTCTTTTAATATCCGCAACACCTAGTGGAATAGTATACTCTCCTTCAGGCACTTCACCTTTATCACCGTACATTTGTTCAGATTCCATAAAGATTACTGGATCATTGTCACGGATGGCTGATTTCAATAAACCTTTTGCATCGTATGGGTTTGATGGCACTACCACTTTTAATCCAGGACAGTTAGCATACCAATTTTCAAAAGCCTGTGAGTGAGTAGCTGCTAATTGACCTGCAGAAGCCGTTGGACCTCTAAATACCATTGGCATTGGAAATTGACCGGCTGACATTTGGCGCATCTTAGCTGCATTATTAATAATTTGATCAATCCCTACTAATGAAAAGTTGAAGGTCATAAATTCCACAATTGGGCGATTCCCATTCATAGCCGAACCTACTGCAATTCCAGCAAAACCCAATTCAGCAATTGGTGTGTCAATAACACGTTTGGGTCCGAATTCATCTAACATTCCTTTTGAAGCTTTGTAAGCCCCATTGTATTCTGCTACTTCTTCACCCATTAAATATATCGATTCATCGCGACGCATTTCTTCGCTCATCGCTTCACAAATAGCTTCTCTAAACTGTATCGTTCTCATGAAATTAATTTCTTTGAATTATGATTGGCAAAAGTAAGAAAAATTAAATTATTCCAATTGCTTATTAAAAAAAATGAAATCTGTCTCTACTACAACCTTGTAGTATTAAAAAATTATATTTTAGTTGCAATTTCACCTTATAATTTTAAACAATTCGTAAGAAAAAGATAATTTTCATGAGAAATAAATATTTGTTATGCGTGCATAGTTTTTAATTCAAAATTATTTTATATTTTTGGGTCTGAAAATATTCACTTATAAAACATACAAAAATGAAAATATTAGTTTGCATCAGTCATGTACCTGATACTACTTCAAAAATTAATTTTGTCAATGGCGATAGCGAGTTTGACACAAACGGAGTTCAGTTTGTTATTAATCCGAATGATGAATTTGGTTTAACAAGAGCGATTTGGTTTAAAGAACAACAAGGGGCCAATGTTACTGTAGTTAATGTTGGTGGTGCTGATGCTGAAGCAACTTTAAGAAAAGCTTTAGCAATTGGAGCGGACGAAGCTATTCGTATTAACGCTAACCCTACAGACGGAATGTTTGTAGCAAAACAATTGACAGAAGTTGTTAAAAACGGAGGTTACGATTTAATTATCGCTGGAAAAGAATCTTTAGACTACAACGGCGGAATGGTTCCTGGAATGATGGCTGCGATGTTAGGTTATAATTTCGTTAACGCTTGTGTGGGTATCGATGTAAACGGAAACGAAGCAAAAGTTACCAGAGAAATCGACGGAGGAAAAGAAATTGTATCTGCAAGCCTTCCTTTAATCATTGGTAGTCAAAAAGGAATTGTAGAAGAAAAAGATTTACGTATTCCAAACATGAGAGGTATCATGATGGCGAGAACTAAAGCTTTAACTTTAGTAGAGCCAACAGGAGATGCAACAGCAACTAAAGCTGTTAAATTTGAAAAACCAGCTGCAAAATCAGCTGTTAAATTAGTAAGTGCTGATAATTTAGATGAGTTAATCAGTTTGTTACACAACGAAGCTAAAGTTATCTAATTTCAAACCATTAAATTAAAGAATCATGTCTGTATTAATATATGCTGAATCAGCAGAAGGAAAAATTAAAAAAGTTGCTTTAGAATTAGCTTCATACGCGAAAAAAGTAGCTGCTTCTATGGGAACAACAGTTACTGCTGTAACTATCAACAACTTTGACAATAGCGCTTTAGCTGCTTACGGAGTAGACAAAGTATTAAACGTTTCTAACGATAAATTAAACAATTTTAGCGCTAAAGCTTACGCTGATGTAATTGCTCAAGCTGCAAAAAAAGAAGGAACTCAAATCGTATTAGTTTCTTCATCAACAGATAGTATCTATTTAGCACCACTTGTCGCTGTAGCTTTAGAGGCAGGATATGCTTCAAACGTTGTAGCGCTACCTGTTAGCACTTCGCCATTCCAAGTGAAAAGAACTGCTTTCTCAAACAAAGCGTTCAACATTACTGAAATTTCAACTCCAGTTAAAGTTTTAGGAATTGCTAAAAACTCTTTTGGACTAGTGGAAGATGCCGTTGCAATGACAGAAGAAGCTTTCGCACCATCATTAAATGATGCTGATTTTGGAATCAAAGTGGAAAATGTAGAAAAAGTAACAGGAAAAGTTACTATTGCTGATGCTGAAATCGTAGTTTCTGCAGGTCGTGGAATGAAAGGTCCAGAAAACTGGGGAATGATTGAAGAATTAGCTTCGGTTTTAGGTGCTGCAACAGCATGTTCTAAACCTGTTTCTGACATCGGATGGAGACCTCACAGCGAGCACGTAGGACAAACTGGAAAACCAGTAGCTTCCAACTTATATATTGCAGTAGGAATTTCTGGAGCTATTCAACATATTGCAGGAATCAACTCTTCTAAAGTAAAAGTAGTGATCAACACAGACCCTGAGGCTCCTTTCTTTAAAGTAGCAGATTATGGAGTGGTAGGTGATGCATTTACTGTAGTTCCTCAATTAATTGAAAAATTAAAAGCCTTTAAAGCGAGCAACTCTTAAAAAAATTAGTTGTTCAAAAAATATAATTAAATTAAAATTAGAGTTATCTTTGTTTAGATAGCTCTTTTTTTTATTTTTGGGCCAAATGGCTAACCGTTTTTCAGTTAGCCATTTTCTGACTTTGTGATGTTTAAAATCTCCATCACCCTTTCAGAAAAAATGATAATTAACCTATTGAAATGAGTTTAGTAAAATTAACCATAAAAGGAATCTCTTACAGCCAAACACAAAATGGTGCTTATGCCTTGATTTTAAATGAGGTAGATGGTGAACGAAAACTTCCAATTGTTATTGGCGCTTTTGAAGCCCAATCGATTGCTATTGCTTTAGAGAAAGAAATAAAACCACCTAGACCTTTAACGCACGATTTATTCAAAAATTTTGCAGATCGATTTGATATTGTGGTAAAACAAGTCATTATTCACAAGTTAGTCGATGGTGTTTTCTATTCGAGTATTATTTGTGAAAGAGATAAAATTGAAGAAATTATAGATGCTAGAACTTCGGATGCTATTGCTTTAGCATTACGATTCAATGCTCCTATTTTTACCTACAAAAACATTTTAGATAAAGCTGGTATTTATTTAAATGTAAATCCAGTTGATAAAACCGAACATTCGGAAAACGATGATATATTATCTTCTGTTGAAGATTATGATGATGATGTTGTAGTTCCGGCAGATAATTTTTCAGGATATTCTTTAAAAGAATTGTACGACAAACTCGAAGAAGCGGTTCAAAACGAAGACTACGAAAAAGCAGCGAAAATTAGAGACGAAATCTCAAAAAAAGAATCTTAAAACTTTAATGAAACAAACATGAATGTAAAATTCAGATTAACGATAATGAACTTTTTCCAGTTCTTCGTTTGGGGAGCTTGGCTTATCACAGTAGCAAACTATTGGTTTGGAACTAAAAATTGGGACGGCGCACAATTTGGAGCTATTTTTTCTACTATGGGAATCGCTTCGATTTTTATGCCAACGCTTTGTGGAATTGTTGCCGACCGATGGATAAACGCCGAAAAATTATATGGAGCACTTCATATTTTAGGAGGATTAACTTTGATGTATGTTCCACAAGTTAGCAATCCATCCGATTTCTTTTGGGTGATTTTAGTAGCGATGATTTTCTACATGCCAACCATTGCGCTTTCTAATTCCGTTGCTTACAACGCTTTGAAAAAAGGTGGTTTAGATGTGGTAAAAGATTTTCCACCTATTCGTGTTTGGGGAACTATTGGTTTTATTGTGGCGATGTGGATTACTAACTTAACTGGAAACAAAGCTTCGGAAAATCAATTTTACATTGCTGCTATTGCTGCTATTTTCTTAGGATTGTATTCTTTTACCTTACCAAAATGTGAACCCGAAGGAAAAACAGCAGAAAACAAATCGTTTATGGAACTTATGGGATTGAGTTCGTTTAAATTATTTGCCGATTATAAATTAGCCTTGTTCTTTATTTTTAGTATGTTCCTTGGAGCGGCTTTACAATTAACAAATGCTTATGGCGATGTGTTTTTGGATGATTTCAAACACAACCCAATTTATGCTGATTCATTAGTAGTAAAATATTCGACTTTAATTATGTCGATTTCTCAAATTTCGGAAACATTATTCATCTTAGCTATTCCGTTTTTCTTGAAACGTTTTGGCATCAAACAAGTAATGTTGTTTAGTATGATTGCTTGGGTTTTACGTTTTGGATTATTCGCTTATGGAAATCCGGGAGAAGGCTTATGGATGATTATTTTATCTTGTATCGTTTACGGAATGGCATTTGATTTCTTCAATATTTCAGGTTCATTATTCGTAGAAACCTCAACCGATTCTAAAATTCGCTCTTCGGCACAAGGTTTATTTATGATGATGACTAATGGTTTTGGAGCCGTTTTAGGAAGTGTTGTCAGCGGACAAATCATTAGTTTATACTTTACCGATGCTGCTACAGGAGAAAAAGATTGGCACAACATCTGGTTAACGTTTGCAGCTTATGCATTAGTAATTGCTATTGCTTTTGCAGTTTTATTCAAACACAAACATAATCCAAAAGACGTTTCAAACATTTCACATTAAAAAGGTGAAGGTTTTTTGGTGAAGGGTAAAAGGCAAAACATTGTGTAAAAGAAAAATATTTTTAATTTGAGCATGAGAAATTTTAGAGAATTAGATATTTGGAAAGAAGGCAGAATTATTGTCAAATCCACTTATTTACTGATGAGAGAAATGCCAGATGCTGAAAAATTCGGCTTGACTTCTCAGATTAAGCGTTCTGTTATTTCAATCCCTTCTAACATTGCCGAAGGTTGTACAAAAAGTTCCGAAAAAGACTTATGTAGGTTTTTAGAAATCAGTTTAGGTTCTTGTTTTGAATTAGAAACACAAATACTACTATGTTCAGATGTAGAATATTTAACTGAAGATTTAGTACTAAAGCAGATAGAGTCCATTCAATTACTCGAAAAAAGAATTTCATCTTTCATGACATTCCTTAGAAAAAACAATTAACCCAAAACCTTTAACCTTTTACCCAACACCCAAGAAAAATGCAACAATACCACGATTTAGTAAAACACGTATTAGCAAACGGCAACCAAAAAGGCGACCGTACTGGAACTGGAACACTTAGTGTTTTTGGGTACCAAATGCGTTTTGATTTAAGCGAAGGTTTCCCAATGGTAACTACAAAAAAGCTGCACTTAAAATCAATTATTTACGAATTGTTATGGTTTTTAAAAGGCGATACCAATATCAAATATTTACAAGAAAATGGTGTGAAAATTTGGGACGAATGGGCAGATGAAAATGGCGATTTAGGTCCGGTTTACGGACACCAATGGCGCAATTGGAACAGCGAAGAAATTGACCAAATTACCGAATTAATCGAAACCTTAAAAACCAATCCAAACAGCAGAAGAATGTTGGTTTCCGCTTGGAATCCTAGTGTTTTGCCAGATACTTCGGTTTCGTTTGCGGAAAATGTTGCCAATGGAAAAGCGGCTTTACCTCCATGTCATGCCTTTTTCCAGTTTTATGTGGCAGATGGAAAATTAAGTTGCCAGTTGTATCAACGCAGTGCTGATATTTTCTTAGGTGTTCCGTTTAACATTGCATCTTATGCTTTATTTACGATGATGATTGCCCAAGTTTGCGATTTACAAGTGGGCGAATTCATCCACACCTTTGGTGATGCACACATTTACAACAACCATATCGAGCAATTACAATTACAATTATCTCGCGAGTGCCGACCTTTACCAACGATGAAATTAAACCCAGAAATTAAAAATATTTTCGATTTCAAATTTGAAGATTTTACGTTAGAAGGTTATGACCCACATCCGCATATTAAGGGAGTTGTGGCGGTGTAAGAATTAGATAAACAACTATGTTGAGCAAAGCTATCCAAATATGGTTAGCTATATTCAAGTAAATTAATAAAAAACTGAGCATATATAAAAGTTGGTAGTAATTTTGCCTCAGAAAAAACTTAAAAATCAACAAAATGACATTTGAAATCGTAAAAAGTTTATTAATCCCAATTATTATGATTGGTTTTGGAATATTCATAAAAAACACTGAAAATGCAAACTACCAAAACGTTAAAAAATGGTGGAAAATTTTAGTTATTTTAGGTATCATATCTTTGATTTTGAAAGTTATTAATTTATACGTTTAAATAAATCTATGAGTTTAATAAAAATTTCAAAAAGAAATAAAATTATCGTTTCATTGATTGCTACAATTCTAATTTTTGTTGGATATTATTTAGCTATTTATAAATCATTTAGTTATCAATCAAATAATGATACAATTGGAAATATAATGATGATAATTTCAATTGGTCTTTTTCCAATGCTTTGGTTGAATATTTCAGAAAACTCTAAATGGAAAAAATATGTTTATGTTATACCAATGGTAATTGTAGGTATTATTATTGTAATTGTAACAATTACTAAAAAGAAAGAATATTTAGAAAAAGAATTAGATAAATATGGACAAAAAGCTGTCGGAAAGATTATCGGATTTGAGGTTGAACACACTAGAAGAAGTAAATTTGAATATGCAACGTTCAAATATAAATATAAAAACAAACAATTTATTCAAAAAACCGAAAATTTTGACAATGAATATAAAATCGACCAAATTTTGAACCTCAAAATATCGAAAAGAAATCCTGAAATGTTCAAAATAATAGAAACTGAAAAATAAAAACTACTGCCAACAGCGTTTGCAAGAAATGGCGAGAAATGTGCTAAATTCACGTTTATTTTCCACAAGAAATTTTATCTTAGCAGAAAATACACAATTCCGAAGTTCGCCACTTGTTGAAGCCGCCAAACGTTAAATTCAAACTCAAAAAAGTAATTTATGGCTACTCGCTATTTTTCTCCATAAAGAAAAATAATTCCCCCCAAAATACTTACCTTAGCGATTCAAATTATTACTATGTTAACCATAATCGCAGCGGCATCTGAGAATAACGCTTTAGGAAAAGACAATCAGTTGGTTTGGCATTTGCCAGATGACTTTAAGCGTTTTAAAGCCATCACGTCTAGTCATTACATTGTAATGGGAAGAAAAACCTTTGAAAGTTTTCCGAAACCCTTACCTAATCGTACCCATATTATTATTACGCGACAAAAAGATTACCAAGCTCCAGAAGGATGTCTACTAGCAAGCAGTTTACAAGAAGCAATTGAATTGTGTCCAAAAAATGAGGAAGTTTTCATCATTGGCGGAGGCGAAATCTACAAACAATCTATCGAAATTGCCAATAAAATCGATTTAACTCGCGTGCATACGACTATTGAAGCCGATACTTTTTTTCCTGAAATCGATACAGATAAATGGGAATTGGTTTTCGAAGAATTTCATTCTAAGGACGAAAAACACGATTACGATTTTACTTTTTTAACGTACGTTAGAAAATAGTTTTTTAGAACGCGGATGACGCAGATTTGACAGATTTCAACGGATTTTTTAATTTTCTTAAATCAGTGTTTCTAAAAATAGGCTCTTAAATCAAAATTGACATTGAATTTGAATTTTGAAGTTGCTATTGAAATTGAATTTTGCCCTTGTATTTGATTTTTTATCAGTACTTTTGTGTTCCAAAAAATTGCAAAATGTCAAAAAATATTACGCCATATCAAGATTCTAACTTAGGGAAAAAAGAACAAGTTGCTCAAATGTTTGATACCATTTCTGAAAATTATGATGGGTTAAACCGAGTTATTTCTTTTGGAACCGATGCCAAGTGGAAAAAGAAAATCTTAAAAATGATTGCGGCAAAACAACCGAAAACCATTTTAGATATTGCTACTGGAACAGGTGATTTAGCGATTTTATTTGCCAATACTTCGGCTACTGAAATTATTGGCTTAGATATTTCGCAAGGCATGTTAGACATTGGGAAGAAAAAAATTGCAGCACAAAAACTAGATTCCAAAATTCAAATGGTTTTAGGAGATGGCGAAAACATTCCCTATCCTGATAATTATTTTGATGCCATTACCGTAGCTTATGGTGTTCGTAATTTCGAAAATCTTGAAAAAGGCCTAACTGATATTTTAAGAACATTAAAACCTGGAGGACAATTGATTATTTTAGAAACTTCGGTTCCTACACAATTTCCGTTCAAACAAGGGTATTATGTTTATACCAATTTCATTATGCCAACCATCGGAAAATTATTTTCAAAAGATAAAAAAGCCTACCAATATTTGTCTACTTCGGCACAAAATTTCCCTTTTGGAGAAGCTTTAAACAATATTTTGAGAAAAATTGGGTTTATAGAAGTGAAGCATCTCCCTCAAACATTTGGAGTAGCCACTATTTATCAAGCATCTAAAAAATAACATGAAGAAGTTACTGGTTTTATTTCTTATTTCGCCCCTACTTTTTGCTCAAGAAGGCATGTTCAGTAAAGACCCAATTATCAACAAAGAAAATTGGAACAAGCAACGTATTCATTGGGGTTATTTTCTTGGATTTAACAGTTTAGATTTCAAAACAGATTACTTATCCGTTACCGAAGATATTGAAGTTAAAAGTACTACCGGTTTTAATGTAGGATTGATTGGAAATCTTAGACTAGCTGAATATTTTGATTTACGTTTTGAACCTGGTTTATACATTACCCAACGAAATTTAACTTATCCAAACATCCTAGACGCAGGTGACCGATTGAGAGAAGTAAAATCAACCTATATCTTTTTTCCGCTTTTATTAAAATATTCTGCTTTACGAACAGGTAATATCAGACCTTACTTGATAGGCGGTGTTTCAACTGCTTTAAATTTAAGCAGTAATGCCAATGTTACAGAAGACAACTATAATGAACGCTTTAGAATGACCAAATGGACAAACTTTTATGAAGTAGGTATTGGAATTGACTTATACTTTGAATACTTCATTTTTTCTCCTTCCATCCGTGGTGTTTTCAGCATGAACGATGAATTAATTCGTGATAACGACCCGAATAGTCCATGGACTGGAAATGTTCACGAAATGAAAACCCGAGGATTCTTTATCAACTTTGCCTTTCACTAAACTGAAAAACTGCGTTTAAATTCACTTAAAATAATAGCGGTTGCAGTAGCTACATTCAAACTTTCTGTAATTTGAAGATTTCCAAAACGTGGAATTGCAATTCGAGAAGTAACTAAAGCTTCAATAGAAGAGGAAATTCCGTTGGCTTCATTTCCCATCACAATGATTCCTTCTTTTAGTAATTTTTCTTGATAAATATTATTCCCATCCATAAAAGTACCGAAAACAGGTAATTTAGTTTGAGATAAAAAGGCTTCTAAATTCCCATACACAACATTCACTCTACTAATAGACCCCATCGTAGCTTGCACTACTTTTGGATTGTAAATATCAACAGAAGCTTCAGAGCAAAATAAAGTTTCAATTCCAAACCAATCACACAAACGGATAATTGTACCTAAATTTCCGGGATCGCGAACGTCGTCCAAAGCCACTATCAATCCTTTTTCAGCTAAAGGCTTTGCGGCTGGAATTTTAAAAACAGCCAAACAAGTATTGGGCGTGGTTAACACGCTTATTTTTTTCAATTCAGCCTCAGAAATGGCATGAACTTTGTCTTTTGAAACCGTATGAAAATCGTCTTTTGTAGTAAACAAATCTTGCAACTCAAAGTTAGATTGCAATAATTCTTGAACCACCTTTATGCCTTCGGCAAAAAAAAGTTGTTCTTGTTTTCTATATTTTTTTTGTTGTAAACTCGTTATTAGTTTAATTTGGTTTTTACTAACCATAAAAATTGTATTTTTGACTAACTTTTGAAAAGCACCTTGGGAAAATATTTATCAAAAATAGTATTATTATTTGGAATCGGAACAATAATTTATTCGTGTTCGTTAGTAAAACGTGTACCCGAAAGCAAACAATTATTAACCAAAAATGAAATCTTTGTTAATGATAAATTAGCAAAAGAAGACCGCATTAATAATTTAGTAGTGCAACAACCTAATACTAATTTTCTAAGTTATCCCTTTGGCTTAACCTTATACAATTTAGCCAAACCTAATCCGGATTCCTCTTATCAGGCATGGTTAAATAGAAAACCAAATCGGATTAAAAGATTGAACAATTTTCTTTCTGCTAAGCAAGTAGAACGTTTAGGCAAATCGTTTTTTGTGAGTGGGTTGTCAAATTTTGCAAAAGAAACTGGTGAAGCTCCTGTAATTATCGATTCTAAAAAGGTAACGAAATCAGAGGAACGATTAAGCGGGTTTTACTACAACAATGGTTTTATTCGCAATAAAGTCACCAGCAAAATTGATTCTGTAGGTAAGAAAAAAGGGAAGGTAATTTATACCATTACCACAGGAAAACCTTATTACATAGATTCGATTACCAAAATTATTGAAAGCCCTATTGTGGATAGCTTATATGCTACAATTGAAAAAAAATCTTTTGTAAAAAAAGGAGAGCAATACAACTTCACTAATTTTGATACCGAGCGAAAAAGAATCACTCAATTTTTAAGAAATAATGGCGTTTATCATTTTCAAGAGAGTAATGTCCGATATGATGCTATAATTGATGATTCAATCCAAAAAATGGCCATCAATTTAAAGATTGAAGATCGATTGGTTAAAGATGGAGATACGTTAATTAAAAAACCATTTTCAGTCTATAAAATTAGTCAAGTTAATGTTTTTACCAACAATACTTCTCGAAAAGAACGCAATCAATTTAACGACAGTATTACGTTTCGCAATTTCAACATTTATAGTGCCGGAAAACTAAAGTATAAACCAAAAGCGATTACCAATGCTATATTCATTGAACAAGGAAAACTATTTAGTGATAACGACAGAACGTTAACTTCTAAATCATTGAGCAATTTAAAAGTTTTTAACTATCCAAATATTGAATACGTTGAAGACAAAAGAGATACTACTAAATCATCATTAATTGCTAATATTTATTTAATTAGTAAACCCAAGTATATTTGGCAACCTTCGTTAGATTTTACCACATCCGATATTCAACAGTTCGGAATTAGCGGAAGAATGGCATTCACTTGGAGAAACTTATTCAAAAGAGCCGAAACTTTTGAATTATCAGCAAAAGGAAATATTGGTTCGTCAAGAGATTTAGCGAATCCAAACAACGTGTTCTTTAATATTTCGGAGTATGGATTGGAAGCGAAATTGAATTTCCCAAGAATTGTTTTTCCAATAGATACTAGAAAAATAGTCAGAAAAGAAATGCTGCCAACCACTACAGCAACCATTGGTATTACTAGCCAACGCAACATTGGACTTGATAAAGAAAACTTAACCGGAGTTTACAGTTACAATTGGACACCTAAGCAAAACAATAGCATTCGTTTGGATTTATTGAATGTACAATTCATTAAAAACTTAAATCCTGGAAATTATTTTAATGTATATTCATCATCTTATAACACTCTAAATAATTTAGCTCAAAGCTATAATGTTGACCCCAATAATTTAGAAAACGGAAGCTTAACAACGCAAGGGGCTATCAATTTTATTAACGATGTTAGAAGTGGATTAACCTCTTTAACTCCTGATGATAATGAATACAAAATCATACGAAGTATTGGAGAGAGAAGAAATCGTTTAATCGAAAACAACCTTATTGTTTCTACTGGTATCACCTTCTTCAAAAACACTAAAGCGAACTTATTGGATAACAACTTTTATTCCATTAGAACTAAAATTGAATCTGCAGGAAATATTTTATCGCTTTTAGCTGGAACAAAAAATGAGCAACTAAGCACTAATGGCAATAAAACATTATTTGGAATCGAATATTCACAATATATAAAAGCTGAAGTAGATTACATCAAACATTGGGATTTTGGCAAGAAAAACACACTAGCCATGAGAGCATTTGCAGGTTTAGCTGTTCCTTACGGAAATGCAAATTCTATCCCTTTTTCACGAAGTTATTTTTCAGGAGGTTCAAACGACAACAGAGGATGGCAAGCCTACAGCTTAGGTCCAGGTAGAAGTGGTGGAATAAACGATTTTAACGAGGCCAACTTAAAATTAGCCTACAGTTTGGAATATCGTTTCAGAGTAGGTGGCAACTTCTATAGTGCTTTCTTTGCCGACATTGGCAATATTTGGAACGTATTTGATAACATCAAAGACAAAGATTACACTTTTAACGGAATAAGCTCACTAGAAGATTTAGCGGTTGGTTCTGGAATAGGATTACGATATGATTTTGATTTCTTCGTATTTCGTTTCGACTTGGGTTACAAAGCCTATGATCCGGCTAGAGAAGTGGGTGACCGATGGGTAAAAGGAATCAACTTTAGCAAAACGGTGCTAAATTTTGGTATTAATTATCCGTTCTAATTTTTTAAATTATTATTTTTGCACATCTATAACCAAAAACGTACAACTATGAATCACAATATTAAACCTGGTGTTGCAACCGGAGATCAAGTACAAGAAATCTTTAATTACGCTAAACAAAAAGGATTTGCATTACCTGCTGTTAATGTTGTAGGGTCTAGTACCATAAATGGTGTTTTAGAAACAGCTGCTAAATTAAATGCCCCAGTTATCATTCAATTTTCTAATGGAGGTGCTCAATTTAATGCTGGAAAAGGTTTGTCAAACGAAAACCAACAAGCAGCTATTTTAGGAGCAGTTGCGGGTGCAAAACATATACACACTTTAGCAGAAGCTTATGGGGCAACGGTTATTTTACACACCGATCACTGCGCGAAAAATCTTTTACCGTGGATTGATGGTTTATTAGATGCTTCTGAAAAACATTTTGCTGAAACTGGAAAACCATTATATAGTTCTCACATGATTGACTTATCTGAAGAACCAATCGAAGAGAACATCGAAATTTCTAAAAAATATTTAGAAAGAATGAGCAAAATGGGCATGACATTAGAAATCGAATTAGGAATCACTGGTGGTGAAGAAGATGGTGTGGACAATTCAGATGTAGATAGCTCAAAATTATATACGCAACCTAGCGAAGTAGCCTATGCTTACGAAGAATTAATGAAAGTAAGCCCAAGATTTACTATCGCGGCTTCTTTTGGAAATGTGCACGGCGTTTACAAACCAGGAAACGTAAAATTAACTCCAAAAATTCTTAAAAATTCGCAAGAATACGTTCAAAATAAATTCAATACAGGACATAATCCTGTGGATTTTGTTTTTCACGGAGGTTCAGGTTCGACTTTAGAAGAAATCAGAGAAGCTATTTCTTACGGAGTCATTAAAATGAATATTGACACGGATTTACAATTTGCTTTCACAGAAGGAATTCGCGATTATATAACCTCTAAAATTGATTATTTAAAAACGCAAATCGGAAGTCCAGACGGAGCAGACAGTCCAAATAAAAAACACTACGACCCAAGAAAATGGGTTCGTGAAGGAGAAGTTACGTTCAACAAACGTTTAGAACAAGCTTTTGCCGATTTAAATAACGTAAATACTTTATAAGTACGAAGTACAAAGTACGAGGTACGAAGTTTAAAATTTATTATTAATTGAAATTAGATAAAGTTAAGGTCTTCCTTCCAACTTCTAACTTCTAACTTCTAACTTAATTATGGCTTGGTTTAAAAGAAAAGAAAAAGGGATTACAACTCCAACAGAAGCTAAAAAAGATATGCCAAAAGGTTTATGGTATAAATCGCCTACAGGAAAAATTGTTGATCAAGACGAATTAGCGAGAAACTTATGGGTAAGTCCTGAAGATGATTATCATGTACGTATTGGCAGTAAAGAATATTTCGAAATTTTATTCGACAACAATGAGTTTACAGAGTTAGATGCAAATTTAACTTCTAAAGACCCGTTAAAATTTGAAGACACTAAAAAGTACAGTGAGCGTTTAAAAGATGTGATGGCTAAAACCAAACTTAAAGACGCGATTCGTACCGGTGTTGGAAAATCGAAAGGAAAAGAGCTAGTAGTTTCTTGTATGGATTTTGCTTTCATTGGCGGTTCTATGGGAGCGGTTGTAGGTGAAAAAATTGCAAGAGCTATTGATTACTCTATTAAACACAAAATTCCATTTGTATTGATTTCTAAATCAGGTGGTGCTCGTATGATGGAAGCTGCATTTTCATTAATGCAATTAGCTAAAACCTCAGCAAAATTAGCGCAATTAGCAGAAGAAAGAATTCCATACATTTCATTATGTACTGATCCAACTACTGGTGGAACTACTGCTTCTTATGCAATGCTTGGAGATATCAACATTGGCGAACCAGGAGCATTAATTGGTTTTGCTGGACCTCGTGTTGTAAAAGACACTACTGGTAAAGATTTACCTGAAGGTTTCCAAACTTCTGAATTCTTATTAGAGCACGGTTTCTTAGATTTCATCGCTCACAGAAAAGAATTAAAAAACAAAATCAACTTGTATTTGGATTTGATTCAAAATCAAGAAATTAGATAAAAACTAAAAAACCGTCTTAAATATTTAAGACGGTTTTTTAGTTTTACTTTATTCTACAGCAATTTGATGGCTTTCTTCATTACCATTTATATAAATTTTTAAAACGTAAATACCTTTATTAAGACCATTAACAGAAAAAACTGCTTTATGATCAACAATTTCAACATTTGATTTTAAATTACCCATCAAATCATATAATTCTCCATATACTTTTGATTTTATTTCAGGTAAATTATTTTGATCTCTTAAATCAATGTAAACCATATCTTTTGAAGGATTTGGATAAATCATGTAAGTTGTTAAAGCATCTCCTCTCATTAAAAATCCATTACTATTACATTTGTCCACATTTAATGTAAATGTTACCCAATTTGAAAAACCACAACTATTACTTACTCTAACCTTAAATGAAATTTGTCCTAATGTATAAGGGTGTATATATAATACATTATTACTTCTATTCCAATTAAAATTACCTGACAATTTTACAATTTCCCATTGCGAATTTGAATCTAAACCTGCAACACAAATTGTTTTTCTGTTTTCATAGGTATCCCCACCTAAGCATAAGGTTTGTGTCTCAACTGGGCATAAATTAACATCAACAAAATATTCAAGCTCGGCAGGAGATGGATTTGAACCAAAAATATAGGGTTGACCAATCCAAACTTTTTTAATTAGTTTTTGTCCATTTTGAAAAGTTGCTGTAATTTCTGCATACCCATAAGCATCTGCATTTGTTTTAACGACTTCTACAGCATAATCTGTTTGATTTATAATTTGAATATTGCCAGAAACAGACCAAACGGGTACGCTTGGAATTTTACAAACATCATTGAATGAATATGTAGCATTTGTACAAAAAGAATCTGGACCACTTAGCACATTTTTTCCTATAGGAAAATGTGGAACTTGTGCATTGCCCTCTAGTTCTTTAATTAACCAATTTGCATTTTCAGCAGACACAAAAACGTGTTCTTCGTTTTTACTTGGTGCAAAATAGGAATCAAAATAAATTTCTTTATTATTTGGATCACACACTAAATTTCTATTTAAAGCAGTTGACCAGTTAAAATTTGGGTTTTTGAATGCTAATGAGCTTACTGTTGGTATAAAAGCGTGATTTGGTGTATAAGTTCTCCACTCAATACTTTTTCTGCCTGGTATTTGTTCATTTAATGCTACATCAAATTCATCTTTAATAATTCCTTGAGTATTGAAAGTTCCCCCAGGAACATTATCCATAGAACCTCTTGGGTTAATATTTGTTCTTGTAACTATTCCGTTTATGGCATAAGGGAAATTGTTGTTCCAACCTGCAAAATAGATTGCTTTTCCAGAAAATGTTTGAGTTGTTGAATATGGTGTTCCCATAAATCTGTCTTCAATTCTTGCAACATTAATTTTCGTTTGTAAAGGTGTTCCAAATATTTGCCCATATTTTATGATTTTAAATGCAGCTAATTCTAAAAACATTTGATTCTCTGTGTTAGTTTTTGTTCCGTTAGTTGTTCCATTTATCATTGCAATTTTTCTAACATTTTGAGGATAACCACTTGAACCCGCTAAACCATTTGTGTTTAATCTTGTTTGAAATTGTTGTCTAAAATTTGTATTATTATTTCCTCCGTTTGAAACCGTACCGTTTGGCATTAAATCTGTTGGATAAGGAGCATTTTCTTGAACATAATCTAACTGTTCTATTAGCATTTGGCGAGCCGCAGGTGAGCGAAAATTTTCGTCAAACTTAATTTTAGCTTGGTCTTTCCGCCCTTTATAGCCATAAAAATATAAATTTTCTTGAGCACCAATTGGAATATTTGCACCTAAATGCGGACTATCAAAACTTACCCAAAGTCTTGTATTATGATTCAAATTGTTCTTTTCCATGTAGGCAAGGGCATAACGAGAAATTAACCCACCCATACTTGGTCCAATAAGCGCAATTTTTTCGGTACTACCATTTGCCTCTAATTTAGCGGTTTCTCTTTGTAATAATGAAACAACCGCCATAGCATTTCTTTCTATATAATCTGCTCCAGCAGGAAAATTAACCAATGTAACATCAAAACCATAGGGGGCATTTCGAAGTTTTTCTACTAGATTTTCTTTTAATGTTGCTGGGTTATTATCATGGTCATAATACATTAATTCATAAAGACTGCTTTTATCTTGGCTATATCCTAAACTTTCAGTATAAATTTTTCTTCCATCACCTGGATCATATCCATCAAGAATAATGATTTCTTTTCTAATTTTAGATTGAGTAGAACCATCGTTAGTAACTAAATTATAATAGGTTCGGTATTCTAAAGTTCCTTTGGTTTCTGTGGTTTCGTTATATCCTTGAAAAGCAATATTTCCTGCTGTTTCAGTTGTTATTCCATCTGTTCCTACAAAATCCTCTTCAAGAGGAAATGCTGTTGTTGCTCTAAATGTTGTTGTTGCAACAGGAGGAACTTCTATATACATACTGGCTGTAAGTGTTTCGGTAGTATTATTACTGAAAGTAACGGTAAATGTGAATGTTTTTGTACCACTAGTAGTGAAATTTACAATTGGGTTTGTTGTTGAAACTACACTATTTGTAATTAAATTATAGTTGGTAGTTGTGCCAAAGTTTGCTACTAAGTTTTTAATAGGTAAACCTGTAAGTTGTAGCATAAATGAAGGCAGCAACCTAAATGTTACTGTACCAGAGGTTACACGTTCTTTTAATGGAGCAATAACGGTAATTTGTTTTTCAAGAAAAGGGTTAATGCCTGCAACATTATAAAGCAATCCGTTTGCTGTTGTTAAACTCGGCGTGGTAGGCGTACCATAATCTATATAATTCTTTGGTATTGATTACTCCTAAATCAACCATATTAGGATTATTATTGGCGTTTATGTTATTTTTTAAAGTTTCTAAAGTTAAAAAAATTGGATTGTATGAAGAACGATACAACTCACTCCAACTCTGAATGAAATGTTGGTAATTGGAATTGGTAATAGTACCGTTTTCTTTTAACCAATCTAAATCGGAAAATGACATTATACGGTCGTATAAAATACCCGTAGTAATTGGTGTTTTATTAACATTGATTAATATTTCGTCCATTCGCTGGGTATAATCTTTGTCAAGTCCAGTATATGTAACTTGACTGTAAAATGGTAAGCTGACAAGGCAACAGATGAGCCATAGCGTTGATAGTATAGATTTTTTCATTACTTTTGATTTAGTTATTAAAATTGTTTTGGAGAACATTTTTCAGCTGTGAGAAGTCATTACGCCTAGTAATGGCTTTCTCTATTTATATTTTTTTACATAATCTATTTTTTTAAATTGTGTTTGATGCCAATGTTTATTAGATTATTGTCTGTATAATAACCTTTATTAATAATAAATCCTCCATTATTAGCTTTATAACCGCCCAACTGATAGGTTTCAAAATCTAAATAGAAGATGGTTTTTTTTTATTTAAAGCATAATCTAAACCAAATCCAGCAGTAAAACTTCCAAAAGATTTTGGTTTATTAGTATCTATGTTAATAGCTAATTCATAGTTGCTTTTAGTTTCAAAATTATAAGCTAACCCTACTTTTAAATTTCCTCTTAATTTTGAAAATAATTTATAATTCCATTTTACAGTTAGCGGTTAAGACAACACGTTACCTTTAAAAATTAAGGCTTTGGTTTCAGACCCTAAATAAGTTCCATTTGTTCCTGCTTTAAAAAAAGAAACTCCAGTTTCAAAATACTTTATTTTTCCGGTTAAACTCCAATGATTGCCCATATAATACTCTGCCAAAATACCACCTTGAAATGATTTGTTGGGCTCGCCTAAATTAAAGGATGTGATAGTATTTAAACCTAATTCTGCTCCAAAAAACCAATCCTTTTTTTGTTGTGAGTAGCTTACAATGGAAATTAAGGATAGTAATAAATAGATTTTTTTTATTTTTTTATTGATTAAGTGTTGCTACATTTATATCAAATCTTCCATCAGTAATATTAATTGTTTCTGTTGGATTGTCTTTGTTGTATAATGTAAAACTAAATATTCCTGAATAGATACCATTAAAATAGTCAAATCGTGTTATTGTTATTGTTCCTGAATTATTGCCAGACCAATATATTTTTTGAATTCCATTTTCTTTAATTCCAGCAATAATTTGATTGTTATTAGGTCCATCTGCGTACAATTCTCCGTTAGATTGATTAATAGGATAGTTGCCAATTCCTTGCTGCATATCTTTAATCCATAAAACTATTCCTGCTGAATTTGAATCTCTTTTATTAGCTATTTCTAGTTGCCAGTAATCATCTCCAATGATAGGCTCATTAAAATTATTACCACCAACAAGATTTAATCCATAAATAGGTGGACCACCAATTGCTTGGCTTCCATTTTTAGGAATTAAAACTTTACCATTTATAATACAACCAGCAGTATTTGCTCCTGTTGTAGTTATTGGAGGTAATTGGTCTTGCGGGGTTTCTGTGTTGTCATCTTTATTACAAGCAGTTAAAGTAATAAATGATAAAATGTAAATCAAAGTTTTCATAAATATTAGAAATTATAGTGAATAATTAAATTTGTTGACAAATTATTGTTTAGTGAATTTATAGAATAGGTATTTTCTAATCCCATACCCATTTTTTTATTAAAGAAAAATTTAAAATTTAATTTTAAAGGAAATGACAACGTATTACCTGAAATTATAGTACTGTTTTTACTGCTTTGATTGTAATTACCAATTCCAGCAAAACCCTCAAGATTAAACCACCTTTTTAGCTGCAATGCTTTACCATAAGCTATTGAAAACTCATTAAAGTTGTAAGTTGAAGTTCCAACCACACCTATTTCAGAACCAGTTAAATAGCATAAACTAAATAAATTTTTATTTAATACTAAAGTGCCATTTAAAACAAATGAAGCACCACCGCCTTCTGAGTTAGTTTCATTAAAATAAAACCCACCAAATCCTGCAGAAACAGAAAAGATTCTTATTTTACTATCTTTATTTTGGGTATAACACCAATTTATTAGTAGTAAAAATAAAAAGAATATAGTCTTGTGTCTTATTTTTATCATATTTAATAATTAAAAATTGTAAATTTAAATTATTATTTTATGTTAAATTACGGTTTTTTTGAGTTTTTATTACGGTTTAATTAAAACTATTTTGCTTAATTTTAAAAATAAAGTTAAATAACCTTAATTGTCTTTAATCAAAAACAAAATCTTATAAAGTTAAAAAATATTTAGTGGTAAAAATTTAAAGTCAAATGTTATCTAAGAACTTCAAACTAATAAAAATCAAAATCCCGATAGCCTTTAAAAACTATCGGGATTTTTTTAGAACTAAACTTTAGATTAAAAATTATAACGCACTCCAGCATAAATATTTCTTCCAGGAGCATTAATTCCTGATGCAAATACTCTGTATTGTGTATCTAAAATATTTTCAACTCCGGCAAAAAATGTTCCGCCATTGATTACTTGATAACCTAATTTAAAATTATAGGTTTCCCAAGCTGGCATTCCATTTGCTGGCGCATATTGAGCGTTATCTTCGCCACTTGTTGAATAATCTTTAATATCCTTTTTACCATTGTACAACATATAGCCTTCTAAATTAAGTTTGTTGTATGTATACTGTAATCCAACTTTCCCAAAATAAGGCGCAATATGATCTAAAGGTCTATGAGAACCATCTTCTACTACTCTACCTAATGTATAATTAAAATTTGCATTAAACAACAAATCTGAAACAATATAAGCACTTAAATTAGTTGAAAATCCAGTAACAAAAGCCTTTCCTTTATTTTGATTGGCCTTCACTTGAGCATCAAATCCGTTATAGGAAACAATACTTTGTCCGTTGTATGTAAAATCATCCGTTACAATCGCATCATATAATCGTGTATAAAAGTAAATACTTTCTAATTTTACTTTTTTAGAATCCGATTGAACTACAATTCCTAAATCTCCTGTAATTGTTTTTTCAGGTTTTAAATCTTCATTAGGAACAATTAAAGTCCCTAAAGAACTTAATGAACCTGGTACCGATTCGAAAACTTTAGCTAAATCATCAATATTTGGTGCTCTAAATCCAGTAGCTACATTCGCTTTTAAAGCAAAGTTTTTTGAAGTATTATGCGTAATTCCTAAAGTCCCACTATAGGTAAAATTACCTTGAGAAATTTCATCAAATGGTAATGCAAAGACTGAATTATCAGTTATTGTACTTTTTAATGAAGTATACCCTGCTCTTGCTCCAAAATTCCAAAAAGTCTTTGTTGACATCTTTTCGTTATAAGAAACATAAAAATCGTTACGCATCATATTGTTATCTCCATTTGGATAACGTGTACTAATACTGGTTACAACTCCTGTATTAATATTTTGTGCATACGCTGTAGATTTCAAAGTTTCATAATAAGATTCAAAACCATAAAACAATTCACCTTTAGTAAATTTTTTGTCCAAATCTAATGAAACCGAAAACATATTTACATTCTCTTCATTGTGCTGCAAGTTGTAATTATTGAATCTTCTGTTATGACGACTTTCTTTTACATTCTGATAAGCAACATTCATTTTTAAATCGCTATTCAAAAACGCTTTATCTTTTTGCAAAGAATAAATTGCCAATAACCGTTCTTGTGGACCATAATACCATTCAGCAAATTTTAATCCAGAACTTGTTTTTTCTGTTAATCTATCATAACGATTGATATCAGAAGTAGTCGAATATTGAAGATTTAATCCGTGTACAAAACCTGAATTTGTTTTATAGGCCAATTTTTGCATGAAATTATACTGCTTATAAGCCGAACCCACTTGCGTATATTTATCACTATTAACATTCAATTGATCTACACCATTAACTGTAGAAACATAGCTAGGTCTTTCTCCAAAATAATCCCCATTATGATTTTTCTCTTCTCCCATTTTCAAATCTCCAAAATCATTGAAGGAGAAAAAAGTCAACGAAGCAAAATTTGCAGTAGCATAATTAAGATGAAAAGCAACCGATTTTTCTTCGTTTACACTTCCATATCTTGTATTAATTCCACCTGAAAACTTTTTACTAGTTTCGTTTAAAAACTTAGCACTTTTCGTTGTCATTGCAACGGTTCCGCCTAAAGCATCACTTCCAAATAATGTAGATGACGGCCCATAGAAAACCCCAACATTTTCCAACATATTTTCATCTACTGTAATTACGTTTTGTAAGTGACCCGATCTAAAAATAAGATTGTTCATTCTTACTCCGTCAACGGTTAGCAAAACTCTACTTGCCTCAAAACCTCTAATTATTGGACTTCCACCTCCTTGTTGGGATTTCTGAACAAATAAAGCTCCTGAATTCGAAAGCATTTCAGCTGTAGTTTGAAAGTTTTGAAAATCGATTTGCTTTGCTGTGATTACCTCAACTTGATTGGGTAATTCAGTAAATTTTTTAGGAACTTTATTTGAAATTATTACTTCTCTTAATTCTTTTGTTGTAGTATCTTGTGCTGTTTGTGAAATCCCCAAAAAAGGAAATAACACAAAAACATATAGAATTATTTTCTTCATTTTTTAAATTTTTCTTTTATAATATCAAATACACATTACATCGCCACAAATAGTTATAGCAATGAATTATAACAATTTACAAAAGAAAATTGGGCGGAGGAACTTCTGAAAACACAAATAAACTTTGATATCTATTATTATATCCATAGGATATTTTTGTAATATCATTTTGCTTAAATGGTGACCACGAAAAAACAGGTTGAAAATAAACCGATTTATAAAACTTATACAGTAAATCTTGCTTCTCTTTAGATTTAGAATCATGTTGAAAAACACCTACCAAAAGTTCATCTAATTGTTTGTTTAATTTCGTTTCTTTATAATCCCACCAACACCAATATTGGATAGAATCTTTAGAAATTACTTTATCTACAATGTCATACATTTGACTATTGAACTCAAACTCCTTGGAATGCTTCCATTTCAATTTAGATGCTATTTCAGACTTAGAAAATTTTAAAAGCACCAATTCACTTTTGTCAATTCCAGCAATCATTTTCCATTTTACTTCTTTTTTAACAGCACGCTTTCTTTGCTGTAACCAAGTGTAAGTTACAACAGCAGGCGCTATCAACATATATAGCAAAAAAAGACTGATGATTTGCTTTTTCAATTTGGAAAATTTATATCCAAATATAGTAAAAATTACATACCGCTTCTGATGGCTTCTACAGGATCTAGCTTAGATGCAGATATAGCAGGAATAATTCCAGAAATCAATCCAATAACAGCTGCTAATCCTGAACCTAATAACATATTAGCAGCACTTAAAACAAATTCAAAATCCAATACTGAAGATAAGATTAAAGCGATTACCCAAACTAAAAACATACCAACAATACCTCCAATTAAAGAAAGGATTACTGCTTCAAACAAAAACTGAAACAAAATGAATTTATTTTTTGCACCTAATGCTTTTTGAATTCCAATTAAGTTGGTTCTTTCTTTCACTGAGACAAACATGATATTAGCAATACCAAAGCCACCCACTAAAAGTGAAAACGCACTGATAATCCAACCAATCATGTTCATTTGTCCAATAATATTATCAATAAAATCAGTAAATCCAGAAAGAACGTTTAAAAAGAAATTATCAATTTCTCCTGTTTTTAAACCTCTAAAATTTCTTAATTTCTGACGTAATTCAGCTTTGAATTCTTCGATATCAATTCCTTTTTCAGGCTTAATTAACATAGCTGGTGTTAAGGCCTTACTATTATCGCCATACATTTTTCTTAAGAAATTAACAGGGAAAAACACGGCTACGTCATTACTATCGCCAAACATGCCTTGCCCTTGTTTTTTTAAAACACCAATAATTGTAAAACGTTGACCATACAAACGTACTTTTTTTCCAATAGGATCACTATTTTCAAATAAACCCGTTGCTACTTCACTTCCAATTACAATAACTGGACTTCCAGAATTAGATTCCGATTCATTAAATAAACGACCTTTATCAATTTTTACGGGTTCTATATCAAAAAACTCATTTGTAGAAGGCTTAACACGAATAGAATTAACGGTTTTAGATTCGTATTTGATGTTTTCATTTCGAGTAAATAAATTGAACGACATTTTGTCAATTCCGTTTACATTACGTCTTAAATATTCATATTCTTCATAAGTAACATCTGGAAATTGCTCGCGTTTCCATCTTGGTACTTCAGAAGGCCCAAATGAAAAACGGATTAGATAAATAGTATTCATATCCATATCACTCAAATCTTCTTTGATTTTTTTATCCATAGAATCTACGGCAGCCAACACTGCAATAATGGAAAAAATACCAATAGTAACACCTAACAACGACAAAAGGGTACGCAATTTATTGTTGCGCAATGCATTGATGGCAAAACTGAAACTTTCTGAAAGTAATCGTAAATATAAAAGCATAATACTGAGCTATTATTAATAAGTAGAACATCGAGTGAAAATGTTACAGTTGAAGGGAATTTATTTATATTTGAGGAGTAAAGTCAAACAAATGAAAAAAATACATTTATTATCAATTACATTAATTTTTATGATTTATTCTTGTCAAAAGAAGACAGAAAACCACATTTACCAACAAAAGAGATTAACAGGAAATGAAAAAACTAAACTAACTTCAAATACTTTAATTTTTGAAAAAGATTCAACGAGAGGTTTGTTTAAAATTACATATAAAATTACAACTATAAATGATAGTATTTCATATCAAGTTTTTGATGATAATGGAAAAAAGGAAACTGATTATGTAAAAGACAATCAAATAGATCTTTTGATTAAATATAAAAACAAAGTTATCCTTAACAAAATTCTTATTAAAGAAAAATTCAAGAATTTTATTAACGAAAACATTGACAAATATCAGCTAACTATTTTTAACATTAATAAAATATCTAATTCAAGTTGTACTTTTTTTGTTAATATTTGTGTTCCTGAGTCTGGCAATTGCTTTACCTTTAACTACACGATCTTTAGTGATGGAAGTGAAAAAATTATAGAATTAGAAAATGAAATTGAAGATTAAATATTTCAGAACACAAACTAGTGTTAGCGCCATAAGATTATAATTATAGACCCTGACCAATAAATTAAAAATGAAAAAAATATTTTATCTTTTTTTAAGTTTTTACTTAGCCCAAAGCGATTCATTCATTCAAAAAATTACCAATGACTTTAATTCAAATAGTAATTTTTTAGTTTTAAATATTAAAGCAAAAAATTACAACGGGCTGGCAATTATTGAAAATGATGATTTATTTACATATTATCAAATTACACAAAATAAAAACAAACAAGAGTATAAATTATTAACTCAAGAAATTCTCTCTAAAAAAAATCATATAGAAATAAATGAAAATTACATTGAAAAATGGGGATTTATAAAAGTAAAAGAATCTGAAAAAATTAAAAATAAATTTAAAAAAGGGTTAAATAGCTTCATTAAAATTTATTTCAATGATGACTTGATTGAAAAAGGAATTACAAATGAAGATGAAAAAGCATTTATTATTAAAATTTTATTTGAAAACAAGATATCAAGTTATATTGATGATGAAACTGGGCTATTAATTTTAAATAAATAACAAAATAACTCAATGCTCTTGCAAGCGTCACGCTCGTGAACACAAAATAAAAAGCTACAAAATGCTAAACGAAAATCTAATTTTAAGCATACTATTTGGGTTAGCATCATTTCTTTACTACCGAATTCATAAATGGTGGTTATCGGGTCGTGATAAAAATCCAATCTTCCTCAAATTAGAAACAAAAACAAAATCATTTGAGAATTGGGTTATCATAATCTTTTTAGCAATTGCTTCATTAGGTTTTTTGATAAAATCAATAATCTAATTTTAAAAAAATATAAAACCAAAGCTAGCGCGAGCGTCACGCTCACGCTAGCATCATTGCGTTTAAACTCATACTTAAATAAAAATATAAAACAATAAAGTTTGACTATTTTAAGAAGTATAACTACTTTTGCACCACGAACCCGAGGCGCTCCGAATTGTATAGAGCGAAGCGGAATAAAACAACAACATATATCTGAGACCTATTCAGATACAACAACACAACACCATGAACACAACAAAAAAAATTGCTTCGGCATTGATTTCTGTATTTGACAAAAACGGTTTAGAACCTATTGTTAAAGCGCTTCACCAAAACAATGTAACCATTTATTCTACCGGCGGAACCGAAACTTTTATTAAAGATTTAGGGATTCCTGTAGTTGCTGTAGAAGATATTACAGCTTTTCCTGAAATTTTAGGAGGAAGAGTAAAAACGTTGCATCCTAAAATCTTCGGTGGAATTTTGAACCGTCAAGACCATGCAGGTGATGTGGAACAAATGAAAGAATTCAACATTCCGCAAATCGATTTAGTGATTGTGGATTTGTATCCGTTTGAAAAAACCGTTGCTTCTGGTGCCAGCGAACAAGATATTATAGAGAAAATCGATATCGGTGGCATTTCGTTAATTAGAGCAGCAGCTAAAAATTTCAAAGACACGGTAATTGTTCCTTCAGTTGAGCAATATGCACCATTTTTAAATTTCTACACTGAAAATAACGGCGCTACAACTTTAGAAAACAGAAAATTATTAGCTTCAAGAGCTTTTAATGTTTCTTCACATTATGATTCGGCTATTTTTAACTACTTCAATCAAGTTTTTGAAGAACCAGTTTTAAAAATCAGCGAGCAAAACGGAAATGTATTGCGTTATGGTGAAAATCCACATCAAAAAGGATTTTTCTATGGCGATTTCGACAAAATGTTTACCAAAGTTCACGGAAAAGAATTGTCATACAACAATTTATTAGACGTTGATGCCGCGGTGAATTTAATGAACGAATTCAAAAACGATAATCCAACTTTCGCGATTTTAAAGCACAATAACGCTTGTGGTTTAGCAACTAGAAATACGATGAAAGAAGCATATTTAGATGCTTTAGCAGGTGACCCAACTTCAGCTTTCGGAGGTGTTTTAATTGCGAATGGAAAAATTGATGTGGCAACGGCAAATGAAATCAATCAACTGTTTTGCGAAGTAGTAATTGCTCCGTCTTATGTCCAAGAAGCGATTGACATTTTAGAAGAAAAGAAAAACAGAATTATCTTAATTCTAAATGATATTGAATTACCTCAAACAACAGTTCGTACTTGTTTAAATGGAGTTTTAGTTCAAGATAAAGACAATGTTACCGATTCAAAAGACCATTTAAAAACGGTTACAACAACAGTTCCAACAGCAGAAGAAATTGAAGATTTGTTGTTCGCTTCAAAAATTTGTAAACACACCAAATCGAACACGATTGTATTTGCAAAGAACAAACAATTATGCGCTTCTGGAACGGGACAAACTTCTAGAGTTGACGCTTTAAGACAAGCCATTGAAAAAGCAACTTCATTTGAATTTGATTTAACTGGAGCAGTTATGGCAAGTGATGCGTTCTTCCCTTTTCCAGACTGTGTAGAAATTGCAAATAAAGCTGGAATTACAGCGGTGATTCAGCCAGGAGGATCGATTAAAGATGAATTAAGCATCAATTATTGTAATGATAATAACATGGCAATGGTGTTCACTGGAATCCGTCATTTTAAACATTAAAATTTCACTTACAAAATCATAATTATTCGGCGCATTAAAATATTTTTTTTAATGCGCTTATTATTTGTATTTATTCCAGATTATTTTTATAATTTTGCGTGTTGAACATTTTATACAAAAAACACTAAACCCTTCTCAAACCTATGGGATTTTTTGATTTCATGACCGAGGATATCGCAATCGACCTTGGTACCGCAAATACTTTAATCATTCACAACGACAAAGTTGTCATTGATAGTCCGTCTATCGTTGCAAGAGACCGAATTACAGGCAAGATTATTGCTGTAGGTAAAGAGGCCAACATGATGCAAGGTAAAACACATGAAAACATTAAGACCATTCGTCCTTTGAAAGATGGGGTTATTGCTGATTTTGATGCTTCGGAACAAATGATTAAAATGTTCATTAAAAGTATTCCAGCGTTAAAAAAGAAATTATTTACTCCAGCACTTCGCATGGTAATTTGTATTCCATCAGGAATTACAGAAGTGGAGATGCGTGCGGTTAAAGAATCAGCGGAACGAGTTAATGGTAAAGAAGTATATTTGATTCACGAACCTATGGCAGCTGCTATTGGTATTGGCGTTGATATAATGCAACCAAAAGGAAACATGATTGTAGATATCGGAGGTGGTACTACTGAAATTGCCGTTATTGCTCTAGGTGGAATTGTTTGTGACAAATCAGTTAAAATTGCGGGTGACGTTTTTACAAATGATATCATTTATTATATGAGAACCCAACACAATTTATTTGTTGGAGAAACTACCGCTGAAAAAATTAAAATTCAAATTGGAGCAGCTACTGAAGATTTAGATAGTGCTCCAGAAGATATGTCAGTTCAAGGACGAGATTTATTAACGGGTAAACCAAAACAAGTTGATGTTTCGTATCGTGAAATTGCAAAAGCGTTAGACAAATCGATTCAACGTATTGAAGACGCCGTAATGGAAACATTATCGCAAACACCACCAGAATTAGCTGCCGATATTTACAACACAGGTATCTATTTAGCAGGTGGAGGTTCGATGTTGAGAGGTTTAGATAAAAGAATTTCATCTAAAACCGATTTACCGGTTTATATTGCCGAAGATCCGTTGAGAGCTGTAGTGCGAGGAACAGGTATGGCACTTAAAAATGTTAACAAATACAAAGGAATTCTGATCAAATAAAAAATAGTTCATGCAGCAAATAATTAATTTTATCATAAAAAACAGCCATCGATTGCTGTTTTTGCTGCTTTTGGGCATCTCATTTTCTTTGGTAATTAAATCGCATTCGTACCACCGTAGCGAATATGTAAATTCAGCTAATGCAGTCACCGGTGCTTACTACGAAAAAGTGAATGAGGTAAACGAATATTTCAGTCTAAAACAAAAAAACAAAGATTTAGCAACAGAAAATGCCTTATTAAAAGAATTACTTTTCAATAAAAAAGACACCATATTAACTTCTAAAACTTTATTTAGAAACGACCTTAACAATTACAATGTGGTGGTGTCTAAAGTGGTAAAAAATTCATTTAACACGAGAGAGAATTATATCACTATAAATTCAGGAACAAATTCAGGAATTGAGGTAGATATGGGAGTGGTTAATGACAGAGGTGTAATTGGAATTATTGAAAAGACATCTACTAATTTTTCTACGATTCAAAGTGTTTTGAATACAAAATCTAAAATTAACGCCAAGATTAAGAACTCAAATCATTTTGGTTCTTTAATTTGGGATGGAACGAATGTGGGATTCGCTCAATTAATTGACGTTCCACGATTAGCTTCCTTAAAACATGGCGATTCTATTGTAACTGGAGGTAATTCAGACATTTTTCCAGAAAATATTCCAATCGGTAAGATTGATAAAATTTTTATTGATAAAAAGACCAATTACTATACCATTAATATTCGATTGTTTAATGATATGACTTCCTTAGGCTATGTTTATGTTATTGAAAACAAAAGAAAAAAAGAAAAAAGACAACTCGAACAAGCAACCGTAGAACCCAAAAAATAAGTGAATAATAGCGTTTTAAATAGTATCCGATTTGTAGTTTTTTTACTCTTACAACTTTTAATATTTAACAATATTAATTTGTTTGGGTATATCAATCCCTATCCGTACGTATTATTCATCTTATTATATCCGGTAAACAGCAACAAAAGCGTGTTACTTTTAGGTAGTTTTGCTATGGGAATTCTGTTAGATATATTTTGTAATTCAGGTGGAATTCACACGATGGCTTCAGTGATTTTAGCTTACATTAGACCATCATTATTCAAATTTGCTTTCGGATTAAGTTACGAATATCAAACTGTAAAAATCGCTGATAAAATCTCACCTGAACGAATTACCTTATTGTTATTAGCCATTTTTATTCATCATTTTATTTTATTCTTTTTCGAGTACTTTAGAATCGACTTATTATTTACCATTCTAACACGAACTTTTTTTAGTACGATATTTACATTTATCATATGTTTACTAACTATTTATATTATTAAGCCAAGTAAGCGATGAGAAAAATTTTATTACCAGCCATAATCATTACTTCATCAATTATTCTGATTGCACGAATATTTTATCTTCAAGTAATTGACGAAAATTTAAAACTTCAGTCCGAAAATAATGCAATTAAAAAGGTATTTGATTTTCCTGAACGAGGCTATATTTATGATAGAAATGGGAAATTATTAGTGGCTAACCAACCGTCATATGACATCATGGTGGTTCCTAGAGAAATTAAAAATATTGATACTACCGAATTTTGCTCACTTTTACACATTACCAAAGCTGATTTCATAAAGAAAGTAGAAAAAGCTAGAGTATATAGTCCAATGCTACCCTCGGTTTTTCTATCCCAATTAAACAAAGCGGAATATGCGGCGTTTCAGGAAAAAGAAAGAAAATTTGAAGGATTCTACACTCAAAAACGTTCTCTTAGAGATTATCAAGTAAACTTTGGAGCCAATATTTTTGGATTTATCACACAAGTTAACGATGCGATTTTAAAGAAGAACAAGTACTACAACAGTGGTGATTTGATTGGAAAACAAGGAGTTGAACAACAATATGAAGAAATTTTAAGGGGTGTAAAAGGAGTCAAATATTTACTTCGCGACAAACACAATAAAATTATTGGTCCTTACAAAGAAGGGAAATTTGATACCATTGCACAACAAGGGAAAGATTTAACCTTAACCATTGATTACGAACTACAAAAATACGGAACCGAATTAATGGTTAACAAAAGAGGAGGAATTGTTGCTATTGAACCTAAAACTGGAGAAATTTTAGCTTTAGTATCTGCACCAACATATGACCCTGCACTTTTAGTAGGTAGACAACGTTCGAAAAACTTCACCGCTTTATATAACGATTCTATTTCAAAACCATTGTATGATAGAAGTCTTCAGGCGGCTTATCCTCCAGGTTCTCCTTTTAAAATTATAACTGGATTAATTGGTTTACAAGAAGAAGTGATTGATGAACAAACAACATTCTATTGTAATCATGGTGCAAATTTTGGACGCTTTATGAAATGTCATTGCGGACTTCATACACTTCAATTAAATAACGGAACCTACAAATCTTGTAATAGTTATTTTGGATATACCTATAAAAAAATTATAGAAAAATACACAAACTCAAATTACAGTGTTGATAATTGGGCTAATCACGTTAAGAGTTTTGGCTTAGGGCAGTTTTTAGGTACCGATATGCCTATCGGAGCAAAAGGATTAGTACCAGATTCGAAACTATATAACAGAGCTTACAAAGGAGCAAAAATTAGAAGTTCCTACATTATTTCAAACGCTATTGGTCAGGGTGAAGTTTTAACCTCTCCTATTCAATTAGCAAATATGATGGCAGTTGTTGCCAATCAAGGTTATTATTATACACCACATATCGTTAAAAAGATAAAAGGACAACCTTTAAACAAAAAATATACAACAAAACATTATTCTACCATAGATAAACAATATTTTCCGCCTATAATTCAAGGCCTGGCAGATGTTTATAATAACCCAATAGGTACTGCAGCAGGATTAAGAGTACAAGGTCTTAATATTTGTGGAAAAACAGGAACAGCCGAAAACAAAATTAGAGTGGCAGGAAAAACCTATCAATTAAAAGATCACTCTATTTTTGTAGCTTTTGCACCACAAGAAAACCCTAAGATAGCTATAGCTGTATTTATTGAAAACGGATATTGGGGAAGCCGTTGGGCTGGTCCTATTGCTACTTTAATGATAGAAAAATTCGTAAATGGTAAAATTTCTAGGAAGGATTTAGAAACCAGAATGCTTACCGGAAGTATAGAAGACGAATATAAAAAAATCGAAAATATTATTTATCAAAGAAAAGTTGATCCAACAAGAGTTGAAGATTCTATAAACAAAATAAAAGTAGATATTAGCGACGCTAAAAAAGAGGAAGAAGAAAACTAATGAAAAATCAAAGCGTAGGAAATAGAATTGATTATATCAGCATATTACTTTACATCGTTCTAGTAATCATGGGATGGATGACTATTTATTCTGCTTCATTACCTCTAGAAGAAACATCAATTTTTGATATTTCTCAAATTTACGGTAGACAAATGCTATTCATTGGACTTACCATACCTCTAATATTTATCATTCTTTTTACGGATGCTAAAATTTTCGAAAAATTATCTTTTGTCTTTTATGGCATTGGAATTATACTATTATTAGGTTTGTTTGTATTTGGGGTTACTAAAAAAGGACAGACCAACTGGTATCAATTTGGAGGATTTGGTTTTCAACCCTCTGAATTTGTTAAAACTGCAACAGCATTATTACTTGCAAAATATTTGAGTTTCTCACAAATTAATTTAAAAAACACCAAACATCAAATAATAGGTTTGGCAATTATTGGCATACCTATATTATTAATCTTAATGCAACCCGACGCAGGTAGTGCAATGATATTCTTGTCCTTAATTTTTGTATTAAACAGAGAAGGACTACCTAGCTGGTACATATTTTCGGGAGTTATCGCAATAGTGTTGTTTTTCCTCTCCTTAGTGGTACAACCATCTTATCTTGTGGGAATAACAATCATTGTAATGATTATTCACTACATATTTAATAGAAAAATCTCTAGAAATCCCATAGTTTACACCTTGTTATTTTTAATTATTTCAGGATTTATATTTTCTGTAAGCTATGTGTATGACAGTGTTTTAGAACCCCATCAAAAAGACCGTATCAATGTATTAATTGGTGACGATGTGGATATGAAAAGAGAAGGTTACAATCTGAATCAATCCATGATTGCAATTGGATCAGGGGGTTTGTTTGGAAAAGGATATCTTGAAGGGACTCAAACAAAGGGAGGTTTTGTACCTGAACAACACACCGACTATATCTTTACCACAGTAGGTGAAGAATGGGGATTTGTAGGTAGTATCACTGTGATATTACTTTTTGTTGCTTTATTTTTGAGAATTATTTATCTAGCTGAAAATCAGAAAACAAAATTCAGCCGAGTTTATGGATACTGTGTTGCTTCATACTTATTTACACACTTCTTTGTGAATATTGCCATGTTAATCAAACTATTCCCTACAATTGGAGTTCCACTGCCATTCTTTTCATACGGAGGTTCCAGTCTTTGGGCATTTACGATTTTACTTTTTATCTTTATTAAGTTAGATGCAAATAAAGTTAATGAATGGTAATTTTAAATGCTATAAAATCAATTATAAACAGAAAATACCTCAAAGAAATTAATTTCGAAATTAAATCCAAATTGGTTTAGTACCTTTGTAGTATAATTGTAAAAACTTCAAAAAAATGAAATTAAAACTTTTAATTTTAGCCGTTTGTCTATTTTCTTTACAAATCACATTAGCTCAAGAAATTCTACCTGATAGCATAAAAGTTAAAACAGTCGAAACTGTACAAAAAAATGATTTAGAAAAAATTAAAACGGAAGAACAATTAAATAAAGAGAAGCTAAAAGCGGAAAAAACAAGAGTAAAAGAATTAAAAAAGGCAGAGAAAGAGAAAAATAAAGCCATTAAAGCTCAAAAAAAAGCCGAAAAAGAACTTAAAAAACTACAAAAGGCAGAAGCTAAAAAAATTAAAGCAAAGAAGAATGTTGAAAAGAGTAAATCTAAAATTGCTAAACACAATAGAGATTTAGATAAAACCAAAAATAAGTTCGAAAGTTTAAAATCTAAAGGAAAACTAACGGACAAAGACGAACTTAAATGGAGAGAAAAAATACTTAAAAAGGAAAAGAAAAGTATAGAACTCCAAAAAAACTTGGAGACTGCACAAAAAAAACACAACAAACTAAACTAAAAGGTACTATAACATAAACTGTGTAAGTAGAAAAAATAATGGGGTTTATAAACCCCATTATTTTTTTGTTTAATTTTAAATTTTACACAGTCTTATGAAAAAAGAAGATTTATTATCGGATGAATT
>NZ_JAMLJN010000012.1 GCF_023634865.1 Flavobacterium fragile
TCACCTCTTCCCATTCCGAACAGAGAAGTTAAGCCCGACTGCGCAGATGGTACTGCATTTATGTGGGAGAGTATGTCGCCGCCTTTTTTTTGAAAACCCTTCATCATTCGATGAGGGGTTTTTTGTTACCAATATGCCATCCTGATGGGATTGAAAATAAAGAATCCTAACTTTTAACAGTTAGAATTTCTTGTTTTTACTATTAAAAAACGGCATTTCTGAATTATACATCAATGCCGTTTAACTTTTTTGCGATCTAGTTAACTAATACTATTTTAATTAGGATTTATGAATGGTTGTTCAGCTAAATCAGAAACATTACCTACTATTGCCATTCCGTTTTTAAGTATTTAATATCCATAAATATTTTATTTATCTCTGGTGAAAACATCTCGTGTAATTCAGCTTTAGGGAGCAAAAATAAGAATCTGTTTAAGATATTATTTGTTACTGAAAAATACATTACCCCAAAAACGTTTTCATTATCATTATATTTCAAAGTAATTCTAATCTTATTAACTTCAATTTTTTCCGCAGATAAAACTTCAATATTTCCAATATCAGATAAATAATTAGAATAATTAAACAAATTCAAAGGCTCATCATTATTTAATAACTTATTTGAAATCAAATAGAATAAATATTTTGGTTTATTGTTTTGTTTAAATTCATATACCTCTGTTGTTGCAAACTCTTCTTTTGATGAATTAAATAAATTTGCAGTAGTATTCTCGGGTATTGTTATATTATAAAAAACTGTTTCAAAAGATTTCTGAGCAATAATTTGTGTTGTAAATAAAATAAAAAGTAGAACTTTTTTTTTCATAATATTTTTTTAATGATTTTAAAACCAAATTACCAAAAATAATATATACCCAAACAGAAAAAGACATTATAATCACAATAAAAGGTGAAAATAAAATTAAAACTATCGCTCCTTTTATACCGTAAGTGTCTTGATTATTAAGATTGACAGGGAAAATTTCGAATAATGTCAAAATTATTTGAAGTATGAGAAAAGGTAAATAGCCAAATGATAAAGTTACTAAAATCCATTTAAAAGTATCTTTCGGTAATTCTGAATATTTATTTATAATTTTTTCCATGATTTATTATTTAATTCCAACTAAATGTGTTTACGACAAAATCTTTATAATAACTCATTCCCTCCTCAACCATTTTTGTTAATCCTTTCGCTGCATTATAAAAATTTACACTGCCAGTTGCTTTTGCAGAGCTAGCCTTAATCCGTTATTTCTGATTTTCAATCCGTGACCACAAACAAATTAAAAACCAAATTTAGAATAAATTTTAGAATAAATTTCAAATGAAAACCAATTCTGGGTTAGGGATAGCAGCATTTGTTTGAGCTCTTACTTAAAATACATAAGGATTTTAAGTAAAGCGAGTGCGGATAGCCCGACCCTTGTGGGAACGCCCTAAAACTCTAAAATGGTATTGTAATATTTCTGATGTTTTTTGAATTCGTGAACTCCTTCTTTGAAGTTTAGGTAGTTGGCTCCGTTTTTACGGTTGTGTTTGCTGATTACATACATGTAATGGAAATGACGTGTGAGTTCTTTCCAGCCGAACCATAAACTGTGTTTTGGGTCGTACATGTGTGTGGGTTCGCTTATTGCACCGTTGATTTCTACGATTTGGAAGTTTTTCCCTTGTGCTAAATCTTTAAATGAATGATACTTAATGTCCATCCGACCAAAATAAAAACCTTCTATTTGATTGCAGATGGTGTTGAAACTTTCTATCATCTCAGGAGTGATTTCGTGACTAGCATCGACGAATTTTGTACCACGACAATGATTACCGTAAGGAACTAAATTAATGGTTTCTCCTTCATTTAAAATAGTGTTTAATTTGTCTTTGTATTCGGCTTCAAGTGCTTCTAATTGTAATAGATAGCGTTTGTCTTGATGTAATAATTCGCGAATCGTGTTTTTTCCGTTTCCAGTTAAAATCATGAATTCTTTTGCTACTATTCCAGTGATTTTACCTGGTTGTTTAGGTAATTTTACGTAGAAAAGTCCGATCTCATTTTCGTAAGGGATTAAGCTTTGAATTAAAACATTGAAATTCGCTTTATTAAAATAGGCTGCTAATTCTTGTATATTATGAATTTTTTTAACGGCCGTTCCTCTTAAACCGATATCGGGTTTTGCAATTAATGGAAATTCAATATCCGCTTCTTTTATTTTCTTTTGAATCGTTTCTAATGTTTCAGTAGGCTCAATCAAAAGGGTTTTGGGATAATATTCAGATGGAATTAAATCGTAAATTTCTTTTTTGGATTCCATGAAAAAACCACCATTTTTAAAAGTTGGATTTGAGGCATTGAAATAAAAAAACGAACCTGCTCTCGCTGCATAATACAAATATTGAAAGTACACGGGAATATAAACCACTTGATACGGCCAATATTCCCAATGGGTTAGTTTATGTAGAAAGAGATTCAGTTTTGTCATTTTATTAAAATAAATCCAAATAGAGCATTTTAATATTATCCTGTGTTACCTGGCATTGCGTGATGCTAATGGTTTTTAAAGTGTCATTGCGATTGATTTGGAGTCCATATTCCTTGTTCTCCGATTCTGTGAATTGATGAAAATGTAAGATTTCATCTGAAGATGGGTTATTGTTTTTTTTTATAAAAGTGGTAAACCATACTTTTCTCTGTTCCCGAATTTCTTTGGAATATAGCGTAGAAGAAGACCAAATGTGGAATTGGTTTTCATTTTTTTCTACTTCACTTTTTTCTACTTCGTTCCATTGTAATTGGAATAGTTTATTGTTTTCGAACAAGACAATAGTGAAAGGTTCGATATCAGTTAAATCTACTGATTGCCAGTATTGCAGCGAATTTTCGGTACTTATTAATTCTAAAACTACTAAACCTCTACTTTTTCGATAAAAGGGTTTTGGAAGGTGTTTTTCTTCTGCGCCGTTGAGTAAAACTACAATTTTAGTTTCGTTATGTGCTATCCAAGTGCCACCCGCTTTTGGGTCCTTTGGGAAAGTAATTTTTTTTCCTTCAATTTGATATTCATTAGGAGGTAGCGCTCTGTCGCGCGTGATTTTTTCATCACGATTGGAAGTAATAATACAGCCTTCTTTCGTTGGAATATACGTTACTGTGCACATTGTTTTCGATAGTCAAGTGTTGAAGGAGCAATTCCAAACGAATCTGAAACTTTAATGTGCGGTAAGCGATACAAAGCTACTTTTATCAAGGCTTGATGGTGAATGCTGTGTTCCAAATTATAAAGTAATTCTCTGAAGTAGTTAGTTTCAAGCGTTTCTGTATCGCTGAAACAATTGTGTGCCAATGCTAGTTGCTTATTTGGTTTATCAAGTTCAAAGCGATATTTCTCTAAGATTTTGATGGCTTCTGTTTTATCGGTTTGAAGCACTATATCTCGTTTTCTTTTGTCGTAATTGATGATGCCACTCTCGTAACGGTCTACTAGCGAACCCAAAAGTTCAATGATATGTCTCATATGTTCACCAATGGTGGCATTGCTTAATTCTGGGAACGACAACGTAAATTCTTCATTTGTTAGTTGTTGAAGAAGATCAATATTTTCAGATAAGTTTTGCTTTACAATTTGGACCAGCATATCTTACTTGGTTTCTGGAATAAATTTGATAGAAACCGAATTCATACAATAGCGTTGACCAGTAGTTTCTTTTGGACCATCATCGAAAACATGTCCCAAATGTCCGTCGCATTTAGCACATAAAACTTCGGTACGAATCATTCCGTAGCTTAAATCTTGTTTGTATACCACGGAACCTTCAATGGCTTTATCAAAAGAAGGCCAACCGCAGTGTGCATCAAATTTGGTGTCGGAAGTAAACAAGTCGTTTCCACAACCTGCGCAAACGTATTTTCCTTTTTCAAAATGATCCCAATATTCTCCTGTAAAAGCTCTTTCTGTACCTTTGTTTCTTAATACTTCATATTGTTGTGGCGAAAGCTGTGCTTTCCATTCTGCTTCGGTTTTTTTAGAATTTGAATTCATGGTTTTAGGTTCTTTAGTTTGGGATTGACACGATTGTAAACTTACAATTGCGATTAATAAAAATAACTTTTTCATAGCTAACATTTTTTCAAATTTAAGAGTAAGAATTCAAATATTATGTTAACAATGTTACAAAGTATTTGAATTACGTATTGATTTCTAAATCTTTAATATAATCTTCATTTTCATAGAAGAAACGCTCAAAAGCATCCATTTTCTCGGCAAAGAAGTCAAAAATTTCAGGCCAAGTATTCTTGTTATTGATACTAATTCCTGTTTTTTCTACCCAAACTCGGCTGATTACTTTTCCTGTTTCTAAATAAAAATTACGTTCAAAAATAACATCGTCTAAATAGTCTTCTAAAAGAATGGTTTTTAACGATTCTACTTTCTCATAATATATTTTACGTTTTTCTTCGTCTTTTGGTTCTATATCGAGTAAAACTTGTGCTTTTTTATTGTCAACATAAAATTTGAAGGTTACATCTTTGATTTTGGTATTGTATAACAACCACTTACGTGGATATTCTTCTGCAAAGGCTATCCAAAAATCTTTTTTTATTTGTAGTGCTTCTTCTTTACTGAACATATAATTGAATTAGAAATTTATTTTGTTTGAAAAAAATAGCTACCTTTAAGGTTGCTAAATTAAGAATGTATGCTTTTTAACGATTTTATAAAACACCTTCCAAAGATAGAAAAAGAAACCCTTCTTTCTACGGATGCTCATGCAAAAATGGCACCCTTAGAGCGTATTTCTTATTTAAAAGAGGAAAATTACAGGGATAAAAATCCTAGAAAGGCAGCGGTTTTAATGTTGTTTTATCCTAAAAATGAAGTAACACATTTGGCTTTAATTGTTCGGAATTCGTATCCAGGAGTTCATTCTTCTCAAATAGGTTTTCCTGGTGGAAAAGTGGAAGAATCTGATGTGGATTTAATGGAAACAGCTTTAAGGGAAACGCATGAGGAAGTTGGGATTCACCCAGAAAAAATTCGAATTATCAAACCTTTTAGTGAAATTTACATTCCACCAAGTAATTTTTTAGTAGCACCATTTATGGGAGTTTCTCACGAAGAGTTAACTTTTGTTCCAGATTTAGATGAAGTTAAGCGGGTTTTGGAGTTTTCTATTGTTGACTTTTTAGACGATAATACAATTACCAACGTTAAAATGTCGACATCATATGCAAATGATATTGAAGTACCTGCCTTTATAGTGGATAAATATGTGGTTTGGGGTGCTACTGCTATGATGATGAGTGAGTTAAAAGAAACTATAAAGTCGGTTTTAGCAAAATCTTATTTTTAGTAATTTCAAATTAAATTGTGTTATTGTGATTTTATTTAGTTTTGCTTTCTTACATCACCTTATTTACTACATTTGCGTTCTCGTTTTGAAAAAAAGTTAAAATTATGGGATTATTTAAGAGAAATCCTTTCGGACATATATTGTTTTTAAAAACTTGGTTAATTCGTATTGCTGGATTTTTAACTCATCGCCGTTATCATCATTTCAATCAGTTACAAATTGAAGGTTCTGAGATTATACGAAGTTTGCCTGACAAAAATGTATTGTTTATTTCCAATCACCAAACTTATTTTGCTGATGTGGTGGCAATGTTTCATGTTTTTAATGCCGCATTGAAAGGAAGAGAGAACAATATTAAAAATGTAATGTACTTATGGAAACCTAAGTTGAACATGTATTATGTAGCAGCAAAAGAAACCATGCAAGAAGGTTTTTTACCGAGAATTTTTGCTTATGCCGGTGCTATTACTGTTGAAAGAACTTGGAGAGCAAAAGGTAAAGATGTTACCGAGAAAAAAGAAGTAAATCCAAATGATACCGAAAACATTAAAATTGCTTTAGAAGATGGTTGGGTAATTACGTTTCCGCAAGGTACTACTCGTTCTTTTAAACCTGTTAGAAAAGGAACGGCTCACATTATTTTACAGCATAAACCTGTAGTTGTACCAATAGTAATTGATGGTTTCCGTCGTTCTTTTGATAGAAAAGGATTGATGATTAAGAAAAAAGGAATTTTACAATCGATGGTAATTAAAGAACCTTTGAAAATTGATTATGAAACAGCAACGGTTGATGAAGTAGTAGAAATGATTGAATTTGCCATTGAACAACATCCTTCGCTTTTAAAGGTTATTCCAGCAGAAGTGTTAGAGGAAAAACGTAAAGAAGATGAACAAAGACATTGGAGTTATTAAAAAAGGTTCTGAATTTTATTTAGAACCTTTTTTGTTATTTAACGGCTTCTACTTCATAGCCTTTTTTTCTTAAAAGATTTATAACTCCTTCTTCACCAGCTAAATGTGCTGCGCCTACACCGAAGAATGTTGGTTTATCAGACATAATTTCTATCATTAAGGGAATCCAATTCTTGTTGCGGTTGTTCAGTAAAACCTCTTGATTTTCAGCAGAAATTTTATTGTCTGATTCCTTTATCATTTTCAACATCCCTTCAATGTCTTTGTTTTGATAGATTTTCATCATTTTATTCATTTCGGCTTTATCTTTTGCTAAATAACTTTTAGCCATTTTAACCAATTCCTCTGCTTGAATTTCATATGGAATTTTATCAAAAACACGCATTTGTTCTTCAACCGTTTCTAGTCCAAATATTTCTTCATTTTGTTCTTTAGAAATTTTCATTAAAGTATTTTCAACCGATTGAAAAGGACAATCTAGCATTTTAGGGTATAACATTGTAGTTACGATGAATGGTTTAAAACTGTCGAACATTTTTGCCGACATTTTAATGTTTTTCTTTAAAAACTCATCCACTAATTCATAATCCTCAGCACTTAATAATGAGGAAAGTTTTTTATCATCCTTCATTATCATGTGTTTCATCATTTGCTTTTGCATCGATTCATCGTCCATGTCCAATTCTAAATATAATTGTTTGGTATTTTCTAAGGCTTTTATGGTATTTTCTTCTAAAGTAGAATCACAAGTCATGTGAATCGTTCCAAATAGATACGATTCTTGTTGTAATCCATTACCTGAGATTCTCCAAAGTAAACTTTTTTCTAATTCTTGTGAATAAGAAAATCCAGAGGCAAGCGTTAAAAGTGAGAATAAAAGTTTTTTCATTAGTAGTCTATTTTTTTTAGTTCGTTGAAGTTTTTATTTAATCGATTTAATAAAATGCCATAAAGTAATTTATAAAAAACAAAAATTAATGTAATTACTATCAACATACTGAAAATAAAAATAATCAGAACACCAATATCAGACAATGGTTCAATGTTAGTATTTGTTTTTTGGTATCCCTCTTTAAAACCATCATAAAATGCAAAAGAACCAAAAAAGCTACCAATGAATACATTCCAATAGATATAGTAGTTCACAATTTTTCGCGTTTTTATGATATTTTTTATAAGTTTCTTGGAAGAATCTAAAACACAGATTGATTGATAATTTTTGTAAAATAAGTAGATAAAACCTAAAAGGATTAAGTAATTAAATTTCTCTATAATATTTAAATAAGGATGTAATTTTTGAAAATTTTCAATCTCTTTATCAGTAATAAAAAAACCAATACCATTTAAAACAATAAATTCTAAAATACTGATAATTAAAATCCACTTCACAATAGAAGACGAACCTTTATGCAGCATTCCATAAATTTCTTTTTCGCTTATTTGTTGGAAAGAACCTTCTTGTTTTTTCCAGTCTTTTTTTAATAACTCTAGCTCATCCATAGCTACGGATTTAATATTTTTTTTAATTTCCCTTTTACACGGTTCATTTTTACTCGTGCATTCACTTCACTAATCCCCAACGTTTCAGAAATTTCGGTGTAATCTTTATCTTCTAGATACAGAAAAACTAAGGCTTTTTCGATGTCGTTTAATTCGCTAATAGCACTATACAAAAGCTTTAATTTTTCTTCTTCTTCAAAGTTGTAATCGTCTTGTGTTACTTTATGAAAAGAGCTATCAAACTCAATGGTGTCAATAGTTCGTTTCTTTTTTCGGTATAAAGTAATAGCCGTGTTTAACCCTACGCGATAGGCCCAAGTAGTAAATTTGGAATCGCCTCTAAAGTTGGGAAATGCTTTCCAAAGCTGAATCGTGATTTCCTGAAACAAATCGTTATGTGAGTCCTCATCAGTAGTATACAATCTACAAATTTTGTGGATTATATTCTGATTTTCTTTGAGTTCTTTAACGAAAAGTGCTTCCGATTCTGATTTCATATTAAATAAGTAGTAGATAGCTTTAATTTGTTACAATTTTTCATAACCAATTGCTAGTCCAATAAATTTATTATATCCCTCCATGCCGTCTTTTTGTTGGTTGGCTTTGAGGAAATTGTCATAGAAATACTCGAAAAAGGTATTGATAGGTGTCTGGTATTGGTTCCAAAAGATGTCGTTTTCTTCAAAGTTTTTTAAAACCCCTTTGTTGATTTTTTTTATGTAAGCTTTTGAACTTCCTTCTTGAATTATTTCTAAATTATGTAAAGAATAACGCAACGCAAAACTGTAGGCCGAATATTGGAAATACAAATCCTCATTTTTAGCAGCTGTTACAAATCCAATGAAATTACATTCGCTTTCGCTCCCAATTCCGGTTTGATGCGCCATTTCGTGGCATGTGGTTAATGGTGAAGTGTATTTTGGCTTTAAATAATTGACTTGTGCTTCATTGGTAAACGGATTCAAATAACCTCCAAAACCCATATAACTCAATGGATAACTGAACAATGACGATTTAATACTTTTTATTTCATAACGGAACTCTTGTAAATCACTTGGAATGTTCTCATAACCTTTTAAAGCCAAATCATAAATTTTGTCATGCGAATACGGAATCATAACGGCAACTGAATCATTTTTAGTGATTTGCAATTGTAGTTCATTGGTTTTTACCAACATTCTTTCTGTAAAATCTTTCAATTCCTGTATAGAATATTCTTTTTCAATATTCAATTTTTCATGTAACGGAATTCTGTAATAGTTCATTCCCCAAAGCAAGTGAAAGAAAAAATAAAACACCGAAACCCAACTCAATATCGCTAATCCATTATTTTTCCATTCTTTGAAAAAGCCGATACGGTGTTTCCAAATCCATCCGAATAAAAGTAAAATTAGAATGAAATAGATAACATCGCCAAACGAAAAGGGTAACCACCCTAATCCTGTTTTGGATACCAAAGCCAATTTCGGATAAAAACCATTGCTGTACCAATTTTCAACAAAATCAGGAAATAAACCAATCGTTTTCACTACGATGATTTGGATAAGTAAAAATAAAGGAAGGATAAATTTTCTTTTCACAACGCTTTTTAAAACGTAAATATAATCACAAATCAATTTGTAAAGCAATTAAACTTTGTAACTTTGTTATCTTAAATTTGAAACATTAAACCTCAAATAAAAACAATGAGTCAAGAAATAAGAAATTTAGAGCCAAAAGCACTTTGGAATAAATTTGCCGATTTGAATGCTGTACCGCGTCCGTCTAAGAAAGAGGAGCGTGTGATTGCGTTTATGATGGAATTCGGACAAAAATTAGGATTACCAACTGTGAAAGATCATGTTGGGAATGTAATTATCAAAAAACCGGCGACTCCAGGTATGGAAAACCGCAAAACCATTGTAATGCAATCGCATTTGGATATGGTACACCAAAAAAACAACGACACGAACTTCGATTTCGATACACAAGGAATTGAAATGTATGTCGATGGAGATTGGGTTCGTGCTAAAGGAACTACACTTGGAGCTGATAACGGTTTGGGAGTGGCAACCATCATGGCGATTTTAGAAAGCACTGATATTCCACATCCAGCAATCGAAGCGCTATTCACAATTGACGAAGAAACGGGAATGACCGGAGCAATGGGCTTACAGGGCGGCATGTTGGAAGGAGAAATTTTATTGAATTTAGATACTGAAGAAGACGATGAAATCGATATCGGATGTGCCGGTGGAGTAGATGTAACCGCTAATAGAACGTACAACGAAGAAGAAACTCCAGAAGGTTCGGTGGGTTATACGATCACGGTGAAAGGTTTACAAGGCGGTCACTCGGGAATGGATATTCACAAAGGATTAGGAAATGCCAACAAAATTATGAACCGTTTGTTGTTTGACGGATTTGAGAATTTTGGTTTACAAATTTCGGAAATTTCAGGAGGAAGTTTGCGTAATGCGATTCCAAGAGAAAGCGTTGCGAAAGTAATTATAGCAGCGATTTATGACGAAGCTTTTGTTTTTGATATGCAAGAAATCATCAACGAAATCAAAGCCGAGTTCAAAACGATGGAACCGAATTTAACGATTGAGATTGTTAAAAGCGATTCCACTCCAGCGAAAGTAATGGATTTAGGTGTACAAGAAGGCTTATTAAGAGCGATTTATGCCGCACATAACGGTGTTTACAGGATGTCAGCCGATATGGTAGATTTAGTAGAAACTTCAAATAATATTGCAAGAGTAATTGTAAAAGACGGTGAAATTTCGATTCAGAATTTAACGCGTTCGTCTGTGGAGAGTTCTAAATTTGATTTGGCTAATGCGTTGCGTTCGGCTTACGAATTGTTTGGTTGCGAAGTAGAATTTACAGGAAGTTACCCAGGTTGGACACCCAATGTAAAATCTGAAATTTTAGATGTATTAACTTCTATTTACGAAAAACAAAACGGATCAAAACCTAATGTAGTAGCTTGTCACGCAGGATTAGAATGTGGTATTTTAGGAACAAATTATCCTAACATGGATATGATTTCTTTTGGACCAACGATCCACGGCGCACACAGCCCAGATGAAAGAGCGAGTATTTCTTCCGCTCAAAAATATTGGAAGTTTGTTTTGGAAATTTTACAAAATATTCCAGTTAAGAAATAAGAAGTTTGAATATATAATTAAAAAGAATCCCGAGATAGCTCGGGATTTTTTTTATTTTGGATTAGAATGATACTAAAAGATTAGTTAGGCTAATTTGTTTTTATATACTTAATATGAGTCCATTATTTCTCAAGTGATTCTATGGTATCATAATTTAAATAGGCGAACACAAGTTTCCATTCATTATTTATCCTTTTAAATTCCAAGTTACCCACTCTTGCATGTTCTTTTTGAACATAGGTTTCATCTGGAGTTTCAGTTTTTCTAATATGATCTAATTCAGTTGTTCCATTCATATTTAATCCATTCCATTGTTTTATAAAGGATTTGAAAACGCTAACGAATTTTTCTTTGTTATGTTCTACAGTTGGGTCGTAATCTGAAGTTCCTCTTGTTTTGAAAGGAAATTGCGTCATATTAATAATCTGGATTGTGTCAAAACTTATGACAGCTTTTCTAAATGTTTTCCAGAATTTCGGAAAATCATTATTTGTTGATTGAATTTTGATGTTTTTGTTGACAGCATTAGATTCCGGATGTAAAACGCTATCGCTTTTTGTTTTTTGCATAGATTTTGCAACTTCTTGATTTTGACATGAAATTATAATGAGAATTAAAAATATTATAGGTTTGTAATTTTTCATTTGTTGTCAAAGATTAAATGCTTTAAGTTTTTTGCTATTTAGTTATGATATTCAAAATTGTTTTTGATTAAAATCAAATATAAAAAAATATTTACAATTCATAAAACAAAAAGGCTCACTTTCGTGAACCTTCTTGTAATTAACTCAGTATAAATAAAACTAAAATTGGAAAAACTATTCCGGCTACGGCTAGTTTCCAGCCTCGGCGTTTAAAGGTGTTTTTGCCGTGGGTTACCATTAAAGTGCCCGTGATGGCAATTAATATTAAAGAGATTCCAAAAATATCAGAATAGTAAATCCACCAGTTAGATGTGGTTTTGTGCAACTTCATTGTTTGGCTGATAATCGGAGTTTTTTTGAAAGTAACAATTTCGCCTTCCCCTGTTTTCATGTCGATTTCTACATCGTGCTTTTCAAACGAAATTTTGAGCATGCCTTTTTTTATATTGTGACGACGCATTTTATCGTCGATGCCTAATTGTCTTCCTAAATTTTCAGCAAATTTTTGTGTGATCTGTTCTTCTTCGGGCAATTGTACTTTGATGTTCTTGGTTTCGATGGTGTATTTTTCAGGATGCCAATGTTCTCTGTGGTTCATTAAAATTCCTGAAAAGGCAAACGAAATAATCAATCCTACATAAAAGTAGCCAAAATCTCGGTGAATGTCTCTAACTAATTTTTGTTTCATGTTTTTTTTAAATTGAATTCTTAAAATTTATAGCGTAACGAAGTTAAAATTTGTCTTGGAGCAATAGGGTTTACACTATAATTTTCGTGTAAAGTATAATTCAACTCGTTAGTGATATTAGATAATTTACAAAGGAGTGAAAACTGCTTCCAGTTGTAACCTAACGATATATCAATTGTTGTGTAACCATTAACTGGAATTTCTCTATCCCAAATTCCGTTTGGTTTAGTTGGGTCTACTTGATTGTTCCAACCGCCAAGTCGGTCACCAATGTAGTTTCCAATAGCTCCAATCGATATATTTTTAAGTATTCCAGTTTGTACGGTGTAGAAGAAACTTAAGTTAGCGGTATGTTGAGGTGTTCTGACCAAGCGATCCCCTTCGATAAAACTTCCTGTGGCACCTGTGGTTTTGGTGTAGCGCATATCGTTGTAGCTGTAACCTGCCATAATGTTGAAATCATCAATTGGTTTACAGGTAATATCCAATTCGATTCCTTTACTAGTTGTTTCGCCGCTTAAAGCTTTTACATTGGTGTTTGTGTTGAGGTTTCCATTTGCGTCAAATTCGGCAGTTTGTGCTAAGTTGCTGTTCACAATTTGATATAAAGTTACGTTAGTCGTTAATTTTCCTTTAAAGAATTCGTTTTTAACACCAACTTCAATTTGGTCAATAATAGAAGGTTTAATCGCTTCGTTGTAAATGGTAACGCCAGTATTTGGTGTAAATGAGTTGGAGTAACTAGAAAATAAAGTAGTGTATTTGGTAGGTTGGTAAATCAATCCTACTTTAGGCGAAAAAGCTCTGTCGTTTCGAATGGTCTCTTCTGTAATTGTGTTTGCTGCAATATTGTATGTTTCTGGTTTTGCTTCTTGGTACGAATAACGAACACCTAATAATGCTTTGAATTTGTCAGAAAACGAAATTAAATCTTGTACATAAACTCCAAAACGAGTAGTTTTTGTTTTTACGATTCTTGTTACTTCTGAAGGTGAAATAGGTCCTTCATTTGAAGCTGCATAAGAAGATGTGTCAAAAATATTTACCGTATCGTATGTAGTTACGGTTGCACCTGTTGTTGGATCATAAAATCTGAAAGTATAAGCATCGGCATACGAAATTTCGGTATCGATACCCGTAAATAATTGGTGTTTGATTTTCCCTGTTTTAAAGTTGGCTTGTAAACTAATCTGGTTGGCGAAGATTTGTTCAACCGCTTTGTTTCTTCCGTAAGGTCTATTCCAATCACCATTAGTAGCTGGTTGCAATCGTTCTGTTCCTATGGATTCCCTGTCATAATCTTGGAAAGAAGAATTAAAATTCAGTTTCCAATCTTTATTGAATTCATGGTTTACTAATATCGAAGCGGTTGCTTGTTTAGTTTTTCCGTTTGACCATTTTGCTCCTAAATAAGCGTTTCTGGGTACATCTGCAATTTCTTTTCCAATAGAACCTGTTCCAAAATCAGGCGTCCAATCATCACTTAAATAATCGGCTTGTAGTGTAATTTCAGTTTTGTCACTTAATTTAAAAAGTAGAGAAGGATTTACATAGTAACGTTCTCTTCTAACATAATCTCTAAAGCTTTCCGAATTTTCATAAGAACCATTAAAGCGATAAGCAATCGATTTGTTAATAGCACCATACACATCAACCGACGGTTTGTAGAAATTATAACTTCCCGCTTGTATAGTGAATTCACCACCAGTTCTGAAGTTAGGCGATTTGGTTACCATGTTTAATATGCCACCGGGTGCTACATTTCCGTATAATAAAGCAGCGCTTCCTTTTAAAATTTCTACTTTTTCTAATGATGAAACTTCTGGAATGGATCCACTATTGAAACGGAATCCATTTTTAAACATATTGTTGGTCGACATGTCATAACCTCTCGACCAAAATGATTCTTGAGCGCCACCACGAGCCGAACCCACATAAACACCATTGGCATTTTTAACCACATCACTCAAACGAATGGATTGTTGTTGTTGGATAATTTCTATTCCGATAACTTGAATCGCTTGTGGCAAATCTTTTTCTATGATTCCAGCTCTGTTTATGGATGATTTAGGTGCGTTGTTTTTTGTTTCTACGATTACTACTTTAAGTTTTTTTATGGTGTCGTTTCCCGTAAAGTAATTTTCAATTATGTCATTTCTCGTGTTTTCTTGTGATACAACATGAAATGAAGATAATAAAATTAATGTCTTAAAAATACTTTTACACATTTTATTTAGATTTAATTAAAATAATGATGCAAAAATATCGAGTTAAAACTAAATCACAAAATTTATTTAGACTTAATTTAAATAAAATTTTTAAGTAATTGATTTTCAATTGCAAAACTTTTAAAGTCAGAAACTTTTATACTTTCAACTAAAATTGTAACTTTGCACTCCAAAATAAATAACAGCCATGTTAGAGAGATTACAATATGTAAAACAACGTTTTGATGAAGTATCCGATTTGATTATTCAGCCGGATGTAATTGCTGATCAAAAGCGTTATGTACAATTAAATAAAGAATACAAAGACTTAAAAGAGTTAGTTGAAAAACGAGATGAGTACATCAACTTAGTTGGAAATATCAATGAAGCGAAGGAAATCATTGCTGATGGTTCTGATGCTGAGATGGTCGAAATGGCTAAAATGCAATTGGATGAAGCGAATGAGCGTTTACCTCAATTAGAAGAGGAAATCAAATTCATGCTAATCCCTAAAGATCCAGAAGACGCAAAGAACGTAATGGTTGAAATCCGCGCGGGTACTGGAGGAGACGAAGCTTCAATCTTTGCAGGTGATTTGTATCGTATGTATACCAAATATTGCGAATCCAAAGGCTGGAGAACTTCATTAGTAGATATGAACGAAGGAACATCGGGTGGATTTAAAGAGGTAATTTTTGAAGTTACAGGCGAAGATGTTTACGGAACTTTGAAATACGAAGCAGGAGTGCACCGAGTACAACGTGTGCCTCAAACCGAAACACAAGGTCGTGTTCATACTTCAGCCGCAACAGTAATGGTATTGCCAGAAGCAGAGGAATTTGACGTACAAATCGACATGAACGATGTTCGTATCGACTTTTTCTGTTCGTCTGGTCCTGGTGGTCAATCGGTAAACACTACGAAATCGGCGGTTCGTATGACGCATATTCCAACAGGTTTGGTAGCGCAATGTCAGGATGAGAAATCGCAACATAAAAATAAAGATAAAGCGTTAACGGTTTTGCGTTCGCGTTTGTACGAAATGGAATTAGCTAAAAAACAAGAAGAAGATGCGAAAAAACGTAATTCTCAGGTAAGTTCGGGTGACCGTTCGGCTAAGATTAGAACTTACAATTATCCTCAAGGTCGTGTAACCGATCATCGAATTGGAATGGATATTTTCGATATGGATGGAGTAATGAGTGGAAAAATCCAGAAATTCATCGACGAGTTACAATTGGTAGCTAATACCGAAAAATTAAAGGAAAGCGAAGTTTTCTAATATTAAAGCCTCATGTATTGAGGCTTTTTTTATGGACAAAATCAAAAATATTTCGCAAATTTGCGTTTAAACAACTACAACATGACTACTGAACAACTCATTTCCCAAATCCGAACTAAAAAATCATTTCTATGTATTGGTTTAGATGTCGATTTAAATAAAATTCCAGAACATCTACTACAAACCGAAGATCCAATTTTCGAATTCAATAAAGCCATTATCGATTCGACTCACGATTTATGTGTTTCGTATAAACCGAATACTGCTTTTTATGAAGCTTACGGTATCAAAGGTTGGCAATCGTTAGAAAAAACAATCAATTACATCAACGAGAAACATCCAGAAATCTTCACGATTGCCGATGCAAAACGAGGTGATATTGGTAATACCTCGTCCATGTATGCTAGAGCTTTTTTCAACGATTTAGATTTCGATTCGGTAACGGTGGCACCGTATATGGGAAAAGATTCGGTGGAACCTTTTTTAGCTTTTGAGGATAAACACACGATTATGTTAGCCTTAACTTCCAACGAAGGTGCTTTTGATTTCCAAACGCAGAATGTGGAAGGAAAGGAATTATACAAAGTGGTTTTGGAAACTTCAAAATCTTGGAAAAACGCTCATAATTTAATGTACGTTGTGGGTGCAACCAAAGCCGAATATTTCACGGAAATCCGAAAAATAGTTCCTGACAGTTTCTTGTTAGTTCCTGGAGTTGGCGCTCAAGGCGGAAGTTTGGCTGAGGTTTGTAAATATGGAATGAATTCTAATGTTGGTTTGCTAATCAATTCTTCAAGAGGGATTATTTATGCTTCTAACGGAATGGATTTCGCAAAAAAGGCTAGGGAAGAAGCGTTGAAGTTACAACAAGAGATGGAAGGGATTTTAGAATAAATTTTGAAATTATGCAACTCACAGACCCATTAGGAACTCAACATACTTTCGAAACCACACCTTTACGAATCGTTTCGTTAGTGCCTTCGCAAACCGAATTGTTATACGATTTAGGTTTGGAAGATCACATTGTTGGAATTACTAAATTTTGTGTGCATCCGTTTCATTTTAAGGCGACTAAAACGATTGTTGGTGGTACGAAAACTATCAAATTCGATAAAATAAAATCGCTTCAGCCCGATATTATTATTTGTAATAAAGAGGAAAACACCAAAGAAATCGTGGAGGAATTATCTCAAATTTGTCCGGTTTGGGTGACTGATATTCTCACCATTGACGACAATTTACAAATGATTCACGATTTCGGAAAATTGTTTAATAAACGAACCGAAGCTCGAAAATGGATAGACAAAATCAATTTTGCGTACCAAGATTTTCAGCATTTTATCAAAGATAAACCCGTAAAGAAAGCCGCTTATTTTATTTGGGCCAATCCTCATATGGTAGCGGGAAATCATACGTTTATCAATGAATTATTGAAATTAAATCATTTCGAGAATATTTATGAAAGTAAAGAAGGACGTTATCCTGAAGTCGAGTTGAAGAAAATTCGCTTAGAAGGTGATCCTGATTATGTGTTTTTGTCTTCTGAGCCGTTTCCGTTTAAAGACGAACATGCGTTTGAAATTGGGCGATTCACCCATCATGCCAAAACTGTTTTTGTCGATGGCGAAATGTTTTCTTGGTATGGCAGTCGCTTGTTGAAAGCCTTTGATTATTTCAAGTTACTACATTCCAAAATTTAAAATTTGTTTAGCATTTTGGTCGAATGAAATGTAGTACATTTGACAAATTTTAAATCTTTGATTTCCTATACACTATATAAAAACGAAACTAGTACCGAATGGGTGACTTTTGTTCATGGAGCAGGAGGAAGTTCGTCTATTTGGTTCAAGCAAATTCGTGAATTTCAAAAGCATTTTAATGTACTGTTGTTGGATTTGCGCGGTCATGGAAATTCAAAAGACCAATTAAAATCGGCACTCAAACAGAAATATACGTTTAAAGCCATCGCCGAAGACATTGTTGAGGTTATCGATTTTTTAAAGATTGAATCCTCGCATTTTGTTGGGATTTCCTTAGGTTCCATCGTCATTCGTCAATTAGCCGAAATGCATCCAGAACGTGTGAAAAGTATGATTTTAGGTGGCGCCATTTTAAAAATGAATTTCCGTTCGCAAGTCTTGATGCGATTGGGAAATATGTTTAAATATGTGTTGCCGTATTTGGTGTTGTATAAGTTTTTTGCTTTTGTGATTATGCCCAAAAAGAACCACAAACAATCACGCTTACTCTTTATTAATGAAGCCAAGAAATTATACCAAAAAGAATTTATCAAATGGTTCAAACTTACTGCAGAAATTAATCCCGTTTTACGCTGGTTCCGTCAAAAGGAATTGAATATTCCCACGCTTTACGTTATGGGAGAAGAAGATTATATGTTCTTACCTTCGGTAAAGCAAGTGGTAGCCAATCACGTAAAAACCGCCGAACTTTTCATCATTCAAAACTGCGGTCACGTGGTGAATGTAGAGCAACCAGTGGTTTTTAATGAAACGGTGATTGGGTATTTGAAGAGGATGTAGGTTGATGGTGCTCTAAAAATGGCGTGTCATTATAAATAACTTTTATTGTGATATTGTAACTAGACTTCACGATTCTACCAAGAAATAAAGTTATAAAAGATAAAAAAAATTATTACCATCAAGTTACAACGCATGATGAAGAAACGTCTATTTTTTAAAATTTGAACTTTTTATATAATGAAGTTCAGAACAATCGAAGAATTAAAAACTCAAATTAAACAGTTTATAGATATTACAATAACAATGGGATTATCTCAAATTTAAACAAAATGAGCCCGATAAAATATTGAGCTCACTATTATAAAATTAATTATAAATTTGCCTAAACTTTTGGGTGCAGTCTATTTCTTGAGAATACTATTTACTTTTTATTCTTCCCAGAGTTAAACTTAAAACGTTCCACAGGGCTTTCTGGTTTTTGTTTTTTAGTAGAAGGTTTGCCTTGTCCAAACGGTTTTTTGTCTGTTGTAGTTTTTGGTTGGAACGGTTTTTTAGCTACGGGTTTTTTGTCTTCTTTTGATAAAGCGGTTTTGTTTTTGGCAATTTGGTCCAAAACTTCTCTTGGATTTTTTGGATCTTCTTTCGTACCGCGTAAGTAAATGACTAATCCGTTAAGGAAATTCCGCAACAATTGGTCGCCACATTCTATATAATTAGGATGGTCTTCATTTCTGAAGATGTTACCTAATTCGCCTTTAGAAACCCTGAAATTTACTAGGTTTAATATCTCAATAATTTGGTCATCGCGTAATTGTAGTGCTACACGTAACTTTTTAAAAACATCGTTGTTATTCATGCTATTTTTTTTAAATTCTATTAGGAACCATAGATTAAAGACATTCAATAAATGATAAAAAGTCCAATCTGTTAACCTAAAACTTCAATTGTAAGTTTACCAAAAAACTTGCTCAAAGATATCTATTTAATATAAGAATTCTTATTTTTACCCCAAAGAAATACTTTATGGATACGTATCAAGGAAAAATAAGTCTGTTGCAAGAAATGATTGCGTTTGCGTTAATTGATGGCGAATTACATGATCGTGAGTACGATTTCTTGGAAATGGTAGCGATGGAATTGGAAATTGAGAAAACCGTATTTCATAAATTATTTGAAAATAGAGGAGAAGTTTCGGTCATTAAAGATGAGTTTCACCGAATTTGTCAGTTTTATCGTTTGGCTTTATTGATGCACGTTGATGGGGTATTACACGAAGCTGAGCAAATCAAAATCAACGAAATCGGCATTAACATGGGGTTGAATCCGTATGCGATGAAACGCGTATTGCATTTAATGAAAAACTCCCCAAACCGAATGGTTGAGGGAGATGTTTTATTAGGTGTTTTTACCGAACAACATAATTAGTTTCCAAATTCTTCTGGATGGTTTCGGATATAATCTACGATTAAGGTTACGATGTCTTCGCTTTCTTCGCTAAAGAATTCTTCGTCTAAATCTTCCCAACCTCCGATTAAAGTTTCGTCGGCTTTTTTGATAAAGTTTCGTCTGATTTCTACATCAGGTGAATACGCTTTAGCTGGAAACAAACTCCAAGCTTTTGAAATTAATTCGGCCGTTTTAAACGCTTTGATTTCTTTATAGGCTACGATTACATCTTCTACAAAATCTCCAGCTTCTGAAGTAAAGAAAAATGAAAATCCGCCTTCTCCCATAGCGCCTTCAAAAATATCAACGTAAACGAATACTTTCTCTCCATCGGTTAATGCCGAAAAATCATCGGTTTCTTCTTTCTTTTCCCAAATAATCTCACCAATAGCTTCGATGATTTTAATTTCGTCTTCTAATTTTAGAATGTTTGCAATGTTGCTCATGTGTTATGATTTTGCTATTTAAATTTATTTAATTTTCTCTTGTAATGCTTGAATCTCATCTCTAAATTTCGCTGCTTGCATGAAATCTAATTCTTTTGCGGCTTTCTCCATCATTTTTCTTAAGTCGCGAATTTTCTTTTCGATTTCGGGTTTTGATAAGTATAAACTTTCTGGCTCAGCTGCTTTTAATGCTTCTTTTTCATAATAGCCAGTAGAAACCGAATTTCCTGCCAATGCACTTCCTAAACTCTTATTTAACGCTTTTGGCTGGAGATTGTTCTCATTGTTATAACGAATTTGTTTTTCTCTTCTGTAATTGGTTTCGTCAATCGTTTTTTGCATCGAAGCTGTGATTTTATCCGCATACATAATTGCTTTTCCATTTATATTTCGGGCAGCACGGCCTACGGTTTGCGTTAACGAACGATGACTTCTCAAGAAACCTTCTTTATCGGCATCTAAAATGGCAACTAAAGAAACTTCAGGTAAATCCAAACCTTCACGTAATAAATTGACACCAATTAATACATCAAAAATTCCTTTACGCAAATCTTGCATGATTTCCACCCGTTCCAACGTATCTACATCCGAGTGAATATAACGACAACGAATCGCAACTTTGGTTAGATATTTCGTTAATTCTTCTGCCATTCTTTTAGTTAACGTTGTAACCAGAACCCGTTCGTCTGCTTCGCAACGCAATTGAATTTCTTCGATTAAATCGTCAATTTGATTGGCACTTGGACGCACTTCAATAATTGGATCTAATAATCCTGTTGGGCGAATGACTTGTTCTACATAAACTCCTTCTGATTTTTGTAATTCGTAATCTGCAGGAGTTGCCGAAACATAAACTACCTGATTTTGTAGCGCTTCAAACTCTTCAAATTTCAACGGACGATTGTCTATAGCTGCAGGCAAACGGAAACCATATTCTACCAAGTTTTCTTTACGACTTCTATCACCTCCATACATCGCATGCACTTGTGAAATCGTAACGTGACTTTCATCGACTACCATCAAATAATCATCTGGAAAATAATCAAGTAAACAGAAAGGTCTAGTTCCCGGTTCTCTACCGTCCAAATAGCGTGAATAATTTTCAATCCCAGAACAATAACCGAGTTCGCGAATCATCTCTAAATCGAAATTGGTGCGTTCTTCTAATCGTTTGGCTTCTAAATGTTTGCCAATTTCTTTGAAATAATCGACTTGTTTTACCAAATCTTGTTGGATTTCCCAAATGGCATTTTGCAATACATCAGGTGAAGTTACAAACATATTAGCTGGATAAATCGTTAGTTTTTCATAACGTTCTATGACTTGTGCTGTTTTAGCATCAAAGGCTTCAATTTCTTCAATTTCATCTCCAAAAAAGTGAATTCGGAACGGTTCATCGCCATAACTCGGGAAAATTTCTACAATATCACCTTTGATTCGGAAATTTCCTGGTGTAAATTCAGCTTCTGTTCTCGAATATAAACTTTGTACGAGTTGATGTAATAATTTGGTACGAGAAATTTGTTGATTTACTTCTAAGTTGATAACATTTTTCTGAAATTCTACGGGATTTCCAATACCATACAAACAAGAAACAGACGAGATCACAATAATATCACGACGACCTGAAAGTAGGGCCGAAGTGGTGCTTAATCGTAGTTTTTCTAATTCATCGTTAATCGATAAATCTTTCTCAATATAAGTTCCGGTAACGGGAATAAAAGCTTCGGGTTGATAGTAGTCGTAATAGGAAACAAAATACTGCACGGAATTGTTCGGAAAAAACTGCTTAAACTCCGAATACAATTGGGCAGCCAAGGTTTTGTTGTGTGCTAAAACTAGCGTTGGGCGTTGTACTTCTTGTACCACATTAGCTACAGTAAAAGTCTTTCCAGAACCTGTAACTCCCAATAAAGTTTGGTATTTTTCACCATTAAGAATTCCTTTTGAGAGTTTTTCAATGGCTTGCGGTTGGTCACCAGTAGGTTTATAATCCGATACGACTTGGAATTTCATTAAAGTACAAAGTGTAAAATGTAAGGTACAAAGTTACAAAGTTAATCCCAACATTCCATCAATAATAAGTCACCTTCTTTATGTTCAATTGATACAATTCCGTCTTGTGAAACATGGTTGCTACTTCCTGTTCGGTATCCGATGGTTAATTCTTCATTGTTTAATGGATAAAACAAATTTTTTGTAGTAATACCTGATACTTTTCCTATTGGGATTAGTGATAACGTAGTATTAGCGGTGTACCATTTTTCATACTTATTAGGTAATAAGAATACTTTTGAATGGTCGTCTAGTACCACAATTTTCAATTGATTTCTGTAGGCTACAATATTTGTGATATTTGTGATAGTATGATCGGCACGTTTTCCGGTGGCCCAAATTACATTTACGGCTTTATGACCTTTTTCAATGAGGTAATCAAAGGCTTTTTCTAAATCGGTTTTATCTTGATTAGGAGTATAAACGATTTCTAACGGATATTGTTTTTCCAAATAGTATTCGGGGTTGAAGCCTCTGTCAAAATCACCTAAGAGTACGTCTACTTTAATTCCAAGATCTAAAACGCGTTCGATTGCCGAATCCAAAACCACCACTAAAGGCGACCATTCTAGCAACTGTCCGATAAGTTCCTCGCTACAAGCGGCACCATTAGCAATAATTAATGCCGGTTCTTGATCGTCGCGTACAATATGATGTGATGACATTTTATTTTTTTGTTTCAGGTTTCAAGTTTTAGGTTTTGATTTTGAACTTGTTATTAGGTTTTATTGTACCAAATAATTTACGGTGTCAATTTCAGACAAGTGAAAATAACCTAGCGCATAATTATCGATATTGGTTTGGTTAACAATATTTCCTCTAACTGTAGCAGGTGGAGTTGTAAAAGGATTTCCTGAACCGCTTCCTGCAATAGTTGTGAGCTGATTCATATAGTTGTAATATCCTCTAGAAACCCCTTGTACATTTAATTCTAAGGGTAAGTTAGGTTGAAGTTCGCTACTGCTGTAAAAACCAAACATCATATTACCTTGAAAAAATTCATCACTAACGACACCAAATTCAGGGATACGTTTGTTTGGATTTATTACTTTTAAGACATAGTAGTTCTCTTCATTTCCATTGTCTTGAAAGAAATATTTAATTTGAATTTCCTCATCACCTCCAAATCCTGAAACCGTTTCTTGAGTTATATTTTCAATAGATGGTGTAGCGAATAAAGTGTTGGTTGCAGTAAAAATCTGACCATCATAAAGAATTTCTAAGCGATACGTTTCTCCAATTACCGGTTGAAAATTTGAACATATATACTCGCCAGTGTTTGGTACTTCGGTAAAATTAAATACGGTATTGGTACTATTGGTAATAGTGACTATTGCTCCGTTTGCTGTTAGAATATCACTGGAGTAAAAGTCATTGGTTAAGCTCAATTTAATGGTTTGATTTTCACCAGAAGTTCCTTTTTTCCATTTGATAACGGCATCGATTACTAATCTGGGTTCAGCATTTGATAAATCTAAAGTTACGACTTCTTCACAACTGGTAAAAATTGTTGTTGATAGTAGTAATATATATAGCAAAATCTTTTTCATACGTTTAAAATTTGAAATTATAAGAAACAGAAGGAACGATTCCAAAAATGGATAACTTCACAGATTCATTAAAACCAGTATCTTCGTTTTGTCTGAAAGAAATTGAAGCCGCATTATTGCGACTGTACAAATTGTAAATTCCAAAAACCCATTCACCTTTAAACCTCTTGTTTTCGTATTTTTTAGGAGTTAAGGTAGCCGAAACATCCAAACGATGATAGGTAGGAAGACGATCTTCGTTACGCGAGTTGTAACTCGGAACAGTAATGCCTTCAAAAACATATTTACCAGTAGGAAATGTTACAGGTTGTCCTGATTGAAGAGTAAAAGCAGCACCCAAAGTCCATCTTTTATCTAATTTATAATTTCCAGTTAAGGCTAAATTATGTGTTTTATCATAAGCAGAACGGTACCAATTGCCATTGTTAATTCCAGTTTCGATAGGGGTTCTCCCCGGAGTTTGTTGTTCAGACTTTGATAAGGTGTAAGCTACCCAACCGTTTAATCGTCCTTCATTTTTACGTAGTAATAATTCTAAACCGTAGGAACGCATTCTCCCGTTTAATATAACTTGCTCTATAGCTTCATTTGCAATTAAGTCAGCACCATCGATGTAATCAATTCGATTTTGAACTTTTTTATAGAAGGTTTCTAACTCTAAAGTATAATCACCATCTTTAAAGTTTTTAAAATATCCCAGTGAAACTTGATCGGCTAATTGAGGTTTGATGTAATTATCGCTAGGAGTCCATACATCTAGTGGAGATGGAGATTGCGTGTTTGAAACCAATTGCATGTACTGCACCATTCTATTATAACCTGCTTTAACAGATTGGTTTTCATTTATTTGATACGAAATTGTAAAACGTGGTTCAAAATTTGAATAGTCAGCAATTTTTTTGTTGGAACCAAAATATTCTGTTCGAATAGGAGTAGCTTTTTCATAAATTTTTAGTTCTTCATCAAAAACTACGGGTTGGTTATTTTCATAGAAATTAACGTTTGAAGTACCTATTCTGTAAAAAGAACTGAATCGTAAACCAGCCATAAACGAAATTTTATCCGTAAGGTTGTGTTCTACATCGGCATACAATCCATTTTCTACAGCGTATTTTTTATCTAATTGTCTGAAATTAATTGATGAAGTATCATCAAGTGGTTTTATAGTACCTGGATTAATGTCATATTTAGTGATATTTGCTCCAAAGTTGAACTTAGTTTTTTCGGAAGCATAATATTTGAAATCATATTTCAAATTGTAATTTTCAATTGTAGATTCCCAATTAAATCCTATGAAACCTAAATCTAGTCCATAGTAATAATTGCTATAAATAAGGGATAAGTTGGAAAATAGTTTATTAGAAAATAAATGATTCCAACGCAGATTTAGAGTAGAGTTTCCGTAGATATTTCGGAAAGATTCATTTAAACTAAAAATGTCACGGCCAAAATAACCTGACAGATATAAGTTGTTGTTTTCATTCAGTTTGTAATTTAGTTTGGTATTCAAATCGTAAAAATAAGCTGAGTTTTGATTGTCAGATAACTTTAAAAATAGATGGGCATACGAACCTCTTCCGGCGATTAAAAATGAACCTTTGTCTTTTACTATAGGACCTTCAGCTAATAAACGACTCGAAATTAATCCAATTCCGCCATTCATACTGAATTTATTACTGTTTCCATCTTTTTGATATACGTCTAAAACCGCAGAAGCTCTACCTCCAAACCGAGCAGGAATTCCACCTTTGTATAATTTTAAATCTTTGATAGCATCCGCATTAAAAACGGAAAAGAACCCAAAAACATGTGAAGTGTTATAGAGCGTAGCTTCATCTAAAAGGACTAAATTTTGATCGGCACCACCACCACGAACGTTAAAACCAGATTGTCCTTCACCTGCATTAGTAACGCCTGGCAAAAATAAAAGCGATTTAATAATATCAACTTCCCCCATTAAAACAGGCATTTGTTTTATGGCGCTAATTGCTAGCTTATTAACGCTCATTTCAGGTTTTTTGATGTTAGTTTTATAAGAATTCTGCGAAATGACTACTTCGTTAAGTTCTTTTCTAGTTTCTGATAAACTAAAGTTTTTCTTTGTGTTTTCATTGATTTCAATTTCTTCTTTAATAGTTTCAAAGCCAGTATAACTAATTTGAATCGTATGTATTCCTTTTGGAAGTGTTATTGAAAAAAAACCATATTCATTAGTTGTGGTTTCTGTATTTAATTCAGGAATTACTATAGAAACACCAATTAATGTTTCATTTGTACTTGCATCGCTTACAATTCCACTAAGCGTTGCTTTATCTTGTCCAAACCCAAAAAGAGAAAAAAAGAATAAGAGTAAATAAATTTTTCGCGATTGCATCATTTCGGTATAGATTTTGTACTACAAATTTCACAAAAAAACATAGCAATAGTTTAAAACATATGTTAATTTGTAATCAAAAAACATTAATTGTTATAAATTTACGACTTTCAAAATAGAACTAATGAAAAATAAGGTGTTTTTATTGTTTTTTTTGTTTCAAATAATGGCAATTTTCGCTCAAAAAGATAATCCTTTTAAGAGTGCAAAGTTAAAGTTAGATTGGGATCAGCCCACAAAAAGTGAAACGAAATCTAATACGGTTACATTGCCCTATAAAAGCATATTTGATAAAGATGATAGTTATTTAAAGCGTTATTCTATTTTAAACAAAAAACAAGGAGAGGAAAGTGTTTTAGTTCAAAAAAACGAATTTAAAAATCCTGGTGAAGATATCAAACGAAAACTGAATAATAAAGATAAAGAAATTAAACCTGAATATCGTTCTAATCAATTTTTGGGAGAATTTCGTGTGAAGACTAGGTATGTTAAGATTGTTTGTAGAGACCACGAATATCCTGATGGTGATAGAGTTCGTCTTTTGCTTAATGAAAAAACTGTTATTTATGAAATTTTACTTGAAGCAGCTCCAAAAGAATACTATGTAGATATTTCGGATGGTTTCAATAAGTTGGATTTTGTTGCCTTAAATCAAGGTAGTTCAGGTCCTAATACAGCAGCTTTCAGTGTTTTTGATGATTCAGGAAAATTAATTACCTCAAATGAATGGAATTTAACTACAGGAATTAAAGCTTCCATCGTGGTTATAAAGGAAGAAGAACAAAAGAAAAAATAATAAAAAAAGCGACTTATTTAAGTCGCTTTTTTATATGAATCAAGATCTTAGTTCAATTGAGCTAAGATAGTATTTAAAGTGTCACTTGGACGCATTGCTTTTTCCGTTAGTTCAAAACTTGGATGATAGTAACCACCAATTTTTTGTTCTTTACCTTGAGCTGCAATTAATTCTGCATCAATTTTAGATTCGTTAGCAATCATTGCCTCTGCAATAGGAGCAAATGTTGCTTTTAATTCTGCATCTTTAGACTGATTTGCTAGTGCTTGAGCCCAATATAATGCCAAGTAAAAATGCGAACCTCTGTTGTCTATTCCGCCTACTTTTCTTGCTGGCGATTTGTCTTCTGCTAAGAATTTTGCGTTTGCTTCGTCTAAAGTATCTGCTAAAACTTGAGCTTTTGCGTTGTTTTGTGTTTGTGCTAAATGCTCTAAAGAAGCTTGTAAGGCTAGGAATTCTCCTAATGAGTCCCAACGTAAATAGCCTTCTTCAATAAATTGTTCTACGTGTTTTGGAGCTGATCCACCAGCGCCTGTTTCAAACAATCCACCACCATTCATTAATGGAACGATTGATAACATTTTAGCCGAAGTTCCTAATTCTAAAATAGGGAATAAGTCGGTTAAGTAATCACGTAATACGTTTCCAGAAACTGAAATTACATCTTTTCCTTGACGAATGATTTGTAAGGTTTCTTTCATCGCATCTTTCACATCCATAATGCGAATATCTAAACCAGTAGTATCATGATCTTTTAAGTATTTCTCAACTTTTTTGATGATTTCTCTATCGTGCGCTCGGCCTTTATCTAACCAGAAAATAGCAGGAGTATCAGATAATCTCGCTCTGTTAAATGCTAATTTAACCCAATCCTGAATTGGAGCATCTTTGGTTTGACACATTCTGAAAATGTCACCTGTTTCAACTTTTTGAGATAATAAAACGTTTCCATTTTCATCTTCTACATTAACAGTTCCGTTTTCTTTTACTTGGAAAGTTTTATCGTGAGAACCGTATTCTTCTGCTTTTTGAGCCATTAATCCAACATTTGGTACAGAACCAATTGTTTTAGGATCTAAAGCACCGTTTTGTTTCATTTCTTCAATACAAGCGGCATAAAAACCAGCATATGCACGGTCAGGAATAATGGCGATAGTATCTTCTTCTTTACCTTCTGCATTCCACATTTTTCCTCCACTACGAGCTAAAGCGGCCATAGAAGCATCCACAATTACGTCAGAAGAAACATGGAAATTCGTAATTCCTTTGTCTGAATTTACCATAGCCACACGTGGTCCGTTTGCTAAAGCATCTGTAATAGCTTGTTTGATTTCTGCTTCTTGAGGAATTCCTGCAATTTTGTTGTATAAATCTTGTAATCCGTTGTTAGGATTGATGTCTAATGATTTGAATAAATCAGCATATTTTGTATACACATCAGCAAAGAATGTTTCCACGATAGCTCCAAAAATAATTGGGTCCGAAACTTTCATCATCGTTGCTTTTAAGTGTGCTGAAAGCATTACGTTTTTTGCTTTAGCATCAGCAATTGTCGCTACTGTAAATTGTTTTAAAGCATTTAAGTTCATAACCGAACTATCAATAACTTCGCCAGCTTTTAAGTTTGCGAAATCTTTTAAAACAGTTGTAGTTCCGTTATCTGAATGGAAAACGATTCTAAATTTTCCGTCTTTTTCAACTGTAGTAGAGGTTTCAGTTCCATAGAAATCACCAGAATTCATGTGAGCAACCTCAGTTTTGCTATCAGCAGCCCAAGTTCCCATGCGGTGAGGGTTTGCTTTCGCATAGTTTTTAACTGCTTTTGGTGCTCTTCTGTCCGAGTTACCTTCACGTAATACTGGATTTACAGCCGAACCTAAAACTTTAGCATATTTTGCTTTGATTTCTTTTTCAGTATCGTTCTGCGGTTCTTCTGGATAGCTAGGGATATTGAAGCCTTGTGATTGTAATTCGGCAATTGCTTCTTTTAATTGAATTACAGAAGCCGAAATATTAGGTAATTTAATAATGTTTGCTTCTGGAGTATTGGCTAATTGTCCTAATTCGGTAAGGGCGTCACCTACTTTTTGATCTTCTTTTAAGAATTCTGGAAAGTTAGCTAAAATTCTTCCTGCCAAAGAAATATCTCTAGTTTCAATAGCGATATTAGCAGGTTTTGTGAAAGCTTTTACAATGGGTAAAAACGAATGGGTTGCCAACATAGGCGCTTCATCCGTAATGGTATACATTATTTTAGACTGATTAGACATGGATGTTATGTGTTTGTTTGAAAATAATTTGTAAAATCTGCCAAATATAGGAAATTTGACATAAATAATGGAGTGAATTTGCTTAAATCTTGAATAAAATTCAATAAAAAAAGCCACAACAAAATTGTGGCTTTTTATGGTTGAGAAAGTACAAATTAGTTTTTGTATCTTCTTTCTTTGATTTTTGCTTTTTTACCAGTAAGATCTCTAAAGTAGAAGATACGAGCTCTACGTACTTTACCTCTTTGGTTCACCTCAATTTTTTGTAAAGCTGGCATGTTTACTGGGAAGATACGCTCAACACCAACAGCACCAGACATTTTACGAATTGTAAAAGTTTCAGTAGCTCCAGCTCCTCTTCTTTGGATTACAACTCCTTTGAAGAACTGAGTTCTAGTTTTTTCACCCTCTTTAATTTCATAGTACACAGTGATTGTATCACCAGCACCAAACTCAGGGAAATCTTTTCTTGCAACTAATTCGTTATTTACGAAATCAATTAAATTTGACATAGTTTTAATTATAAAAGTTTGATTCAAAACAACATACACGTCTATCGCCAGAGGTTGGTTCAAAGTAGGTGCAAAATTATAAAAATAATTTGAATAATCAAATTACAGTTTCTAAAATATTTGAAAATTAGATTTTCGGATGATAAATATTCTAAATGTCAGAATATCAGAATATCGGAACTTCAGAAAATCAAAATATCAAAATCCATTAATCGTTTTCCAATAAATCGGGTCTTCTGTTTTTTGTGTGTTCATACGCCATTTCTTCACGCCACTTTTCTATTTTTCCAAAGTTTCCGCTCAATAATACTTCTGGAACTTTCAATCCTTTGTATTCGGCTGGTCTTGTATAAATAGGGGGAGATAGTAAATTATCTTGAAAACTATCTGTCAAAGCTGAGGTTTCATCACTTAAAACACCTGGAATCAATCGAATAATCGCATCGCAAAAAACAATAGCACCAATTTCGCCACCACTTAATACATAATCACCAATCGAAATTTCACGCGTAATGTGCATATCACGTACCCTTTGATCCACTCCTTTATAATGTCCACATAAAATGATGATGTTTTCGTACATCGAAATGGAATTGGCCATTTTTTGATTGAGCGTTTCTCCATCTGGTGTCATGTAAATGATTTCGTCGTAGGTTCTTTCGCTTTTGAGTTTCGAAATACAATCGTCGATAGGTTGCACCATCATTACCATACCGGCACCACCACCAAATTGATAATCATCTACGCTTCTTTGTTTATTTGTAGTATAATCTCTCAAGTTATGAAAATGGACTTCTACCAATCCTTTTTGAATGGCGCGTTTCATTATCGAAGCCTCAAACGGACTTTGCATTAATTCGGGTAAAACGGTAATAATATCGATTCGCATATTCGTTTTTTTCAAGGCACCAAAGGTACAAAGTTTCATGGTTTAAAAACAAAAAGCGATGCTACTTCTGTAAAACATCGCTTTTTGGTTGAATTTATTGGTTTTTAAGGATTTGTAGACCATAAAGAAGCATTTTTCAATAAAGCTCTTCTTGGAAGTTGTAATGCACTAACAATTAATTCTGCAAAATCTTCAGGTTGGAGTACCGTTTCAGTGGAGTCTTTGCTTGCTATTCCTAATTGAATTGACATATCCGAAGCAATGGTACTAGGTGTTAACGTGCAAACTCTGATGTTGTTTTTTCTCACTTCTTTCATTAATGATTCAGACATTCCGATTACAGCGAATTTTGATGCAGAATACGCAGAAGTATTTGGGTTTCCGGTTAATCCAGCTGTAGACGATACGTTGAAAATATCTCCTTGGTTGTTAGCAATTAAATAAGGTAACACTTCTTTAGTTACGTAGTACATTCCTATTACATTCGTTTGAATTATCGATTGCCATTGGTTCACCTCCATATCTAAAAAGCTTCCAAAAGCAGCAATTCCAGCATTGTTTACTAAAATATCGACGGTATTAAAAGTATTCATGATTTCTTGAATTCCTTTTTTTACTTCGTCATAATTACAGATGTCAAAAGCCGCATAGGTAGCGTTTACACCCAATGCTTTTAATTCGGCAACAGTTTCTTTTAAATTTGCTTCATTTCTTCCAGTTATGGCAACATCAATTCCTTGTTTTGCAAATGCTATAGCTGTAGCTTTTCCTAAACCTCTACTACCGCCTGTTATGATGGCTTTTTTACCTTTTAAATTTTCCATTTTTTTTCATGATTTTAGAGCACAAATTTACTACATAAAGATATTTTACTTGTTTTATATGATGTTAAAGATTGTTTAAATTCTTGAGGCGATTATTCCCTTGTATATCTGAATTGATAGGTTCGTAATATTTTTGTAGTTTTGCTCTTTAAATTTAATAAATAAAAAATGGAAAACGGAATATACGCTAAATTTAATACTACAAAAGGTACTATTTTAGTAAAATTAACGCACGATTTAACACCAGGAACGGTTGGAAATTTCGTAGGATTAGCAGAAGGACAATTAGAAAATTCGGCTCGTCCAATGGGAAAACCATATTATGACGGATTAAAATTTCACCGAGTAATTCCTGATTTCATGATACAAGGTGGTTGTCCTCAAGGGCAAGGAACAGGTGGACCTGGTTACAACTTTGACGATGAGTTTCACCCAACTTTACGTCACGATGGGCCAGGAGTTTTATCGATGGCTAATGCTGGACCAGGAACTAATGGTTCTCAATTTTTCATTACCCATGTTGAAACCGCTTGGTTAGACGGAAAACACACAGTTTTTGGTCACGTTGTTGAAGGACAAGATGTGGTAGATGCAATTGCACAAGGCGACATTATCGATTCATTAGAAATTGTAAGAGTAGGAGAAGAAGCTCAAAAATGGAATGCAATTGAAGCTTTCAGAACATTTGAAGGTTCTAGAGAGAAAAGATTAGCTGAACAAAAAAGATTAGCTGAGGAGACTTTAGAAAAATTAGCTGCTGGTTTCCAAAAAACGGAGAGTGGTTTACGTTACCAAATCATCCAAAAAGGAAATGGTACACAAGCTGAAAAAGGTAAAAAAGTATCGGTTCACTATCAAGGAGCATTAGAAAACGGACAAGTTTTTGATTCTTCATACAAAAGAAAACAACCTATTGACTTCACTTTAGGTGTTGGTCAAGTTATCGAAGGTTGGGACGAAGGTATTGCTTTATTACAAGTAGGAGACAAAGCTCGTTTTGTAATTCCATCTTATTTAGGATACGGTTCTAGAGGTGCTGGAGGAGTTATTCCACCAGATGCAACTTTGGTTTTTGATGTAGAATTAATGGATGTGAAGTAATTTTTAGGATAGGTCGCGACCTGTCTGTACTTTAATAAAATAGATTTTAAACTTTGAAGTCCTGAGACTTTGTCTTAGGATTTTTTGTTTGGTATCATTTTTGTATTTTTACCAACAATTCAAGGCTATGAAAACCAAAATATCTTTTTTCTTTCTTCTTTTCTCTTTGTTCTCATTAGGGCAAGTGCCGCATTGTGGGTTTGATTTTACTTCGTATTTGGTAGTAAAAGTTCATGAAGAAGGAAAATCGGATAATATTCCCGATTTGAAAATTACATTGGTTAACGAAAAAGGAGAAGAAGTTATCAACGAGAATAACAAATATAGTTGGAAATTCGGTAACCAATCTTTGGTTTTTACCAGAAATCATTTGATAAGTAAGCCAAACGAACCTGAAAAATGGTTTTTCCCTTATGCTGGTGATACGTATTTGCTTTCGGTAACGAATACCTTTCCTGCAGAAGAATTTTATATTAAAATTCAGGATACAAAAGGAAAGTTTAAAGAACAATTAGTCCAATTGCAAGCTTTTAATATGTATATTTTGTGTTCGAGTGAAAATGAACGCCAAGCCAGAAGTTTTGGACCTAGAAGTAATAATCCTATTGAAGTGATTTTGGAAAAGAAATAAAAAAAAACACCACAAAAGGGTGTTTTAACGTTTAGTCAATTGACTTAATTTTTAACATTTTTTTTCCGCCAGGTAAATCCCATTCGATTTCGTCGTTTTCTTTAAATCCGATTACAGCAATGCTTAAAGTAGCTAAAACAGAAACTTTTTGTTCTTTAATGTTTGCCATAGATGGTAATACGATTTGAAATTTCATTTCTCTTTTGGTCGCTAAATCTTCAATTACTACATTGGAATTGATTTTAATGAATTTTTCCTCAACAGCATCATCTTTATGGATGGCTCCTCTTTCCAATTCTTGTTTTAAAAGCAATAGGTCTTTTGAATTGGAAACATTAATACTGTTTTTAATCATTTCACTTAAAAGATTAAAATCGTGTTTTGTAAAGTTTGGTATTGGTTTCATATTACTTTAATTTAAGAATATAGTTTCTTTATCTAATGTTTTGCTTTTTGTTTCTGAATTTGTAAAATAAATATCCTTAAAGTTTAAGTTGGTATTATAATTTACTCTTCTAAAAAAGGTTTCCGGTGTAATCTGGTCAGGCGATTCGAATCCACATGCTCCGATGAATTCGGATAAAGCTTTCAATGTGTTTTTATGGAAATTCGCCACACGAACTCGCTTATCGGTTATGTCTAAACCTTTGTAAAGTGATTTATCTTGCGTTGCAATTCCAACCGGACATTTTCCGCTATCACACTGTAATGCTTGGATACATCCTAAGGCAAACATCATTCCACGTGCGCTGTAGCAAGCATCTGCACCAAGTGAAATATTTTTAGCAATATCAAAAGCCGAAATAATTTTTCCAGAAGCTAAAACTTTTATTTCCTCACGTAAACCATAATCTGTTAATGATTTGTGAGCAAATACAAGCGCATCAGATAATGCCATTCCCATGTAATCGATAAATTCTAATGGCGCTGCACCTGTTCCTCCTTCAGCACCATCAATAGTTATGAAATCAGGAAGAATATTGGTGGATACCATAGCATCTAATATCTCTGTAAACTCTTCTTTTTTACCAATACAAATCTTAAATCCAACCGGTTTTCCATTGGCTAATGTTCGCAGTTTTTTTATGAAATATAATAATTCTGTAGCATTAGTAAAGGCAGTATGTGCCGATGGTGAATGTACGGTGGTATGCGGTTCTAAAGCTCTAATTCGGGCAATTTCAGGAGTGTTTTTTTCGGCAGGAAGCAAACCGCCATGTCCTGGTTTTGCACCTTGTGAAAGCTTTAATTCTATCATCTTCACTTGTTCATAATTGGCTTTTTCAGTAAATAATTCACTTGAAAAATTTCCTTTTTCATCCCTACAACCAAAATATCCTGTTCCTATTTGCCAAATCAAATCGCCTCCTTTTAAGTGGTAATCGCTAATTCCACCTTCTCCTGTATTATGAGCAAAATTTCCCATTTTCGCACCTTCGTTTAGAGAAGAAATGGCAGTTTTACTCAGAGCACCATAACTCATGGCACTAATATTAAAAATACTAGCACTATAAGGTTTTGTAGACTGTGAATTTCCAATGGTTACTCGGAATTGACTGAAATCATTCTTTTTTGGATAAATGGAATGCGCTGCCCATTCATATCCAATACGATTTGGCTCGTCTTGCATACCAAAAGAAATGGTTTGCTTTTCGTTTTTTGCTCTTTGATATACGATAGAACGTTGTCTTCTGTTAAACGGTTTTCCATCTAATTCTCCTTCAAAAAAGTATTGGCGAAACTCAGGACGAACCGATTCAAATAAATAACGCAAACGTCCTACTAATGGATAATTTCTTCGTACCGAATGTTTCGCTTGAAAACTGTCAATAGTTACCAAAAGTAACATAATCAAAGGAGCTGATAAGAATACAGGGTGTACTTTGTAATAGCTCACTAGGAAAAATGTTCCGATTAAAAAAGATAACGTGACTAACCAAATTATATGGCGTGCATATAATTTTCCCAAAAGTGTTTTTTGTGACATACTACTTTTAATTAAAAAAAATAATGATTAACAGAATTAATTCTGAATAGGATGATATAGTTTGAAATTGATAAAAATCCTCCGTCTTAAAATAAAGAATAGGGTAGACGGAGGCCTAATTGATAAAGGCCTTACTGTGTGAGAATACTACTTTTTTTGAAGTAGTTCTTGAAATGGAAATAATATTTGAAACGTTATATCTCAAAAGCTAGTTTTTAAATTCTGTACAAAGTTAAGTAAACTAATGAGATAAAAAAATTACTTCTGTTTTATATTTAGTAATCTAATTGAAGTGATTTTGAGGGAAAATAATTATCAATGAATAATGTAGGATTAAATGCTATGAATATTGTTTTGTTTTTCAATTTGTTTGTAATATTCGTTTAATTCATTTTTAATTCTTTGAACATTAGCTTTTGAGTATTTAAAACTAAGAAATATATAAAAATAGCTAATGATAGCAAATAAAACTATTGGTAAAAATTCTAATTCAAATAAAAGAAGAAAACTAAGAATTAATAAAAGTGTTAAAATAAATGAACTTAAAATAAATCGTACATAAGAAATGCCTTGAATATCAGTTTTAACGTGGAGCATTTCATCCTGATATTTAAAATTTAATTTTATTGTACTACCTGCTCTAAATCTTTTATAGGGGAAAGTTCTTTCTCTAAGTTCAGCCTGATTTTTAGTGAAATTTCCGACATATTTTATTTTACTTGATAAAAAGTTATCAGCTACTAAGAAAAATATAGTCCTAAAATTGATATCCGTAACCTCTTTCATCTTATTTATAAAAGTTTCTTGATCAACTTTAAGTTCATTGGTAAAAGTAATTTTTAATTCTTGTTTCTTTAGAAAATCGTCTATCAACATAGGTGTATAATTAATTTTTCCATTTAATATTACATCCAATGCTCGGTTTCTGTTCTGGATTAATTAATCGATTCATCACCACACCATCAATAGCGCTTCGCAAATCGGAACCACTTAATGGAATGCCATTGGCTGGTCGGCTATCGTCTAATTGTCCGCGATAGACTAGTTTATTTTGATTGTCGAAAAGATAAAAATCAGGTGTACAAGCCGCATCGTAGGCTTTGGCTACTTCTTGTGTTTCGTCATATAAATATGGGAATTCAAATCCGTTTTCAAAGGCAAATTCGGTCATTAATTCGGGTGCGTCTTGCGGATATTTCTCCACATCATTACTCGAAATCGCTACAAAGCCAATGCCTTGCACACGATAATCGTTTACTACACGAATAACTTCTTCCATCACATGATGCACAAACGGACAATGATTGCAAATAAACATGACAACCGTTCCTTTTTCCCCTTTACAATCAGCAAAAGTTTTAAAATCGGTAGCATTGGTATCTTTCAAATTAAAATCAGGAGCAATTGTGCCTAATGGTAACATGTTAGAAGGAGTTTGAGCCATTTTGAATTTAGAATTTAGAGGTTAGAATTTAGAAATTAGAATTTAGAAGTTAGAATTTAGAAGTTAAAAGTTTAGTCTTGTCACATTTCACTTCTCTAATTATACGCACCAAATCTTTTATTGTTACAAAATGCATCAATACTTTTTTTTGGAATCGCATTTTCTTACTTTTGTACCACAACACAACACACTATGTATAAAATTTTCATTCGTTCGTTACTTTTCTGTTTCGATCCAGAAAAAGTGCATTATTTTACTTTTTCATTCATTCGTTTTCTGAGTAAAATTCCAGGTTTTTCTAGTTTATTTCAATCGCTTTACGAAGTAAAAGATGCTCGTTTAGAGCGAGAAGTTTTCGGAATTAAATTCAAGAATCCAGTTGGATTAGCGGCAGGATTTGATAAAGATGCGAAGTTATATCAAGAGTTATCAAATTTTGGTTTCGGATTTATTGAAATTGGAACGTTGACTCCAGTTAGACAAGAAGGAAATCCTAAAAAACGATTGTTCCGTTTAAAAGAAGACAATGCCATTATCAACCGAATGGGTTTCAATAATGGTGGTGTAAAAGAAGCGGTAGAGCGTTTGAAAAAGAATAAAGGCGTTTTAATTGGTGGAAACATCGGGAAGAATAAAGTCACGCCAAACGAAGAAGCGGTTAAGGATTACGAAATCTGTTTCGAAGCTTTGTTTCCGTATGTTGATTATTTTGTGGTGAATGTGAGTTCGCCAAACACACCAAATCTTCGCGAATTACAAGATAAAAAACCTTTGACGGAATTATTGCAAACTCTTCAAAATCAAAACAACGCGAAACCAAAACAAAAACCAATTTTACTAAAAATCGCTCCCGATTTAACGGATGAGCAACTTTTGGATATTATTGATATCGTCAATGAAACTAAAATCGCAGGAGTAATTGCTACGAATACTACGATTTCTCGCGAAGGTTTACAATCGGAAAACAAATCCGAAATGGGCGGTTTATCTGGAAAACCATTAACCAAACGTTCTACAGAAGTGATTCGTTTTCTTTCGGAAAAAAGTAATAAGTCGTTCCCAATTATTGGAGTAGGAGGAATTCACACTGCGGAAGATGCGATTGAAAAGCTAAATGCTGGAGCTAGTTTGGTACAACTTTATACGGGATTTATCTACGAAGGTCCAGCTCTAGTGAAAGCGATTAACAAAAAGATTTTGGAAAACAGCTAAAATCCCTATCTTTGAAGCTATGAACGAAATCAAAATTATCGAGTGTCCGCGCGATGCCATGCAAGGTATCAAACCGTTTATTCCTACCGAAAGAAAGGTAAAATACATCCAATCGTTATTGCGTGTAGGCTTTGATACTATTGATTTTGGAAGTTTTGTGTCGCCAAAAGCGATTCCCCAAATGCAAGATACCGTTGAGGTTTTAGCGCAATTGGATTTATCAGCTACGAATAGTAAATTATTAGCGATTATCGCCAATACACAAGGCGCTCAGAATGCCTCGGTTCATAAAGAAATTCAATATTTAGGTTTCCCTTTTTCGATTTCGGAGAACTTCCAAATGAGAAATACGCACAAAACGATTGCTGAAAGTTTGGTTACTTTACAAGAGATTTTAGAAATCGCTGATAAATCGAATAAAGAAGTCGTGACGTATATTTCAATGGGTTTTGGAAATCCGTATGGAGATCCATGGAATGTTGAAATTGTGGGCGAATGGACTGAAAAATTAGCGAATATGGGTGTGAAAATCCTTTCGCTTTCTGATACCGTTGGAAGTTCCACTCCAGAAGTTATTGATTATTTGTTTTCTAATTTGATTCCGAAATATCCAAACATCGAATTTGGTGCGCATCTTCATACTACGCCAGACAAATGGTTTGAAAAAATTGATGCGGCTTACAATGCAGGTTGTCGTCGTTATGATGGCGCGATTCAAGGTTTTGGCGGTTGTCCTATGGCAAAAGACGACTTAACAGGAAACATGCCTACGGAGAAATTGTTGTCGTATTTCACAACAAAAAGAGAAAATACGAACACGAGTCCAATGAGTTTTGAAAGTGCTTATAATGAAGCAACGAAACTATTTGGCGAATTTCATTAATCTGTTTTTCTTCGTTTAAAGGCTTTGTAAATTTCGACCCAAAGTACCGAAATAGTTCCTACCAATGCACATAATCCTATTTGGGAACCCCTTACCATTTCAAACAAGAAGAAGTTCGAAAATGCTGGAATAAACAACAATAATCCTGTCAATACAATGGTGATTCCAATAATCAATCCTACCAAATTATTTTTGTACTGAATCGTTTTGAAAATCGAATAATAAAACGAACGATTCGCCAAAGTTAATACGATATTGGAAGTGATTAACGTTAAGAAAATTAAGGTTCTAGTACCGTTTTCGGACATGTTTTCCCCGATAGCGTATTGATACATAAATAACAATCCTAACGTAATTACCAATCCCTGAATGATGCTAATTAACACTTCTTTGAAATTAAAGAAAGTTGTCGTTAGCGGTCTTGGTTTTTGTAGCATCAGATTGTCTTCCATCGGTTCGTTTTCATAGATGATAGAGCAAGTTGGACCCATAATAATTTCTAAGAAAATAATGTGAACTGGAGTGAAAATATTCGGATACAGCCAGCCCAAAGCCAGTGGAATAAAAACAATTAATATAATCGGAATATGAATGGAAATTATGTATTGAATCGCTTTTTTCAGGTTGAGGTATATTTTTCTTCCCATCGCAATGGCATCCGTCATTCGTTCGAAGTTGTCGTCGATTAGAATTAAATTGGCGGCTTGTTTAGCGATTTCAGTACCTTTTTTACCCATCGCAATTCCGATGTGAGCCGATTTTAAAGCAGGTCCGTCATTTACGCCATCGCCTGTCATGGCAACGATTTGGTTGTTTGCTTTTAAAGCTTTGATAATTCTCAATTTTGCTTCTGGAAACATCCTAGTAAAAATAGCGGTTTCCATTACTTTTTCTTTCAAAGTCGCTTCATCCATTGCCATTAATTCGTCGCCGTTCAATACTTTATCGGCGTTTTTAAACCCGACTTGTTTTGCGATGGTAGAAGTCGTTTCAGCATTATCTCCTGTTACGATTTTTACTTGAATTCCTGCTTTGTAAAACGTTTCAAAAACGGCTTGAATATTATGTTTTGGCGGATCATAAAACGCTACCAATCCTTTAAAATGGAATTTTAATTCTTGTTGGGTTGCAGGATAATCCGTTCCTTCAAAGTCGGATACACCAACTCCTAAAACTCTAAACCCTTTTTGCATCATGATTTTCATCGCCTCAATAATCTGATTTTTTTGCATTTCAGTTAAATGACTAACAGCTATTAAAGCTTCAGGAGCACCTTTAGCCGCGATGATTTTTTTACCCGATTCGTTTTCAAAAACGTGCGTCATCATGGGTGGTTTTCCACTTAACGGATATTCGTGAACCAATTTGAAATTAGGTCGTTCATCTTCACTTTCAAAATTAGAATAGGCTTCATGAATGGCAATTTCCATCGCATCAAACGGAATGGGTTCGCTCGACCACATGGCGTAATTCAATACTTCTTCTGCTTCGGGATTTAGTTTTTGAGAAGTTGCAACAATCGAATTGGATTTAAAAAGATACAATTCGGCTAAACTCATACGGTTTTCGGTAATCGTTCCGGTTTTATCGGTGCAAATTACGGTGGCACTTCCAAGAGTTTCAACTGTTTTGGTTTGTTTGGTAATAATCCCCATTTTCATTAAACGCCAAGCGCCTAATGCCATAAACGTAGTGAAAGCTACTGGAATTTCCTCTGGAATAACACTCATTGCTAAGGTTAAAGCCTTCAATAAACTGTCTAAAACCAATCTTGAATTATAGTAATTTATTGCCCAAACGACAGCAAAAATCACCAATCCGATAATTGACATTTTGGTAACGAAATTCCCAATTTGAATTTGCAAAGGCGTTTTTTCTTCTTCAATCGCATTTAAGCTGGAACCTATTTTTCCCAATTGCGTTTTATTTCCAATTGCGGTTACTTCACAAATCGCTAAGCCAGATGCTACAATCGTTCCTTGAAAGACTTGTTTATTTTCGGATTCATTCGACTTAAATACGGCTAAAGATTCACCTGTTAAAATAGATTCGTTTACCGAAAAATCGTTCGATGAGAGAATAATTCCATCAGCAGGAATAAAAGCGCCTTCTTCCAATTGAACACAATCCCCAATGACAATTTCTTCTGTTGGGATTTCGATTATAGCGCTATTACGAATGACTTTGCATTTCGGTTGGGTTAGTTTTTTTAAAGCTTCAATTGCATTCCGACTTCTAGATTCTTGAAAAACCGAAATAGCTACTACAAAAATAATAGCAATAGCCATGAATATGCCATCGCCATAATCTCCAGTTATGAAATAAATACTAGTAGCCGTTAGCAATAAAAGAAACATAGGTTCTTTTACGATATCTAAAATAGAATTCAGAAAATGGTTTTTTTTCTGATGTTCGACAGAGTTGGTGCCGAATTTTTTTGCGGATTCTACTACTTCTAAATCGGTTAGGCCTGTACTTGTTTTTTTAGAATCGCTCATTGAAGATGAAAAATTAATATGCAAGTTACATAATTTATTCTTAAAAGAAATAGATTATTAGCCTAAGTTTTACTATATTTGCACGCAATTTAACAACAACTACAAATTGCACCATGAAAGCACACACAACTAAAATCGTTGGCGAAGGTCTTACTTACGACGATGTTTTGCTTATTCCAAATTATTCCGAAATTTTACCACGAGAAGTAAATATTCAATCGAAATTTTCGAGAAATATTACGTTGAATGTTCCTATCGTTTCCGCAGCAATGGATACGGTTACCGAAAGTTCTATGGCAATTGCTATGGCACAAGAAGGAGGGATTGGCGTGTTACACAAGAACATGACGATTGAGCAACAAGCAGCGAAAGTAAAGAAAGTAAAACGTGCTGAAAGCGGTATGATTATCGATCCGGTAACGTTGCCTTTAACAGCTACAGTTGGTGATGCTAAAATGGCGATGAAAGAATTTAGTATTGGCGGAATTCCAGTAGTAGATGAAAACGGAATTTTAAAAGGTATTGTTACTAACAGAGATTTACGTTTCGAAAAAGTAAATTCACGTTCGATTTTGGAAGTAATGACTTCTGAAAAATTGGTAACAGCTGCTCAAGGAACAACTTTACAAGAAGCAGAAGGAATTCTTCAAGAAAATAAAATTGAAAAATTACCAGTAGTTGACAACAATAATAAATTAGTAGGTTTAATTACCTTTAGAGATATTACCAAACTAACGCAAAAGCCAATCGCTAATAAAGATAAATTTGGTCGTTTGCGTGTTGCTGCGGCTTTAGGAGTTACAGCAGATGCAGTTGAAAGAGCAACAGCTTTAGTAAATGCTGGAGTTGACGCTGTAATCATTGATACGGCTCACGGACATACAAAAGGTGTGGTGGATGTATTAAAAGCAGTAAAAGCTAAATTCCCAGATTTAGATGTAGTTGTGGGTAACATTGCTACTCCAGAAGCGGCTTTATATTTAGCACAGAACGGAGCTGATGCAGTTAAAGTTGGAATTGGTCCAGGTTCGATTTGTACAACGCGAGTTGTGGCTGGAGTTGGATTTCCACAATTTTCAGCTGTTTTAGAAGTTGCTGCGGCTTTAAAAGGTTCGGGAGTTCCAGTTATTGCTGATGGTGGAATTCGTTACACAGGAGATATTCCAAAAGCGATTGCTGCGGGAGCTGATTGTGTGATGTTAGGTTCACTTTTAGCAGGCACAAAAGAATCACCAGGAGAAACCATTATTTTTGAAGGAAGAAAATTCAAATCATATCGTGGAATGGGTTCTGTTGAAGCGATGCAAGAAGGTTCAAAAGACCGTTATTTCCAAGATGTAGAAGACGATGTGAAGAAATTAGTTCCAGAAGGAATTGTAGGTCGTGTTCCTTACAAAGGAGAATTAAACGAAAGCATGCAACAATTCATCGGTGGTTTAAGAGCTGGAATGGGTTATTGTGGTGCAAAAGATATTCCAACCTTACAAGAAACTGGGCGTTTCATTAGAATTACAGCGAGTGGAATTGGCGAAAGTCACCCACACAACGTGACGATTACGAAAGAAGCACCGAATTATTCGAGATAGTTTTAGTGTTCAGTGATCAGTCACAGTGTTCAGTAAAAATAGAAACCTGATAGTTTTTAGCTATCAGGTTTTTTTTATCCTTTTAAAAATTCATTAATTTTCTTTTTGTTACCTGCTATCCATAAAATATCATCGGCTTCTAAAACAAGATGAGATTCTGGGTTTAAGATACGTTTTCCGTTGCGTTCAATACCTACTATAATACCATGAGTTTTTTCTCTAATTTGGGATTCTCGGATACTTTTTCCTATGCATACACGATTTTTTAGTTCTAGTTGCTGTAAGATAATATCTTCTTTTACTTTGGTTTCAGGTGCATCAATTTCATGTTTGTCAAGGTAGATTTTAAATAATTTCACTTCTTCATCGGTTCCAATAACACTGATTTCATCTCCTGGGAATAAACGTTCGGTTCTAATAGGGATATTAATTGTAATTTCGCCTCGTTTGATAGAAGCAATATTGATTCCGAATTGCTCTCTGATTTTCAATTCTTCTAACGTTTTTCCTGCTAAATTCGATTCTTTTGCAATTTCAAAATCGGCCATGTGACCGTCCCAAGGCGATAGTACATTCTGACGTTTGTTGGCTTCTTTTGTTAATTCTCTATCGTTGAAATTTCTCAAGAAGTGACTTTCAATTTTATTATAAAAAGCATGTAATCGTTTTGGGAACAGAATATAGGAAATTAAACCTATAATTAATGCTATAATGGCTATTACAGGAGAGAAAAATTCATTTAAGACAAATCCCATGTAGAACAACGAAAGCGCAATTCTAAAGAAAATTAAAACAATTATTGGCCCTTGATATTTTCGAACTTGCATTAATTCCTCTACTTGTTCAACAGCTACTCTTCGCATAGATAAAGCCCATAAGAATGGGGATAGTATCACAACTGTTATTAAAGCAGCTATAGCATTACCAAATCGAGAATGCTCTACTAATGGTAAAATATATTTTGACGAAAGTAAGATAATTGCAACAATAATAATAGAATGGATAACCACTTGAGTTAAATAAGCACGAAGCACTATTTGCCATGTACTGACCGATTTAATAGCTTCGGTATTAGCACTGTATCGTTCGATTTTTTTTACCCAACGTCTTGGTAGCTTTTTCTCTAGATACATAGAAAATGGAGTAGAGAATTTTACCATGAAAGGTGTAGTAAAAGTGGTGATTGCCGAGACAGCTACTACAATCGGATATAAGAAATCGCTTGTTACATTCAACGTCATTCCAAGTGTAGCGATGATGAATGAAAACTCGCCAATTTGTGATAAACTCATTCCAGTTTGAATCGATTGTTTCAACGGTTGCCCCGAAAACAAAGCTCCAATGGTTGCACTTAACGATTGTCCTAAGATAACAACCAACGTTAAGATGGCTACTGGAAAACCGTATTTAACTAACATTTCTGGATCTATCAACATTCCGACCGAAACGAAGAAAACGGCTCCAAATAAATCTTTTACTGGTTTGACCAAATGTTCAATGTGTTCTGCTTGTGTGGTTTCGGCTATAATCGAACCCATGATAAATGCTCCAAGAGCAGGAGAGAACCCTACATTTGCAGCAAATATAACCATCAATAGACATAATGCTAATGAGATAATTAATAACATTTCATCAGTTAATAGATGTTTTGCCTTTTTTAATAGTGTTGGGATAAAGAAAATTCCTGCTACAAACCAAATGGTTAAAAAGAATACCAATTTTAAAACCGATTGCAACAATTCGCCACCCGAAAATTGCTGACTAACCGCAACGGTTGACAATAAAACCATCATTAAAATGGCTAAGATATCTTGTACAATTAAAGCTCCGATTACATTTCCTGCGAATTTTTGTGTTTTTACGCCTAACTCATCAAAGGTTTTTAATATGATTGTCGTGGAAGAGATAGATAAAATTACACCTAAAAACAAACTGTTCATTTTGCCCCAATCCAACATTTGACCCACGAAATACCCTAAAGCGACCATGGATATGATTTGGGTTAGTGCCGTTATGGAAGCGGTTCCTCCCACTTTCATTAGTTTTTTGAAACTAAATTCAAGTCCTAGACTAAACAAGAGGAAGATAACTCCAATTTCTGCCCAAACTTCAACACTATTCATGTCTTTTACGGTAGGGAAGAAGTCAATTTTGCTACTAGCAAAAAAACCGGCCACTAAATACCCTAAAACAAGAGGTTGTTTTAGAATTCTAAAAATTAGTACAGCAATGGCTGCAGTTACAAGAATTAAACCTAGATCACTTATTAAATCTGGAATGTGTAAAGTAGATGATGATAAAAATATTGGCATATATTTGAATTTTTACTAAAATAAAAAAAAATCTGCTTTTGTCAAAATTACAAAAGCAGATTTATCAAAATTATAACAATTTTTTTGACTAAATTCCCAAATAGTTACTAGGAGTAATTGCTAGTAATTCAGTTTTAACATCTTCTGAAATATTTAAAGTTCCAATGAAATTATGAATTGCTTCTTTATTAATTACCGTATTGGTTCTGGTTAAGTCTTTTAAAGCTTCGTATGGATTTGGATAGCCTTCGCGACGTAAAATCGTTTGGATTGCTTCTGCAACAACAGCCCAATTTTTCTCTAAATCTTCTGCGAATTTGTCTTCGTTTAATAACAATTTGTTTAATCCTTTTAAAGTAGCTTCGAAAGCGATTAAGGTGTGTCCCATTGGAACTCCAATATTACGTAAAACCGTACTATCTGTTAAATCGCGTTGTAAGCGAGAAATTGGTAATTTTGCTGATAAATGTTCGAAAATGGCATTGGCAATTCCTAAGTTACCTTCCGAATTTTCAAAATCGATTGGATTAACTTTATGTGGCATAGCCGAAGAACCAATTTCTCCTGCTTTGATTTTTTGCTTGAAATAGTCCATTGAAACATACGTCCAAATATCTCTATCTAAGTCTATTAAAATCGTGTTGATTCGTTTTAAAGCATCGAAAAAGGCGGCAAAATGATCGTAATGTTCAATTTGTGTTGTTGGAAACGAATGGTATAATCCTAAACTATTTTCTACGAAATCGGTTCCAAATTTTTTCCAATCCGTATTTGGATAAGCCACTTTGTGTGCGTTGTAATTTCCTGTTGCACCACCAAATTTAGCGGCAAAAGGTACATTGAATAACAAACGCATTTGCTCTTCTAAACGTTCTACGAAGACTAAAATTTCTTTACCTAAACGAGTAGGGGAAGCCGGTTGACCGTGCGTTCTAGCTAACATTGGAACGTCTTTCCATTCCATTGCTAATTCTTTCAATTTTGCAATTACACTTACTAAACTAGGTAAATACACATTTTCAAACGCTTCTTTAGTAGAAAGTGGAATTGCCGTATTGTTTATATCTTGAGAAGTCAATCCGAAATGGATGAACTCTTTAAATTCTTGTAATCCTAAACCATCAAACTTAGATTTAATGAAATATTCCACCGCTTTCACATCGTGGTTCGTTGTTTTTTCGGTTTCTTTGATCCAAAGTGCATCTTCGGTAGAAAAGTTTTTGTAAATGGCTCTTAAAGAATCGTAAATCGATTTGTCAATTTTGGCTAATTGAGGTATATCAGCTTCGCGTAATGCAATAAAATATTCAATCTCTACCAAAACGCGGTATTTAATTAAGGCTTCTTCTGAAAAATAAGGAGATAAAGAAATGGTTTTACTTCTATAACGACCATCAATTGGCGAAATAGCATTTAATTCGGTTAGTTGCATTGTGTTGTGTGTTGTTTAAAGAACTGCAAATTTAGTAATTAGTGATTAGTAATTAGTAATTAGTTGGGAGTTTTTTACTTTAAATTCAAAAGTTCCTCTTTTACAATTTTCATTCCTTCAATGGCGGTTAAGGGTAGTATTTTCAATTCGTTTGGTAAATCATAAATCGTGGCTGGATTTGGGTCGATATAATAAACCTGAACGTTTTGGTCTACATAATTCATCAATCCAGCAGCGGGATAGACTTGTAATGAAGTTCCAATAATGATTAAAATATCAGCGGTTTCTACAATATCAATAGCGTGTTCAATCATCGGAACATCTTCGCCAAACCAAACAATATGTGGTCGTAATTGGTTGCCTTCTAAATCATAATCACCTAAATTCAAATCGTGTTTCCAATCGATTATGAAATTTTCGTTTGAAATGCTTCGCACTTTTAATAATTCGCCATGTAGATGAATCACTCTCTTGCTGCCCGCTCTTTCGTGTAAATCGTCAACGTTTTGGGTTATGATGTGAATATCGAAATGTGTTTCTAATTCGGATAATATTTCATGTGCTTTGTTGGGTTTGACAGTTAAAAGTTGGGCTCTTCTTTTGTTATAAAAGTCTAAAACTAATTCTGGATTTTTTTTCCAACCTAAAGGAGAAGCGACTTCCATAATATCGTGACCTTCCCACAAACCGTCAGCATCACGGAATGTTTTGATACCGCTTTCGGCACTAATTCCAGCACCTGTTAGTACTACAATTTTTTTCATTTTCTTTTGCAATTTTATAAAAGTAAAATGCGTCCATACAGACGCATTTTGATTATACTTTTCCTAAAGTGTAAAGTTGCTCTAATGTTGGACTAGCGCTACCACCAGCCGGTTCTAAGGTAATTCCGAATGCTTGTGGTGATTCGGCATTTTCTACTTTTATGACCTTAGTTGTGCTTGTCGCATAAGAATCCAGTAAGCCAATGCTTGTAGGTGTTAAAACAGGTTCTAACTGTAACGACCATACTTGATACACCATTCCTTTTGGTGGTTCTGGTAATCCTGATGCGTCTATGTAAACTGTTTTTGTAGTTTTGTTGTAATACGCTTTAGCAAAAGCTTGAGGGGCTACTTGTTGACCAGCTAAAGCAACCGCTACATTGCTAGTGTCTCTCAAAATAGCTAGAACTTCTTCTGATTCTTTCTTCTTTAATTCTAAATCTACAATTGATTCTTGTAATAAGTTTTTCTCAGTGGAAACATTGTTTAAGGTTTCGTTTGTTTGGTTTAATTTATAAAATTGAAGTCCGAAACCAACTACTAACACAGCAGCAGCAACCCAACCTGTGTATTGCGACCAATTCGTTTTCGGTTTCATTTCGATTACTTTGTTTCTTCCTAATAATTCGGCTCTGATTTTCTCAAAATTAGTAGCTGATAGGTGAGGAGCAACGCTATAGGATAAGTTAATTACCGCGTTTTCAATAGCTTTTATTTCTTCTTTTACTTCAGGATATTGGGTTGCCATTTGGTTCACTTCCGCTATTTCTTCTTCGGAAAGTTTTCCAAACACATATAATTCTAAAATTCCTGATTCGATATATTCTCTACTATTCATTGATCATCAGTCTTAATTCATTCATACAATTTCTGTTCTGAGTTTTTACGGTTCCTAATGGAATTTCCAACTCCTCTGATGCTTCTTGCTGTGTATATCCTTTAAAAAACAATAAATCAATTAGTTGGATACACTTGGGTTTCAATTTTTTGATGAATTCTTTAATTCCTATCGCATCTATTTTATTGATTGTCTTCGCATTGTCATCTAATAGATGTACGAAATTATCAGCCGATAAGTTTTTCTGGTTATTGTTAAAGTTTTTAGAACGTAATTTATCGATGGAAGAATTACGAGCAATATTCAACATCCAAGTGTACAATCTTCCTTTAGAAGTATTGTACGAATCTATGTTTTTCCAAATCTTAACAAATACTTCTTGTAGCACGTCTTCTGCTTCTTCTTTGTCTTTGATTAGATTAAAAATAATTCCGTATAGACTTTTGGCATAATTGTCATAGAGCAAAGTAAATGACCTATCGTCTTTTTTGAGTAATAAGGGTAAAAGTTCGTCTTGTGTCATGCGTTTTTCTTTTTTTGTCTAAATTAATAAAAAAACAAGTATTATTTTTGTATCATGGAGAAATTTAATCAAGAGTTGTTAACATATTTAGAAGGTTTTCTTACTGATAATAGAAAAGAAGGCTTTTTACGCGTTTTAAAAAATAGAACCAAGCATTTTACCATTGCGATGGAAGATGTATATCAATTGCACAATACGAGTGCTGTAATGCGTAGTTGTGAGGTTTTTGGAGTTCAGGAATTAAATGTAATTGAACAGAAATTTGGAAAGCGAATTGATTCTGAAATTGCTATGGGTGCTCAAAAATGGGTAGATGTGAATCGATTTAATACCGTTCAAAGTTGTATTGATGCTAAGAGAGCGCAAGGTTATCAAATTATAGCTACAACACCTCATAACGATTCTTGTATGTTACATGAATTTGACATTTCGAAACCTTCTGCTATCTTTTTTGGAACCGAAAAAAACGGACTTTCTGAAGAAGTGATTCGTCAAGCGGATGGTTTTATTAAAATTCCTATGGTAGGTTACACCGAAAGTTTAAATATTTCGGTTTCAGCCGCTATTATTATTCAGGATATTACAACTCGATTGCGTCAATCTGAACTTAATTGGCATTTATCTGAAGAAGAAATTTTAGAAAAACGTTTGGATTGGACCCGAAAATCAATTAAAGATATCGATTTTATTGAAAAGAAGTTTTACGAAATAAAAGAAAGTGCGGTGAAATAAATTATTTATTTTTTTTCAATATTTTGTAATCTTCATAGCAAGCACTTATGGCATCCATGATTTGCAAATCGTTGGCAGTTTTTATGAAATATTCAGAATAATTGCAGTTTTCTAATATCATCGGGATATCATCTTTGTCGATTTCTAATAAAGTGGCTAATGTTACTCTATCAAATTTAGTTGCTAAAAGATTTCGGATGGTGTCATCTTTTTTCATGGCTTTTAGCTTTTTCATTTCGTTTGGACGTTTACCAAAAACGTTGTATAGCAAATCTGTAGGGTTAAAAATGGAACCTAAGATTTTTGAAACTGCACCTGGTGATTTATCTCCTGCCTCGTATCCTAAATTTATTCCTGAAATATTAAATCGATATCCATCACTAGCAACAGGAATTATTTTGGTATCTACTTCAACATATCCTGTTAAATTATATTTTGGTATTACTACCTCGTCTAATACATAGGTTTTTTCAGAAAGATAAATTTTGGTAATTTTTTCCTTAATCCAGTCATTGGTAACTTTTACTTTAACATTTTCATAGCCTATAAAAGTAAATAAGAGAGTATCATTTACTTTGGCAGCAATTTCGAAAGTTCCACTTGCAGTAGTTGTAGTACCTTTAACGCGCGAGGCATTAATAACGTTTACATTGCCAATAGGTAGCTTGGTTTCGTTATTGATCACGGTTCCTTTGATGTTTGTCACAAGCGTATCATTTTGTGAAAAACAAACTGTTGAAAAAAGTAAAAAAATAAAAACTACAAAATATTTCATCTCATAAATATTGATTCAAAAATACGAATCTAAAGATGATATTTTGTAGTTTTTAATAAATTTATAAGAAAATTAACGAAAAATATTAACTTCTTCTCGGTCTTCTTGGTCTTGATGAATCACCAGCACTTTCAATTCTTCTTGAAGCACCTTCTCTTCTTGATGAAGAACTGCTTCTTTCTCCTCTAAAGCCAGCATCTCTTCCGCCTTCTCTTCTAGGAGCCGAACCTCTATCACTTCTGAAACCTCCGTCTCTTCCGCCTTCTCTTCTTGGAGCAGAACCGCTTCTTTCACCTCTAAATCCGCCTTCACGTCTTCCGAAACCAGAATTTCTTCCGTTGTGATCGCGTCTTCCGCCACCGTCGTTTTTAGAAATTTCAACGTTGATTCTACGACCGTTCATGTCATATCCGTTAAGAATAGACATTACTTTTTCAGTATGTTCTCCATCGGTATTAAAGAAAGAAAAACCTTCTTTTACGTCTACTTTAAATACGTCATCACGACCTAAATCTAAAGTTTCTTTGATGAAATCTTTTAATTGCATCCAATCGAAATCGTCTCTTGCTCCAATGTTGATGAAATAACGAACTGGATCACCAGCTCTAATTTCTCTTGGTTCTGAGCTTCTTTCGCTTTTCTCTGAAGCAATATCACGTTTCTTTTTATAGTAGTTTAAGAATCTATTGAATTCTACGGATACCATTCTTTTAATCAATTCTTCTTTCGATAAATCTTGGAAAACTTCATAAATTGCTGGCAAGTAGTTGTCAATTTCATGATCTACTTCAGTATCGTGAATTTTATTTGCTAAGTGTAACAACTGAATTTCGCAGATTTCAATTCCAGATGGGATTGTTTTTTCTTCAAATTTTTGTTGGATAATACGTTCGATAGAATGAATTTTTCTCAATTCACTTTTCGTAACGATTACAATTGAAGTTCCTAATTTTCCAGCTCTACCCGTTCTTCCAGAGCGGTGATTGTAAGTTTCAATTTCGTCTGGTAATTGATAATTTACTACGTGTGTAACGTTATCAACGTCAATTCCACGCGCTGCAACGTCTGTAGCTACCAGCATTTGAATTTGACGACCACGGAATGATTTCATTACGCCATCACGTTGTGCTTGCGATAAATCTCCGTGTAAGGCTGCTGCGTTGTATCCATCTTCGATTAATTTTTCAGCAACTGCTTGTGTATCACGTTTTGTTCTACAGAAAACTACAGAGAAAATGTCTGGATTAGCATCCGCTAAACGTTTTAAAGCTTCGTAACGGTCTCTTGCGTTTACTACGTAATATTCGTGAGAAACGGTAGCAGAGCCTGAGTTTTTATGTCCAACCGTAATTTCTTCTGGGTTAGACATGAATTGTTTTGCAATACGCGCTACTTCAGCAGGCATTGTTGCCGAGAATAACCAAGTGTTTTTCTCGTCTGGTGTGTCCGATAAAATGGAACAAATGTCTTCGTAGAATCCCATGTTTAACATCTCATCTGCCTCATCTAAGATACAAAAATCGATGTTTTTAATGTTTACAAGTCCACGGTTAATCATGTCTTGCATTCTACCTGGTGTAGCCACAATAATTTGGGCACCACGTTTCACTTCTCTAGCTTGTTCTGTAATGCTTGCACCACCATAAACAGCTACGGTATGTAAACCTTTAATGTACTTAGAGTACAATTTAATTTCATTGGTGATTTGTAAGCATAACTCGCGTGTTGGCGATAAAATTAAGGCTTGAGTGTTTTTGTTCTCAGCATCAATTTTTTGAATTAGAGGAAAACCAAAAGCTGCGGTTTTTCCTGTACCTGTTTGCGCTAAGGCTACTAAGTCAGTGTTTTGTTCCAATAGTACTGGAATCGCTTTTTCTTGCACTTCTGACGGATTCTCAAATCCTAGATCTTTAATCGCCAGCAGTAGCGACTCATTCAATCCTAATTGTTCAAATTTATTCATATATTATTTTAAATTGGGTGCAAAGTTACGCTTTATTAATTAGATTAACTAATTTGTTATTGATTGATTTTCAAATTGTTATATTTTTCATATTTTTAGAACATTTAACAAAAAATGGTCTAATGCAAAATCTAGATAGAAAAAAGTAACAAAATTAAGTACTTTTGTAAGAAATGATTCGATATGTTTGAACTCTTAGACGTTACGGGAACTTTAGTGTTTGCTATTTCAGGTGCTTTGACTGCAATTTACAAGAAGCTGGACTTATTTGGTGTTTATTGTATTGCTTTTGTGACAGCCTTAGGTGGTGGAACGGTCCGTGATGTTATGATAGGAAGAACCCCTGTAGGCTGGATGTTAGATATTGATTATATCTACATCATTACTGTTGGATTTTTACTGTCAATTGTTTTTAATCGCTATTTGGAGCGTTTGCGAATTTCGATGTTATTGTTTGACACTATTGGATTAGGAGTTTTTACCTTAATCGGTTTGGAAAAAGGGATTGAATTTGGATTGAGTCCCGTTGTTTGTGTGATTTTAGGGACTTTGACTGCGACTTTTGGAGGTGTAATTCGCGATATTTTGTGTAATGAGATTCCGGTTTTGTTTCGAAAGGAAATTTATGCTACACTATGTATTGCTGGCGGAATTTTATTTTTCTTTTTACAACAATTACAATTATCGGATGATGTTATATCACCTATTGTAGCTATTTTTATTATTGCCTTTCGATTGATTGCTTTTAAGTACAATTGGAGTTTGCCTATAGGTTCTGTTTTTGCAAAAAAAGAATAAGTTCTTTTACCGCAATTCCTCTGTGGCTGATGGTTGCTTTTTCTTCCATGGTTAATTCGGCAAAAGTTTTGTCAAACCCATTGGCAACGAAGATAGGGTCGTAGCCAAAACCATTGGTTCCGATTTTTTCTTCGATGATTTTTCCGTTGACAATTCCCGTAAATAGGTTTTGCTTTCCGTTGAGGTTTAGTGCAATAACGGTTTTAAAATTCGCTTTTCTGTTGGGTTTCTCTTTTAATTCTGATAAAAGTTTATCCATGTTGTCATTTGCATCTTTTTGTTTGCCTGCATATCGCGCCGAATATACTCCAGGTGCTCCGTTTAAAGCTTCTACTTCTAAACCTGTATCATCAGCAAAGCAATTATAACCATATTTTTCGGTAACGTAATTCGCTTTTAGAATAGCATTTCCTTCAATAGTATCTGCTGTTTCTGGAATATCTTCATTACAACCAATTTCTTCTAAACTTAGGATTTGAATAGTTTTTGGAACTAAAGCTTGAATTTCTTCAATTTTATTTTTGTTGTTGGAGGCGAATACGAGTTTCATCATGTTTTATGTAAAAAGTGTTTTTTTTTAACTTATGAATATATTTTTTTAAAATATAAACGTTGATTTTTTTAACATTATAATTGAGTTGATATTTGTAATTTATAATTTTAAAATGCAAATTTTTTATTTAAAATCTACTACATGATATTACATTTTTTTAAAAGAATCTCAAAAATAGTATTTTTATTATTTTTTTTCTTCTTATCAACTGATTTATTTTCTCAAGCGTATTTTGATAAACTTACCTTTTACAAAACACTATCAATTAATCATAAAATATACTTCGGAGAAATTGAAGAATCTGCCAATTGGAAAATTATTTACCCAAACAATGAGAAAATTATATTGTTAAATGGAAATGAAATTAATAACTTCAATTTTAATGAGTTAGGTGTATTTACATTGTATTTTTATGATACAAAAAAATTTGGACCAAATGACTGTAGTCATCCAAAATTTAAAGATAAAATGTTTATCAATGTTACGCCAACTGAGATGGTGTTTCAATTTTCAGAAATTAAATTTTCCGATAAAATTAGAGTAGGAAAAAATTGTGATGATATAATAATGTCGCTACCTGTTACTATAAAATCTGTTTCTGAAGGCGGGAAAATTAAATTATCAAACGTTAATGTAACTGGAAATGATGTTAGTTTGATTGCTATTCCTTTGCAAGAGGAAATCGTAGTTAAAAACGGAACTTATAATTTAAGTTATAAATTGTTTGGTACAGTTAATAAAGAGACTTATTTGATGTTTGATTTTGTTGATAGTAACAATGAAACTCAAACGTATTATCAATTAGAAATTGTAAACTAGAAACGTTATGGCATTAAAAAATATAAAATCATTTTGCAATTTTAGAAATTTCATTTTGATATTGGTTTTATTTGCTTCCTTCAATAGTGTCTACTCACAATGTGCTGTACCTACAGTAGGATGTCCAAATACTAATTTAGCTAATTACGGTGCCAATTCTAATACTGATGCAACTACTATAGAATATGATAACTTTGTTTCCTCTTTTCATAGTACTGTTTCAAGAACTGGTGACGGTTCTATTCAGTTGTGGGGAGAAAAATTGGCTAATGACGGTGCAACCCACTTATATTCTCCTATTCTATTAAATTCAACTAATTATCCCGCATTAGGTACTGCAACTCCACTCAAAGTTGCAGTTGCTAGTAACTTTACTTCATCAGCTCAAGGTATTTTATTAGCAACTGATGGTTTGTATGCTTGGGCTACAGAAGGAACGGTTTTAGATAATTCTATAACTAGTAGTTCTGTATTTCAAAAACTAACTATTAATGGTAACGCTAATGGGTTACCTACGGGTATGGTTCCTGCTGATGTTAAGATGATGTTTGTGACTTATCAAACAATTGCTTTAACAACATGTAGTGGTGATGTTTGGGTTTTGTCTCAAGATGCCAATATGAGAGGTAATGGGGCTACAGGTTCAAATACAGTTTGGAGTAGAGTTACAACAACGGCTACTGGAAATCCATTTTTAACGAATGTTGTTACAACTAGAGGTAGTGCTGGTGCAATGATGGCTTTATGTTCAGATGGTACGGTGTATACTTGGGGTAGTAATGTTTATTTAGGAGATAATACAGCAATTATTGCAACCCAAAACAGAGCAAGACAAATGACGTTGCCGGTAGGTATAACTCCAAAAATGATTGGTACTGGAAACAACAGTACTAATCAAAGATCTTATTATGTTTTAGCTACAAATGGCAATCTTTATGCTATGGGTAATAATGCTGTTCGTCAGTTAGGTGATTTTTCAACTACAGAAAGAAGAAGTTGGGTTCAACCAAGATATGCTACTGGAGGTGCGGTGATGAGTAACATTATTTGGATTAGTCCTCAAGAACACGATACAAGATATAATGGTGTTAATGTTATTAATAGCACTAAAAATATATATGCTTTTGGTGAGAATAATAACACTATGTTAGGTGCAACTAGCGACCCAACAGATCCAGTTATGCCTGGTGGATTAACAGCTTCTGATATAATGTTAGCAGTTGAAACAGGTGGACATACTTCTATGACCATTAAACAATGTCAATCAAATTATGGATATGTAGGTCATAGAATTAATGGTAGTATTGGAAATGGAGTTACTACTTCGGGTACTGAATCTGTTTTTACATTTTCTACTTCACCAATTGTTCTATGTGGTGCATCTACTCCTGAAATTGCTTTGTCTGTTCTTCCAACAGGTCCAACGTCAAAGTATTGTATTGGTTCCAATGTGGATTTAATACCATCTCCTTCAGGAGGTACACTTTCTGTTTTAAGTGGACCTGGAGTATTGGTGGGTAATAATATAACGTTTACAGGTGTTGGAACAGTTGTCGTTCAATACGTACTACCAAACCCTTGTGGAGGACCTAATCTTAGTACTTCTATTAATTTAATAACTGAATATTGTGACACTGATGTAAGTGTTACTAAAACGGTAAATAATAGTGCTCCAATAATTGGTAGTAATGTAACTTTTACAATTACAGCTACAAATAATAGTTTATTATATAACGCTTATAATGTTGTTGTGAATGATCCATTACCTTCTGGATATACGTTAGTTGGGTCTCCAACTTTGTCTGTGGGTACTTTTTCTTCATCTAATTGGAATATAGGGGTTTTAGCACCTAGTGCAACAGCCACAATGACAATAACTGCTACCGTTTTAAATACAGGTAGTTATGCCAATACAGCATCTATTTCAAGCAATGCTCCTGATCCAACTACATCTAATAATTCCGCGACTAGTACTCCGGTTCCAGTTTCTCCTCCATGTGTTTTAACTACACCAGCAGGAAGTGTAACCGTACAACCAACATGTGCTGTAACAACAGGAACGATTGTTTTCACAACGCAATCAGGAGTTGAGTATAGCATTGATGGTACGACTTATCAATCAAGTGCTACCTTTACAGGTGTAGCTCCAGGAACTTATACTTTACGTGTTCGTTCAACAACAGATAATACTTGTACAGCAACAGGTTCTAGTGTCACTGTAAATGCAGTTCCATCAGCACCAAGTACACCAGCAGGAAGTGTAACCGTACAACCAACATGTGCTGTAACAACAGGAACGATTGTTTTCACAACGCAATCAGGAGTGGAATACAGTATTGATGGTACGACTTATCAATCAAGTGCTACCTTTACAGGCGTAGCTCCAGGAACTTATACTTTACGTGTTCGTTCAACAACAGATAATACTTGTACAGCAACAGGTTCTAGTGTCACTGTAAATGCAGTTCCATCAGCACCAAGTACACCAGCAGGAAGTGTAACCGTACAACCAACATGTGCTGTAACAACAGGAACGATTGTTTTCACAACGCAATCAGGAGTTGAGTATAGCATTGATGGTACGACTTATCAATCAAGTGCTACCTTTACAGGTGTAGCTCCAGGAACTTATACTTTACGTGTTCGTTCAACAACAGATAACAGTTGTATTACAACGGGATCAAGCGTAACTGTAAATAAAAGTATTTGTGCCGTGAACGATACACCAACGGCTATTACCTCAGGAGACAGCACCCCATCAGTAATTATTAACGACACTTTAGATGGCGCTCCAGTTGTAATTGGAACTAATCCAGGTCAAGTAACCTTAACAGGAACAAGTGTTCCAACGGGATTAACATTAAATCCAAACGGAACGATAACAGTAGCAGCAGGCACCCCATCGGGTACTTATACCGTTACTTACCAAATATGTGAAAACGGAGCAACTCCAGCTAATTGT
>NZ_JAMLJN010000013.1 GCF_023634865.1 Flavobacterium fragile
AATTCATCCGATAATAAATCTTCTTTTTTCATAAGACTGTGTAAAATTTAAAATTAAACAAAAAAATAATGGGGTTTATAAACCCCATTATTTTTTCTACTTACACAGTTTATGTTATAGTACCTTTAAAAGTAAAAAATCCCAATCGATAGATTGGGATTTCTATTTCTAATTACTTTGTAAATAACAATTCTCTGTATTTGGTTAAGGTCCAAAGTTCGTCGTCTACTAACAATTCTAATTTGTCAGCGTGGTAACGAATTTCTTCGAAGTAAGGTTTTACTTTATCGCAATACGCATCGGCCATTTTTTCCGTACTTGTTAAGGCGTTTGCTTTTTTACGTTCCTCGGTCATTTTTTCCACCTTAGTATTAATACCTTCAATGTGTTCTGAAATTTCTTTGATTAATTTAATTTGTTCTTTCGCTACTTTTTCAAAATCCTTACCAAAGATTTCTTTTAACCCTTTTACATTTTCAATTAACACATTTTGATATTTAATCGCTGTTGGAACCACATGGTTACGAGCAATATCTGCTAAAACACGACCTTCGATTTGGATTTTTTTCACGTATTCTTCCAATTCAATTTCGTAGCGTGATTCTACCTCAACAGGGTTCATTACGCCCATTTCGCCAAACACTTCAACCGCTTTTTTAGAAACCTTAGCTTTTAACGCTTGTGGTGTTGTTTTATGGTTACTTAAACCGCGTTTTTTTGCTTCTTTTTCCCAAGCTTCGCTATAGCCATCTCCTTCAAAAAGAATAGCTTTTGTATTTTTGATATATTCTCTTAAAACATTAAAAATAGCTTCATCTTTCTTTAAATCGTTTTTCTCAATCAAAGCATCTACTTCGTTTTTGAAATCTTTCAATTGTTTGGCTACAATCGTATTTAAAGTAGTCATCGAAACCGCACAGTTAGCAGACGAACCCACCGCTCTAAACTCAAATTTATTTCCTGTAAAGGCAAATGGAGATGTTCTGTTTCTATCGGTATTGTCTAACATTACATCGGGTAATTTACCAACAACATTTAATTTTAAATCGGTTTTTTCTTCTGGAGATAATTTCCCTTTTGAAACTCCTTCTAATTCATCTAACACTTTTGAAAGTGCATCTCCAATGAAAACAGAAATAATGGCTGGTGGCGCTTCATTAGCACCCAAACGATGATCATTACTAGCGGATGCAATAGAAGCTCTTAACAATTCTTCATAATCATGAACCGCTTTAATCGTATTGATAAAAAACGTTAAGAATTGTAAGTTACTCATTGGTGTTTTTCCTGGAGACAACAAGTTAATTCCAGTATCTGTTGCTAACGACCAGTTGTTGTGTTTTCCAGAACCATTAACACCTTTAAATGGTTTTTCATGGAATAATACTTTAAAATCGTGACGCTCTGCCACTTTTTGCATTACGTCCATTAATAAAGAGTTGTGGTCAACCGCTAAATTTGTTTCTTCGAAGATTGGCGCTAACTCAAATTGGTTTGGTGCTACTTCATTATGACGCGTTTTAACAGGAATTCCTAATAACATACACTCGTTTTCTAAATCACGCATATAGGTTAAAACTCGTGTCGGAATCGAACCAAAATAATGGTCGTCTAATTGTTGTCCTTTTGCAGCAGTGTGCCCTAATAAAGTTCTTCCTGTTGCTAATAAGTCAGGTCTTGAAGATGCTAAAGCGCTATCTACTAGAAAATATTCTTGTTCCCAACCTAAAGTAGGAGTAACTTTCTTTACATTTTTATCGAAATACTTAGCTACTTCTGTTGCTGACTCATCGATAGCGTGAAGTGCACGTAATAAAGGTGTTTTGTTATCCAACGCTTCCCCAGTATACGAAACGAAAACCGTTGGAATACATAAAGTAGTTCCAAAGATAAAAGCAGGAGAAGTTGGATCCCAAGCCGTATATCCTCTAGCTTCAAACGTATTACGAATTCCTCCATTTGGAAAAGAAGACGCATCTGGTTCTTGTTGCACTAATTGACTTCCTCCAAATTTTTCTACTGGATCACTTCCATCAGGAAAGGTCTCGAAGAAAGCATCGTGTTTTTCAGCTGTTGTTCCTGTCAAAGGTTGGAACCAATGCGTATAATGAGTCACTCCTTTTGACAATGCCCACTCTTTCATTCCCAATGCAATGTAGTCTGCTATTTTACGGTCAATTTTTACTCCTTCAGCAGCTGCTTTTACGGCTTTGTAAGCTTCTGTCGTCAAAAACTGTCGCATAGCTTTATCACCAAAAACATTACTACCAAAAATAACTGACTTTCTGTCCAATTCTTCTACATGGACTGGTTTTCTGTCTGTTGCCTTTCTTAAAGCTTGAAAACGAAATGTTGACATAAGTTGTGTTGTTTTAAAGTTAAACCCCTGAAAAGTTTTACAAATATATAAATATTTTAAATATTTTTACAAACACCCCCTATTTTTTTAGGGGTAAAAATATTTTTTACTAATTTTACATTATGAAAACATTAAATTTATACATGATTTTGTTAGGTTGCACCCCAAAAGGCCGCTTTACCGAACAACACGATATTTTTTTTGGCATTGGAACTAGTTTAAAAGAATTAGTTCCAAATATGAAGGACTTTTGGCCCGAATCAAAAGGAAGAATTCATATTGATGCGTGGCAAAAAGTAACTTGTGTTGACGGATTTGAAATAGAAGTAGTTTCCAATGATGAAAAACTGGAACAGGAAGAGCATTTATTCTTTTTAAATTTAGGAGGATACAAGGAAGACGAATTTGAAGAATACCATTATAAAGTATTAGTTGTGGCCAAAACAAAAGCTTAAGCGATAAAGAAAGCCAAACAAACCACCTTTTATAAACATTGTAGTTTCAAAGGAGCTGAATCACACATTGACGACAAATATGGTGTCGATGTTGATGATATTCACAATATAGAAGAAATTCTTTCAGATAAATTCAAATCACAGTATCGTTTGAAAATAACAAAAACCAATGTGATTTCAGAAAATGAAAAACACATTGGTTATCTTAAAATTGATAAAATTTTAGATTAAAAAAAGCTATCCAAAAGATAGCTTTTTTTTATTCTAAGGTTTTAATCGTTTTTAAATTAATTCCATATGACTGAACAACTGCATTGAAATCTTTCAAATTAACTTGTGTTGCACTTCTATTAGAAAAATATCCAGGCACAATCACAATTCTAAAAGTTTGATTTTGTGTCCATGCTGATGACAAATCGATTAAAGGAAAATTAGCATCTAAAAAGATATTAACATCATTTCGCGTAAAATCAAAATTATAATCCAACTCACCGCCATCATTAAAATAATAGGTTTGCGGCATTAATCTCCAAACATCCTGACCTCCTATCACATCGTATAAATGATATACTAATATCATATCAGAAGCATAAATTGGTGTTCCAAGATCAATTAATGCACTATAATTATTAGCCGCATTGAAAGAACGTGTAACTTCAAAAACCTCAGAAATAGTATCATTATCATAACTATCTTGCACAATAACTTCTTCTTTGGTACAACTCTGAAGCGTTATCATTCCGATAAAAGCTATCAATAAAGTAATTTTCTTCATAATATTAAGTTTTAGTTATTCCTTTTGTAAATATAACCAATTGTTGTGCCAAACTTTTACAGAGTGAAAAATTAGTACCTTTGAAGAATGATAATACATATAAAATGGGAAGAAATAATCCAAAAAACATAAAAGCGCATAACGATAAACTTCACAAAGAACAAGCTAAAGAAAAAGCTAAAAAGAATGCTCGTGCCGAAAAATTGAAAGAGATTACCAGAAAGTTCAATGAATCTAAACAATAATTTATGTCGAATTGTTACTGCGGAAACACCGTTTCGTTTCAAGATTGTTGTGAACCTTATATCAAAGGAATAAAAAATGCTCCGACTGCCGAAACTTTAATGCGCTCCCGTTATAGTGCTTTTGCAACAGGAGCGGCTGATTATTTAGTAAATACTACGCATATTTCTAAAAGAAAATACCACAATAAAAGAGATATTTTAGCTTGGAGTCAAGCAAACAAATGGTTAAAACTAGAAGTTTTAGCCTCAACTGAAACCACAGTAACTTTCAAAGCCTATTATTTAGACAAAAATTTAAAAGCTCAAGTACATTACGAACATTCTACTTTCAAATTAGAAAATGAAAAATGGTTTTATGTGGATGGAGAATTTGAATAAAATGTATCCTCTTTCCATTTTAATGGATTTTGTTCAATATAATTTTGAATGGTATCAAATGATTTTGAATTCCGAATAATATGGTCGTAAAATCTGGATTGCCAGGCGAAATTGGATTGAATTTTTCTGCATTCAAATGAACATCGCCCTTTGTACCAACGGACAATTTTTGAAATAGAATTACCCAACATGGGATTTTTATCCCCCGAAAAACCACCAATTTCACCCTGTATAGACGCGATTAATCGCGTCTTATCTATATTATTGTTTACATCATCATTATCAGACGCGATTAATCGCGAATTATTTATTTCATCATAATTATCAGACGCGATTAATCGCGTCTCTACGGGAATTTGGGAATTATCAATAATCAAAATCCCATGAACATGATTCGGCATCACCACAAAATTTCCTAATTCCACCATTGGAAAATGATTAGGTATTTCATACCAAAATTGTGCTGCCAATTTTCCTACTTCGGATAATTGCATTTCTTGATTATGAATGTGACCAAAAAAATGATGTCGATCTTGGGTGCAAATGGTGATAAAATAGACCCCGCTATTAGAATAATCCCACGATTGTAACCGCGCAGAGGATATGCGATATTTGTTTTTAAATTTATTTTGCATGGCGTGTAATAATATATTGTTCAACGAAATAAAGAAAATATTTTGAAAAATGGAAACCTTTTTTATTTTTTTTGAATGTATTCAAAAAAAAGAGACGCGATAAATCGCGCCTCTACGGAAAATATTATTTAAAATATTACATATTTCTTCGGTACTGACCACCCACTTCAAACAATGCGTTGGTGATTTGTCCTAACGAACACACTTTGGCTGCATCCATCAATTTTTCAAAAATATTTTGATTTTGAATCGCTGCTTCTTGAATGATTGTAATTTGATTCTCAACCTCTTTTACTTTGGCTTTATGTAAATTCTCTAATGTTTGAATTTGGAATTGTTTTTCCTCTTCTGTTGCACGAATTACTTCTGCTGGAATAACTGTTGGCGAACCTTTTGAACTCAAAAAAGTATTTACTCCAATGATTGGGAATTCTCCTGTATGTTTCAAAGTTTCGTAATACAACGATTCTTCTTGAATTTTACTTCTTTGATACATCGTTTCCATTGCACCAAGAACTCCTCCTCTTTCGGTAATTCTATCAAATTCAGCTAAAACCGCTTCTTCTACTAAATCGGTTAATTCTTCAATGATGAACGAACCTTGAATTGGGTTTTCGTTTTTCGCTAAACCTAATTCTTTATTAATAATCAACTGAATCGCCATCGCACGACGCACTGATTCTTCTGTTGGAGTCGTAATTGCCTCATCATAAGCATTAGTATGTAACGAATTACAGTTGTCGTAAATCGCATATAACGCTTGTAAAGTCGTACGAATATCATTGAAATCAATCTCTTGAGCATGTAATGAACGACCCGATGTTTGAATGTGGTATTTCAACATTTGGGCTCTTTCGTTGGCTCCGTATTTATGTTTTAAGGCTTTTGCCCAAATCTTACGTGCTACTCTACCAATTACTGCATATTCAGGATCAATACCATTAGAAAAGAAGAACGATAAATTCGGACCGAAGTCGTTGATGTTCATTCCTCTACTTAAATAATATTCTACATACGTAAAACCATTCGCTAACGTAAACGCTAACTGCGTAATAGGATTAGCTCCTGCTTCCGCAATGTGATAACCTGAAATCGAAACCGAATAGAAATTACGTACATTTTGTTTGATGAAATATTCTTGAACGTCTCCCATCAAGCGTAAGGCAAATTCCGTAGAGAAAATACATGTATTTTGCGCTTGATCTTCTTTTAAAATATCCGCTTGAACGGTGCCACGAACTTGCGATAACGTTTTCACTTTAATATCTTGATACACATCCGCTGGTAACACTTGATCTCCCGTTACTCCTAATAACAACAATCCTAAACCATCGTTTCCTTCAGGTAATTCGCCGTTGTATCTTGGACGCTCTAAACCTTTATCGTCGTACAATTCTTTTTTCTTTTTCTCAACTTCAGCTTCTAAACCATGTTCTTTGATATATTTCTCACAGTTTTGGTCGATAGCAGCATTCATAAAGAATCCTAACAACATGGGTGCTGGACCATTAATAGTCATGGAAACTGAAGTCGCTGGGTGACTCAAATCGAAACCTGAGTATAATTTTTTAGCATCGTCTAAACAACAAATTGAAACTCCCGCATTTCCAATTTTACCATAAATATCGGGTCTGTGGTCTGGATCATTTCCGTATAACGTTACCGAGTCGAATGCTGTAGATAAACGTTTTGCCGGCATTCCCAATGAAACATAATGGAAACGACGATTCGTTCTTTCTGGTCCTCCTTCTCCTGCAAACATACGCGTTGGGTCTTCTCCTTCACGTTTAAATGGATATAATCCTGATGCAAAAGGGAATTCTCCTGGTACGTTTTCTTGTAAATTCCATTTTAAAATATCGCCCCAAGCTTGGTATTTAGGTAAGGCTACTTTTGGAATTTGTGAATGCGATAAAGATTCAGTATGCGTTTGAATTTTGATTTCTTTATCACGAACTTTAAACGAATATACCGGGTTTTTATATTTATTTACTTTTTCTTCCCAAGTCAACAAAATTTCCCAATTGTAGGGATCTAAATTCATTTTTACTCGGTCGAATTCTGCTAAAAGTAATTTAATAAAATCTGATTTGTCATTCTGAACTTGTTTCAGAATCTCGTCTTGATTTAAACCGGATTTAACAATTAAAGCATTCTCGACTTCGCTCGAATTGACATTAGCAACCGAACAAATCGTTTTGAAAATTCCGTATAATTTTTGCGCTACTTCTACTTGTGTTAAAGCAGTTTCGTCATATTTTCTATTATTTTCAGCAATTTCAGATAAATAACGAGTTCTGTGAGGAGGAATTACGAAGATTTTCTCACTCATCTCACGCGTAATTTCGAAAGTAGATTTCAAATCTGCCCCTGTTTTTTCTACAATCTTATCCATGATAGATTTGTAAAGCGTATTCATCCCAGGATCATTGAATTGTGATGCAATCGTTCCAAAAATTGGCATCTTATCTGTATCTACATCCCAAAGATTATGATTGCGTTGGTATTGTTTTTTTACATCACGAATCGCATCTAAAGCGCCACGCTTGTCGAATTTATTTAGCGCTACTAAATCAGCGAAATCTAGCATGTCGATTTTTTCTAACTGCGTTGCCGCTCCGAATTCTGGCGTCATTACGTACAAAGAAACATCTGAATGGTCTAAAATTTCAGTATCCGATTGTCCAATTCCTGAAGTTTCTAGAATAATTAAATCATATTTTGCCGCTTTCAACACTTGAATCGCTTCCGCTACATATTTCGATAAAGCTAAATTTGATTGACGAGTTGCTAACGAACGCATGTAAACACGTGAATTGTTGATGGCATTCATACGAATTCTATCACCTAATAAAGCACCACCCGTTTTACGTTTTGATGGATCCACCGAAATTAATCCTATCGTTTTTTCAGGGAAATCAATCAAAAATCTTCTTACCAATTCATCTACTAATGATGATTTTCCTGCGCCACCTGTTCCTGTAATACCTAAAACTGGAATTTTAGAAGTTTTGTTTGCTGTGTGAATTTTATCTAACGTTTCTTTGGCAATTTCCGGGAAGTTTTCAGCTGCAGAAATTACACGGGCAATTGCTCTTGGATTTTTCTCTTCTAAATGATCGGCTTCTCCGTTTAACACATCTCCTACTGGGAAATCGGCTTTCTGAACCAAATCATTAATCATACCTTGCAATCCCATGGCACGCCCATCGTCTGGAGAATAAATTTTAGTAATTCCGTAGGCATGCAATTCTTCAATTTCGGATGGAAGAATTACACCACCACCGCCACCAAATATTTTGATATGACCCGCTCCTTTTTCTATAAGCAAATCGTACATGTATTTGAAATATTCGTTATGACCACCTTGATAAGATGTCATAGCAATTGCATTTGCATCTTCTTGAATTGCAGTATTTACTACTTCTTCCACGCTTCTATCATGTCCAAGGTGAATTACTTCAACACCTGTAGCTTGAATAATTCTACGCATGATATTGATGGCTGCATCGTGACCATCAAAAAGTGACGCTGCGGTCACAATTCTTACTTTATTTTTAGGAATATAAGGAGTTTGTAGTTCCATTTGTAATTTTTATTCGTTTTAATGGGTGCAATTTACGAATTTAATAAATTTTGATTTCAATATTTTAAGAAATAATTCAAACAAAAAAAAGCAACAATTATAGGGAAATTCTAAAGTCAAATACAATGACAACAAAGGAATACATCATTCACATGAAAATAGAAAATAAAAAAGTTAAAAAATTAATAATCAATAAGATAAGAATAACAATTCCTTAACATTAAAGTCGAAAAAAGAAACGAAATTTGTACCAATTAAAGAGTGTACCTCATTTAGTTAAGGGTTAGTTTGAAAAATCACTCCGATGAAAATCGGAGTTTTTTTGTTTAAAAAAACCGCTAAATCGATTATTTAGCGGTCTTATAGTTTTATTCGTAAGGCGGTTTTGATGTATTATCTAAATGCCTTCTAATTCTACCAACATCAGTAAAATCAACCGGTAATGGTGTTGGTTTATTGTTTGAATTCAAAGGTCCTGTGTACTTTCTTGGAATACCAAAAGTATCATTATATGGTGTTGATGGGTCATCTACAAGAGCTCCATGATAAGGATAATAACCAGTTTTTGTAACTCCCCCCTGATCGTAAGTAAAAGCTATTTCAGTTTTAGTTAAAACACCATCTCCATCATCATCTACATCTATATAGTCAGGTCTTCCATCACCATCGGTATCGATAGGAGATTTCTTAAATCTATCTGTATCTAGAGGGTTTCCATATTCATACATGGATAAAACTTTATCTCTGTCATGGTCTCTCCTTCTTAAATTATGTAATTTGAAAGTAAATATTGTAGGAGTGTAAGATGGAATAGATAATGTACCAGTACTAAAATATGCTAGACCAGAAGGAACAAACATTACGCCTGCTCCAAAATTATCAAAGGAAATAGTACCATCTGCTTGGGAAGTATATGTTCCGGTTTTAAAAAGAGGAATTATTTCGGACCACCCCCTTATCACCTCATCTAAAGAAAACCAAACGGGAAATTGCTTTTCATCAAAAACTGTTTGATTGTAGGTTACAACATTATCAGTAGTCGTTTTATTAAATGTAAAACCTTTGTAAGAAACAAATGAAGAATCCACTCTTGTTATATTTTCTCCAGAACCCTCTCTTAATTTTAGGTAATAAATTACATAAGTGATATCATGAATCTTTCTTTGTATGGTATCCAATTCATTCATATCTGAAATTGGTGTTTGAGAACCTCCATTTGGAATTTGGGTAAAGGTTACATTGAAATCAGAATCGTAGGTGATGTAATGAGAATCCATAAACTCTCTAATTTTCGTACTATCTTCAACAAAAACCTCTCCATAAGGTCTATCAGGAGTTAAAGTAACACCATCATCCTTTTGACAAGAATACAAACTTGTAAACAAAGCAGCTACTAATACTATTTTAAAAAAACTATTCATTATTCTATTTTTAATGGGTGCAAGATACAATTTTCATTTATTTTTGTAGAAATATTAACAAGGTTTTTTGATTTAGATTATGCGTATAGATAAACTTTTATGGTGTCTTCGATATTACAAAACACGAAGTATTGCTGCAGAGGCTGTAAAAAAAGGGCACGTTACAGTGAATGGACAAGTAGCGAAGGCTTCTAGGGAAATATTTCCAACAGATAAAATTACTTTAAGAAAAGATCAAATCAATTACAAATTGACTATTTTAGATATTCCTCAAAATCGTTTAGGAGCAAAACTTCTAGATATGTATCGCAAAGATGAAACTCCAAAAGAAGCGTTTGAACATCTAGAGTTACTAAAATTATCAAAAGAACATTACAGAGCGCATGGAATGGGACGCCCAACCAAAAAAGAGCGAAGAGATATTGATGATTATTTAGATGATAACTACGCAAGCGAAGATTTTGAATAATATGAATTATTGGGAAGAACGCTACCAAAAAGGAGAAACGGTCTGGGATGCTGGCGCCATTACTACTCCTTTAAAAGAATACATCAATCAATTAACCGATAAGAATCTGAGAATTTTAATTCCAGGGGCTGGAAACGGCTATGAATTTGATTATTTAATTGAAAATGGTTTTCAAAATGTTTTTGTAGTCGATATTGCCACAACTCCATTAAATAATATCCAAAAAAGAAAACCAGAATATGCTTCTCATTTAATTCATTCGGATTTTTTTTCTTTAGAAACCACTTTCGATTTAATATTGGAACAAACCTTTTTCTGTGCGTTACCTCCTGAAATGCGTCCAAAGTATGTTGAGAAAATGGTTTCTTTATTAAATCCATCAGGAAAAGTAGCAGGCTTATTATTTGATTTCCCATTAACTACTCAAGGACCACCTTTTGGAGGCTCTGTTTCAGAATACCTAAATCTGTTTTCTAAAAAATTTTCTGTCAAAAAACTAGAAAAAGCATACAATTCTATAAAACCTAGAAAAAATAGAGAACTCTTCTTTATCTTTGAGGTCAAATAACAACACAATGGAAAATATTATTTTAACACACGAAGAAATTCAACACAAAACCAAACGAATCGCTTATCAAATTTACGAAACATTCGTTAATGAAAATGAGGTAATTTTAGCTGGAATTGCCAATAACGGATTTATTTTTGCCCAAAAAATAGCTGAAGAATTAGCTTTAATTTCGGATCTAAAAGTAACACTTTGTGAAGTTAAAATCAATAAACTAAATCCTCAAGACACAATAACTACATCTATTTCATCTGAACAATATCAAAACAAAGCTCTAGTTTTAATAGATGACGTTTTAAGTTCTGGGACTACTCTTATATATGGTGTAAAACATTTTTTAGAAGTACCTTTAAATAAATTCAAAACAGCTGTTTTAGTAGATAGAAACCATAAAAAATATCCTGTAAAAGCAGATTTCAAAGGCTTATCGTTATCAACTTCTCTACATGAACATATACAAGTTTTTTTTGAAGATGACAACTCATATGCTTATTTAAGCTAATAAATCAATAATTTCATCAACGATTTGCACTACCGATTTATCGTCAACAGTAACAATTTTAGAAACCTGATGATAATAAAAGTTTCGGTCAAACAAATGCTTATTGATAAAATCTTTTAAAGAAACCTCATCTTGATTGTGAAGTAACGGACGTTGGGTCCTCTCTTGCTTTAGTCGAGTAAGTAATGTTTCAACCGAAGCCTTCAAATAAATGGAAAAAACACCTTCTTTTAACAATAACTCATGATTATTGTAATAGCAAGGTGTGCCACCTCCTAAACTCAATACAAAGTCTTCTTCTTTTTCTAACAAAGCTTTCAAAATCTCATTTTCTTTTTTACGAAAATAAATTTCACCCTTAGATTGAAACAACTCCGAAATCGAATTTTGAGTTTCTTTTTCGATTTCTCGATCTAAATCATAAAACGAAAGCTGTAACTTTTCTGCTAAAAAAGCACCTATAATTGACTTTCCACAGCCCATATAGCCTACCAATACTATTTTCATAAAAAAATAATTCCCTATAAATTAAAGGGTTAAGAAATTAATTAAAAAAAAAGACAAATTTAAAAGAAAATCCCATTGCAAAATAAATAAATGTTTATATATTTGCACCCGCATTCAAGGAAATAAAATGACTTGGTAGCTCAGCTGGTAGAGCACATCACTTTTAATGATGGGGTCCTGGGTTCGAATCCCAGCCAGGTCACTACATAAAACTTATTTCTTGAACGCACCGACTTGGTAGCTCAGCTGGTAGAGCACATCACTTTTAATGATGGGGTCCTGGGTTCGAATCCCAGCCAGGTCACAAATTAATAAAGACGTTGCAATGCAACGTCTTTATTGTTTTAAGGCCAAGTGGAGAAACGGTAGACTCGCCATCTTGAGGGGGTGGTGCTCGTAAGGGCGTGAGGGTTCAAATCCCTCCTTGGTCACGATTACTTTTTTTCATTACTTCTTCATAATAATCAAATCAATCCTAGAAATGTTTAACAAAAAACACCAATTAATTAAACATTTTTGTTGAAAAAATTTTTTTGTTCACTTTTTTTATTACTTTTGTTAAACAAAAAAAAGAGCAAAAAATGAACAACGTTAAAAATGTTTTCAGTATCAAAGATCTAGAAAATCTATCTGGTATCAAAGCGCATACGATTCGTATTTGGGAAAAACGATATAATGTTTTAAAACCTATGCGATCAGATACCAACATCCGTTCATATGATATTAAAAATTTACAAAAATTATTAAATATCGTTCTCTTGCACAACTATGGCTATAAAATTTCAAAAATTGGAACGCTAGGCCATGAAGAAATAAATAAACTAGCTTCCGAAATCATTTCAGAAAAAAGTGCTAAAAATCATGCTATAAGTACATTCAAAATAGCCATGATGAATTTTGATCAATCTTTATTTTTCAATACCTATAACCAACTATTGAACGAAAAATCATTCCGAGAGGTTTTTTATACTGTATTTATTCCACTGATGCAGGAATTAGGTTACTTGTGGCAAACTGAAACTATCTCACCTGCACATGAACATTTCATCACTTACTTAATTAAACAAAAACTTTTAATTAATACCGAAAAAGTACAAATATTAGAACCTACAAAAACGGATAAAGTTTTTGTTTTATTCCTTCCATTGAATGAAGTACACGAACTTGGATTGATGTATTTAAACTATGAGATTCTACTGAAAGGCTACCAAACAATTTATTTAGGGGAAAGCATACCCACTGAAAGCCTTTTAGATTTAGTAAACTCTTTTGAAAAGATTTCTTTTGTAAGCTACCTTACCGTAGAGCCAAACCAAGAAGAAATCGATAATTACATTGAAAACATTCAGAACCAAATTCTTAAAGATAACAATCACGAACTCCTACTATTAGGAAGAATGACACAATTCATTTCTTCTAAATACAAAAGCGAAAAAACAAAACTATTTAATAGTATCGAAGAACTCTCAAATAGTTTGTAAAACATTTGATTTGTTTAACTTTTTTACTATCTTTGTTAAACAAAAAATATATTAAAGTGAGTAAAAAAATTGCAATAATCGGTTCAGGATTTTCTTCATTAGCTGCTGCATGCTATTTAGCAAAACAAGGTAATGAAGTGACTCTTTATGAAAAAAACAGCACCATAGGAGGAAGAGCTCGTCAACTTAAAAAAGAAGGCTTTACTTTCGATATTGGGCCAACATGGTATTGGATGCCAGATGTATTTGAGCGTTTCTTCGCTGACTTTGGCAAAAAACCTTCTGATTATTATGAGTTAATTAAACTCTCTCCTGCTTATCAAGTCTATTTTGGGTATTTAGATTTTGTAAACATTGCCGATAATCTTCCAGAAATTGTAAAAACCTTCGAATCCATCGAGAAAGGAAGCGGAAAGCAATTAGAGCAATTCATAGTTGAAGCTAAGAGTAATTATGATATTGCCATAAAGGATTTGGTATATCGTCCAGGAGAATCTCCTTTGGAATTGATTACTTTAGAAACAGCCAAAAAAGTGAATCAATTTTTCAGTAACATCAAAAAAGATGTTCGAAAACGATTCAAAAACATGAAATTGATTCAAATTTTAGAATTTCCCGTTTTATTTTTAGGAGCAAAACCAAGTGATACTCCGTCATTTTACAACTTTATGAATTTTGCTGATTTTGGTTTAGGAACTTGGCATCCAAAAAATGGTATGTATTCAGTAATTTTAGCATTAGAATCTTTAGCTAAAGAATTAGGTGTAAAAATCGAAACCAATGCTAATGTAGAAAAGATTGATGTGACCAATGGTAAAGCAACCGGATTACTAGTAAATAATAAAATTATCACAGCGGATGTAATTTTGAGTGGTGCCGATTATCACCATTCGGAAACTTTATTAGATGAGAAATACCGTCAATACTCAGAAAAATACTGGGAAAACAAAACATTTGCTCCTTCTTCGCTCCTATTTTATGTTGGGTTTGACAAGAAAATCGAAAACGTAGAACATCATTCTTTATTTTTCGATGTAGATTTCGATATTCATGCCGAAGCTATTTATGATAATCCAAAATGGCCAGAAGAGCCTTTGTTTTATGCAAGTTTTCCATCAAAAACCGATGAAAATTCAGCTCCAGAAGGAAATGAAGCCGGAATCTTTTTGATTCCGTTAGCACCAGGACTAGATGATACTGAAGAATTAAGAGAACTTTACTTTAAAAAAATAATCACCCGATTAGAACGACTAACTAATCAAAGTGTAAAAAATAATATTATCTTTAAAGAATCATTTTGTGTTAATGATTTTGTTAAAGATTATAATTCGTATAAAGGGAATGCATATGGTATGGCCAATACCTTATTGCAAACTGCTTTTTTAAGACCTAAATTGAAAAGTAAAAAAGTAAGAAATTTATACTTTACTGGTCAATTAACAGTGCCAGGGCCAGGCGTGCCCCCATCCTTAATTTCAGGAAAATTAGTTGCCGATTTAATAAAAAAGTATCAATAGTATGAAATCTATTTTTGATAATGTTTCTTTTGATTGTAGCGTAAAAGTTACAAAAGCTTACAGCACCTCGTTTTCATCTGCTGTAAAAATGTTAGCACCAAGCATCCGTCAAGATATTTATAATATTTACGGTTTTGTTCGCTTTGCTGACGAAATCGTAGACACTTTTCATGATTATGACAAAGAAGCTTTATTTTCTCAATTTGAAAAGGAACTACGTTTAGCACTCTCGCAAAAAATTAGCTTAAATCCCATTTTAAACTCGTTCCAACATACAGTAAACAAATACAACATTCCAATGGAATTGATTGATGCTTTTATGCACAGCATGAAATTGGATTTACATAAAACGGTTTACACTTCGGTAGAAGAATACAATCAATACATTTATGGATCAGCTGATGTTGTAGGTTTGATGTGTTTGAAAGTTTTTGTAAATGGAGACAATGATAAATACGAAGAATTAAAATACAGTGCTATGCGTTTAGGATCTGCATTTCAAAAAGTGAATTTCTTACGTGATTTAAAAGCTGATTATGAAGATTTAAGCAGAACGTATTTCCCAAATACTGACTTATCGCGTTTAGATGAAACTTCTAAACAACAAATCATTGCTGAAATCCAAGCTGATTTTGATGCAGGTTTTGAAGGAATTCAAAAATTACCCATCGAAGCTAAATTTGGAGTTTACACAGCTTACATTTACTATAAGAAATTGCTAAGTAAACTAAAGAAAACGCCTTCTGTAGAAATTAAAAATACTAGAATTCGTGTTCCTGATTATGTAAAAGTTGGGCTTTTAGCAAAATGCTACTTGAATTACAGATTGAATATATTATAAACTGAATCATATTGATTGCTATTCAGATTCTCAAACAAAAATAATTATTGAAATTTAAAATATTATGTGGATACATATCTTAGTTTTTTTTGCCACTTTTTGCTTCATGGAATTCATGGCATGGTTTAGTCATAAATACATCATGCATGGATTTTTATGGGTATTACATGCCGATCATCATAAGAAAGATCACGATTCTTGGTTTGAACGTAATGACGCGTTCTTCATTTTTTACGCAATAGTGAGTATCGGTTGCTTCCTTTTGTGGAAATATGATATTTTTATTTACGGACTTGCCATTGGATTAGGAATCTTAGCCTATGGAATAGCCTATTTCTTAGTACATGATATTTTTATTCACCAACGCTTTAAGTTATTCAGAAATGCAAATAACCGATACGCTAGAGCCGTGAGACGCGCCCACAAAATGCACCATAAACACATTGGAAAAGAACATGGAGAATGTTTCGGAATGTTAATCGTCCCATTAAAATACTTCAAAAACTAAAAGATCCCGCAAAAGCGGGATTTTTTAATTTCAAATCTATACACTTTATGATTGACTACATTTTGTGATAATCATCTATTAAGTATTATTTTTTTGATGCTTTTTTCAAATCATCTCCACCAGGCAAATTCATTTTGTCGGTTAACACAGAAATTTCATCTAGACTAAAGTTTCCTGTTAAAGATAAAACTACGGTGCCGGCATCTTTTATATTAGAACCTTCAATAAACATAAGAAGTTCTCGTATCGTATTTTCATTCGCTACAGATTTTACATAAATCTTTACATTCTTACCATCACCACTAGTCCGCATTAATTCTTCTAATGGATTCGATTTCAAGTAACTGTTTACGGATGCTTTCATATCTACACCTATTTTTGTATTACTCGTGGTGAACACTTTCAAATTATCTAATTTCTTTAGCAAATTCATGTATTGTTGCATTTCTTTGTCTTTTGCATCTACTTTTACTTTGCTCATCATTTCGAACATTTTCTTGTTCACAACAACCGAAGTAACTCCCTCTCTATCTTCGAATTTATCAAAAACTCCTTGTGCAAAAGATATAGTTGAAATCATTAAAAAAACTATGACTACTACTAAATTTTTCATTTTTTAATTATTTAAAAATTATTTTTTTTGTTTTTTCATACTCTTCTAAATATACTACACTTTCCATGCCAAAATTAACTTGCTCTGAAACCATTAATAAGGCTTTTTGAGTTGCTATGAAAGCTTCTTCAGGATTATCAAATGTACCTAAATCATCCGACTTGTGTTGAGAAGGACAAAAAAAGAACGCGACCAATATCAAAGTTATAACAAAACTTATTGTGATTCCTATACATTTGTAAAAATTTCGTTTATTAGATTGTAGTAAAAGTTTGGGTACGATTTTCATTTCTTCAGTGTATTAGATCAATCAAATGTTGATTTCTTTTGAATTACTTAGTATTATTTTAATATCAAAAAACTTTAAAAAAGATTTCATGATATAAACAAAACGGATTTAATTTTTTTCCAAAGTGGCATTTACCGTAATACGAAAGTAATTTAATTTTGTTACAAAAAGAAATGTATTTATCTTTATGAAAAAAAGGATATGAAAAGATTTTGGGTTGCATTAATAGCATTAGTATTTGCACAAAGTATTATAAAATGTTCAGACGATTTTGATGATAATATATCGTATGGTTCTGTAAATAATTTTATTTGGAAAGGATTAAACCTCTATTATTATTGGCTTGCCGATTCTCCAGATTTAGCCGACAATCGCTTCGATACTACAACTGATTATGAAAATTTCATCAATTCTTTTAACACTCCTGAATCCTTATTCAATCACCTGCTGGTTGACCAAAGTATTGATCGTTATAGTGTTATTTTTTCTGATTATAATGCTTTGGAACAAGCTTTAAGCGGCACTCAAAAAAGCAATGGAGTTGACTACGAACTTAGATACAAACAAGGAAGCACTACAGAATTATTTGGTTGGGTGCGTTATATCCAACCCAATTCAGATGCCGCAACAAAAAATATACAAAGAGGCGATATCTTTTATGCAGTAAACGGAATTTCGTTGAACACCGCTAACTATACCAACTTATTAAATCAGGATAACTACACTTTAAATTTAGCCAATTTTGATAATGGAGCAATAACTCCAAATGGAAATTCAGTTTCCTTAACCAAAACAAATTACTCCGAAAATCCAGTTTATATTAAAAAAGTGATTGTTCAAGGGACAAAAAAAATTGGATATTTAATGTACAATGGGTTTTATGGACAATATGAAAATGAGCTTAACAATGCTTTTGGTTTTTTTCGCTCGGAAGGAATTACGCACTTTGTTTTAGACCTTCGTTACAATTCGGGTGGTTCGGTAAATACGGCAACTCGCTTAGCTAGTATGATTACAGGACAATTCAATAATCAAATTTTTGCCAAACAACAATGGAATACTAAAATAGAAAACCTAATCAATAATCCCGAACAATTGCTAAACCGATTTACCAACTCAATAGCAAACGGAAGCGCCATCAATCATTTAAATTTAGATAAAGTTTATGTACTAACCACCAAACGTTCGGCTTCTGCAAGTGAGTTGATAATAAATGGTCTGAAACCTTACATCAACGTAATTCAAATTGGAGACATGACAGCTGGAAAAAACGTAGGCTCTATTACGCTTTATGATTCACCAACTTTCAGAAAACAAAATATAAATCCAACTCATAAATACGCTATGCAACCTATTGTATTGAAAATTGCAAACAATAATAACTTCAGTGATTATACCAATGGGTTAATTCCAAATGTTTCCCAATTAGAAAACATCGAAAACTTAGGAATATTAGGTGAAGCGAATGAGCCGCTTTTAAATACAGCTTTAAATTACATTAATACCAATGGTAGAACTTCGCAAAGAATACCAAACATAGTATTCAATCATTTTGAAGATTGTAAATCCATGCGATTATTTGGAGACGAAATGTATTTAGATTAAAAAAAGAGGGCCATTGCCCTCTTTCTCTTTTTATTATTTAAAACAGAAAATTTAATCCCAATTTAAAATTTCTTCCTCTAGAATTATAACCTATAACTTCCTGAAAATCTTCATTCAAAATATTAGTTACAGTACCAAAAATATGGAAACGATTTGGTAATAATTCATACGAAATATTAGAATTAACCAACTGATAAGCCACTAAATTAACAGCTTGTGTAGCCCAAATATTCATATCATAAAAAGCATCACTTCTTTGATCAACATATTGATAATTGATTCCGAATGTTCCTCTTTTAAATTTGTAATTCAAATCGATATTTGCTTTGTGCTTTGGAATTAAACGGTTTAATTGTTCTTCAACTTGGGTAAACGTATAATTTCCACCAATATTGAAACGTTCTGATAAGGTATAACGGACGCTTGTTTCTATTCCTTTTGCATGGTAAGTTCCGTCGATGTTGATATAATTTGAAGCAAACGTTACTGGATCTGTAAAAAATCCAAACGTGTTTTCTTCTTCTCTATAAAAACCAACTGCATTTATCGTTAATTTTTTATCCAATAATTGCGATTCGAAACCAAATTCTGCCGTAGCATTTTCTTCTGGTGTTAGATCTAAATTCCCATAAGGACCGTATAATTGATATAAACTTGGCGTGATGAAAGCTGTACTATAAGAAGCTAACACTTTCAAAGGTAAATTCTCGAAAGAAAAACTCGGATTGAAATTATACACTACTTGATTTCCGTATTCGCTATGGGTGTTGAAACGAGCTCCTGCGTTGATATTCAAACCAAAATCAGAATTAAAAACCAAAGTAGCATAAGGATCTAACAAATTGAACTTCGCTCCTTCTCTGGCCACATCAGTGTAAGCGTCTTTTTGTGTCATATCGAAATATTGATATTGCGCACCTAAAACCAAATACACTTGTTTGCTAAAATTGTATTTATTGAAAGCATCAATCGAAGCACTTCTTCCTGAATAATTGTAATTATCAATAGTTCCCGACCAAGAATTTGAAATATTTAAAACTCTATCAATAGTTGAAGCTCCTGCGTTAATAGCAAATTCTCCTTTATTGTATTTGTATTTTGGTAAGAATCCGATTCTGAATTGTTCCGAAAAACTGTTGTTGTTTAAATCGTCAGCATTAGCTATAATTCCATCAAACGAATTATCAAAAGTGTTCTTGATTCGGTCATAGTTACCGAAAAATTCAAAACTCAATTTATCATTCGCTTTAAAACCTATTTTCTGTAACACATTCACTCTCGAAAACGTATCTTCTTCAAAATCTTCTCCTGCAGCTTCCGACATTCCTTTAGTTTCCGTACTGTTTAAAGTGGTCATGTACGAAACTTTATTGATAGTTCCGTTTACCGATAATCCTTGATTGAAATCTTGTGCACTCGTTTTTGAAGTTTCCGAAGTATTTTGCGTTCCCATATTGATATACGCATTACCCGAAATTTCCTTTTTTACCGATTTTTTCAACGTAATATTGATAACTCCTGTCGCAGCTCCAGTTCCGTACAACGTACTTGAAGCGCCTTTCATGACTTCAATTTTCTCGATTTGTTCTACTGGAATTAAACGCAAATCGTATTCGATATTAATTCCTGAAGCATCAAAAACCGGAACACCATCAATATAAATAGCTACTTGACGATTACGGCCTCCACGAATGTAATAGCCTAAATTTTTTCCATTAAACGATTGATTTCCGTTGATTTCCACTCCAGCAACTTGACTCAAAACATTAGCTAAATTTTGACCTTTTTTAGCTTCTAAGTCTTGCGCGGTAATCACTTCAATAATTTTACCTGATTTTTCTTTGCTTTGCGCAAATTTTGTGTCGGAAACGACAACTTCTTTTAAATTAGTAACTTTTAGCGTATCTGATTCTTGAGCATACGCAAAAGCAGTAGCTAGTGTAAATACACTTAAGCCAATAAACTTTTTGTTCATTTTAAGGTTAATAAAAATTTTAATAAAATTGGGGAGAAAAGCACAGAATTTACCCATACTCAAACTTTTTTTCCCGAAAGTTTGTTACTCAACGAATGTGGCAGGTCTCCTGGCTTGCGTCTTGTTATCAACCTTCCCATCGAAAGTTAGAAATTAGAAGTTAGAAGTTAGAAATTTTCTAAATTCAGAATTCTTAATTCTAAATTAACAACAGTGGTAATGTAGATAATAACAAGCTTTGTAGCTTACAGTTGCGGGTACAGCTTAGGTCTTACACCTAATTCCCTTTTAATGTTGTTTTGAAAAAACAGAAACAACAACCAAAATTCGAGGGCAAATGTATTGTTTTTTTTTGTAAATTTGAACAAGCATTTATTTTATGAAAAAAATAATTTTAATTTTCTTTGGCTGTTTTTCAGGATTTGCACAACTTAATTATGTTCAAATATCCACCAACTCCAATAGCGTTTACGTTACTACTAATATAAATGACCCTATTAATCCATACAATGATTCGACATCAGATGCCGGTTTAAATACTATTTTTCAAAATCATAATGTAACGACAATTACCTACAACTTTCATGAAATTGATAACACCAATGCTATTTTCGCAACATACTCAGGAACTAATTTGAATGGGTTTATAGCTGATTTAGAAAATTATTCTTCACTTGTAACTAAAGTTAGTATTAGTCCAGAATATGAAACTTTTGGAGATGTTTTAATGTATAATTTAGTAAATCCAACTATTGGTATTCAAACTGGTACTGATTCAAGCGGAGTTGTAATAACGAACGATAGTGGTCTTAATTCTATTTTATTAAATCACAATGTAACTTATTTTCAAAATTATTATTTACAATGTGATTGTAATATAGTGGATTTAAAAAATGATTTAACTAATTACAACTCTGTTATAAGTTCTTCTCACTATGCAAGTTTAGTATTTTTAAATACTCCCAAATTTTCTAATAATTTAATTAAGATTTACCCAATTCCATTTGAAAATGATATTGAAATTGAAAGTAATAATCTTATAACTAATTACAAACTCTTTTCATTAGATGGAAAGATCATAAGTGATGTAAATCAATTTGAAAATTTTAAAAATTCGCTTCAAAATTTAAATTCCGGAATATACATTATTGAACTTACCAATGATTCTAGTGAAGTTCACAGACAAAAAATAATAAAGAAATAATTACTTCTTCTTATTCATCTTACGCCACAACCATATAAAGCCAATTACAAAGTGTGCTAAAATAATAGTTGCTACTGCATAAAGGAAAGCGTTAGAATCTGTTCTCATATTTTTTATTGCAAATTTAGTGGTTTCGGTAATTTCTTTATGTCTTATTTGTTACACAAAGTTACACGAAGTTTTTTACAAAGAATCACAAATAAAATTGTTTTTAATCTTTATAATCCGTGGCAAAAAAATAAAAAACTACTTTTGCAAAAAACAATTTCATGCGTCACTATTTCATTTTAGTCGTTTTATTTTTAGGATTTATCCAATGTAAAGAATCGGAAAGTTCTGCAAATCTGAATACTTCTTCACAAAATAGCATTCAACATGCGGAAGGATTTTCTATTGAAAAATACGATGGTTTTTCGGTTGTGAAAGTTTCGAATGCATATCCTGAAGCTAAAGATAATTACACGTATGTGCTTCATAAAAAGGGCGTTAAAATTCCAGATAGTTTACAACAATTTACTTCAATTGAAGTTCCAATTAAAAAAGTAATCGTTACTTCAACAACACATATTCCTGCTTTAGAATCATTAGGCGTAGAAAATACTTTAATTGGTTTTCCAACCACACAATACGTTTCATCAGAAAAAACAAGAGCGTTAATCGATGCTGGGAAAGTACGAGATTTAGGTTCCAATCAAGGATTAAACACCGAAGTCATTTTAGACATTCAACCTGATGTAATTGTTGGTTTTAGTGTAGATGGCGATTTTAAAACCTACAAAAACTTAGAAAAGAATGGTCAGAAAATCATATTCAACGGCGATTGGACCGAAAAAACACCTTTGGGAAAAGCGGAATGGATTAAGTTCTTTGGTGCTTTGTATGATTTAGACGAAAAAGCAACTGAGATTTTCAATTCGATTGAGAAAGAATATAATTCAGTTCTTACTTTAGCTAAAAATTCGAAATCACAACCATCAATTTTTGCCGGCGCTATCTACGAAGACCAATGGTTTTTACCACAAGGAGATAGTTGGGCAGCCTATTTTTTAAAAGAAGCCAACGGTAATTATTTATGGAAAGAATCGAAAGGAACTGGAAGTTTAGCTTTATCGTTCGAAAGCGTTTTAGATAAAGCCAAAGATGCTGATTTTTGGATTGGTCCAGGGCAATTTGGTTCCATCAAACAAATTTTAGAGAGTAATCCCAATTACATTCACTTCAAAGCGGTTAAGAACAAAAATGTGTATTCCTTTAGTACCAAAAGAGGAAAAACAGGCGGTGCCATTTATTATGAATTAGCACAAAATCGCCCTGATTTAGTTTTAAAAGACATCGTGAAGATTTTACATCCTGAAATGTTACCCGATTATGAGTTGTACTTCTTTGAGAAGTTGAAATAATTTTTGCTCGCAAAGACGCTAAGTCGCTAAGTTTTTTTTTGTGAAACTTTGCGAAAACTTCGTGTAACTTTGTGCTATACAACTAAAATATATTCTAAAAACGTAATTTAGCCAAAAATTCAACGCATGCCATTAACCAAAAAACAGAACTTACTTTTTATCATCTTACTTTTAGTAATGGTGTTTTTGTTTTTGGTAAATATTAGTTTAGGTTCGGTTTCTATTCCTTTAAAAGAAGTGGTTAACGGACTTTTATCGCAAGATATGAGTAAGGAAAGTTGGGAAATTATTCTATGGAATTTCCGTTTTCCAAAAGCAATTACGGCTGTTTTAGTTGGAATTGGACTTTCAATGAGCGGCTTGTTGATGCAAACCTTATTTCGAAATCCTTTAGCTGGACCTTACGTTTTAGGATTGAGTTCCGGTGCGAGTTTGGGAGTTGCGTTTGTCATTTTAGGAACTGGATTATTACCAAGCTTCTTTTCATCCTTCTTTTTATCGAATTACGGATTGGTTTTAGCTTCAAGTTTAGGAAGTTTTTTAGTTTTGATGGCGGTTTTATTGGTTTCTCAAAAACTAAAAGACACTATGGCAATCCTAATTGTTGGACTAATGTTTGGAAGTTTTACCAGTGCTATTGTTTCGGTTCTATCCTATTTTACTTCGGCTGAAAAATTACAGAAATTCACCTTTTGGTCGATGGGAAGTATTTCGAATTTATCTTGGAATGAAATTTCGCTTTTATCCGGGTTTATTATCATCGGAATTGGCATTAGTTTTTTGGTTATCAAACCTTTAAACGCTTTACTTTTGGGAGAAAAATATGCACAAAGCATCGGAATCAACTACAAAAAAACGCGTTTTTTGATCATTATCGCTACTAGTATTTTAGCAGGAAGCATTACCGCTTTTGCTGGACCAATTGCTTTTATTGGCTTGGCGGTTCCACACATGGCAAAATTGTTGTTTCAAACCAGTAATCATTTGGTTTTATTTTGGAGTACACTTTTACTTGGTGCCATTGTAATGTTGTGTTGTGATACGATTGCACAAGTTCCAGGAAATGATATTACTTTGCCAATAAATGCTATAACCTCAGTAATTGGAGCGCCAGTTGTGATTTGGTTGTTAGTTAAAAAGAAACGATTTTAACCATGAGCGAACAAAATTTCACCATACAAACTCAAAATCTTTCGATTGGCTATAAGTCCAAATCGGAAACGATTACTATTGCTCAAAACATCAATCTTGGTTTAGAAAAAGGCAAATTAATCGCTTTAATTGGTGAAAACGGAATCGGGAAATCTACTTTATTAAAAACAATAACAGGTCTTATTCCACCATTATCAGGTGAAATTACTTTACTAAACAAATCGCTTCAAAGTTACAAGCCGCTTGATTTAGCTCAGGAATTGAGCATTGTTTTAACCGAAAAATTACCACCAAGTAATTTAACCGTTTATGAAATTATTGCTCTAGGTAGACAACCTTATACCAATTGGTTAGGTACTTTATCCGAAGAGGACAAAACTAAAATTGAAGAAGCGATTGCCTTAACCGAAATCCAACATTTGGTTCACAAAAAACATGATGAAATTAGCGATGGACAATTGCAAATTGCTTTGATTGCTCGTGCTTTGGCTCAAGATACTTCGATTATCATTTTGGACGAACCTACGACCCATTTAGATTTGGTTCATAAAGCAACTTTACTGAAACTGTTGCAAAAACTCACGCACGAAACGGGTAAAACCATCCTCTACTCTACGCATGACATCGATTTAGCGATTCAAATGACAGATGAAATGATTGTATTTACACCAAACAAAATTGTTCAAGACCAACCTTGTAATTTAATTCAAACTGGAATTTTTAATACGTTGTTTGATACCGAACATTTGACTTTTGATGCTACTATTGGCAAGTTCAAAATCAAATAATTTATCCCAATTTTACCTTTTGTTTAACGCTTCAAATTTTCAATTTTCATAATTTTACAAAAAAAAGTTATGAAATATCTTTATTTGACCCTAATCCTAGCTACTATGAATAGCTTCGGACAATTAGTAAAAGTAGATTACGCAGATGGTAATCAAAAATTAGAAGGATTTTTTGCGAAAGCACAAAAAGCTAATCCTAAAAAAGCAGGCGTTATCGTTCTTCCCGCTTGGATGGGCGTAGATGCTCACTCAAAAGAATCAGCAGAAGCTCTAGCTAAATTAGGCTATCATGCTTTTGTAGCTGATATTTACGGTGTTGGAAACAATCCAAAAAACACGGGTGAAGCTGGAAAAAATGCTGGTTACTACAAAAACAACCCTGCAGAATATCAAAAAAGAATTCAATTAGCGATTGACCAGTTAGTAAAAGCTGGTGCTGATAAAAATCAAATCGCAGTAATTGGTTATTGTTTTGGTGGAACAGGTGCTATCGAAGCGGCTCGTGGCAACTTAAACGTAAAAGGAGTGGTTTCTTTTCATGGTGGTTTAGGAAAAGCGGCGAATAGTCCAACGAATGAAATTAAAGCTAAAGTTTTAGTGTTGCATGGTGCTGATGATCCTTATGTTCCTGCAAAAGAAGTGGAAGCTTTCCAAAACGAAATGCGCGAAACGAAAGCCGATTGGCAAATGAATTATTACGCAAATTCAGTTCATGCTTTTACACACAAAGATGCGGGAAGCGATAACAGCAAAGGCGCTGCTTACAACGAATTAGCCGATAAAAGAAGTTGGGAAGCGATGAAAACGTTTTTCTTAGAGATTTTCAGATAAATCCCCTTTTTACAAAGAATAGTAAAACAGTTATTTCACCTGAAATAGCTGTTTTTTTTATACATCAAAACCACTCACTTCCAAAACTTCACCCGCTTTTAAATCATTCAAATGAATGTTTCCTACCCGAATTCGAACCAATCGCAAGGTAGGAAAGCCAACAGCTGATGTCATTTTACGCACTTGACGAAATTTTCCTTCGTTTAAAGTTATCGAAACCCAAGACGTTGGCCCGTGACGTTCATCTCGAATCTTTTTACCTCGTTCTCCTAAATTTGGTTCTGATTCTAATTTAAACGCTTTACATTTTTTGGTTTTGTATTTTTTGCCGTGTAGGCCGATTTCGACACCGTTTCTTAATTGTTCAACAGCTTCTTCAGTAATCAATCCATCGACTTGAGCGTAATATTCTTTTTCTACTTTTTTGCTTCGAACAATTTCGCTCATCATGCCGTCTGTCGTTAATAAAAGTAAACCTTCTGAATCTTCGTCTAAACGACCAATTGCCATCGTGTTTTCGGGAAAATCGTGTAATTCACCCAACAACTTTTTCTTGCGTTTTAATTGGTAAATAAACTGCGATAAATAACCGTAAGGCTTGTGAATAAGAAAGTGATGATGCATCTTTAAAAATTTGAAACAAAAATACATTTTTAAAATTTGGGTTTCAATTTATTCCGTATTTTTACATTTTAGAATTTATTTTTATGCCAGAATCTATGCTTATTTTAATCACTTTTATTGTTGCTTTAGCCGTTGGAATATTCATCGGAAAGTTAATTTTTAGCGCCAAATCACAATCAGAAAAATCAGGTTTAGAAGAACGAATTAATGGGCTTTTAAATCAAATGGAACAATTGAAAATCCAATTTCAAACAGAAAGAAATCAGTTTGAAAAATCATTTGCCCAACTCTCATCCGAAAAAGAAAATCTGCAAAAAGAAAAGGAATCTTTAGCGATTCATTTGGCTAAAAAAGAAAATGATTTCGATAACTTATTGGAACGAAACAAAGAACAAAAGCAAGAAGTAGAGCAACTTCAGGAGAAATTCACTAAAGAATTTGAAAACTTAGCTAATAAAATTCTAGAAGAAAAAACGGTAAAATTCACCGAGCAAAACAAGGAGAATTTGAAAAACATTCTATCACCTTTACAAGACAAAATCCAACTTTTTGAAAAGAAAGTTGAAGACACACACAAAGAAAGTATCGATTATCATGCCGCGTTACGCCAACAAATTTTAGGACTTCGCGAAATGAACGAACAAATGAGTAAGGAAACCATCAATTTAACCAAAGCTTTAAAAGGCGATAGCAAAATGCAAGGAAATTGGGGCGAATTAGTTCTAGAACGTGTGTTAGAAAAGTCAGGATTAGAGAAAGACAGAGAATATTTTGTACAACAAAGTCACGTTACAGAAGACGGAAATCGTGTATTCCCAGACGTTATCATTAATCTTCCAGATGGCAAGAAAATGATTATCGATTCAAAAGTTACCTTAACAGCTTACGAACGTTATATTAACGAAGAAGATTCGGAGGCGAAAAATCAACATTTAAAAGAACATATCGTTTCGATTAATCGTCATGTGGAGCAATTGGGCAGTAAAAATTACCACGATTTGTACCACATGGAAAGTCCAGATTTTGTGTTGCTTTTCATTCCAATTGAATCCGCATTTGCAGTGGCTTTAAATGAAGATACGAGTTTATACAACAAAGCTTTCGAGAAAAATATTGTGATTGTAACGCCTTCTACGCTTTTGGCAACTTTACGTACGATTGACAGCATGTGGACGAACCAAAAACAACAAGAAAACGCGATTGAAATTGCGAGACAAGCCGGTGCTTTGTATGATAAGTTTGAAGGTTTTGTTTCTGATTTAATTAAAATTGGAAAGAAAATGGACGAAGCTAAAATCGAATATGGCAACGCTATGAACAAATTAGTAGATGGAAAAGGTAACCTTATTACAAGTGTTGAAAAATTGAAAAAAATGGGTGCTAAAGCGAAAAAAGCACTTCCAGAAGCCGTTTTAAAAAGAGCAAATGAAACGGATGAAATTTCACTGCTTTCTGAAAACAATAACGACTAAAAAAGAAAATAATGATACGAAAAATTATTCTTTATATTGTTTTATCACTCACTTTAATCACGGTGGGGTATTTCAGTTTTGTGTATTATGTTCCTTTTAGTGAAGGTGTACGTTCGGGCGAATTAATTAAAATTAGTCACAAAGGATTAGTAATAAAAACGTGGGAAGGCGAATTGAGTCAGGGCATTTCTGGCGCTCAAATTTTTGCTTTTTCGGTAATGGAAGATGAGGTAGTAGTGATTGAAAATCTAAAAAAATGGCAAGGTAAAAAAGTGACCTTAGAATATGAAGAACGTTTCAAAACCTTCTTTTGGTGGGGCGATACTCGTTATTTTGTTACCAAAGTTTCACTTGAAAAATAAATTTTATGGAAATTGCCAATACAGTAGATGCATCAAGAATTACGCTATCCGAATTAATGCTTCCTTCCCACTCCAACTTTAGTGGAAAAATTCACGGTGGTTATTTATTAAAACTAATGGACCAAATAGCTTTTGCCTGTGCCTCGAAATACTCAGGTTGCTATTGTGTTACGGCTTCTGTGGATACGGTTGACTTTTTAAATCCAGTTGATGTTGGCGAATTGGTAACCTTAAAAGCATCCGTAAATTACGTTGGAAAAACTTCGATGGTTGTGGGTATTCGCGTAACATCGGAACACATTCAAACCGGAGTTAAAAAACATTGCAATTCGAGTTATTTCACCATGGTAGCGAAAGATGAAAACGGAAAAAACGTACAAGTTCCCAAACTTATTTTATCCAATTTAGAAGAAGTTCGCCGCTTTTACGACAGCATCAATCGCATCGAAAACAAAAAAAGAGCCAAAGAAATTGAGACCAATTTTGATCATACTTCAAAAGAAGCGATTGATAATTTAAAAAATTATAATGTTGTAATTTCTGATAATTTAAAATAAAAAACTCTAACTAAATTAAACCCAAAATCAAACTCACCTTTAATCCAATGCCAAATGCCGATTTCAACATAAAACAAAATTATAATGACAAAGAAATCTTTTTTAAAAAAAAAGACGGCTTGGAAATTGTTTGAGAATTTATTGCATATACAAATGATTCTGACATTAAAATCTCGAGTGCAATTAGCAAAAAAGTTACCAAGAAAGTAAATGTCCGATTTGAATTTGTATTGAAATAGTATTTTATTATATTTACATTCTTATACAAACAAAAAACTCACATGAAAAAAATCACACAAATTGCATTAACTGCCTTATTATTTGTAGGAATTACAGCTAATGCACAAACACAATTAAAAAAAGGTTCTGTAACGTATAGCATGACAATGCCTGGAGCAACAGAAGAAATGGCAGCAATGGGAGAAAGTACGATAACCGTTCACTTCGACGAAAAAACTCAAGCTACCGATATGAGTATGATGGGAGGCATGATGTTAATGAAAACAATTATTCCAAACGAGAATAAAAATAATTCAAAAATGACCATGGAAGTAATGGGAATGAAATATGAAATATCAGATATTGGAGAACAAGCAAAAAATGCTAATAATGGAATTGGCAACATTGATAACGCTACAGAGGTAGTTTATGACAAAAAAGATACTAAAGAAATTTTAGGCTTTAAATGTTATAAAGCTACTTTAGGCATGTTAGATGGAAGCAAAAACATTTTCTATATAACTGATGCTATTGCACCGCAAGCAACAGATGCTAATGCTAAAGTAAAACTTTCAGGATATCCTTTAGAAATGACTATGAAAACAGAACAAGGAGATATGGTAATCAAAGCTACTAAGTTTTCAAAAGACATCCCTGCAGATGCTTTTAAAGTTGGAGAAGGGTTTACAAAAGTAACCATGGAAGAGTTTCAAAAACAAATGGGAGGTATGTAATAGTATAATCCCTTTATAAAATCAAAAGCACTGAGAAATCAGTGCTTTTTTTGTTTGGTAATACCTCTAAAATAGTAATGCTATTCTAACTTTTATCGATAAAATTTCGTAAATTTAAGGCAGTATAATAAATTGTTTGATTCTAAAACTAAACAATGTCAAACTCATAAATATTTTTTAATATTAAAATTAATAATAAATTACTCTCACCTTAATCAAACAAATAACTTAAAAAGAACAATATGAAAAGACTAGAAAACAAAGTTGCCATTATTACAGGATCGGCTATGGGAATGGGAATGGAAACTGCTAAACTTTTTGCCGAAGAAGGCGCAAAAGTAGTTGTGGCTGATTTCAACGAAGATGCTGGTAAAGCAGTTGTTGATGATATCGTTGCTAATGGAGGTATTGCCTCATTCTGCAAAGTTGATATCTCAAAAGCTTCACAAGTAGAAGCTATGGTTCAATTTGCTGTAAATACTTATGGTCGTCTCGACTGTGCTGTAAACAATGCAGCTTTAAAACCTGACAATAATTCTTTTGAAGAATTAGATGAAGAATATTGGGACAAATTACAAGCAGTAGATCTCAAAGGAACTGCACTGTGCATGAAATATGAACTTAAACAATTTATGGCTCAAGGGGGTGGAGGTGCAATTGTAAACATTTCTTCTATTAATGCATTCAAACCTACAACAGGAAACCCAGCCTATCAAGCATTCAAACACGGAGTAGAAGGTTTAACTAAAGCAGCAGCTTTTGAATATGGTATCAAAGGTATCCGAATTAATTCTGTTGCTCCCGGTGCTATACGTACGCCTATGCTTACCGCTGCATTACAAGGACTTGGCATTGAAGAAAAAGACATTATCCCTACCATGAGTTTAATAGGCCGTTTAGGCGAACCTAGAGAGGTTGCACAAGGATCCCTTTTTCTATGCTCAGATGATGCCAGCTATGTTCATGGAACCGTACTTCACGTAGGGGGAGGTTTTGAACTACTTTAAAAAAAATGATGAGTCATTTTAAAATAAAAATGCCCCAAATGTTATAACATTTGGGGCATTCTATTAAAAACTGTTTTTTACATTGCTGCAGCTGCAATAGTAAATATTCCTCCCACAAGAATTATAATGTAAAGTGATAACACTACAATAATCGAAATTCCTAAAAATTTGTGATGCGATTTTAAATTCACAAAAGCTTCACTTAGCATATTTTGATCATTCATCTGAAGCGCCATTTTCATATTAGTAGAGTACTTGTACAAATAATACACCGGGAAAAAGTACAAAGCGGCAACACCAAAATAAATAAGGGATATAAAACTTTTAAAAGCACCAATATATCCAAACTCCCCACCAATTTCGTCAGGTACACCAGAGAGTGCTACTGTCATAAATAAGGCGGCAAGAATGATTAATCCTACTCCTATAAAACCCATGATAGATAAAAAGAAAGTCCATTTGGCTCCTTCTCGTAATGCTTCTTTAGCTAATTGATTTAATTCTAAGTTGTGTTCCATACTAGTTTTCAAATTCTTTTAAAGTATTAATAATAATGGCAACACACGCTCTTAATTGTTCCTCATTCATTACTAAAGGGGGAGCAAAACGTATGATGTTTCCGTGAGTTGGTTTTGCTAATAAACCATTTTCAGCTAAGCGAACACATATATTCCATGCGGTATCGCTATCTTCTGTATCGTTAATTACTACTGCATTTAATAAACCTTTACCTCTTACTAAAGTAGCAATGTTAGAAGTTTCTATAAATTTACCCAATTCTTCTCTGAAAATTTTACCTAATTTTCTGGCGTTCTGAGCTAGGTTTTCCTCTGCTACCACTTCTAATGCCGCCATAGCTACAGCAGCTGCTACCGGATTTCCTCCAAAAGTAGAACCATGTTGACCCGGCTTAATAACATTCATAACAGCATCATTTGCCAAAACTGCCGAAACTGGATACGCGCCTCCTGATAAGGCTTTTCCTAATATTAAAATATCAGGCTGGGTATAAGTTGCTTGTTTTTCACATTTTGCTTCACAAGTACAATTGCCACAAACCGCTAATAACGAACCTGTTCTTGCAATTCCAGTTTGTACTTCGTCTGCGATGAATAAAACGTTATTTGCTTCACAAATTGCTTTTGCTTTTTTGATAAAATCGTCAGAAGGTGTATAAACTCCTGCTTCCCCTTGAATTGGTTCTACTAAGAATCCTGCAATGTTTTTTGATGAATTTACTGCTTTTTCTAAAGCATCAATGTCATCATAAGGAATACTAATAAATCCAGCAGTATAAGGTCCGAAGTTTTTACGCGCGTTTTCATCGTTTGAGAATGAAATAATTGTGGTAGTTCTTCCATGAAAATTACCATCACAAACGATAATTTGTGCATCGTTTTCATTAATTCCTTTTTTCTCGTATGCCCATTTTCTACACAATTTCAAAGCGGTTTCCACGGCTTCTGCCCCAGTGTTCATTGGTAAAACTTTATCAAAACCGAAATAGTTGGTTACAAATTGTTCGTAAACCCCTAATTTATCATTGTAAAATGCTCTTGATGTTAACGTTAATGTTTGAGCTTGCTCTACCATTGCCCCTACAATTTTAGGATGACAATGTCCTTGATTTACCGCAGAATAAGCCGAAAGAAAATCGTAGTATTGCTTTCCTTCTACATCCCATACATAAACGCCTTCTCCTCTACTCAAAACTACAGGTAGTGGATGATAATTGTGTGCACCGTATTTGTCTTCCAATGCAATTGCTTCAGCTGAAGTCATTCTTTCTAAAACTGACATAAAATTTTGTTATTGATTGTTACATCGCAATTCCTTCTTGAAGGTGAGAAATCAACCGAATAGTTTTCAAAAATACAAAAATCAAATTCAAATTCAAGTTCAAGTTCAATTTTCAGTTACTAATCGCTAATCAAACATTTCTAACAAAGTAGTGACTGTATTCCAATTTCTGATGGTAGCTACAAGATTGAGTTTCTTCTCGATGTATTTTTGGTCTAATCTTGTTTTTCCGCCTCCTACAGCGTATTTGATGTAGATTCTGTTTTTATCAATCGCTGCTTCATCGGGTTTGAATTGACTTATTTTTAAATCGTTGATGGCACTTCCTTGTAATTCTTTAGACAAAAAAGCAACGTACAATTTCTTAGTATCACACTCTTTTTCTTTTAGATACGGATTATGCTTTAAACACGCTTCCAAATCTTCTTTACTAATAACCACTACAGGAACTTCTAAGCCTAATTCTTTAAAAATTTCTTGCTTGATGGTAAACCCAACACTCGCTCCGTGTTCTTCTTCTGAATCTACAAAAACATTTCCTGATTGAATATATGTGCGTACATTTTGAAATCCTGCGTTCTCTAAAACAGTTTTCAAAACCTCCATTTTTATCATGTTGTGGCCGGAAACGTTGATGCCGCGAAGTAAAGCTAAGTGGGTTTTCATTTGGTATAATTTGGTGCAAAAATAGGTGTTCTATTTCATTCGTTTTAAAATATCGTTCATCATTTCAATTTGCACTTTTTGAATTTCGATTAATTCTTGTTGTTGGTACATTACCAAATGATCCATTTTATCATCTAACATCCGAATTTCTAGTTCTGATTTTAAATTAATCATATAGTCTTTCTTAGCACGTTCCCGGTCTTTTTCTTCCTGACGGTTTTGGCTCATCATAATAACTGGCGCTTGCAGTGCTGCCACACATGATAAAATCAAATTTAATAAAATAAAGGGATAAGGATCAAATTCTTTATTGGTAAAAACAAACACATTGGAACCAATCCAAATTGAAATAAATATAAAAAAAGCTATAATAAAAGTCCAACTTCCTCCAAATGCTGCCACTTTATCGGCTACAATTTGTCCGTAATTTCGAGTATCAACTTCCTCTTCTACTTTGGCTACAAACGAAGTATCATCCCCTAAAGCACGAACTACGTCTTTTTCTAATTTTGATAACTGACTGATTTCGGTTTGTAAAAATTTTGAAATATATTTTTCACGATACACATTCAATTCGTGTACAGAAATGGAATCATTCACATCAAAATCGGGAAAATCTTCTAAAATTAAATTCAAAATAGAAGTTCGAATTGTTTTCCCTAAAACTCTATCATGCTCAGGAAAATCAATATTGGAAATAGCACTTTTAAACGTTAGATTGTTTCTCATAATTCAAAAACATTTTAGCTAAATTACAATTAAAACCATAGAATGCTACAACTATTGGCTTTAAAAATAATAGAAAACAAAAAAATTAGATCAAATCCTGCTAACAATTCTTATTTTTGCCTCATGGGAAAAAAGAGAACAGAAAAAATCGTATTCGAAAACGTAAAAATCCTTGATGCAGGTGCAAAAGGTGTATCGGTAGCAAAAGCTCCTGATGGTAAAGTAATATTTATTCCAAATGTAGTGCCAGGCGATGTGGTGGATATCCAAACCATGAAAAAAAGAAAAGCCTACTACGAAGGTAAAGCTATAAAAATCCATGAATTTTCAGAACACAGAATCGACCCGGTTTGCGAGCATTTTGGCGCTTGTGGTGGATGTAAATGGCAAAACATGAAGTATAGCCAACAATTGTTCTATAAAAATCAGGAAGTATACAACAACTTAAAACGAATTGGTAAGATTGAATTGCCTGAATTTGAGCCTATATTAGGTTCTGAAAAGCAATTGTTTTATCGCAATAAAATGGAATTTGGTTTCTCCAATGCACGTTGGATGACCGATGCAGAAATTCAATCGGGAGCCGAATTTGATAATAAAAATGCGTTGGGATTTCATATTCCTAGAATGTGGGATAAGATTTTAGATATTGAGAAATGTCACTTACAAGAAGACCCATCCAATGAAATTCGTAATGAAATCAAACGATTTGCTAACGAAAACGGCTTAACATTCTTCAATGCAAGAGCTACAGAAGGTTTGTTGCGAACGTTGATGATTCGTACTGCTTCAACTGGTGAAATCATGGTATTGATTCAGTTTTTTGAAAACAATAAAAAAGGAATCGAACTAATGATGAACTTCTTGGCGGAGCGTTTTCCGCAAATCACATCGTTACAATATGTTATCAATCAGAAATTGAATGACACGTTATATGACCAAGACATTATTTTGTACAAAGGTCGCGATTACATTTTGGAAGAAATGGAAGGTTTGCATTTTAGTATTAATGCGAAATCGTTCTATCAAACCAATTCGGACCAAGCGTATGAATTGTACAAAATCACTAGAGAATTTGCAGGCTTAACTGGAAACGAAACCGTTTACGATTTATACACAGGAACCGGAACCATTGCCCAATTCGTTTCGAAAAAAGCGAAGAAAGTAATTGGTGTTGAAGCTGTTCCTGAAGCCATTATAGATGCAAAAGCGAATGCCGAACGCAATAACATTACCAATTGTGAGTTTTATGTTGGGGATATGAAAAACGTCTTCAACGACGAATTCATCAACCAACACGGGCAACCTGATATTATCATCACCGATCCACCAAGAGACGGTATGCACAAAGATGTCGTAGAGATGTTATTAAAAACTGGTGTACCAAAAATTGTTTACGTTAGCTGTAATTCGGCAACACAAGCCCGTGATTTAGCTTTAATGGACGAAAAATACAAAGTAGTTCGAGTGCGTCCTGTGGATATGTTTCCGCAAACACACCATGTGGAAAACGTGGTTTTATTAGAAAAACGATAATAAAATTTTAAACCACATAGAAACATAGAGAATAATAAAAGAAAGTTCTGCATAGCATTACATTGAGACAAAGCTATGTTAACTATAAAAAGTAGAACACCTCTAAACATTAAAAAAACTATGTATCTATGTGGTAAAATAAAAAATCTATGAAAAAAATAGTTTTTATAACCTTATCCTTGCTCTTAGCCGTTTCCTTTTGGAACTGCGAAAAAGATGATATTTGTGCCGAAGGAACTCCTACAACACCTCGATTAATTATTGAGTTTTACAACGCTGCTACTCCTACGGCTGTTAAGAATGTTTCCAATTTAAAAGTGATTGCACCTAACCGTACTGATGATGGCTTTATTTTTAATGAAGTAAGTAAAATTGAAATTCCATTAAAAACAAGTGCTGACATTACAACTTTGAATTTTATTCAAAATGGAAACACGACAAACACCGCAGATGATAATGTAGATGTCGTTACATTTAATTATGGAAGAGCCGATGAATACATTTCAAGAGCTTGTGGTTTTAAAACGCTTTTTTATCTTAACACAACTAATCCTGTTGAAGTAACAAACGATGGAAGCAACTGGATTCAAAATATTATAGTAACCCAACCTTATATAGAAACCGAAAATGAAGTACATGTTAAGATTTATTTTTAGTCTGGGCTTAGTTTGCGTTTCTGTATTCGGAAAGGCACAAACTAAAGACACTACAAAAGTGATGTATCCAGAACGTTACGGACTTCGGTTAGGTACCGATTTACACAAAATTGCACGTTCCTTTTATGAAAAAGACTATCGTGGTTTTGAAATCGTAGGAGATTATCGATTAACCAAGCGCTTTTACCTTGCAGGAGAAATAGGAAACGAAGATAAAACCGTAGACGATGACCGCTTAAACTTTACCACAAAAGGAACGTATTTTAAAGTAGGCTTTGATTACAATTCGTTTGAAAACTGGCTCGACATGGAAAATATGATTTATGTGGGAATGCGATATGGAGTAAGTAGTTTTAATCACACTCTAAACAGTTATAAAATCTATGACCCAACTAATTATTATGGTGAAAACATTGTAATTTCAGGAGAACAATACGAGAAATTAACTGCGAGTTGGTTAGAAGTTATTGGAGGCATCAAAGCAGAGTTATTCAATAACCTCTATATGGGATTTTCCGTGCGATTGAATTATTTAGTAGCTAACAAAAAACCCGATGGCTTTGATAATCTCTTCATTCCAGGGTATAACCGAACGTATGACGGAAAATTTGGAGCAGGATTTAATTATACCATAAGTTATTTCATCCCCATTTACAAGAAAAACAAAACTACATCAGAGAAAAAATAATTATTGAAGCGTTACGAAAGTGACGCTTTTTTTATGTTAGTACTACTTTTAGAAAGCTACAACCTACTTTTGGCATACCTCTAGCATATAGTATCCATACTTCTAGCATACACTATCCATACACTATCCATACACTAAGCATACACTAAGCATACACTAGCTATGCTTTATGACCCGTCGTAAAATAACTATACAGATTAATAAATAAATCCTGTTATGGTGATTCAACTATAGTTTTTAATCCTAAACTTACTATACAATTGTTTTTTCATGATAAAAACGCTTGTTGTAGTTCTTCTATATACACTGTTTTTGTGTATTGCTATTGTAATACAAGACACTCGCATACTTAAACTACTATAAATTAATAGGGTGGAATAGAATGAGTTGATAGGTTTTGACAGGTTTTGATAGGTTTTGAC
>NZ_JAMLJN010000014.1 GCF_023634865.1 Flavobacterium fragile
AAAAAATTTTTTGATTATTTTTTCCTGACTACTTACCCAATATTTTTAAGAACTTGTACAATCCGATTCCTTAGTTTCGGGTCGGCAAAGATACTAACTTTACTTTTTATTATCCAAATCTTTTTTTTACTTTTTTTAAAGTTTTTTTTGACTTGTTTAACCTTCAGTTTGTGTGTGAACTTCTGCTCTAATGCGGGTGCAAAAGTAGTAATCTTTTCTCTTCTCGCAAGCCTTTTGTAATCTTTTTTTATTCTTTTTTTTGATGTTTTTCTTAACACGCTGATAACAAGGATTTAATATAGAAAAGTTTTTTTCATCCCCCTAACCCACTTCGAAGGAGGAATACTTTATACAGGGTATTTGTTTGTTTAACATATAAGTCATACAAGTGTTTTTATTACTTATATATAGTATAGCAAACTTCCTAAAAGAAGGCTAAACCAACCTAACTACCTTTAAAAGGGAATTTTTCTACATATATATAGTAGTGGTTTATTAAACATATAGGTCATAGAAGTTTTTGTTACATATATATGTATATAGTTTCAAGTTTACTTATTGAAATTGATTATTCAAAAGTCCTTAGAAGGAATTGTCCCCTTGAGGGGACTTTAGGGGTGTAGCCCGCTTTGCGAGCCAGTGGAATAGTAATCTGAAATGCTATAAGTCTTGTCTAGCCCCGATAGAAGTGGAAATCCTTTTTATTTTTTGGTGACTGAGGTTCTCGAAGGCAACAAAAAAGAAAAAGATTGTAACGGATAGCGGGACCAAGAGTCTTTATGGAATGCGGAATACCTGCTTCTGAAAAAATTATTCCGTTACCGAATTGGTTTTATTGCTCCAGTGTTCTTTTAAATTTTCAAAATCGATGGGCTTCTTTGCTTCTTGCTTGGTGAGTTGGCCTTGATTAAAAGCGACGTTTAGAATACCCTCTATATGATAGTCTTCGGTAACCGCATAGGGTTGGTACTCGGTTTTAAGATTAATGTCAAACAAATAGGCTGTAGAGTTGGCCCAAAATGCTTTCCAACCACTTTTATATTCTTTAATTAAATCATAAGTAGAACTTCCCGTTTGACGATAAATCAATTTTACTAAGATTTGACCGTCTTTTCGAGATAGTTTTTTTAAACGAGGCTCAAATTCTTCCTCTAAATACTTCTCTACAATTTTAAAGTATTTCTTTTTTTCGCGATTCGTTTTCAATTTAGTCATTGTACTATTTAACTGCGTAAGTTTATCTGCTGCTAATTTAGCATAAGGATACACTTTAAAGATTCTCCTCTTTAATATGAGTCGGGCTTTTCTTACGTCTTCTGAACTATAAACACCATCAGGCGCAATAATAAGCTCTCGTAATTCGACAGAATATATAATAGAAGAATCTTGTTGCGTCATTTGCAACGTATCGGCTTCAGTTTGAGCAAAAGAAAAAGTAGTAAGAATCAAGAAAAAACTACTCCATAATAATTTATACATGATGTTCGATTTTACACTTCTTAACACACTGCAAAAAGTAAACCAAAATTATTGAAATATTGCGAAAGTCTAATTACTTATTTTTAATTTAGCAAAAAATATATAGTTAAGATGAGTACAAAATCAATATTAAAGAAGTCATCGATGACTTTTTTGGAAAATTATTTGAATAATGCCTCTCCAACGGGACACGAAGCAGAAGGGCAAAAAATTTGGATGGACTACCTAAAACCGTATGTAGATACTTTTATTACCGACACCTACGGAAGTGCAGTGGGAGTTATTAATCCAGATGCGCCTTACAAGGTGGTGATTGAAGGTCATGCCGATGAAATTTCGTGGTATGTGAATTACATTACCGATGACGGATTCATCTACGTGATTAGAAACGGAGGTTCGGATCATCAGATTGCGCCATCGAAGCGTGTGAATATTCATACGAAGAAAGGTATTGTACGCGGTGTTTTTGGTTGGCCAGCGATTCACACTAGAGGAAGAAGCGGAAAAGCAGAAGAAACAGCAAAAATTGAAAACATCTTTATTGATTGTGGTTGCTCTACGAAAGCCGAAGTTGAAGCTTTAGGCGTTCATGTGGGTTGTGTGATTACGTATCCTGATACTTTTGAGATTTTAAACCACGATAAATTTGTATGTAGAGCCATTGATAACCGCATGGGTGGTTTTATGATTGCCGAAGTAGCGCGTTTATTAAAGGAGAACAAAAAGAAATTGCCTTTTGGATTATACATTGTAAACTCGGTGCAGGAGGAAATTGGTTTGCGTGGTGCCGAAATGATTACCCAACGCATTAAACCAAACGTTGCCATAGTGACCGATGTTTGCCACGATACGACTACGCCAATGATTGATAAAAAAATTGAAGGTGATTTAAAAATGGGTAAAGGACCGGTTATTGCCTACGCTCCTGCGACACAAAACACTTTACGTGAAATGATTGTGGACACGGCTGTAGAAAATAAAATACCTTTCCAACGCCATGCGACTTCTAGAGTTACAGGAACTGATACCGATGCTTTTGCGTATAGCAATGGCGGTGTTGCCTCGGCTTTGATTTCGTTACCGTTGCGTTATATGCACACCACAGTAGAAATGGTACACCGCGACGACGTAGAAAATGTGATTAAATTGATTTACGAAACGCTATTGAAAATTGAAAATAACGAAACATTTAGTTATTTTAAATAAAAATATTGGACATAGATAAACAAAAAAATCCCGCTTTCGCGGGATTTTCTTTTATCTTCTTTTACGAGCGTCGTTGACCGGTTTTATAATTTCTTCTGAATTTTATTTTCCTATACTTGAATATCTTTGAGTTCAAAATATGTGAAAATCCAGCTATGATTATTATGGCTAATTAGAATAAAACTAAAGAAACATTCATTTTTGTTGTAATATAATTTTATATTGCATGATAATTAAAATACATCATTTTAATACAACTCATAAAAATGGAATTAATAATTGTAATTGGATTATTTGTTTTAATAGGCTACTCGTACAAAAGATACCTTAAATATTTACGTTTAGAAAATGCTAAAAGAGAATCTGTAGAATATAATTTTAAAAGGAAAATTGATGAACTTAACAAAAATATTACCTCAAAAAATGATGAAATAATTTTGCTAAAAAAAGGAATTCTTGAAAAAGATAAATTATTTAATGATTTAAAAAAAAGAGATAATGAATCCATTTCAAAAATTACAAGTCTTTATTCTGATTTTTTATTAATACAATTTGATATTTCTAGCCATTATTTAAAGACAAAAAAACACCCCGCAAAGGTTGAGGCATCTAGAGTCAATGAATTAAAAATTGAAAGTAAAAAATATTTAGAGCAATTTAGACAAATGTTGTACAAGTATGAAATGCTCTTGCAACTTTTTCCTGAGCTTTCAAAATATACAGATGATTTTGAATCTATTAAATAATTGGAAGAAATTTCAAATATTGATATACTCCAAGAAGATTTTGATAGAGTTCAATTTTATTTATCAAAAGAAGAATATGCATCATTATCAGTAGATGAAATAAATCAACTTGCACTCGATAGATATATAAAAGGACAAAAAACAAAATGGCAAATAGGTAGAGATTATGAACTCTTTTGCGGAATCACATACGAAAGAGATGGATGGGATGTAGAATACTATGGTATGGAAAAAAAATTAAATGATATGGGTAGGGATTTAATTGCCAAGAAAAACAATATCCATCATGTTGTACAATGTAAATATTGGGCTCAAAATAAAACGATTCATGAAAAACATATAACTCAGTTATTTGGTACAACTGTGGAATATGGCATGAATTTATCTAATAATATAACTGTAAAAGCAGTTTTTATCACAAACATAAAATTGTCCGATTCAGCTCGAAAATTTGCAAATAAGCTAGGCGTAATAGTAAAAGAAGACACACCACTAGAACATTTTCCAAGAATTAAGTGCAACGTGAATAAAGATGAGTATGGTGAGGAATCTCTAATTTACCATTTACCTTTTGACCAACAATACGATAGAACAAAAATTAATAAAAAAGGAGAATTTTATGCTTTTAATGTTGATGAAGCAGTAAAAGCAGGTTTCAGAAGAGCAAATAAGTTTTTTGGCAACAATTAATAATCAAATTTACATAATATATTGTATACTTATTAAATCAAAAAAATCCCGAGCTAACTCGGGATTCTTTCTATATAAAAGTTTGTATTATCTACTTTGTAAATAATTCAAAACATTCTTCTCGATTCTTTCATTGATGTTGGAAATATCCGCTTTTACGAATTTCTCTCCAATGATGTTCTCAAATAACTCAATGTAACGTTCAGAAACTGTTTCGATGTATTCGTCTGACATAAAGGGAATTTGTTGGCCTTCTTTTCCTTGAAACCCGTTTTCAATTAACCAACGACGAACGAACTCTTTTGATAATTGTTTTTGTTCTTCGCCATTTGCTTGTCTTTCTGCATAACCTTCTGCATAGAAATAACGAGAAGAATCTGGGGTGTGGATTTCGTCGATTAATACGATTTGTCCGTCTTTTGTCTTCCCGAATTCGTATTTCGTATCAACTAAAATTAAACCGCGAGATGCTGCAATTTCAGTTCCTCTTTGGTATAACGCTCTGGTGTATTTTTCTAAGGTTAGGTAATCTTCTTCGGTTACAATTCCGTTGGCTAAAATAGCTTCGCGTGAAATGTCTTCGTCGTGCGAACCGTTATCCGCTTTTGTTGTTGGCGTGATGATGGGTGTTGGAAATTCATCGTTTTCTTTTAAACCTTCTGGCATTTCTACACCGCAAAGAATTCTTCTTCCTGCTGCATATTCACGCGCGGCGTGACCTGATAAATAACCACGAATTACCATTTCTACTTTAAACGGTTCACATAAATGTCCTACCGCCACGTTTGGATCTGGAGTTGCTACTAACCAATTCGGTACAATATCAGCAGTTAATTCCATGAACTTCGTAGCGATTTGATTTAGGATTTGTCCTTTATAAGGAATTCCTTTTGGTAAAACCACATCAAATGCCGAAAGACGGTCAGTAGCGACCATTACTAGTAAGTCATCGTTGATATTGTAAACTTCTCTAACTTTTCCACGGTACACCGATTTTTGACCTGGAAAATTGAAATGGGTAGTCGTAATTGTGTTCATTATGTTGTGTTGTTGTTTGTGTGGTGCAAAAGTAAAAAAAGACTCTAATAAAAGCGCCTGTTTTTGTGAATTATTTAGTCATTATTCTCAATACTCTTGTACGCATCAATAATTTTCTTCACTAATCTATGTCGTACGATGTCTTTGTCATCTAAGTAAATGATTCCAATGCCTTCCACATCTTTCAATACTAAAATCGCTTCTTTCAATCCTGAAATGGTTCTTCTTGGTAAATCAACCTGACCTGGATCGCCCGTGATGATAAATTTAGCATTTTTCCCCATACGGGTTAAAAACATTTTCATTTGGGAATGTGTGGTATTTTGTGCTTCGTCTAGGATTACAAAAGCGTTATCTAACGTTCGTCCGCGCATAAAAGCTAACGGTGCAATTTGAATAATACCTTTTAAAATATAATCTTCTAAAGTTTGTGGTGGTAGCATATCGCGCAAAGCATCGTATAAGGGTTGCATATAAGGATCTAACTTTTCCTTCATGTCGCCCGGAAGGAATCCTAAGTTCTCTCCTGCTTCTACTGCTGGACGCGTTAATATAATACGCTTGACTTGTTTTTCCTTCAAGGCTTTTACTGCCATCGCAACTCCAGTGTAAGTTTTTCCAGTTCCGGCTGGACCGATAGCGAAAACCATATCGTTTTTATGCACATAATCGACCAATTTTTGTTGATTAGGCGTCATGGCTTTGATTAACTTTCCTCCTACACCATGCACTAAAATTTTATCTCGTTCGTGCATGTGTTCGGCATCATGTTGATGACTCGTTTCTAAAACTCGCAATATAACATTATCGTCAATACTATTATAACGTGTAAAATGATGCATCAATCTTTTAAAGCGATTTTCAAACTCATCCAAGATTTCGGGCTCACCATAAGCTTTAAGAGTTGTTCCTCTTGCTACAATTTTAAGTTTCGGATAATACTTCTTAATAGTTTCAAGATGAGCGTCTTGCGCACCCCAAAATTCTTTTGGAGCAATGTCGACTAATTCAATGATTCTTTCGTTCAAAGGCTTTCTTTTTTTAATTATTTTTGGAACGCTAAAATTATAGTAGCTTTGCAATCAAATTTAGTAAAAACTACTGTTGCAATCCAAATAAGTTATAAACAAAAAAATGTCAATAATTACTTTAACTACCGACTTTGGACACAAAGACTACTTCGTAGGCGCTTTGAAAGGCAAAATATTGTCGGAACACAAAGAAGCGATTATTGTAGATATTTCGCATGAGATTGATTTGTTTAACACTTTAGAGGCGAGTTACTGTATAGAAGCCGCTTATCGAAACTTTCCAAAAGGCACGATTCATATAATAGGAGTAGATAGTGAACGCGTGGGCGATACCCAACATATTGCGATGCAATGGGACGATCATTACTTCATTTGTGCCGATAACGGAATTTTAAATTCTTTGATTCAGAAGAAAATTCCACAGAAAATGGTGGCCATTACCATCCACGACAGATTGAATATTGACGCAAGCGATATGGATGTTTTCGTAGCCGTGGCCTGTCATATTGCACGAGGTGGTTTGTTGAATGTAATTGGTAAGGAAATTTCATCGTTGAAACCGGTAAGTGTATTGACTTCATCGATTACGGATGATTTAAGCGAAATTAAAGGACAAATTGTGTATATCGATTCGTTTGGAAATTGCGTTACTAATATTTCACAAAGACAATTCAACGAAACCATCAGAGGAAGAAAATTCGAAATCATAATCAAAAACAAGAAGTTCAGTCGTTTGCACAAAAGCTACTCCGATTTTCCTGTTTCCGATGTGAAACAATTGAAAGATTTAGAAGGTGATTTCTTGGCGTTATTCAATGAAAACGGCTATTTAGAAATTGCCATATATAAGAGTAATCCTAAAACAGTAGGCTCGGCTGCGACCTTGTTAGGATTGCATTTTAGAGATACGGTATCCATTAAATTCAAATAAAATATGTTCATAAGAATTGTAAAAATGCGTTTTCACGAAGATAAAATAGAAGCTTTTTTAAATAATTTTGAAGAAGTGAAACACCACATACGAAACTTCGAAGGAAACCGTTTCTTAGAATTGTATCAAGACAAAAACGACAAACGCATTTTCTTCACCTACAGTTATTGGGAAAACGAAGAAGCGTTAGAAAATTACAGAAAATCGGATTTATTCAACGGGGTTTGGACGTACACCAAAAGCTTATTCAGCGATAAGCCAGAAGCTTGGAGTGTCGATAGATTGGTTACATTAAATTAGAATTTAGAATTCAGAAATTAGAAGTTGGAGTTGAGAGTTAAAAAACTTGAAACTTGAAACCTGAAACAAAAAATAAAAAATGAAAGCATTACTATTACGAGAAATAAAATCCTTTTTTGGTTCGCCGATTGGATATTTAGTCATCGGGATTTTTCTTTTACTCAACGGATTATTTCTTTGGGTTTTTGAAGGCGAATTCAACATATTAAACTCGGGTTTTGCCGATATGAGTCCGTTTTTTAAATTGGCACCATGGATTTTAATTTTCTTAATCCCTGCAGTAACCATGCGCAGTTTCTCAGATGAGAAAAAACAAGGAACGATTGAATTGTTGTTTACTAAACCGCTTTCAAATTGGGACATCGTAAACGGAAAATTCTTAGGTGCTTTGGTTTTAATCATTTTAGCGATTGTTCCAACGATTATTTATGTGTTGACGATTTCTCATTTTGGAAATCCTCAAGGCAATATTGATATGGGAAGCACCTTAGGTTCTTACTTCGGATTATTGTTCTTAATTGCGGCTTACACAGCGATTGGAATTTTTGCTTCTACTTTATCAGACAATCAAATTGTAGCGTTTATAATTGCGGTTTTTTGTTGTTTCTTTTTCTATTTTGGGTTTGATGGCATTGCGTCGTTCCTTGGAAATTACAGTTCGATGTTTGCAGCTTTAGGAATGGATTATCACTTTAAAAGTATGAGTCGCGGTGTGTTAGATACGCGTGATATTGTATACTTTGTGAGTGTGACGTTTTTGTTTTTATCAGCAACGGTTTATCAACTTAAATCTTTGAAATGGTAATGGCAGCAAACAAATCAAAAGCTTTAAAGCAATTAGGAATTGTATTTTTAGCAATCATCGTTATCAATTTAATCAGCAACTTCTTTTTCAAACGTTTTGACTTAACGCAAGACAAACGCTATACTTTATCAGAAACGACATTAAACATTATAAAAGATGTGGATAGTCCGTTATACATAGAAGTGTATTTGGAAGGGAATTTTCCACCAGAATTCAAACGTTTACAAAACGAAACCAAACAACTTTTAGAGGAATTCGCCGCTTATAATTCGAACATTATTTTCAACTTCAAAAATCCGATTGAAAAAGAGGAAACGCGAGTAGAAAAAATGAAAGAATTCTACGCGAAAGGCATGCAACCGTTAAGCATCACTGTGGAAGACAAAGGAAAGCAATCGCAAGAAGTGGTTTTCCCTTGGGCACAAGCGACTTATGGTGATAAATTCACGAAAGTGGCGTTGTTGAAAAACCTAATGGGTGCTTCTACGGAACAAAAAGTAATTAGTTCGGTACAGCATTTGGAATTTGGTTTTGCGGAAGCTATCAATAAAATTTCGAAAGAAAAACAAAAGAAAATTGCCGTAATCAAAGGAAATGGCGAGTTAATCGAACCTTTCATGGCTGATTTTCTGAAAACAGTTAGAGAAAGTTATTACATCGGACCTTTTACATTAGATTCGGTAGCTAAACAACCCACACAGACACTTGAAGCACTTAAAAAATACGATTTAGCCGTAATTGCAAAACCAACCGAAGCTTTCACCGAAGAAGAAAAACAAGTCTTAGACCAATTCATTGTCAATGGTGGAAAAACATTATGGTTAGTAGATGCAGTAGCGGCCGATATGGATAGCCTATACAACGAAACAGGAACTATTTTACCAGCGTCTAGAGAGTTGAACTTAACAGATATGTTATTTAAATATGGTATTCGAATCAATCCTTCGATTATCAAAGATGAGTATGGAACTCCTATTAAATTAGCTACAGGAAATCAAGGTAGTGAAACGCAATATCAAGAATATACATGGCGTTTTGCCCCTTTCATTTACCCTGTTTCTTCACATCCTGTGGTTAAAAATATGGAAGGAATTAAATTTGAATTTGCTTCACCAATCGAAATCTTAAAAAACGACATTAAGAAAACCGTTTTATTAGCTTCTTCCGAATATTCCAAAACTGTGGGAATGCTAACACCTATTTCATTAGATATGGTTACAGAAGAAACCACTCCTGAAGAATATGCCGGCAAAGGATTACTTCCAGTGGCCGTTCTATTAGAAGGAAAATTCAAGTCAGCTTATCAAAACCGAGTGTTGCCATTTAAATACAATTCGTTTCAACCAATAGGTAAAGAAAATAAGATGATCGTAATTTCTGATGGCGATATCATCAAAAATCAACTAGACAAAGGTATGCCTTTGGAATTAGGTTTCGACAAGTGGACCAATCAGCTTTATGGCAACAAAGAGTTCTTGATGAACTGCGTAAATTACCTTTTAGACGACAACGGACTTATTAACATCCGAAGTAAAGATGTCGATTTACCACTTTTAAACAAGGAAGAAGTGTATAAAAATTACACCATGGCACAAATGGTAACTGTCGGATTACCAATAGTTTTTTTAGCTATCTTTGGTTTTTTATTTACGTTCTTACGCAAAAGAAAATACAGCCGCTAGTTGTTAATAAAATTGTTTTTGCCGTTGAACAGAATTAGAATATATTTGTGAAATATAAAATCAAATCACGATTTTAAAATACAAGATGATGAAGTTTATAGTATCGAGTTCGTATTTATTAAAACAATTACAAGTTTTAGGAAGTGTTATCAACAGCAGCAACACTCTACCTATTCTTGATAATTTCCTTTTTGAATTAGATAACAACCAATTAAAAGTTTCAGCTTCTGATTTGGAAACAACGATGACGGCTACGTTAGAAATTGATTCTACAAGTCAAGGTAGTGTTGCTATTCCTGCAAAACTTTTATTAGATATCTTAAAAACCTTCCCAGAGCAACCGTTAACGTTTACTGTTGAAGACAATTCGACGGTAGAAATTAGCTCAAACTCGGGTAAATATGCGATTGCATACGCTCCAGGTGAAGAATTCCCTAAAGCAGTAGTTTTAGATGATCCTTCAAAAACATTGGTACCTGCAGAAGTATTAGCAACTGCAGTAAGCAAAACCATTTTCGCAGCTGGAAACGATGATTTACGCCCTGTAATGAGTGGTGTTTTCTTCCAATTTTCACCAGAAGGATTAATTTTCGTAGCAACAGACGCTCATAAATTAGTAAAATACGCTCGCACCGATGTAAAAGCATCGCAAGTAGCGGATTTTATTATGCCAAAAAAACCTTTAAACATTTTAAAAGGAATTTTAGCAGCTTCTGATGCTGAAGTTACTATCGAATATAACGATTCCAATGCTACTTTCTCTTTCGAGAATTATGTATTGACTTGTCGTTTAATCGATGGTAAATATCCAAACTACGAAGCGGTTATTCCAAAAGAAAATCCAAACAAATTATTAATCAACAGAGTTCAGTTTTTAAACTCGGTTCGTCGTGTGGCTATTTTTGCTAATAAAACTACGCACCAAATTCGTTTAAAAATCGCAGGAACCGAATTGAATATATCAGCAGAAGATATCGATTACTCAAACAAAGCAGACGAACGTTTGACTTGTGATTACCAAGGAGATGATATGCAAATCGGGTTCAACTCACGTTTCTTAACCGAAATGTTGAATAATTTATCAAGTGATGAAATCCAATTAGAAATGTCGATGCCAAACCGAGCAGGAATTTTAACTCCAGTGGATGGCTTAGACGAAGGTGAAACTGTTACGATGCTAGTAATGCCAGTAATGTTGAGCAACTAATTTACAATAATTGATTTTACAGTTTAACTGAGAATCTTATTACCAACCCTAACTAACTTAAAAACCACTTAGCTTTTGCTTTAGTGGTTTTTTAATTTTTAAAAAGATTTAGCTTTAAAAATAACTTTTTAACCTATAAAGAAATTGCTAAAACAATTGCTTACAAAAGAAATAATTTGGTTAAAAAACTTTATTTTTGAAAATCAAATCAAATTCAACCATGCGTTTTCATACAATAAGTTTGCTTTTCTTCTCGATATCTGTGTTTTCACAAAACGATTTATCAACACCTTTTGAACGTGGCAATGGCAATCAATCCACTACTTATGAAGAATGTATTGCATTTTATGAAAAATTAGATGAGAATTTTGCCAACATCCAAATGATTCAAAAAGGCACCACCGATAGCTGGAAACCTTTGCATTTGGTACTTTTTTCAAGCGAAGGCAAATTTGATTTTGACGAATATTTTACTAAAAACAAAGCCGTAATTTTAATCAATAACGGAATTCACGCAGGTGAACCTGATGGAATTGACGCTACCATGATGTTAATGCGAGATTTAGCCATGGGGAAAATCAAAACGGCTAAAAATACTTTAATTGCTGCTATTCCAGTGTATAGCGTCGGCGGAATGTTGAACCGAAATTCGCATTCCAGAGCCAATCAAAACGGTCCCGAAAAATATGGTTTTAGAGGAAATGGGCGCAATTATGATTTGAATCGCGATTTTATCAAATCGGATACTAAAAATTCGAGAAGTTTTCAAAAGTTGTTTACCGAATTAAATCCCGATATTTTCTTAGACAATCACGTTTCTAACGGCGCGGATTATCAATATACGTTTACTTGTATTGCAACCCAACATGAACGTTTGGGAAACAAATTAGGTAATTATTTCATCAACGAATTGTATCCTTCGGTGGTAAAAGACATGAACAAAAAGAAAATCGATGTGGTTCCGTATGTAAACATTCACGGTGATATGCCTGATAAAGGTTTTGAGCAATTTAGCGATACCCCACGATATGCCACAGGTTATTCAACTTTATTCCACACTTTAGGATTTGTTCCCGAAACACACATGTTGAAAGTCTACAAAGAGCGCGTAAAAGTGACTTACGAATTTATGGTCAGCACGATCAATTTCGCGGATACAAATTGGCAAAAAATCAAGCAAATGCGAAAAGATGCTTTGAACGAATATCAAGTTGGGATGCCATATCCATTAGATTGGGCAATTGATTCTACGAAAGTGTCTTATATTGATTTTAAAGGCTATCAAGGTGGTTACAAACCAAGCGATATTTCAGGAAAAGACCGATTGTTTTACGATAAAAGCAAACCGTTTACCAAAAAAATTCCGTTTTATGGGAATTATAAGCCAACGAAATTCGTAAACATTCCGAAAGCATATGTTATTCAGCAATCGCAATGGCAAGTGTTGGATATTTTGAAATTGAATAACATTAATGCACATCGTCTGCAAAAAGATACGATTATTGAAGTAGAATCGTATAAAATTGAAAGTTATCAAACCTCAAAATCGCCTTACGAAGGGCATTACTTTCATTACAATACGAAAGTTTCCAAATCGACTCAAAAAGTAAAATTTTTCATGGGTGATTATGTATTTTACACGAATCAACCAGGCGTAAAATATTTAGTTGAAACTTTAGAACCAGAAGCAGTAGACAGTTATTTCAATTGGAACTTCTTTGATCCTATTTTACAACAAAAAGAGTATTTTTCTGCTTATGTTTTTGAAGATTTAGCGAAAGAATTCTTAGATAAAAATCCAAAAATAAAAGCCGAATTAGAACAAAAGAAACAAAACGACAAAGCTTTCGCTGAAAATGGAGCTGCACAATTGGATTGGGTGTACAGACAATCACCTTATTATGAAAAAGCGCATTTGCAGTATCCGGTGTATCGAGTGAATTAGAAGAAAGAAAAAAGATTTGAATAAAAAACGATGAAAAAACATTCTTATATCATAACATCAATAATTCTAATTATGATTTTTAACTCTTGTGAAAATAAAGATAAATACGATATTTTCTGGGATTGGTTTACCAAAAATGAAGACAAATATTATAACTACGAAAAGAATAATCAAGAACTACTTTTTAATAATTTACACCAAAAACTTATTGAAATTGACTCCAATCTTGTATTTGAATTTGGCCCTATTCAATCAAATAATAAAAGAGAATTTACAATTTCAGCTGATGGATTAAAAGAATCTTTTCCATCTGTAATTGAATTAGTAAAAAAGGCTCCAAATCTAAATAAATGGAAAATTAGTTCATTTAGACAAAGAATTCCTGGAGATGAAATTGAAATAAAATATGATAATTTTAAAATTTCTTATGACGATATTTACTTCAGATATTCAGAAGAATCAGGAAGAATTGGATTAGAACTAAATATTCGTGATTACAAAGAAACTCCTGAATTTATAAATGCTACATATGTTTTACTTGATGGACTAATCGGTGAATATGATATGGAAACAAAAGTAGATTGGATAGAAAGAAAGTCTCTTGATGAAACCAAAATCGATTCACTTTACAAACTTATTGAATTAAGAGAAATTATCGATGATTTAAAATAATACTATTATTTTCATCTTTTCTCTTTCTTCTTCCTTCTCAAATCAAACCACCTTCTCCGCTTCAAACAACAATTTAATATTCTCGTACGAGTTCTCCAATAAAAACTTAATATCCTTTGGATTCACCCATTCTACACGTTCGATTCCTTCATCGGCTTGACCTTGTGGTGTGCCTTCGTATTTGGTTCGCATTTCAAACCATTGGGTAATTTTTAGTTTATAGCGACCATTGCGTTTGAAAATATGATAGGTTCTTTGTAGTTTTTCTGTGATGACTAATCCGTTAACGCCCGTTTCTTCCTCAACTTCTCTTATAGCGGTTTCTTCAATGGTTTCGTTTTTTTCGGTACCGCCTTTTGGTAAATCCCATTTGCCGTTTCTAAAAATAAAAAGCACATCGCCGTCTTTGTTGTAAACCAATCCACCACCTGCTTTTTCAACGGGTAATTTCGCACGAAGCGTTTTCATAATTAACTTCTCATCGGGATGATACAAAAAAGCTTTCTGAATTTTATTCTGAAAAATTTTAACAATCAACTTCTTAATATCAACACTTTCCAACAAAAAAAGTTTGAAATCGGTCTCTTTTTGAACCTGATTTGTCAAAAAAAGTGGCTTATCGTTCACAAAAACTTTATACATTTGCAATATGATTTTTAATAACAACACAGCACAACAAACAGCCGAATTGCTTTTACAAATAAACGCAATTAAATTAAATTCTAAAAATCCTTTTACGTGGGCTTCAGGCTGGAAGTCACCAATTTATTGCGACAACCGCATAATCCTTTCATTTCCAGCGGTTAGAAACTATGTACGCGATGAATTTGCGAAACATATTGAAGACAAATTTGGCAAACCAGATGTAATTGCAGGCGTTGCAACCGGCGCGATTGGAATCGGAATTTTGGTAGCTGAAGCGATGGGATTACCTTTTGTATACGTTCGTCCAGAACCCAAAAAACACGGAAGACAAAACCAAGTGGAAGGCTTCTTGCAAAAAGGACAAAACGTAGTGGTAGTTGAAGATTTGATTTCGACTGGCGGAAGCAGTTTATTAGCGGTTGAAGCTTTACGCAACGAAGGTGCTAATGTAAAAGGAATGGCAGCGATTTTCACTTATGGTTTCCCAATTTCAAAAGAACGTTTTGAAGCGGCAAATTTGGATGTTTTCACATTAAGCAATTACGAAAACTTATTACAAAAAGCGGTTGACAAACAATATGTTTCAGAGAATGAATTGGAAACATTGAGCGCTTGGAATGCTAATCCTGCTGAATGGAATGTAGAAGTTTAGTTTCCCCCTTTTAAACTCATAACCTTTTAAACTTATAAACAAAACATATGAACTTAGAAAGTCCAAAAGTAAACGTATCAAAATCGGCTGAATATTTATTCAACGCTTTAAACGACGTAAAGAATTTCGAGAAATTAATGCCTGAAAATATCGCAAAATTTGAAGTAATCGACGAAAATTGCTTTGAATTCGGATTAAAAGGAATGCCAGAAATTAAATTGGTAAAAAAAGGGGGAACTCCAAATTCGCAAGTGGTTTTAGGAGCGGCTTCAAGTAAATTACCTTTTACCTTAACTGGAAACTTAAACGCAATTGATGCTGATAACACAGAAGTGCAATTAGCTTTTGAAGGTGATTTCAACCCAATGATGGCAATGATGATCAAAGGACCGATCACCAAATTCATTGAGACATTAGCTCAGAATATGGGGAAATTATAGTTTCCTGAATACTTTAGAACACGAATTGCATGATTTAATTTATGTGATTCGTGTTTTTTTATTGATTCTTGTCATCCTGAACTTGTTTCAGGATCTTTTCTTATATTCTTGAGATGCTGAAACAAGTTCAGCATGACAGAAGTTTTATTTACACAGTTTTCAAAGCCTCAACTAACAAATCAATATCTTCTTTCGTATTAAAATGACTGAATGAGATGCGTAAACTTGGTTTTTTTGTCTCCTCTGCTGATAAAAACTCGGCTAAAACGTGTGATGGTTTGATACTTCCACTTTGACAAGCACTTCCTCGTGAAACTGCAATTCCTTTCATATCTAATGCAAATAATAACATTGAAGTCTTTTCTTCCGATAAAGGCAATTGAACGTTTAAAAGGTTATAAAACGTGTTTTCTCCATTGATTTTCACTTCTGGAAACACTTTTTTTAATTCTGAAAAGCAATAGTTTTTTAAATCGGAAATATATTGTTCATCGTTTTCTAAATTCTCACAAGTCAATTCTAATGCTTTTGCCATTCCTACAACTTGATGTACGGCTTCGGTTCCAGCACGCATGCCTTTTTCTTGCTCGCCACCAAAAATTATGGGTTGTATCATGGAATTCTTTTTGATATAAGCAAAACCTACTCCTTTTGGACCATGAAATTTGTGCGCACTCGCCACTAAAAAATCAATTCCCAACTCTTGTATATCTAAATTCGTTTTTCCAATAGATTGCACCGTATCGCAATGGAAAAGTGCTTTCGCATACTTGCATAGCTCCGAAACGCGTTTAATGTCTAAAATCGTTCCTATTTCGTTATTTACGTGTATTAATGATACTAATGTTGGAACTTCTGAAGGCAATTTAGCCGCCAAATCGTGGTAATCAATATTTCCTGTTGGCAAAATGGTAATATATTCGACTTGAATTCCGAATTCCTTTGCTAGATGTTCGACTGTATGCAACGTAGCGTGATGTTCGACTTTAGTCGTGATAATACGTTTTATTCCCAAATCTTTCACAGCGCTGGTTAAAATCCAGTTCGTAGCTTCAGTGGCACTTGAAGTGAAAATAATTTCAGATGCTTGTGCATTTAGTAATTTCGCAATGGATTTACGTGATGATTCTAACAATGTCTTGGCGCTTCTCCCAAAACTATGCGTAGAAGATGGGTTTCCGAAATCATTTTGAAGCACGTTCATCATCGCAGTAATTACTTCTGGATGAATTGGCGTGGTTGCTGCGTTATCTAAATACACTTTTTTCATACGACAAAGATACAAATCATTTTATTTTGGAAATCTTAAAATCAATTCGGATGGAAATTAACAAACTTTAGCAAATTAATAAATTAAAACCTTTATTTTTGTTGCATAAATTCAATGAATAAATGAAAAAACTTTTAGTTTTAGTAGCCTCAGTATTTATGCTACAAGCGTGTGATGATGGCGATATTACGCTAGAATCTTTCAATTTTAATCCTGATAATGTTGATAATTGTACAAATAACAATCTTGTATTTAACATTAATAGAAATGAAATATTGATACTGAATCTAGAACCGTCTAGCTTTATCAACGAACCTACTCCAGTTGGAAGTCCGAGAGTCGTTAATGTAAATTCGAACAATCAAATTATTTACAGAATCTACTCGAGTAATGTTAATTCTTCTTCCATTTGCTCTACCATTCCACCTGCTAATCCAGTTGTTCAAAACGAATGGAATGCTACCGGTGGTACTATAGAAATTATTACCAATGCAGTTTACGCAACAAACGGAACAACAATAACTGGTTACACGCACAATATTAAATTCAAAAATGTAAACTTTTCAGGTTCGGCTAACTCGTTTAGTTTTACGGAATATAATTTTGGAAATTACCTTACCGACTTATAATTTTTAAATTTTAAAAAAGTTAAGGACTATTCAATTTTGAGTAGTCCTTTTTTTATTCCTAGAAGTGAAATTTTTGACTAAAATCTTACTTCACATTTTGCTTGATATAAACTTCAGTGGCACCCAAACCATATTTTTGATAGTTGGCATCTTGGAACGAAATGTGGTCATAACGGCCCAACAAAAAATCCAATTCAGCTTTCAAAACACCTTCGCCTACACCATGAATAAACACCACTTTTGGCATTCGATTTTTGATAGCAAAATCAAGTTGTCTTTTCGCGGTTTCCATTTGCAAAGTCAGAATATCATAATTACTCATACCTCGTTTTGAAGGCACTAATTTTTCGATGTGCAAATCCACTTCTAAGACAAATTCGTCCTTACGAGAGCGCTTTTCTTTGACAAAACTACGCTTTTTCGGGTCTTCTTTATCCTTCAAAACGGAACCTAAACTTTGTGTTGAAAAAAAACCACTTAAATCGTTGGAATTGTTTATTTTAACTAATTCGTTGACAAAAAATGTCATCACAAAATTATCAGTAGTTTCCACTGAAATCTCCTCATTTTTAACCTTAATTACTACCCCTGAGATGTCGTCGTCTAAAACGGCAACCTTATCGCCTATTTCAAATTTCTGTGTCATTTTTATCTTCGTTTTCCCCATCGTTTTTAGATGGAATTTTCTTCATTAACCTAAATAATCCATACATAAAAATAGCCATTGCTCCTATCATAACTAATCGATTTGGAGCTGGTTTTGATTGTTCCATCAAGGCGTAAATTCCAACTGCTGCAAACATTAAAATGTATAAAAATTGTTTCATCTTTTTTGCTTTAAAATAAAGTTTTCAAAAGTAGTGTTTTTAAAATTAGTATTTGTTTTTGAACTTTTTTTTGTAATCTTGTACTCCAAATTTTAACCTCAAAAAGCATCATGAAAGAACATATGTTGCCTTGCATGAACAAACAACTTTTCGGAATTGAATGTCCGGGTTGTGGAACACAAAGAGCAATTGCTTTTTTATTAGATGGTGAATTTTGGCAAGCTTTTAAAATGTTTCCTGCTATTTACTCATTAGGTTTGCTTTTTATTTTTTTAGGATTACATTTTATAGATAAAAAAAGAAACTATTATAAATTACTAATAGCAAGCGCAATTTTGAATGGAGTTGTAATGCTTGTCGCCTATTTTTTTAAATTATATTTTAACACAATAACCAATTAAACTGAACTCTTTATGGAAAATCAAAAGTTACCTAATGCTACTATTGTCCTTGTTTTAGGAATTTTATCTGTACTCACTATCTGCTGTTATGGTATTTTTAGTATTATTTTTGGTGTTATTGGAATCATTTTAGCTAACCAGGATAGTAAATTATACCATCAAAATCCTACTCAGTACTCTAATTATAATAACACTAAAGTGGGTAAAGTATTAAGTATAGTTGGTCTTACCCTAGGTGCTATTTTCTTAATTATTATAATAGGTATGATAGCTTATCTTGGAGAAGACGGTTTACTACAAATGCAAGAAGAAATGTTACGTAGACAACGATTACAATAACTACACTAAATTTAATCAAAGAACGCTAGCACTCAATGTTAGCGTTTTTTTTTTGCAATAACAACTCATTAACAAATCGTTTACATTGCAATTTTAGAGTTTGGCACAGCAATTGGAAATACCTAATCAAGCAGCCGTTTTAGAAACGAGTTTTAAAATGAAGTTGCCGAAACTTTTAAATTGTTGTATTATGAAATCAAAGATTCACAAACTCGAAAAACTAAATCTGTACTTCATGAGTAAAAAAATTACACTTTTAGTAGTAGCCAGCTTATTTCAGATAGGAAGCATGGCTTATGCATCAGAGAATCCTGTTTTTACAGACAACACAAACAAAAGAGGGTATTACATCGATTATAGAGATGCAGAACCTATTATCTTCAGAGAACGTGGAATTGAGTTTATGTTGTTTCCAAATGGAGAATTTGATTTTAATACCAGACCCTCTGAAACTAGATATGAAATTAACAGGACTAATGGTGCTCCTAGAAGTCGAGGCTATTATGGCCCATCTGAAAGAGGAATACGCGTTGAGCATGATAACTTTGGTAGAGTAAGACGCGTAGGAAATGTGTATATTAACTACGATGCTTTTGGAAGAGTAAAACGCATTGGAACCATTTACATGAGCTACAATAGTTTTGCAGTAACTAGAGTTGGAAATATGCGAATTGTATACGACAGAAGAGGGAGAATTATAGAGGTGTATGGTTTTATTAACTATGCTAATAACGGATACGTTTATACTCCAAGCGGAACTCATTATTCTGGCGGAAACAGTGGTGGTTATGGATACGATGACGATTACGGAAGCGATGAAGACTATTACTATTACAGAAAAGATGGCTCTAAAGCAAAAATGACAGCTGATGACGTAAAAGAAATCAAAAGAGAAACTTTAGAAACGAAGAAAGATAAATAATAATTGGTTGGTTAGTTTGTTTTAAATCCTGTGGATTCTGGGAAGATGAAGCAGGATTTTTTGTTTTTAAATTTTAAAATCTTTATTTGGAATGCCAATTGAATAAATCAAAGGAATTAAAAAATCTTTATTACTGCTTCAGAATTCTCTTGAAAACAGAGTTCATCACAAAATTAATATCCGAAGACACCTTAAAATAGTAACTCAACCCTAAATAGAAAATAGTAACTAAAATCGATTTCAAGACAATATTTACAAAGGGATGAAAGCTGAAATCCCAATAATAAAATGCTCCAAAAGTAAGTATTGCCAGAACTAGCGATACAATTGTATTTTTAGTAAATGGAAATAGCTTCATTTTAAGCACAACAAATAGTAATTTGGCTAAACTATACATTCCAACAGCAATTAATGTAGCTAAAGCCGCCCCATTAATCCCGTACAAAGGAATAAAAATAAAATTCAACCCAACAACAACTAAAACTAACAAAACTCCCAGAAACAAGACCATTTTATAATATTTCGAATTAAAAATAATCGAATTATTATTTCCTAAAATAACATCAAAATACTTAGACAAACCAATGGTAAAAACCACAAACAAACCTTTATCATAACCCTCATTTGGCAAGATTTCATATACTTGCTTTATGTTTACTAAAATCCCAACATATATCAATCCTCCAATTAATTGAAGGGTTACTGAAGATTTTTTATAAAGCTCATTTAACTCGTCCCATTTGTTTTCGCTCATAAATTTGGCAGTAATCGGATAAGTTATTTGATGCATTGCTCTTTGAGGAACTGAAATTACCATCGCTAAATAAACTGCTAAAGAGTAAAATGCAATATTTTCAATCTTCAAAAATTGATTAATCATGTATTTATCAATATCTAAAAGCATATTAGCTACACTTGCAGATAGTATAATGAAGATTGTAAAAACAAAAATTTCTTTAGTTTTTTTGGGTAATTTCTTATTTAACTGAATTCTTTTAGTTTTGTTAGCATAATAAATAATAACCAACAAACTAATTCCATAAATCAATACAAGAGAGTGAACGAACTCAGGCAGTGTTATACATTTAAAATATACTGCAAAAAGAGAAATTGTAACTAAAATTCGAATAAAAACTTCTTTCACAAATGAACCAAAAACAGATTTCATATGAGCTCGCAACCACGCATAAAAAATCTCAAAATAACCAATAAATAAAGCTATCAGAGGAATTTCCCACACAAAATCGTAAACTATTGTATTTTTTGCAGATTCATACAAGGCAATAGTATCATAGAAAAAATAAAACAAACAAAAGAAAGGAATAATTACAATAAGCGGCAAAAAGAGCATATAAGTAAAATACCTACTCAAATCTTCCTCGGTTTTGTTGTTTTCATTAAAAAATTTAATCAACGTGTTTTGAATACCAAAAGATAAAATTGGGTATAAAATATTGGCCGCTGATAAAATATAATTGGTTAACCCTAAATATTCTTTGCCTAAAAAAACAGGATACATATACATCACATTAATCGCACCAATTCCAAAACCAATGAAGGTTATGAAAGTGTTTTTAATCGATTGTTTGATGACAATTCCCATGTTTGAAATATGAATTTAGAATTTAGAATTCAGAAGTTTAGCTAACTTTTCAGTCAATGATTTTCTGCTGTATTGTTGTAAACCTACAGGATGTACTTTTAAATTGTTTTGTTGATATTGCTGGAAACACTTCAGAATTTGTTCTTTTAAAGCTTCTAATTCATTATATTTAAAAAAAGTACCAGTATTGGTTTCTTTAATGATTTGTGCAAAATCTGCGTTTTCAGGTCCGATGGCAATAATGGGTCGCTCCGAAACCATATATTCAAATAATTTTCCTGGAATAATACATTGGGTTTCTTCTGAATCGATTTCGATAAGTAACAATACTTGCGAACTTCTTTGTTCAATTATCGCTTCATCATGTGGTAAATAACCCAAATGATTCACATATTTGTCTAACTTGAATTCATTTATAGCTTGAATTACCTCAGAACTCACCGCTCCTATCAATTTTAATTGGAACTGCTTTTTGAATTCGGGATTTTCTTTGGTTAATTCTTTCAAGGCTTTCCATAAAATTCTGGGATTTCGAGCTGATAAAAACGACCCAATGTGCGCCAAAGTAAATTTTTCATCCAATGGTTTTTTGATGACTTTTTCCACATCATAACCATTCGTAATGACTTCGATTGGTTTTGAAGTAATGGCTTCAAATTCAGTTTTTGTGGTAGGTGAAGTAACTAAAAGTTGGTCACAAGTATTCATGACTTCCTTTTCTAAATCTTTATGCTTTTTAGCTGCCCACGAACTCAATTTTAATTGTTTGTGATAACCAATTGTTGTCCAAGGATCGCGAAAATCGGCCAACCAAGTAATATTTAGCTCTTTTTTCAATTGTAAACCAATCAAATGCAAACTATGTGGCGGACCAGTTGTTATTATCGTATCAATTTGATGTTCTTGAAGATATTGTTTCAAAAACTTAACCGAAGGTTTTACCCAAAATACTCTTGCATCGGGAATAAAGACATTACCTCGAACCCAAAGCATTGCTTTTTCTACAAACGATTGTTTTTTTTGATTCGGAATGATTCCAGAACTGATTTTTTTCGTCTTATTTTTTGAAAAAATTGAAGCCAATCCATAAGGTTCAAAAATCGGTTTTTTTATGATAACGGCTTTATCCGAAACTTCACTCAATAATTTCTCGTCTAGCAAGGGATACGTTGGATTTTCTGGAATATAAACATGGGGTTCGATTTTAAAATCGGGTAAATATTTGACGAATTTTAACCAACGCTGAACACCTGGACCTCCAGCTGGTGGCCAGTAATATGATATGATGAGTATTTTTTTCGTTGGTTTCAATGTCAAGTTCAATTACATATTCAAACTCAAAAATCTAAAATCGTTAATCATCAATCTTAAATCTTCTTTTTTCTCTCCAAATAAAATCCTGCTCCAATCAATAAAAGCATTCCAATCGAACTCATTAACGCAATAGTACTTCCAGTTTTTACTACTTCGGGTTCAAATTTGAATTCAATAGTATGTTTTCCTGCTGGAATTTGTAAACCTCTTAAAACGTAGTTCACATTTAAAATTTCAACTTCTTTTCCATCAATTGTAGCTTTCCAACCGTTTTTATAATATATTTCGGAGAAAACGGCGAAGCCATCATTCTTGTTATTTGTAACGTATTTTAACTGATTTGGTTTGTATGAAACTAACTGTATTGAAGCTAATGAATCTTTTTTTAATTTATCATTAAATTTAGTCCCTTTAAAATAATCAACATAATTTCTTTCATTCATCACTACTTCATTCTTAGTATCCAAACTATCCAAAGCTTTCATTTCTTCATTTGCAGAATTCACAAACTTGATTTTCTCCACAAACCAAGCATTTCCATTCGCTGCTGGATTTTGTAACGCTAATTTTTGTCCGTTTTCATCGGATTGGATAACGTATTTCACGTTTAACATGTTCAACACACGAACGTTATTTTTTGCAATTTGGTAGTCGAATAATTGTTGCATTCTTCTTGGTTTCGCGGCATGATAACCTCCAATCGATTTATGGAAAAATGAGGTTCTCGCACTACTCATTCCGCCTTCTACTTCAAAAACTCGGAAATGCGTGGTGTCGGCTAGAATTCTTTGGTCGGCTTCCGTAGGTTCAAATGGCATATCGACTTCTCTTGCGCTTTTGAATTGGTCTGGATTGTTGTTTACATAGCGTTTGTCTACCATAAATAAATCAAAAACCATCAAAACTCCAACCGCGATGATAGCTGTAGTTTCCTTCATCAGGTTTTTCACAAAAAGGAATAAAACAGCAAATGTTAATCCCACAAACAACATCGAGCGTAAAATATCTGAAGTATACAAAGCTTCACGGTCCAATTTTAAAGTTCGGATGAATTCGTCTCCATAAGCTTGCGCATACATGGCGTCATTTGCTGAAGAGAAATTAAAACTTCCTTTTATTAAAAATAAAACTACTAAAAGTCCAAAAGTAATAGCTCCTGATTTCCAAAGGGCGTTCCATTTTGCTTTTTCATCTTGTTTGAAAAATTGATACAAGCCTATAATTGCTAAAGCAGGTACACACAATTCTAAAATTACTTGAATAGAAGAAACGGCTCTAAATTTATCATATAATGGAACATAATTGATAAAGAAATCTGTTAAAGCACTGAAATTTTTTCCCCAAGACAGCAATAAAGAAAGAACTGCTCCAGCTAAAAATAAGTATTTGATGTTTCGTTTTTCAACAAAAAAGGCCATTACAAATAAGAAAAACACTACTACTCCAATATAGGCTGGTGCTGCAACAATAGGCTGATCTCCCCAATACGCTGGTGCATGTTCCACAAAACCTTGAACTTGATCCGCTGGATAGCCTTGGGCTACAAAATTCTGATAGGTTTCAGATTCAATTCCTAAATTTTCATTATTGGAACCTCCGAATAATCCTGGTGCAATTAAGTTTAAACTTTCTGCAATTCCGTAGCTATATTCCGTGATATATTCATACGACATGGCGTTGCTATCCGTTTTTGGCGAACCATCAGGATTGTAAGTTAATTCGCTATTGTTTCTGGTAGAAAATTTAGCATATTCCGATGTCGCCATTAGGTTGGTTGCATTAGCTCCAATGGCTAAAATTGCTGCAATAACAAATACTCCTATTACTTTTCCTAATTCTTTAAACTCTTTATTTTTAACTGCAATTACTACATAATAAACCGCAATTATTGCCAATAAAAGCAATAAATAATACGTCATTTGGAAGTGATTCGCATTAATTTCAAGCGCTGCCGCCACCATAGTTATCAAACCTCCAATAATATATTTTCTTTGAAACACTAATAAAACTCCAGCTACTACCATTGGCATGTAAGCTATGGCATGTGCTTTAGCATTGTGTCCAACACCTAAAATAATAATCAAATACGTTGACAGTCCAAAGGCTAAAGCTCCGAAAAAGGCTTTTAATGGATCTACTTTCAATACCATCAATAACACATAAAACCCAAGGAAATAAAGGAATAAATAATCTGCTGGTCTTGGTAAAAAACGTAAAGCATCATCCAGCATTCCGATTACGTCATTTGGATATTTAGCTCCTAATTGATAGGTAGGCATTCCTCCAAAAGCACTGTTGGTCCAATAAGGTTCTTCGCCTGTTTCTTTTCTGAAATCAATTTGTTCTTTTGCCATTCCAGTATATTGTACGATATCGGATTGGAAAATTTTTTCTCCTTTTAAAACTGGATAAAAGTAAAACAGTGAAACTAAGATAAATCCAACTACAACTAATAAATGGGGATAGAATGCTTTAATGTTCTTCATACTATTGCTAAATAAGGTGCTAAAGTAACTAAAAAAAGGATATCGCTACAATATCCTTTTATGTAAAGTTGATAAACTAAGAATTATTTTACTTCTTCGTAATCAATGTATTCTCCTACTTCTTTTTTAGGTTTTGAATTGGATGTAGTTGACTGCGAAGTGTTATACTGTTGTTCTTGTTGTTGTCTGTACTGTTCTTGCATTTTTTCTTGCATCTTGTTGACCGCTTTCTGCATTAAAATTGGGGCAAAAATTCGCATTAAAAACTTAAACAAATAATAAAACAGAATGATGTAAAAAATTGTTTTTACAAAACCTGTAAATGAAGCCATTTCCATGCTAATAAAATTTAAAATTCAAAAATACAGATATTGGTTGGGAAAACTTCAAAATTGTTTCATAAAATTATGATAAAATAACTAATTTTGGAGATAAATCTTTTTTTATGAAATCACTTCAATCCCTTTTTCTTTTATTATTTGGAATTACTGCCCAACTCTCTTTTGGACAATTTACAGATGAAATCAATTCGAATCGTCCAGGTAAATCTATGATGGCCTATGCTGTTGGAAAAAAAATCATTCAAACCGAAACAGGAGTTACTTATGTTTCAGAAGATCATAATTTGTTAGGATATAATGCAAATGGGTTTATTGGTGAATTGGATATTCGATATGGAGTTTGGAAAGAAGAATTAGAGATTATTGGTGAAATCGAGTATCAAAACGACAAATTAACTAATGGTTTATTCAACGAAAAAAGGAATGGTTTCAAACAGCTTACTTTAGGAGCTAAATTTTTAATCTATGATCCCTTTAAAAATTACGAAGAAAAAATAAATGTATACAGCTGGAAAGCAAATAGAAAATTCAAATGGAGACAATTTATCCCTGCTTTCTCTATGTATGCAGGTGCTAATTTTAGTGTAGGCGACAACCCTTTTAATTATGCGCCTGCCAATATTAAAGAACCTTCTTTTAGTCCAAAAGTAACTGCAATTGCCCAAAATCACTTTGGTGGAAGATGGGTTTTAGTAACCAACTTAACTTACGACAAAATAGGAACTGATTTTGCGTCAATCAACTACATTTTAACACTAACCCGTGGATTTAACGCCAAATGGTCAGGTTTTATTGAAAACCAAGGGTATTCAGGGGATTATTATAGTGATAGCGTTTTCAGAATAGGTGCTGCATTCTTATTTGATAAAAACATGCAAGTGGATGCTTCAGTAGGAAAAAACATAAAAGATACTCCCGGACTTTTTAACGCTGGAATTGGTTTTTCTTGGCGTTTTGCTGATCAATACAAAGAAGTAAAACTAGCAAAACCTGGAACGGAAAGTAAAACCGACAAAAAAGTGAAGAAAAAAGCAGAAAAAGAAGCTAAAAAAAGAAAAGACGCCGTAAAATAATATGATAACGATTAAAGAAGCCCTTACCAAAAAAGAAATGAAAGATTACGTGATGTTTTCTTTCGAATTGTATAAAAATAATCCTTATTGGATACCTCCTATTATTGCAGATGAGTTAGAAACTTTCGACAAAACTAAAAATCCGGCTCTTCAATCGGCAGAAGCGCACTTTTATTTGGCTTACAAAAATGGAAAAATTGTTGGAAAAATTGCGGCCATCATCAATTGGGAAGAAGTTAAAATTTTAGGGAAAAAGAAAACACGATTTGGTTGGTTTGATGTTATAGATGACATTGAAGTTACCAAAGCTTTATTAGCTAAAGTAGAAGAATTGGGTAAAAAACACCACATGGATCACATCGAAGGTCCGATGGGATTTTCTAATTTAGATAAAGTAGGAATTCTGAGTGAGGGTTTTGAACAAATGGGAAATATGATTACTTGGTACAGTCAACCTTACTATCTCACACATTTTGAAAAGCTTGGCTATACAAAAGAAAAAGAATATATAGAAAGTAGTTTTTCATTCAACGACATCAATCCTGAACCATTTCAAAAAGCAAGTGAATTGATCAAAAAAAGATACGAATTACGCAGTCTAAATTTTACCAAAACTAAGGATATCATGCCTTATGTAGATAAAATGTTTGATCTTTTTAACGATACCTATTCAAAACTACAATCATTTGTTCCAATAAACGATATCCAAAAAGCTTATTTTAAAAAGAAATACATTGGTTTCATCAATCCGGAATACATCAAATTTATTTTGGATAAAAACAATAATATGATTGCTTTTGCCATTGTGATGCCTGGGTTTGCTAATGCCTTAAAAAAGGCTAATGGTAAATTATTCCCTTTTGGTTTTTATCATTTATTACAAGCTAGGAAACAGTCAAAAGAAGTCGTTTTTTATCTAATTGGAGTTAGTCCAGAGTACCAAAGCAAAGGTGTTACCGCAATAATTTTTGATGAATATTACAAAGTATGTAAAGCCAAAGGAATTGAAACTTGTATTAGAACGCCCGAATTAGAAGAAAATCATGCCATTCACAATTTGTGGAAAAATTTCAATTCAAAAATCAATAAAAGAAGAAGAACCTACAAAAAAGACATATAAAAAAAGGGATTCAAATTGAATCCCTTTTTTTGTATTTCAATAAAAATTACTCTACATTTTGAACATTCGCTTCAGCGATTTGCTTGTAAGTTCCGTTTACTAATTTTTCACGGATAGCTTCAAAAGCAGCTAAAGTTTCATTGATATCTTCAATGGTATGAGATGCTGTTGGAATCATTCTCAACAAGATAATTCCTTTTGGTATCACAGGATATACTACAATAGAAAGGAAAATTCCATAGTTTTCACGTAAGTCATTCACCATAACCATTGCCTCCGGAATAGAACCTTCTAAATATACTGGAGTAATACAAGTATTAGTATCCCCAATATTAAATCCTCTTTCTTTTAATCCGTTTTGTAATGCATTTACGTTTTCCCATAATTTATCTTTAATAGAAGACGAATTACGTAATAACTCCAAACGTTTTAGAGAACCAATAGTTTGAATCATAGGTAATGCTTTTGCAAACATTTGAGAACGTAAGTTGTATTTTAAATAATCTATTACATCTTTATCCGCTGCTACGAAAGCACCAATATTGGCCATTGATTTTGCAAAAGTTGAGAAATACACATCAATTCCATCTTGACAACCTTGCTCTTCTCCTGCTCCAGCTCCAGTTTTACCCAGTGTACCAAAGCCATGCGCATCATCAACTAATAAGCGGAAGTTGTATTTTTCCTTCAAGGCAACAATCTCTTTTAATTTTCCTTGTTGGCCACGCATTCCAAAAACGCCTTCAGTAATGAATAAGATTCCACCTCCAGTTTCTTCAGCCATTTTAGTTGCTCTCTGAAGGTTTTTCTCCATACTTTCTAAATCATTGTGTTTGTAGGTAAAACGTTTCCCCATATGCAAACGCACACCGTCAATAATACAAGCATGAGAATCTACGTCATAAACAATAATATCATTTTTAGAAACCAATGCATCGATGATAGACACCATTCCTTGGTACCCAAAGTTTAATAAATAAGCCGATTCTTTATGAACAAACTCTGCTAATTCTTTTTCTAATTGTTCGTGATAATTGGTATGACCACTCATCATACGAGCCCCCATTGGGTAAGCTGCTCCATATTGTTTTGCTGCTTCTTCGTCAGCTTTTCTAACTTCTGGGTGGTTTGCTAATCCTAAATAATCATTGATACTCCAGTTCAAAATTTTCTTTCCGTGGAACATCATTCTTGGACCTAATTCTCCTTCTAATTTTGGAAATACATAATAACCCTCAGCTTGTGAAGCCCATTTTCCTAATGGACCTTTATTGTTTTGAATTCTTTCGAATAAATCTTTTACCATGATATATTATAGGTGTTTAAAACGAAGCAAAAGTATAAAGAAAAAAGTTTTTATTGAATGATAAAGTTGAACTTTTTAAATTAATTTCAAAAAATGCTTGTTTATTGAAGAAATGAACTTACATTTGCACCGAACGACACAGCAATGTGGTTACACGTTCACTTAAAAAGTCGGGGGCTCCACCTCGACTTTTTTGCTTAAAAAAAGAGCTAACATTTACGTGTTAGCTCTTTTTTTTTACATATCGGATATAATAAATTCACTACGTCTGTTTTGTTGGTGTTGTTCTCTAGTACACGGAACCTCATTGGTACAATTATTAATTAATTGTGATTCTCCATATCCTTTACAAGTTAAGCGTTCCTTAGCAATTCCTTTATTTATAAGGTAATCACGAGTAGCATTTGCTCTAAAAGTGGACAATCGTAAATTATAAGCTTCACTTTGTCTACTATCGGTGTGCGAACGAATATCTATTTTTAAGTTTGGATACATTTTTAAGATTTCGATAATTTTTGCTAACTCAACTTCTGCATCAGGACGGATAAAATATTTATCTAAATCAAAATAAATAGTAATGTTCAACAATTTAACTAAATCATCTCCAGGTTTTGTTTGGATTATTTTAGGTGCAATTTCAAACATCTTATTGTTATCCTCAGTACCTTTAACTCTATATTGTTTTGTTAAATAACTATCATCAGCTACAAGAATATAATACTCTCTATCTGCACGAACATCGTTGAAAATAAAATTACCTTTTGAATCTGTAAGAGTTTCTGCAATCTTATTTTGATTAGCATCTAACAACGTAATTTTTGAGTTCGCAATTGGTTCTTTTGATATTTCATCAACAACAGTATTAATAATAGTTCCTTTTTTTGGTTCGTCATTCAATTTTATTTTGTAAATATCATCATATCCTTTTCCTCCTTCTCTATTAGACGATATAAAGTAAATATTTTTAAATGGGCTCTCTATAAATCCAAAATCATCGCGTTCACTATTAATCGGAGCTCCTACATTATGAAAACTAGAGTAGTTCCCATTTTCATCTGGTATTGATTTGAAAACATCTAATCCTCCCATACCAATAAGTCCATCTGAAGAAAAATATAGCGTACCATCTGAAGCTACAAAAGGAAAAGTTTCTCTTGCTTTAGTATTAATTTTATCCCCTAAATTCTCTGGATTTCCATAGGTTCCATCCTCATTTATGGTGACTTTATACAAATCAGAATTTCCAAAACCACCTGGCATATCAGAGGCGAAATATAGTGTTTTGCCATCAGGACTCAATGCAGGATGAGCGACATTATACTCATTATTATTGAACGGAAGTGCTACAATTTTATTCCATTTTCCATTTTCTAATGTGGCACTAAAAAGTTTCAGTTTTATGACTTTATCTTTATCCATTGCTACTTTACCATTGTTGAAATTATTACGAGTAAAGTACATGGTCTTTCCATCCTTAGAAAAAACTAGACTAGATTCATGATATTTAGTATTAAACTCATCTACAATTTCATCTATATAAACTGCTTTTGCTGAATCACTAAACTCAGCTCGATAGATATTTGAAAAATTTTGATTAGTCCACTTATCTATTTTTTTATTATTTTTTTCTGGAATACGATTCGATACAAAATACATTTTGGTATCTTTAAAATTACCTCCGTAATCAGAAAATTCAGAATTTATTCCTGCATCTGTAATCGTATATTTATCCAAACTATTATTTAAATCAACTAAATATAATTTATTTTTAACATACAATTCCCCGCGATAATCATTAGTCAGAGCATAAAATTTTTCCATTATTTTATCCGCTTCTTTGTACGATTTTACAGCTTTCAATGATTGCGAATATCTAAAATAGTATTCCGGATTTAAGGATTGATTCTCTATTTGAAATAACTTATCATACCAGACTTTAGATTTATCTAACATGCCATTGAAATAATAGGAATCTCCTAATTTTTGAAATAATTCAACTGAAACATGCCCTTTTTCCGCTACTTTTTCATAAATGGCAATGGCATCAATATAGGAATATCCTTCATATTTTTTTTCTGCAATTTTTTCTTTTACTTCTTGTGCCGAAACAGAAAAAACACAAACCAAACTTAATATACTTACAATTAATTTCATCATGTCAAATTTTAAAAGAATCTAGGGTTAACCACTCGGTCAGACTTTTTATTGAATTCATATCGCAAAAAGAATTCATGAGAACCCGAATTATAATTTGCTAATTGGGTTGTCTCCATGTCGTAAGCATAACCTAAAAACCAGTTGTTTGAAACTTGAAAACCTACGAGTAAACTTCCGGCAGCATCCCAACGGTAGGCAGCACCTAAGGTAAAACGCTCATTAAATAAAAAGTTTGCTGATAAATCAACTTGCAATGGAGCCCCTTTTACAATCTTAGTTAGCAAGGCAGGCTTAAATTTAATAGTTGGTGTCATTTCAAATACTTTACCCATAATAAAGTAATAGTGCATTTTTTCTGCAGCAACCGAATTTTGAGAGAAACTTCCTTGACCTTTATCAAAATGTTTGGTTTCTAAAAAATTAGGTACCGATAAACCAAAATAAGTATTATCAGAGTAATAATAAATTCCGGCTCCCACATTAGGTGAAAATTTATGATCCACATTATATTGTGATAAAACATCTCCTGGGTTGTAAATATTTAATTTAGTAAAATCTACATTTAAAAAATTACTTGTAGCTTTAATTCCAAATGCTAATCTATAGCTTACAGAAACAGGAAAAGAGTAGGAAAAATCTACTGAAATTGAAGTCTCATCAGAGGGGCCAATTCGGTCATTAACAACAGACATACCTAGTCCTAAATTTTCATTTTTTAATGGGGAATGAATTGCTAAAGTATTTGTTGTGGGTGCACCATCTAAACCAACCCACTGGTTACGATGTAAACCAAAAACACTTATAACCTCTCTACTACCAGCATAAGCCGGATTTATATTAACAGTATTATACATATAATTTGTAAACTGTGAATCTTGTTGTGCATAAGTAGATACTGCTACAAGCGACACTATTAATACCCAAAATATTTTTTTCATTTTAATCATTGATTTATGAGTTACTTAGAAGGCTATTTCTTAACTAAGCTATTATCTATTAATATATAAATACCCAGAACGCTCTTTTGTTACTCCAGAATTATTTTTGTACTTAACAACATAAAAATAAGTTCCCACTGGAAGTTCTGAAGATTGACTTATGGTAACTCTTCCCTCAGAAAAGCCTCTAAAATAATTCCCATTTAATCCGTAACCATTTACTTCATAAACTAAAACTCCCCATCTGTTATAAATAGCAACTGTATTGTCCGGATATAATTCGATATTTCTAATAACAAACACATCGTTATCACCATCACCATTTGGAGTTACTAATTGATAAATCTCTAAATCATCTTCTGATGGTTCATGATTATTTACCTCCAAATAATCAGGTATTCCATTTCCATTAGAATCTAAAGGCTGATTTGCATAAGATCCCATTTCTTGACCATTGGTCAAACCATCTTCATCACAATCACCAGTCAAAAATTCTTGACTTAATTCTAAGGTTATGTGAGCTGGAACTGAAGAACATGGATTATTTGGATTGGTTCCATCTAGTACTTCTTGACCATTGGTTACTCCGTCTCCATCACAATCTGCTGTTAACCATAATCCACTAGTAGCCAATGTCTGACTTGTGCCTGTGTAAGAACATGGATTGTTTGGATTAGTTCCATCTATAAGTTCTTGACCATTAGTTACACCATCACCATCACAATCCGCTGCTAACCAAGCCGAACTTGGGCTTAACGTTTGACTCGTTAAAACTAAAGAACATGAATTGTTTGGATCAGTTCCATCGGTAACCTCTTGACCATTTGTAACGCCGTCACCATCACAATCTGCTGTTAACCATAATCCGCTAGTAGTCAATGTCTGACTTGTACCTGTGTACGAACATGGATTGTTTGGATTGGTTCCATCTATAAATTCTTGACCATTAGTTACACCATCACCATCACAATCCGCTGCTAACCAAGCCGAACTTGGGCTTAACGTTTGACTCGTTAAAACTAAAGAACATGGATCATTTGGATTGGTTCCATCGGTAACCTCTTGACCATTTGTTACTCCGTCTCCATCACAATCCGCTGCTAACCAAGCCGAACTTGGGCTTAACGTTTGACTCGTTAAAACTAAAGAACATGGATCGTTTGGATTGGTTCCATCGGTAACCTCTTGACCATTAGTTACGCCGTCTCCATCACAATCTGCTGTTAACCATAATCCACTAGTAGCCAATGTCTGACTTGTACCTGTGTACGAACATGGATTATTTGGATTAGTTCCATCTGTAAGTTCTTGGCCATTAGTTACACCATCACCATCACAATCCGCTGCTAACCAAGCCGAACTTGGGCTTAACGTTTGACTCGTTAAAACTAAAGAACATGGATCATTTGGATTGGTTCCATCGGTAACCTCTTGACCAT
>NZ_JAMLJN010000015.1 GCF_023634865.1 Flavobacterium fragile
GAAATATTAAACCCAACGAATTGTGATACAGTTACAGTAACTGTTACGGTAACAGCAGGAACAATTGATGCGGTTAATGATGCAGGTACACCAGTGAATGGTACTACAGTTGGTACGGCAGTAGCCAATGTGCTTACAAATGATACTTTAAATGGAGTAGCAGTAAATCCAGCAGATGTTACTACTACGTTTGTTTCTTCTACTAATGCAGGTATTACTTTATCAGGAACAAGTGTTCAAGTTGCACTAGGTACACCTGCAGGAACTTATACGTTGACTTACCAAATTTGTGAGGTATTAAACCCAACGAATTGTGATACGGCGGTAGTGACAGTTATAGTGCTTTGTACTACTCCATCAGCACCAACTACAGGTACGGTAACACAGCCAACATGTTCCGTAGCTACAGGAAGCTTTACGATTACGAATTATGACGCCGCTTATACGTATACAGTAAGTCCATCAACAGGAGTAACTGTTGTAGGGGATACGGTAACTGCACCAGCGGGAACGTATACTGTAACGGCTACTTTAGCAGGATGTACTTCGGCTGCTTCAACAGCAGTGACGATTAATGCGCAACCGGTTACACCAGCTGCACCAACTACAGGTTCGGTAACCCAGCCAACATGTTCGGTAGCTACAGGAAGCTTTACGATAACAAACTATGATGCATCGTATACTTACGTAGTGAGTCCATCAACAGGAGTAACTGTTGTAGGAGATACGGTAACAGCACCAGCGGGAACATACACTGTAACAGCTACTTTAGCAGGATGTACTTCGGCTGCTTCAACAGCAGTGACGATTAATGCACAACCGGTTACACCAGCAGCACCAACTACAGGTACGGTAACCCAACCAACATGTTCGGTAGCTACAGGAAGCTTTACGATAACAAACTATGATGCATCGTATACTTACGTAGTGAGTCCATCAACAGGAGTAACTGTTGTAGGGGATACGGTAACTGCACCAGCGGGAACGTATACTGTAACGGCTACTTTAGCAGGATGTACTTCGGCTGCTTCAACAGCAGTGACGATTAATGCGCAACCGGTTACACCAGCTGCACCAACTACAGGTACGGTAACCCAGCCAACGTGTTCCGTAGCTACAGGAAGCTTTACGATTACGAATTATGACGCCGCTTATACGTATACAGTAAGTCCATCAACAGGAGTAACTGTTGTAGGAGATACGGTAACTGCACCAGCGGGAACATATACTGTAACGGCTACTTTAGCAGGATGTACTTCTTCTGCTTCTTCTGCAGTGACGATTAATGCGCAACCGGTTACACCAGCAGCACCAACTACAGGTACGGTAACCCAACCAACATGTTCGGTAGCTACAGGAAGCTTTATGATAACGAACTATGATGCATCGTATACTTACGTAGTGAGTCCATCAACAGGAGTAACTGTTGTAGGAGATACGGTAACAGCACCAGCGGGAACATACACTGTAACAGCTACTTTAGCAGGATGTACTTCTTCTGCTTCTTCTGCAGTGACGATTAATGCACAACCAGCTTTACCAGCTGCACCAACTACAGGTACGGTAACACAACCGACTTGTTCGGTAGCTACAGGAAGCTTTATGATAACGAACTATGATGCATCGTATACTTACGTAGTGAGTCCATCAACAGGAGTAACTGTTGTAGGAGATACGGTAACAGCACCAGCGGGAACATACACTGTAACAGCTACTTTAGCAGGATGTACTTCTTCTGCTTCTTCTGCAGTGACGATTAATGCACAACCAGCTTTACCAGCTGCACCAACTACAGGTACGGTAACACAACCGACTTGTTCGGTAGCTACAGGAAGCTTTATGATAACGAACTATGATGCATCGTATACTTACGTAGTGAGTCCATCAACAGGAGTAACTGTTGTAGGAGATACGGTAACAGCACCAGCGGGAACATACACTGTAACAGCTACTTTAGCAGGATGTACTTCGGCTGCTTCAACAGCAGTGACGATTAATGCGCAACCGGTTACACCAGCTGCACCAACTACAGGTACGGTAACCCAGCCAACATGTTCAGTTGCTACAGGAAGCTTTACGATAACAAACTATGATGCATCGTATACTTACGTAGTGAGTCCATCAACAGGAGTAACTGTTGTAGGAGATACGGTAACAGCACCAGCGGGAACATACACTGTAACAGCTACTTTAGCAGGATGTACTTCGACTGCTTCCACTGCAGTGACAATTAATGCACAACCAGCTTTACCAGCAGCACCAACTACAGGTACGGTAACCCAACCAACGTGTTCCGTAGCTACAGGAAGCTTTACGATAACAAACTATGATGCATCGTATACTTACGTAGTGAGTCCATCAACAGGAGTAACTGTTGTAGGAGATACGGTAACTGCACCAGCGGGAACATATACTGTAACGGCTACTTTAGCAGGATGTACTTCTTCTGCTTCTTCTGCAGTGACGATTAATGCGCAACCGGTTACACCAGCAGCACCAACTACAGGTACGGTAACCCAACCAACATGTTCGGTAGCTACAGGAAGCTTTATGATAACGAACTATGATGCATCGTATACTTACGTAGTGAGTCCATCAACAGGAGTAACTGTTGTAGGAGATACGGTAACAGCACCAGCGGGAACATACACTGTAACAGCTACTTTAGCAGGATGTACTTCGACTGCTTCCACTGCAGTGACAATTAATGCACAACCAGCTTTACCAGCAGCACCAACTACAGGTACGGTAACCCAACCAACGTGTTCCGTAGCTACAGGAAGCTTTACGATTACGAATTATGACGCCGCTTATACGTATACAGTAAGTCCATCAACAGGAGTAACTATTGTAGGGGATACGGTAACTGCACCAGCGGGAACGTATACTGTAACGGCTACTTTAGCAGGATGTACTTCTTCTGCTTCTTCTGCAGTGACGATTAATGCACAACCAGCTACACCAGCAGCACCAATAAGTGGTGGTGATCAAGTAGTGTGTGGAGGTAATGGATTGATAGCTTCTGCTACTACTGTTTCAGGAGGTACTATTGTTTGGTATGATTCATTAACAGGAGGTTCAATTGTGACTACTCCAAGTTTAAATACTGTAGGAACAATTACCTATTATGCTGAAACACATTTGGATGGATGTATAAGTAGTACAAGAACAGCAGTTACTTTAACAATTAATGATTGTTCGATAGATGTTGTTAAAATAGCTAATTTGAATGATACTAATGGAGATGGTTTAGGTCAGCTTAATGAAACAATTACTTATACATTTGTTGTTACTAATACAGGTAATGTACCTTTGACAAATGTTTATATTGTTGACCCATTACCAGGATTAGTTATTACAGGTGGACCAATAAGTTTAGCTGTAGGAGCAAGTGATAGCACTACGTTTACGGCTACTTATATTATAACACAGGGTGATGTGGATTCAGGAAGTGTAGTGAATCAGGCTACTGTTTTTGGTACAACACCTTCAGGAAGTGAAGTGTCTGATTTATCGGGTACTGTTTCAGGAACAGATCAGCCAACTATTGTTATAGTGGAGTCTTGTATAATAGAAGTGTTTAATGCTGTTACCCCTAATGATGATGGTCTTAATGATTATCTTTCTATTGATGGTTTAGATTGTTATCCAGATAACACACTTGAAATCTATAATCGTTGGGGTGTAAAAGTTTATGATGTTCAAGGCTACAATAATACAAGTGTTCGATTTAATGGATATTCTGATGGTAGAGTTACAATAAAAACATCAGAAGAATTACCAAACGGAACTTATTACTATATCTTGAAATATACTGATTCGAACAGAAATTCAAATCAAAAAACGGGCTTTTTATATTTATCAAAATAATGAATTACAGAGAATAATCTCATTCTCTGTATTTCTTTTAAATACTCAAATAAATGAGAACAAGAATTTTAATTTTCACTTTGGTATTATTAAGTACTCTTAGTTATTCGCAGCAAGACGCTCAGTACACACAATACATGTACAATACTATCAACATTAATCCTGGTTATGCTGGATCGCGTGGAGTAATGAGTATTTTTGGGTTGCATCGAACTCAATGGGTGGGTTTAGACGGTGCGCCAACAACAAATGCTTTTTCTTTAAATTCTCCAATAGAAAACAGCAATTTAGGTTATGGATTATCATTTGTAAATGATCGTATTGGGCCAACAGTAGAGAATATGATTTCGGCAGATGTGTCTTACACCATTAATACCTCAGATACCTATAAATTGTCTTTTGGTGTTAAAGCAACTGCAGATTTATTCAATCTCGACCCTTCAAAATTAAATCCAGCCAACCAAGGAGATCCTATGTTGCAAAATTTTAATAACGTTTTTACACCAAATATTGGAGCTGGGGTATATTTTCATTCCGATAAATTATATTTAGGTTTATCAGTTCCTAATTTTTTAGAAACTAAACGTTATAATGACAATGATGTAGCAGTTTATAGTGAAAAAATTAATACTTACTTGATTGGAGGATATGTATTTACTATATCACCTAGTTTAAAGTTTAAGCCTGCATTTTTAACTAAAGTAGTTCAAGGAGCACCATTGCAATTGGATGTTTCTGGAAACTTCTTATTTAATGATAAATTTATGTTTGGTGCTGCTTGGAGATGGAGTGCAGCAATGAGTGTGATGGCAGGATTCCAAATTACTGAAGGAATCTATGTTGGATATGGTTATGATTTAGAAACCACCAAATTAGCAAATTATAATTCAGGATCACATGAAATATTTTTACGCTTCGAGTTGTTCAAATATCAAAGTCGAATGGTATCTCCAAGATTCTTCTAAAATAAAGACAAGATGAAAAATAGAATTTTATATTTTATAGTTTTTTGTATCGTTTCAACTAACGTTTATTCCCAAAAATTAAAAGAGCAAAAAGCAGATCAAGAGTATCAAAACTTTGCTTATTTTGATGCAATTAAAACTTACGAACGTATTTATAGTAAAGGATACAAAAATCAGAGTTTACTGGAAAAACTTGGGAATTCGTATTATTTTAATGCTGATTTAGAAAATGCCGCAAAATGGTATGGGAGATTGTTTGAATTTTCAAAAGATATAACACCAGAATATTATTATCGTTATGCTCAATCTTTGAAAGCGATAAAAGATTATAAAAGAGCTCAGGAAATCATGATTTTATTTGATCAAAAAAGATCAAACGAAATTCGAGCTAAATTAGATATGGCTCAGAGAGATTATTTGGCTCAGATTAAGAAAAATTCGGGTCGCTATACCATCGAAAATGCGGGTATTAATTCGGTATATTCTGATTATGGATCTTCATTTTATAATGATAAACTAGTTTTTACTACTGCAAGAGATACAGGCAGTTTTATAAAAAGAAAACATTCTTGGACGGGTGAGAGTTTTACCAATCTGTATTCTGCTGATATTGATGGCAGTGGAATGCTTTCCAATGCAACAAAATTCACTAAACACTTAAATTCTCGTTATCATGAATCTACTCCTGCTTTTACAAAAGATGGGAAAACTGCTTATTTTACTAGAAATAATTATCTTAATGGGAAAAAAGGTAGTGATGACAATAATTCAAATTTATTAAAAATTTATAAAGCTACTTTAGTTAAGGGTAAATGGACCAATATTACTGAATTACCATTTGATAGCGATGGTTATAGTGTAGCACATCCAGCCTTGAGTCCAGATGAAAAAACATTGTATTTTTCTTCTAATATGCCTGGTACAAAAGGAAAATCGGACTTGTTTAAAGTAGCAATACATTTAGATGGAAGTTTTGGAACCCCTATTAATTTGGGTGATGCTATTAATACTGAAGGAAAAGAAACATTTCCAATGGTAACCGCTGAGGGTGAATTGTATTTTGCATCAGATGGTCATCCTGGGTTAGGAGGGTTGGACATTTTTGTAGCTCAAATTACTTCAGAAGGAAGTTATAAAAATGTTCAAAACGTTGGCGAGCCTATCAATAGTCCTAAAGATGATTTTGGATTTTTAATCAATGACCAAACTCGAATAGGTTATTTTACTTCAAACCGTGAAGGAGGAATAGGAGGAGATGATATTTATAAGTTCATTGAGCTTAAGAAGTTAATTTGCGAACAAGCATTATCGGGAATAGTTACTGATAAAGAAACAGGAATGCCTTTAGCAGGTGCCAAAGTTACCCTATCTGATGGGGAGTTTAAAATCTTAAAAGAGATCACTACTACTGAAGATGGTACGTTTGACTTTGGAAAAGTAGAATGTGAAAGTAAGTATTATATTAAAACAGATAAGTTAGCTTATAATACGCAAGAAAACCCTACTACTATTAGTGATGAAAGTGGTAAGACATTTGTAAAAATAGAACTTCAGAAGACAATAAATCCTTACACTGTAGGGCAAGGTTTAGAAAAAGTTTTAGAAATCAAACAAATTTATTTTGATTTGAATAAATCTAATATAACACCTTTAGCCGAAATTGAATTAGCTAAGATATTAGATGTATTACAACAAAATCCAACCATGACGATTGATGTTCGTTCTCATACCGACTGTCGTCAATCAGCAAAATACAATATGGTACTATCTGATAGAAGGGTTAAGTCTACAATTGCATGGTTAGTTGCTAAAGGTATTGATAAGTCTAGATTAACAGGTAGAGGGTATGGAGAATCGCAACTGGTGAATGATTGTGGATGTGAAGGCAATAAGAAATCAGATTGTACAGAAGCAGAACACCAAGCCAATAGGAGATCGGAATTTATCATTACTCATTTATAAAAAGTATTTAGAACGGTATTAAATTTGTTTTACTTTTTGTTAGTTAGAAAAAGCTTGATGGTAATCATCAAGCTTTTTTATTTGTTTAAGTAACAGCTTACTTTTGTTATTGAATTTGTAAACGGAAGTTTATCAAGACCACATTTACACTTGGAGTAAATCACGGAAAGGCGATTGTGCAATGGCAAAATGTTCTATTTTAGGCACCACCATTACTTTATAACGCTTGAAGAAAAGAGGTTATGTTTCCTTAACCGAATTACATTTACAACTTAACCCATCTCTTAGAGCCTGTCCCGTATTTTCGGGAAACCGCCGAGTACAGCCTGTCCCGTATTTTCGGGATGATCCGCTTGGTTTATACTGAGCCTTGCCGAAGGACTCGGTGGTGTACTCAAAGTTTAGTTTGTATTTTTATAGGATTTCGTGAATGTAAACATTTGAGAGGCGCACTCCGTCAGTTTCTGGCGGAGCTGTCTAATCGATTGTGCGAGGTTATTTATTGAAATTTTGTAAATCGTTTTCAATAAGTTGAATTTTATCAGCATTATTCAAATTCTATATTAAGGATGTGAAGTGATCTCCTCTTTCTAAATCAGTTATTCTTATTTCTTTTAGGATGTAATTTTCAAAATTTCTTTCATTAAACATTGAAGAAAATAATTTACTTCTAAATTCTTGAGGTAATAATTTTATTTTCCTATTAGTTCTCATTTTAATAGGGGCAGTGTCACAATAAGAATATAAAACAACATTATGCTGTTTTAAATACTCATCTATTATGTAGGTAAATTTATTTAAAGTTTTAATCGAGTTATTTTCAATACCATCATTCATTAAAGTAATGGAAACATCCACAATTGGTATTTCATAATTTACACCGCTAGAGGAAAATTCTATAAAACTTACAAGATATTGATAACCTTCTTCAGTTACAAAAGAAACTTCTTTCTCTAACTCCAAAATATTTAGGAAAATATGTGTCTTTCTTAGCAATTAATTTTGCTTTATTATCTTATTTAGTAGCACGAAGTTTTCTAAAGAATTCAAGTACTTCTTTAGATGGGTTTTCTATATGTAGTGTTTGTACTTTCGTAAGTAGTTGTACAAAAGTAACTATTATTTTTGAATATACAACAAATTTACTCTAAAGCTTTTACGTTCTGTTCGGGTATAATATCGCACAACGTCAGACTGAGAAAAATCTGTACACGCAAGCGACAACGAACTGACGAAGTAATCCTAACAACAAATATAGCTAAATAGTGGTAAGAAAAATAGAATAGTTGTATTTTTATGTATGCAACACATCCAAGGAATTTCCCTAAAACAAGTGAAGTGCTTTGCTTTTATAAAATCAATGGTTACAGACTTGAAAACCTGGATTATAAGCCAACTAAATTTTATGATTTTGAATCTTAACTAAAAAAAACCTCGTTTAAAAGGCTTTAAAAGAGATCAAAATAGTATGTTTTTGAAAACTATTTTCTAAAAAAAGAGTTGTGCAACAGTTACCTATGCTATATGCCGTATCGTTCATAGTTGATTTTCAATATCCATCATCTGATGTAAAACTCTAACTATTTCTATAATTCCATCTTCAGCTTTTCTGTAAATAATTAGATGTGATTTCACTCTAAACTGTCTGTAACCTAATTTAATATTTCCAATGTCTTTTCCACCTTCAAAATCTTCAACGATGTATTCAATTTCTTGATAGATTAACCGATAATAATGATTAGCTTGATTAAGTGACCAATTTTCTAAAGTGTAAAGCCAAATTTTGTCTATGTCTTCTAATGCTTTTGCACTTATTCGGTATTCTATTTTCATAAGTGTTTTTTATGAAGACTCGCCAAATGTGCTTCAGGATCAAAATTTGAAACCATTCCACTTTTTTCACCGATTTCAATTTCTTCTCTTAGTTTTTTTATTTTTTGTTCTTCCAATTCAAATAATCTTAAAGCTGTACGAACAACTTCACTTGCTGAACTGAAACGACCAGAAGAAATCTCTTCCCTAATAAAATTTTCGAAATAATCTCCTAATAAAATAGATGTGTTTTTTGCCATGACTTTTTCTTTTTTTCAAATGTACCAATTTTTGGTATACAATCATCTTTTTTTGCAGTTTTTTTTGAGAAATGGCATATAACGACAGACTTTGAAAAAACTTCACACCCGAGCGACAGCGAACTGACAAAGTAATCCTATCCACAAACATAGCTAAATGTTGGTAATAAAAATAGAATAGTTGTATTTTTATATATGCAACACATTAAAAGAATTTCCCTAAAACAAGTGAAGTGCTTTGCTTTTATAAAATCAATGGTTACAGACTTCAAAAACTCGATTATAAGCCAACTAAATTTTATGATTTTGAATCTTAACTAAAAAAACAAACCTCGCTTAAAAGAGCTTAAACGAGGTTGATTTTTATGTTTTTGAAGATTGTTTTTAAAAAATGGTAGTTATGCAACAGTTACCTCTGTTACCAGCTGCCGTTTATTTCAATGTTTTATATTTAATTTTTATTTTTTCTCTAATAGCACCACTGTATCCTTGCAACTTCATAGCTGATTTATAATCTTCTTCTATTTGTTGTTTATTTAATTCGACGGCTAACTTATTTGTGATTTTTTCTTCACCCACAAAGTATAGTTTATAAACACCATAAGTATCTTTATTTAAATCTGCATAGCTTTTTTTTATTAGCGCATATAGAGCATTTTCTTTTGCATAAAGTGATAGTATTTCATAACGATTGATTTTACCACCCCAAAATGTGCTGTCATTAATATTTTTTATTTCATAAATAAAATGTTTGTTATCCCAATGATTATTACTGTCATAACCATCGTGGTGTTTAATTATATAGTTTTTTTTAAAATAAAATTGAGTAGAAGAGTTCCAATTCATACTATTTCCATTTTCTGAGGAAAGTGTAGAAGTGCTAATCATATCCAAATCTTCAATTTTTTCGATAAAGCATTTGTAAACTTCTTTATTTACAGAAAATAAATCCCAATCGCTTTCAATACTGGGTATATATTTATAATACTTTGGTTTATTTTTCACTAAATCTTTTAAGTCATAAATGTGATTGGGAATTTTAAAAATACCCTTTTTAAAAGATATGCTATCCAAGGTTACTGTTCTTAAATCAATTGATGGCGGATAAATTCGCATCGTGTCTTTTTTAAAAATTATATCTACAAATAAATCCTCTCTACCATTGCCTCCTTCTATGCTTATTTCGTAATAATCAGGGAATTTATAACTTTGAGTTAGATTAGTGTTTAAATTCTTTTTAGTAATCACCTTCCAATTACTATCCGATAAATTAACCAATGTTTTGTTATTATAGACTTTAAACTGAAAAGAGCCGGAATATCCTGGTTGTGCTTTTACAAAACATGTAAACAACAATGTTGTTATGATTAATTTATTTTTAAGAATAATATCCATTACTGTTTAATTAGCTTGTTGTTAACGATTTTGTATTTACCACTTTCCACACAGTTTGAGCAATAATTCTTTTCTCCATTAGAGCTACATTTTCTTGTTATTATTAGCGTCCCATTTTGATAGATAATTTTAGAACTACATTTTCTGGTATTGATATATTTTTTGTGGTTCTTATCATCGTCAGAGTTATGTGAAAATGTTTGTATTACTAAATATGTTCTTTTTTCTAAATCAAATAAAATGAACCAACCATAATAATTTTCACCCCAACCTGAACGCATCACACTAATATCAATTGAAACATATCGCTTTGAATGTATTTTGTGTTTACTAATGCTGTAGTTTGAAATAAAGTACTTGTCATAATTGTATACTATCCAATAATTACCTTTTTTTTCAATTAAAAATAGTCCTTTTTCTTTATTATATTCTTGAGTAAAAAAGAATGATGAGTTTTTAACCACATCTTTAGACTTTATTTGGTCAATCACCTTTTGACTTTTTATAGTGTCAATTATTTCCAATGGTTCAAATTCATGTAAAACTTCTTGCCCATAGGTTGATGATAACCAAAAGGACAAAAAGAATAATGTTATGATTGTTTTAAAAATATTCATTTAAGAAAATAAGTTTTTTAGTCAATCTATTTTAGGACGTCATGTTTGGTACGGTTGCTGGTAACGTTTCGCGGCTTCGCGTCAGTTGCGAGGAGCGGAGCAGCGTACTTTCTGCTAAGATAAAAATTATTGCGAAAAATGAACGTGAACTTACCACAAATCTCGCAATTGCGCGAAACCGCTGTGTGTGCCCTGCATATGCAGGACACACCCCGAAAGCTTTTCAAATCGTTCAAAAATACAAATTTAGTTTTACGAACCAATTTTTCGGGGTGTTATTTTTCCAGAGGGTGTAAGTCCCTTACGAGCGGATTGAAAACCCGAATCGTTAGCAAGCTGCAAGGTGGTTTATCGTGAAGTATGCAGTGAAGGAAGCAGGACTGCAAAATCCGGTACTGACGAACAGAAACGTCATAAGAGGCATGTTAAAGCGGATGAGCGTCCACAGCAACGTAACGTCCAAAGTTTACCAAAACTTTAATTTGTAGATGGCGCAGGAATTGGAGGAAGGAAAAAGCATTTACCAGGGGAGGTCTTGGCGATTACGAGTTAATCAAGCCAAGAAGTCAGCAGAGGTCATAGTACTTGAAGGCAAACGAGATGCGAATAGATACCGCATAGGCCTCACAAACAAGGAAGGACTGAACGTAAAGAGGTTTTTAATAAGTAACGGAACGCATAGTAGCCCTACTTAACGAAAACAGGTTAAAACAAGCTAAAATGATAACAAGAGTAGTACAACCGTTTAATCTTCAAAAAGCATTGGAACACGTGATTGCCAATAAAGGCAGTGCGGGTGTTGATGGTGTTTCTGTAGGAGAACTCCGCAAGGTGTTTTCAGAAAATAAACTACAACTGATTGAAGCAATCAAACAAGGCAACTACCAAGTACAACCCATTTTAGGTATTGAAATTCCGAAAGGAAACGGGAAAACCCGATTATTGGGTGTTCCCACCACCACAGAACGTGTGTTGCAACAAGCCGTAGCACAAAACCTTGCACCGCTTTTTGAACCCGAATTTAGTAATCATAGTTTTGGTTTTAGACCCCACAAGAACGCCCGACAAGCTGTTGGACAATCTCGGGACTATATCCATTCAGGATTAAACCACATTGTGGATATCGACCTGAAAAACTTCTTTGATGAAGTCGACCATTGTTTATTACTAAATTTAATCTATCAAAAAGTGAAATACAAAGCTACCATGCAACTGATACGCAAATGGCTCAGAGCACCGATTAAAATCAACGGAAAGCTACACAAACGGAGAAAAGGCGTTCCGCAAGGAAGTCCTTTAAGTCCGCTATTGTCGAACATTCTATTGCATCAATTGGATAAGGAAATGACTCGAAGAGGACACAAATTTGTACGTTATGCCGATGATTTTAGTATCTATTGCAAAAGCCACAATCAAGCCAAAGCGACAAGAGTGGTAATTGAAAAGTTTCTGAAAAACAAACTCAAATTAACTATAAATGAAGAAAAGAGCGGTATTAGAAAACCAATCAACTTCACAATCTTGGGTTTTGGATTTGTACCAACGTACGAGAAAGGAAAGAAAAATCAATACCAACTCATCGTATCGGAAAAAGCATGGAAGAAACTAAAAGAACGACTTAAAGCCGTTACCCGAAAAACCACACCTACCACTTTTGAAGAGCGTATTACCAAGATAAAAGAAGTGCAACGAGGATGGTTGAACTATTTTCAAGGCACGAGTATTTTGGGCAAATTACGAGATTTAGATGGTTGGTTAAGAAATCGACTGCGCTACTGCATTTGGCATCATTGGAAGAAACCCGAAAGGAAAAGGAAAAACCTGATTCGATTGGGCGCCAGCCAAGACCACGCCTACGCTTGGAGCAGAACACGTAAAGGTGGTTGGGCAATTGCGCAAAGTCCTATTTTAGGCACTACCATTACTTTACAACGCTTGAAGAAAAGAGGTTATGTTTCTTTAACCGAATTACATTTACAACTTAACCCATCTCTTTGCGAACCGCCGAGTACGTGACCCGTACGCTCGGTGGTGTGAGAGGCGCACTCCGTCAGTTTCTGGCGGAGCCGTCCACTCGATTAGTGGCTGGGCTATTTGTCATTATGCGTTCCATTCTATATTGTCTGGTTTCATTCTTTTCTCAACAAAGGTGTCAAAGTCGAGATAGAAACATGTCGTAGGAAAATGGATTTTGTGTTCTTTTTTTCTACTTTTCCAAGTTAAGTGAACTGTTGCAAACCTACTTTCATCACCTTTCTTTTTAACTCTAAAAAGAACATCATCATTCGGCCCGTATTTAGCGAAAGTTGAAAATTCAGCACCAACTAATGTATGGTTATCTGTCTTGCCAACAGATAAAAAGCTAAAAAGAGATTTTACTGGAGTAATTTCTTTTGTCAGTTCATCCTCAAAGGAAATTTTCTGAGCAATGTCTATTGTTGACCAAGGTTCAAGTAAAGTGTCTTTGGTGAAACTTAGAAGGTCAAGGTCAATGCCCGCTATGTCAATTCGCTTTGGCTCGTTTGGAAAGTCTGGACTGTCGTCAAATGTGTAACCACCTTCTGGGAAAAGGAAAAAGCCGTTGTCAAGTCTTGCGTTAAACCGTAAAGAATACCATTTTTCGTAGTCTGGTTTATTTGTAGTCCAAAATTCCCAAACAAATTTTTGAATGTCATTGAAGTAATTGTCGTTCGGAATAAATTGTCCGAATACACAACCCATACTCTCATCACCGACTTGCAAGTCCGCTGTCCCGATAATTGTCTTATGAGAATAAATTGTCGCCTTCATTTTATATTGTCTGTTTGTCGTAGCACTGTCGGTCAAGCCTTGCCACTAACGTTTTGCGGCTACAAGTAGTGGCGTGAACCAATACCAAGCCATAACAAATATAAACTTATTTTAGAAAATTCGGAGAATTTTCGGAATATTACTGAACTAGCCATTACTTGTAACCGTTGTTAGCAACTGGTTTATCTATTCTCCATAGTTTTTCACATGCATAATTTGAATTCAGTATTCCTGCTTTATGTTTAGTACAAAACCAAGCAGAATCTACTAATCTACTTCTATTCGGTTTTAAAAATTTACAAGCATGACAATTCATAACTTTGATTCCTTTATGTGAAGCTTTTTTGACTAAATCTATAAAATATTCGGGTTCATCATAGGAATCAACATCTTTAATAATTTCAAAATATGAATATTTATGAGAATATAAGTCGCTTAAAATTACTCTCATTTGAGCACTATATGAATAGGCTTTTCCATTTTCATCAATTCTAAATAAAAAGTGATGATTTTTGCATTCGTGGGGTTTAAAAATATTTTTTGTAATTGATTTATTTTTAAAATTAATCAGTTGAAAATTTATATTTTGTTGTGTTAATGATTTATACTCTAAAAAATCTAAATTGTTTTCGTTTTCTATTGGTATTTCAATGATTCTCAAACCGCTCATTTTCTTTTCTGCTGAACAGAAATGTTTTACAGCAAACTCAACTAGTATTTTTTCATTTGTTTTAGTTGAACTTAAAAGTATATCAGCTATAAAACCATTAACCCCTTTTTCAATGTCAATTTGATTAAATGTTTTTGTTAAATCAAATAGTCTTGAAGTGTTTTTAAAGTCACAGTTAATATTAAAATTATCTAAACATGAAGTACATTTTTGGTCAATAAAATATTCTAAATGAAAAGAATCGTTATTAACTAAACATTTTGAATAACTCAAGTAGAACTTTAGTTTGGCAAGTTTATGCAAATATGATTCATAACTACAAGCCTTTATTTTGTGAGAAAAATGATGAGCTTTTATTTTTCCTTTTCTAGCAATCATTTTATCTCCGCAGTTAATACAAAAATAATTCTCTTTTTGTTTTTTGTCTACATTATTTATGTTGACAAGCTCATTTTTGTTATTAAATGCAAAATTGTTTTTCATTTAGTTTTTCAAAACTTGTTGCTAACGTTTTGCGGCTACAAGTAGTGGCGTAAACCATTACCAAGCCATAACAAATATAAACTTATTTTAGAAAATTCGGAGAATTTTCGGAATAGTACTGAACTAGCCATTACTTGTAACCGTTGTTGTACACTGTTTTTTATTTTTTCGGATATTTTAAATTATGTTTTATACAATATTCTATTAATTCTCCATTTTCAATTATGTCAAAAGCTTTGCCTTTAGCTTCTGCTAACGAATTATATAATCTTTTACTTGTCATATTGTGTATTTTAAGTTCAAAACCATTTTCTTTTTCCTTTATTCTTATTTCAAATAATGCTTGTTTCACAATATGAGTTCCAAAATCATTTTTCCATCTTTTTGATGTGATAAAATTACTTTTCCGTTTGCTATATCTTAAAAAACTTTCCTTTTCATTACTTGCTAAATCACTATCAGTTAAATTGTCACAACAACCTGTCCCGACATTAATTGTTCCCCAATTCTCATGAAATATTGCAAAAGAATATCTTAAAGGATTGTTACAAAATTCACATTCTCCAATTAAATCACCCAAGTCTTCCATTTCAATGAATTCCCAACCAAATTTTGGAATTACATAGCCATGTTCTGCACCATGACAACCTTTACACAATGTTTCACATTCTTCGGTTGCATATTGCCATGGTTTTCTACCTTTGTGATAAATTAAATGATGAACTTGAAGGATAACACCGTCTTCTCTTGACCTACCACAACGAACACAAGTATAATTATCACCTTCAAGAATATTCTCTCTAAATTCTTTCCATTCTGTTTTATGATAATTTGACATGATTTCTAAAGTTTTGTCAAAATAGTGTACAACGTTCTGCGGCTTGCTCTCAGTGGCGTTGCACCAAAACCAAGCCATTACAAATATAATAAAACATTCCATTCAGCAGCGGATTTTCCGTAGGAAAATCCGGAAGTAGCCATTGAAGCAAACCGCTGTTGTGTGCTGGCTTTTTATTCATAACGTATGTCAAATTTGTATTTTTTTTCTTTAGGATTTTTTATTATGTAAGTTGCTTTTACGACAGATGTCGATGTGCAAACTTCATCGGATGTCAGTTTGTATATTAAAATAATGCTGTCTTTTTTTATTTCTATATCACCTGAGTAATTTCCACACGCATTTGCGTCAATAGTTTTAGATATGTAGATTATTTTGTCGATATATTTTGCGTTTATTTTTGATTTTAATTCAGATTCATATTTTTCATAATTTTCATCGCCAATTTCGGCAAGAAATTCAGAATTAAAATATATTAAATCTTTATTAATTTCTTTTCGCTTTTCAGAACAAGCTAAACTGAGCATAATAATTAAAAAGTATATTATTTTTTTCATTTCGGATTGATTGATTACGCATTTATTTTAGCTTGCACACAACGTTTTGTGGCTTGGTGTCTGTTATTTTGCCTTGCAGACACTTCAAGCCTTAGATAAATTTTATAGGCAAAATAATAGCACCAAACCGCTGTTAGTGGCTGGTGCGGTTTAATAACGGAAAATGTCAAGACAACATCACCACTTAAAAACAGAAACGGAATACTATCAAGCCGTAGAGAAAGGAGTAAAAAAGTTTGAACTCCGAAAAAATGATAGAGATTTTCAAATTGGCGATATGCTTTATTTGGAAGAAACGGTAAACGGAACTTATACAGGTCGCAAACTTTCACCAATGGAAATTAAATACATTTTGCACGGTGGTAAATACGGTTTAGACGAAGGTCATTGCATAGTGTGTTGGTAGCACTTGCCACTAACGCCCGCCGGCTTTAAGAAGTGGCGGAATTTTGTTACTGATGTTTACAAATATACCGAAAAGTTTGAAAGAAAAAGCCTCACTTCGGAGAAGAAAAATATTCACTGACCATTACCGATAAATCCCCAAACCCGCCATTTCTTAAAACCGCTGTTATGCGACGTTCTTTCAAATTTTTAAATCAAATATTTCTTGAGCAATTTCATCACAATGTTTTTTATTTCCACTTAATCCCATGCTTACCGTCGTTAATTGATGCAAATGGTTTGAAATTTTAACTTTATCAGCACCTTCAACTTTTAGTTTAAAAATGTATCGAGTATAGCTTTGATATTCGCTTCGGCAGTTTTCATTATCATTAAGTCCAATTGGATCCCAACTTTTCCAAAGTATTTCATCTATTTTTTGATAAAGTATTTTTTGCTTTTGAGTCATTTTTGAAAATGCTAATAGTTGTTTAAACGCAACGTTTTTATAGAATGTCGCATAACGTTTTGCAGATAGGCTATGGTTGCCTACACAAAAATTAATTATTAACCGAGAAGTTTTTGGCAACTATTGCCTATGTGCTGTTAGGTGCAGTGCTTCTCATAAATTTTGAAAAGATGATTGAAATCATTAAAGAACAAGTAAAAATGCCAAGTCTAAGCACCGAAAGAAGGTTTCAAAAGATTTGTGTAAATAACAAATGGGAAGTGGTAGATACTCACAACGAAAATAAGACACGATACAAAGGTGCTTACGAAGATGTTATGATTGCTTGTCATAATTTGAATAAGAAATTTTATCGTGATGGTGTCATTTAGCATTGCACCTAACGTTCCGCGGCTTGGCGCAGTAGCGGCTGCGTGAAACGATTATTTTCTTGCTAAGATAAGATTTTCCAGCGGAAAATCGAACGTGATTTTAATTGTAAATTTAGCTATTGAGCCAAACCGCTGTTATAAGCTGTTTTTTTTATTCATAAATTCTCGCTCCCATAAAAATGTCAGCAAAAATTTTCCAGTCAGGTTTATTTGCATCTATATTCATTTTCATGTTATCATAATATCCTTGAATATCTTCAGTATATCTAGATAAAGCTTCAAGGAAATCTTCTAAACTTTTGTTTTCCCATTCTTTTGGATTTTCTTTAAAATCTTTTAATAATAAATCTAGAAATATTGCAAAAGAATCCCTGTCAGTTACTTTAAAATTGGCTAGTTTATCATTCATTTTTTATTTTCTTCTATTTGATTTTCAAGGTCATTTAACTTTTTTAAAAACTCGTCATCTTCCATGTTGAACAACTTTGGATTAGTTTCACCAGTTCGAGTTATTCCCATAATTAATTGTCCAAGTCTAAAATCAGGATTTTTTAACCACAATTTTTCTAATCTTTCAATAAGCGGTTTTATTCTTTCAATGTCTCTCATGATTAACGAGCGTTTTTAAAATAGCTTATAACGGTCAAGTATAAGCGTAGTGCGGGTTTTCGGAGCAATACACTGTCCGCCAACACGAACTTTGATAGATGGCAAAATACTAAATTTTAGCCACTTCGCCCGCATTACGCTTATACAATGTTGGCGGTAGTTTATTTATTCAATTCTCCTTAATACCCCCTTTAATTTTGCTTCAACTCCAAGATTATCAAAAAGTTTTTCAGTCAATGTTAATGTCTTCTTGAAAGCTGTTTTAATATCTGTCGGATCTAATTCTGATGTTGTCTGCTGAAATAACGAATACCAATCTGGATCTATGTCATTTTCCAAGCTTTTTGTTGGACTTTCCCAATGTTTGGTTTGGTATGTTTCAATTCTTATTAACCAAAGTAAATATTTTTGAACATTTGATAAGCTTTGGTAAGCGTGAGCAAATTCCTGTCGTTTAATTAAGTTGCTTGTTGTAAGTAAAACATTCAACAATGATTGGCTCAACCACAGGATATTTTCATTTGTTGTTCGATCAGGTACTTTAGTTTTTATTTCTTTGAGCGTGTTAGTCAATAAATCTTCTTTATCTACTAAAATCATCTTGTCAAAGTCGCTAAACTCTACCAATCCGTCCCACGATTTGATAACTTCCATTTGGTCGTTTGTCAAAAAATGAAACTCCCCCCTTATCATATTTTCAAAAATGGCAACTTCACTTCCAAACTCGTTGGTAAAATATAATGCCAAAGGATGAATTTGGCTTACCCAATTTTCAGCGGAAAATTTTTCTTTATCCTTCAAGAAGATGTAGAATTCAATATCTGAATATTTGTCCCCTTCATTTTTGGTAAATGACCCATACATAAATACGGCAGAAATATTTTTATCATTTTGAGCTATTGACTTTGTTTTGTCAATCATCTGTAACTGTATCATTTTCTAATTTTTTAATATTAACAATCGTCCTTTCTACTTAGCGTAGTAAAGGATATTTCAATTCTTATTCTATCTTACAGTTACTTATAGCTTCATTTTCTTGAATGTTTTTCGTTGTTAATCGTTTCTTCAAATTACCGCCAACTTGTTTATATGTCTGATAAAATCATACATAGCAACCCAATTTTGGGTGTATAGGTCTGACAAATATCAGTTTTATTTTTACCAAAAATAATAAAAAAATCTTATAAATCATCAAATGGGCTTTTAATTTGTTGAATGCTTTTTGTACTCACGTGAGTATATATTTCGGTAGTTTTACTGCTATTATGACCTAATAGTTCTTGAATGTATCTTAAATCAGTTCCACTTTCAAGTAAGTGTGTAGCATAGCTATGACGTAACCAGTGTAGTGTGGCAGGTTTTTTTATTCCTGCTTTATTTAGAGCTTGTTTTAGAACACTTTGTAAGCTCTTGTCAGAATAAGGAGTACCTGCTTCTAGTCCTTCAAATAAATACGTTTTAGGTTTATAAACTTTATAATAGTCTCTTAATAGTTCTAGTATTTTAGGACTAAGCGGAACAATTCTATCCTTTTTCCCTTTCGAATTTTTTAATAAAACAATATTTCTTTTTGAATCTATATGATGCGGCTGTAATGCTAATAATTCACCACATCGTAAACCACAAGAGTAAATTAAACTTAACATGGTTTTATGTTTTAAGTTGGTTGGAGCGTGTATAATTAGTTTTACCTCTTCTTTACTCAAAACATTTGGCAATTTTTTTTCGCGCTTAGGACGATGTATTTTTTCAATTTCAAGCGATGATTCTTTTACTATTTTAAAATATAATTTAATTGCATTCACAATCTGATTTTGATACGATGAAGATAAATTATACTTTAAAATATAATCATTGTTATATAAAATCACATCTTCGTTAGTAATGTCTTTTAAAGCTTTGGTATTACAAAACGTTAAAAACGATTTTAAAGCATCACTATAGGTATTTATTGTATTGGGACTGTATCTTTTAGATAAAAGGTAGCGTTTGAAAGTTTCAATACTCGCTATTCCTTCGGCATTAGGCACTAGCGTATGGGCTAAGGGTAATTTAAAATGCAAGCGGTTGGCTGCTGTGTCGGGTAAGTGCCAATATTGTTTAGAAGCACTCCAGCGCGCATCTTCAAAAGTTTTAATACGTGCAATTAAAGCAGCATTTTTTTCAAAGTAAACAGCGATTCTGGGTGTTCCTTTGTGTACTAGGGCTTTGGCTTTGTAATTCATAATGAATGGCTTATATAATACAAATATAGAAAATATTTTTAAATCACAATTTTCATCCACCTATTGCTACTCTCTTCAAGTAAAAAAAATCGAATAAAAACTAGAATAAACTAATTCCCCTAGGGCATTTAATTGTTTTCCCTAGGGCATTTGTAAAATTCCCCTAGGGAAATTAACCAATTGCTGTACAGCAAATGAAAATATACTACTTACAAAACAAATTATTTTTCCTTATCTTTTTGCTATTAAAATAGCACGAATTTCTTCTCATTGATTGTATTTCTTTTTGCCTTTCTTCCTACGTTGTTCGAAGAACCACCCCATTTTACGAAGCGCATACGAACAACGTTCGAACAAACTACGAACAAAACCCCTATAAAATTAGAACAAACCTATCATAAGCTATCAAAAGAAGTCAAAACCTATCAAAACCTGTCAAAACCTATCAACTCATTCTATTCCACCCTATTAATTTATAGTAGTTTAAGTATGCGAGTGTCTTGTATTACAATAGCAATACACAAAAACAGTGTATATAGAA
>NZ_JAMLJN010000016.1 GCF_023634865.1 Flavobacterium fragile
GAATAGGACTAATGCTCAGGATAAACCACTACGTTTAAGAGTCGAACTAGTTCACCTATTCCCTCTGGTTGTTCAGAAATTATCTTAATTAATAATAACTGAATTTACTAAATACAAATCTAATAGCGAAGTCGAAGGCTAATGAAAAAGTATAGCACTAAAATTTCATAGAAAGAATTGTCCCCTTGAGGTCCCGATAGGTATCGGGATTAGGGGTGTTACAGTTGTGATTTTACCGCAGATTAACAGATTTTAAATGATGTTGCGGTTGTGATTTTACACCGAGCTACACTGAGTTTCTTTTTATTCGTATTACGTTCAGAGAGCTACACAGAGCGTTTCACTTATTTGAGTTTTCCAACCGCACAGTTTGTCATGCTGGTAAGCATCTCATTTGATTTTTACTCTTGTTCTTGAACTTGCCTTTTTTATTATCGTACGGTTTTCTTCATTGCTATTTTTTTACTTTACTTATCTTGATTGTTATATTTTCCTATGTATAAATACCTGGTTTGAAAATCAGGTATTTTTTACGGGTTGTATAGGTGCTTTTTTTTTCTTATGTTTGAAAAGATACAATAAGCCTTACAGAATATGTTACTAGAACCACGCAAAGCCCTAAATAAAGCCTTTCTTAAAATAAAACCTAATAGAACTGGTATTGAGTTATTTAAGCAAAACTTAATTCTTTTACTTGATAGCATCAAGGAAAAAGAATCAGAAGAGTTTCACAAGAATTTGATTTCAGATTTCTTGAAGAATACGTATTATTCGCCGAATCATTTTATTAATACGAAAGGGCGAAACGATTTAGTAATTCATATTGGCAAAGAGGCTAAGAGTAATGTTGGTGTTATTATTGAAGCGAAAAGCCCAACGAATAAAGCCGAAATGCTTTCGCAAAAGAACATTAATAGCAAGGCGTTGCAAGAAATGGTATTGTATTTTTTGCGTGAACGTATCATACATAAAAACCTAGAAGTAAAAAATGTAGTGGCGACCAACGTTAACGAATGGTACATTTTTGACGCCCAATTGTTTGATAAACTTTTTGCCCAAAACAAAAGTTTCGTTAAACAATTTCAAGACTTTGAAGAAGGCAAATTATCTGGCACGAATACCGACTTTTTCTATAAAGAAATTGCCAAACCTTATATTGAAACTGTACTAGACAAATTAGAATATACGTATTTTGATTTGGCTTCGTATGACAAAATTTTAAGAAATGAAGACAAACTTGATGATGCGAAATTAATTGTCTTATACAAATTACTTTCGCCAGAGCATTTATTAAAATTGTCGTTTGCGAATGATAGTAATTCCTTAGATAAAAACTTTTACAATGAATTACTGCATTTAATTGGGTTAACCGAAACCAAAGAAGGAGGGAAGAAGTTAATTGAACGCCCAAAAGCAGGACAGCGAAATGCGGGTTCTTTATTAGAAAACGTGATTAACCAATTAGATAGTTTAGATAAATTATCGCGGTTGACCAATGTAAAACAATATGGCGACACGCACGAAGAACGCTTGTTTACCGTTGGTTTGGAATTGTGTATTACGTGGGTGAATCGTATTTTGTTTTTGAAATTGTTAGAAGCGCAGTTAATAAGTTACCATAAAGGCGACAAAAGTTATGCGTTTTTGCACAAAGATTTGTTGCACGATTACGATAATTTGAATGCGTTGTTCTTCATGGTTTTGGCAAAGAAACCAGAAGAACGAAACGACCGCGTAAAAACGGTATTTGCTAAAGTGCCTTACTTAAATAGTTCGTTGTTTGAACCTACCGAGTTAGAACATCAAACCTTGTTTATTTCGGGATTAGAGGATGATATCCAACTGCCTATTGTAAGCGGTACGGTGTTAAAGGATACTAACGGAAAAAAACTAACTGGTAGTCATAATGCCATTGACTATTTCTTTGACTTTTTAGATGCTTACGATTTTACAAGTGAAGGCAGCGAGGAAATACAAGAAGACAATAAAACCCTTATCAATGCCTCTGTATTGGGATTGATTTTTGAAAAAATTAACGGCTACAAAGATGGTTCGTTTTACACGCCAAGTTTCATTACGATGTACATGTGTAAGGAAACCATACGCCGAGCGGTGGTGCAAAAGTTTAATGAAACTAAAGGTTGGAACTGTGAAGATTTTGATGCCTTATACAACAAAATTGAAGACACCAAAGATGCCAATACCATCATTAATAGCGTAAAAATATGTGACCCTGCGGTGGGTTCCGGACACTTTTTGGTTTCGGCGCTGAATGAAATGATTGCCATTAAGCACGATTTAAAAGTATTAGTAGACCGAGAAGGCAAACGCTTAAAAGAATACCAAGTAGATATTGTAAACGATGAGTTAATTGTGACCGATGAAGATGGCTTACCATTTACTTACAACCCAAAAAGTAAAGAAAGCCAACGCCTGCAAGAAACTTTGTTTCATGAAAAGCAAACCATTATTGAAAACTGTTTATTTGGCGTAGATATTAACCCGAACTCGGTTAAAATTTGCCGTTTGCGTTTGTGGATTGAGCTATTGAAAAACGCGTATTACAAGACGGATGTCACATCGAGCGGAGTCGAGATGTTGGAAACTTTACCGAATATCGACATTAACATTAAATGCGGAAACTCGTTGATTGCTCGTTTTGGATTGGATGCTGATTTGAAAGAAGCCTTAAAGAAAAGCAAGCTAAAAATTGAGGATTACAAGCGTGCTGTTGACCAATACCGCAATGCGGAAAGCAAAGAGCAAAAGCGCGATATGGAAACGCTAATTGCCGAAATTAAAACCAATTTTAGAACCGAAATTAACCAAAACGGCAAAGAGATTAAAGAGTTACAAAAACTGAAATACGAGTTTAACGTAAAGTTTGACAGCGCCCAACTTTTTGAAACCAAGTTAACCAAAGCCGAACAAAAAGCAAAGAAAGACTTAGCGGATAAAATTGATAAAATAGAAACCCAACTCGAAGAAATAAAAAGCAACAAAATTTATGAAAATGCCTTTGAATGGCGCTTTGAGTTTCCTGAAGTATTAAACGACGAAGGCGATTTTGTAGGGTTTGATGTGGTGATTGGGAATCCGCCGTATTTAAGGGTTCGGGATGAATATGAGGAGTTGAGAAAGTATTACTTGGATAATTACAAAGTTTCTGAAAATCAATTAGATTTATATCATTTGTTTATCGAAAAATCATTTGAAATCTCAAAAAATAAAAGTATACATTCTATGATTGTACCTAATGCTTTCTTAGGTAATCAGAATACTTTTAAATTAAGAAATTTTATTCTTGATAATTTTTCAATTAATAATATTATTGACATTAAAGAAGATGTTTTTGAAGAAGCATCTGTAGAAGTTCTTATTTTCATATTTTGCAAAACTAAAATGAAATCTGATAGTGTTTATTTGATTGCAGAAAATGGAAAATTTAACTTTAAAAATTATTTTAATTCAGATTCATTTTATCAAAATTCAAAGCATAATTTTACTGTTACTTTAGATAATGTAAATCAAATTGTAATATCAAAAATTTTAGATAAATCGGTTGAATTATCAGAATTATTTAGTACGATTTCGGGTATTAAAGAATACCAAGTTGGAAAAGGAAAACCAAGTCAAACTTTAGAACAAGTTAAAAACAAAGTTTTTAATTCTAATGAAAAAATTGACGAAACTTATTTACCTGAACTTAGAGGTAAAAACCTCTCTAAATATTCTTATAAATGGCAAAATGAATTTATAAGTTATGGCGTTTGGTTAGCTGAACCAAGAATCCAATCATTTTTCGAAGGGGATAAAATTCTTATGAGACAAATTCCAGGTAAAAAATCATTAATAGCTTCATATGTAAATCAAACTTTTGTTGTTGATCAGACAGCATATATAGCGAAACCTAAAATTGATTTGAATATATTATTTTACTTAGGGATTTTAAATTCAAAATTATTGTTTTGGTTTTTCCAAAATATGAACAATGAATTTGATAATTTATTTCCAAAAATAAAAGTAAAGGAATTTAATACTCTACCTCTACCAAAAATTGACTTTTCAAATAAAGTAATAGCAGAAAAAGTAGACCAAATCCTTTCGCTTAAAAAAGACAACCCAGAAGCTGATACTTCTGCTTTAGAGCGTGAGATAGATTTTATGGTGTATGCGTTGTATGGGTTGAGTGAGGAGGAGATAGGGATTGTGGAGAATAGTTAAAATGTTTTTGTTATGACTAAAGGAAGTATAGATAGACTTGGTGACCAAATTAGAGCAGAATACGATGAGTTAAAGAAAATACACTTATTGAACTTCAAGAATATAGGACATCTCATAAAGATACAATTGCAAGGGTTTTTAATGTTTTGTGTAATATCAATAGAAAAAATAAAAAAGATTATATTGTAACCTACAGGATTAAGAGATTTGAATCTATTATTGGAAAACTCTATAGGTTTCCAAAGATGCAATTTAGCAGAATGTGGGATATTGGAGGTTGTAGATGTATTGTAAGTACAAATGAGGAGGTATATGAATTAAAAGCTTTAATTGAAAAAAATCCATTCCTTACGATTAGAAAAGAATATGATTATATCAAAAGTCCTCAGCCAGAAGGATATAAGTCTTTACATCTCTTTATTAGTTTAATTGATGATAACAAAGTTATTGAATTGCAAATCAGAAATAAAGAAGATCATAATTGGGCTACACTTGTAGAAATTACAGATTTATTATTTGATGCTAAACTTAAAGAATTTGGAAAGAATAAAGATTTATTAAGATTCCACTTTCTCTTATCTAAGAGATTTGATTTGACAATTGACGAAAAAAAGGAAATTTCTAAAATCATTAAAAAATATAAATACTTTGAAAAGTTAAGCGATGTATTTACTCGAAATTATATTCAAATAAGAAAACAATGGTTAGAAATTGAAAGTAAGCATAATCATAATTATTTTCTAATAGAAACGAAAAAGGATGAAGTTCCAAAAATAACAACTTATAAAAAATTTGAAGAGGCGGAAGATAATTATTTTAGAATTTACAAAAATAATCAAACTGCTAATGTTGTTTTAACTCATTTACCAAAGCCAAATTATGAACAGATAAGTATAGCATATTCAAATTATATATTAACATTTCACTCTTTTTTAGATGATTGTTATGAAATTTTTGAAAATTTAATTGAAAAGGCATTGATTGATAAAAGGTATTATTTGTTTTTCAAAAATTTTACTCTTTACAATGATATTGTTTATAATCACATTAAAAATTTAGTTTCTGAAGCCATTGAATTAAAACAAATTTCTAATAGAAAGGTTAATAAATCTGTTAAATATAAATTAAAACAAAAAGAACAGGATTGGGTTAAGGATATTAATAATCAAGTAAGAAAACGACAAGACAAGCAAAAAAGATTACAAGTATCATTCAGACAAAATATGCCAAAATCAGGAATTGGAGGTTTTATTTTTAAAACAATAGTTAGAAATATATCTAAAAAGTATAATAAGAAATTACAAAAAGCAATTTTTGAGACAAGCATTAATTAATCTAATTCCAAAATATTCGGTATACTTATTTAAGATAAATGGAATAAGTGGTGATATGATTAATATTTGTTGATAATAGTAAAAAATTAAAAATTTAAAAGTATGGCATTCGTCTCGATTATTTTTGTTGCTTTATTCATATTTGTTCTTTTACTCTCATATAATTTATTTTTTAAACCTAGTAGTAAGTTATTAATAATTGCAATTGTTTTTATAATTTTTTTTCTTGGAATTCTTGGTTTGACTTTAAATATTGGGTTAATTGAACTAAACAATACTGATGATTTTTCAAAATTAATTCCTTATGGGGATTATATTGGTGGAATAATAAATCCTATAATTTCAGTATTTGCTGTATTTGCGGCAGGTTTTGCTTTTTATGCACAGTATGACGCCAACAAAAAAATTCAAGAACAATTCAAGATTCAGCAATTTGAAACTAGATTATTTAAAATGTTAGATATCTATAATATAAATGTTGAGAACTTAAAATTTATTTCAAGAAAAAAAGGGAATAATTATTCAGGAAAAGTAATATTCCCTCATTTAGTTAATAATTTTAATAGTTTAAAAAATGAAATTTTAAGCTTTGCTGAAATAAAACAAATTAATGTTAACAATTTAATAGAAGAAGATTATTTAAATTATGTCAGAACAAAATATAAATTTCATGATATAAATAATTTTATATTATTAGAAATAACTTATATTATTTTTTTATACGGTGTTGGAGTTAATGGAAGAAAAAATATCAACACAATATTGAATGGGAAATATAAAAAGAAAGAATTAAAAAAAATTTTAAATTATCTATCAGGAAAACCAGTGGAATATAATAAGGATTATGAAAAATATGTACTAGACTTCAAGAATGATTTAGTTTTATTTACCTATTATGATAAACCCAATAATGAAAAATTTGATAAATATTATAACGGGCATCAAAATAATTTAGCACATTATTTTAGACATATTTTTATGATAATTAAATATATAAATAATCAAGATACATTAAGTTATAATCAAAAGTGGGAGTATTCTAAGTTGTTAAGAACTCAAATGTCTAATCATGAACAAGAACTCTTTTTTTTAAATAGTATTTCAATCGTTGGAAGAGAATGGGAACTTAATCATTTGGATGACAATATAAGATTAATTACTAAGTATGATTTGATAAAAAATATATCAAAAGCACTAAGAGATAAGTATAACGTTGAAGATTTTTATCCTGATGTGGTTTATGAGGATTATGCAAGAAATACTTTGAAAAGAGAAAATTTAGAAAAAAATATTTATAAATAATAAATACAATGCAAAAATATTCCGTAAACCAACACTTAATTGAAACGCTTTTAACCTGGGTAAAGTCGGGTGAAATTGCCATACAAGAGATACAACGTCCTTTTGTTTGGGATATTTATAAGGTAAAGGAGTTTATACAAATTAAATAAGAACACAATAAAAATATAAAGAAACATGGCTTTTAATCCAAAATCAGAATATACAATAGTACCAACAGAAATTGGCATTAAAGATTTCTTTGAATACAAAGAAGATTATGTAACTAGACCACCATATCAAAGAAAAGTGGTTTGGAATAAAAAGAAAAAACAAGCCTTAATGGATAGCTTGTTTAGAAGGTATTATATTCCAAAATTAGTAATAAGAGAAGTACGACTTTCTGAGGACAGAGCAGTAAGTGAAATTGTTGATGGTCAGCAACGTATCACCACTGTTCAGGATTTTTTTGATAATCAATATCCACTTCCAAAGTCATTAGAAGATGTTTCCAAAGAGTTACCTGGAAAATATTATAAAGATTTAGATACAGATGTTAGAAAATTTATTGATAAATCATTGAAATATCAGGCAGATGTAATCAAAAATATAGATAATCCATCAAGCGCAGAACACCAAATAATCGCCACTGAAATTTTTTGGCGTTTGCAACAAGGAGAAACTCTTAATTATATGGAAATTGCACATGCTCAATTATCGAGTTTGTCTAGAAACTTTATTGTTAAATATTCTGATGATTTGACTTTTGATTATAATAAATATACGCCCATAGATGCAAATCCTGATAAAATGGATTTTTTCAGTTTATTAAATGTCGAAAATGACAGAATGAAACATCTGCAATTTATGGCTAGATTTTTACTTATTGAAAATGCCAATGGTTATACAGATTTAAGTGATAAAAAGATTGCTGAGTTTATTGATAATGAAAAAATAAATGAAGGTATTGGAAATTATTCATTTGAAAATAAACCAATTGCGCAAAATGTTATTAAAAATTTAAAGCTATTTTATAAAATTTTTGAAGATGATCCAATGTTAGATGAAAACAATGGAATTAAAGAATTTTCAGTTGAATACTTTATTATTTCAATATACATGCTTGTTAGACATATTAGAGAAAATTATGTTATTAATGAGGGAGTAAATAATATTATTAAAGATTTTGTGTATGATTTTCATCTTCGTTGGAAAACGTATGATGAAGCTACAGATACAGATTTATTAACTTTTAGTAACAGAAGACAACAAGGTGAGCATGATTTAGAAACACGAGATATTATTTTAAGACAACTATTTTTCCAATATCTAAAAAATAACAACTTTGAATTAATTGAAAAAGATAATAATAGAGCATTTTCAGAATTGGAAAGAATAATTATTTACAGAAAAGGTAAAGGTTTATGTCAACAATGTTTAAGAGAAGGAAAACCTGAGAACGAATCAAAAGTTTCTTGGTCTAATTATCAAGCGGATCATGTTCTACCACATTCTAAAGGAGGAAAAACAATTATTGAAAATGGTGAGTTACTTTGTTCTTATCATAATTTATCAAAAGGAAATAAATTGTAATTTTTGTAATGGCAAAGAAGCCCAAATTTTATGTCGTTTGGAAAGGAAGAGAAACAGGAGTTTTTTCTTCATGGGAAGACTGTAAAGCACAAACTAATGGTTTTGATGGAGCAGTTTTTAAATCGTTTGAATCCAAAGCCTTGGCAGAACAAGCTTTTCATGATTCAAGTTCACACTACATAGGAAAAAATAAAAAAGTAGTGAGCTCGCTTTCAAAAGAAGCCTTAGCGCTTATAGGTGAACCTATTGAAGATGCTATTGCTGTTGACGGAGCTTGGAATACAAATACAGGTGTAGTTGAATATCAAGGAGTTTATCTAAAAACATATGAAGTATTATTTCATGTCGGTCCTTTAGATGACGGCACTAACAATATTGTTGAATTTTTAGCTATAGTACATGCATTAGCATTATCAAAGCAATGGCACTGGAAAATTCCTATTTACTCAGACAGTAGAATAGCATTAGGCTGGGTAAATGAAAAAAAAGCAAGAACGAATCATCCACCAAGTGAGAAAAATAAAAAACTATTCGAATTGATAGCAAGAGCCGAAAAATGGTTGGAAAATAACACCTATGAAAACGAATTATTAAAATGGGAAACCAAAGCATGGGGTGAAAATCCTGCTGATTTTGGTAGAAAATAGATTTTATGTTAGACAATAGCAACATATTAAATGGTTTAAACGACAAGCAACAAGAAGCAGTTTTAAGTGAAAACAAGCGTCTTTTAGTTTTGGCAGGAGCAGGTTCGGGCAAAACAAAAACTTTGTTGCAAAAAATCATTTATTTAATAGAAGAAAAGAAAGTACATCCATCAAGCATTTTAGCTATTACCTTTACTAAAAATGCTACGAACGAAATGATAGATCGTTTAATTGTTTCGGCAGATACTGCTGGTATGTATGAGCGTATTATTTTTAGTAAGGTCTTAACTAAGAAAGAGAAAGATGCCGAACGTAGAAATTGGCAACGCAAATACAAATGGATTGAAGGATTAACGGTTCGTACTTTTCATAGTTTTTGTTATAGTGTATTGCGTTCAGATGGTGTAAAGGAATTTGATAATAAGTTTAAAATTATTGGGGATGAAAAATCTACAGATATAGAGGATATTTCAAACCGAATAGCCGATGAAACTGTTTTTGAAGTATTTCACAAAATCTTCATTGAAAAATGTGATGATAATGCTTTCTTATTAAAAACGAAACGTTATGTTTTGGATTATTTAGTTGATAAAATTCATATTTCTAAAGAATACGAAACTACTAAAGTAACTGATGGTAAGTTTTACACCACTTTGAATGGTACAAAAGTAAAGTCTAAATCCGAACAATATATTGCAGATTGGCTTTACAGACATAGTATTTCTTTTGAATATGAACCTTTACTCAATGTAAAAGACTTTGATTTTCATCCTGATTTTTATATTCCAGATGCGAATTTATATTTAGAACACGTGAGTGATTTGAGTTATCCAATGGAAGCTAAAGAAAAACAGTTTGCCAAGGGTAAAATATTATACGCCAAAACTTTCGAAAAAGACACACAAGATTCAGCTGTATTTAATCACACCTTAGATAGAATCGTAAAAAGTAGATTACCTTACGATTTTCATGAAAAGAAGCAATTGAGTTTTTTAGAAGAGTTTAAGGGATATTTTGAAGAAGTGAAAGACTTTGTTCGTCAAATCATTCGAATTTGTGATATGATAAAAGTAGAGAATATCACTCTTGATGAAGTAATTAAAAGATCTTCAGCGGATAAACATGAACGAATCAGAGTGTTTTATGAATTAGCTATTCCAATTATTTCAGAATATATAGCTTACACCACTAATAAATCGTATTTAGACTTTAATGATTTAATATCTAAGACAACTTCATTATTCACAAACCACGAAGATGTAAGACAGCGTTATTTAGATAAATTCCAATATATATTAGTTGATGAGTTTCAAGATGTGAATAACTTGCAAGTAGAACTTATAAGACTCCTAGTAAAACCTGAAACTCAATTGTTTTGTGTAGGTGATGACTGGCAAAGTATTTATGGTTTTAGAGGTTCAAATGTAGAATATATTATCAATTTTGAAAAGTATTTCTCTAATGCTCAAGTAATTAAACTTAATCAAAATTACAGAAGTGAGCGAAATATTGTAGAAGCAAGTAATGAAGTTATTAAATATAACAAACACAAAATTGATAAAGACATTGCTGCAGTAAAAGATTCTCAGCAAAAAATCATTATTCAAAAAGGGAACAATTTAGATGATAATATAAGATACTGTATAGAAAAGGTTCAAGAGCTATTAGAAGAGGGTTATGCCAAAGATGATATTTTATTTTTATACAGAAGAAATAATATGTTTGTTAACTACAGATATGAGTTTAAACAACATAATTTTTTTGTAAATGGTAAAACAATTCATGCTTCTAAAGGTTTAGAAGCCAAAGTTGTTTTCATCATTGGTCTTACTGAAGGAAAAGGAGGATTCCCAGATGTTTGGTTAGAAGATAGATTATTTCAAATCATTAAGAAAGCGGATTACAATTTGCTTTTAGAAGAAGAAAGAAGATTGTTTTATGTAGCCATTACTAGGGCAAAAGATAAATTATATTTGGTTACTGAAAAGGGAAATGAATCAAGTTTTTTGAATGAAATACCTGAAGAATACACTTCAAAAAGTAAGCAACTTCTCCCAACAAATCATAGACAAAATGAGTGTGTGAAATGTCATGCTCCTATGAAAGAAGATTGGATTGCATGTCCAAAATGTGGATTTAAAAAATAGAAATTAATGAATTTTTTTAAGAAACTATTCGGCAAAAAAGAACCCGAGTTTACACCTGATAATTCGGTTTTATTGCAATTGATACAAGCGTATCATCAAAATGAAACACCCGAAAATTATAAAAAAGTGATAGAGGAGTTGTATGGCTCTCGTGCTTTTTTAGTGGTTCCTACTGATGGCGAACAATCAAAGTCGGATGAATGGAAGACGCTTGAAAAGGGGACTTCGGTTGCTTTTACAACTGTTTTTGATGTAGAAGGCATGTTGGTTTTTGGTGTGTTTACTTCGGAAACCGCTTTGAGTAAATGGACAGATAGAGAAACGGCTTTTATGGCTATGCCTGCTCGTGCTGTGTTGGAATTGGCTGAAACGCATAGCTTTGGTCGCATTGTTATTGATAGTGACCAAGAGACTATGTTTGTGTTGGAACGCAACAGAGAAAATATTTCTACTACTACGATACAGGAAGAAACACAAGTACAAGTTGGGTTTCCGCAACATCCCATTGATGGGGCTAATAAGAGTCAATTGCTAGCCGCTTTTAGTAAGAATAGCAATATTAAAGAGGTGTATCATT
>NZ_JAMLJN010000017.1 GCF_023634865.1 Flavobacterium fragile
TAGGCGGCACATAAGCAAAATAAGGGCGTATGGGGGATGCCTAGGCTCTCAGAGGCGATGAAGGACGTGATAAGCTGCGAAAAGCTACGGGGATTGGCACACACGAATTGATCCGTAGATATCCGAATGGGGCAACCCAATGCATTGAAGATGCATTACCCGATAGGGGGCAAACCCGCTGAACTGAAACATCTAAGTAGGCGGAGGAGAAGAAAACAAAAGTGATTCCGTAAGTAGTGGCGAGCGAACGCGGATTAGCCCAAACCAGAGTTGTTACGGCAATTTTGGGGTTGTAGGACCACGACATTCTATGTGGATTGAACCGGAATAACCTGGAAAGGTTAACCAAAGAGGGTGATAGTCCTGTATGGGTAAGAGAAGATATAGATAGTGGTATCCTGAGTAGCGCGGGGCACGTGAAACCCTGTGTGAATTTGGCGGGACCATCCGCTAAGGCTAAATACTCCTGAGAGACCGATAGTGAACCAGTACCGTGAGGGAAAGGTGAAAAGAACCGTGAATAACGGAGTGAAATAGATCCTGAAACCATACGCTTACAAGCGGTCGGAGCCCTTTAGTGGGGTGACGGCGTGCCTTTTGCATAATGAGCCTACGAGTTACCGTTGCTGGCAAGGATAAGCACTTCAGGTGTGGATCCGTAGCGAAAGCGAGTCTGAATAGGGCGCTATAGTCAGTAATGGTAGACGCGAAACCGTGTGATCTACCCATGGGCAGGATGAAGCTGTGGTAACACATAGTGGAGGTCCGAACCGGTTGACGTTGAAAAGTCTTCGGATGACCTGTGGGTAGGGGTGAAAGGCCAATCAAACTCGGAAATAGCTCGTACTCCCCGAAATGCATTTAGGTGCAGCGCTGGATATAAGTTATATAGAGGTAGAGCTACTGATTGGATGCGGGGGCTTCACCGCCTACCAATTCCTGACAAACTCCGAATGCTATATAATGTTTACCAGCAGTGAGGGCATGGGTGCTAAGGTCCATGTCCGAGAGGGAAAGAACCCAGACCATCAGCTAAGGTCCCCAAATGTATGCTAAGTTGAAAAAACGAGGTTTGTCTGCCCAGACAGCTAGGATGTTGGCTTGGAAGCAGCCATTCATTTAAAGAGTGCGTAACAGCTCACTAGTCGAGCGGACGAGCATGGATAATAATCGGGCATAAGCATACTACCGAAGCTATGGATTTGTAGTAATACAAGTGGTAGGGGAGCATTCTAAACTGGGTCGAAGGTGTGATGTGAGTCATGCTGGACTGTTTAGAAAAGAAAATGTAGGCATAAGTAACGATAATGCGGGCGAGAAACCCGCACACCGAAAAACTAAGGTTTCCGCAGCTATGCTAATCAGCTGCGGGTTAGTCGGGTCCTAAGGCGAACCCGAAAGGGACAGTCGATGGCCAACGGGTTAATATTCCCGTACTACTTATAATTGTGATGGAGAGACGCAGTGGTGAAAGTACCGCGAACTGACGGAATAGTTCGTTAAAGCACTTAGCTATAGGCCCGGTAGGCAAATCCGCTGGGACTGGTGAAATGCGATAGTACTCAGAGTCTTCGGACAACGAGATAGTGTACCTAAAGGCTGCCAAGAAAATCTTCTAAACTTAGATTATAAGTACCCGTACCGTAAACCGACACAGGTAGTTGAGGAGAGAATCCTAAGGTGCTCGAGAGATTCATGGCTAAGGAATTAGGCAAAATAGACCTGTAACTTCGGGAGAAAGGTCGCCAGCGCAAGCTGGCCGCAGTGAAGAGGTCCAGGCGACTGTTTATCAAAAACACAGGGCTCTGCAAAATCGTAAGATGAAGTATAGGGCCTGACACCTGCCCGGTGCTGGAAGGTTAAGAGGAGATGTTATCTTCGGAGAAGCATTGAATTGAAGCCCCAGTAAACGGCGGCCGTAACTATAACGGTCCTAAGGTAGCGAAATTCCTTGTCGGGTAAGTTCCGACCTGCACGAATGGTGTAACGATCTGGACACTGTCTCAGCCATGAGCTCGGTGAAATTGTAGTATCGGTGAAGATGCCGATTACCCGCAGTGGGACGAAAAGACCCTGTGCACCTTTACTATAGCTTAATATTGACCTTGGACACGTGATGTGTAGGATAGGTGGGAGACTGTGAAGCGGCGTCGCTAGGCGTTGTGGAGTCATTGTTGAAATACCACCCTTTGCTTGTCTGAGGCCTAACCCCGCGTTGCGGGGGACATTGTTTGGTGGGTAGTTTGACTGGGGTGGTCGCCTCCAAAAGAGTAACGGAGGCTTCTAAAGGTTCCCTCAGCACGCTTGGTAACCGTGCGTAGAGTGCAATGGCATAAGGGAGCTTGACTGAGAGACATACAGGTCGATCAGGTACGAAAGTAGAGCATAGTGATCCGGTGGTTCCGCATGGAAGGGCCATCGCTCAAAGGATAAAAGGTACGCCGGGGATAACAGGCTGATCTCCCCCAAGAGCTCATATCGACGGGGGGGTTTGGCACCTCGATGTCGGCTCGTCACATCCTGGGGCTGGAGAAGGTCCCAAGGGTTGGGCTGTTCGCCCATTAAAGTGGCACGCGAGCTGGGTTCAGAACGTCGTGAGACAGTTCGGTCTCTATCTACTGTGGGCGTTAGAAATTTGAGTGGATCTGATTCTAGTACGAGAGGACCGAATTGGACTGACCGCTGGTGTATCTGTTGTTCCGCCAGGAGCACTGCAGAGTAGCTACGTCGGGAAGGGATAAGCGCTGAAAGCATATAAGCGCGAAACCCACCACAAGATGAGATTTCTTTTAAGGGTCGTGGAAGATGACCACGTTGATAGGCTATAGATGTAAAGGCAGTAATGTCATAGTCGAGTAGTACTAATAACCCGTAAGCTTATGTACAAGCCTCCCCGCTAAGGCGGGGAGCGAAACTTTCTTTTAAATTTATTTATCTCAGTATGTTAAGATATTGTTCAATTGTTAATATCATTACAATTGAAAAATTGCTCAAAGCAATTTAACCTCTTAAGGTGGTTATTGCGTCGGGGCTCACCTCTTCCCATTCCGAACAGAGAAGTTAAGCCCGACTGCGCAGATGGTACTGCATTTATGTGGGAGAGTATGTCGCCGCCTTTTTTTTGAAAACCCTTCATCATTCGATGAGGGGTTTTTTGTT
>NZ_JAMLJN010000018.1 GCF_023634865.1 Flavobacterium fragile
GTGTTAAGAAAAACATCAAAAAAAAGAATAAAAAAAGATTACAAAAGGCTTGCGAGAAGAGAAAAGATTACTACTTTTGCACCCGCATTAGAGCAGAAGTTCATACACAAACTGAGGGTTAAACAAGTCGAAAAAAACTTTAAAAAAAGTTAAAAAAAGATTTGGATAATAAAAAGTAAAGTTAGTATCTTTGCCGACCCGAAACTAAGGAATCGGATTGTACAAGTTCTTAAAAATATTGGGTAAGTAGTCAGGAAAAAATAATCAAAAAATTTTTTCAAAAAAGCTTGCCAGATTAAAAAAGAGTTGTACTTTTGCACCCGCTAATCGAAGGAGAGGCGATGATAAAAAAGAATGACACGTTCATAGACATATTGAATTGACAGCACAGAATTACAGCGATGTAATTTTGAAAATAAGAGAGAGTAAGATTTTTCGAGTAAATTGAGAATGACCTAGCGACTTGAGTCGAATAAAACAAGATAGATTTATCTATCAAACAATATACGATGAAGAGTTTGATCCTGGCTCAGGATGAACGCTAGCGGCAGGCCTAACACATGCAAGTCGAGGGGTAGAAGGAGCTTGCTCCTTTGAGACCGGCGCACGGGTGCGTAACGCGTATGCAATCTACCTTATACAGGGGAATAGCCCAGAGAAATTTGGATTAATGCCCCATAGTATTATTGAATGGCATCATTTAATAATTAAAGTTCCAACGGTATAAGATGAGCATGCGTCCCATTAGTTAGTTGGTAAGGTAACGGCTTACCAAGACGATGATGGGTAGGGGTCCTGAGAGGGAGATCCCCCACACTGGTACTGAGACACGGACCAGACTCCTACGGGAGGCAGCAGTGAGGAATATTGGTCAATGGTCGCAAGACTGAACCAGCCATGCCGCGTGCAGGAAGACGGTCCTATGGATTGTAAACTGCTTTTATACAGGAAGAAACCCTCCCACGTGTGGGAGCTTGACGGTACTGTAGGAATAAGGATCGGCTAACTCCGTGCCAGCAGCCGCGGTAATACGGAGGATCCAAGCGTTATCCGGAATCATTGGGTTTAAAGGGTCCGTAGGCGGTCTTATAAGTCAGTGGTGAAAGCCCATCGCTCAACGATGGAACTGCCATTGATACTGTAAGACTTGAATGCTTAGGAAGTAACTAGAATATGTAGTGTAGCGGTGAAATGCTTAGATATTACATGGAATACCAATTGCGAAGGCAGGTTACTACTAAGTGATTGACGCTGATGGACGAAAGCGTGGGGAGCGAACAGGATTAGATACCCTGGTAGTCCACGCCGTAAACGATGGATACTAGCTGTTCGGCGCAAGTTGAGTGGCTAAGCGAAAGTGATAAGTATCCCACCTGGGGAGTACGCACGCAAGTGTGAAACTCAAAGGAATTGACGGGGGCCCGCACAAGCGGTGGAGCATGTGGTTTAATTCGATGATACGCGAGGAACCTTACCAGGGCTTAAATGTAGATTGACAGGACTGGAAACAGTTTTTTCTTCGGACAATTTACAAGGTGCTGCATGGTTGTCGTCAGCTCGTGCCGTGAGGTGTCAGGTTAAGTCCTATAACGAGCGCAACCCCTGTCGTTAGTTGCCAGCGAGTCAAGTCGGGAACTCTAACGAGACTGCCAGTGTAAACTGTGAGGAAGGTGGGGATGACGTCAAATCATCACGGCCCTTACGTCCTGGGCCACACACGTGCTACAATGGTAGGTACAGAGAGCAGCCACTGCGCGAGCAGGAGCGAATCTACAAAACCTATCTCAGTTCGGATCGGAGTCTGCAACTCGACTCCGTGAAGCTGGAATCGCTAGTAATCGGATATCAGCCATGATCCGGTGAATACGTTCCCGGGCCTTGTACACACCGCCCGTCAAGCCATGGAAGCTGGGGGTGCCTGAAGTCGGTGACCGCAAGGAGCTGCCTAGGGTAAAACTAGTAACTAGGGCTAAGTCGTAACAAGGTAGCCGTACCGGAAGGTGCGGCTGGAACACCTCCTTTCTAGAGAAGATTTAAGCCGCGAGGTTTTAATTGAAAGGAAGATATTACTCTCGCTGTTAATTTAAAAAATAAGAAAAAGCAAAGAAAACAGAGTCTCGTAGCTCAGCTGGTTAGAGTACTACACTGATAATGTAGGGGTCGGCAGTTCGAGTCTGCCCGGGACTACTTTTTTAAGCTTTTTTTGAAGGAAATTCTAGAAGTTGGGATTCATAATTCGTAATTCTGAATTCATAATTCTGAATTCAAATTGGGGGATTAGCTCAGCTGGCTAGAGCGCCTGCCTTGCACGCAGGAGGTCATCGGTTCGACTCCGATATTCTCCAC
>NZ_JAMLJN010000019.1 GCF_023634865.1 Flavobacterium fragile
AGAGTAGCTGAAACATTTACAATAACTGTAAACCCTAGCCCTGTGGTTACCTTCTCACCTACTAATCAAACGATCTGTTCGGGAGAAACTTCTGCTTTGGTAAATTTAAGCAGTACCACTCCAGGGGCTACTTTCTCTTGGACTGCTACTCAACCTACAGGAATTACAGGGGTTATTACTTCAGGAACGAACACAATACCTGCTCAAAACTTAGTAAACAGTACTAACGCGCCTATTGATGTTAACTATACTGCAGTAGCAGCTACTACTGGTGGTAATACTTGTGCAGGTAGTACTTATAATTATACAATTACGGTTAATCCTAAACCTAGCATCACTGAAAGTTTTACAGAAGCTATTTGTAGTGGTGAGTCTTTTAGCATCAATCCTTCAAATTCTACATTAAATAGTATTCCGACAGGAACTACCTATTCATGGAGTGCACCAATAGTTACAGGAGGAATCACTGGTGGTACAAGTGCTACCAATCAAACTAGCATTAGCGGTACTTTAGTGAACCCTACTAATATCGTACAAACTGCTACCTACACGGTAACACCTAGAGCTAATGGTTGTGCAGGTAACACATTTACGGTAGTAATTAGTGTGAATCCTAAACCTGTTATTGCAAACGTAACACATCCAGCGATTTGTTCAGAAAACGCTTTTACTGTAACTCCTACAAACGGTAGTGGAAATATTGTTCCTATTGGTACTACTTACACCTGGACTGTTAACAACAATACAAACATTACAGGGGCTAGCGATTCTAACGTAGCTGGAATCAGCACGATTAGTCAAACATTGACCAATAGCAGCAATACCGCTCAAACAATCGTGTATACCGTTACTCCAACTTCTGGTGATACAGGTAATTGTGTGGGAGATACATTTACCATTACGGTTGTAGTAAATCCTAAACCATTTATCCAAAATAGTACACAAACTATTTGTTCGGGTACTGCTTTTGATGCAACACCTACAAATGGCAGTGGAAATATTGTACCAAATACTACAACATATACATGGACTACACCTGTGAGTACTCCTGCTGGGGCTATTACTGGTGGTTCAGCTCAAACTACAGGAGTAAATACAATTAGTCAAACACTAACCAATACAACAACTGAAGTTGCTACTATAGAATACACCGTAACACCAATGGCAGGTGCTTGTGCAGGAATACCTTTTATTATTACTATAACAGTTAATCCTACTCCTACTACTTTAAATTTAACCAACCAAACGTATTGTAACGGAGTTAGTACTACGGAAATCGCTTTTACAAATGTGGTAGCAGGAACTACCTACACTTGGACAAACTCTAACACTGCTATCGGACTTGCGGCTTCAGGAACTGGAAACATCCCTGTGTTTACACCAACAAATAATGGAACAGCTCCTATAATAGCAACTATATCTGTTATAGCAACAGCCAATGGATGTTCCAGAGTGGCAGAAACGTTTACCATCACCGTAAACCCTAGCCCTGTGGTTACCTTCTCACCTACTAATCAAACGATCTGTTCGGGAGAAACTTCTGCTTTGGTAAATTTAAGCAGTACAACTCCTGGAGCTACTTTCTCTTGGACTGCTACTCAACCTACAGGAATTACAGGGGTAATTACTTCAGGAACGAACACAATACCTGCTCAAAACTTAGTAAACACTACAAATGCACCTATTGATGTTAACTATACTGCAGTAGCAGCTACTACTGGTGGTAATACTTGTGCAGGGAGTACCTATAATTATACGATTACGGTTAATCCGAAACCTAGCATCACTGAAAATTTTGCAGAGGCTATTTGTAGTGGTGAGTCTTTTAGCATCACTCCTTCAAATTCTACATTAAATAGTATTCCGACAGGAACTACCTATTCAT
>NZ_JAMLJN010000002.1 GCF_023634865.1 Flavobacterium fragile
CACACTTTTTGAGGGACAAAACACTAAAGTCTATTTTATTTAAGGCTGCGGGAAGTGCCATTCAGCACGATCCTCAATTAAAAAAATATTACCAACAAAAATTAGAAAAAGGAAAGCACAAGCTTACAGCTTTAAATGCTGTTGCAAACAAAATTGTACTAAGAATATTCGCCGTTGCAAAAAGAAATGAACCTTTTGTAAAATTAATTGCTTGATTACTTGTTTTTATCTTAGAATGCTCAGTACAGGTTAAGGATAATACTATCCTGGGCAACAAAAAAGATGAGGTTAAGCCCGAAACTGACGTTGGAGAAAATGGATAATTCCTTAACTTTGAGGGCAGGAACTTTTGGAGGATTTGCATTGAGTGTTATTCCTAATTTAACCTCAGCAGATGTCGTGAAAACCATAGTTTTAGCCTTTATTGGAGCAGTAGTGAGTTTTGGTGTTACGTTGCTTTTAAAGCAATTGACCTCAAAAAAGAAATAAGCTCAGTTTTGATTGGTAACCTTTACTGAGTGTGAGAAAGCCTAATTTTTTTACGATTAGGCTTTTTTCTCGTTAATAACTCATAGTTTATAAAATCTACAGTATTTAAGAATTAATTAGTTTCTCAAAAACCAATTTAAATTAAAAAAAAATTAAACTTTCTTTTCAATTCGTTTTAAATCTGCCGCTAAACCATTACAAATATGATCAGTTATTTCTCCATACATGATTTTCAAGTTATTTGCTTGCTTACTTTCTTTTTCTTTTAAGTAATCGATAAAAACATTTACAGATTCAAGTCTTTCTGACAATAGTCGTTTTCCGGTAGCATCCGATTGTGGAAAAATAGCTTTTAATTTTTCAAAGTATCCTTTATCAAAAATTGGTGTATCTTGTAAACATAAATCAATATAGTGAAATCTAGTACAAAGCTCTTTAAAGTAGTAATGACCTTTTGAGGTGATTCCAATATTTAGATTTTTAGGTAAAACATCCCATTCAACATCACTTAGCTGTTCGTCAGTATCAATTAAATTGAATTTTAAAAGATTTGTCAACGAATTTACAATAACATTAGCTCTATATCCAACCGAAACAAATTTGTCAATAAGATCATTACTTAGAACATTTTTATTTGCAGAACCTTTTGATTCCATTATATCAAACATGTCTTTAAGAATATAGAAATTCACAAAATGATCATCACTGTCTGTAGGCGGAATGAATAAATTATAAATAATACTAAATTCAGAATTATAATAAAGCTTGTTGTGTAAACCAATAGCTTTCACAAATTCAAAAATTGGAATTACTTGTTTATTGTCTCTATCTGAACTCTTATATCTTTCTCTAAGAATGTAATCCGTTACATTTGTATGACCAGATATAAGAAATTGTTTAAATACACGAAGTCCTTCCCTAATATTTGGATAAGTAGTAAAGTTCAAATAGTTGATTAATTCAGTGTTTTGGTCAGAAAAAAGAGAATCTTTTAAACCTGACATAAATTCTATTACAGCCTGGTTAGGTACTTCAATTTTATGCCCCATATCATTTTGACCCTTAGTAACTCCATCAATCTCCTCTAATTTTTCTAATGTATAATCTATTCGCCTTAAAAGTACTTCTGAATATTTGGGGGCAGTAATATGATAAACATTAGATTCATATGCATCAAATGGAGGTGAATATCTCCATTTGTAATAATATCCTTCACGCAATGAAATTATTGAACCACAATAAGAACTTTTAGCTAATGAATGTGCAAATAGAAATACTTTTTCTTGAATTTCAGATGAATATTGATCTGCATTATCAACAACTACAATTATACGCTTTCTATGTTCCTTGATAAGGTATTTATTTAGATGTTCTAAATGTTTTGGGAAATCTTTTTTAGATTCTTCAAGGAAAATTGCAAGTTTACTTTGATAAGATGATTCAGAATTTTGTTTGTCGTAAAGCCATATACTTTCATCATTTTCTTTTATTTTTTTAGAATATATCCTTCTTAAAGCTTTAATAGAATGTAGTTCCAATTCAGTATATGAATCGAGAGTTTTTTCAATAATTTGCTTTGCTATATTACTTGGTTCAAACGAATTATAAGAATCAAAAAAAACTCTTAAATCAATATAAACAATTAGATGATTTTTAAGAGAATCATTATCCCCAGTCTTAAATAAGTGATTAATAAATGTAGTCTTTCCTGCGCCTTTTGAACCAACAATTACAATTGGTTTTGGTGGCACTAAATTTCTTATATTTATTTCATCATGATTTATTTCTGATGAAATTTGTCCTTTTATACTAGCAGTATTAACAGCTTTCACCACGTTGGATAGTTGTGGGGCTTTGTCTCCAAACAATCTATCAATCTCATCTCTGTTCTTTTTCGTTTCACTATTTTCAACGAAACATTTTTCTATAAATTCTTTATCATCTTCGTTATCATCACTAAATATTTCACCAAATACTTTTTCTATTATCGGTGTCAGTTTAATACTAAGTGAATTTCTAACCAATTCTTTATCCCGATCAATAAGAGTTGAAAGAATTGTATTTGATTCGAATTTTTTTACAGGAAAATCAAAAATAAAACCACCATTGTTAACAATAGCATATTTTGATAAATTGTCATAAAACTCCACAAAACGAGCTTCAATATCTTCAATACCATTAAAAAGCAAACATTCATTTTCTTTCCAATTTTTCCCATCTGTATTAAATAATTTAACCAAAATGAATTGACGACCGTTTGTTAAAATTCCAAATTGTAAACCACTATCAATTGCGTAACTTCTAATTTGCTTAAATAATTCTTCATTTTCAGAATATATAGATTTGATTTTAGCTTTTTTATGTTTTGTTGGAATTGAAAAATCTTTAAAATTTCTTTTTGCTTCAATTATAAAAGTAAATCCTGGTGAGGAAATTTGATAATCAAAATACCCTGATTCTAACCTACCTTCTCTTTTAATATCTGCTTCTGACCACCCCAAAACATTAATTAGAAGGGCATCAATAAGTTTAGAACGTGTATCACTTTCATTAAGATCATTTTTTTCAAAATCACTTATATTTTCTTTGTATACATCAAAATTATTTTTGGATTCGTCTATATTTAGCATATGTGATAATTTTTTAATTATTGAATATTAAATCGTAAGATTAAATTACAAACTTTTCCAAGACAAAAAAACTTCGTATTTTAATCTAAAAGATAAAATAATTTATGTCTTCCAAATATAAATAAATTCTCTCAATATAATTTCTAAAGTAAAATTAAAAAGCTCAGACCTTTAGATCTGAGCTTGCAGTTATTTTCTTCTATACCTCATCATAATAGCGTTTTTGAGTTCGTTGATGAGGTGGATGTTTTTGTGGTGGTGGTTTTCTTGTTCCTTCAGCAGCTTTAGTGCTTGAATGTTTTTTTTGTGTAGTTCGTGTTCTCGCATCATTCGCGTTGCTCTTGGGTTGAACTCTTTTTTGAATTCATAGAGTGATAAGAAAGGAATTACAGAACCTCTCAGATATTGGGGCCAGAATTTGGATTTCCAGAGGCTCATGGCTATCCAGTAAACGTCTTCTTTTTGTTCTTCGGTTTGGAAGACTAGTACAAAGCTGTTTGTAAAAGGTTCGTTTTGTGGTTTTCCGCTATTTAGTCCTTTTGATAATACGAAAAAATGCGGTTTGGCATAGTGCGCCCCAGGTTGGTGGGTTTTAATAAAAATTGTGTCCATAGTACAAGGATTTAACAGGTTAACTTCCTTCGTCTTTCCTACGTGATTGCCCGAAATGTGATTGGAAACCGAGATGCCCCACACACATTTTTGCAAAAGAAAAAAGGAAAAAAAAGAAAGCCGTCTTGCCTTGTGGAGGGTTTCAAAAAAGCAAGTTTTACGGGTAAAATACTACCCATATGCGTCTGTGGAAACGCTAAGTGGATGTGGTGGTATTGAAAATGTATGGGTGGAGATTTTATCCGGAACCGAAGGCTTGAACTTGCTTTTTTGAATACCCGGAGCAAATCTTTGGCTTCTTTTTTATCCTTTTTTTTGTAAAAATGTTTACCCCAAATTTTCTTGTGAACTGAGGTTTTAGGGGGTGTTCAATCGGGAGTGGTGAACAAGGGTGTGGTTTTCTTTTTTTTGCTAGACGACCTCGACTAGGCACGGTTTGACAATATGGCTTTATGAAGATGATAAAAAAGAAAAACACACTCTTGTGGTGGTTTGATTTTTGAGGATGCCTGATGTGTGTTCAGTATTCAGATTTTAGTGTTCAGCAAATTGGAAAAGGGAGGCATCTTCAAAAAACAATATGATACTTCCTAGTGAGAGGGCAGTAGCGGAACAAGGGTATGGTTTTTTTGAGTGATTAGTGAATAGTGATTAGAAAACCATACTCTTGTGGGGGAAATTTGATTTTTGATAATGCCTAAAAAGTGTTCAGTGTTCAGTTTTTAGAATTCAGTGAACTGGAAATGAATGGCATTTTCAAAAAACAATGAAAATTACGTTAGCGATAGCGTTCCTATTCTTTTTCGGGTGGGTGCGGCTGGGCGCGGATATTTTACATAATAACTGTTATAACTGCCGTTGGCGTAGCATTGGGAGATGGAAGGCATTATAACACTTATTATGTAAATATAGCTTGGGAGTGGTTTTTGTGTGTTTTTAGCGTTTGTTTTTTGGAATGGGTGTAAGTGGATAAAAAAAGGCGGACTGTGCGCGAGGGGTTGGGAAAACAGGGAGCCTTTTTTTATTGACTTACTTTGGGGAAAACAAGTGCTAAAAACACACAAAATACCACTAGTGCGGTGGGGAGCGTTGGACTGGGTGGGCGCAAATAAATTAGCGAAGCGTTCCTATTTAAAACAAAGAAAACAAGAAAGCCATTTGCTTATCATCTAGCCCCGATGGGAGTGATACCGTGTTTAACAGACAGCGGGAAAATGGAAACCAAGAATGCCCGAGCTATTCGCTTGAAATAAAAAAAAGTACATTTTATTTTAGGTTGTATCGTTTAATTGCTTTGGTTGTTCGTCATATTTAAAAAAAATTACTTTTTATTCTAATAAAAAAGATGCCGAAAACTAATCCAGCATCTTAATTAATCAAACCAATATTAAAACTTAAAAACTATCTTTATAATCTTACCTTATGCAAAATTTATTTGAACAATGCATTAGATAGACTACCTTTTTAGAGAAAAATGCCCTTTGAATTGTTTTAAAACATCGGGTTCAAAATATTCTATGGTAAACCAATAATCAGTAGATGGTAATTGTTGTTGATTAAAAGTTCCATCCCATTTTTCAACACCTCTTAGTTTTTTAATTAATTTACCATATCGATCAAAAATGTGAATAACATCTGTATCTTTTAATCCTGCTACGAACCATTCATCATTAAATCCGTCTCCATTAGGAGTGAAGTATTGAGGATAATCTATGACAAAAACCGTTTGAACAAGATATGTACAACCCTGAGTATCAATAACAGTAATGATATGATTTCCAGGACTAACATTTGTGAAGCTATTTAATTCTTGAAGTGCACCATTATCTAATTGGTATTGAAAAGTTCCTGAGCCACCTGACACTTCAATTGTTATGGTAGCATTATCATTAAAATAATCTGTTTGTGTGGTAGTAAAACTCGATGCAGGAATTGTTGACCCAACATTTGCACTGACTTCTAGGGACTCGCAATTTGTAACTGTACTTGTTGCTATCACACTATATGTGCCAGTTTCAGATGCTTCATAAGTATAACTATTAGAATTTGGTATTTGATTACCATTATAAAACCAAACAAAATCATATTCTACATTGTTTAAACCAGTATCTAATAGATACGTTTGAAAAGAATTACCCAATGCATCCACACAAATATTTCCATCTGTTAAAACGGGTTGTGGTAAAGGATTCACATATACTCTGACTACAATTGGAATTCCAGTACAACTATCTAATCGAGGTATGATTGTATAATCAACATATCCTTGTGTATTCCCTGTTGTGGTTAAAACTTGTTGAATCAATGCGTTTAAACCTGTTGCTGTTCCTGAAGATGCACCATTTACATTTACGGCATTTACTGTCCAATCAAAAATAGTATTTTGATTAAATGTAGAAACCAAAATGGCTGTAGCTTGATTGGTACATATAGGAGGATGAGAAGGATCTGCAAACATTTCTGGAGTAGGATTAACTAATACTGTAACAGTTTTAGGCAGACCATTACAACCATTTAAACTAGGTGTTACTTCATAAGTAACAGACCCTTGATTTAAACCAGTTGTTGTTAAATTTTGTTGGATGATTGTTCCTGTTCCATTTGATGCACCTGTAATACCGTTACTACTAAGAACAACCCAATTAAAAGTAGTAGCAGAAATTGAACTTATAAAAGATATATTAGTATTTTGGCCCGAGCAAATTGGATTTGGGTTACTAATGATAACTAAATCAGGTATTGGGTTTACGAGTACCCTAACTTGTTGTGCAGGCCCTGCACATCCATTAACTAAAGCTATAATTTCATAAATAACTTCAGCTGGAGCCGTTGTACCTGCAACCATATTTAAAGTTTGACTTATAGTGTTTCCCGAACCTGCTGTAGCGCCTGTAATATTTGCACCTACAACTGTCCAAGAGAAAGTGGCACCTGTAACATTACTTGATAATTGGATATTAGTTGTACCACCAGAACAGAAACTAGGATTTGAATTTGTTGGTATCACAATAGGCAAAGGAGTAACAATAGCCTGAACTGTTATTGGAGTACCCGGACATCCATTAGCAATTGGAGTAACCGAATACACCACTACTCCATTTGAAGCAGTTGTAGCTGTTAATGTATCTGAAATTACTGTACCACTTCCTGCGGTAGCTCCTGTAACATTCGTTTGGCTAACCACGGTCCAATTGAAAGTAGTTCCTGCAACAGAACTCGTTAAATTGATACCCGTTGTAGTTCCAGAACAAATCGTTTGAGGTGAAGGATTTGCAATTGCATCTGGAATTGGAGTAACCGTAACCGTCGAACTTGTTGATAAAGATTGATTACAGCTAGAACTTGGAGTTGTTAGTGTAACATCTACTAAAGTATAAGTTGAGTTTGCAGTTAAAACCGGAGTAGCTACTGAAGCGTTTCCTGCTGCATTTAATGTTATAGTTTGATTGGCACCGCCGTCAATAGTATAATTTACTACAGCATTTGGTGTACCTGAGAAAGTTACAGTACCTGAAGTTCCAAAACAAATTGTTGGAGTAGAAATAGCCACTGTTGGCAATCCTAGAACCGTTACAACTGCACTTCCAGATGCTGTGTTTGAACAAGCTCCATTAACACTTACCAACTGATAAGTCGAATTTGCTGTTAAATTTGGAGTTGTAATAGAAGCAACACCTGCTGCATTTAATGTTATTGTTTGATTCGCTCCTCCGTCAATATTATAAGTTACTACTGCATTTGGGGTTCCTGAAAAACTTATTATTGTATTTCCACCTGAACAAATTGATATTGTTCCTGAAATAGAAGCAGTTGGCAAACTCGTTACTACAACTGTTGCATTTGCAGTTAAATTTTGACTACAAGCAGGTGTTGCCGTTGTAACAACACTTATCAATTGATAAACTGCATTAGCTGTTAATACAGGAGTAGTTAATGTCGCTGCTCCCGATGCGTTTAAAGTAATCGTTTGATTAGCACCACCATTTACTGTATAAGTTACCACTGCATTTGGTGTTCCAGAGAAAGTTACTGTTCCTGTATTACCTGAACATATGGCATTGGCAGAAACAGAAGCTGTAGGTAAAGGTAAAACCGTTACAGTTGCACTAGTAGTTATTATTTGCGTACAAACAGGAGTCGTTGCAGATGCCACACTCACTAATGCATATGTTGAATTTGCTGTAAGTATTGGTGTAGCTACTGAAGCTGTTCCAGAAGCATTTAATGTAATCGTTTGGTTGGCTCCTCCATTTACGGTATAAGTTAACACTGCATTTGGTGTTCCCGAAAAAGAAACGGTTCCAGAAGTTCCACTACAAATTGTAGGCGCAATAACCGAAGCAGTTGGCAATGGTAAAACCGTTACTATTGCACTACCAGTTGCCGTATTAGGACAAGCGCCATTTACACTTACTAAAGTATAAGTGGTCTCCGCTGTTAATGCAGGTGTTGTTAACGTTGCATTTCCACTTACATCTAAAACAATAGTTTGATTGGCACCACCATTTACTGTATAAGTCACTGTAGCCCCAGCTGTTCCAGTAAAATTAATTACTGTAGTTGTTCCTGAACATATAGTAGCTGATCCCGATATAGAAACTGTTGGCAAACCAGTCACAATAACGGTTGCATTTGTAGTTAAATTTTGACTACAAATTGGAGCTGATGTTGTTACAATACTCACCAATTGGTAAGTAGCGTTTGCTGTTAAAACAGGAGTAGTTAATGTAGCATTTCCAGAGGCATTTAATGTAATCGTTTGATTAGCTCCTCCATTTACGGTATAAGTTACTACTGCATTTGGTGTTCCTGTGAAAGTTACTGTTCCAGTATTTCCTGAACATACCGTATTGGCAGAAACAATTGCTGTAGGTAAGGCTTGAACGGTGACTAAACTTGACCCTGTTTGTGGTTGCGTACATATAGGTGTTGTTGCGGAAGCGACACTAACCAAAGTATAAGTTGAATTTGTTGTTAGTATTGGAGTAGTGACTGAAGCAGTCCCAGATGCATTTAAAACTATAGTTTGATTAGCTCCACCATCTATTGTATAAGTCACTGTAGCGTTAGGCGTTCCATTAAATTGAATCGTTGCTGAAGAACCGGAACAAATGGTTGTATTAGCTGAAATAGTTGCTGTTGGCAAACTTAAAATTGATATGATTGCACTACCCGATGCAGCATTAGTACAAGTTGTTGCCACACTAACTAAATCATAAGTTGTATTTGCTGTTAAAGCTGGAGTAGTTAATGAAGCGTTTCCGCTTGCATCAAGTAAAATTGTTTGATTAGAACCTCCATTAATAGTATAAGTTACTGTAGCTCCAGGAGAACCTGAAAATGTAATAACCGAAGTATTTCCAGAGCAAATAGAAGCTGTTCCTGAAATTGATGCCGTAGGTAATCCTGTAACCAAAATAGTTACGCTATCATTTTGTGCTATAGTACATAAGGGTGCTGAAGTGGTTTCAACATTTACCAACTGATAAGTTGAATTAGCTGTTAAAACTGGGGTTGTCAATGTTGCTGTTCCAGATGCATTCAATGTAATTGTTTGATTAGCACCTCCATCAACAGTATAGGTCACAAGAGCATTTGGAGTACCTGTAAAGGTTACCGTTCCTGAGGTTCCTGAACATACTGAACTAGTAGCGGTAAGGCCTGCAATTAATTGAGGTTGAACTAATACTGTTGCCGAAACATTAGTATTAGTAGTACAATATGGAGCATTTGGCTCAGTAATACTAGTAATTAATAAGGTATGAGTTCCAGCAGGTAAAGCCGGTAAACTTATTTGAAAAGTTCCACTTCCGTTTAATGTTGCTGTTTGAGTAGCACCACCATCAATAGTGTAATTAATAATTGCACTAGGTAATCCCGTTAAATCAAAAATAGCAATATCACCAAAACATATAGTATTATTAGATGATACAGTAGGTGCAGGTGGATTTGACACATTAATCGTTACCGATACGTTCTTATTTCTTGAACATAAGGTTGTTACATTATCTGTTCCAAGTGTTCTAACACTCACTAGTCTGTAAACTGTGGTACTGGTTATTGGAGTAATGATTTGAAATGAACCCGAACCATCAAGAGTAGCAGATTGTACGCTACCTCCATTTACTGTATATTCAATAACCGCATTTGGAGTTCCAGTAAAATTAATAGTTGCATTCGTATTAGCACAAACAGTACTCTCAGCAACAGAAATAGAAGCATCGGGCACTGGGTATACTTTTAATTGAAGTGTGGTAATTGTATTACAACCTGAAACATTATCTTTTACTTTTACATATATCGTTTGAGGATTTGATGTATTTCCATAGATACTAGGAAGTTCGTTTACCCCATCTGTTGCATTTGCTAGATTAGTGTAAAAAGAAACTGTATTATTCGTTAAATCAGAATTAATTTGAGGTCTAACACTGTTAAGATCAAAAATTCCAACGTTTGGAGTAACGCTACAAGTTCTTACCTCGGGTAAATTATTAGCTACAGGTGGAGTTGGAAAAGCACCGCCAGCATCCATTGCTGACCCCGTCCATTGGATTTGAAAACCACCAGCGCCAACTGGTCTATCAATAACGATATAGTACGATTGTCCGGCAACCACATCTAGCCATCTAACAAATCCATTACCATTAGCTCCTGGACCGGCAGTTGTTGTAGCAGAAGTTCCTATCATACCGGTAACATTACTTGTAAGACCGGCTTGTTGCGGATTTGTTGTACAACAGCGAATTGGTGAACCAAGACTACCACAAGATCTGTTTGGTCCATACACCCAAAAGTCATAATCTACGGATATTGATGGGTCATCTGGAATTAGGTTAAAACCTAAAGTTCCAGTTCTTACAATATTGACTTTCATCCAAAAAGAATTGTGTTCGAAGCCCCCACAGCCCGCCACTTCTTGAAGGTTACCAATACCCGTAGCATTTGAACTAAAATTACCATTGCCACAAACTATAACTGCATTACTACAATCATTAGGAGCTTGAGCAAAAAGATTAAACGTTGCTAATACTAATAAAAAAAAATATACTGTACGAATCATTAACTTAACTTTATAATCAATTTACAATAGCTAACCTAGTAAAAACAGATTAGCTATTGCTTTATTTAAACAATTTTTTGTCGCTTAACAATAAAATTATTTTTTTACTATAATAAATTCAGAACGTCTGTTGGTAGCGTTTTCTTCTTCGGTACAGTTTGATCCGCAATTTACCTTAGGTTCTGAACTACCGAACCCTTTTCCAGAAATACGTTCTTTATTAATTCCTTTAGAAACAATGTATTGAACAGTAGCTTGAGCTCGTTGTTCAGATAATTTTGCATTATACTGCATACTACCCTTAGAATCTGTATGTGACTTAACAAAAATTATCATAGATGGGTTTTCCTGCATCACTTTAACTAATTTATTAAGTTCTTCAGCTCCCATCAGCGTAATATTAGATTTATTATATTCGAAATACACATTACCCAAAATAACTTCTGTTTCAGTAATCGTTACCTCATTTGGATTCAATCTTAATGGAATCATTAAAAACGCTTCTTTATTATTTTCAAACTTATGCGTAATGGTTTCATAATTTGGAGCCACTACTTGTAACATATAGTTTGAATTGCATGTAAGATTAAAAATAATTTTTCCGGTATTATCCGTTTTCTTAGCTTCAATTATATTATTTTTTGCATCCAATACAGAAACAAGAGCATCCGCAATTGGTTTACCTGTTTTTACATCGGTTATAATAGTTGTGACTTCTGTACCACAAACTGGAGTTGCTTGATAAATAGCATCGTATCCTGAACGATTTGAAGCAAAGTATCCTACATTTTTGGAACTATTTAAATTTATAGAAAAATCATCACTTTCGGTATTTACAGGTTTGCCAAGATTAACCGCTTCTTTTGGATTTCTAAGATCCACTTTAAAAATATCTAATCCACCAAATCCTTGAAGACCATTTGACGAGAAATATAAAATAGAGTCAGCTGCGATAAATGGGAACACTTCTCTACCCGGAGTATTTATTCTTTTTCCTAAGTTTTCAGGTTTTCCATAACCATTTTCTTTTATTTCTATTTTCCAGATATCACTTTCTCCGTAACCACCAGGCATATTAGAGGAAAAATATAATGTTTTACCATCTAAACTCAAAGACGGATGACTAACGGAATACGAAGTACTGTTTATTGGTAACGCCTCTCCGATTGACCATTTCCCATTCACTTTGACTGCTTTGTAAATTCCTAATTGAGCAATTTTAGCATTATTTTTTTTGTCTTTTGTATACAAATTAGAACTATGTCCATCTCTAGCAAAAAACATTGTATTTCCGTCTTGGCTAATTGCTACGGGGCCATCATGAAATGGCGTATTCAATTCTTTTACTTCTGTCACTTCCGTAAAAACACCATTTTCATTACGGTTTGCCTTAAAAATATTAAAATAAGGCTGATTAGACCATTTATCAGTTTTATTTGATTTTCTTGAACTTACAAAATACAATTCGTTTTCATTCGTTAAAAAAGGTGCAAAATCATTACTTTTTTCAGTAGAAAAAGAGGTGTTTTCAACAAAGAAAAGAGCTTTTGCTTCGTTCAATGAATTGTAATAGTTTGGGTTCGCTTTATGCGCTTTAGCTCTTTCATCACTTGGTGCTAAATCAGCAAATTTATCCATGATATGGTTCGCTTCTTTATAATTACCATTAGACTTTAAGCATTGTGCATAACGATAAAATGTTTCCGAATCTGCAGCTCCTTGAATTGCTTTTTCATACCATTTCACAGCTTCTTTTGTATTAAAAATATGGTAATACGAATCTGCTAAATTTTTGTAAACGTGCTGATCTGCATTTTTATTATTAACCAATTGTAAATAAGCATCAATTGCATTCACATATTGATAACTTTCAAAAAACTGGTCTGCTTTTTTAGAAGCTTTGGTTTGAGCCCCTATTGAAAGAGAAACCAAAAATAAACTAAAAACAATATATTTTTTTTTCATTTGTCAATTCGTATAATATTAGAAAAACCTTGGTGAAACGGAAACCCTTTTTGGCATATTTAAATCAAACAACAGCATGAATTCGTGAGATGCTGGTGTAGTAACATTTAAGTCAGACACAATATGATCATAAGCATATCCTATTCGAATGCTTGGCGAAATAGCATAATTAACCATTGCTCCATAAGAATCATCCAAGCGATAAGTAGCGCCAATCTCAAATTTATTTAAGAATAAAGCATTTGCTGATACATCAATAGAAGCTGGTACTCCAAAAGCAGATTTCATCATAAATGAAGGCTTAAATTTCATAGTCTCTGATACGTCAAACACATATCCACCGGTAATAAAAAAATGTTGTTTTTCACTACCAAATTCATATTGTTGTCCATTTTCACGAACATCCAAATACGTGGTTTCTAGCATATTTGGAATTGAAGCCGCTAAATAATACTTCTGAGTATAATAAAACAATCCAGTTCCAATATTAAAATAGATATTACTAGTATTCTCTTGAAAAGCAATATCTCCTGGCTGAGGTACATAACCATTACCGATATCACTAAACAAACCTACTTTGTGAAAAGTAAGTCCCGTTTTTAATCCTAAGGCTAATCGATGCTCTCCTCCTAAATTTAGAGTATAGGAAAAATCTCCATACATATTATTTTCTTCAACTGGTCCAATTTTATCAGATATAACAGATAGTCCTAAACCTACATTTTTTCCTACTGGACTATGCACTGATAAGGTAGCTGTTTTAGGAGCACCATCAACATTTACCCACTGTTGACGGTAAAGCAATCCAATAGACAGAGACTCCTTAGACCCCGCATAGGCAGGATTCATAACATTCATATTATACATGTATTGTGTATAATGTGGATCTTGTTGTGCCTTTGCCTTACAGCTAAAAAATGTTAGTACTAGTAAGGTTATAATTCGTTTTTTCATTATGAAATAAATTATAATAAGTTATAGTCTACCTATTTAAAAAAATAGGCAGACTGTATTTAATTTTTAAAATTGTCTAATTACGTAAACCCAACCCGTTACTGTATCACCATTTTGTAAAGTGATACTATAAAAGTAAGTACCATCTGGCAAGTTAGAACCATTCTTTTCGGTACCTTTCCACTGATTGGTGTAGTTACCACTATACGAATACACTTCTCTTCCATAACGATTGAATATACTAACTTCTCTAGCTCCTAATCCTGTTAAATCAAAAGTATCGTTATCACCATCACCATTAGGAGAAATTCCTCTTGGAATTAGCGAACATTTATTGGCTTCTAATACATATGACTGAGAAAACTCACATGCTAATTCTGTAGTAGTTACAGTAAGTGTTGTTGGTAAAGAAATTGTACTATTTAGAGCTAAATAATCGTTAACATTTAATGTTGGTGCATTAGTCCCTATTGTATTACCATTACCATCTTGCCAAATATAATTTACTCCAGATAAATCAGCACCATCAGTAGGAATTACATTCAAGTACATTATTTGAGAATCACAACTACTTTCAATTTCGAAAGCTACTGCTTTCGTTACATTTAAAGTAAATGTTGCGCTACCTGCCAATGTACAATCTACACGAGGTAAATCGTAAGTAATTTGATAAGTACCTGCTAAACTTGTTGCCAAATTAATAGCACCTGTTGCACTATCAATTGTCAATCCTGAAGGTGCAGCACTATAAGTACCTCCTGATGTAAAACCAGTTGAAGGAATTAACATAGGATTAGTGCCTGAAGTACAGTACTCATTAGAATCATATGTAAAATCAACAACAGGAGTAATTAATTCATTAACTACAACCTCAATAGCAGTTCTTGGTCCTGCGCATCCATTACCATCCACTAAAGCTACATAATAAGTAGTTGTACCTACTGTAGCAGTTGAAGGAGTTGGTGCATTAGCATCTCCTGTACCTCCTACTGCAACTGTATACCATTCTAATGTGTATCCAGAAGGAGCAGTAGCAGTTAATTGAGTAGCGGTTTCTGTTGCACAATATATAACAGGTGTTGTAACTGTTGGAACTTCACTTATCCCTTGATAAGTTAAAGTTAAAGATTCTTCACAATAACGTGTTTTCCAATGGTAAACATAAACCCCAGGAGTATTAAAACCTGAAACTGTAGTAGTGTTACTGTTTGAATCTTGAATAATCGTTTCCGCTGGGTTATTAGCGTCTGCTATCCATTGTCCCACACCATTAGCTTGTACAGTAACTATTTGATTACAACTTATTGTAGTGTCTTGAGTTACAATATTTGTTATAGGTTTAAAGTTGGCTGCATCTAAAAGGTGGCCTATTTCATAATTTCTCACTCTAAAAATAAAGCGTGTAGTAGTTTGTCCTTGCGGCACATTGTAAATACCTTCAATTAAGCTCCACACTAAAGTAGCTGAAGTATGTTCCGTAACCATTGTGAACGGACCAGTTGGAGGTCCAGCCCATAATTCGAGTGTTGTTCCTGGAGCAGAGGCTAATCTAGATGCAGAGGCAAAACTATAACTCATTTTTTGAATTTCCGAAGTATCAAAATCTTTGTATAATCCTTTGATATTTGGATCTGCAGGATTCCAAGTACTCGCATTATCATGAGTTAACTGAAGACATTGCCCCCCTTCATAAGGAATAATTCCCGGAGAATTTCCTTCTTCTTGGAAGAACATGGTTCCCCAATTGGTACTTACTCTCCATCCTGGAGTAACAGTTCCATCAATAATAGTTGAAATTCCTGTTACTGATTGCATAGGTAATTTTTCAAAACTATAATTGAATGCATTTCTTTCACAAAGATCTGCTGGCGTGCTCACACAAATATCGAATTTTTTATTATTTGGAGTAACACCATTATAAGCTACTCTAATTTTGTAAGTTGATCCTATTACACATTCTGATGCATACTCAGCTACAATAGCGTTATTTTCACTACACGCTTTTTGAAATAAAGTTCCATCAGGTTGTACTTCGTAAAGTGTAATTATAGTTCTAGGCCAAGTGCCATTAGAAGAACTTGCTCCTGTATAATAACTACCTGGACCAAAATTACTCAATTCAACTGTATGTACTTTAGATGTTGCTACAAATTCGTACCAAATATCACCCCCATTTAGACCACCACAAGATGACATTTCTGGAGATACGGTAGCCCCTAAGAAAGAAGCTTGAGTTCCTTTATTTGTACAAGTTCCTCCTGTATTAACAGGTAGTACTATTGCAGTAGAAGCTTCGTCATTTTTAACAAAAACTTTTGGCCCCGACCAGTAACTTTTATCTGAAGCACTACAAACTGCTCTCACAAAAAACTCATTAGTACCGGTTAAAGAATTAATAAAGTCTGATGCCTGCGGAGTATAAGAAGGCGTATTAACAATAACACCTGACTGTGGCAGCGAACCTAAAGCTAAAGGTTGTACGAATACTTCCCACTGTGTTTCCGTACCTCCTGGTGTCCAAGATAGTACTCCTAAATTACTAACCGCTAAATTTGTTGGTTGTGGGCAAGTAACTGCACCACAATTTGAAACACCCGAATAAATTGTAGCGTTTATTGAACCCATTCCACGTGGACTAGTCCAAACGATATTTCCTTGATAATCACGAATTGTTACTTGCGCATTTGAATACTGAGTTCCATTACCTTGACCTTGCCAATATAAACTAAATTCCATTCCTCTACATAAATACACCTGATAATCTAGAGGAGTTGTATTTGTTGGAAATCTTAATGCTTGAATCATTTGATTGTTTTGCATTACGTTTATACTTTCTTGAGCCCTACCCGTAGTACCATTATCTAAAGTTATGGTATATAAACAAATGTTTGTTAAATCACATTTTGTAAGTAAGTCGAAAGGACCCGACCAAACGCTTTGATTTGTTCCACTACAAATAGCTCTTACATAAATTTGATATCTAGTAGAAGGTGTTAAGCCAGAAATTAGATATGGATGTGAAGTTGTCGTTTGTAAATATTGTGGTAAAGTATTACCCGATGGCGCAGGAGAACCATATGGTTGAATTGAAATTTCCCATTGTGTTTCGTTGCTACCTGAATCCCAATTAACTTCAGCTGATGTATCTGTAATTGTATTAGCGTTTATAGCCACATTATATACAGGAGGACAAGAAGGTATATCTTCTATAATTACCTGGTCAATAAATAAGAATTGTCCTCTATAATTCCATGCATTTGGTGGATAGTAAGGTACTTGAAAAGCAATATTAATATTTGAAGGTACCGTAATATTAGTAAGGTTAATTACCATTTCGCGAACCTCTGTATTGTTAATTACTTCATGAATAAATTCAACAGACAATGGTCCTGCTAGAGTTAATGTAGCTGCGTTTGTTAGTGTTATAGTATTTCCAGATATACTAGCTACGTTTGTAGGATATGGCAAAGGCCAACCCGGAATCCAAACCCTATCACCTACTCGAGCTCCTTGTGCGTCAGCAACTGTTATGATATTAGAACCAGCAGTGGTTCCGGTTGCAGTACTGGTAAGGTAATTGTTTTCATATAAAATAGTAGTAAATTGACTTATATCTGTTCCGTTAGTTGATACTCTTACCTTCAAATCTTCTTCAAAATTTGAACTTAACGTTTTATAATAAAAACGTAATCTTTGGTTAGGTCTTACCATCAAAGTTGGAGAAATTAACCAATCGTCATTATTACCATTAGTCCCTGAAAATATGGCTGCCATTTGGTCACCAAAAATTGGATTTACAGGCTGATTTAATCCCCAAAAGTTTGAATTTTGATTGTTGTCAACCACCTTCCAACAAGACTCAGTTAATGAATTGGAATCAAACGTTTCTGTAAATGGTGTTGAGTAAGGACTACAAATAGTTCTAAATTCGAAAGGACCAATCCACTCACTATTCCCATTACTACCACAAACAGCTCTTACATAATATTCATAAACTGTATTTTCTGTTAATCCAGTTGCGTTAAATGTTGGAGTTATATTTACAATAGTTCCAGAACCTGAAGGAGTTCCTAAAGAAGGATCTTGAATTACTACTTCCCATTGTGTTTCTGAGAAACCAGTAGTCCAAGTTAATGTAGCAGTATTGGTTCCAATATTAGAAACCAATAAATCTGATGGATTTGGACATAAAGGTGCATCTTCTATACTGAAATCATCAATGAAAACCAAACCAGTATTTCTTGGGTTACTCATATTGGATGGTAAGTGAAATGCAAAATAAGCAGGTCCTGTTCCATTAAAAATGACAAAATTCTCTTGATAATCCACGTTTGTAAAATCGTGAGCCGGAATCAATACAGTATAAGTGCTGAAATCTGGAGAAGAAGACATTATAACTTCAAAATTCCCTCTCTCTACAGGATTAAAAATATTTGAAGCAACTTTGTACTTATACTTTAACATTTTTTGTCCCACAACGTTTACTTGAGCCGAAACTAAGTAGTCGTCATAAGATACAAATGGATTCATAAACAAGTCTCTACCAGAGATTGATGCCTCAGTATCTCCTATCGTCCACACAGAATTACGATCACCATTTCTATTGATTACAGACCAACAGAATTTTTTAGTATTTACATCGACCGTATTTAAACTTTCAAAATAAGGAACAGGCTGTGCATCACATAATGTATTGAAAGGAACTGGTCCTACCCAAACACTTTGTTCAGTTGTATTACAATATGTTCTAATGTAGTATTCATAACGTGTTGATGGCGTTAAACCTGTTTTGATAAATGGATTAGATGTAACTAATTCACCACTACCTGTTGGTACCCCAGAATTTAGTGGTTGAACAGCAATCTCCCATTGTGAATTGTTATAGCCATTAGTCCAATAAAATTGAGCTGAAGTTTGAGTAATTGTTCCCGCCGTTACACCTGGATAACTTGGAGGAGAACACGCAGGTAGATCTTCTATGTATACATCATCTATATAAAAGTTTGTAGATGTATTTATGTATCCTGGAGGTAAATACCAAGCAATATTAACTTCACCTACAATATTTGCCGGAACGACCACAATCATTTCTACGTAATTATTCCCTGTTTCATAAGTAGCAATAGGTAATAACTCTGTAGTAAAATTATTTGGACCAATACCTGTTGTAGACAGTTTCATCATAAAAGAAGACTCTCCTAAAACATAACCTGTTGCATTGGTATATCCACCAAAACCTTTATATTTAAAACGGATTTGTTTTTGATTAACTCCATCAAAATTAATCCTAGGAGAAACCAACATGTCATTCGTTTGATTTCCAGAATCAGAAGTACGAAGTCTTACAATTTGTCCTTGTACTGGTGGACTATCAGGCGCACCCGAATAAACAAAGATTCTACCATCTCTATTTAAATCTAATGAAGTCCAACATTGTGGTTCCGCATCGGTAGCGTTTGTAAACTGTGTTGAATAAGGAGTTGAAAAAGTAGTACATTGCGTTCTAAACAACAAAGGACTACTCCATTCCCCAGGTACTCCACCACATACTGATCTAACGTATAAATGATATCGTGTATTAGGATTTAATCCTGAAACGTTAACGTTAGTATTCGTGTTAGTTGGCGTAATTATATCACCAGCAGCAGGAACTCCATCAGATGCAAGCTTTACAACATATTCCCAATTACTAACTAAGTTTTGAGGGTTTTCCCAAGATAGAGTAACATTGTTATGTAATAAATTTTCATAAGCCAAACCTGAAGGTCTTGGACAAGTTGGGGCTGATAATGTAAAAGTAAAACATACACTAGCGCCAGGTCTATCAGGATAATATTGATAAGGTGAAGAAATCACAAAGTAATACGTTTGTCCCCCTTGTAAAAAAAGATTCTCAATTTGTACCGAATTCCCAGCTGAAGAACCTGTTACAACAGCAGCTAAACAATTGGCTGTTGATCCAATTCCTGAACAACTATCAAAAACGAAAACACTTGAAGAAGCATTGTAACAACCTGATGCACTATTCACAGTAGCTACTTGGCTGATGTTGACCAAGCCTGAAACTGTTGGAGTATAAGATAGAATCGCATGGTCTCCCTCAAGCCAATTCATGGTTTGACCCACTGGCTGACAACTTAACCCTTGCGAATTCATTGGAGTATAATTTTGAAAATCGTGAAACAAACTCAAATTAGAACTCAATACATACGGAGTTGAAGTAACCGTATTTGGAATAACAATTGGAGTAGCACAACTTAATCCCAATCTTGCAGTAGTTACAGGAAAAGGACCTGCCCATTGGCTAGCTGTTGTTGCGTCACAAATAGTTTTTATATACACATCATAATTAGTACCATCGGTTAAACCAGTAGCATTATAAGAAAATCCATTTACTGGAGTTCCAGAAGCACCAATACCAGATCCTTGGGGTACAATTTGAATCTCAAAATTTGTTGCACTTGAATGGTTCCAACTAATTAAACCACTATTTGCAGACATGGTACTCACAATGCCTGTTACTTGTGAACAACTTTCGATAACACGAACATTATCTATGAACCAACTATCACCACTAGTGGCTGTTGTTCCGGTTTGTTGCGTTATAGCTACAAATGCCAAGAAAACGGGAACACCTTGTGGAATAGATGGAATCGTTACAATTTTTTCTTCAAAAGTAGTAGCCGAAACATTTAATTGCGCTTCAGTCCATGATTGTAACACCACGTTAAAACTTGCAATATCAGGCTGTACAGCAGTAGAAAGCCTAAGTTGATAAATAGTCCCTCTATTGGTAAAACTTCCTTGTTTAGTAAGAAATCTAATTTCACTATTGGCTGGAGTAATAAATTGAGGTGTTATAAAATAGTATTCTGCTGTAACCCCTACTGTATTGTTTAATGCAGGATTTACCACTGCTCCAGGTGTATTTTGATACCCTCCTGTAGCAGTAGTAGGCCCCCAGTTATTACTAACAGTTTGATTACTTGTGATTGCCCAACTTGCTGGAATACCGGAATTAAAATCTTGAAGTGTTAATTGTGCTGATGTAGAATTTGAAAAAAATCCAAATAGTAATATCATAAAAACACTTATTTCAAATCTTTCTCTTAGACTAAGAAAAACATTTGAAATAGATATCCATTTTGATATTGAAATTTCTTTTAGCATTTTTTGTGAATTATAGTTATTATGATCTTAAAAAATAAAATAGTAAGGCAAATAAATGCCTTACTATTCTAATTTATATTTATTCTTTTTTTATTACTTTAAAAGTTTGAACATTTTGTTCTGAATACGCTTTAACTAAATAAGTTGCCGTAGGTAATTCACTAAAATCTACCTGAATTTCAGATGAGTTAGTGTTAACTACCTTAACTAATTGACCTACCAAATTAAATAACTCCACTTTTGTAATTGTTTCATTTGCAGCAATTGTAAGCTGATTTGATACTGGGTTTGGATAATATTTTAAATTAGTAAAAGTAAATTCTTGACCTTGTAAAGTTGCAACAGAAAAACAACTAGATGTTCTCACACAATCAGGTGTTGTAACTATTACTGCATAATTACCCGTAGCTGTTACAGTAAAACTTTGAGCTGTTTGACCTGAAATTGGAGTATTTCCATTATCACAGTCTACCCACTGATAAGTTGCTCCTGATTCTGCCACTGTTAGTGTATCCCCAACTCTAGTTATAGTAGTATCTAAATTTACTGCAGCTAAAGCTCCTATAGAAACTCCAACACCATCACCATTAGGCTGACAGTTAACTACAACTGAACCAGTTCTTGTAACAAAACAATTCTTTCTTACTTCATAATTATACGTTCCAAATGGAATGTTTTCAAACATATAATCTCCAATAGGATTCGTACCATTTATCGTATATGTAGTAGATGGATCTGTAGTATTTATTAATGTAACTGTACAGCCTTGGGTAGTTATTAAATTACCAATAAAGAAGAAAACATTATTTGTAGTTTGTGCCGTTAAAGCTCCTATAGAAACTCCAACACCATCACCATTTGGCTGACAGTTAACTACAACTGAACCAGTTCTTGTAACAAAACAATCCTTTCTTACTTCATAATTATACGTTCCAAATGGAATGTTTTCAAACATATAATCTCCAATAGGATTCGTACCATTTATCGTATATGTAATAGATGGATCTGTAGTATTTATTAATGTAACTGTACAACCTTGGGTAGTTATTAAATTACCAATAAAGAAGAAAACATTATTTGTAGTTTGTGCCGTTAAAGCTCCTATAGAAACTCCAACACCATCACCATTTGGCTGACAGTTAACTACAACTGAACCAGTTCTTGTAACAAAACAATCCTTTCTTACTTCATAATTATACGTTCCAAATGGAATGTTTTCAAACATATAATCTCCAATAGGATTCGTACCATTAATCGTATATGAAATGGATGGATCTGCTGTATTTGTTAATGTAATGGTACATCCTTGTTGTGTAATTAACCCTACAAAGAAAAACACATTATTAGTAGTAGCTATTGGGCTATTAGTGAACGTAGTAGTCGCTGATGGACATCCAACAACAGATACTGTATACTGAGTTCCTGCTACAGCATTAAGAACTACACCATTAGCATCAACACTAGGTCCAGATGGACTAAAAGTATAGGTTAAACTGCTATTATAATTTGTAATGGTAGAAACTCCTGCCTCAGTACAAGTTGCTGGTGCTGAATTAATCACAGGTGCATCCACTATAGTTGCAGTTACTGGTACTCTTGTTGACGACTCACAAATCTCATCAAATGTTAAGTTGTGGAAACAATTTGTAGTATTAGCCGTTGTAGTTACTGCAGTGGTAAGATTAGTAACATTTCCTAATAATACTACTGAACCAGCAGACGTTGGATATGTAATAGCTGCTGTACTATTCCCTAAAAGATTGTTTGTTGCTACCAATCCATCTGTTACCACTAGTCTGTAACCTCTTCCAGCTGGAATAATATAGTTTAAAGTTACAACTTGAGAAACAGTTCCAACAGTACCAGTGTTTGAGGTTGGTATAAAAGTAACTGGTGTTGTACCCGAAACCATATTTCCTGTTTCATCAAACAATCCTATTGTAATAGGTGTTAAAGAAACCGTATTTTTAGGATATACTGTTACCGTTTTTAATCTAATTTGTTTCGTAACATCGAAAGCAATACCTCTAAATATAGCTGAAGATGTTGCAGTTCCTGCGTAAGCAGCAGTATTTACCGCATTAGTAGTTTCTGTAGCTGATGCCACGTAATAAGTTGTTGTGCTAGCAACCGTTGGACTGTAAGAAGTTCCTGTTGCTACTAAATTACCACCTACTTCCGCATCATACCAATTTAAGATACCAACACCTGTAGCTGTTAAATTAAGAGTTCCTGATGAACATGATGTTGCTCCGGTAGTCATTACATCAGGTAACGTTACTAATATTACTACTGGTGTAGATGAAACTGTACTAGATGAACATGTTACATTACATCTGTAAGATGTTTCAACAGTTGGTGTAGCTGTAAACGTAGAAGATGTTGCATTTGGAATATTAGACCAACTTGTACCCCCATTAACAGAACTTTGCCATTGATAAGTTACTCCTGAACCCACCGTAGCAGTTTCTAAACTCAATGCTACTGAAACACCTGAACAAACAGAAGTTGTTGAAGCAATTGTAGCACCAGGCGCAGGTGTTCCTGTACATGCAGTTCCTTCAGCATAAGCAAAGTTACCTAAGAAACCTCCTGTTTGAGCTGTTGCTAAAACTATTGAAGGAACAGTCGGCATCGAAAAATGAGCTGCGTCAAAAGTAATTGCTGACGTTGGTGTTGAAACAACATCGTAAACCCCATTTTCTGAAGTAGAATGAACAATTATATTTCTATTCGAAATAGTATTAGAACCTAATCTTACATTATAACCTGTAAAGCTTCCTGCAGTACCAACTCTTGTAAGTTTCCATCTATCAGAACTTATATTTGAAGCGTTAGCTGCATTTACTGATCCTGAATTTGAATCAAAAGCTTCACCCATTAATTCAACTCCTCCTGTTGCAGCGAAAGCTATCGGAAGGTATTTACCATTTTTACCAAGTGGCAATAACCTGAATTGTCCAATAGTTGAAGAACTGTTATTAGCAAATGCAAGAGGTCCATTAACATATGAAGTTGCACTACCTCCAGAAATTGTTGCTCCAACAGAAGACGTTACATCAGGATTACCGATAGATAGTAAATTTATATCTGTTGTGTTTACGATACCATTAATCAACGTTAAATTAGTTGAAAGTCTTAAAGGCACATTCAATGTAACTCCTTCTAAACTTGTATTCATTACAGAAATTGAAGCAAAAGAAGCAGTGCTAAATCCATTATTTGTTTCCGACCACTGGTTGCTTGCAAAAACACCATTTCCAGATATTGTTTGAGGAAGTGTAGTTGGAACTGCTGATCCATTGATGTAATTTCCTAAATACAGTGTAGTGGTACTTAAAGGGAAATTAATTGTTCCATTATTTACAATATCACCTCCAACATAAACAGTTGCATTTCCAAAAGTTTTTCTGAAATGACTTCCAGCAGTAACTATGAAATCATTTTGTACGTTCATATTGTAAGCATTGTTGATGTTATTGCTGCTCACATTCATATAACGTTCTGCACCATTAGGCGCATCTACAGTAAGATTACCTAATGAAAATAAACCACCTGCCGCTTGAAACTGACAATTAAACCCATTAGAAATCAATGCTCCTCTTTGAGTAGAAATACCATCTCCAATTTGTAAGGTATGGTTTAAACCAGCAGCATAATGATTTGGTGAAGAATAGATAAAAGATCCACTTGAAAGGGTATTAAAAGGACTGAATGTCAAAACCAATGGCGATGGTGCTCCTACTTGAATAGGTTGAGAAAACTCAATAGCTGTACCACCTGTGTACATCGTAACAAATGTTCCTGGTGCAATACCTGCTCCTGAAACAATCATTCCTGCAATTATATTTGGATCAGCCGTAGTCAAAACTGTACTGTAAGCACCAGGATTAACAGCAGCAAAAGAAATAGTCTGTGAAGTTGTTATTGGTGATGTAGTTAATCCTGTAATTGCATTTGACAAAATAATTTTCATTACTGCAGATGAAACATCTAATCCATTAATAGCTCTACCAATAACTGTAGTACCAGGCGGAATTCCAGGTCCAGTTACTACTTGTCCTATAGCTACATTAGCATTAGATGCTGATGGTTCTAGATTTACACCATTGCATCCATTCGACATGGATGAAAATGTTAAAACAGTTCCTGATGGAACCGAAGCCGTGTGAGCTACATCTAAAGTAATAGTAATATTATTTCCTGTGAAGTCTGGAATAGCTGAAACAATTTTTGCACCAGCACCAATATTGGTTCCCGTTACAAACTGACCTGGAGAATAAATATTTTGACCTCCTCCATTAGAAGAAACTCTCACAGTAAATACACCTGCATTTGCACTTGAATTAGTAGGTTGTGTATATGTACCTGTAGCTCCAGCAGTATTCAATGAAAAATTCCCTAATGAAGTAGCTGAAATTGTAGTACCCTCATTTACCAATGGGTCAACTATAGTAATTTTACCACCTGTTAAAGCTAAATTAGAGGTTTCAATTTTACAAGAAGCACCACCAAAAGCTACAGATGTAGCAGCATCACCATTGTTGTTACTATCGACAATAATTTCTCCACCAGATTGATTAAAGAAACTTCCAGATTTATAAGCAACAAAACCATTTACTTTTAATTTTCCACTTGTCATGGTATGGGTACCATAGTTATAAAAAGCCGCATTGTTGTTTGTACAACCCACAGTCATTTCTGTAGTATTCCCATCATTTGTTAAAGTTGCTCCTTCTGAAATTACTACACCAGCTGCACTTGCAACTGTAGTTACATTTACATTATGTCCTGAGGCAATAGTAACCACATTTGTACATGAAGGAACTACTGAACCCACCCAAGTTGAAGGAGAATTCCAATCACCACTAGCAGCAGAAACAATTGCTGAAGATGTATTTAATTTAGAGGTGCTGTTCACACCGATATAAAATGGAGCCGCAGTTAAATGGGCTAATGTTAAATCTTTTCTGAATACAAAAAGTTGTGCTGTTCCCTCTTGGTGCACCCCTGGTGCAGCAGTCGATAAATTCATTAATCTTGAAGAACCGTCAATTGCTTCGTAAGCTCCATTGGCATAAATTCCCACTCTGTGATTACCCGAATTATTGTAAACTACTGCTGATCCACTAGGAATCGCATTAGCATCTGGAGTTGAAAAAGCCCAATTTCCATTGTATCTGTCAGTAATGGTATAAGTACCATCTGCTATTGAAAGAGCATTTGTTACAGTACTAGCATCAGTGTAAGTTAACCCTACTTCTCCAGCCATAGATGGATTTGTTTCTGGCAACAGATATAATGATCTGTCTTGACCTGCTGCGCTGATAAATGGATACCAATAAGATTTATAATTATTATCTGTTCCAGGGTATTCTGTACCTGGTTGAACATTTTTTGTGTTAGCACTACTTATCCATCTAGAAATTGTTCCACCTTTAAATCCAGAACTTGGATTAATTGTTACAGTAGATAAATTACTAAAGTTACCTAAAACAAATCTATTCCCTGAAGTAACATTTATTCTTCCCGAAATTAAAATAAGATTAGATTTAATTCTTACTAAATTTACATTCCAAATTACATTAGTTGAAACTGAAGCTGTATTTGTAACCTCAAATTGATTTAATACCCCCGATACATTTGAAGAAGTATTAACTCCTGCTGCAGAACCACCGATAAATCCTGCTGGATCTATTGTTATATTTTGAACGGTTGTTCCATTAAGTGTTAATCTTCCTTGGAAGTTTTGTGATCCTCCTAAACTGGAGTCGAATCTAGCTCCTGGTCCAACATCTAAATTATGTCCTAATTTCAAATATTTTCCATTTGTAGTTCCGTCATGATTATTAAATCTAGCACCACTACCCGCAATATTCAAATCATTATGAATAACAAACTCATCTATTATATTACTAATAGCATATTGAACTAATGAATTAGCTCCTACAAGAATTAAATCCTCACAACCTGAATATCTTGAATCGATAATTACCGTTTCATTTTCATTGTCTAAAACTACCGTATCAGCATGAGTTGGAACTTTTCCTCCATCCCAAGTAGTTGGTTGTGACCAAAGACCTGAATGAGCACACGTAATTTCTTCTGGAACTCTTGAAGTAAGTGATATATTATCAATTGCTGCTGGAGGAAGTGTACCTGCAGAAGAACTATTTGTCCAAACAAAAATTAATTTAAAAGTAGTACCTGCAAAAGACTTAGGAATGAAAGCCGTTGTTTTTGTAACTGCTGCTTGTGGGTTTGAATTAAATGAAATTAGAGTGGCACCTGGCCAAGAAACTCCATATGCAAATGCGTTTGTTACTTGAGTATTAGTACCCACAACGTTTTGTGTAATAGGAGCCGCCCATACTTGCCAACCCGATCCTGAAGTAACTGGTGATTTAACATCAAATGTTAAAGTCATCGCAGATTCACCAGCAGGAACAGTTACATCTCGATGAAAATAAACAGTTCTAGGAGCAGGATAACCTGCATAAGAATTGGTAAATCCATTATCGTTTGTTACATAAGCAGCGTTACCTGAAATAGAGGCAGCTGTTGCAGTGAAATTTAATGTTTGAGCAACAGCCAGAGCTGCTGCGTTTAATGTAGGTCTTGATAAACCCAATGTAGTACCATTAATACTTGCCACATATGTATTAGAACCAATAACACCTGCAATAGGAGTTATTTCCATACCTACAGAAATATTAGGATTTACTGCAGATAAAGTTACTGTAAGTGCATTTGCTGCAATAGAAGCAGTTGTATTTTGAACTGCATTTACACTAACGGCACCTGGAAGCTTACTAAATCCTAAAGTTATGTCGGAAGCAGTTGCCGTTGCGTTTTGAGACAATGTTAATGTAGTCCCTGAGATACTTGAAACAAATGTATTGGCAGGAATGTTAGCACCATAAACAATTTGTCCTTGAACAATATTTGCATTTGGAGCATTTAAAGTAATGGTTGCAGAACCACTTGTCATTGAACCTACCGAAGTGGTCCCAGAAGCTGCTGTTCCTACAACCCATTTAATAGGACCTGTTCCTTCATTAGCAACAGTCCAACCATTTGCGGCAAAAGTATTCCCTAAATTGAATCCTCCTTCAGCAGCAGGATTAATTAATGTTGTTTGAGAATACAAATTACCAGCCAAACAAAAAAATGCGAAAACCATTAGTTTTTTAAAAAACTCTTTGGTCGCATTTTTTGAAACAAAGTATTCGAGTACTTTGTAGTTGAGTAATTTTTCTTTCATAATCATACACTTTGGTTTTATATGTTAGTAAGGTAAAATTATGTATAAATATTCCTATATACATTGACACCTATTTCAAAATTACTGAATTTCAAAAGTCTAATATATAAAAAAAGCCTTGAAATTCAAGGCTTTAAGTGTAATAATTGACAAACTATATGTTTTTTGGGTTTTGTAGCAAACTAATCTTGTTTTGAAGTGCTTCAATGTCTTTTTTTGCCCCTTTAATTCTATTTAATACAAAAATAATTACGATTAATACAATTACAAAAATGGTCAAATTAATTAAATTAAATAAAGAAACTGTTTTTTCAAACTTTGAAGACAATTCGGATTTCTTCTCAACTAAGGAATCACTTATCGATTTTCGTTCGCGTTCTTTTATTAATTTTTGAGTTAACAAATATTTAAGATGAAATTCTTTAAACTTATCCCATTTATTTAAAGCCAAATAATTCTCTGATAAGCCTCTATATATTTCTTGATTCAAAATTAAATCTTCAACATTTTTGGAAATATTTTTGGCTTTTAAGAGAGTAACAACTGCTTCCTGAAATTTTCCTTCTAAAGTATATACTTGAGCCAATCCTTTCAAAGCAAAAGCATGTAAACTTGATGCGTTTACATTTAAGGCATATTTAATTGAAATCTCAAAGTTCTTCTTAGCATCAGGATAATTGGCCATTTGAATGTAACAATTCCCTTTGTTGTACCTATTGATACTAATGATAGAATTTGCTAATTTTGATTTTGATTCTAACAAATATTTTAAACCTTTATCAAAAAATTCAATAGCTAAATCGCAATTTAATTTTTCTTTATAAATAAATCCTCTAACCGTATTATTGGAACCTAAATAGTACAAGACTGAATCTTTAACAGGATAATCTAACATCAATTGCTCTGCTTGATCAAGATATTGAATCGACTTATCATAAATCTTAAGTTGGTGGTATTGAATCCCCATTTTATTGGTAATGATAATCTTAAGCAAAGCATCATTACTTAAATGCAGAATTTGGCTTGCTTTGATTACATATTCTAAGGACTTTTGATAATCTCGTTTTGAAGAATAGGCATCCGAAATTAGTTTATAAGCTCTAATTTTGTAGTCCACATTTCCATTAGCATCTTTAATAATTTTATCACCGATTCGAATTGCTTCATCAGGGTTTTTATACATTAATAAAGTACCCTCTTTTATTTTTACATCAATATCATTTTTGCTTTGTGCATAAAATGATACAGTCATCATCAAAGAAAGAAATAGCGTTTGAAGATATAAAACCGTAATCTTATGTAAATGTAATTTTATCATACGGCAATAGCTTGTTTTTCTTCTTTTAACAACTCAATAAAGGTAACAGGTGAAATTCCAGTAATGGATTTAAAAACTGTTGCAAAACTACTATGCGATGCAAAACCGCAATCCTCAGCTAAATAACTAATTTTGTAATTAATATAATTAGGATCAGATTTTAATTTTTCTACCAAATAATTAATACGCAATTTGTTTATGTAGGTATTGAAGTTTACATGATAATGGGTATTAATTATTTCAGACAGATATTTAGTGTTCGTATCAAATTGACCTGCTAAAACAGCTAAAGAAATATCTTTATTTGTAAAACGTGTTGTGCTTTCAAATCGTTTTAACTTTGCCAAAATTAACTTTTCTGTATCCTCAGGAATAAGGACACGTTTAGGCAAGCCTTTAACAACAACTTCTTTTTCAGTGTAGCGATTAATTAGGTTAGCGCGTGTGATCTCTAAATATCGTATCACTTCGTCTAAACTTTTCTTTCTTTGATAGTAGCGCCACCAAAAGAATAATCCACCAAAAATTACAGCCAATAATGTAGAAATTGCAACATATAGTAGAGTTAAATAATTCCCTTTTGCCTCTTCATAATTTCCTAAATATTCATCCGATATTAAATTATATGCTACATTAGTTGCATCCTCTTCTAATAAATCTGCCTGATTATTAATTTTATTAAACTCTTTGTTTGCAATTTTATAATTTGTGGTGTCATTCAGTGCTAAATAATTCACAATTTGTTGGCGAATTATCATTTCTTTTAAAAACACATTATTAAGAACCTCCGAATTTCTTAAAGATTCATTTAATACTGTGGCCGCTTTATTGTGATTTTTTTCTAAAAAGTATACCGAAGCTAATCCTGATAAAACATACGATTTTGCAAATAAATTTTCTGAACTATTTTTTTCTGAAAGTTTTAAGGCTTTTTTAAAACAAGTTTCAGATTTATGTAACTCCTTTTTTTCTAAATATATTTGGCCTAAAATAATTTGAAGCCAAACTTTTGTTTCTAAATTCAAATTATCATTTACATTCCTTTCGGCTTTTTGTAGTAGCTGTAATGCTTCATTTAATTTGTTGGATTGTAAATAGTTTTTTGCTTTTTCAATTTGAACAAACATTTTGGCTTCTGAAGAAAGATTATTCTCTGAAATATTATTAAGCAATAACTCACTATCGCTAATCTCAATCTCTGACTCCTTATTCAACGATAATTTTCTAAAAATTGCTGCTTTAAATACCTCTATTTCTACTTTTTCCTTTGTGGTTAAATGGTCATTAAACTTTTTCTCTTCAAAAAGCACTTTCAACGAAGCACTAAAATCACCTTTTACAAAATGAGTTTTTGCAATTAGCAAATTTACTTTTGCTTTTTCTTCTTCTGAAATATCAGGATTGATTAATAAATGTTGGGCTATCTTTAAAGCTTGACTTGGTTTGGAATACATTAATTCCTCAACCTCTTTTTTTAAGTTATGCTTTTGTGGTGTTTGCGCAATGAGAAAACTACATTTTAATACGAAAATTAAAATGCATAATGTTTTCAAATAAAATAAACTTTCTTTCATTTTCGCAAAGACATTTTTTTATGAAATTATCTAAAAAACAAATATATCATATAAATTTAAAAAAAAGCAATGATTGTTTAACATTCATTCTATTTTTTGTTGTTTTTTTCACTTTATAAATTTCATTTATGTGATTAATTCATTGTAATCAATTAATCAAAAAAATATAGTTTTAAAAACGAACTTACTCAACACCTCATTCAATTATTTGCTTTTGTCACATTTATATTCCAATCTTTTTACGTTTTATTCGACTACCACTTTTATAATTTCTAGGATTTTTCTCTTTATCTACAGTTACTTCATTACCAATTATTGGTTAAAACATCTGCATATTTTTTTCTGTGCAAAACAAATCTTAAAAAGCGTTCTTTACTTAAGGTTCAATTTGATGTAATTTAATCATAATCTATCTATTCAAATAAGATTTTGAGTTTTCTACTGAAATTAATTTTAGCCAGATAATCTATGAATTCAGGGAGTTCTGATAGAGACAATAAGCCGTTTGTGTTTCTTGGTAATGGTTTAACATAAACTTCTTTGATGTGTTTTTTATAATTGACTTCACCGAGTATGAAACGGAGTAATGTTTGTACATATTGCTTTGAAATTAACGTGTCTTCACTAGTCAAGGAATTTGGATAATACAGAGTCAAAATTACTCTTTTATTTGCGGTGTTATAGTCTTCCAACTTGATTGAAATTGAATTGATTATTTCAATTATTTTATCTGAAAATTGGTTTTTGTTTTCGGCACATAATGGCTTTAGAAATGTGTGAGCTATGAAGTATTCTAATCTTGGTTTATTTTCACCTAACGCTATTATTTTAGGGAATAGTTTGCGATAACCGTGAGCTGAAAATAAGATGCAAAATTTGTTAGGATGATTGTTTTGCGTGTAAATGTAAATGACGATTCTTTTGGATACATAGTTGAGGTTTCGATGTAGGTTTTCTATTACTTCATCGGAATTAATTCCTAGTTTGTAGGCGTGGTAAATTGCTTGTTCGTTTTGTTGGAACCAGTTCCAGAAGTTTTGGATGGTTTTTATTTGGCGAGGGTTTAGTTGTTTATTCATTTTATGAAGGATTAAAGGTTTTGGGTTAAAGGTTTAAGGTTGTGGTTTTAAGCTGCGCTTAAAAGTGTAAGCCTGCTTTGCAGGAGATACCTAGCTTCGCGCGGTATGACAAACTCATTGACAAAAAAAGAATCATCTTTTATCCCTGGATTCATTGCTGAAGGAGATTAGGTTGAACATTTGTCTCATTCTTGATCTAAGGCGGTTGCCATAGAGGGCTTCGATTTCGCTTGCAGAGAGGTTTGTAGTTATGTGGGTGATGGAATGATTTTGCACAAAATCTTCGTATCGTGAAATGATTATTTCTGCCATTACGTTGAGGTCGTTTCCGTAGTGTTTGATGTTTTGTTCGGCGCCTAAGTCGTCGAAACAATAGCCAGTTAAGCGCGATTGCGTGTGCTCTTTTTGAGTGTAATTTTGAAGTGATTCGAAGCCATTTTTTGCAAACTCAAAAGATATTTCTCTACAAGTTTTGATTTTGTAGTCGTGTTTGTGGTAAAAAAACGGTCGGATTAATGCCATAATTGACGTTTTCCCGCATCCAATTGGTCCCGATAATAAAATACCTTTGTCGAGGTCTAAATTAAGCTCTAAAGCCTTTTTTTCGTCTCGAATGGCATAAATTACCAATTTGAGAATGGTTTGATGGTCAACCACTTCAATTTTGAAAGAGCGACCGTAGATGAGTTTGCCCTGGTACTCGATGTAGTTTAAGCACCAATTGAAGTTGTAAACTTTGATTCCGTTTTGAATAACGAAAGTGTCTTTGATGGTGTTATAGTGCTTCTCCATAGTTTTTTTGATTTGTTACGTGGAGGTGGTTTGGATTTAGATTAATGGTTTTGGTTTCTTTACTAACCGAAGTATTCGGTTTGTATCCAAACTTCTTCGTGTTTAGCATCCAGTTTCTTGCAGCTGCTTTCCAATCTTTCATTTTGGTTTTACCACCAACAAGCCAGCCGTTACTCTCGAAGTAGTTAAAAAAGCGTTGTGCTTCGATTTCTGAAAAGTTTTTTTCAAGGAAGTAGATTTGAGCTTCTTCGAGAGTAGGCTTTGAATGTTTTGAAATTGACTTCTCGACTTCGCTCGAAATGACAGCACTATTGTTTGAAAAAATCTTTTTCTTTTTTTCGCGCAACTTTTTTTCTTTTTCTTCTTCAACTTTTAAATCCGATTCTTGAACCTCATCAAAAATTGAATTTCTAAAAATTGAATTTTTTTCGTTTTTTGAAATTTCTTGCTTATCTAAGTTTATAATGTTTGTATTGTTTATATTGTTTATATAAGGTACATGTTTAGAGCTTGTTTGATGCTTGTTTAGAGCTTGTTTAGTAACCTGTTCATTAACCTGTTTAATAACTTGGTCATTTTTTGATGAGGTTGAACGCTTTTTTAGTTCTTTTTTTGGTACTGGTTTGGTATAAAAATCCAAGTTGCAAACTTCCAAAATGGATCCTTTGAAAGGATTAAATGAAGGTTTGTAAATCACGTATTCTCTTTCTGTTAAATCTTTCATGCATTTGTGGTAGGTTGCAGTTGAGGCAATCTTACTTATACGCATGAGTTCATCGCGAGAAATACTGATTGGATTTTGAAAGCGGTTTTGATTCCATAGTTGGAATATGGCCATGTATAGGCTTATGTGGGTAGCGTTGAGTTCATAATCGGCACCTACTTTTTCGAAGAAGCCGGTGAGGTGTTTGATGTAGTTCATGTTTGAGTGATTAGTGAATAGTAATTAGTGAATAGTGTTGCTTGAACTGCGTTCAAGAGGTTAGCCTACTTTGTAGTTGTCTCGACTGCTCTCGACATGACAATAATTTGGTTAACTTCATTTGTTGACTTGCAAATGCATACTTCGCAAGTTCCGTTACAGTTTACAGTATTGTCTTCCATGTTACTTTTCTAGCATTTTTACGATGTCTTCGTAGTTGTAGTAAATTATTCCACCAATGCGTTTGTACTTTAACGTTCCGTTAATGCGGAGGTTTTGTAATGTCCCAGGAGAGATTCTCAGGATTTCACGAACTTCCGCTGATTTGAGCCAAGGCTTAGGTGAAGCTTCAGAAGTGTTAGTTTTTGTTGTGGAGTTTGTGATTTCTTGAAGTAGCAGATTACCGAAGTTTAACAAATCTCGTTTAGTTACCATTTGATGGTTAAGTAATTCGATGTTGTCTGTTTCTGGGAACAGGGCTTTGTGATTAAAATTCATAATGCTATGTTTTGAAATTATTTGGTACAAAACAATTACATTTAAAAAAGAAAAGTTCCCAAGTTGGTACCAACTTGGGAACGATTTTTATACTTTTTGAGGAAAATTAGTTGTTTTTAGTTTAAATCGTTTTCGATTTTTGTCTCCAATGCATCTTGCAATTGATTTAAAAATCGGGTTTGATCCGATTTTCGGTTTTTGATATCAATGAAGCTTCTAGTGATGTTATCGCCTAAATCGATTTGAAAGGCTTTTTCAAAAACATGGGTAATCTCTTTGATGTCGGCTTGACCGTTATCGAAAACTTTAGATTCGTGTAAGGCGTATATGAGTTCTATTAAATCTACTTTTTTGGCTGTCCAGTGTAGATTGGAATTGAATTGAATATTCATAATTGAACATGATTTATTTAAATTGTCTATTCTATTTTCAACATGTAAAGCAAGTAATTCGTATGCAATTACTTTTGCTAATAAATAATCATGCGATGTACAAAGTTTCGCATCTTGATTGATAACAATACAATCGTTCAAAATTAAGTCCTTGTATTCTTTTCTAGTGAAGTATAATTCGTCAAATTGAGTTGATTGACTTTTAATGTACTTAATAAATTCTCTATTCTTTCTATGAAATTGATTGATTGAATCCAGTTTTTTCTCGAAATGTTTTACTTTTTTGTTTTTGTCAATCGGCTGGGTAGCAATCAACAATAAAACCTCTTTGTAAAATATAAGTTTAGCGACTATATTTGGTTTTACTTCTTTAAAAAAAGTGATTTCATCTTGTACCGTTTCAAAGGCATGATTCTTTAACCAATCGGAAAGCTGTTTTAAAATGTCTTCAATAAACATTATTATCTTTTTTGCTTTTTCTATCTCATCGGAATAGGTGTTAAGGATTAAACTTAATTCGTTTTCAAAATCTAATAGGGAGTTGTTTTTTATAGCTGTTATCATAAAAAAAATAGATTTTAGTTTGTCAAATTAAACTAAAATCTATTAATAATATTGCAAGAATTTTGTTAAAACTATAAAAGTTTTCCTATAAAGTAAAGCTTTGATTTACAATGTTTTCCTGTTTATGCAAATTTTTTAATTTATCCTTCAAAATTAGCATATCCTCACTAATTTTCTTGTCTAAAATCTTGGCATAGTGCTGTGTGGTTTTTAGATTGGTATGTCCTAACATTTTACTTACGGTTTCGATTGGAACACCATTACTCAATGTTACGGTTGTTGCAAAAGTATGACGTGCTATGTGGAAAGTTAGTTCTTTATTGATTCCGCATACATCCGCAATTTCTTTCAGATAGGCATTCATTTTTTGATTGGAGAGAATAGGGAGAATACTGCCTGTGTTCAAACAAACTGGATTATCAGAATATTTATCAATAATCATTTCCGCAACTGGCAATAATGGAATTTTTGAAGCTATATCAGTCTTTTGACGATTTTTAAAAATCCATTTACTACCATCAATCCCAATACTAATATTTTCCTTTTTAAGCTGCTGCACATCCACATAAGCTAAACCTGTAAAACAACTAAAAACAAAAATGTCTCTTACAAGTTCTAATCTTGGCACCACGAATTGTTTGTTCAACATACTTTCAATTTCATGCTCGGTTAAATATTCTCTCTCTACAACTTTGAGTTTGGCTTTGTAGTTAGATAGTGGGTCTTTTTCTATCCAACCATTATCAAGACAGATATTGATGATTTTACCGACGCTTTTTACATATTTAATAGTCGTATTGTTGTTACACTTCAAAGTAGATCTTAGATAAAAATCAAATCCGGTCATCATTGCAAAATCTATTTTCTTAACAGGAACATCGGAAACATTATAACTCTCAACAAGATACTTTTCAAAATGAGACAAAGTAGTTTTGAAATTCTTCCAAGTGTTATAGGAATATTCAGTTCCAATAAGTTTATCCATTTTATCGTTGTGGTCTTTAAACACCTTTACAATGGTGATTGCTTTTTCTTCTTTACCAAATAATTTACTTCGTAATGTTTCAAATGTGATTACTTCATTCTCCAGAAGTAGTTGTTTTTGAGCTTCAAACAATTTGTTGCTTAACAATGTTAGATATTCATTCACTGAACGAGCTTCTTCTGAATTTCCTTTCATTTTGCGCATTTCAGTTGACCATTTGGATTTTTCTACTTGTTTTTGTGTAGAAATTTCGAATCGTTTTCCATCTACAGTAACTCTCATGTAAATTGGAATTAGTCCTTTTGAAGTCGTTTTAGCGGACTTCAAAATAAATGTTGAAGAGATTTTTGCATTCATAGTCTGGTAACCTTTTGATTAAATAATTTACTAATTTTTTATTATTTAGTCAAGATGTTTAATGATTGAACAGCCTTATTTTATTGGGCTTTTCGTCATTTTAGGGGACCCTTTTTTGAATTTCAAAATAGGTCACCTAATTGGACACCTTGCGAATGCTATTTCTTGAATAATTTGGAGGGATTGAAAATGAAAAAACCCCTTAAATCGTGTGATTTAAGGGGTTTTGTATGATTTTGTAGTTAAAATCGTACCCGGAGTGGGAATCGAACCCACACACCTAAGTACACGAGTTTGAGTCGTGCGCGTCTACCAATTCCGCCATCCGGGCAATGGGAAATGATTTTAGTATCATTAAGTGGGTGCAAATGTAAAAAATATTTCTTCAATTCATAAAAAAATAGTTAAAAATATGCTTTCAGAGTTCGAATTTATTTCTAAATTTGCACCTCAATTGCACAACACGACACTAACTAACTACTAAACAATAAATTAACATGCTGTATCAAGAACCAGAAGCAAAAATTTTTGCATGTTCTCAAAGTGTGTATCTAGCCGAACAAATTGCTGAAAAGTATGGTGTTCCACTAGGTAAAGTAACGTTCTCTAAATATAGTGATGGCGAATTTCAGCCTTCTTTTGAAGAATCAATAAGAGGATTACGCGTTTTCCTTGTTTGTTCGACTTTCCCAAGTTCAGACAATTTAATGGAATTATTATTGATGATTGATGCGGCAAAAAGAGCATCGGCTCGTCATATCACAGCGGTAATTCCTTATTTCGGTTGGGCAAGACAAGACAGAAAAGATAAGCCAAGAGTGCCAATTGGAGCCAAATTAGTAGCAAAACTATTAGAAACAGCTGGAGCTACCCGAATTATGACTATGGATTTACATGCCGATCAAATTCAAGGGTTCTTTGAAAAGCCAGTAGACCATTTATTTGCTTCTACTATCTTTTTACCTTATGTGAGAAGTTTAAATTTAGAGAATTTAACTATCGCATCTCCAGACATGGGAGGTTCAAAAAGAGCTTATGCGTATTCTAAATTTTTAGAATCAGATGTAGTGGTGTGCTACAAGCAAAGAAAAAAAGCTAATGTCATCGACACCATGGAGCTAATAGGAGAAGTGAAAGGGCGAAATGTTATCTTAGTTGACGACATGATTGATACAGGAGGCACATTAGCCAAAGCAGCTGATGTCATGATGGAAAAAGGAGCATTAAGCGTAAGAGCAATATGTACGCATCCTATTTTATCAGGTGAAGCATATGAAAAAATAGAGAATTCTCAATTATTAGAATTGATAGTTACCGATTCAATTCCGTTAAGAAAAGAATCAAAGAAAATTAAAGTTGTAAGTTGTGCCCCTTTATTTGCAGAAGTAATGCATATGGTACAAAACAACAACTCTATTAGTGGTAAATTTTTGATGTAATCAAGAAACCACTTTAACAAGTATTTATTAATTATATATATTTTACAATGAAATCAATTACGATTAAAGGATCAGAAAGAGAAAGCGTAGGCAAAAAGGCAACTAAAGCCGTACGTGATGCTGGAATGGTTCCTTGCGTTATCTACGGAGGAAATCAACCAGTTCATTTTGTTGCAGACGAAAGAGCATTTAAAGATTTGGTTTACACTCCAAACGCACACACAGTTGTAGTTGAGTTAAACGGAACGTCTTACAATGTAATCATGCAAGACATTCAATTTCACCCAGTTTCTGACAAAATTTTACACATCGACTTCTTCCAATTAAGTGATGACAAGGAAATCATTATGGAAGTACCAGTTAAAGTTACAGGAACTTCTCCTGGAGTATTATTAGGTGGTGTTTTACGTTTGAACCAACGTCGTTTAAAAGTAAAAGCTTTACCAAAATTTTTACCTGACTTCGTTGAAGCGAACATTTCAGAATTACAAATGGGTAACAAGTTGTATGTTACTAAAATTGAAACTAACAATTTTAAATTAATGCACCCAGATAATACTGTAGTTTGTCAAGTGAGAATTTCTCGTGCGGCAATGAAAGCAGCTCAAGAAGCAGCAAAAGCAGAAAAAGGAGCAAAAAAGAAAAAATAATTTCTTTTCAATCTATACAAAAGAAGCATCAGTTTTTACTGGTGCTTTTTTTATGCTTTTCAGTATCTAAACTTTGCATTACTTTTGCAAAATGAATTGGCTATCAAATCTATTTAAGAAACAAAAACAAGAGCATTTACCCATGAAGAAATTCTTAATCGTAGGGCTAGGAAATATTGGCTCAGAATATGCAAATACACGACACAATATCGGATTTAAAGTTTTGGATTATTTAGCTAACAAGGAAGGAATTTCTTTTCAAACCGTAAAATTGGGTGAAATAGCCGAACTAAAAATTAAAGGAAGAACCTTATTATTACTTAAGCCAAATACCTATATGAACTTGAGCGGGAAAGCCGTAAAATATTGGTTAGAAAAGGAAAACATTGAAAAAGAAAACATGTTGGTTATAACCGATGATTTGAATTTAGCTTTTGGAACCATCCGAATCAAAACCAAAGGAAGCGATGGTGGTCATAACGGACTTAAAAACATTCAATTGTTATTAAATTCAACGGAATATCCAAGATATAGATTTGGGATTAGCGATGCCTTTAAAAAAGGCCAACAAGTGGATTACGTACTAGGCGAATGGAGTGAAGAAGAAAAAGAGAAACTAAAAGAGCGTTTAGATATTAGCTCAGAAATAATAAAATCATTTGCCCTGGCAGGCTTAAACAATACGATGAATACGTATAATGGAAAATAAAAAAGGGAAGCTAAAAGCTTCCCTTTTTTGTATTTATAAATTATTCCATTTATTGAACTACAATTTTCTTCACTTCTTTTCTAGCGCCATCTTGAACTGTTACAAGATATACTCCAGATTGAACTCCATTTAATTGTAATGTTTCATTAAATAAACCATTATTGTTATATGATTTAGTAAAAATTTCTCTTCCTCTAATATCATGAACATTAACTTTAATTTCATTACCTGTATTAGATGTAAATTGAATATTAAAGTTTCCGTTGTTAGGATTTGGATAAATCATGAAATCGATACCTGAAAAATCATCATTTGATAAAACCGGAACTAGTTCAGAATAACATAATTGAATTGTAAAAGTATTAAATGTACCACTTGAACCATCTACAACACCATCTTTAAAATAAACTCCCCAGTTTCCAGCACTATTTTGACCAACAGCTGCATTAATATTAGCTATAGAATATGTTCTGAAATCTGGTCCACTTGTAGTTTGAGCACAATCAACAGCTGGAGCTGTTGTATAAAACCATTTATCTAAATTTGCCGTAGTACAAGTATTATTATACCATAAAGCTGTAATTAAACCTCCTGAAGTATCTTCCCATGGTTGAGCTAATAAAATATTTACCTGACCAATACTAGGATGTGTAATGTTAGCTTTATATTTTATAGCCGAAATAGTAAAAGAGTCAGTAATTGGTAAGTTATAACCCGGATACCCACCTGTACTTTGAGTAATTGCAGCATTTAAATTAAATGGATAATCTCTACAAACATTTTGAGGTTGATAGGTATAATTACCTATTGCAATATTCTTTGTGTTTACACTAAAAAAGATATTTCCAGAAGCTTTTACCATAATACGACAATTAGGAGCGGTAACACTTGGAACAGTAATGGTTTCAGAACCATCATTTAAAGTATTAGCCAAAATTGTAGTCCAAGTAACACCGTTGTCAGTGGTATATAATATATCAACATTTGCTCCTCCTACACTAGTATTTGTATTATTTACTGCCCAAGTAACTGTTTGTGAAGAACCCGGTGTCCAAACAATCCCGTCAGTATTCTGAGACGTTACAGACAATGGACCTCTTGTATCATCAATGGTTACACTCATATTAGACCTTGCTGTTTGTCCACCTGTAGGAACTTGATTATCTCTTACAGTCAAGGCAAAATTTAAAGTTCTTGCTACATTAGGTGTTACTTCCCATGTTGGTGTTAAATTTCCTGCCAAAATATCAGACATTTGAGGAAAATATCTAGTTGGGGAAGCACTTGGAACCCTTGATCTATAAACAGGACCTGTTGTTTGAGTTGTTGTTGGATAATTAGTACCTGCTGCCGCATTTGTTTGTTCCCAACAATAAGTTAAAGAAGCAGACGCATCTACATCTGTAGCAGAACCTGTTAACATGAAAGCTGTACCTCTCGGAATTGTACGATTAGTTAAAGCTGCTATAACAGGAACATTATTCCCATTATTTGTTTGAGGTGCACAATTTCCTGTACCTATCATAACCGCATTCATACTAGCAATACTAACAGCATGAAAATAAGCATCTGAATTCGACTGAACATTTTCTTCACATATTCCTGCATACGCCATAATTGTCGAACCACTACCAGGCTCAACAGCGTTAAGAGTACTCACATTCCCAGATTTACAATTTCCTGCAGTATCATCATTAGAACTAAAAGTGTGAGGTCCTCCAAATTGATGTCCCATTTCGTGCGCCACATAATCAATATCAAATGGATCTCCCACTGGAGATGGAGAACCAGTAATTCCACGCGCTTTATTTGTACTATTACAAACAACCCCTAACCCTGCTAAACCACCACCACCAGTACTTACGGTATGTCCAATATCAAAATTATTTACACCGATTGCAGTTGTAATTTCGTTCTGACTCTCATTAATTAATAAATTTGCATTATCATTTGAGAAGTTATCAGCAGTAATAAAAATAATCAAATCATTATTAGCAACTAAATTCATTCTTAATGACATGTCTCTTTCGTAAATACCATTTACACGCGTCATGGTAACATTCATTGCTGCAAGTACCGCTGCTTTCTTTTGAGCAAGTGATCCCGCATTTAAACCAGCAGCATTAACATGAAAAGCAGCATATTCAATAGTACACGCCATCGCTAATCTGTATTGTCTGAAAATACCATCATTAGCTAAAGTTTGGTTGTCAAAAGTACTTCTATTTTGCTCGGCAATTTCTTCATGATTATCTTGAAAATCACAAGCAAAACTTCTTACTCTTTGTATATTTTTTCTATTATACACAATGTAACTGTTAAGATCTTTTGTGTACGTATCGATATAATATGTTCCTTCATCACCTGATAAAGACATAACATGTAATCCAAATAAAGTAACACTGAATCTTAATTTTACTGATGGATTATCTATACCAATAGCAACATACGACTTGATATCTGGATATCTATCAGCCAAACCTTTCTCCATTACAGGCGCTTCATAAATTCTAAATTTAGACAATTCACCATTAGAATTTGGAAAATCAACAATTACATTAGAAAAAACACCATCCGTATCAATTGGTGCACCAACAAGAGATTGTTTAAAAGCCTCGAAATTTAAATTCATTAATTGATATAGAGATGGATGCGAGGCACGTTCCATCTTTTGTAAACCAACTAAATTTTCGTCAGATGTCTTAGTCCATAGTTTGTTTTGTCCGAAAGAAAAAGAGACGAACAAAAGAAAAACTAAAGAAATTTGTAATTTTTTTCTCATTATATAAAAAATTATTAGGTCAATTAGCAAATTTATAACTTTTTTAAAAAAATATCATAAATTTTGTATAATAATTTCATTGCTTTAAATTATTAATTCATATTATGGAAATTAATAAATTCAAAAATTGGTTTTGAAAAATTTTTTAAAATTAAAAAATAATCAAAAAAATCTCTTGTAAATTGCTTAAAAACAAAAAAATAAAATAAAAAACAAAAAAAATAAACTTGTTTTTATATATTTGGCCGATTTAACCTAATTCAAAAAGAAATGAAAAAAATATTTTTTTTATTACTTTCTTTTACAATGTTAGTCTCAACTAATTCTGTAGCCCAAATAAAAAAGAAAGTAAAACACTTTGGAAAAGAAATTTCTCCAAGCAACATTACACCTGAAGGATATATTAGATGTCTTACTGAAGAATACGAGGATTATCTAAGATCAATTGATCCAAATAGAATGTCTAAAGCCGAATTTGAAACTTGGTTAGCACCATTAATTGAAAAACAAAAAAAATCACCACAAACTTTTTCTCAAACCGGAAACATTATATACATACCAGTTGTGGTACATGTAATTCACAATGGTGATGCATATGGTGTAAATGAGAATATTACAGATGAACAAGTGCAATCTCAAATAACTGTTCTTACTCAAGACTTCAGAAAAATGACAGGTACACCTGGGTTTAATTCGAATCCTGTAGGAGCTGACACTCAAATTGAATTCGTGCTTGCTAAGGTAGACCCAAATGGCAATCCAACTAATGGGATTAACAGAGTAAATCTATGTCAAGCCTCTTGGTCTACAGAAGAAATTGATAGCACAGTGAAACCACTAACCATATGGGATCCTGCTCTATACATGAACATGTGGTCAGTTAATTTTACAGATTCAAGCCTTTTAGGATATGCACAATTTCCTAGTAGCTCTGGATTAAATGGCTTAAATGTAAATGGTGGTGCTGCAAACACAGATGGAGTAGTTTCAGGTTACAGTTTTTTTGGAAGTTCTTCTTTAGCACAAGGAAGTTTCTCTGCTCCATATGACAAAGGAAGAACTATGACACATGAAGTAGGGCACTTTTTAGGTTTACGTCACATTTGGGGTGATGGAGATTGTACTGTAGACGACTTTTGTAATGATACTCCAAATGCTGCTGCAGCTAATTCAGGTTGTCCTACTATAGATTCATGTCCATTCGGCGGAAATGATATGGTTCAGAATTACATGGACTACACTAATGACGCATGTATGAACATATTCACTAATGATCAAAAAACAAGAATAGTTGCTGTAATGAACAATTCACCAAGAAGATCTACTTTAAAAACATCAACAAAAAATATAGCGATACCTTTATTTGCTAATGATGCCGAAATAAAAATTGAAAATTCATGTAGTACTATAGAACCTACTTGCACGGTTCCCAACCCATCTGTACCGGCAAAAAGTGTTTTATTATACAACAGAGGAACTTCAAATTTAACATCTGCTACCATAAGCTATAACATGAATGGCGGCACTAACTACAATCAAAACTGGACAGGTAATTTAGCTCCTGACAAGTACGCAGTTGTAACATTAACAAACACTACGGGCTATGGAACGTTAAATGCTTCTATAGTTTCTACAAATGGAACAACAGACCAAAGAACTACGAACAATACGGCTTCAAGAACTTTTAGTGGTATTTCATCTCTTCCATATGCAAATTCAACAACATTTACTTTCAACCTTTATGGTGATAATTTTGGAACTGAAATTACATGGACATTAAAAAATCAAGCAGGAACAACCTTATACAGTGGTGGTCCTTATGATGATGTTACTACTAGCACACCAAGACAATATGTTAATCAAACATGGACATTACCTACAAATGGTTGTTACTATTTAACAGTAACTGATGAATATGGAGATGGATTATTTGACGGAAGTGTACAAGGATATTATACCGTAACTTCTGGTACAACAAGTTTAGTGAACGTTACAGATTTCGTTGTTCCAAATTACACGCCACTTACACCATCGTCAAGAGTTAGTTATTTTTCTAATAACGCAACATTATCTAACGACAACTTTAGTTTTTTAGAAAATGTTTCTATTTACCCTAACCCTTCAAAAGATTATTTCACTATTAGTTTACCTGAACAAACTAATTTTGATGGAAAAATTGAAATCTTTAATAGTATAGGGCAACAGATTTTAGTTAAACCTATTCAATCAAATGCCGACTTAAATGTAAATGTGGCAAATTATGCTGATGGGGTATATCTAATTAATTTAACTGTTGGCGAAGCTTCTAAAACATTTAAATTCATAAAAAATTAATTATTTTAATTAATTTTATAACTTTAAAAGGATTGACTCGTTCAATCCTTTTATTTTTGTAAAAAAAATATTTTGAAAGTATTCAACTCAATAGATTCTTTTTATAGTTCAAAAAAAACGATTATGACTATTGGCACCTTTGATGGTGTTCATATAGGCCATCAGTCTATTTTAAAAAAAATAACCTCAATTGATACACAAAAGGAACTAACAAGCGTGGTTTTAACTTTTTTCCCACATCCCAGAATGGTACTTAATCAGGAAAATTCAATTAAGCTACTAAATACCATAGAAGAAAAAATACTTTTACTCAAGCGTTTCAAAGTTGAAAATTTAATCATTCATCCTTTCGATAAAACTTTCTCAGATTTAAGTCCCGAAAAATTTGTGACTGAAGTACTAATCAAAAAACTTAATATCCAAAAAATTATTATTGGTTACGACCATCGTTTTGGAAAAAACAGAGCTGCGAACATAGATGATTTAATAATCTTTGGTAAAAAATACGGGTTTGAAGTAGAACAACTTAGCGCCGAAGAAATTGACGAAATTGCCATTAGTTCTACAAAAATTAGAAAAGCTATAACCGACGGGAACATAAAATTGGCTAATGATTATTTGGGCTACCCTTTTATGTTAACTGGTAAAGTAATCCACGGTAAAAAAATCGGCAGAACTATTGGTTTCCCAACTGCCAACATTGAAATCACAGAAAATTACAAATTATTACCCAAAAATGGTGTATATGTAGTTTCAAGTATCATGAATAATATGGAATATTATGGAATGATGAATATAGGTAAAAACCCAACAATTGGTGAAAATGAGCAATCAGTTGAAGTGCATTTTTTAGATATCAATGAAGATCTTTATGGAAAAGAATTACAAATCTCGATATTAGAACATATAAGAGATGAAAAAAAATTCAATTCTTTGTCAGAGCTACAAGAACAGCTAGCAAAAGATAGAATATTCTCTCTGAATTTTATCAAGAAGCAACAATGAATTTCCTATTCAAAGCAATAGATAATAGCCCATTAATAGTTTTCCGAATATTTTTTGGTTTTTTAATTGCTTGTGAAAGCTTTGGAGCCATACTTACCGGATGGGTTAAACGTGTCTTTATAGATCCCGAATTTACCTTTTCTTTTATTGGTTTTGAATGGCTACAACCTTTGCCAGGATTTGGGATGTATTATTATTTCATTATTATGGGAATACTGGGCCTTTGTATTATGCTAGGTTACTACTACCGAATTTCCATAATCTTATATTCATTTCTATGGGCAGGAGCTTATTTAATGCAAAAATCACACTACAACAATCATTATTACTTGTTACTTTTAATTAGTTTTTTAATGATAGTACTTCCTGCAAACAAATATGCCTCATTAGATGTTAAACAAAACCGAACAACTGAACAGATAACCATGCCTTTTTGGATTTCGTTCCTTTTCATAGTTCAAGTTGGTATTGTCTATTTTTTTGCAGCTATCGCTAAAATTTATCCCGATTGGTTGGATGGTACTTTCACAAAAATTCTATTGGCAGAACATTCATCAAATTCCGTTTTTTCTGAGCTATTTTCAAAAAAATGGTTTTACTTATTTATAGCTTATGCTGGAATTGCATTCGATTTATTAATTGTTCCCCTTCTTTTAATTAAAAGAACTAGAACTCTTGCCTTAATAGCTTCTCTTCTATTTCATATTTTTAATGCAATTACCTTGCAAATAGGAATTTTTCCGTTTTTTGCTCTAAGTTTTGCATTATTTTTTTACGAGTCTGAAACAATAAGAAGAATATTTTTAAAAAATAAACCTAGCGTTAAGTTCGAAAAGACTCAATTTAACTTCAACGAAAAAAAAATAGTCTACTTTTTAATCATTCCTTATTTAATTATCCAAGCTCTTTTACCACTGCGACACCATATCATCGAAGGAGATGTCCTTTGGACAGAAGAAGGGCATCGACTAAGTTGGCGCATGATGCTTAGAGAACGAAACGGCTACATTAATATTCTCATTAAAGATCTTAGTTCTGGCCAATTAAGTAATTACGATTACCATAAAAATTTGACCGTAAAACAAATAAATAATTTAGCCACAAAGCCAGATTTTATTTGGCAATACTGTCAAAGAATTAAGAAAGAATTTGAGAATAAAAACATCGCTATTTACATAGAATGTAAAAACAATATTAATAAAAAAGAATACAAGACTTTAATTGACCCTAATTTTGACATGGCTAAAGCTGAATGGAGTCACTTCAAACACAACGAATGGATAGTACTTCAAAAGCCCTAAAATTTTCTTAAAAAGAATTTTCTTTAACTAGTGTTTAATAATTTTGTTAAACTAAGTTTTGATTTATGAAAGGAATGCAATTAAGCGAAATTGAACGTGTGAAGAACATTTCAAAGGAAGATTTTTACAACAATTTTGTTAGAAAACAAAAACCTGTCGTTATTGAGAGTTTAACTGAAGATTGGCCTGCGTTTTCTAAATGGAATCTGAACTACATAAAAGATATTGCTGGTGACAAAACAGTGCCTTTGTATGACGACAGACCTGTTTCGCATAAGGATGGTTTTAATGAAGCACATGCTACAATGAAAATGAGCGACTACATCGACTTATTACAATCTCAACCTACCAATTACCGCATCTTTTTATATAACTTAATGAATGAAGTACCACAACTTCAAAACGACTTTAAATGGCCTAAAATTGGTTTACGACTAGTTAAACAATTACCGATGTTGTTCTTTGGTGGCGAAAATTCGAAAGTCTTCATGCATTTTGATATTGATTATTCGAATATTTTACACTTTCACTTTCATGGGGAAAAACAATGTGTTTTGTTTGCTCCAGACCAAACGCCATTTATGTACAAAGTGCCTTATTCATTAATCTCAAGAGAAGATATTGATTTTGAGAATCCTGATTTTGAAAAATTCCCTGCTTTAAAAAATGCAAAAGGACTAATTTGTAATCTAAAACACGGTGAAATGTTGTACATGCCAGAAGGTTATTGGCACTACATGAAATATGTCACACCAGGATTTTCAATGAGTTTAAGAGCTTTCCCAAGAAAACCAGCTAATTTGGCAAAAGCCGTTTACAATGTGTTTTTCATGCGCCATTACGATAATTTTATGAGAAAAAGAAAAGGACAAGCTTGGATTGATTACAAAAACCAAAAAGCTGTTTTGGATACGCACAAAAATCTATAAAAAAATCCCGATTTTCATCGGGATTCGTTTTATTTACTCATTTCTGTAAAATACTTATAGAATAATGGAATAGTTTCAATACCTTTTAAGTAATTGAAAACTCCAAAATGTTCATTTGGTGAGTGAATCGCGTCGCTATCCAAACCAAAGCCCATTAAAATAGTTTTACTCTTTAATTCCTTCTCAAACAACGCCACAATTGGAATACTTCCACCTGAACGAACAGGAATTGCAGGAACACCAAAAGTTTCAGTATATGCTTTATTAGCCGCTTGATATCCTATACTATCAATTGGAGTAACATACCCTTGTCCGCCATGATGCGGTTTTACTACCACTTTAACCGATTTAGGCGCTATACTTTCGAAATGTTTTTTGAATAATTCTGTAATTTCTTCCCAATCTTGATTTGGCACCAAACGCATTGAAATTTTTGCATACGCCTTACTTGCAATAACCGTTTTAGCTCCTTCTCCTGTGTAACCACCCCAAATTCCATTCACATCCAAAGTAGGACGAATTGAATTTCTTTCATTGGTAACATAACCTGCTTCTCCATGAATGTCTTCAATATCTAAAGCTTTTTTATATTTCTCTAACGAGAACGGTGCTTTGGCCATTTCCGCTCTTTCTGCAGCAGATAATTCTTCTACTTTATCATAAAAACCAGGGATAGTTATGTGATTATTTTCATCATGTAACGACGCAATCATCTTAGCTAAAATATTGATTGGATTAGCAACAGCTCCACCATACAATCCTGAATGTAAATCTCTGTTTGGCCCCGTAACTTCAACCTCAACATAGCTCAAACCTCTTAAACCAGTGGTAATAGAAGGTTGCTGATTGGAAATCATTCCTGTATCTGAAATTAATATAACATCATTGGCTAATTTTTCTTGGTTACGCTCTACAAACCAACCTAAGCTTTTTGAACCTACTTCTTCTTCCCCTTCTATCATGAATTTAACATTACATGGCAAGCAATTATTTTGAATCATATATTCAAATGCTTTGACATGCATGTACATTTGACCTTTATCATCGCAAGCACCACGTGCAAAAATAGCTCCCTCTGGATGAATTTCTGTTGTTTTAATTACGGGCTCAAAAGGTGGTGAAGTCCATAAATCGATTGGATCAGGTGGTTGCACATCGTAGTGACCATAAACCAAAACCGTTGGTAAATTTTTATCGATGATTTTCTCTCCGTAAACAATAGGATACCCTGGTGTTTCACAAAGCTCGACAAAATCGCAACCTGCTTTTTCTAAGCTAGCTTTAACTGCTTCTGCTGTTAATACAACATCATGAGCATAAGCGCTGTCTGCACTAACTGATGGTATTTTTAAAAGTTCGATTAACTCATTTAAAAAACGTTCTTTGTTTTCTTGAACGTATTGTCTTATATTGTCCATTGTGATTGTTTGATAAAGTTCAAAAATACAAAATTGATTTCAAATGAAATAAAAAAAGCCCAATCTTTAACGATTGGGCTTAATTACACCTTGAATGAATTAATAAATAATCTTCTTTGTTATTGTAACACCATTATCTAAAGTTACTTGCACTATTAAAGGCACATTGTTTTTCTGTAAATCTGAAATTTGAAAACTTCCTGAATTCACTTGACGTTTATGAAATAACAATTGTCCTAAAATATTATGAATTTGGATGCTTTCGATTTGATAACTAATAGCATCAATTCCGATTACCTCAGATGTAGAAATATAAACATCTGAGTTATTCTGAATATCTGGATTACTTAATGTTACATCAGTATATCTCAAAACAAAACGATTATTAATAATTCCAGTTGATGCTGTAAAAGAATAAGGAGTGGCTCTTAAATCGTGAATAACTCCTAAATGAAGATCTTCTAAATAAATATTCTGATTTCCTAAGAAAAGACCGTCCTTGTAAGCTATAGCTATTTGATGAACTCCTGTTGTGCCCACTTTTACTCCTAATGGAATTCTGTCATTTACATCAAATGGCAACGATTTACCTTGAATTTTAAAAATATCATTATCGATTATTGAATAAAAAGATTGACCTGAACCATATCCTACAACTGCATCATACATTCTATCTCTTTGATTTGTAGCTCCGGCCACATAACCTACTAAAATTCTATGTGAAACATTTGTAGGACCAACCAAATCTAACCAAATTCTATTTTTACTTTGTGATAAAGCCGGAACAGAATTAGACTCTTCTCTCGATGGCCTAAAAAACTCATGATTGTGATATGTTTTACTTCTCATGTAGTTTCTAAAAGTTACTGTTGTATCAACAGGATTATTATCTGGCGTATCTTCTGAAATCTCAACAAAGAAACCTTGTCCACCAGCTATATAACTAATAGCATTTGGACCCGAATGAACACCAACACTATTAATAGTAATATAATCGTTTGGAGTATAATTAGCATCATAGTCATCGTAAAAATGATCTGGATTAAGTACAGATGGCAAAGAACCGTGAGTCCATACATTAACAAAACCATCTAAAAATGGATTTTCCATAAGAAAAGCATTAATACTTATTGCTGACGGATAAGGATTACCAATTAAATTGAAATTATCCCCATAACGCGATCTAATGGAACCATCAGGACCTACTGTTCCTAAATTTCTGTTTGTACCTCTTAAAACCTGTGGAGTTATTAAACCATTATTTGGAACACCTGTAAAAGCAACATTCCATGGCTGTGTCAGCGTATTGCTAAATCCATTTGGAGCACGAACTATGTAACCTTTACCAGGAATCATAGTATCATTATAAGCAGCAACCCAATTTCCTTCACCATTGTTGTAATTAGGAGCCGTCGTTCCCCATTTCCAGTGATAATAAGCCGGTGTGGTTGGAGAAATGTTTCTAACTAGAAAGTTTTGAACTGGAGATGACCAATACACATAATCGCTTAAATGAATCTCATTCGCCGTACGTTCGTAGCGAATATTACCAGAATTAACACTTGCATCATTAATTTGAACTAATGAACCATCATCATTAATAATTAAATTAGCCCCAGACAAAACAGTAACTTCATTCTGAATATTGAAATACATTCCAGTTGTTACTCTTGCTGTAAATCCAGGATTTACGGTTAAACTACACGCTTCAATATTACCATTTAAACTTGTATCATAATTTCCATTAATAACAGCCGGTTTTAATAATGTAGGAGTGCCATCAGACCAAGAAGTTCCATCCCATGTAGTTGGAGACAGATTGGTTAACTTGATAGCTTCAGTAGCTATGTAACAAATTGCCGAATCTTCTTTAACTTGACAATAAAATTGATATCCTAAAATAGGGTTTACATCTGAAATCGTCAAAGAGTTTGTTGTAGCGCCGCTATAAAGCCCTCCATCAGTAACAGCTATCCAAGTGGTATCGCCTGGAGCTACATAAAACCATTGATAGGTAAGTGATCTACCTCCTGCATAACCCTCAACTGCTGAAACAGATAAAACTGCTGGTAAAGTACCACAAATTGCAGAAACGTTAGAAGGTTGAGATGTAATAATTGGACTTCTTCCTATACTCGTTGGAGGAATACCCATAGTAACACACTCGTTATCTCCATTAACATCAACACCCATATCAGTGTATGACCAATCAGTAGCAACATAAACAGGATTTGCAGTATAGCTACCAGGATTTCTCTTTAAATAATATCCAACAGTTAAAGGAGCAACAACATGATCTATAACTGTACCGTTAGATTTAAGTCTTAATTGAAATTCATCTTTTTCATTAAATCCACCATTTAATTCACCGTTGTTTGTTGCAACAGGACCACAATCACTACCTGAAACTTTTAATATGGCAACTTGACCAGGGGCTAAAATACCTGTTAAAGGTAACGCAACCTTCATAAAATTACTATAAGAGCTAGTTGCGGGATTGTTATCAGCATCTCTAAATAACTCATACTCACTTAAATCTTTTGGAGCTGTAGTACCATTATACAAAACAATAGTTCCACCACTTCCAGATTCTTCGTCAAAAATTTCATAAATAATCAAATCAGAAACAGAGCCTTCACAATCTGAAATAACTTCACTAATAACTTCAAAGTAAGCTCCAGTGTAGCAAGGTTGCGCATCCGAAATTACTAAATCTCCACTCGTAGCACCTAATGGCACTTTTACAACTAATTGAGTAGTGCTACTTGAAATTACAGTAGCCGTTAAACCATTGAAGGAAGCTGTTGCGCCAGTTAAATTACCAGATGAAGCAGTAATAACAACCTCGGTACCAGCAGGACCAGTAGCAGGTGAAATAGATGCAATACTAACTGGAGTACAAGATTGCGCTACAATTGTTTGAACAGTACCTATAGCTGACCCCGAAATAGGAATCGTAGTAACTATGTTAGAAACTGGATTTAAATCTACTTTTATAGTTCTTCCTGCTATTGCTAACGGAGAAATATCTGCAACTAACAAATAACTTTTAGAACCCGAAACATTAGATTGACCATTTAAGGTAAACAACATAGAGTTAGCCAATGGAATTCCAGAAGTCGAAATAGAAATATCGGTTCCATCTATAATACCGTTTTGGTTAACATCTCTAAAAATTCTAAAATTAGAAATATCGCTGGATACAACTGTACTTGTTGCATCTTTGGTTAAAGTTACTGTAGACACACCATAATTTGATGCACAAGTAGGATTTAAGGTAAAGCCCATCACAACATAATTAGGAGTACCTGCACTTACACTAGCTGCTGCTGGACTACCAGCATTTGTTAAAGCTAAAGACCCTGTAGTAGCTGCTGCAACAGTAAAATCAGACATTGCAGCTGTTGTATTAAAAGCATAAACTCTTAAATAATAAGTTATACCCGAGGTTAATGGATAAGTAAGTACTTCAGGATCAGAAGACAATGCCGAACTGGCTATTTTTGATGTAGTAGTACTAGGGCAACTAGTTTGATACAAATGAAGATCAATGTCTCCTGAAAAACCAGCTACCGAAAACGAATAAGAAGCTGTACATGTTGGTGTAAATTTATACCAAACGTCTTTATAAGAATCCAAAGATTCAGATGAAGAATTTATAAAACTTCCTGAAATTGGTGCTACATTACTAAACAACTCTATTGAAGCTGAACATACATCATTTACTGGTGGCGGTGGAAAAACACGACCACTACAAGTAACTGTTTTAGCTGTAGCTCCTGTAGAGGTTACATCAATAACTTCCGAATTATATAATCCTGCTGATAAACCAGCTTTTAATCTTACATAAATGGTGGTATTGGCAACTGTACGACTAGTTGGTGTTAAAGTAATTGAACTTCCAAAACCTGAAGCTGCAGCCAAAGAAATTTCATAATTTGTAGGTGCTGTTACTACAAGGTTTGAAGTTAAAAGTTGACCACTTACCACAAAAGACCCACTTGCAGAAGGCCCTGAACCTTCATTATAGTTTAGTGCTGTTAAAGTTGCAGGGGTTACTGTAATAGTTGGTTCTGCACCAGTTCCTCTAATTAAAAAATTATAAGGATCTTCATTAGGGTCATTATTTACAATTGAAATTTCAGCATTTCTATCTCCTAAAGCAGATGGAGTAAATGTAACTGAAAAAGTTGTTGAACTTCCTGCTGCAACTGTTGGAGCTGGCGCACTAGTTACAACAAAATCAGATGCATTGGCTCCATTAATGGTAATTGCCCCTAATGTTAATGCTGCTGTTCCTTGACTAGAAATTGTAAACGTTTTGGTTACACCAACACCTACTAATTCTGAACCGAAATACGTATTATCTGTTACAACCGGTGTTGTATCTCCATCTAAAATTTCAATACCATTCCCTGAAATAGAAATCTCTTCTGGGGAAGGAGCACCACAAAATACATTAACATTACTTAAATACCATGGAGATGTCGTTAAAGAAGCCTTTCTGAATCTTATGTAAACAACTGAAGATGAAGAATATGCCGACAAATCAACTGTACAAATAGTTGTACCTCCAGATGTAGTGTTATTGTGATCAAAAGTAGCTACAGAAGTGTATGTACCTCCTTGAGTTGTAGTAGAAACCTCTACAATCATCGACTTAGCAGTTGTGTTAGTCGACCTCCTTAAATCGAATGTTAAACTTTGAGGATTAGCTATTACTATTGTTGACAACGAACCTGTATTTGCATCAAAATTAGCCTCACCAGCCGAATAAGTTATATTTGTTCCAGCCCAACCTGACGGCAGTGTACTAAAAGTAGACTGAGTTAAACAAGGCCCAGTTCCTACCGTTAAAACCAAAGATTGTGTATCAGTACCTAATGCATTTGTTGCAGAAATTGAAATAGTAAAACTACCTGAAACTGTTGGTGTACCCGAAATTACTCCCGTAGTAGTATTGATGGATAAACCTGCTGGTAAACCCGTAGCATTATAACTAGTAGGGGTATTGGTAGCTACAATGGTATAAGAAAAAGCAGCTCCTTGCGTACCTGTTGCCGTTAGAGCACTAGTAATTGTTGGAGCACTTACTCCTGTTCCTTGTATTGCAAAAGTATATGGATTTTCATTTGAATCGTTATTAGCAATGCTTATTGTTGCAGTTCTTACTCCATCTGCTGAAGGATTAAAAGTAACTTGAAAAGTAGTAGAATTACTTGCAACCACTGTTGCTGAAGGAGATGAAGTAACTGTAAAATCTGATGCATTAGCTCCTGAAATTGAAATAGCCCCTACATTTAAATCCGCTGTACCCGTATTTTGAATTGTAAATGTTCTCACCATCGTACCTGATACCGTTGAAACAGAACCAAAATCAGTATGATTTGCTGTAGTAGCTGTAAGAGCTCCTGATACGATGTTAGTATTATTCCCTTGAAGATTAATTTCAGGAGCTGAAGGAACCAAAGTGGTAATGTTCCCCGTTAATTCTGTTAAATGATAACAAGTACCTGTAGTGTTATATTCATAAACCGCAAAATGATAGTTAGCGCCAGCTGTTAAACCAGTTAAGTTAATCGAAGTTCCCGCACCATCATATACCACAAAATTTCCTGTACCTATTTGAGTACCTGAACCAAAAGCAGCATTAGCCGTGTAAGTTGTTCCACTTACTGGGTCTGCATTAACCGCACCCCCTTGTCTTGCTACTACTAACACATTGTTACCATTACCTCTTGCCCAACCTAACGTAGCGGTTGTTTGTGTAACAGCTGAACTTGTGAAGGTTGTTGCTTGTGTTGATGGGGGTGTACAAGCTGTGTAAGCTGTCCACGATATATCATCTATAACAACTTGATTACCAGTAATATTTCTTATCTCAATAATTACATTTCCAGCAATATTTATATTATTAACTACAAATGTTTGTACTGACGTATTATCCCATGCTATTGATGTTCCTTTACTGATTCCATTTACAAACAACTCAACTTGTCTATTACCGGTACCCGTGAAGGCTTTTCTTAAATTACATGTAAAATTTCCTATTCCTCCTGCTACAGAAGAAGAAGTAACCTTACTTGAACTAGAAGCCCTCCTTAACATTAAACCTTTACCTGTTATGCCATATACATCTTCATTTCTTGATTCTACATATGTCCATGTAACAGAACCTTCTCCTACAAAATTAGATGAACTGTATGTTGATGTAGCATTTGAATTTGTGAAAGATTCTGTTCCCTGCCCCCACGACATCACTGCACACAACAATGTGAAAATTAGTAATTTTAATTTCATATATAAAATTTTATGTTATAGATTTGGCTTTTGTTAAATCTTTTCAGATTTATGTGGTAAATTTAAAATAATTTCTCAATAATCATAAAAAAAACGTATTAACAAATAATTAATATTTTTTTGATTCCCCAAAAAACATATGTAAACCCTTCAGAAATACGAGCAAAAATGGAATATTATTGCGCGTATCAGGAGCGTTGTTACAAGGAAGTTGAAGAAAAATTATACTCTTTTTCGCTCAATTTAGCGGAAAAAGAAGCCATCTTAACTCATCTCATCGAACACAATTTCATCAACGAAGAGCGATTTGCAAAAAGTTTTGTTCGAGGCAAGCACAATTATAAGTTTTGGGGTAAAAACCGCATTGTAAACGAATTAAAATTCCGAAATATCTCATCGCGTATCATCACAATTGCCTTAAAAGAGATTCCTGAAGAAACCTATTTAGAAAATTTCCACCTATTGTCCGAAAAACATTGGAACAGCATCACCGAACGAAAAGGGCAAAAGAAAAACAAAAAATTCGTAGATTTCTTACTTAGAAAAGGCTATGAAACACATTTGATTTATGAAAAGTTAAAGGAACTTGAAAAGTAAAAGGTGTTAGATAAAGGACGTTGGGTTTGTTAATGTTGCTTTTACCCTTTACCCAATTGCTTTCACCTAAAAAACCTATCTTTGCAAAAAAATAATCCATGTTAGAAGATAAAAATCAAAGCAGAACGAGTTTGGCTCAATTAGGTGAATTTGGCTTAATCGAACACTTAACTAAAAACTTTACGATCCATCAAGAATCAACTCTTAAAAGTATAGGTGACGATGCTGCAGTATTGAACTTTGGCGATAAAAAAGCAGTAATTTCTACTGATTTATTAGTAGAAGGCGTTCATTTTGATTTGGCTTACATGCCGTTAAAACACTTAGGATACAAAGCGGTTGTAGCAAATCTATCTGATATATGTGCCATGAATGCTACACCAACTCAAATCACGGTTTCGGTAGCGGTTTCGAATCGTTTTCCCTTGGAGGCTTTGGAAGAATTGTTTGAAGGAATTACGTTAGCTTCTAAAATTTACAATGTAGATGTAATTGGTGGCGATACGACTTCTTCTCAAAAAGGATTAATTATTAGTATAACTGCAATTGGTGAAGCAAATTTAGAAGATATCGTGTACCGAAATGGCGCAAAAGAAAATGATTTATTAGTAGTTTCAGGCGATATTGGTGCGGCTTATATGGGATTACAAGTTTTGGAACGCGAAAAACAAGTGTTTCAAGTAAACCCAAACAACCAACCGGTTTTAGACGATTACACCTATTTAATCGAGCGACAATTAAAACCAGAAGCGAGAACTGACATCAAAGAACTTTTAGCAAAATTAGAAGTTAAACCAACTGCCATGATTGATATTTCAGATGGTTTGTCGTCCGAGATTTTACACTTATGTAAGCAAAGTAATGTAGGTTGTAATTTATACGAAGAGAAAATTCCAGTTGACCCACAGTTGATTAATGTGTGTGAAGAATTTAATTTAGACATCACAACCGTAGCGTTAAGTGGTGGCGAAGATTACGAATTGCTTTTCACTATTAAAATGGAAGATTTTGATAAAATCAAAGGCAATCCAAATTTCACCGTAATCGGTCACATGGTTGCGGCTACCGAAGGAAACCATTTAATCACAAGAGCCAATACTAAGATTGAATTGAAAGCTAGAGGTTGGAATGCTCTTGAAAGTTAGAATTTAGAATTTAGAAAACCCCGAATTTCAGATGAAGTTCGGGATTTTGTCTTAAATCTTAATACTTAAATCTTAATACTTTAATTACATTTTCATCAACCAGTTTCTCATTGAAACTTCGTTGTTGATAATATCGCGTAATTCTGAAATCTTTACTCTATCTTGTTGCATAGAATCTCTGTGACGAATGGTTACCGTTTCATCTTCTAGTGTTTGATGATCTACTGTAATACAAAATGGTGTTCCTAATGCATCTTGTCTTCTGTAACGTCTTCCTACGGCGTCTTTTTCGTCATAGGCTACGTTGAAATCCCATTTCAAATCATCGATAATTTTACGCGCTACTTCTGGTAAACCGTCTTTTTTAACCAATGGTAAAACAGCAGCTTTTGTTGGTGCTAATACCGAAGGTAAACGTAAAACTGTTCTAGTAGAACCGTCTTCTAAAACCTCTTCTTGTAATGAGTTTGAGAAAACCGCTAAAAACATTCTATCTAAACCAACCGAAGTTTCTACAACATAAGGCGTGTAGTTCGAATTGGTATCGTTATCAAAATATTGTAATTTTTTACCTGAATATTGTTCGTGCGCTTTCAAATCGAAATCGGTTCTCGAGTGAATTCCTTCTAATTCTTTAAATCCGAATGGGAAGTTGAATTCGATATCGGCTGCAGCATTGGCATAATGCGCTAATTTTTCATGGTCATGGAAACGATAGTTTTCTTTTCCTAATCCTAGCGATAAATGCCAATTTAATCGTGTAGTCTTCCAGTATTCGTACCATTTCATTTCTTCTCCTGGTTTTACGAAAAACTGCATTTCCATTTGTTCAAACTCACGCATACGGAAAATAAATTGTCTAGCTACGATTTCATTTCTAAACGCTTTACCGGTTTGAGCAATTCCGAAAGGAATCTTCATACGACCCGTTTTTTGAACATTTAAGAAGTTTACGAAAATACCTTGAGCCGTTTCTGGACGTAGGTACAAATCCATTGCGTTTTCAGCAGAAGCCCCTAATTTAGTTCCGAACATTAAGTTGAATTGCTTTACATCGGTCCAGTTTTTTGAGCCACTTTCTGGACAAGCAATTTCTAATTCTTCTATTAAGGCTTTAACATCTGCAAGGTTTTCTGTTTCTAAAGAGCGCGCCATTCTTTCCAGAATTTCCTGCTTTTTAGACAAATATTCCATCACACGAGGATTCGTTGTTTTGTATTGTTCTTCATCAAATGAAGCACCAAAACGCTCACGTGCTTTGTCGATTTCTTTTTGTGCTTTTTGATTTAATTTTTCAGCATAATCCTCAATTAAAACATCGGCACGATATCTTTTTTTAGAATCTTTGTTATCGATTAATGGATCGTTAAACGCATCTACGTGACCAGAAGCTTTCCATGTGGTGGGATGCATCAAAATTGCTGAATCTAATCCTACAATATTTTCATGCATTTGCACCATGGATTGCCACCAATATTCACGGATGTTTTTCTTTAACTCCACACCATTTTGTGCATAGTCATAAACCGCACTTAAACCATCGTAAATTTCGCTCGACGGAAATATAAATCCGTACTCTTTTGCATGCGAAACTACATTCTTAAAAATATCTTCTTGCTTTGCCATAGTGCAAAAGTAAAAATAGCTTTGGAATAAACGAAAGAAATGATAATAAAAAAGTGAGGATTAACTTTTTATGAAAATAAAACGATTAATTCTCGTTCAATAAGAACTTATGTGTATTATTTTGTTGAAGGTTTTCAGGGGCATCGTAGTCTGTTTGATAGCTATTTTGAACTAAAGAATCGTTGAGCGATTTAATTTCTACTAGTCGGTTTTTCAAATCAGTTAATTCATGGTCTGATTTTACTCTAAAATCATCAAAATCAGCACGAATTTTAAAATATCGATAAGTTAAAAACATGAACAAACACATGTTGATTCCAACAATGGATATGACGAATATGTTTTTCTTGAAAATAATAATACTGATTTTTTTGTAAATTTATTTTTTTATATTTTGGTTATTACAATTAATCGACAACATGCTAAAAAACCTGATAAACTTAATTTTCCCAAAACTTTGTAGTGGATGTAAGAACTTGCTTCTCAAAAACGAGATAATTTTATGCAGCCAATGCATTCATGATTTACCTTTTACTCTACATCATAATTTATATCCAAACGAGGCCTCAAAAAAATTTGATGGTATTATTCCAATAGAATTCTGTTCGTCTATGTTGTATTTTCATCATGATGGAATTGTGCAAAACTTAATTCACGATTTAAAATACAGAAATCAACAAAAAATAGGAACGCTTTTAGGAAATTGGTATGCTAATGATTTAAAAACTATTCATGAAAAATTTAATTTTACTGAAATAATACCTGTTCCGTTGCATTCGAAAAGACTTGAAGAGCGCGGGTATAATCAGGTAACCACATTTTGTGAAGCTATTGCAAAAGGCATAGAAATTCCTCTAAATTCTAATTTGTTGTTTAGAAATAGATATTCTAAAACGCAAACCCAAAAAGACAAAGAACATCGAAAAGAAGTTTCAAATGCTTTATTTGATGTAAAATTTACAAATCTTGACCACAACAAACACTTTTTATTAGTCGATGACGTTATTACATCTGGAGCTACACTAGAAGCATGCACAAGAGCCTTATTAAAAATACCTGATGCAAAAGTAAGCATCATAACTATGGCCTATACGCTTTCATAAAAATTAGTAAAAATTGTATGTTTGCACTAATTATAGTTGTTATTTTGTAACATCATTATTTAAATTAAATCCATTGAAAAAAATAGCCTTTATATTAGCAAGTCTTTTGCTGCTTTCGAGTTGTGCTAAGCGAGGCACCATCACAGGTGGCGCTAAAGACACTATAGCTCCTAAAATTATTTTTAGCAGTCCTGATAATTTTACTTCAGATTTTAAAGGCAATGAAATTAAAATTACTTTTAATGAACTTATAAAAATCAAAGACATTAATAAACAATTGATTATTTCTCCACCAATGAAGAAACAACCTATAATTGTTCCTCAAGGGAGTGCAAGTAAATTCATTTCAATTAAAATTTTAGATACTTTACAACCGAACACAACCTACAGTTTTAATTTTGGCCAAAGTATTACTGATAACAACGAAGGAAATCCGTATTCACAATTTAAATACGTTTTCTCAACAGGTAAATATATCGACTCACTGACGATAGTTGGCAAAATTAAAGACGCTTACGAACAAAAACCAGACAACTTTGTTAGCGTTATGCTCTATGATGCTGCAACTTTTAACGACTCTACTGTTTATAAAAAAACTCCTTTATACATTACCAATACCTTAGATAGTTTAAAAGCTTATTCACTTGAAAACCTTAAAGAAGGGACGTATAAAATTATTGCTCTTAAAGATAAATCAAACAATAATTTATACAATCCTGGGGTTGATAAGATTGGTTTTTTAGATTTTCCAATAACTATTCCAACCACTGAAATGTATGAGTTGGAATTATTTAAAGAAAAATTACCTTTCAAAGCTGAAAAACCTACACAAGAAAGCAATAACAAACTTTTTTTAGGGTACGAAGGAGACTTCAAAAACACTAAAATTTCGGCTTCCTACAACAATAAAGAAGTCCCAATTAAAATAGCTAAATTTCCTGAAAAGAATAAAGATTCTGTACTTATTTTTTACCCTAATGTAAAAATGGATTCCATCCAAATTTCGGTTAATAACGGGTCTTATCATAAATCTTTTGTTACGAAGCTTAAAGATTTAAAAGAAGCTGATTCGTTGTCTATTGAGAAGAAAACGGGCGGTATTCTTCCATACAGAGATTCATTTGTAATAAAATCTAAAACTCCAATCACTCAGATTGACGAGTCTAAAATCACACTTCGAAATAAAGATTCTGTATTGGTAAAATTAACTGCTAAAATTCATGATTTTGATCGAGAAATATCGTTTGATTTCAAAAAAGAAGAAAACGAAAAATATACCTTAGAACTACTTCCTGGTGCCATAAAAGACTTTTACGAATCTACCAATGATACCCTAAAATACAATTTTAGCACGAAACAACTTTCAGATTACGGAAATTTGAAAGTAAACTTAATGAACACAAAACGTTTTCCTATCATTGTAGAACTTTTAGAAAAAGAAAACGTTTTATATCGCATGAGTTCTGCTACTGCAACAAGTTTTTATTTTGAAACTATAGAACCAAAATTATACACCTTAAGAATCATTTATGATGACAACTCTAATGGTGAGTGGGATACAGGAGATTACTTAGCCAAAAAACAGGCAGAACAAATTATTTACTTTCCAAAACTCATCGATGTGCGAGCCAATTGGGATGTGGAACAAGATTTTATTTTAGATTAGATAATCATATAACTATCTCTATCGTTTAAAAAGTTGAATTTAGCTCTAGCTTCATTCTGTCTTGTCTTGTCTAATTCGATGATGAAAACACCTAATTCATCTTCACAATCTAAAATATTTTTTCCTAAATAATCAACAACATGTGAATGGCCTGGATAATCCATTTTGTTTGCATCTTCCCCTATTCTATTAACACCAATAGTATAACACATGTTTTCTATAGCTCGAGCTCTTAAAAGAGTATCCCAAGCACTTATTCTAGGAATTGGCCAGTTGGCTACATATAATAATAAATCATAGTCTTCTGTGTTTCTCACAAAAACAGGAAAACGTAAATCGTAACAAATTTGAAGGCAAATCTTCCAATTGTTGTAATTTACAATTACTTTCTCATTTCCTTTTGTATATACTTTATCCTCTCCGGCTAAAGTAAACAAATGACGTTTATTGTAGTATTGAACTTCTCCTGATGGAAAAACAAAAACCATTCGATTGTAATAGTTATCGTTTTCTTTGATTACTAAACTTCCGGTAATGGCGCAGTTTTTTCTCTTAGCTAACTCTTTCAACCAAGTCATTGTTTCTCCTTCCATAGTTTCCGCTACAACCGATGGACTCATGGTAAACCCAGAAGTAAACATTTCAGGTAAAACAAATAAATCAAACGATTCCTCTTCATTTAAGAAATATTCTTCAATAAATTTTCGATTTACTTGTGGATTTTCCCAAGCTAATTTGGTTTGAAAAAGGGCTACTTTCATTGGATATTAATTTGGTTTAAAAATACAAAAAAACGCATCCAAATAAATGAATGCGTTTTTATTATTTTAAAGTTTCAATGAATTATTTCAAAGAAGCTTTTAAGTACTCTCTGTTCATACGAGCGATATTTTCTAACGAAATTCCTTTCGGACATTCGATTTCACATGCTCCAGTATTGGTACAATTTCCGAATCCTTCTTCGTCCATTTGACGTACCATGTTTAAAACACGTTGCGTAGCTTCTACTTTACCTTGTGGTAACAAAGCATATTGTGATACTTTAGCACCAACGAATAACATCGCAGAACCATTTTTACATGTTGCTACACAAGCTCCACATCCAATACAAGCTGCTGCCATAAAAGCTTTATCAGCATCATCTTTAGGAACTGGAATAGAGTTGGCATCGATAGTGTTTCCAGACGTGTTTACTGATACGAAACCACCTGCTTGTTGAATTCTATCGAAAGCACTTCTGTCTACTACTAAATCTTTTACCACAGGAAAAGCTTTACTTCTCCAAGGCTCGATATAAATAGTATCTCCATCATTGAACATTCTCATGTGTAACTGACAAGTAGTAATACCACTATCTGGTCCGTGAGCACGTCCGTTGATGTATAAAGAACACATTCCGCAAATACCTTCACGACAGTCGTGGTCAAATGCTACTGGTTCTTTCTTCTCATTAATTAATTGTTCGTTTAACTGGTCTAACATTTCCAAAAACGAACTTGCAGTAGAAACATTATCTAATTTGTAAGTTTCCATGCTACCTTTAGCTTTAGCATTTTTCTGACGCCAAATTTTAAGGGTTATATTGATATTTTTTGCTGCACTCATGTTGTATATTTTTAAGTGATTGGTAATTAGTGATTAGTGATTAGCTTTTGAAAGCGTGTTATAAAATGCATTTATCATTTTACTCTCTTCATTAATCAAACTAATTATGTGATTAAACATATTAATATCTTGAATAAAATCTAATTCATTTGCAATAAGTAACTGCGTTTCCAATTCATATAAAGAACCTCTTGAAATATCAATGAAATGACTAAAAGACTTATCGGTATTTCTTCCATATCCTTCTGCTATATTTGAAGGGATGGAAATTGCTGCTCTTTTTATTTGACTTGTTAATGCATATAACTCTTCTTGAGGAAAAGTTTTCACTAGTCTATAAGTAGAAATAACAATTTCAAAACCTTTTTGCCAGATTAATAAGTCTTTATATGATTTAATTGTACTCATTTGACTAATTACTAGTTACTATTCACTAATTACTTCATTATTTGTAATTTCTAGCTGCAATTTTAATTTCTTCGTATACTAATTCTTCTTTGTGAAGTTCTGCTTTACTGATATCGCTTCCTTTGTATTCCCAAGCTCCAACAAACTTAAAGTTTACATCATCACGTAAAGTTTCTCCTTCAGCATCTTGATATTCTTCACGGAAGTGACCTCCACAAGACTCTTTACGCTGTAAAGCATCCATTGCCATCAATTGACCTAATTCGATAAAGTCAGCTACACGCATTGCTTTGTCTAACTCAGGATTCAATTCATCAGCGCTTCCTGGAACATAAACTTCATTGTAAAACTCTTCTTTTAACTGAGCAATCTCTTGGATAGCTTGTTTTAAACCTTCTTCGTTACGAGCCATACCTACTTTATTCCACATAATTAAACCTAAACGTTTGTGGAAGTGATCAACTGATTTAGAACCGTTGTTATTTAAGAATTTGCTTATTGCATCTTTAACTCTTGATTCTGCTTCAGCAAATTCTGGAGCATCTGTAGAGATTTTACCTGTTCTAATTTCGTCAGCTAAATAGTTAGAGATAGTGTATGGCAATACGAAATATCCATCCGCTAAACCTTGCATTAAAGCTGAAGCTCCTAAACGATTTGCCCCGTGGTCAGAGAAATTTGCTTCACCTGCTACGAAACAACCAGGAATAGTAGATTGTAAGTTATAATCAACCCAAACACCTCCCATAGTGTAGTGAACCGCTGGGTAAATTTTCATTGGAGTTTCATACGGATTCTCATCGGTAATTTTTTGATACATTGTAAACAAGTTACCGTATTTCTCTTCCAACCAAGCTTTACCTAATTTAGTAATTTCTTCTGGTGTAGGATTATGGTTTCCTTTAGCGTAAGCCGCTTGTCTACCTTTGTTTTGAATTTCAGTAGAGAAATCTAAGTAAACTCCTTCGTTAGTATCGTTAGCTTCAATTCCGAAACCAGCATCGCAACGCTCTTTAGCTGCTCTCGAAGCAACGTCACGAGGCACTAAGTTACCGAAAGCTGGATATCTTCTTTCTAAGAAATAATCTCTATCTTCTTCTGCAATTTGAGTTGGTTTTAATTTACCCGCTCTAATTGCTTCTGCATCTTCTTTTTTCTTTGGAACCCAAATACGACCAGAGTTACGTAACGACTCAGACATCAACGTTAATTTTGACTGATTGGTTCCGTGTACTGGAATACAAGTTGGGTGAATTTGTACAAAACAAGGATTAGCAAATAACGCACCTTGCTTGTGAACTTTCCAAGCAGCTGTAACGTTACTTCCCATAGCGTTTGTTGATAGGAAATATACGTTTCCATAACCTCCAGAAGCAATAACTACTGCATGAGCTGAATGTCTTTCGATTTCACCAGTAATTAAGTTACGTGCGATTATTCCACGAGCTTTTCCATCTACTTTTACTAAGTCTAACATTTCATGTCGGTTGTACATTTTTACACGACCTAACCCGATTTGTCTTGATAAAGCAGAATACGCTCCTAATAATAATTGCTGACCAGTTTGTCCTGCAGCGTAGAAAGTACGTTGTACTTGTGTTCCACCGAACGAACGGTTATCTAACATTCCACCATATTCACGTGCAAAAGGAACACCTTGAGCGACACATTGATCGATAATATTACCTGAAACTTCTGCTAAACGGTGAACGTTTGCTTCACGTGCACGGTAATCACCTCCTTTAATTGTATCATAGAAAAGACGGTAAACGCTATCACCATCATTTTGATAATTTTTAGCCGCATTGATACCCCCTTGAGCGGCAATCGAGTGTGCACGACGAGGAGAATCTTGAAAACAGAATGCTTTCACATTATACCCCATTTCTCCAAGAGAAGCGGCAGCTGAAGCACCTGCTAAACCAGTTCCTACCACAATAATATCGATTTTTGGTCTATTGTTTGGAGCAACTAATTTCAAGTGATTTTTATGATTGGTCCATTTATCTTTTAAAGGACCAGCTGGTATTTTAGAATCTAACTTCATAATATATACTGATGTTGATTATTTTTTTAAGTGTAAAAAGATTGGAATGATTGCAAACAATAATGGAACTATTACTGCAAATGCTTTTCCTACAAACTTGATAACTGGAGTTATTTTAGAACTATTAACACCCAATGATTGGAAAGCACTTTGAAAACCATGCCACAAGTGGAACCCTAAAGCACCCATTGAAAAAACATAGAAAATTGTAAAAGCTAAACCAAACTTAGGATCTTTAAAGAAATCAACTGTTAATTTGTGTAAGTCTTTATATAAATCTGCAGCCTTAACATCAGCTTGACTATAATGCAATTCTGTTTTATTTTTAATCACAAACTGTTTAGGCAACATAGTAACAGGATCTGGCTTTTCTCCTTCTTTAGCCACTTGTTCTACTGGGAAAAATTGACCTACTTGAGTTCCAACATAAAACTTTTGTTTGTTTCCTTGCACTTCGATTTCTTTAACCATTAACGGCATGTTTTTATCGAAATGCATTTTAGCCCAAAAATTTACCATGTGGGTTGCAATAAAAACTAAAATGATTGTTCCTAAAACAGCCATATTTCTTGAAGCAAAACTACTTGAAGAACCATCCGTTTTAGCATAACCAACAGGCCTTGCTTTTTTGTTTTGAATGGTCAACATAATTCCATCAATTGCATGGAAAATAATTGAAATGTAAGTTAAATAGGAAAGTAACTTTACTGCTGGATTAGTGGTCATGAACAATGCATATTCATTAAATTGCAAACTGGTTCCAAAAATCAATTGAAGATTTCCTGCCAAGTGTCCCGCCAAAAACAAGCATAAGAATAAACCTGTAAGAGCCATCCAGTATTTTTTTACTATAGACGACTTTAATAGTGCTGATTTTGCCATAATTTTTATTTGATTGTACTAGTTTAATAAAAAATCAAACAAAAATACGGCTATTTGAATTTAACTACAACCTTTTCTAGCTAATTTATAATGATTTTAAAATGAATTTAACTAACGTTGAATATCAGAGATTTACAAGAATAAAAAAGATCTATGTATAGTATTTTTGCAAAAAATATTTATCAGATAGGATTTCTTATCTAAAAAAGACGCTTCATTTGTGCGAATTTAAATACCCTACAAAAATACTATCCTAAGTGTTTTACTTTTTTGAGGTTAGAATTTCAAATGATTGGTTTTCCGATGTTTTTTCTTTTGAAATTGTTACTCTGTATTTACCCACAGGCAAATAAAACTTCTGATTTTCAGCTGCTTTCAATTTGACATTCTTATCTTTTTTATTCCAATTATCTGCCACATTTTTCGGCATCGAATAATCAAATTCAACCGAGTTCAATCCTTTTTTTGCATCAAATTTTTGACTTTGAACAACCATTCCAAATTCATTTGTAATGGAAATATTTACCATTCCATCACCATTTGAGTAAAACCAAATCGTTTGTGAAGGTTCATTTGGTTTGCCCCAAGCGTAATTTTGAGTTCCCCAACGATTGGATTTTGTTCTATCGTTTACTTTAAATAAATGTAAATTTTTAGCTAAAACTTCTTTAGTTAATTCCTGAACTTTAGAAATATCTATTTTATAAATAGAACGACCATGAGTCCCTACGATTAATTCTTTTGCTTTGGTTTGAATAACCGCATCATGAACCGCTACTTTTGGCATTCCGTTGGAAAAATCTTGCCAAGTTGTACCTTTATCTAACGAAATAAACAAACCATTATCGGTTCCAACATATAAAATATTCTCATTTACCGAATCTTCAACAATTACGTTAACGGCTTCAGTTAATCCATTTGAAATTGAAGTCCAAGTCGCACCAAAGTCTTGTGAAACAAAGGCATAACTTTCAAAATTATCGTTTCTGTACCCGTTTAAAGTTGCATAAACTCTTTCTTTTTTATGAGAAGATGCCACCACTCTTGAAACCCACAAATTTTGAGGTAAATTAGCTGAAATCAATTGCCATGAAGTTCCACCATCTTTTGAGATGTGAATTTTTCCATCATCAGAACCTACATAAAGCAATCCAAATTGAAATTTACTTTCTGAAATAGTCGTCAACGTTCCAAAAGCTACGTTTCCTTCTTTTGCTCCATTGGTTAAATCATCCGAAATTCGTTCCCAAGTTTCGCCTTGATTCATTGATCGATGTAAAAATTCCGAACCCATGTATAAAATATCTTGGTTGTGCGAAGACAATAAAATCGGTGTTTGCCAATTGAAACGGTATGGTTTTTCCCCTTTTGGAGCTCTTGGTGTGATGTAATCAAATTTACCTTCTTTTTGGTTAATTCTGTAGTAATTTCCGAATTGATAACCTGTGAAAACCACATTTGGATTACGACTATCGATTTGTGTTTGCATTCCATCGCCTCCCATTAATTCTTGATACGGATATTTCCCTTCTTGATGCCAAGCCACAGAATGCGAGTAATTATTTGGTCCAAACCAAACGCCATTATCTTGCATTCCACCGTAGACATTATAATTTTCTTGATAATCTACATTCACCGCATAAAACTGACTTACTGCTTCATTATTGCATTTAATCCAATGTTCGCCATTATCATAAGAAATATTCACACCGCCATCATTACCGTTAATGATATGATTTGGATTTTCTGGATTAACCCAAGTTACGTGATGATCCGCATGTACATTTTCTTTTGAAATAGCCGTAAAGGTTTTTCCTCCATCTTCCGAAAACAATAATGGAACACCTCCAATATAGACACGATTTTGATTGGTTTCATCTACCGAAATATTCGCAAAATAATATCCATAGGTATAAAACATATCATCGATATAATTCTGATTGGTTTTTTTCCAAGATTTTCCACCATCTTCCGATTTATAAACTTCGCAACCAATTACCTCTGTCTCAAAAAGCGCTTTATTAGCATCTGAAAGGAATTTCAAAACATCTTTCGGTTCCATATGGTTATCAGCAATCCAATTTTTGATATTCTCTGCACGATATTTATCTCTAAAACCACTTGCTTTTAAAGCATTATTCAATTCTTTGCTCGAAATTTCCATTATATCAGCTCCAGGAGAAGACAACATTACGGTCAATTTGTTTTTTGAAGCTGCTTTTGGTCGCATATTCTGATTGTCCAAAACAGCATAAATCACGTTTTCATTGAACATCGCTAAACCAATTCTTCCCACGCCTTCATTCGCTGGAAATCCACTTTCTTTAGTTGTAACTAATTTCCAAGAACTTCCACCATCTTCACTTTTATAAATACCTGATTTTTCGCCATCACCATCAAAATGCCACGCTTTTCTATCTTTTTGCCAAGATGCTGCAAACATAATTTTTGGATTGTTTTTAGAAACTGCTAAATCGATAATTCCAGCATCTTCCGAAACGAATAAGGTTTGCTTCCAAGTTTTCCCTCCATCGATTGATTTGTAAATCCCACGTTCTTTATTAGTGGTATACAAATGTCCGACAGCCGCAACGACAATTTCATTCAAGTTACTTGGATTCACCCAAATTCTGCTAATATGATGTGAATCTTTTAATCCTAAATTTTCCCAGGTTTTACCTTTATCGGAAGATTTTAAAACCCCAACTCCAGCATATGACGATCGCGAAGCATTTACTTCACCAGTTCCTACCCAAATCGTTCCTGAATTCCAATCCACAGTAACCGAACCACAATTCACTGTTTCTGCCGAATCCATTACAGGCGAAAAAGAAGTTCCATTGTTGTTAGTATACCAAAGTCCGCCAGTAGCATAAGCGACATAAAATTCAGTTGGATTTTTTGGATTTACAGCTAAATCAACTACACGACCACTCATAATTGTTGGTCCGATATTTTTAGCTTCCAGTTGAGTAAACAAGGAATTTTGAGCAATTGCCGATTGCACAATCAATAAAAACAGAATAGTAATTTGCTTCATCTTGAAAAATTTTGTTGAAAATTAGCCAAAACATTGCACTTCTACAAAATTTCTAAAGTATTTAACAACTTTTCATTTTTATCTTATTAATTTTGAAAAACTATTTTAAACACATAGAAAGTATAGAATTTGTTTAACACAAAAACTAGTCACTAATTACTAATCACTAATCACTTAAAAAATGAAATACCATCAAATAGACCGCAACTTATTCATTAAAAATAGAGCAAAATTTACAGCTCAAATGAAATCAAATAGTGTAGCGGTATTCAATTCAAACGACATTTATCCGGTGAGTGCAGATAGTACTTTACCTTTTGCACAACACAGAGATATTTTCTATTTATCGGGTGTTGACCAAGAAGAAAGTATTTTATTGCTTTTTCCAGATGCGCCTTATGAACATTTGAAAGAAATTTTATTCTTAAAAGAAACAAACGAACATATCGCTATTTGGGAAGGAGAAAAACTAACCAAAGAAAGAGCCTTTGAAGTTTCTGGAATTAAAACGGTGATTTGGTTACAAGATTTCCACAAAACCTTAAAAGAAATCATGGCGTATGCCGACACAATTTACATCAACACTAACGAACATTACAGAGCGGTTATCGAAACCGAAACTCGTGAAGCGCGTTTTATCAAATGGTGGAAAGAAAATTATCCAGCACATAAAGTAGAAAAATCGAATCCTATTTTACAAAGATTGCGTTCGGTTAAAGAAAGTGAAGAATTGGATTTAATCCAAAAAGCGTGTGATATTACGGAAAAAGGATTCAGAAGAGTTTTGAATTTCGTAAAACCAGGTGTTATGGAATACGAAATCGAAGCCGAATTTGCACATGAATTTTTAAGAAATCGTTCGAAAGGTTTTGCTTACACGCCAATTATTGCTTCGGGTAACAACGCGAATGTGTTACATTATATCGAAAACAACCAACAATGTAAAGCTGGCGATTTAATTTTATTAGACGTTGGTGCAGAATATGCCAATTATTCAAGTGATATGACACGTATGGTTCCAGTTTCAGGACGTTTTACAGACAGACAAAAAGCGGTTTACAATGCGGTTTTAAATATAAAAAACGAAGCTACAAAAATGTTGGTTCCAGGAACATTATGGAAACAATATCATGTAGAAGTAGGTAAAATCATGACTTCGGAATTACTTGGTTTAGGATTATTAGACAAAGCCGATGTTCAAAACGAAAATCCAGATTGGCCAGCATATAAAAAATATTTTATGCATGGAACGTCTCACCACATGGGATTAGATACACACGATTACGGATTATTACACGAACCTATGCAAGCCAACATGGTGTTCACTGTTGAACCAGGAATTTACATTCCGAAAGAAGGTTTTGGTATTCGTTTAGAAGACGATGTTGTTATACAAAAACAAGGCGAACCGTTCAATTTAATGCGAAACATTCCAATTGAAATTGAGGAAATTGAAGCGATAATGAATAGTTAGTTTTCAGTCTCGGTCTCAGTTTACAGTATAGACGGCTTACAGAAATGTGAGCCGTTTTTTTTTAAATTTAACTCACTTCGGGAAAAAACTTTGGTTACGAAGTTTCGGAATTTGCGTTTAAACTTTACCTTTGCCCACATGAAAACCACCAATTTCAAAAACACCAAAATCAGTTACACCGACCAAGGAAAAGGAACGGCTGTGGTTTTATTGCATGGTTTTTTGGAAAATCAATCGATGTGGAATGCGTTTATTCCTGAGTTGGTAAAGAAACACCGCATCATTACTATCGATTTATTGGGTCATGGCGAAACCGAATGTTTAGGTTATGTCCACACCATGGAAGACCAAGCCGACATGGTGCATCATGTATTGCACGAATTAAAAATTAGAAAAGCGGTTTTAATTGGACATTCCATGGGTGGTTATGTGGCGTTGGCTTTCGCCGAATTGTATCCCGACAATGTAAAAGGAATTGTATTACAAAACTCTACTTCAAGAGCTGATAGCGACGAACGAAAAGCAAATCGTGATAGAGCTATTGTCGCGGTGAAACAAAATTATTCGGCTTTTATTCGCATGAGTATTGCCAATTTATTTAGTGAAGATAATCGCGAACGTTTGGCTGATATCATTGAAGCAGTTAAATTAGAAGCTTTAAAAACACCACTTCAAGGAATTGTTGCGGCTTTAGAAGGCATGAAAATCAGAAAAGACCGCGAAGTTATTTTGCATTTTGCTCCATATCCGATTCAACTTATTTTAGGTAAAAAAGATCCTGTTTTAAACTACGAAGACAATTTAGAACAAATCGAAGGCACGCAAGTACAACTCACCACTTTTGAAGACGGCCACATGAGTCATTTTGAAAACCAGGCGGAATTGTTGACGGTTTTGAGTGGTTTTTTGAAAAGGGTTTAATTAGTTAAACTTTCTCTTTAAACGGAATTTCTGGATTGAAAATTTCTACAATCAATTTTTCTAATTCCAATTTGAAATCTTCTAAAATTTCAGTAGAAATAACAAGTTCAGCTTCTTTTCCTTTTCCTAATCCGAAAGGTAAAAAACCGTTTTTCATGTTTTTGAATGAAACAATTCCGGCGGAAACTTCTCGATTTTGTTTTAATTCGTGATTTTCAAACATCAACGCATAACACAACAACTGAATGATTTTTTCGTTTTTTATATCGGAAGTCAAATCACCAAAATCTTGAATTTTTAAACTGTTTCCATCTACTTTTCCGGTTTTATAATCGATGATTCTGATATTTCCATCACGTTCTTCAATTCGGTCGACTTTACCTGCGATTTTTATTGGAAATGGCAACGATTTCACTTCGATTTCACATGATAAACTTGCTTCTAATAGCAATACTTTTATGGCTTGGCCTTCTTCGATGTCTTTCTTTTCTAATTGTAGAAAATTGTAAACATTACGTTTCGCTACTTCAAACGCCAATAGATTTTTTCCTTTGGTAATTTCACCTTCTTTATATTCTTGTTTGAAATATTTCAGAATCACATCATCAATTTTTGCTTCCATCGCTTCAATATAATGTAAGGCTAAAAACTGATTCAAATACGGCGTATACAATTCTTCTAACGCATTGTGAATAATGGTTCCCAAGGTATTCACAGCGATGTTTTCTTCCACTTCATCGGCTTCGTTAATGCGCAAAATTCGTTGCATATAAAATTGTAACTGATTTCGAATATAATTCGTCAACGACGATGGCGAAAAGCCTTTATCTGTTGCAATTTCGTGTAAACGGGTTAAGATTTTATCGGTTTTTGGAATAGATACGGGTTCATATGCTTTTTCGGGTAAAACCGCATTGTAAATCGTGCTTGTAATGTTGTGTTTTGGTTGTTTCTCGATTTCTAGTTGGGTAATGAAACGACTTTTTTCGCCAGCATCAATTCCTTCATTATCGGTATTATAAAGCAACCACACGTTTTTCGCACGCAACAACAAATGATAAAAGTGATAGCAATAAATAGCATCTTTTTCCTTAAAGGTAGGCAATCCCAATTCTTTCTTCACATCATATGGAATGAATGAATTTTGCGATTTTCCAGCTGGAAATTTCCCTTCATTTACCGAAGTAATAATCACATTTTCAAAATCCAATACACGGCTCTCTAAAACACCCATTACTTGAAGACCACTCAAAGGTTCGCCTTCAAAAGAAACTTCCGCTAAATCGATAATTTGCTTGTAAATGGATTGAAGCGATGGCAAACTTTCAATTTGATTATAAGTTTCGTGATAATTGGTTAATTTATTTATCGTTTTAAAAACGGAATACACAAAAGCTTTCGTTACTTTTTCTTCGGCATCATCGTTACTTAAATAGGATTTTATGGTTAGTAAAATCGAATTCAAATTCACTAAAATATCGGAAATTGAATCATCCCAACGTGTAAATAATAATTTGAAGAATTTGTTTTCTGTATTCGGATATTTTTCTTCGTATAAACTGAATAATTTTTGATTCGAAAAGAAGGTAAAATTGTTGTTATTAATCACTTTTACTACTTCTTCCACTTTACAATAGGGTTCCACCAAAGGATGATTCAGGATATCTAAAACTTCTTTGTAATAGAAAGTATAGCTTTTTTCGTTTCGCTGTTTGGCATTGGTATGTAACTTGAACAACTTACTAATCAACAATTGTGCAGGATTATTTTTACTCGGATAACCCATCGTAATATTCAATGCATCAACTGTTTCAGGTAATCCATACAAAACTGGAAGCAACAGGTTTTCATCTCCAAGAACAACAGCGGTTTTTTCTAAATTTGGGTTTTCAGATTGAATTTTTTCAATAATAGTTCCTACAATTTTAGCTTGCCCGATACTTTTTGGAGTACCTATAATTTCGATATTTTTTTCTTCGCTGAAATGATTCACCACCCATTCGAAATCTTGATTTACAAAAGGTTTCCATTCTTTTTTGAATCTACGAATGAATAAACCTGCATCATGATACAAATCATTTAGAAATACCTCATCAATATCCCAATAAATTTTGGCTTTATTTTCGTTGGCTAAATGTTTAAATATTCGCTCTTCGGCTTGATTTAAAGCGTTGAAACCAGCAAAAACTATATTGGTTTGAAGCTGATTGGTAAAGCTTTGTAAATTTGCAACAGCTTCTCGATACAACATACCTTGATAGCCCACTTTTTTAGCCTTAAGAAAATTGTAAAATGATTCGTAATATAAAGGTAATTTTGACCAAAATTCTAAATGAGTTGTGATTAATTTGGTTTTGTCTTGTGGTTGTAAATCCCAACGTTTTAATGCTTCAATATCTTCCAAATAAGAGAACACGTGATTTGGATCTAAAAGATATCTATCGATTTCATTAAAATCTTGAATAGCAGTTTTTGCCCACGTTGCAAATTCTTCAAAAGTTTGCTGTTTTGCTTTTTCAGTTACGGAAAGAAAAACTTCGTAAAACTCAAATAATAATTCGATTGGATCAATAGATCTTAAACCTGAAATATCTTGAATAAAATCTTCAATATTTATTATAGTTGGAGCAAATGAAGTGATGTTCAAATGATTTTTAAGACTTTCAATTAGAAAAACTTTAGCTCTCTTGTTAGGAAGAACTATTGTCACATCCGACAACTTATCGTTGAAATCAGATACTATGGTTTGACTTACTTTATCTAAAAATGTTGGCGTATTCATTTTATAAAAATAAAAAAACGCCCTGAAATATCAGGACGTTTCTTTAAATATTTTAGAAAGAAATTATTTTACTAATTTCACATCTACTCTTCTGTTTTTAGATCTACCTACAGCAGTTTTGTTATCAGCGATTGGTTTAGACTCACCATAACCAATAGATGAAATATTATCTGATTTTACTCCTTTAGAAAGCAAATAATTTTTTACAGCAGCAGCTCTATTTTCAGATAATTTTTGGTTAGAAGCATCACTTCCTACGCTATCTGTATGACCTTCAATAGTGAATCTAGCTTCTGGGTGCTCTAACATGATGAAAGCAATACCATCTAAAGTAGTTAACGATTCTTTAGTTAATTTGTTTGTACCTGTTTGGAAGAAAATATTTTTTGCAGCATCATTGATAGCTTTAACTTTTTCTTCAGTAATCTCTGGACAACCATGATTAGCTACAGTTCCTTTAACAGTAGGACATTTGTCATCTTTGTCAGCAACTCCGTCACCGTCAGTATCTGGCCAAGGACAACCTGCATTCTCTTTAGCACCAGCTACAGTAGGACACTTGTCAGCTTTATCAGCAACACCATCTCCGTCAGCATCTGGACAACCTTTCATCATTTTAGTTCCTTTGTCATCTGGACAAGCATCTTCTGAATTGATGATACCATCACCATCATTATCAGGACATCCGTTTAATTCTTTAGAACCAGCCTCATCTGGACAAGCATCTTCTGAATCTTGGATACCATCTTTGTCTGTATCAGGACAACCATTGAATTCTGGTAAACCTGCTACTTCAGGACAAGTATCATTTTTGTCATATATACCATCACCATCAGTATCTTTACCTCCAAATTTGAAAGTTAAACCAGCAAAGTGTTGGATATGAGTTGGTACGTCAACATCCGCAATTCTTGTATCATCAAATGAATGTTTGTAAACAGATTGTAACTGTAAACCAACTTGCTCAGAGAACCAAAAAGTAAATCCTAAACCTCCGTTTACAGTACCAGCTGAAGCATCACCAACAAAAGTATAACCTCCACCAATATTAAGAGATGGGTCAAACCATTTAGATTTTAACATTTCCATGAAGCTGTATTTCACAACTGCATCAAACCCGTAGTAAGAAATATCTCCTGGATTTGTAACTAAATCCGTTGATTGTGTCCCAGGAACTCTAGAAACCCATCTGTCAATTTTATTAACAGAACCTGTTACACCAAATGAAAAACCATCTCCTACATATTTCGATACATTAATGTAAGAAACTGAAGGAACGAAATTCCAATTTTGTTTTGCGTTAGCCAATTGAATCCATTTTGGACTATCGTTACCAACAGCACTAATCTTAGTGTCAACTCCGTTAGCTCCAAAAGAGATTGCCCACGGATTGTTGCTGTCTTGTGCTTGCATCGATATACCCGCAAATAAGAAAGCAGCAGCAAATAATTTGTTTAAATGTTTCATACTTTATTTATTTAATTACAATAAGTTATAATTATTACAAAAGTAATGCTTTTTTTTTACTCCAAAAAGTTTTGTTAAAAAAGTTTTACTTTAATACTATTTAATGATACCTAATTCTTTCGCAACTTCCTCAAATGCACCTATTGCTTTATCCAAATGTTCCTTAGTATGTGCTGCAGATAATTGAACACGAATACGTGCTTTATCCTTTGGAACTACCGGAAAGAAAAAACCGATTACATAAATCCCTTTTTCCAATAATTTTTCAGCCATTATTTGAGACAATTTTGCATCGTACAACATTACAGGGACAATTGCAGAGTCTCCATCGATAAAATCTATACCTGCTTTTCTCAGACCCGCTTTGAAATAATTGGTATTCCATTCCAATTTATCTCTAAGCGTGGTATCTTTCTCTAATAATTCGAAAACTTTTAAAGACGCTCCTACAATTGAAGGCGCTAATGAATTTGAAAATAAATACGGACGAGAGCGTTGGCGTAAAATTTCAATCACTTCTTTTTTAGCTGTTGTATAACCTCCCATGGCACCACCCAGAGCTTTTCCAAGGGTCCCTGTGATAATGTCTACTCTTCCCATTACACCTTTAGCTTCTAATGTACCTTTTCCTGTAGCTCCAATGAAGCCTGCTGCGTGACATTCGTCCACCATAACCATGGCATCATATTTATCCGCTAAGTCACAAATTTTATCTAGTGGCGCTACTAATCCGTCCATTGAAAAAACACCGTCCGTTACAATTAATTTAAAACGATGACCCGCTTCAGTTGCTTTGATTAACTGTTGCTCTAAGTCTTCCATGCTATTGTTTTCATAGCGATAACGAGCTGCTTTACACAAACGAACACCATCAATAATAGAAGCATGATTTAAAGAATCCGAAATAATACAATCTTCTTCTCCCAATAAAGGCTCGAAAACTCCTCCATTCGCATCAAAAGCTGCTGCATATAAAATGGTATCTTCTGTTCCATAAAAATCGGCTATCTTTTTTTCTAATTCCTTATGAATATCTTGTGTTCCACAAATAAAACGCACTGATGACATTCCGAATCCGTGAGAATCCAAAGCGTCTTTAGCCGCTTGAACTACTTCCGGATGTGAAGAAAGTCCTAAATAATTATTCGCACAAAAATTTAATACCGTTTCGCCAGTTGAAATCGTAATTTCTGCTCCTTGTGGTGAAGTTATAATGCGCTCTTTTTTGTATAATCCACTTTCTTTGATTGTGGCCAATTCGTTTTGTAAGTGTTGTTGAATTTTTCCGTACATAATATTTTTGTTGTTTACAGTTTGTTGTTTGTGGTTACAAAGTTACTATTTCTATATTTTTCCCTATGTAAAGGATTACTTTTTTTATGACGTGATACTGCATTTCTATCAAAGCCAATTCATATTCCTCCAATTGCATTTTGTGTTTGTTGTGCTTTTCTCCTGTTTTATAATCCAATAAATAAGCCTGATTTCCTTTTAAAACGACTCTATCCGGTTTTATGTTTTTAGATGCTTTTTTGATGATATTTTGTTCGTTGAAAACTTTTGCATCCAAGTCAAAATATTCTTTTAATTCGGGATGACTAACAATATTTTGAATGGTTTCTTTAAAAACTTGTTGTTGAGAAAACGTGATCAATCCCAATTCCGTTGCTTTTTGGATGGCTAAATCTACATCATCTTTGGTGTGAATAAACGCCATAATTTCATGCAAAATATTCCCAAAGTTTATTGCATCTTGTTGATGGGTTCCCCACATTAGAGCTTCACGTTGTGCAATTTTGATGTTTTTTGGATTTAATTTATGTGTTACGATTCCTATTTGATTGTTTTTGCCTTCATGAGCTTTGTTAATTGAAACTCGAACTGAATCACCAAATTCATACTCTAATTTTGTGTCTTCGTAATTTCCTAAATTCAACAAAAACTCGATAAAATAAGTTGCTAAATTGTTTGGATAAGTTCCATCCTTTTTTGGCTTCAGTTTATTCGAAATCACATATAACTGTTCTTCAGCACGCGTTAAAGCAACATATAAAACATTAATCGTATCTAAAATCTCTTCTTGATTTTTGGTTTGGAAAATGGTTTTGGCTTCGTTTCCGTAAGTTTCTACTTCTTTTTTATTGTTGATTAACGCTTTTGGAAAATTAACATTTGCATCTTCCAACGGAATCCACAATTTGTCTTTTGGTTTGCTTGAAAAATTTTCTTCCGCAAACGGAAAAATCACCACCGGAAATTCTAAACCTTTCGACTTATGGATCGTCATGATACGAACCGCATTCGTTCCTTCTGGTGATGGAATACTTTTTTGGTAGCCAATTTTATCCCAATATTCCAAGAAATCCGCAATACTCGATTGCACTTTTACATCTTTTTCCAACACCAAATCTAAGAAATATTGCAAATACGAAGTATTCACTTTGTCATTTAAGAAAGTCGCAATTAAAATTTCAACTGCTTCATACAGCGATTTCTTCTTGCAATTTTTAAACGAAATTTCAATTCCGATGGTTTTCAAAAACGCTTCTAATTCTTCCGAATTTTTATCTTTTGTAGCTAAAATGAAATCATGAATCTCTAATTCTGACTGCAAATATTTCGCAATAAAATACAAGAAATAAACTTTCGATTCATCATCTTTTGGATTTTTCAAATAGCGAAGCAACGCAATCAACAACTTCACTTCGGTCGCATTTTGAATCAATAAAGTTTCCGAAGATAAAATTGGAATGCTGTTTTCGGTTAAGAAATTCGCTAATTTAATCCCAGGTGCTTTGGTTCGTGTAAGTAAAACGATGTCTTTGTATTCAAATCCGTTAGCGATACATTTTTCAATCGTTCTTAACGTTTGATTCAAGTAAAATTTATCTTTTACCGAAATAGAATCGTTATCCGAGTCAAAACCTTCAACTTCGGTTTCGTCTTCTGGCACTTCGATGAACGACAAATTCACATAACCGCCAATTTTAGAATTGATGTCTTGATGCGAAAGGTTTTCGTAAAGATTTTTATAATCTGGATTTTCAAATTTATCCGATAATTGCTTGAAAAAAGCGTTGTTAAACTGAATGACTTCGGAATAACTACGGTAATTTGTGCCTAAACGAAGTGTTTCTTTATCTTTATTTGAAAACGGATTATGCCCTTTATCTTCTTTGGCTAAATCAATAAATTGTTCGGCTTTTCCGCCTCGCCAACGGTAAATGGCTTGTTTTGGATCGCCCACCAACATCAAAGTTCCTTGTTGTCCAAAATCGTCTTGTCCTGAAAGTGCATTATCGATTAACGGAATCAAATTTTGCCATTGCATTACCGAAGTATCCTGAAATTCATCAATAAAATAATGACGGTATTTTTCGCCCAAACGCTCATAGATAAAAGGTGCTGGCTGATTTTGTATTTCGTTGTGAATAATTTTATTGAAATCGGAAATAGAAACTAAATTTTGCTCTTCCTGAATTTGTTTGAATTCTTGATAAATCGTGTTTAATAACGACAATGGGTTTAAGTTTTGTAGAAAAGCTTCGTACATTGAAATTTTTCCAACTTTTTCATTGATAGTTAGCACCGAAGCTAAAATTTCGGAAGCTTTTTCATCGATAAAATCTTTATCAGATTGTGGAACGGTTTTAGAATATCTACTTTCTGAACCATCTAAATATTTTATAGATGTTTCATTTATTGCAATTTTTTCATCAGCAATTTTCTCTAAAAAATTAGGAACTATACTTTTGAAAAACGATTTTCGAGAAACTCCATTTCCATCAATCGAATCCAAAACACTTTGAGCAATTGCTTTACAATCGACTTTTAACTGTTTGATTTCTTCTTGTAATTTCTTTTTTACGATTCCGAAATCGTCAATAGTTTTTTCAGACAATTCTTTAATTTCTTCCGAATTATTTTCATTGGTAATCAATTGGGCAACCTTTAATAATTCGGCCGAAATGTCCCAGTTTTTATCGTCGTCGGTTTTTTCTTTTGAAAATTCGATTAGTAATTTAGTCAAATTTGGATCATCACCCGCTTTAGAAATCACCAAATCAATCGCTTCTTGTAATAAGGAATCGGTTTCCAACGACACTTCAAAATTAGGTGGTAAATTCAAATCTTGTGCAAACGTTCGAATGACTTTGTGCGTGAATTTATCAATCGTAGAAATATCAAACGCCGCATAATTGTGAATGATGTTTTTGATGATGGCTTTCGATTTATCTTTTAAAGTAGAGATGCTTAATTTGGTTTCTGAAGCCACATCTTTTAGCAATTCCATTGCTTTATCCGAAGTATTATCCAATGAAAATTGGTACAAACTCGACACAATTCGGGTTTTCATTTCTTCCACCGCTTTGTTAGTAAAAGTGATGGCTAGAATTTTCCGATAAGCATCATCATTCGTCGCCAAGAAAAGAATTTTTAAGTATTCTTTCGTTAGCGTATAGGTTTTTCCGGAGCCAGCCGAAGCGTCGTATATGGTGAAAGCGGTTGTATTCAAAAGAGAATTTGTATTAATTGTTCTGCGAAAAACTATCTTGATTTAATTACGAAGTTTAATTCGTAAATTTGATAAAAATATTGGAAATTAAAAAATTTAATACTTTAAAAAAACTTAGCTATAAATTATTAAAACAAACTTGGGAAAAATAAAAATGGAACGAAATATAAAACGAAATTTAAAGAGAATGTTACTGGTCTTATTATTACTCTTTTTACTTTTTTTAAATAGAAATGTTTTAGTTTACAGACCCTTATTAGATGTTATTGATGTAAAAAACACAACTGGGATTATAATTAATGAAAAAGAAAATTCAAGAGGTTCTCACCTAACAAACATGTTCTCTTATTATTATGAATTTGAAGTTAATGGCAAAAAATACAAGAATCCAAGTTATGATGAGAAATATCAGATAGGACAAATCGTAAATGTAGAGTATTGCAAAAAATATCCTTTTATGAATCGAATAAGAAATTCTAATTAATTTTTTTGACAAAAGAATCAGTGTTTTAAAAGAAACTGTTATTGATAAATGTTATATTTATCTTACTAATAGTGGTATAAGAACTATCTATTTTTGAATCCGAAGTTTAATTTGTAAATTTGGTGAAAATATTATTAATCTAAAAATTAAATATTATGGCTTTTGAATTACCACAATTACCTTATGCATACGATGCATTAGAACCACATATTGACGCTAGAACGATGGAAATTCACCATTCTAAGCACCACAATGCATACGTTACCAACTTAAACGCTGCAATCGCTGGAACAGATTTAGAAGGAAAATCTATTGAAGATTTGATGAAAAATTTGGACATGAACAACATGGCAGTTCGTAACAATGGTGGTGGACATTATAATCACACTATGTTTTGGGAAATTATGTCTCCAAACGGAGGTGGTTTACCAACAGGTGAATTAGCTACTGCTATTGATGCTGCTTTTGGTTCTTTTGACGCTTTCAAAGCAGAGTTTGCTAAAGCGGGTGCAACTCGTTTTGGTTCAGGATGGGCTTGGTTATGTGTGAAAGATGGCAAATTAGAAGTTTGTTCTACTCCAAATCAAGACAACCCATTAATGCCAGGTGTTGCTTGTGGCGGACAACCCATATTAGGAATGGATGTTTGGGAACATGCTTACTACTTACACTATCAAAACCGTCGTCCAGATTATATTGAAGCATTCTTTAATGTAATTAATTGGACAGAGGTTGCAAAACGTTTTTCTGCATTGAAATAATCTTTATAAAAATGCTAAAGGTGAGAGTTGAAGAACCCTCACCTTTTTTTGTTAACAAATTAATCAAATTAAAAAAGGTGAAATTGCTTTCACCCTTTTTGCCCCAAATCTACCATAAAACTTAACCTACTAATTTTCTGGTAGAACTAAAGTAGAACAGTATATCTTGTGTGACGAAAAAAATTGTTGAATAACACAAAAACTCGATGAAATGCGTTTTTGAAGAGTAAAATAAATTAATTTTTTACTTTCTCAAACAAATTTATTTCTTTTTGGGTAATAAAAAAAGGCACGCATAGCGTACCCTTTTTGCCCCAAATCTACCATAAAATTTAACCTACTAATTTTTTGGTAAAGCTAAGATAGAACAGTAAATCGTTTGTAACGAAAAAAATTGTTGAACAACACAAAAACTCGATGAAATGCGTTTTAGAAAATAAAATAAGTTAATTTTTTTCTATTATTCATTTCTTTTTGGGTAATAAAAAAGGCACGCATAGCGTACCCTTTTTGCCCCAAATCTACCATAAAATTTAACCTACTAATTTTTTGGTAGTACTAAATTAGAATAGAATAATGCACTTACACAAAAAAATTGATAAACGTATAAAAAAAAACGATGAAATGCATTTTTATACAATTTTTTGATTCTATTAATCTAAGAAAAGTTTAAACAAAAAAAGAGTACAGATATCGTACTCTTTTACCCCAAATCTGCCATAAACTTTAACCTACTAACTTTATGGCTGTGCTAAAATAGAAGGATATTTTCAATTTTATCGAAAAAAAATGTTAATCGAAAAAAAAATACGACAAACCTCATTTTTAATAGGCTCTCGCATCTTTCCCTTCATAAAAATTCATAAAAGCTCTATTTACTACACGATTTCCTCCATCTGTTGGGTAATCGCCAGTGAAATACCAATCGCCTAAATTCTTTGGACATGCTTTATGCAAATCTTCCACCGTTTGATAAATAATTTTTACTTCTGCTTTAGTATCATCTGGCGTAAGCATTTCGGCAATTTTATCTGAAATTTCTTGATCTGTAAAAGGTGCATAAATTTCTTTTACATAATTCACTACATCAGCATCACTAAAATCTTCTTGTGCTTTTGACTTTTGATAAACCTCCTCTACTATATGATATAAGTTGCGTTCTTTCAGTAATTCTAAAGCAGCTCTAAACGCTACTAAACCTTCTAATTTCGCCATATCGATTCCGTAACAATCGGGATAACGAATTTGAGGTGCTGATGAAACTACAACAATTTTCTTTGGATGCAAACGATCCATCATTTTAATAATACTTTGTTTTAAGGTAGTTCCTCGCACAATACTATCATCAATAATTACCAAATTATCGGTTGGTTTTACTACTCCGTACGTTACATCATACACGTGAGCCACTAAATCATCGCGACTACTATCTTCTGTAATAAACGTTCTTAGTTTCGCATCTTTAATGGCTATTTTTTCGGTTCTAATTTTTACTGAAAGTAATTCTTTTAGAGTATCTTCTGTTAACGTATCTTTTTGCTCTATAATTGCTTTCGCTTTTCTTTGGTTCAAGAAATCTTGAGCCGCTTCACACATTCCGTAAAAAGAAGTTTCAGCTGTGTTTGGAATATAAGAGAAAACGGTGTTATCTGTGTCGTTATCGATAGATTTTAAAACACTTGGGAAAATTAATCTTCCTAGTTCTTTTCGCTCTTGGTAAATTTCGGCATCACTTCCACGAGAGAAATAAATACGTTCAAACGAACACGCTTTCTTTACCAATGGAGTTCTAACTTCTTCAATAGAAACTTTACCATTTTTCTTGATAATGATAGCACTTCCAGGATCTAATTCTTGAACTTTTTCGAAAGGTACATTGAAAACCGTTTGAATTACTGGACGTTCTGAAGCTACCACCACTATTTCATCATCTTCATAAAAGAAAGCAGGACGAATTCCGGCTGGATCGCGCATAACGAATGAATCGCCGTGACCTAATAAACCAGCCATAGCATAACCACCATCCCAATTACGAGAGGCGCGTTCTAAAATTCGTTGGATATTCAATCGTTCACCAATAATTGGGGAAGCGTCTTTTTTGGAAAAACCTTCGTTTTTGCATTCTTTATACAAATGTGTCACCTCATCATCTAAGAAATGTCCGATTTTCTCCATTACCGTAACCGTATCGGCCATTTGTTTAGGATGTTGGCCTAAATCGATTAAGTTTTGGAACAACTCTTTCACATTCGTCATGTTAAAGTTCCCCGCTACGATTAGATTTCGGTGCATCCAATTGTTTTGACGTAAAAATGGGTGTACACTTTCGATACTGTTTTTACCAAAAGTCCCGTAACGGACGTGACCTAAAAACACTTCACCCACATACGGAATATTTTGTTTTTGAAGTGCCACATTATTCTGATATTCAGGATGTGCTTCTAGTTCGCCGCTGATGCGTTCGTTGATTTGAGCAAAGATATCTTTAATTGGTTGCGGATCATTAGAACGAATACGACTAATGTATCGCTCACCTGGATTTACATCTAATTTAATACTTGCCAATCCGGCTCCGTCTTGACCACGGTTGTGTTGCTTTTCCATTAATAAGTACATTTTTTGTACTCCATAAAAAGCAGTTCCGTATTTTTCCTTATAGAATTCTAACGGTTTTTTTAATCGCAGTAGTGCAATTCCACATTCGTGTTTGATTGCGTCACTCATAAGTTGTTGTGTTGTTGTAGGTTGTTGTAATTCTTATTTTATTCTAAAACAAAAAATGCCCCGAAAATTCGAGGCACGTTTTTATTCTTCTAATTCGATTTCAAATTGTGTTAAAGCTTTAAACTGTTGCAAACGCGAGTTTACTTCTTTTTTATCTAAAGCTTCCATTCTTTCTGTTCCAAATTTCTCCACACAGAAAGACGCTAAGTTAGAACCATAAATAATCGCATTCTTCATGTTATCGAATGAAATATTTTCTGATTGCGCAATGTAACCCGCAAAACCTCCAGCGAAAGTATCGCCAGCTCCTGTTGGATCAAACACTTCTTCTAATGGTAACGCTGGAGCAAAGAAAACCTCTTTGTTATGGAACAATAAAGCACCGTGTTCTCCTTTTTTGATTACCACATACTTTGGTCCCATTGTATGAATTTTAGCTGCCGCTTTTACCAAAGAATATTCTCCTGATAATTGACGCGCTTCTTCATCGTTGATGGTGATTACATCTACACGTTTGATTACGTCTAATAATTCTGGTAACGCACAATCCATCCAAAAATTCATGGTGTCTAAAACAACTAATTTTGGTCTTTCAGACATTTGGTTTAAAACACCTGATTGTACAATTGGGTGTAAGTTTCCTAATAAAACTACATCTGAGTTTTTATATGCTTGTGGCACTACTGGATTAAAATCTGCCAAAACATTTAATTCTGTCACTAAAGTATCACGAGAATTTAAATCGTTGTGGTATTTCCCGCTCCAAAAGAAGGTTTTTCCACCTTTTACGATTTCGATTCCTTCGATATTTACTCCTTTGTTTTCTAATAAATCTAAATATTCCTTTGGAAAATCTTCCCCAACCACAGAAACTACTGCCGCATCTACATTAAAAAAGTTAGACGCCAAACCAATGTAAGTTGCGGCTCCTCCTAAAATTTTATCCGTTTTCCCGAAAGGTGTTTCAATAGCATCAAAAGCTACTGTTCCTACTATCAATAATTTGTTCATCAATATGAATTTGAAATAAGGTGCAAAGATAAGTTTTTGTTTAGAAGTTTAAAAGTTTATGTGTTTAAAAGTTAATACACTACAACAACTTCCCTTCTTCTCTTTCGTAAAATTCGTCTATTGATAATTTTTCTTGTTGTGATGCCATAACCGCTAATTGATCACAACGTTCATTTTGAGGATGATTGTTGTGTCCTTTAATCCATTGAAAATCGACTTGATGTTTTCGATACACTTTTAAGAAGCGCATCCATAAATCAGGGTTTTTCTTAGCTTTGAAGTTGATTTTTTCCCATTGAAATACCCAGCGTTTTTCTACCGCATCCACTACATATTTAGAATCCGAAACCACTAAAACTTTAGTTTTTGGGTTTTTTAATTTTTCTAAACCTACAATTACCGCTAATAATTCCATTCTATTGTTGGTCGACAATCGGAAACCTTCATAAAATTCTTTTTTATACGGAGTTCCCACTAGTTCCATCACCACGCCATAACCAGCCGGCCCAGGATTTCCCTTGGCAGCGCCGTCTGTGTATATGTGAACTTCGTGTGACAAAATTTAAATTTAGAATTTAGCCTCTCGACTCCGCTCGAGATGACATTAATATATTTGCGATAACTTCTGGAAAGTATAGATGTTCTAATTCATGTACTTTTTGCGCAATTTCTTCTGGAGTTTTACAATCTTCAATATTTACAGATTTTTGAAAAATAAATTCACCCTCATCGTAATGTTCGTTTACATAATGAATGGTAATCCCTGTTTCTTTTTCTTTATTTTCCAAAACCGCTTGATGTACATTCATGCCATACATACCTTTTCCGCCGTATTTTGGTAATAAAGCAGGATGAATATTGATTACTTTTGGATATTCTTTTAATATAGACTCGGGAAATTTTAGAAGAAATCCGGCTAAAACGATTAAATCAGGTTGAAATTGATGCAATTGTTCCAACACAAAACCTTCATTTAACTGTGCTTTATTAAAAACCACCGATGGAATCTCATGATTTTTTGCTCGATCTAACACTTTAGCGTCTGATTTATTAGAAAAAAGAGCCACAACTTTCGCATTTTTACTGTTTTTAAAGTATTTTATTATTTCTTCTGCGTTAGAGCCATTACCAGAAGCAAAAAGTACAATATTCTTCATTTTTGTATCGATTTCTTTCCACAAAAAAAAGAATAATAATTGGTAAAAAATAAAAAAAAGAAGCCTTTGTGAATAATTTTTTTTATTTTCGTAGTCACATTTAGTAACAAAAAGGTGGTTTTAAAATAAAGTTTTTTATTTTTGCCAACAAATTAAATTAAAAATTAAAGATTATGTCAGACATTGCATCAAGAGTAAAAGCGATTATCGTAGACAAATTAGGCGTTGACGAAAATGAAGTTGTAGCTGAAGCTAGCTTCACAAACGATTTAGGAGCTGATTCATTAGACACTGTTGAGCTAATTATGGAGTTCGAAAAAGAATTTGATATTCAAATTCCAGACGACCAAGCTGAAAACATTGCTACTGTAGGTCAAGCTATTTCTTACATCGAAGAAGCTAAAAAATAATAAATAAATCACCCGTGTGCTTATTTTGGCATACGGGTTTTTATTATTTTAAGAAAATTAGACTATTTTTGATTGAATTTCAATCACAATATATTGAAATACCCTTGTCTCTTTACTCACAATAATTAAAGAAAACACGGGTATTATTTGTTTAAACGATTTTTTAAAAATTAGAATATGCAATTAAAGCGTGTTGTTGTAACAGGACTTGGAGCGCTAACTCCTATAGGAAATACTCTTCAAGAATATTGGGATGGTCTTGTGAACGGAAAAAGTGGAGCTGCCCCTATTACTTATTACGATACTGAAAAGCATAAAACCAAATTTGCATGTGAGATTAAAAATTTCAATGTAGAAGATTTTATCGACAAGAAAGAGGTTCGCAGAATGGATAAGTTTGCTCAATATGCAATTGTTGCTAGCGATGAAGCCATCAAAGATGCGGGTATTTCATTAGAAAATGTAAATAAACACAGAGTTGGTGTTATTTGGGGAGCAGGTATTGGAGGTTTACAAACGTTCCAAGACGAAGTAATGAATTATGCCGCCGGTGATGGTACACCGCGTTTTAATCCATTCTTTATTCCAAAAATGATTGCTGATATTGCTCCTGGACATATTTCTATGCGAAATGGTTTCATGGGACCTAACTATACTACGGTTTCTGCATGCGCTTCTTCAGCTAATGCGTTAGTAGATGCGTTCAACTACATACGTTTAGGAATGTGTGACGTTATTGTTTCTGGAGGTTCTGAAGCAGCGGTAACCATTGCAGGTATGGGCGGGTTTAACTCAATGCAAGCATTATCAACAAGAAACGATAGTCCAGAAACAGCTTCAAGACCATTTGATGCTACTCGTGACGGATTTGTTTTAGGGGAAGGTGCTGGTGCTTTAGTATTAGAAGAATACGAACATGCGATTGCGCGTGGTGCTAAAATCTACTGCGAGGTAGGTGGTGGTGGTTTATCTTCTGATGCATATCACTTAACGGCTCCTCACCCTGAAGGAATTGGAGTAATTGCTGTAATGGAAAACTGTTTACGTGACGCTGGCTTAAAACCAGAAGACGTAGACCATATAAACACACACGGAACTTCAACGCCTCTTGGAGATGTAGCTGAATTAAAAGCGATTAAAGCCGTTTTTGGTGATCATGCTAAAAACATCAATATTAATTCCACTAAATCAATGACAGGTCACTTACTTGGTGCAGCTGGTGCAATAGAAGCAATTGCTTCTATCTTAGCTATGCAACACGGAATTGTACCTCCAACAATTAATCATACTACTGTAGACGAAAACATTGATCCATCGTTAAACTTAACTTTAAACAAAGCGCAAAAACGCGAAATTAAAGTAGCTATGAGTAATACTTTTGGATTTGGTGGACATAACGCTTGTGTTTTATTCAAAAAATTTGAGAACTAAACATGCGTCGTTTATTAAATAAAATACGAAAAAATTCCCGTTCTCAAGAAGACGGGATTTTTTTTGAAAAAATTACCAAAATCCTTGGATTTGAACCCAAAGAATTAAAATATTATCGAAAAGCGTTCACCCATCGTTCTGCCAATAAATTAGATGAAAAAGGAAATCCATTTAATTACGAGCGTTTAGAATTTCTTGGAGATGCCATGTTAGGAAGTGTTATTGCGGCACATTTATATAACGAAGTTCCATCTGGTGATGAAGGTTATCTGACAAAAATGCGCTCTAAAATTGTAAGCAGAGAACATTTGAATGAACTAGGTCGTGATTTCAACTTATTACAATTTGTAGAAAGTAAAGTCAACTCTAGTCAGTTTGGGGAAAACATTCATGGTAATTTGTTTGAAGCTTTTATTGGCGCTATTTACTTAGATAAAGGCTTTGCCTATTGCGAAAAATTCATCCAAAACAAAATTATTAAACAATATGTTGACATTGCTAAATTGGAAGGCAAAGTAATCAGTTACAAAAGTTTAATTATAGAATGGTGTCAAAAAGAAAAAGCACCTTTTGCTTTTGATTTTATTGAAGACAACGGACAAGAAGGACAGAAATATTTCAGTGTAAAATTATCAATAAATCATAAAATAGTTGCTAAAGCTAGAGCAACTTCAAAGAAAAAAGCAGAAGAAAAAGCAGCTCAAAGAGCGTATTTTGCTTTTCAAGAAAAAATTATAAAAAAATAATTCCTTAACTCAAACGTTTGCGTTTATAAATTATCGTTAAGAACTGCTAAACAGGTAGTTTTTAAGTGAATTTAACCTTATCTTTACCACTCAATTTTGGAAAATGGCCATTCATAAAATTCAAATAAACGATTTTATTTCAGATGATTATGAGTTAATCGCCATTCATTCATCTTTAGAAGATTACAAATTGGCGTATTGCTTAAACAAGGAATTGGGATTGCAGTTACAAAAAAATGATAACTACGTAGAAATCGCTATTGCGGAGGGAAAAAGCGCTTTTGAAAATTTTGTATTTGATGATGAAAAGAACGATGTAATTTGGACCTTAATCGAAAATAAAACTACGATTATCAATTCAAACAAACAAACAAGTTCCCTTTTTGAACAAGTTGACATTACCGTTTTTTTACTTCCAGAATATAAAAAAGCAGATTATTTGATTAAAATTGAAAATATCGACTATGGCTTTGACGCAGAAGAAATTATCGATAAAATACAAAAAATCAAAAATATAACCACTGTTTATACCATTGATATTACAAACTTAAAATCAAAAAATAATTTAATTTTTTAATTAAAATGCCGACAAACAAAAAAACTAAAATTGTAGCTACGCTAGGTCCTGCCTGTAGTACAAAAGAAGTGCTTAAAAATATGGTGGATGCTGGAGTTAATGTCTTCCGAATTAACTTTTCGCACGCTGATTATACCGATGTTAGTGCTCGAATTGACATGATTAGAGAACTAAACGACGAGTTTGGTTATACTACCTCTATCTTAGCCGATTTACAAGGTCCGAAATTACGTGTAGGCGTAATGAAAGAAGACGTAGTAGTAAGCAAAGGCGACAAAATTACCTTTACTACTGCAGAAGATATCTTAGGAACGGCTGAACGTGTTTACATGAACTACAAAGAGTTTCCAAAAGACGTAAATCCTGGAGAAAGAATCTTATTAGACGACGGAAAATTAATTTTCGAAGTAACTAAAACCGATAAAAACACTGAAGTTGAAGCCGTAGTAGTTCAAGGTGGTCCTTTGAAATCGAAAAAAGGTGTGAATTTACCAAATACAAAAGTTTCGCTTCCTGCTTTAACAGAAAAAGACATTCGCGATGCTAAATTCGCTATCGAAAACAAAGTAGATTGGATTGCATTATCGTTTGTAAGAACTCCAAAAGATTTAGAAGATTTACAAGATTTGATTGCAGAACATTCGGATCATAAAATTCCAATTATTGCCAAGATTGAAAAACCAGAAGCCGTTGAAAACATTGATAAAATAGTAGCGTTTTGTGATGGCTTAATGGTGGCTCGTGGTGATTTAGGTGTAGAAGTGCCAGCAGAAGAAGTGCCATTGATTCAGAAAAAATTAATTCACAGAGCAAAAACGGCTCGTATTCCAGTAATTGTGGCGACACAAATGATGGAAACAATGATTACATCATTAACCCCAACACGTGCCGAAGTAAACGACGTAGCGAACTCTGTTATGGACGGAGCTGATGCGGTTATGTTGTCTGGAGAAACTTCAGTAGGAAATTATCCTGTAGAAGTTATTCAAACCATGACACGTATTATTGAAAGTGTAGAAGATTCGCCACTAATTAAAGTTCCGTTATCGCAACCACAAGTAAAAAACCAACGTTATATTACAAAATCTATTTGTTATCACGCTTCGCTAATGGCAGACACCATTAATGCTAAAGCGATTACAACTCTTACAAATTCAGGTTACACAGCGTTTCAAATTTCGGCATGGCGACCAAAATCACATATTTTAGTATTTACTTCAAACAAGCGTATTTTAACACAATTAAACCTGTTATGGGGTGTTAGAGCCTACTTCTATGATAAACTTGTAAGTACAGACGACACCATTGACGACATCAACACGATTTGTAAAGAAAAGAAATACGTGAAAAAAGGCGATATGGTGGTCAACTTAGCTGCAATGCCTATCGTAGCAAAAGGAATGGTAAACACGATGCGTGTTTCTGAAATAGAATAAGATTTGTCTTTCATTAATATAAATTCCGTTTTGAAATTTCAAAACGGAATTTTTTTGCTTTTTTTAAAACTCAAACTTCAATTGCACCGAAACACTTTTTTGCAGTAAATCGGTTTTGGCTTTTTCTTCGTTGTTTAAATTATGGATAGAAATTCCTAATAATCTTACGGAGTTTCTTAAGCGTTCTTGGTAAAGTAAATCTTTGGCAACGTCTAAAATGATGTTTTTATCACTTACATAATAAGGTAGCGTTTTGCTTCGAGTTTGTAAGGTGAAATCGGAATATTTTATTTTTAGCGTGATGGTCTTGCCTGAAATTTTGCTCTTTTGTAGGCGTCTTTCTAGTTCTTTGGCGATGCTTTGCAAACGTTCTTCCATGAATATTTCGGAAGATAAATTTTCTCCAAATGTACGTTCCGCTCCAACAGATTTTATCTTACGATTTGGTTTTACTGGGCTATTATGAATGCCACGACAAATTTGGTAATAATGAAAACCACTGTTTCCAAAGTGTTTCTCTAAATAATCTAACGGTTTTTGCTTTAAATCATAACCTGTGAATATACCTAGTTGATACATTTTTTCAGCCGTTACCTTTCCTACACCATAGAACTTTTTAATGTCTAACTTTTCTAAAAATGCTTCAACTTCATCGGGATTTACCGTTTTTTGTCCGTTAGGCTTGTTATAATCGGAAGCGATTTTAGCTACGAATTTATTTACGGAAATTCCTGCCGAAGCCGTAAGTCCAACTTCATCAAAAATGCGTTTTCTTATTTCTTGAGCAATTAAAGTGGCGCTGGGATTGCCTTTTTTATTTTCGGTAACGTCTAAATAGGCTTCATCGAGCGATAATGGTTCGACTAAATCGGTATACTCGTGGAATATCTTTCTGATTTTCTTTGAAATTTCTTTGTAACGATCAAATCTTGGTCGCACGAAAATCAAATCGGGACACAATTTCTTCGCTTGAATACCGCTAATGGCACTTCGAACTCCAAATTTTCTAGCTTCGTAACTTGCTGCTGAAACTACGCCACGAACTTCGCTTCCACCAACAGCCAAAGGCTTTCCTTTCAACTCAGGATTGTCCATTTGCTCTACCGATGCATAAAACGCATCCATGTCTACGTGTATAATTTTTCGGTAGTGTTGATTCATATTTACTCAGTAGGAAAAAAGAAACTCATAGGTTTTCTAAGAAAATGTTGTTTAATCGAAGTAATAATAGGGCGTAATTCTGCTAAAGGAATATTACGTGAACGAAATGCTAATCCAAGCGATAAACTAAAACTCACAATAAAGTTTACAAAACCAATAATTCCTATACCTAAAACACCCCAAAACAACATTGCATTATTTACCATATAATCTGCTCCATAAATAGCCAAAGCTAAATTTCCACTAGCAAAAGTAATATGACGAATATCTAAATTCAAGCCAAGGAATAACCCTATCGAAGCTGTACTCCCTAGGAAGACACCAAACCAAAAATTAGAAATAATTCCGGCCCAATAACGTTCGTACCACTTAGAAATTCTTTCTGCTTTGGCTTTTCCGAAATTCAATTTTAATAACGGATGCTCTTTAATTCTATAATACACTTCAAAATGCTTGTCTCGATTTGCAATACTTCCTGAGATAATTCCTGACAAAAACAAGAAGAAACCAGCAATTGCTGCGTGAAAAATCGCCATAGAATGTACCGGACTTAAATCGGTTATGAGTTTTTCCCATTTGCTTTCAGCAATATTATAATCAAAAGCTAAATCGATTAGCCAAATCCCTAAAAACGCCACTGGAAAAGCCATCACGACATTTCCAACAAAGGCAATAAACTGCGAACGGAATAATCGTGCGAATAAAATGGCAAAACTTTTATGTTTTTCACCATCTCCATTTGGCATCCTTTTTAAACCATCTTCTAAAGCGTTAATTAAAGCTGCTGCAGTCATCGCGGGTTGTTTGGTTGCTAATGTAAACCCTAAAATATAGATCGTAATAAATCCAAAAGAATAATTCATACTATACAAAAAAGCGTGTCCAAAACCGCTAGTTTCTATTTTTGATAACATCAATTTGAAAATACACAAAAATCCAACTATCAAACCACCACCAAGAGCCGCATATAACATTTTAAAATACTCTGTTTTGGATTCCGTTATGTAATGCTCACCCGTTTTTGCGGTATGTTGTGTTATTTCATAAGACAACAATTGTGTACTTTCATCGAATAATTTCCTTACATTGGTCTTTAAACAATTATATTTAATAAGTTTTATAGCTAATTCAATTGATTTTGTTTTTTTATCTTCAAGTCGGTCAATTACCAATAAAGGAATTAAAACCCCAACACGATATAATTGCTGTTTTATACGGAGTAAATTTTGATTTACACGCAGTGATATTCCATATTTTGAGGAGTTTTGAAAGGCTTTCTCGACAAATTCATTACATTGTTTATACAAAACTAATAATTGCTTGTAATTGATGTCTGATGAAGTCGTATAAAATTCCGATTCTTTATTTCGTATCGTATTTTCAATTGCATATAATTCCTTTTCAAAAGCAGCAAAAGGACTTTCCAAACCTGCATATTCGGGAACCATTTTCATAACATCAGATTCTAACGCTTTTCCACTAGTTCTTTGTGAGAGCAAATTGAGGGCTTGCATTACTTCATACAAAGGGGAATTGATAGCTGCCGTTTCATAAATAGTTTGAAATTGAAGCAAGTCAAACAATTTTTCTAATTCAGATTTCGAAATTTTATTAATCCAAATAGGATCTGAATCCACATAAAAGACCTGATTTAAAATATATTGTAAGGTGTCTTTTGGCGCTTGATATGGTAAAATTTTAGCAAAAATGCGTTTTTTAACTTCATAGAAAAAATCAGTATCTTGAAGAATACCGGCATCTGTTAAAATAGCATCAAAATTTTTACTTTGTAACACAGCTTGTAAATAGGCCACAAAATTTATTCTTATCTCATCATTATTAGTAAAAAACTTAATAATAGAAGATAAACTAATTTCTTGCAACTTTTTTGGATTTCTTGGCCGAATAGCATTAACTAATTGAACCAAAATATCTATTTCATTCTCTTCGTTACGCCATAATTGTAATTCATTAAAATAATTTTTAAGAATTTCATCAGGGGAAAGTTGATTTTTATTGGTAAATAAATTCATATTTTTGGTCAAATAATCGTAAAGATACAAAGAGAAATGTTTTTTTGTATTTTAGATACCTAAATAAACATTAAATTTTGACAGAAATAGAGCGCAAATTTTTAGTTACCTCGACTGATTTTATAAAAGAAAGTACGAGACATTTTAGAATTGTTCAAGGATATTTAAATTCAAATCCTGATCGTACCGTAAGAATTAGAATAAAAGGCGACAAAGGTTTTTTAACAATAAAAGGCAAGGGAAACGAGTCGGGAATAAGTCGTTTTGAATGGGAAAAAGAAATTTCACTTTCGGAAGCCGAAGCACTATTGCCACTATGTGAAAAGGGTGCTATTGATAAAATTCGCTACGAGATACCTGTTGGAAAACACATTTATGAAGTTGATGTTTTTTTAGGTGAAAATGAGGGTTTAATTGTAGCCGAAATTGAACTACAATCGGAAAATGAATCTTTTGAAAAACCGTATTGGTTAGGCAAAGAAGTCACTTCTGACGAACGTTATTACAACTCTTACCTAAGTAATAATCCTTTTAAATATTTGAAATAATTACTTCTCAACAATTTCCAATATCACTCGTAAAGGTGTTTTTCCTTTATTATGAGAAATATCTAAGAACGGGCGTTTAGCAATGTCAATTTCCCTACTTCGGGTGTAAGGACCTCTATCATTAATTGTAACTATAACGCTTTTATTATTAGCTATATTAGTTACTTTAACCTTAGTTCCAAATTTTAATGTTTTGTGAGCTGCTGTATATTTTTTATTGCTAAAAACTTGCCCACTTGCTGTGCGCCTTCCATTTAATTTATCAGAATAATGAGAGGCTTCTACATTTTTCTTATAAAATTTAGTTTTAATATTTGCTAAGGAATCGACAACTTTAAGCGTATCAGATTTCTTAATCGTATCTAAATTTTTAGATTGTTTTTTCTTATCAGAATTATAAAAAGAAGCCTTTCTAACAAAGCTTAAATTGGATTCGTTAGAAAAGCCTGCTAAAGCAGTAATAAGTAACATTAACGTTATTAATAGAACATTTTTTCTCATAATTTTTGTTTTTTTACTCATTACCAAAGATTATACCAAATACTAGTTGATCCAATTAGACCAAGGAAGTCTAGATAGAATTAAAATTAAACCTAACACATAGAAAACGGCAATTTTCTTGAATTTACCATTGTTACTTTCTTCTCTTTTATGTTTTGACCATCCAATTGTAATTAAAACTAGAGCTATAATATTAATTAAAGGGTGTTCTAAAGAAGTCAAGCGCATAGCAGCATCTTTCATGTTTCCTAATTGGGCTAACCCTAAAGGAGAAACAAAATATAAAATAAGCCCAACTAATAATTGAATGTGGCAAATGATTAGTGTAAATAAAGACAAACGTAAGTCTTTATCTGTGAAAAGTTTTTTAGAAGTTAATCCTGTAACAGCATTAACTGATGCTAACACCAGAAGCCCTAAAGCAGCGTATGCTAAAATAGAGTGAACAGATTGAATAGTTTCGTACATACCTAATTTTTTTTAATGAAACACAAATATAGTAAAAATAAAAAACCTCTTACTCAAAAAAGAGTAAGAGGTTTTGTTAAATTATTTTTCTTTGATTAGAAATTATAACGTAATGTAAAATTCCATGTTCTTCCGAAACCAAAGAAACCTTGGTTTCCATCAGCAATACCTTTATAAACTCTACCAGCAGATTGATAAGTTGGTCCAGAATTACCACTAATAAATGCTGTAGTTTTGATATTAGATGTTAACTCAGAAATATAAACCTCATCAAACAAGTTATTTACATTGAATCTAAAGTTTACTGAGTTTTGTTTTTCTTTACCAACTAACATCTTATAAGAAATACCCATATCAACTAAATCATAAGAAGGTAACTCTAAATTGTTTTTAGTTACTACATTAGCATATAAATTGTCGTAGTTTCTCCAATCAGCATCAACTGAAAAACGCTCAAAAACCTCATATTTAGCACCTAATCCCCAAGTTGTTTGAGCAGCATCTCCAACTTTTCCACCATCGTTATCAGTTAAAGTTTCATCTAAAATATTTAAATTTTCATCAAATCTTCTTCTGATAGCACTTCCATCATATTCCCAGTTACCTACAGAAGCAAAACCTTTAACATCTAATTTATCAAATGGTTTTAAAACGAAGTCTAACTCTAATCCCGTATGAACTTGTTTAACCCCTTGATTTGCTGAAATTACAACATCACCTGAAAGTAAATTTGTAGTTCCGATTGTAGTATTAGAAGTTAAAACAGTTGAAGTTGTTACAACTCTATCTTCCCATGACGTTCTGTAAGCGTTTAAACTAGCCGTAAATATTTTTGACTTGAAAGTATAACCTGCTTCTAAACCTAAAACTTTTTCATTTTTAGTTAAAGGGTTTACTTGATTAGTAAAATTCAAATAAATATTGTCGTGGTAAGGTTGACGTGAATAATATCCTGCGTTACCATAAACTACATGTTGTTCATTAATGTTATAAGAAGCACCTCCCTTAACATTGAAACCAACATTATTAACTTTTTCAGAATCTTGATATTGATCTTGATAATCATAATAATCAAATCTTTGGTGTGATTGATTAGAAACAGCTCCTTGGAAGAAAGTTGAGAATTTATCATTAGAGTACTCTATTTGACCAAATAAACCACCATAAGTAATAGTTTCACTGTAATCATAATCAATTTTTTGAGAATCATCAGCAGAATTAAAGAATGCATACCAAGGATTAATATTATAAGATTGATTAACCGTATTTGTAGCACTTGGCAAAGTGTTTGGATTAGGGATAATGTGAGTATTATCTCTTAAAGGTCTACTTTCTCTCCATCCGCTCAAACCTAAGAAATTTGAAACTTGACGGTAATGATCTCCATTATATGTTCTTAAATCTAAACCAAAGTTTAAATTTAAATTTTTATTGATTTCTTTCTTTAAATTAGAAACTACACCATACCATGCATGGTTATTCATTGAAGCTCTAATTGCATAATTTGAACTTGTTCCTATTCCATCTGCATCAGCAGAGTTATTTGCGTAAATTTGATCAAAATCGATATAAGTACTTTGAGATTGTCCTGTGTATGGATTTACTTGTGAAATACTTCTTTTTCCACTACCATAGTTACCAGTTCCTCCTCCACGACCCCATGAAGCATATAATACAGTCGATAAATTAGTAGTACTATTGATATTGAAATCCCAGTTTAAGTTTGCAACAGGTTTGTGGTAGAAATTTGTTCTTTCTGACATATATTGCCCGTTTAAATAACCATAATTGTTATTGTACTTTCTTCCGAAACCTAAATAATCTGAAATTCTTTTAGTGAAATTTTGATCATGAGATTGAGGAGCTCCCGTGATTAAGAAATTGAAATTATGTCTATCATTCAATTTATAACCAAAAGAGATAAAATAATTTTGTCCTTCTCCTCTAGTTCCTTGGTTATATCCATCACCTTGCCAATGAGACAACATTAAACTAACTCCTAATCCGTTTTTCATCATTCCTGTATTGTAAGCAGCTGTTGATTTGAAATAATCACTGTTAGCCACTCCCATAGAAACAAAACCTCCTTCTTTTTTGTCAGTTGCTTTGGTTACGAAGTTAACTGTACCTCCAACTGAAGAAATTGCTAATTTTGAAGAACCCAAACCTCTCTGAACTTGGATAAAGTTAGCGATATCAGACATTCCAGACCAGTTAGACCAGTACATTTTACCATCTTCCATACCGTTAATTGGTTGTCCATTTAAAAGGAAAGCGGTATTATCTTGCTGGAAACCACGCACAGTAATTCTAGAGTCTCCATAACCTCCAGATTGTCCAGCTACGTAAACAGATGGTGTATTAACCATTGCTTGAGTAACATCAGCAGTACCCACTTTTTCTTGGATTTCAACTGCTTTAATTGTAGAAACAGCAATTGGAGTTTTTCTCTCCTTAGCTACGTCAATAATACCTTTACCAATTACAACTAATTCTTGTAATTCACTTGTGTCTGGTGATAACACAATTCTTCCTAAATTTACTGAATTACCCGTAATAGTGAATGGTACTGACTTAGATACAAAACCTAAAAACGAAATTGTAACAACTCCAGATTTTTGAGAAGTTGAAAGCTCAAATTTACCATCAAAATCTGCCGCTGCTCCAACTGTAGTTCCTTTAACAACTACACTAGCACCAACTAAAGGTTGATTTTGTTCGCCATCAATTACAACACCTGTAATTTTTGACTGAGAAAACACAGACATGGTTAAAAGTAAAAACCCTGTCAGGAAAGCATTTTTAAAGATTTTCATTTGTTGTGTCTTTTATGTTATTTTGGGGCAAATTTCATACATATTTTACATTCACATGTTAAGTTATTGTTAACAAATAAGTTGTGAAATTAAAAGTATAGTCATGAAATTTTACAAAACCACAGTAAACACTGACACAAAACAGAAAAATGATTTAAAAGAATATTATTTAAAAATATATTTATTTAGTAAAAAACTTGTTGATGTATCGTGTTTTTTAATTTCTTTTGAGTTGATTTCCTCCAAAATACTATTCGCTAACTGCTTACCTAATTCAACTCCCCATTGATCATAACTAAAAATATTCCATATTACGCCTTGAACAAAAATTTTATGTTCGTACATAGCTACTAAAGCGCCTAATGATTCAGGAGTTAGTTTATCAATAAGAAGGGTATTAGTTGGTTTGTTTCCTGAGAACACTTTAAAAGGCAATAAAAAGTTAGCCTTTTCACCTGAAATTCCTTGAGATTGAAATTCACTTTTTACTTCTTCTTCTGTTTTCCCCATCAACAAAGCTTCTGTTTGAGCAAAGAAATTTGACATTAATTTATCGTGGTGATCTTTATTGCCATAAAGCGATTGTTTAAATCCGATGAAATCTGTTGGGATTAATTTAGTCCCTTGATGGATTAATTGAAAGAAAGCATGTTGAGAATTTGTACCTGGTTCTCCCCAAATAATAGTTCCCGTTTGATAATTAACCTGCTTTCCATCTCTTCCTATACTTTTTCCATTACTTTCCATTATTCCTTGTTGCAAATAAGGCGCTAACTTCTGTAAATATTGGGTATACGGAATTAAAGCTTCACTTTCGGCCCCAAAAAAGTTATTATACCAAATGCTCAATAAGGCCAAAACTACAGGTATATTTTTATCGAAAGATTCATTTTTGAAGTGCTCATCCATCTCGTTGGCACCTTTTAATAATTTATCATAATTATCAAATCCAACTGCTAAACTTACGGACAAACCTACAGCACTCCATAACGAAAAACGACCTCCTACCCAATCCCACATAGGGAAAATATTGTCGTGATTAATTCCGAATTCGGTTACCTTTTGTATGTTGGTTGAAACTGCCACGAAATGCTTTGCCACATCTTCTTGTGAAGCAGATTGTAAGAACCAACTTCTAATGGTTTCAGCATTTGATAAAGTTTCTTGTGTGGTGAATGTTTTAGAAACTACAACAAATAAAGTCGTTTCTGGATTTAACTTTTTAATAACTTCATTTACGTGATCGCCATCTACATTAGAAACAAAATGTACACTTAAATGATTTTTATAGAATTGTAAAGCTTCTACAATCATGGCCGGACCCAAATCAGAACCGCCAATTCCGATGTTTACAATATCTGTGAAAGGTTTTCCAGTAAATCCTTTTTTATTTCCTGAAATAACCTCGTTAGAAAAGTTTTTAATTTTATCTTTAACTGAATACACTTCTGGTATTACGTTAACGCCTTCAACTAAAATATTAGCTGATTCTTTTGCACGAAGCGCTGTATGTAAAACTGCCCTATTCTCGGTTTGATTAATGATATCACCTTGAAAATAACTCGAAATAGCATCTTTTAGTTGTACATCGTTAGCTAAATTTAATAGCAAATCGATTGTTTCCTGATTGATAATATTTTTTGAAAAATCAAGCAAAAAATTATTCCATTCGATATGAAATTTTTCAGCTCTATTTGCATCTGAAGCAAACAAATCTTTCATAGATACTGCTTTCATTTTTTCAAAATGCAATTGAATACTTTCCCAAGTAATCGTCTTGGTTGGATTAATTTTTGGTAGTGACATTATTCTTTAAATTTTATGGCTGTTATGCTATCCAATTCTTTTTTTAAAGGAGTAATATGTGCTAAATATTTTTTCTTTTGAGATGCATTTAAAGGTTCTGCATTGGGTAATTTTTGTCTAAGCGGATCTACTTGAACCCCATTTTTCCAAAATCGATAACAAACATGCGGACCTGTAGCTAAACCTGTACTTCCTACCTTTCCAATAACTTGACCTTGTGTTACACGTTGTCCATTTCTTACCAAAATTTTTGACATGTGTAAATACTGGGTTGCGTAAGTTGAACTGTGTCTTACTTTAACATAATTACCATTTCCTGATGTATAACCTGTTCTTTCAACAATTCCAGATGCAGTTGTTTTAATTGGTGTCCCGTGAGGAGCTGCATAATCTGTTCCATTGTGCGCTTTAAATCGCATTTGTACAGGATGAAAACGTCTTCCAGAAAAACGAGAAGAAATTCGAAAATAATCTAAAGGAGCTTTAAGGAACATACTTTTTAATCCTTTTCCATTTTCATCGTAATAATCTGACTTTTTCTGTTCTTCGCTTATCTTGTACGGAAATGCAAAAATCTTTTTGCCTTTATGCTCAAAATAAGAAGCTTCAATACTTTCAACACCTACATAAATAGAATCTTCTATATAACGTTCATTAATTGTAACGGCAAATTTATCTCCTTTTTGAATTTTAAAGAAATCGACTGTATAAGCATAAATACTTGCTAACTTATTGCCTAGCGCGGCGCTAACTCCAGCATTTGTTAGTGTTTCCGACAAAGAACCTTCTATCTCAGCTGCTACAACTCTTCGTTTAACGGTAGTGGGTTTTTTCTTATTGAAAACCGCTATTGAATCTCTAAAATCAACTACTGTATAGCTAATTCTATCTTCTATGTAGACTAATGCTTTAAGAGTGTTTGGTTTTTTCTTATCTAGAAACAAGATATAAGGTTTTCCCGCTTTAATCCTTCTTAGATTAAATGAATCTTTCACTTTTTCTGTAACGTCATGAATTCTCAAACTATCTTTTAACGGGAATTTTTCTAATAGTTTACTAAAAGTATCACCCGAACGAATAGTATCTCTAACCACTTTGAAGTCGTTAAAAGTAAATCCGTATTCTTTGACAATTGGTTCTTTCTTTACCGATGTTTTCTTTGCTTTATCAGATTCTTCTTTAGAATTGCAAGCAGTAAAAAAAGTAACAAATAAAATGGCTAATACTAAATATCTCAATGTCTTTTTGTTTTATGCTTAATGCGATTACTCTCCCCAGTTTTCTAACTCTTCTTTTGACCACAATTCAGGAAAGAATATCCTTTTTTGGTATTTTGGCAACATGTATTTTTTCCAATCACTTCCCCCTGTAGCTTCGTGATTTCCAGGTACACTTTCGATGTATTTTTTTGCGGCATTAAAGTGCCCCATAACCCATGTGATGTTAACTGTTTTGTCGTAGTGGCGCATAGCAGCAACTAATTCTGGATTTTGTTGATCGGCTTCTGGAAGTTGTTTGAATTTTCTCCACAAGTTGATAGTGTTATATTCTTCCATCCAATTTAAGAACATCTTTTTATATTTTCTCTCGAATTCTAAAATCAGATATGATTTTTCACCTGTGTGGTAATCTTTTCCTGCAGCTTGCCAATACAAGTGTTCAAAAGCGTGTTCATATGGTGTATTTCTATCAATTGTTGCTCTAAAACGATTATCGATTAAGTTAATTAAATCAGTAGAACTGAATTCAATTAATCGATATTGTGCCGATTGAAATCCGCTTGCCGGAGTTAATGTATTTCTAAACTTTAGATATTGTTCTGGTTCCATTCCATCTTTCATAATATCAAAAGATGTAGTTAACATATCAAAATAACGGCTAATTCTACCTAATTTTTCTGTAAAATATACAGTAGTTGGTTTTTCATTATGACACAATTGGTCCATTTCCCAAAGAATCATTTTAAACAACAATTCATTTACTTGATGATACATTACGAAAACCATTTCATCAGGCAAAGTAGTACGTTGAGTTTGAAGACTCAAAAGCGCATCGGTTTGAATATAATCCCAATAGGTTATAGGTTTAGACCAAAGCAATCCTTCTAAATGGGTAGAAGTGTTTTGATTTATCGATTCAAACTTTTCGTGAAGTTGATTTAATTGTTCTTGAATTTTAGGAGTAATTTCCATTATTTTTCTACTTTAACTTTAAATGAATTTTTCAAACCTTTGAAAGATTCTAAATCTGCTTTCAAAGACCCAACAGCTAAACTTGCTTTTAGTCGAATTGGAATCTTATTGTTGTCATCTGATATCCAAACGGTTAAACTTTCTTCTTCTTTAAAAACTCTTCCTGCTTGTACATAAGGTCTAAAAACCATACAGGAAACTTTCCCAAATTTAGTTTTTATATCTTCTCTACCAATAAATTTTAACTTAAACTTTGTGGTTTCATCATCAAAAAACATATCGATTGCGATGGATTCTCCCACTTTTAATTTATCAATTTTAGGGTGATTTCTTAAATAATAAAAGGAAGACACAATATCTTGAACATTTTCAGGAACAGAAAAAGTGCGTTCTGTTTTTCCTTTATAGTCCTTTACTAAAACCGTATTTTTTTCTTGATTAAAAAATCCTTCTTGATTTTTAGTATATCCTCCTTCATCTATTCTTCTTACAAACTGATAAGGCTTATTGGTTTCTTTATCAAAATAGCTTTCGTAGTTATCGTCAACTTTAAAAAAAAACTTTGTCATTCCAGTTGTCCAACCTTTACCAACTACATGATGTACTTTTTTATTATTTTTTATAGCTTCTTTAATTTCTAAAGTAGCATAACCAGCATTTACAAGCCCGTAGTGAATACGTAGTTTGAACCATTCTCCAGTAGTGAATGCATTTTCCTGTTCAACAAAAGAATTGGTTGATACAAATAAAACAAGTAGTAGAACAATTTTTTTCATAGTTGATTCATTTTACAGAATGAAAATGCAATTTCTGTTCCAAAAATACTAAAACAAAAAAACCCAGTCAAAAATATGACTGAGTTTTTATGCTATTAACCAACCAAAAAACTATAAATTATGAAAATTTACTTGCAAAACAAGGCAAACTACCTCCCTATTTTGCGAGTGCAAATGTAAAAATGTTTTTTGAATTATTCTTAGTTAAATTTCAACTTTAACATATTTTTATCAAAAACAACACCACTACAACGTTGTAATTTAAAGATTTGTTAATAAATAATCGTTTTTATAATGTGCCTCGCAATTCTTGCTCACGCTCAATTGACTCAAAAAGAGCTTTAAAGTTACCTGCACCGAATCCACGAGCCCCCATTCTTTGAATAATTTCGAAGAAAAGTGTAGGACGATCTTCTACTGGCTTCGTGAAAATTTGCAATAAATAACCTTCATCATCAGCATCAATCATGATGCCTAATTTTTGAAGTTCGTTAATATCTTCTTTAAATTTAGACATGTGATCTTTTAATCTTTCAGGAATTGCATCATAATACGCTTGAGGAGGTGTACTTAAAAATTCAATTCCTCTAGCACGCATTTCAGCTACTGTCGAAATGATATCATCTGTTGCCACCGCAATATGTTGTACTCCTGGTCCTTCGTAGAAATCTAAATATTCTTCAATTTGAGATTTTTTCTTTCCTTCAGCTGGTTCGTTAATTGGGAATTTAATTCTTCCGTTACCATTACTCATTACTTTTGACATCAAAGCAGAGTATTCTGTAGTAATTTGTTTGTCGTCAAACGATAAGAAATTTACAAATCCCATTACATCTTCATACCATTTTACCCAAACATTCATTTCGTTCCAACCTACATTCCCCACCATATGGTCAACAAATTTTAAACCTACTGGTGTTGGGTTGTAATTTGATTTCCATTCTTTATAACCTGGTAAAAAAGTTCCATTATAGTTTTTGCGCTCAACAAACATATGAACAGTTTCTCCATACGTATAGATTCCTGCTCTTACAACTTCACCAAACTCATCTGTTTCCACTGTAGGCTCCATGTACACTTTTGCTCCGCGCTTAGTAGTTTCTTCAAAAGCTTTTCTAGCATCTTCTACCCAAAGCGCTACAATTTTTACTCCATCACCATGCTTTTTAACATGCTCTCCTATTGGAGAATCGCTTTTTAAAGCGGTGGTTAACACTAATTTTATTTTGTCTTGGACTAAAACATAAGATGCTCTATCTTTCACTCCGGTTTCTAATCCAGCATAAGCTAACGATTGAAAACCAAATGCTGTTTTATAAAAATGTGCTGCTTGTTTTGCATTTCCTACGTAAAATTCTACGTAATCTGTTCCTAATAATGGTAAGAAGTCTTGTGCTCCTTCAAATATTTTTTCTAATCCGTACTCTACTGATTTTATTTCTTGTGCCATAATTGTGTTTTTAAGGAAATTATCCTAAAGTTGTGTTTTTAAATTATTGTTTTATTTATCTAACCAAGACTGGAAATACTTATCGTCTGCAATTTTCATTGCTTCTTCGGTCACCATTAAAGGCTTGAAGGTATCTACCATTACGGCTAACTCTAATGTTTCTTTTTTACCAATACTTCTTTCCGCTGCTCCTGGATGAGGCCCATGAGGAATTCCTGCTGGATGCAATGAAATGTGTCCTGCTTCAATATCATTTCGGCTCATAAAATCACCATCTACATAGTATAATACCTCATCGGCATCAATATTACTGTGATTGTAAGGTGCCGGAACAGATAACGGATGATAATCATAAAGTCTTGGAACAAACGAACAAATCACAAAAGCATTCGTTTCGAATGTTTGATGTACTGGTGGTGGTAAATGAATTCTTCCTGTAATTGGTTCGAAATCGTGAATTGAAAACGCATATGGATAGTTAAAACCATCGTAACCAACCACATCAAAAGGATGCGTTGCATAAACTAATTCGAAAATTTCGTCTTTCTTTTTGATTTTGATTAAGAATTCGCCTTTTTGGTCATAGGTTTCTAATTCTTCTGGACGACGAATATCTCTTTCACAAAACGGAGAATGTTCTAACAATTGTCCGAACCAGTTTCTGTATTGTTTTGGCGTATAAACTGGCGAATGTGATTCTACAATAAACAAACGGTTATCTTCAGTATCGAAATCCATTTTGTAAATCATCCCTCTAGGAATAACCAGATAATCACCATATTTGAAATCTAAATTCCCTAACATGGTTCTTAATTTTCCGGTTCCTTTGTGAATGAAAATTACCTCATCAGAATCCGTATTTTTATAAAAATAATCGGTTGTTGATTTTCTTGGAGCTGCCAAAACAATATGACAATCGGAATTCGTAAGCACGATTTTTCTACTTTCTAAGTAATCATCTTGTGGCGCTACTTCAAAACCGCGTAATCGATACGATTGAATATTATTTGCCTTAGCAATTTTAGGCGCAACACTGTATTGTCTTTTAATTTCCTTTACTTGTGTAGGACGATGCTCGTGATACATATTTGTTGACATTCCGTCAAAACCTACTGTACCAAATAGCTGCTCATAATACAAATCCCCGTTAGGTTTACGGAATTGAATATGACGCTTGTGAGGAATTTTTCCTAATTTATGATATATTGGCATTTTTTAACTTTTTTAGATAGTTAAGTAAATATGTCGAAGAGCCAATTGCAACTAAAATCTAGAAATTGGCGTAATAAAAAATCATTCAGGATTCCTCTTGATGAGGAACTTTAAGTATGCTAATAAATTTTTAAAAACTGGTTTCATAAAATAATTTATCTCAACAAATATCGTAAAAAAATAAAAAAAGCCACTAAAAGTGGCTCTTTTTTTATTCGTGCTTTTCGAGTTTTGAATTTCGTTTTCCATAAAGAAAGTAAACTACTACCCCTATAGCTAGCCATCCTAATGAAAGAATTTGAGCTTCTTTACTTAAATTAAACATTAAATAAGTATTAATTAAAATTCCTAAAACTGCTATTACAGGCAATGCAGGAACTTTGAAGGTTCTAGTTAAATTTGGCTGTTTCACTCGTAGAATCCACACGGCAATACAAACCATTGTAAAAGCAAATAAAGTTCCAAAACTAGTCATGTCTGCTAACTTACTAATTGGTGTAAAAGCCGCCACAACAGCAATAAAACCTCCTAAAATCATTAAGTTAGTTTGCGGTGTACCAGAAATAGGATTAATTTTTGAAAATACAGAAGGGATCAAACCGTCTTTAGACATTCCAAGAAAAATTCTTGATTGCCCCATAATCATTACCATTAAAACTGAAATTAAACCTACGGTTGCTGCAATAGTAATAATAAAACCTGCCCAACCTTGACCAGCAATGTCAAAAGCATAAGCCACAGGCGCTTTAATAGCTTCAGGATATTTTCCTAGTGGATCAAAATCTTGATAATTCATCATTCCTGTCAATACTAATGAAACCAAAATGTATAAAATAGTACAAATTAACAAAGATGCGATGATAGCAAATGGTAAATCTTTTTTAGGGTTTATAGCCTCACCTGCTTGTGTTGATACAGCATCAAATCCTACGTAAGCAAAGAAAATAGCTGCAGCTCCAGAAATAATACCCGCTACACCATACGCATTATGAGTTGTTTCTTTTTCAACTATTTGAGTAGCAGCTGGAATAAACGGATCCCAATTATCAGTATTTATAAAAAATGCTCCTGCAATAATTACAAATAATATAGCAGAAACTTTTAAAATAACAATTAAATTGTTTGCTTTTGCGGCGCTACTTGTACCTTTGATTAAAATTGAAATTACAAAAAGGACAATTAAAAACGCTGGTAAATTCATTGAAAATCCTTCTCCAGTATAACTTGCAGGATCTGTCGTAAGCCATGTAGGAAGTTCTAAACCAAAAAGTTTGAGAAGCTTATTAAAATATCCCGACCAAGAAACGGCCACAGTCATTGAACCCATCGCATACTCTAAAATTAAACCCCAGCCGATAATCCAAGCAAAGATTTCTCCAATTGTACCATAGGCATAGGCATATGCTGAACCTTCAACAGGTAAAATGGAAGCAAATTCAGAATAACACAATGCTGCAAAAACGCAGGCTATACCTGCAATTATAAAAGAAATAGCTAGTGCAGGACCTGCATGATAATAGGCTCCTGTTCCAGTCAGAACGAAAATTCCTCCACCAATAATTGCCCCAACACCAATAGCAGTAAGGCTCCATTTACCTAGAACCCTCTTTAATTGACTTTTTTTCATGTCTGCTTCAAAAGCAGAAACAGGTTTTACTCTCCAAATTGACATAGTAGTAGTTAAATGATTAAGTTCCCAAATTTATAATAATTTAATTAATTTTTTAAAAAATTATTTTTTATTAAAAAATAAAGCCAACATTTACCCAAAAATAACTATTACTAGTCTCTGGAGACCAACTATATTTTAGTTCAATAGGGCCTAATATTGTCTCTAACCCGTAGCCTAAGGCAAAGCCTGAATATCGAGGCTTATCAATCCATTTTTTTGTAGCATCAAAAATAAAATTGCCCACATTTGCTACATTATATGAAAAATTTATGTGATTTTTTTTATAGAATTCATAATCAATCGTAGAACTCCCTTTTATATAACTGTTTCCTAAAATCGATAAAAAATCATATCCATAAAACGGTTTAAAGTTATTTACCTCTCTAACTGTAGTACCGCCAAGAATAAAATCAAAAAACGGTGTAGAACTTCTTCCAATTTTAAATCCAACTTCAGATTGTAACAAAACAGATATTTTTTTTATTGGACTTAGAACAACCCCTAAATCAAATTTACTAATAGAAAAACGTTCAAAATCATTATTATTACCCGATGAATAAACATAAGAACGAAGTTCAGAATTAAGATTCCAACCAGTTCTGGGAAAATATTTTTTATCAAAAGAATCGTATTTCATATAGCCAAAAACAGACAAATAATTACTGTTTTCAAATACTGGAGCAACATTTTGGAGTGTTTCAGACTCTAACCTTAACCATTTATATTCTATGCCAGCACCTAGTGAAAATTTATGCGCAAAAATTGTTTGCAAATATGCTTGATTACTCAGATCTAAAAAATCAACATTTATGGCATTCAAAGCATCATTAAAAACAACTTCATTGCTAATATTACTTGTAATGTTTCTATTAAAAGTGATTAATTTAGAATTAAAGCCAAAACTCCAATAAAAACCATTATCAATATAGTAATCAAAATTGTATCGAATGTTATCTCCCAAAACCAAATCAAAAGATGCGACATCATTTTTTGCAATCAATCGCTTTTTTGTGTAATTCAGTAAAACTCCACTTTTAAATAAACCATCATAATGTAATCCAAATTTCAAGAAAGTATTTACATCATTTTCTTTTAATTGCAACATCAACTTGTTTCCATTATCCTTTTTTTCAAAGGAATAATTTATACCGCTAAAGTTTTGTGTAGCATTTAAATTTGAAATACCTTTATGCAACTGTGCTGTTGAAACTTTTGAATTATTTTTAAACCTCAATTTTCCTAAAACATAAGACCTTGTAAAATTATCTAGCTTATTAAAGGTAATTTCCTTTATGTAAATAGAATCTTGAATCATCACTTTTCTATCATTAGGTGTGTTTAAATTACCAAAAGGAGCTAGTTCTTTAATAAATTCAGATGCTTTTTGCTTTCCTTTTTCAATAATTTCCTTTCCTTTTTCAAAAGCTACCACCGTAAATCCTTTAATATCGGGCTTTATATAAATATTTGTTGCCTTTTGCTTTCCTTCCATTCTCTCAATCATAGAAAAATTATTGATTTGTACCAAAACAGAAGTAACATCTTTTAATTGCTCTCTTGTTCTTAATCCATCCTGAACATCAACACCAATAATTACATCAATCCCTCTTGATTTTAACTCCTCGATAGGATAATTATCCACAACACCGCCATCAATTAAAAGTCTTCCATTAATTTCAAATGGACTATATAAGGTAGGCAGCGCACCACTAGCAATCATACTTTGTGCTAAGATTCCTGAATCTAAAACTACCTTCTCACCCGTTTCTGCATCTGTTGCAATGCATAAAAACGGAACGGGTAACTGTTTAAAATCACGAACATGACTTACATGTTGTGTTAAAGAAGACAACAAATTGAAATTGTACAATCCTTTAGAAAGTCCTTTCGGCAATCCCAATTTAAACTTGTTAAATGGAAGCGTTAAAGCATAGATCTCGTCATTTCGCTTTTCGTAAAAAGATTTAGCTTCTCTTGGTGTATAATCTTGAAGTAAGGCATCAACATCAACGTTAGAAAAAATAGAATCCAATTGTTCTGCATTATAACCCGATGCGTACAATCCACCTACAATCGCACCCATACTAGTTCCTGCTACGTAATCGATTTTTATTCCTAACGAATCGATTACTTTTAGCACGCCAATATGTGCCAATCCTTTTGCACCACCACCACTAAGTACGAGTCCAACTTTTGGTCGCGTGTTTTCTTGTCCTAAGCTGATTTGGGTTAAAAATAGTAGGCTTACAAACAAGAAGAGTTTTTTCATTATTTAGTTTCAGATTGAATTGTCTTGTAAAAGTCGGAAATTTTTTTGGCTTTTGAAACACCTACCACTTCCGAAATAGCTTTTTCATCAGCATTTTGTAATCTTTTTACACTTTTAAAATGTTTCATTAATGTAATCATCGTTTTTTCTCCAATACCCGGAATACTTTCTAAACTATTAGTCAAAGCCGATTTACTTCGTTTGTCTCTGTGATGCGTAATTCCAAATCGGTGTGCTTCGTTTCGTAAATGCTGAATCACTTTTAAGGTTTCCGATTTTTTATCCAAATACAATGGCACCGAATCGCCTGGATAAAACAATTCTTCCAAACGTTTAGCTATTCCGATGATGGCAATTTTTCCACGCAAACCTAAATCATCCAAACTTTTTAAAGCCGAAGATAATTGGCCTTTTCCACCATCAATAATAATCAATTGTGGTAATGGTTGATTTTCATCTAACATGCGTTTGTATCTTCGATAAACCACTTCTTCCATAGAAGCGAAATCATTTGGGCCTTCAACCGTTTTGATATTGAAATGACGATAATCTTTCTTGCTCGGTTTTCCATCTTTAAACACCACACAAGCCGAAACTGGATTGGTTCCTTGAATATTCGAATTATCAAAACACTCGATATGTCTTGGCTCAACTGATAAACGCAAATCTTTTTGCATTTGCGCCATGATGCGATTCGTATGACGTTCTGGATCGACTATCTGAATTTGTTTTAATTGGTCTAATCGATAAAATTTAGCGTTACGCTCTGATAAATCTAAAATTTGCTTTTTATCGCCCAATTGCGGCACCGTAACTTTTATATTTTCGCCTAAATCAATTGGGAAAGGAACCACAATTTCTCGTGCATTCAAATGAAAACGTTCGCGTAATTCAACAACGGCCAATTCCAATAATTCTTCGTTGGTTTCGTCTAATTTTTTCTTTAATTCCAACGTATGCGAACGAACGATAGCTCCATGTGAAATCTGTAAAAAGTTCACATACGCCATCGTTTCATCGGAAATAATAGAAAACACATCCAAATTGGTAATTTTCGGATTTAAAACCGTAGAACGCGATTGGTAATTTTCTAAAACCTCGATTTTTTCTTTGATTTTTTGCGCTTCTTCAAACTTCATTTCCATCGCTAAATCAGTCATTAATTTTTTGAAATCTTTCAAACTTTCTTTGAAATTTCCCTTCAAAATTTGACGGATTTTTTCGACTTGATTTTGATAGTTTTCAGCCGTTTCATATCCTTCACAAGCGCCTTTACAATTGCCAATATGATATTCCAAACAAACTTTGAATTTCCTTGAATCAACATTCGCTTTCGATAAATCGTAAGTACAAGTTCGTAGTGGATACAATTCTTTAATTAAATCTAAAATCGTATGAACCGTTTTAAAACTGGTGTAAGGTCCAAAATATTCCGAACCGTCTTTAATCATTTTTCGAGTAGAAAATATTCGTGGAAATCGTTCGTTTTTAATGCAAATCCAAGGATAGGTTTTGTCATCACGAAGCAACACATTATAACGTGGTTGTAATTTTTTTATCAGATTATTTTCCAATAATAACGCATCGGTTTCTGTAGGAACAACAATGTGTTTTATAGTCACAATTTTCTTAACTAAAACCGAAGTTTTATAATTATCGTGATTCTTCGTAAAATACGATTGAACGCGTTTTTTTAAGTTTTTCGCTTTCCCAACATATAGAATTTTTCCTTCCTTATCATAATATTGATACACACCCGGATTATCGGGCAAGGTTTGGATTTGAAGTTCTAATGGTGTTTGCATTTTTAAAAAAGAGGTAAAGAACAAAGATAAGAGAATTGTTTGAATTGGCACGCGGATGAAACGGATGCTTTGCTGCTTAGATTTGAGCTTTGTTTTTACACAGAGATTCACAGAGGTTTTTTTTGATGTTGATTCTGTTGAAAGAGATACACCGAGGCGTTGTACTTTTTTAAATTTATCTCAATTTCAAATCCTGAAAATCTTTGAAATCTGTGGCATAACAACTTACATTATTTTCATTTAAACTTTTCATTTCTCAAATTTCTTACATCTGTGTTCCTAAATGAGATTTGTTTTGTATTTTTAACACTTTAGATTTTAAAAATGACAGCCTCAAAACCACTTGTAATCCTTAAAGAAACCATTTTAGCGGGTGAAAGCAAAACCATTAACATGGAAATTGCCAAGTTGCACACCATGAACAAATTGAAAATTCCAATAATTGTGGAACGTTCAAAACTTGATGGTCCAACAGTTTTATTCACCGCATGTTTGCATGGCGATGAAATCAACGGAACTGAAATTGTGCGTCAGTTAATTGTTCAAAAAATCAACAAACCAAAACGCGGCACTATAATTTGCATTCCAATTATCAATATTTTCGGATTCATCAATAAAACACGTGAATTTCCAGATGGTCGCGATTTGAATCGGGTTTTTCCTGGTAGTAAAACAGGTTCTTTAGCGAGTCGTTTTGCGTATTATATTTTGAAAGACATTATTCCGCACGTAGATTATGCGATTGATTTTCATGCTGGTGGTGCCAGTCGATTTAATGCGCCTCAAATTAGAATTGTACCTGAAAACCCTGAATTAAAAGAACTTTCCGATGTTTTTAATGCGCCTTTTACTTTGTATTCGAAGAATATTTCGGGTTCGTTTCGAAATTCTTGCGATAGATTAGGCGTTAAAATGCTGCTTTTTGAAGGAGGAAAATCATTGGATTTAAATCTTCAAGTTACCGAAGAAGCAGTGGAAGGAACTAAACGTTTTTTACATCATTTAGAAATGCTAAATCCAAGAAAGAAAGTAACTAATCCACAAAATAAAACCATTTACATCGAAAAATCCAGTTGGATTAGAGCGAAATATTCTGGCATGTTTCATGGTTTAACCACCGTAGGAAGTTTTGTCAAAAAAGGCGAATTATTGGCTACTATTTCTGACCCTTATGGAAAAATCGAACATAAAGTAAAAGCACCTCATGAAGGTTATATTATTAATGTAAATGATGCACCCATTATTTATCAAGGCGATGCTATTTTTCACATTTCTACCCATTTAGAATCGGAAAGCTAACAATTATCATGTTTTTATTGGATTAGTACCTGTAATTTCGTCAAAATTTTTAGGTATGAACTTCTGGAAAAAACTTACACACGAAGAAAGAAAAGCCCGTATTGAAAAGGCTTTACACGATAATGTAAATTTCTCAAAAGACGCTTCTTTGGGTTATCCTGCATCTAAATTAGATGGTCGCGTTTTTTATGATGATGCTCCTTTTTTGAAAGATGCACCAACGCTTCAAACCTATGTTGCCAATCCAAATAACATTGGTTGTCACACTTTTGGTACTTCGGAAAAAGCATTTTATGGCACTCAAGAAATTGAGCGTGAAGTTTTAAACGTAATTGCCGTTGATATTTTTAAAGCTAAAGAAAACGAATTCGACGGTTACATCGCTCCTGGTGGAACGGAAGCCAACATTCAAGCTATTTGGGTTTTTAGAAATGAATTCATGCACAATTTCGATGCAAAATTAGACGAAATCGCTATTTTAGCTTCGGAAGACACGCATTATTCGATTCCAAAAGCGTCTAATTTATTGCAAATCGATTGGTTGAAAATTCCGGTCGGGTTTGAAAATCGTGAAATTGATGCAGTTGCTTTAGATAACATCATTTCGGAAGCTAAAAATAAAGGTAAAAAATACTTCATCGCCGTTTCTAATATGGCGACTACCATGTTTGGTTCAGTTGATAATCCAGATGTGTATACTTCGGCATTGGAAAAACATAATGCTACGTATCGTTTGCATATTGATGGCGCTTATGGTGGATTTGTGTATCCGTTTAGCAATCAAAAATCGAATATTAACTTTAGTAATCCTAAAATTAGTTCGATTACGATTGATGCACACAAAATGTTACAAGCTCCATACGGAACTGGAATTTTTGTTTGCCGAAAAGGCTTAATCGAAAACGTATTAACCAAAGAAGCCGAATACGTAGAAGGAATGGATTTAACCCTTTGCGGAAGTCGCTCTGGTGCGAATGCCGTGGCGGTTTGGATGATTTTATTTACTTATGGCGCTTATGGTTGGTTTGAAAAAGTGAGTATTTTACAAATGCGCACCCAATTTTTATGTAACGAATTAGACAAATTAAACATCAACTATTTCCGTGAACCGTTTATGAATATTGTAACAATTCATTCGGAATCTATTCCAGAGAAAATTGCTGAAAAATATGATTTGGTACCACAACAGCACAACGAAAACAACAAATGGTACAAAATTGTGTTAATGGATCACGTAGAAGTAGAACATTTGACTAAATTTATAGACGAATTGAAAGCGTCTGTAAATGGATAAAAAATCGTTAAGGCAAAAGGCAAAAGCTGAAAGGCAAAAGTTAACTCTAGAAGAAATCGAAGACAAAAGTTTGGCGATTGCGAACCAATTGTTGCGTATGGACATTTGGGACAAATTGTATTATCATTTGTTTTTAACGATTGAAGAGCAAAAAGAAATTAATACCGAATATATGCTGCAAATTTTAGCGGGAAAAGATAAAGAAATCGTCATTTCGAAGTGCGAATTTGCCACTTTAGGAATGACGCATTTTTTATTAACCGATAATACTAAAATCAAAAAGAACAGTTACAACGTTCCAGAACCAGTTGATGGTTTAGAAGTACCTGATGCTAAAATTGATGTGGTTTTTGTGCCGCTTTTAGCTTATGATAAGCAAGGAAATCGCGTTGGCTACGGAAAAGGTTTCTATGATAACTTTCTAAGCAAATGCAAACCCGAAACGATTAAAATTGGGTTGTCTTTCTTTCCTCCCGAAGAAAAAATTGAAGATGTTTCCGAAAGTGATGTAAAATTGGATTTTTGTGTGACGCCTGAGGGGATTTTCGAATTTTAATTTTCCTCAGCTAATGCTTCTTCTTTATCCGAATGAGCAAACGCTCTTTTGTTGAAGACAATTAAAATTCCAACACCAGTTGAAATCGCTACATCAGCCACGTTGAAAATAGCGTTGAAGAAAGTGAAGTGTTTTCCACCCCAAATTGGCAACCAAGAAGGTAAGTTTCCTTCCCATATTGGAAAATAAAACATATCTACTACTTCGCCGTGGAACCAAGTACCATAAGGTTGGTCAGCAAAAGCTGTAGCTACTTGATGATAACTATCGTTAAAAATGACACCGTAAAAAACTGAATCGATAATATTTCCTAAAGCGCCTGTGAAAATCAAAGCAATTGCTACAATTAAGTAATTAGAAGCTTTCTTTTTTACCGAATCCCATAACCACCAAGCAATTCCGCCTACGGCTACGATTCGGAATAAAGTTAATATTAATTTCCCATGTTCGCCAGGAATTTCAGCACCCCAAGCCATTCCTTCATTCTCAATAAAGTGAATTTGAAACCAATCTAAACCCATTACTTTTATAGATTCTCCAATAAAAAAATGTGTTTTGATATAGATTTTTGAAATCTGATCAATTAATAAAATAGCAATGATTAAAATATAGGCTTTCTTTAACGACATGTTCAATTTTTTTGCAAAAATAGTGGAATTTATCAAATAAAAAACGCTCCAAACGGAGCGTTAGTATAATTTTGTAAAAAGATTAACGTTGCAAGTTTTTTGCTTCGATACTCATAGTTGCATGAGGAACGATTTTTAATCTTTCTTTACTTATTAATTTGCCTGTAACTTTACAAATACCATAGGTTTTGTTCTCGATACGAATCAAGGCATTTTTTAAATCTCTAATGAATTTTTCTTGACGAATAGCTAATTGCGAATTGGCTTCTTTACTCATGGTTTCACTGCCTTCTTCAAATGCTTTAAACGTTGGTGATGTATCATCAGTTCCGTTGTTTAAGTCATTCATATAAGCACTCTTAATAAGCTCTAAATCGTTTTTAGCTTTTTCTAATTTCGCTTGAATTAACGCTTTGAATTCAGCCAAATCAGCGTCTGAATATCTAATTTGCTCCTCTACCATAATTTCAATATTTTTTTATAGTTATACGTTGATTAAAAGCTTTTGGCTTTTATTTTGAAATTAATATGCTTGTTTTAATATCATCAAACTCAATTTCCGTACCATTTTCAAGGGTTGGAACAAAAATTAATGATTCGGTTAGTGTTTCTGACTTAATATACGATTCATTAGCTAAAACGGCCTCCTCAACTTGCGGATTTTTTTCCATTTTAACGGTAATCTTGTCAGTCACTTCAAATCCAGAATCTTTTCTGATATTTTGGATTCTGTTGATCAATTCTCTCGCGATTCCTTCTTTTCTTAATTCATCGGAAATAGTAATATCTAAAGCTACTGTAATTCCGTTTGAATTGGCTACTAACCAACCTGGGATATCTTGCGATGAAATTTCCACATCATCTTGTGATAAAATTATAGTTTTTCCTGGAATTTCCATAACTAGCTCGCCATCACGCTCTAATTTTGCAATTTGTTCTTGTTCAAAATTATGTATCTCTTTGGAAATCAATCCCATATCCTTACCAAAACGCGGTCCTAATGTTTTAAAATTAGGCTTAATTTGCTTCACTAAAACACCCGAAGCATCATCTAACAACTCTACTTCTTTCACGTTTACCTCTGCTTTAATCAAGTCAGAAACTGCCTCAATTTCAGCACGCTGATTGTCGTCAAGTACAGGAATCATAACCCTTTGCAACGGTTGACGCACTTTAATCATTTCCTTCTTACGAAGCGATAAAACTAGTGAAGAAACCGTTTGTGCTTTCATCATTTTGCTTTCTAATGATTTATCAACAAAGTTTTCAACCATTTTTGGAAACTCGGCCAAATGTACGCTTTCAAACGACTCAGAACCTGTAGCTTGTGTTAAATCTCTGTAAAGTTTGTCCATAAAGAACGGTGCAATTGGAGCAGAAAGCTTCGCAACTGTTACCAAACAAGTATATAACGTTTGATAAGCCGCAATTTTATCCTGTGCATAATCACCTTTCCAGAATCTTCTTCTACACAAACGAACGTACCAGTTACTCAAGTTTTCTTGAACGAAATCGGAAATAGCACGAGCCGCTTTTGTTGGTTCGTAATCCGCATACGCTTCATCTACTAATTGAATTAAAGTATGTAATTCCGATAAAATCCAACGGTCGATTTCTGGTCTTTCGTTTAATGGAACTTCCGCCTCATCATATTTAAAACCATCAATATTGGCATATAATGCAAAGAACGAATATGTATTATAAAGTGTTCCAAAGAATTTTCTTCTTACCTCAGCAACACCTTCAATATCAAATTTTAAGTTATCCCAAGGATTAGCATTCGAAATCATGTACCAACGTGTAGCATCTGGACCATATTCAGCCAAAGTGGTGAATGGATCAACCGCATTTCCTAAACGTTTCGACATTTTTTGTCCGTTTTTGTCCAAAACTAATCCGTTTGAAACTACGTTTTTGTATGCTATTTTATCAAAAACTAATGTTCCAATTGCATGTAATGTATAGAACCAACCACGTGTCTGGTCAACACCTTCCGCAATAAAATCGGCTGGGAACGCCTTATTTTCGTCGATTAATTCTTTGTTTTCGAATGGATAATGCCATTGTGCATAAGGCATCGCACCTGAGTCGAACCAAACGTCAATTAAATCCGTTTCGCGTTTCATTGGTTTTCCTGATGGAGAAACTAAAACGATGTTATCCACTACATTTTTATGTAAATCCACTAAATCGTAGTTGGCTTCGCTCATGTCGCCAATTTTGAATCCTTTGTATGGATTTTCAGCTTGGAAACCAGCTGCGATTGATTTTTCGATTTCGTTGTACAATTCTTCAACCGAACCTACCAACATTTCTTCTGTTCCATCTTCACTTCTCCAAATTGGCAAAGGAATTCCCCAATATCTAGAACGCGACAAGTTCCAATCGTTTGCGTTTTTCAACCAATTTCCGAAACGGCCTTCTCCTGTAGCTTTTGGTTTCCAATTGATGGTGTCGTTTAAGTCGAACATTCTATCTTTGATTTCGGTTACTTTGATGAACCAAGAATCTAATGGATAGTATAGAATGGGTTTGTCGGTTCTCCAACAATGCGGATAACTGTGTACGTATTTTTCAACCTTAAAGGCTTTATTTTCTTCTTTTAAACGAATGGCGATTTCAACATCTACTGATTTCTCAGGTGCTTCGCCTTCGTTATAATATTCGTTTTTAACGTATTTTCCTGATAAATCACCTAATCCTGCAACAAATTTTCCTTGCAAATCAACCAATGGCACTGGATTTCCATTTTCGTCTAAAACTAACATTGGTGGCACTTCTGGAGTTGCTTCTTTGGCCACTTTAGCATCATCAGCTCCGAATGTTGGTGCCGTGTGTACAATTCCAGTTCCATCTTCCGTAGTAACGAAATCACCTGGAATTACTCTAAATGCATTTTCTGGATTTTGATATGGTAACGCTAATGGTAATAATTGTTCGTAACGAATTCCAACTAAATCAGCACCTTTTGCTTCGGCTAAAATTTGGTATGGAATCTTTTTATCTTCTGATTTATAATTAGCAAAATCTTCTTCAGACTCAGCCACAAAATACTTTCCACCAAATTGTTTTCCAACTAAAGGTTTCGCTAAAACAACATTGATTGGTTCAAAAGTATATTGATTGAAGGTTTTTACTAAAACATAATCAATTTTTGGACCAACAGTCAACGCTGTGTTTGATGGCAACGTCCAAGGAGTTGTCGTCCAAGCTAAGAAATGAACCGTTCCAAAACCTTGTAAGAAACTTGGTAACGTTTCGTCTTTAGCTTTAAACTGAGCCACAATCGTTGTATCGGTAACATCGCGGTATGAACCTGGTTGGTTTACTTCGTGCGATGACAAACCTGTTCCCGCTTTTGGAGAATAGGGTTGGATTGTGTAACCTTTGTATAGTAAATCTTTGTTGTAAATTTGTTTTAGCAACCACCAAACGGTTTCCATGTATTTGGATTTGTACGTCACATACGGATCTTCCATATCTACCCAATACCCCATTTTTTCCGTAAGGTCATTCCAAACGTCGGTGTAACGCATCACGGTTCTTTTACACGCTTCGTTGTATTCAGTAACTGAAATCGTTTTTCCGATGTCTTCTTTGGTGATACCTAATTCTTTTTCGGTACCTAATTCTACGGGTAAACCGTGCGTATCCCAGCCGGCTTTACGCTTCACTTGGTAGCCTTTTTGAGTTTTGTAACGACAAAAAATATCTTTAATCGCACGGGCCATCACGTGGTGAATTCCAGGCAAACCATTTGCAGATGGTGGTCCTTCAAAAAAAACGTAAGGTGTAGCTCCTTCGCGAGAAGTTACCGATTGTTCAAAGATGTTGTTTTTTTTCCAAAAATCAAGAACTTCTGATGCTACTGTTGGCAAGTCAAGTCCTTTGTATTCAGTAAATTTTGTACTCATTTTGTCGCTTTCTTAAATCAATTTGCGAAAGTAATGATTTAAAGGTAAAAGGCAAAAGGTATAAGGCAAAAGTTAAGACTTAGGAAAAAACTTCTTTTAAAACTTCTAACGATTTAGGTTTTTTGAAGCCTTCGAGGTGTAAGGTATAGAAATCTAAGAGGATTTTTAGCAAAAGTTGGCGTTCTATTCCGGCAAAAGTTTTTTGATTGGAATCAAATTTTAATTCGATTAACCGTTTAAATAATTGCGTTTCATGAGCCGAAAGCGTATTTACCGATTGAAATGGCGTAAAAAAACCTTCTTTGACATCGAAAAAATCGAAATCTATTTCAGAAACATCGGGATAAAACCCTAAAAATTTGGTCATTTCCATCATCAAAATTAGATGAAAATTTGTAGCTTCTTCGTGGGCATCCAACCAAAGTAAGGCGGTTTCTAAAAAAGAAAATAAATTTTCATTTTTCTCTTCTTCGTGAATGCTGTGATACAGAATTTCGGACAGAAAAATAACGATAGTACTTTTAACAATATCCGTATTTATCGAATGAAAACTATGTGCTAATTTGATTTCTTTAAAATGTTCGAGTGTGCCTTTATTTTTGTGATTCGCTTCAATTTCAATAATCGTTAACGGTTGAAAATACGCAATTTTTTGATTCCCTTTTTTGTTAGAATAAGCGCTTGGAACGAAATAACTCTTCAAACCATCGGATTGCGTGAAACACTTTACAATCAAGCTTTTTTCTTGATATTTTAATGCCGAAATTACAATAGCTTTGGTTTTAACTAACATTATTTTATCGGATAATCATCACTTTTTTAACTGTAGAATCCATTCCGTCTTGAGAAGCCACAAAGATCATGTAAACCCCCGAAGCCACTTTGTATTTACCAAAAGCTGTGGTATCCCATTCAATGGTTCCACCTGATGACGTGGTTTCGTAAACCAAATTACCTTCGATATCTGTAATTTTTACATTGGCTTTATCGGTTAATCCACTAATTTTTACAGTTCCTGTAAAATTTGGGCGTACTGGATTTGGATAAACAAAGACATCGCCTAAGCTATCACTTGGTTTGGTTGAAGTTCCTAAAAACGAAACAATTCCTTTGTCGGTTGCAAAAAAGACTTCACCAGAAACGCCATCAATTTCTATATCTAACACATTATTGCTTGGTAAAGGAGAATTACTTTTATCAAATCTATAAATAGTTTGTTGGCCATTTGAAGAAACTAAAAAAACACCCCCATCTGCAATAGAAATCCATTTTCTGTTAGCACCATCTACCGCAATATCTAAAACTGGTTGTTGATAAAAAAGTTCTTGAGCCAAATCTCCTTCTTGAATAATTATTGGAAAAACTTCCAACTCTGTTTCAGAAACAAAACGATCAACACTTGGTAAAATACGCAAACCTGCTCCTGTGCCAATCCACAGCTGGTTCCGGTTATCTAGGGCTACACAATTTACATCGGTAGAAGGTATATTTGCATTGCTTTGATTAATTACGATGAATTTATTTCCGTAATTTTCGTTAAAAGCTACTACTCCATCGTTGTAAGCAGAAATCCACTTAGTGTTGTTTCGGTCAATAGCCATGGAATTGTACCTTCCTGAAGATAAATTAGCTGTAATTCCGGTTAAATCATAAGACTGCCATTGTCCGTTTGTGCGTAATACTTTAATGGCTTTGTTTACAAAAGCATTGGTTACCCAAAGGTTTCCGTCTCTGTCAAAAGCTGGACTATTGATACGAATATCAACATATGTAGGATTTCCAGACAATACTAAAGATTCCAATCCATTTGGACCGGTATTGGTATTATTCAATAATTCTATATTATCTCCTTGAAATTTCAGCATACCTGAGAAATAAGATGTCACGTATACTTCATTTGGTCGAGATGGATTAAAAGCAATATCAGATAATGATTTCGCACCCAAAAGCTCATCATAGGGTTTATTGACCCATCCATTTTCACCATTGAACATACTTATTCCTAATTCATCCAAAGGATAAGGGTTAAATTGTTGATTATAATCGCCATGTACAGCCCACAATCTGTTCGAACCTTTTTTAACTCGGAAGGTATAATTTTGTAACGGTCCGTTAGGTGAAATTGGAGTGAAAACAGTTGGATTTGACAAACTTGCAGAAAACAAACCATCTTTTTGTGTTCCTATGTATAAAAAACCATTAACAACTGAAGCAGCGGTAAATTGCACATTATAATCTGTAATTTGATTTACATGAGCTGTCACAAGTAGGGCTGTATTAAGAACGTAAACATTATTTTGTGTTGTTACGACAACTTCAGATCCATTTGTTTTTAATTTTATTACTGCTTGATTGAGACTTAAAATCTCTTGAAAACTCGTACCGTTGTTTCGATATAATTTTGAGTTTGCATTACTTGCAACTAACTGATTATTAAAAGAAATAATTCCTGTCCAATAGCCTCCATCAAAAGTTTGCCATTGATTAAAATCAAATAAATTAGGATTACCAAGACTTGCTTTTCTAATTCCAAAATTTCTAGTTACAGCATATATCTCGTTATTAAAAACGGTTGTTTGCAATACTTCAGTTTCTTCCCCTGTGGTTCCAATAAAATAGGTTGAAATAAATTCGGATGTTGCAATATCCATAACAGAAATTCCATAATCAGCTGCAATATACAAGCGGCCATCAAACTCATAAAAATCGTTGATTTTCTTTTTATCTGGTGGAACTGGAACTTCTGTAATAATATCGACTTTAGTAGAAATTGACCCATCTGAATTTTGAATTAAAATTAATCCATTGTTATTTCCAACAAACGTTTTATTGAAAATTTCTGATCTATGAAGGGTCGTTATTACATTTGGTTTTAAACCCGATATTGAATTGTAAATGTTTAAATTAGAACTTGTAACTTCCTGATTAAAAACAGCATTTTCAGTTGCAGCAAAAACAGTATTAGTGGCTGACTCAACATCTACAATTTCGTTATAAGAAAAATATCCTTTCCACAACTGATTGTTTTGTTGTGAAAATAAAAATTGTGAAAATAAAAAAATAAAAAAAGCTTTTTTCATCAGTAGTATTTAATACAAATATAGTACAAACGTGTTAATTTTTAATTTTCATATATTTTTAAAAGAAAAAGCTCTTTTGGAAATCCAAAAGAGCTTTTATATTTAATAAGGATATGATTATACTACGCCTTGAGCTAACATAGCGTCAGCTACTTTTACGAAACCAGCAATGTTGGCTCCTTTTACATAGTTTACATATCCATCAGCTTCTGTACCGTATTTTTTACATTGTCCGTGAATACCTGTCATAATCTCTTTTAAACGAGCGTCAACTTCTTCACTTGTCCAATTTAAACGAATAGAGTTTTGTGTCATTTCTAAACCAGATGCTGCAACACCACCAGCGTTTGCGGCTTTACCTGGAGCAAATAAAACTTTTGCATCTAAGAATAATTTAATGGCCTCTAGTGTTGATGGCATGTTAGCTGCTTCCGTAACACACATAACACCGTTAGCAATTAATTTTTTAGCGTCCTCTTCATTTAATTCATTTTGAGTGGCACAAGGAATGGCGACATCCACTTTTGCTTCCCATGGTCTTTTCCCTTTGTGGAAAACAGCACTTGGGAACTTTTCAGCAAAACTTTCTGCTCTATTGTTTCCACTATTTCTCATTTCGACCATGAAGTCAATCTTTTCTCCAGAAATACCTTCAGCATCATAAATATATCCATCAGGACCAGAAATTGTAACTACCTTACCTCCTAATTCGTTTACCTTTAATGCTACACCCCAAGCTACATTACCAAAACCAGAGATAGCAACGGTTTTCCCTTCAATTGATTCTCCTTTAGTTTTTAGCATTTGTTGTGTAAAATAAACTACACCATAACCCGTAGCTTCTGGACGAATTAACGATCCACCATAAGCCAAACCTTTACCAGTTAAAACTCCTGTAAATTCGTTTCTAATTCTTTTATATTGTCCAAACATATATCCAATCTCTCTAGCTCCAACACCGATATCACCAGCAGGAACGTCTAAATCTGGACCGATATGACGACATAACTCCGTCATGAATGATTGACAAAAACGCATGATTTCAGCATCTGATTTTCCTTGTGGATCAAAATCAGAACCTCCTTTACCTCCTCCCATAGGAAGCGTAGTTAAACTATTTTTAAAAACTTGTTCAAAAGCTAAAAACTTAAGAACTGATAAGTTTACTGTCGGATGAAAACGAATTCCTCCTTTGTATGGTCCAATCGCAGAGTTCATTTGAATACGAAATCCTCTGTTCACTTGAATTTCTCCTTTATCGTCTACCCATGGCACTCTAAAAATAATTGAGCGCTCTGGCTCAGCCATTCTTAACAGTACATTTTTTCCATCATACTTTTTATCACTTGCTATAAATGGCATTACTGTTTCTGCAAATTCTCTAACTGCTTGTAAAAACTCAGGTTCATTTGGGTTTTTGGCTTCAACCAAAGCCATAAAATCATTGATTTTTTGTTCCATAATATTCTAAAAAATTGTAGATAAACTAATTAACTAATATTATTTTGACTTCAAATTACATTATTCTCAAAAAATAAAGTTGACAAATATACATTTTTTAAAATCACTTAGTTATATTTTATATAAATTTTATATTTTTAATAGCGTTAATAACCCATGTGATTTCACTTCTTTTGTTTATAAATTAATGATTTTTTTATATTAAATATCAGTAGTTTTATATATTTGCGCCATAAAATTTTAGTAATGGCTAAAAAAGCTAAATATCTGTTTTTATTCTTATTAGGAATAAGTTTTTCTGCTAAAGCACAATTTGGATTTTCTCACGAAGTCGGAGCATTTGTTGGAGGAGTTGCATTTCAGTCCGATTTTGGAGTTAGAAATGACTTTGAAACAAATGCAGGAAATACTGGATTTGCCATTGGTTTAGTTCATTACTTAAACTTTGCCTACAGCCCAGAATGTAATTGTTACACTCCCGAAACTTACTTTAACGATCATTTTAAAATTCGATCAGAACTATCTTATAATAGTACTAAGTTAAATCACTTTGGTAAATGGGCAGAAAGAGATTCTGATTATGGCAGAATGCTTAAAGCGATGAAAGGCGAAACCAAAGTTACTGATATTGGTATGCAACTTGAGTACTATCCATTTAGCATTAGAGAATTTACGGCAACAGATGGAGCCTGGGCGCCTTTTGTCAGTTTAGGTGTACATTTTTCAATTTTTGACAATCATGTTTATTCAGATTTGGGTCCCCTTGGAACACCATTAACAACATATCCAAGATATTTACCTAACGGATATTCTTCAGAAGGAGGAACTACTTGGTCTATTGTATCTTCTATTGGTACTCGCTACAAACTTGCTGAGTTATCTGATTTATTTGTAGAATTAAGATGGCAATATTACTTTTCTGATTGGGTAGACGGATTAAGAAAAGATCCAGAAATTTGGAAAGAAAACAAGACAAATGATTGGAATGTATGGCTTAATTTTGGATACATCCACTATTTAGACTAATAATATTACAATACAAAAAATCCCGATTTTATCAAATCGGGATTTTTTTGTTAATACTACTATTTAAAAGCTTGTTCTAAATCCGCTAATAAATCTTCTATATCTTCAATTCCAACGCTCAAACGAACTAAATCATCTGAAATACCTACTTCTTTTCTTTTATCTTCCGGAATAGATGCGTGTGTCATTAAAGCTGGGTGATTCGCTAACGATTCCACTCCACCTAAAGATTCTGCTAATGTGAACACTTTTAAATTTTCTAAAAACTTAATCGCATCTTCTTTTTTACCTGACTTGAAAGTAAACGTTACCATTCCACCAAAACCGCTCATTTGTTTTTTTGCAATTTCATGAAAAGGATGTGACGTTAAACCTGGATAATATACTTTTTCCACTAAAGGATGATTGTTCAAATATTCCGCTACTTTTTCACCGTTTTCGCAATGACGCTGTACACGTAAATGTAACGTTTTGATTCCTCTTAAAACCAAGAAAGAATCCATTGGTCCTAAAGTTGCGCCTGTTGCAAATTGTTTAAAGTGTAATTCTTCACCCAACGCTTTGTCTTTTATAATTAAAGCACCAGCAATAACATCTGAATGTCCGCCTAAATATTTAGTTGCCGAATGCATTACAATATCAGCACCTAAATCTAATGGTTTTTGTAAATAGGGTGTAGCGAATGTATTATCCACCGCAAACAAAATATTATGTTTTTTTGTAATTTGAGCAATCGCAGCAATATCCGCTAATTTCATTAAGGGATTGGTTGGCGTTTCTACCCAAACCAATTTCGTGTTTTCATTGATTAACGATTGGAATTTCTCCAAATCATTCATATCCACGAAATGAAATTTGATACCGCTATCTTTATATAATCTGGTGAACAATCTGTAAGTTCCGCCGTATAAATCGTCCATTGCGATGATTTCGTCACCTGATTTGAACATGCGTAACAAACAATCGGTTGCCGCTAATCCAGATGAAAAAGCTAAACCTCTTGCTCCGTTTTCGATACTCGCCAAAGCATCTTCTAAAGCGGTTCTTGTTGGGTTAGCTGCTCTACTATATTCATAATCACCAACCGGTTTTCCAGGACTTGATTGTACATAAGTCGACGTTTGAAATACAGGAGGCATTACGGCTCCCGTTACTTTTTCATGATGTTGCCCACCATGTATCGTTTTTGTATTGAATTTCATTTGTATTAATTTTTTACAAAATTACTGATTTTTAGAATTCAAAAGGCTGTATTTTTGCATCAGAAATTGAAAAACAACAAAATGAATAAAATATACTATTTGGCTTCGTGTGATACCTGCCAAAAAATCATCAAATCACTTCCAAATTCTGATAAATTAACATTTATTGATATTCGTCAAAATCCAATTTCGGAAATCGATTTGGAAGAAATGTATCAACTTTCGGGAAGTTACGAAGCGCTTTTCAGCAAAAAAGCTCAATTATACAAATCATTAGGATTAAAAGATAAAAATCTAACTGAAGCCGATTTTAAAAAATATCTTTTAGAACATTACACCTTTTTAAGTCGACCAGTTTTTATTATCAATGGGAAGATTTACATTGGAAATAGTCCAAAAAACATTCACGAAGTAATTACCGTTTTAAGCTAATGTCAAAAAGAAATTGGGCTCTAGTTGCCGCTACCTTAGTTTCCATCATTTATGGTGTGACTTTCACGATTGCCAAAGATGTAATGCCAAAATACGTTGACGCTTTCGGGTTTATCGTAATGCGTGTTGGAGGTTCCGTTTTGTTATTTTGGCTGATTTCCTTTTTTGGACCCAAAGAAAAAATCGCTAAAGAAGATTTTCCCCGAATTATTACTGCTGCGTTCTTCGGAGTTGCATTTAATATGTTGACTTTTTTCAAAGGATTGAGTTACACTTCGCCTATTATGGGAGCCGTTTTAATGGTGACTACACCTATGATTGTCCTCGTTTTATCCGCTTTTATCATGAAAGAACGCATGGAAAACCGAAAAGTGTTAGGAATTATTTTAGGCTTAGCCGGAACGATAACATTGATATTGTATGGAAAATCATTGGTAAACGCGACCAATGCAAGTTTAGGAAACTTATTGGTTTTTGTAAATGCCGTTTCCTACGGATTTTACTTAATTATCGTGAAAAAATTAATGGATAAATACAACGCCTTCACCTTCGTGAAATGGATTTATACTTTTGGATTCTTGATGGTGTTACCATTTGGTTGGGGCGAATTTCAAGCGATAGATTTTGCTAATTTACCAACAGATATCATCTGGAAAATTGGTTTTGTAGTCGTGTTTTCGACCTTCTTAACTTATTTGCTGAATTTAGTTTCCATGCGTGAACTTAAGCCAACAACCGTAGCGGTTTTTATCTATTTACAACCACTTTTTGCTACTATTTTCGCCGTGAGTCTAGGAAAAGACGACTTGAGTTTAGTAAAATTGATTTCGGCTATTTTAATTTTTATTGGGGTATATTTAGTAACCCAAAAAAAGTGATTTAATTATGAATAAACCTACTTTATTATTTCTAACATCATTAGTTGTATTGTTTTCATCATTTAATTTTTTACAAAAAAACAACTCAATATTGGGAATTTGGACTGACGGAAGTACAGAGAATGCGACCTTTGAAATCAATAAAAAAACTATTTTCTATCTTGATTTATTAAAAGAATATGAATACAAATTAAAAAAAGATTCGTTATTCATATTTTATGATGATTATACTTCTAAAGGAAAATTCAAAATTTCTAAAGACACTCTGTATATAACGAATGAAGGTATTGAAAGAAAGTATTGGAGATTTAAAGATTAAATTTCCCACTAAACACTAAAAACTGAACACTGAACACTTTTTCTTATCTTTGAAGACATTTTTATAACGTATGATACACTCCATGACGGGTTTTGGGAAAGCATCTTTGCAATTACCAACCAAAAAAATTACCGTAGAAATCAAATCGCTAAACAGTAAAGGTTTAGACTTAAATACGCGAATGCCATCGGTTTTTCGTGAAATGGAATTGGGTTTACGCAATCAAATTTCGCAACGTTTAGAGCGTGGAAAGGTTGATTTTTCATTATATATAGAAGTTACAGGCGAAGAAACGACTTCAAAAATCAATGTGCCAGTTGTAAAAGGTTACATTAACCAAATGAAAGCCGTAATTCCAAATGCAGATGAAACGGAATTAATGAAAATGGCCGTTCGTATGCCAGACGCATTAAAAACCGAGCGCGACGAAATCGATGAAAACGAATGGAAACAAATCCAAACCGTGATTGATGAAGCCTTGGAAAACATCGTTAATTTTAGAAAAGACGAAGGTGCTTCGTTGGAAAAAGAATTCCAATTAAGAATTGCCAATATTGAAAAATTAATGAACGAGGCCGTTTCTTACGATGCCGAACGTATTGAAACAGTAAAAACACGTTTACGCACTGCTTTAGATGAATTAAAAGTCAATGTAGATGAAAATCGTTTCGAGCAAGAATTGATTTTTTATTTAGAAAAGTACGACATTACCGAAGAAAAAGTGCGTTTGGGCAACCATTTAAACTATTTCTTAGAAACCTTAAACGGAACTGAAGCCAACGGAAGAAAACTAGGTTTCATCACGCAAGAAATGGGAAGAGAAATCAATACCATGGGATCCAAATCAAATCATTCCGAAATGCAAAAATTGGTGGTGATGATGAAAGATGAATTGGAAAAGATTAAAGAACAAGTTTTAAACGTTTTATAAAATTCCTGCAAAGTTTCCAAAACCTTGTAGGTATTATTTTTGAGTTATATATTATATGTAAAAACTATGTGGATAAAAAATATAGCATCTTCATTCTTTAGAGGAAAGCAATGGTATAAACAACATTATCAATTTTGGGAAAAATATTTAGTTTTGAATAATGAAAATTTAAGCAAGTTTCAAAAAAATCTTTCTAATGATGTCAAAAATTTGTTAGAATCTAATCATATTTCTTTCTTAGAAGAAATTAAAGAAGATACAGGTTTTATTATTCAAGAGAAAACTGCAAAAATAATCACTATCAAATTAACCAATGTTAAAGATTCAACATTTTGGATATATTTTGATGGTTCACGATATAAATTAAAAGGGAAAAATCATAATTATGAAGATATAAATTATCTCAAACCAGAAGAACTAATTGACAGATATATAAAAGAAGTAAAAAAAATACTAAATATAAATTAAGAGAAAATAATAACAGAAAAAAATAGTAATTTATCTATATAAAAAGTTGATAAAATTCTATTTGAATCCGTAATTCATACTACCTACAAGGTTTTGGAAACCTTGCAGGATAACACACAACACAATGACTAAAGGAAAATTATTAGTATTCTCTGCGCCATCAGGTTCAGGAAAAACCACTATAGTACGCCATTTATTAGCCCAACCCGATTTGAATTTAGAGTTTTCGATTTCGTGTACTACGCGTGCGCCTCGTGGCGAAGAAGTAGATGGGAAAGATTATTATTTTATCTCTTGGGACGAATTCAAAAAGCACATTAAAGCAGAAGATTTCGTGGAATGGGAAGAAGTATACACGGATAATTTCTACGGTACTTTAAAAACCGAGGTAGAACGCATTTGGGCTTTAGGAAAACATGTAATTTTTGACATTGATGTAGCAGGCGGATTACGTATCAAAAGCAAATTTCCAAACGAAACGTTAGCGGTTTTCGTAAAACCACCAAGTGTTGACGAATTAAAACGTCGTTTAAAACAGCGTTCTACAGAAAGCGAAGATAAAATCAACATGCGTATTGCAAAAGCATCGGTTGAATTAGCCACCGCACCTCAATTTGACACCATTATCAAAAATTATGATTTAGATGTGGCAAAAGAAGAAGCGTATCAATTGGTAAAGGATTTTATTAGTAAATAGGTAAAAGGTATTGGGCAAAAGGTCATTGGTAAAATAGCACAAATGAACCCAAAACCCAAAACCCAAAACCCAAAACCCAAACAAATGAAAATCGGATTGTATTTCGGAACGTTTAATCCCATTCACATTGGGCATTTGATTATTGCCAATCACATGGCAGAACATTCTGATTTGGATCAAATTTGGATGGTGGTAACGCCGCACAATCCGCACAAGCAGAAAAGTTCGTTGTTAGATGATTACCATCGTTTGCACATGGTGCATTTGGCAACGGAAGATTACCCTAAAATCCAACCTTCAGATATCGAATTCAAATTGCCGCAGCCGAATTATACGGTTAATACTTTAGCACATCTGCAAGAAAAATTCCCCAAACACGAGTTTTCATTAATCATGGGCGAAGACAATTTGAACTCACTCCATAAGTGGAAAAACTACGAAATCATTTTGCAAAATCACGATATTTATGTCTATCCGCGATTAAATTCAGGTGAGATTGACGAACAATTTGTGAATCATCCAAAAATTCATCGCGTAGGTGCACCAGTAATTGAATTGTCTTCTACTTTCATTCGCGAAAGCATTAAAAACGGTAAAAATGTAGTACCGATGTTACCGAATAAAGTTTGGGAATACGTGGAACATAATTTGTTTTATAAGAAGTAATGAAATTATGATTAAAAAAATTTTCATACTCGTTTTTATTTCTCTCCTGATTTCTTGTTCTGAAAAGCAATTTACATTTGAAAAATACGCAAACTACCCTGTAAAATTTGCCAAGAAAAAATTTGTTTATCCAAATGATGAATTTGAAATTTTCCTACCATTGAATTGGGAAAGTAAAGTTGAAGACTATGAAAATAACGATGAAATAATTTTAGGAATCGATGCTGTTTCAAAACCTGACAATGAAAACTTTATCTACGCAATAAGTGTTCAAAAAATGAAACCATTTTCATCAAAAAAAGATTTGAAATCTGAATATGATTATCTCATTCAAAAAATCAAACAAAAAGATTCTTTCATAATCATTGATTCAGGGAAAACAGATTTTCTGATTAATGAGGCATACTTTATCCATTCTAAATCTAATTCTGGAAATTATGGCGAATTAGAAATGATAACCATAATTACTAAAAGTAGTACTGAAAATAATTATTTTTATTTAAATGCCAGCGCTTCTAGAACTAAAGAATTAAATAAAAATATGTCAATGATGTTAAATTGTTTAAAGACGTTTAAACAAAATAATTAGTTATCTCTTAACATTCCTTTACCATTCGTTCCCAATCCCATTGCGTAACTTTGTATTCTTAAAAAATAAAATGTTATGCTAAACTTCGAATTATACAATCCGGTAAATTATGTCTTTGGAAAAGGACAAATTGCTAAACTAACTGATTTAGTTCCAACAAATACTAAGATTCTACTTGCTTATGGTGGTGGAAGTATCTTTAAAAACGGCGTTTACGACCAAGTAAAAGCAGCTTTACCCAATCACGATATTGTGGAATTTGGCGGAATCGAACCGAATCCACGTTTTGAAACTTTGATGAAAGCCGTTGAAATTATTCGTGCTGAAAAAATTGGTTTCATCTTAGCTGTTGGTGGCGGAAGCGTAATTGATGGTGTGAAATTTATTTCGGCTGCCGTGAATTTTGAAGGTGACGAAGCCGATATTTTGAAAAAACGAATCTTATTCAAAGATGTTACTAAAGTGATTCCTTTTGGAACCGTTTTAACATTACCAGCAACAGGTTCGGAAATGAATTCAGGCGCTGTAGTTACGATTGAAGCTACACAAGAAAAATTAACGTTGGGCGGAAGCGCTTTGTTTCCAGTTTTCTCCATTGTTGACCCAACGGTGATTACTTCGTTACCAAAAAGACAATTACAAAACGGTGTTGTGGATGCGTTCACACACGTAATGGAACAATATTTAACCTATACACACGATGCTTTATTACAAGACCGAATTTCAGAAAGCATTTTACAAACGCTAATTGAAATTGGTCCAGATGTAGTAGAAAATCCGAGTGATTATAAATTGGCTTCCAACTTTGTTTGGAGTGCTACTATGGCACTAAATGGTTTAATCCAAAAAGGAGTTCCTTCGGATTGGGCAACACACATGATTGGTCATGAATTAACCGCTTTATACGAAATTGATCATGCAAGAACCTTGGCTATTATTGGACCTAACTTGTACCGCGTCATGTTCGATACGAAAAAAGAGAAATTAGCACAATACGGGCAACGCGTTTGGAACATTCAAGGCAATTCAACGGAAGAAATTGCAGAAAAAGCGATTGAAAAAACGGTTGAGTTCTTCCACAAAATGGGCATGAAAACCAAAATTTCTGAAAACGCAGAAAACATCGAAAAAACAGCTGATTTCATCGTAAATCGTTTCGAAGAAAGAGGTTGGAAAGCCATGGGTGAAAAGCAAAACATCACACTTGAAAAAGTGAGAGCTATTGTAGAAATGAGTTATTAAAAAATACGTATTCATCATAATAAAGGCGCGGAGTTTTTCTTCGTGCCTTTGTATTAAAAAGAGTTTCGCAAACGTTTTTTGTAAATCCTTTTTAAATGACTATTTTTGATGTTCTAAATTAAATCGTAAAATGGAAAAAAAGCCAAAATTTGCCGTCATTGGAGGAGGAAGTTGGGCTACTGCAATTGCGAAAATGCTTTGTGAAAATCAAGACGAAATCGCTTGGTACATGCGAAGTACTTATGCTATTGAGCATTTAAAACATCAAAAACACAATCCAAACTACTTAAGTTCGGTTGCGTTTGACATCAATAAATTAAAACTTACAAACGACATCAACGAAGCGGTTGCTTATGCTGATTACATTATTTTTGTGGTTCCGTCAGCTTTTTTAAGCAAAGAATTAGAAAGTTTGACTGAAAGTTTGGAAGGAAAAATCATTTTTTCAGCTATTAAAGGAATTGTTCCTGAATCAAGTTTGATTGTAGGCGAACATTTTCATACTAAATACGATATTCCATTTGAAAATATTGGGGTAATTACAGGTCCTTGTCACGCAGAAGAAGTAGCAATGGAACGTTTATCGTACCTAACCATTGCGTGTAGTGATAAGAAAAAAGCTAAATATGTGGCTAAAAATTTGAGTTCGCACTACATCAAAGCAAAAACTACTGATGATATTATTGGGACTGAATATGCAGCCGTTTTAAAAAATATTTACGCAATTGCAGCCGGAATTGCTCATGGTTTAGGCTATGGCGATAACTTCCAGGCGGTTTTAATGAGTAACGGAATTCGCGAAATGAAGAAATTTATTCGTAAAGTGCATAAAATGAAGCGAAATATTAATAATTCGGCTTATTTAGGCGATTTATTGGTAACTGGATATTCTGTTTTTTCTCGAAATAGAATGTTTGGAAACATGATTGGAAAAGGCTATACGGTAAAATCTGCACAAATGGAAATGAGTATGATTGCTGAAGGTTATTATGCTGTAAAAAGTGCTTACAAATTAAATCAAGAATACGGTGCAGATACTCCAATCATTGATGCTGTATATGAAATTTTATACAAAAACAAAGACGCTAAAACCGTTTTCAAATCACTAACTGAAAAATTAAATTAATCCCATGATATTTTCTTTACAAACAGGTTCAATAGATCATTTAATAGATCATCCAGGTATTATTACGGCTTTTACGATAACCATCATTGCGATGTTAATTCTTGATTTAGGAGTTCTAAATAAAAAAAGCCATGTAATTTCTAATCGTGAAGCGGCTATTTGGTCTGTAATTTGGATTTCGCTTGCCATGGGATTCAGTGGAATTATATATCATTACATGGGTGCCGAAAAATTCATGCAATTTCAAGGCGCGTATTGGATTGAAAAAGCACTTTCGGTAGATAATTTATTTGTTTTTATTTTAGTTTTTGGCTACTTCAATGTGGCAAAAGAAGCCCAACATAAAGTTTTATTCTGGGGTGTAATTGGAGCATTAGTATTTAGAGCTATTTTCATTTTCGCAGGAGTTTGGCTGTTAAATTACACTTATTTGCCTGAAATAGAACTTTTCGGACAAATGGTTAAAATCAATTATTTATTAACTATTTTCGGTTTAATTTTGATTGTTGCGGGTATCAAATCTGCTTTTAGTCAGGAAGAAGATGATGGTAGCAAAGACTTTACAAAAAGTCCAGGTGCTCGATTTGTTTACAAATTTTTCAATGTTACGCATCAATACGATGGCGATAAATTCTTCACCATTGAAAACGGACTTAAAGTTGCAACTCCTTTATTTGTAGTAGTAGCTATTGTAGAATTTACCGATTTATTATTTGCAATCGATAGTATTCCAGCAATTTTTGCCATTGCTCCTGATGATCCATTTATTCTTTATACGTCTAATATTTTTGCGATTTTAGGATTACGTTCGTTATATTTCCTTTTGGCGAATTTCATGTATATGTTCAGTAAATTAAAATATGGATTAGGATTTATCTTGGCTTTTATCGGAACTAAAATGATTATAGCGCCGTTTTATCACGTTCCAACAAGTTTATCTTTATCTGTTGTGGGTGGAGCTCTAATCTTGTCTGTAATTGCTTCTTTGTTATTTCCTGATAAGGATTAAAACCAAATTCCAATGAAAAGAATCCTGTTTCTAATTCTTGGGTTTGTACAAATAGCTTTTGGACAATCTGAAAAAGGTTCCAAAGTGTTTTGGGAGGAATTAAAAAAGCATTGTGGTCAAACCTATGAAGGAACAATAACTGCTGGAGCAACTCCAAACGATCCTTTTTCAGGAAAAAAATTAGTTATGCATGTAAGAAGTTGTGCAGAAAATCATATAAAAATTCCATTCTTTGTTGGAGAAGATAAATCGCGTACTTGGGTTTTAACATTTGATAACGATGTTATTACGCTCAAACATGATCACAGACATCAAGATGGTTCAGAAGATAAAGTTACTCAATATGGTGGAACTGCATCAAATTCTGGTTTGCCTAATATTCAATCATTTCCAGCTGATCAATTTACGGCAGATTTAATTGGTTATGCCTCAAATAATGTTTGGTGGATTACTTTAGATGAAAATTCATTTACCTACAACTTAAGACGCATCGGTACAGAGCGTGTTTTCAGTGTTACGTTTGATTTGAAAAAACCAATTGCAACTCCTGATGCTCCGTGGGGTTGGGAAGGAAAATAAATAAGATACTATTTTGATAGTAACTTTACTATCTAATTCGCAAAAACGCCTCTTTTGTTGATGATTGGTAAATCCGCAGTGGCTTTTTCGTTGATAGTATTTACTCGGAATACGAAGGTTTTATCGTATAATTGTCCGTTTGAGAAATACGACAACATGAATTCGTTATTCAATTGTAAAACGTTGTTTTCTAACAATTCAACTTTAACCGCGGTTCTTGGTTCTACTTTAGCAAATGCGTGACGGAATGTTCCTGTTTTGCGTTCTTCGCCATTGATTAAACCATAAGCACGAGAAACTACCATAGCCATTTCTAGCAAATTATCGGTGTCGTTTACTAAGTAAGCGTACCAAGAATTCTCCATAAAATCGTCGTTCCATTCTTGAAAAGCTACAATATGAACGCCTTCTACTTTTGGGATGATAATGTCTTTCTTCATTGAAATAGTAGTAAGATTAAAGAATTAATTATTAAGACTTTATCTTAATTTATATACTCGATTTGAATTGCTCTAAGAAACGAACGTCATTTTCGTAAAACATACGAATATCGCCAATTTGGTATAACAACATCGCAATACGTTCTACTCCCATTCCGAAAGCGAAACCTGTGTGTTCGTCTGGATTGATGCCACAGTTTTTCAATACGTTTGGATCTACCATTCCGCAACCACCAATTTCTAACCAACCGGTTCCTTTTGTAATTCGATAATCTGTTTCGGTTTTTAATCCCCAATAAATATCGATTTCAGCACTTGGTTCTGTAAATGGAAAATATGACGGACGTAAACGAATTTTCGATTTTCCGAACATTTCTTTAGTGAAATACAACAAGGTTTGTTTTAAATCGGCAAAGGAAACGTCTTTATCTATATACAAACCTTCCACTTGATGGAAAATACAGTGCGAACGCGAAGAAACGGCCTCGTTACGGAACACTCTTCCTGGAGAAATCGTACGAATTGGCGGTTTGTTGTTTTCCATATAACGCACTTGCACTGATGAAGTGTGTGTACGCAACAAAACATCAGGATTGGTTTGAATGAAAAATGTATCCTGCATATCTCGTGCTGGATGATATTCTGGTAAATTTAATGCGGTAAAATTGTGCCAATCGTCTTCGATTTCTGGACCTTCGGACACATTGAAACCAATGGTTGAAAAAATATCAATCATTTGGTTTTTTACAATAGAAATTGGATGGCGCGAACCAATGTTCATAGCTTCTCCCGGACGTGTTGTATCGCCGTAAATTCCTTTTGCTTCTTCTTTATTTTCTAAAGCGTCTTGAATGGTTTTTACCTTTTCTTCTGCCGAAGTTTTCAATTCGTTGATTACTTGACCAAATTCTTTCTTTTGTTCGTTTGGGACATTTTTGAATTCGGCAAAAAAGTCTTTCAACAAGCCTTTACTTCCTAAATACTTGATTCGGAAGGCTTCTAATTGTTCTTTATTATCGGTTTGAAAAGCTTTTACTTCTTCAATATGGGCTTTAATCGTTTCTGTCATCGCTCGTTGTATAAAGGTGCAAATTTATGGATTTTTAATGAAAGTAAACAGTCTCAGTCACAGTTTTCAGAATTTACAAATTTGCCAACTGCGACTGCGACTGAAAACTAATCAATCAACTCTTTCTCTAAAAAGTAGCTTACAATTGCTTCTTTCATTAATACCGCTTGCTCGCCTGCTTTTAATGGTGGCAATTCTTCTTTTACTTTGTAATGTGGCCAACCATCATTGTCGAAATATTCAAATTCGTAGTAACCGTAAGGTTCTAGCAAACGGCAAATGGCGATGTGCATTAGGTTCACTTTTTCATCTTTTTTGAAAGTTGCGTGAATTTTCCCTAATTCTTGCACACCAATTAAGTAGATGATTCCTTCTAAATCAAGGGTTTCTCCATCTGCGAATTTGTTTGATAATATAGTGACAACGCTTTCCCAACGCTGTTTTAATTGTTCGTCTCTGGACATGTTTCTGAGGTTATGGGTTAAGAGTTAAAGGTTTGAACCTAATTACCATTTATCTAACACTAAATTTCTGCAAAGATAACAACAGAAAACCACTTTCAATAATTCTTTTATCTTTGTTCTTTAATCTATATTGTTTCGGATGAGTTTTATTGATATTGTTTTTGCAGTTTTGTTGGTTTTTGCGGTTTATAAAGGATTGAAAAACGGACTTTTTGTAGAAGTCGCTTCATTTGTAGCTTTGATTTTAGGTATTTATTTAGCGATTAAATTTTCGAGTTTAGTTGGTTCGATTTTTACTGAAACTGTCCCAAGTTGGAATCCGAAATATATTCAAATTACTGCTTTTATTATTACGTTTTTGTTGGTGGTAATTGGAATTCATTTAAGCGCAAAAATTTTAACCAAATTAGCAGATTTTGCATTTTTAGGTTGGATAAATAAATTAGCCGGTGTGATTTTCAGCTTATTGAAAACGATCTTAGCGTTGAGTGTTGTGCTTTTTATTTTTGAAAAAATCAACATCAATAACATGTTACTTTCAAAAGAAACACAAGAGAACTCTATTTTTTATAATCCAATTCAGAATATTTCAACAGCGATTTATCCTACGATTGAGGATTGGTATGACAGTTTGAAATCGGAAATTGAGAGTGAGAAGTAAAAGTTTCAACAAACTCAGCCTTACAAACCTAGATTCTGAATACTTTCAACTGAACACTGAACACTATTTCTTCACTTCCTTAATTGCTTCTTTGTCAATCCAGGCTTTGGTTTTGTCGGTAAGTTCTACTTGTTTCCAATTGCCTAATTCTTCTAAAACGAAAACTTTTGTGCCTTCGTGAAGCGTGACTACATCTTCCGAACTGTTTTTAGGTTCGGCTTTCAAAGTGGTTGCTTCTGCAAAAACAATGGCTGGATTGTAATTCGCATCAAACTTCTTCTGTAAAAAAGCAGAAAAAACGGTTACTCCAATTCCGATTAAAAACAACAGAAACAAACTGAAAAAAGTGCGTTTTAGAAATACAGTATTTCCAAAATAATAACCTAAAAATAAAAGTAAACTTAGAAAAGCAATAATAACCGCAATCCAAGCCCAAGTATCATAATGAAATGTGCTCGTAAACTCTTTTACCATTTTTTTGAAACCGACATCTGGAATGATTTTAATGTCGTCTATTGCTGTTTTTTGCGCAAAAGACAGATTGGTTTGAATGGCTTCGTCATCTGGGTTTAAAAGCAATGCTTTTTCGTAATTGTAAATCGATGGCGCAACTTTTCCTAATTTATAATAACAATTGGCAATATTAAAATACAAATCAGCCGATTCGTTGCCTTGGTTTACAATGCTTTCGAAAGATTGAACCGCTTGTTCGTAATCACCTTTGTTGTATAAATCGTTTGCTTTTTTGAAGGTAGCATCGTTGGATTCGTTTGCATTGGCAAATGAAATCAAAAACAAAAGGAATAGTATAATTTTATTTCTCATTATTTCAATTGTTTTTCAAGTTCAGAAATTCGTTCCACAGCTCGTTCAAAATCATTGGTCATGGCAATATCAGTTGCTGGAGCGTATCGTGCGAATTCACAATCGTTCATTAACTCCATAAATCGATTAATACTTTCTTCGGATGCATTTCGTTGTTGCAATAATTCGATAATGTTTTCTTTGCTCATTTCAACCGTTTCGATATGTAATTTGGCTTTCAAGAAATTGTGTAATGCTTTTTCCATTGCCATATAGAACGGAACTTTGTCGCCCATTTGTTTTTTGGCTTCCGACAAATATCTCTTCACTAACTTGTTGTTTTGTCTAATTCTGTTTCCAACAACATCAGCATCTTTTGCTTCTTTTTGTTTTCTAGCAATCATCACAATTGGAATTAGTAAAAGTGGCGCAATCAATAAGCCATAAAACAATCCTGAACCTAAGAAATCTTCTCTAGAAGCAGAAACAAATTCCGTTTTTAACTTATTGAATTGGAATACTTCTTTTTTCTGAATGGCTTGTTTATTCGTACTTGGGGCATTAGCTACAATGGTTCCATCTCCTTCGGCTACCTCAATTGTGATTTCTTTTGAGGTAATGGTTTTATAGGATTTACTTCCCAAATCGTAATACGAAAACTCCATCGGTTTGATAGTATATTTTCCTTTAAACTGGGGAATAATCGTGTATTTGTCCGAAATTTTTCCCACCATACCCGTTAATGGCGTTTGTACATTTTCGGTATGTGATGGTTCGTACATTTCTAAAGCAGTTGGAACGACCGGTTTTGGCAAGGTGAATAATTTTAAATTTCCTTTCCCTGAAACACTCACTTCCAAATCTAAAGATTCGCCTGCTTTTAAAGCGGTTTTAGATGGAATTACTTTAAAGTCAAAATTCCCAACAGCACCTGTAAAACTTTCAGGTTTACCTTTTTCTGGAAGCGGTTTTACGTTGATAGTTTGATTTCCTGTTGACAATGATTTTTGGATCACGCGCATTTCATATTCTCCAAACCAATCGCGACGACCTGTAGGAACCTCAGCATCTAAATCGATTTTGAAAGGTTCTATAGTTTTAGCACCAGCTTCTAACGGATACAAAATTACTTTGCGAAGCACCACCATACTATAATCTTTTCCGTTGTATTTTCCGCGTTCTGCAGTTAATTGCTTCATGTCGATATACTGACTCCAGAAATCGTTATACTTTGGTGCTTTGAAGTTTCTGAAATTCCCAACAGTAGAACGAGGCTCGAAATATAACTTGTACACAACTGTAACTGGTTCGTTTATGTACGGATTCTTTGTAGATAATTCGGCAACCAAATGAATTCCTTCTCCAAAGTTCATATTGTTTGGCTGACCTGGATAATTTGGCATTTGGATAGGATCAGTAATAGTGATTTTTATCGGAGCTGATTTGTAAATAGTTCCTTCATATTCAATTGAAGCAGCACCAATGGTAAAAGTTCCTTTTTTAGTAGGCGTTAAATAGTAAATGACTTGGGTAGAAATTTCCCTTTTTTGTGTTACTCTACCATTAATAATTGTGATTGAAGTTTGATTTCCTTTGTTAATGAAAGGTCCTTCCGCCTTAAATCCAGAAAATTTTGGAGGTTCAAAATTATCTCCTTCGTTATTGATAGAAAAAACCAACTGAATACGCTCGTTTAATCCATAAGAACTTCTTTCTGTTTGTGCTTCAAATTTTACTTGAGCAGAAACAGCGTTGTAAAAAAACGATAAGAATAAAACTAAAAGTATCTTTTTCATGAATTACCAATCTTTTTCATTTGAAACTGGACGTGCTTTCACTTTCTTCGCATTCACTTTGTCCTGAACTTTCTTCTCTGCATTATTAACCGCATCTAAAATGTTATCGATGCGTTGTTTGTCGGCACCACTTGGTTTTGGATTTTCGTTTTTATCTTCCTTTTTCTCTCCGTCACCTTTACCTTGTTGGTTATCGCCTTGTTTGTCTTTGTTATTCTGATCGTTTTTATCCGAATCTTTTTTGTCGTTTCCTTTGTGGTTTTTGCCGTTTTTATCTTTCGGCTGTGGTTGGTTATCTTGACCTCCACCACCTTTGTTGTCTTTCTTGTTGTCTTTTGGAGGCGGATTGTCTTTATTTTTTCTTTTGGCTAATGCATAATTGTAACGCGTTTCTTCGTCATTTGGGTTGTTTCGAAGCGCATTTTTATAAGCATCTGCTGCTAAATCATATTTCTTTTCTAACATGAAAGTGTTGCCCAAATTGTGATAAATTCGGTGCTTTTCTTCTTTCGTTTTCGCGTGCTCTAAGGCTTGGATATATTTAATTTGCGCTTCACCTTGTTGGTTTTGACGATACACACTATTTCCCAAATTGTATCCTGCAGTTGCTTTTTTTGGTGATTTTTTGGATTCCGTTACTCGAAAATCAACTTCGGCATCAGCGTATTTTTTTTCTTTGAATAACTGATTACCGTTGTAAAGATTTTTGTCTTTTTCTTGTCCAAAAAGCAAAACACTATTCAACAATAGCACTATGTAAAGTATCTTACGCATGTTTCTTTTCATTAAATAAGTTCAACTTTTGCACCCATGCTGTTTTTTTCTCCAAAAGAAAAACATCTACTAACAATAATAAAAATCCTAAAGCTAAAAACCATTGATATTGCGATTCAAAATCAGCAATTTGTTGCGATTCGAATTCTGATTTTTCGATTTTGTCTAACGACTTTTTCACTTCTTCTACCACATCTTTTGTAACTGTTCCGGCTATATATTTTGATTTGGTATTGTCGGCGATTTTCTTTAAAGTTTCTGGATATAACTTGGTAATTACTGTTTGTCCGTCTTGATCTTTTTTATACGAAGCGATAGTTCCTTTATCATCACGTAACGGAATTGGGCCACCTTTCTCGGTTCCAACACCAATTGTAATAATACGAACTCCCTTTTCTTTTGCTAATTCAACAGCATCTTCTACTCCATCTCCGTGGTCTTCACCATCAGAAATCAAAACAATTAGTTTACTAGTATCTTTCACATCAAAGAAATCTACTGCTAATTGAATTGCATCGTTAAAAGCGGTTCCTTGCGAAGAAACCATATTGGTATTCATGCTCTGCAAGTACATTTTTGCGATGCTGTAATCTGTCGTCATTGGTAAAACGGGGTAAGCACTTCCGGCGTAACCTACAATTCCTACACGATCATTTCCTAATTGGTTAATGATTTGCGAAACGATTTGCTTGGTTTTTTCTAATCGATTTGGTGCTACATCTTCGGCTAGCATACTTTTTGAAATGTCGACTGCAAAAACGATATCAATTCCTTGACGCTTTACGGTTTCCATTTTCGTTCCCATTTTTGGGTTTACCAAAGCGATGATAATGCAGGCTAATGCCAACAACAAAACTCCTAATTTCAAAGCCGGTTTAAAGCTAGATTTTTCAGGCGCTAATTGGTTAAACAATTCCAAATCGGCAAAAATGGCTTGTCTTTTTCTTTTCCAAAACAAATTGAATAGAAAAAGTGCCACTATTATAGGTAATAGCGCTAATAAGTAAAAATATATGGGACTTTCTAATTCAAACATTGTTTTTCTTTCTAAACGATTCCTCTAAAAACTGAATTTCGTAATAACACCTCAACGCCTAATAATACAAATGCAATCAACACGAAAGGTTTGTATTTCTCGTCGTAATTGTAGAATTTCTTCTCATCAATTTCGGTGGTTTCTAACTTATTGATTTCGTCGTAAATGGCTTGTAATTTTTTGTTGGATGTGGCTCTAAAATACTTTGCATCTGTAGCTTTTGCAATTCCTTTCATTAAACTTTCATCTATTTCTACAGGCATTCTTCTGAATACCAATTTACCATTCGCGTCTTTTGCTACAGGAAACATAGCTTGACCGTTCGTTCCAATTCCGATGGTATATACTTTGATGCCGTATTCTTTAGCGATTTCAGATGCCGTTCTTGGGTCGATAGTTCCTGAGTTGTTCACCCCATCTGTTAATAAAATGATGATTCTGCTTTTTGCTTTACTGTCTTTAATTCGATTAATTGCGGTTGCTAAACCAACACCAATTCCTGTTCCATCAGCAATAATAGAATCATCATATTCGATAGTTTTTAGCGATTGTAAAATGATTGTTTTATCTGAAGTTACAGGTGTTCTCGTGTAACTTTCACCCGCATAAACTACTAATCCAATTCTATCGTTAATTCTATCTTGCACAAATGTTGAAGCTACTTTTTTCAAAGCTTCTAATCGATTTGGTTTTAAATCATTGGCCAACATACTACTCGAAACGTCAATTGCCATTACAATATCAATTCCTTTTGTGGTTTTCGATTTTGAAGTTACGTCAACGCTTCTTGGTCGGGCTAATGCGATGATAATCGAACTTAAAGCTAAAATTCGCAGCACATATAAAAATGGTTTTGCTTTAGCCAGGAAAGTTCTATTCTGCTTGAAAGGTTCTAATGAACTCATTTTTACCGTTGCCGAAAGTTGGTTTCTTTTGTAAAATAACCAAGCTATTGCAATTGGCAAAACCAAAAACAACCATAAAAATTCCGGATTTAAAAAGGTTACTTTTCCCATTATTTCTTGGCTTTTCTTAGTTCGATTGAGTTCTGAATTTTCTCTATAATCTGCTTCGCATGCTTATCTTCTTCTCTATACATAAAGAAAAATTCTTGTGCGCCGCCCGGTTGCGATAACACCATAATATCGTACTGCATTTTTACATCTTCTTCGCTATCGGGGTCAAAAGCCGTGAATGTTCCATAGGCTTTTTTACCTGAAAGTCCTTTTACGTTTTCAAATTCGCCCGTTTTTACGATGATATTTTTAGCACCAAAATTTTCTAATTCTTTCAAATCCGCTTCCAATGCTAAATCTAAATCTATCTTGGTGGTGTCTTTATAAGCCGTTGTGATTAATACAATTGAGAAATCGTCCGTAATATTTCCATACGCAAAACGACTGGTTGATTTTACGTTTTCTGGAAGGTTATTTTGAATTTTCTCATCAATTGTTCGTTTTAAAACCTTAGGCGACGTAATAATGATAGCTGGCTCGCCATATTCCGAAGTAATCCATTCTTTTTCCAACAATTCTTTGGTAGAATAGCCAAAATAACTGTCTTTCACAAAATCAAATCCTACCGTATAAGCAAAAATCACAACAGAAGCCACCAATAAAAAGGCTGAAATTCCGGCTGAAAGTGCTAAACGTTTTGCTTTTTGTTTTTGCATTTCTTTCTTGCGAACTTCTTCAGCAAACAAAATTGCAGCTTGATCTTCAGTTCTAGGTAAAGCTTTGTCTATCACCAACAAGAATTTATCGATGATTTTTTTATCCGTTTCAATTTCAAATGGTAACGGTTGCGATTTAGCAAATTTCACCAAATCGGAATTTTCTAAAACTTTCTTGAACTTATCTAATTCTTCACGATTGACAAACATTTTTTTGTCGGCAATCGCTTTTTTCAATGCTTCCATCAACTCACTTGAAGTGCTTTCCATTGCTGGAATATGGATGGATTCTTCAATGTACGTTCTGGTGATATCGGTCATTTCAGAATAGTATTCTTTCACATCACCGCGTTGTACCAATTGTTTTTTATCTAAGTTTTGAAGATACGCAATCGCTTTTTCAATTGGCGAAGCGAAAAATTCTTCTTTTTGTTCCTTGTCTTTTTGTAATCGCTTGATGATGAAGTAAGATGCAAATCCAGAAGCTACAATCAACACCAATAAAATCAATAGCTTCCACCATTCGCTCATCGGTTTTTCTTCGGTAGCGATGATGTCTTTGATGTCGTACATTTGTTGTTTCGTGGTATCAACTTTTACATCGTTTACCAAAATCGAAAGCGAATCGGTACGAAATTCTTTCTGATTGATTTTCACCAATAATTTCGGAATCACATAACGTCCCGAATCAAATTGGGTTAACCCGTACTTTTTGATTAATTCATATTGGTTGTCGTTTTTTACGGTGTCAATTGGATACGATTCTAATATTTCCAAAGCACCAAAAAACTTTCCATCAGGAAAAACGACTTTATCTTTTGCGTTTACTTTTGCTTTGATAGTTAAGTTGAATTGCGATCCAATTTTAATTTGGGTAGAATCAATAGAAGACGAGATTTGTTGGGCAAAACCCAAAAATCCGAGCATTAAAGCAATATATAAGTAAAGTTTCTTTTTCATTTTTCTTAATTACGCGCTTTAAAATAACCCAATAATTTGGTCACATAGCTTTCATCCACTCTCGAACTAATCGTTCCTGCTCCACATTTTGAAAAAATATCTTTGAAATAATTTACGTTTTCACGATAGTATTTTTCGTAATCCATTCGTACTTTTTTTGACGTGGTATCAACTAAAATCGTTTCGCCTGTTTCAGCATCAATCATATTTACAATTCCAATGTTTGGAATGCTTTCTTCTCTTTGGTCAAACACTCGGATTCCGGTAACATCATGACGTTTTGAAGCGATTTTTAGTGTGTGCTCGTAATCTTTCACCATGAAATCGGAAATTAAAAACACAATGGCTTTCTTTTTCAAAACGCTCGATAAATATTTCAAAGCTTGCGATAAATCGGTTTTTTTACTTTTCGATTCGAATTCGATTAACTCGCGAATGATGCGTAAAACGTGTGATTTTCCTTTTTTAGGCGGAATAAACAATTCGATTTGGTCTGAAAACAAAAGCAAACCAATTTTATCATTATTTTGAGTAGCCGAAAACGCCAATGTAGCTGCGATTTCAGTAATCATATCACGTTTTAACTGATTTTTTGTACCAAAACTTTCTGAACCTGAAATGTCCACCATTAACATCATGGTTAATTCACGCTCTTCTTCAAATACTTTTACGAAAGGTTCGTTGTAGCGCGCGGTTACATTCCAATCGATAGCCCTTACGTCGTCACCGTATTGGTATTGGCGCACTTCTGAAAACGTCATCCCGCGTCCTTTAAAAGACGTGTGATATTCTCCCGAAAAGATATGATCACTCAATCTTCGGGTTTTGATTTCTATTTTTCGAACTTTCTTTAGAATTTCTTTGGTATCCATTTCTATTAGTTGACAGTCGCAGTTGATAGTCGCAGTGTTAAAACAGTATTATCTGAAAACTGAGACAAAACACTGATTACTAAATTAAGGCACTTCAACTTCGTTAACAATTCTGCTAATAATGTCTTCTGTGGTTACATTTTCAGCTTCTGCTTCGTAGGTGATTCCGATTCTGTGACGTAATACATCGTATACTACAGCACGAACGTCTTCTGGAATTACGTAACCTCTACGTTTGATGAAAGCGTAACATTTAGCAGCTGTTGCTAAGTTGATACTTCCACGAGGCGAAGCTCCAAAACTGATTAACGGTTTTAGACTTTCTAATTTATATTTTTCTGGATAACGTGTTGCGAAAATTAAATCCAAGATATATTTCTCAATTTTTTCGTCCATGTACACTTCACGAACCACTTCTTGTGCTCTTAAAATTTGGTCTAACGAAACTACTTCATTTACTTTTTCGTAAGCACCTTTTAAGTTTTGACGAATTACATGACGCTCTTCCTCCATTTTTGGATAATCGATAACCACTTTTAACATGAAACGGTCAACTTGCGCTTCTGGTAATGGATACGTTCCTTCTTGGTCAACCGGGTTTTGCGTTGCCATTACTAAGAACGGTTTGTCTAACTTAAACGTTTCGTCACCAATAGTAACTTGCTTTTCCTGCATGGCTTCTAACAAAGCTGATTGCACTTTTGCAGGCGCACGGTTAATCTCATCCGCTAAGACGAAGTTGGCAAAAATGGGTCCTTTACGAATGGTAAAGTCGTTTTGTTTGATGTTATAAATCATGGTTCCAACTACATCGGCTGGCAATAAATCGGGTGTAAACTGAATACGGCTAAACGAACCGTGAACGGCTTGTGAAAGCGTATTAATGGCTAAGGTTTTTGCTAAACCAGGAACTCCTTCTAGTAAAATATGTCCTTGACCCAATAAACCTATTAATAATCGCTCGACCATATGCTTTTGACCTACGATTACCTTATTCATTTCCATTGTGAGTAAGTCTATAAAAGCACTTTCTCTTTCAATCTTTTCATTAATTGCTCTAATGTCTAAGGTTGATGTATTTTCTTCCATTTTATGATTGTATTTGGCGGTGTGAAATTAACAACATTTTTTAACACTACAAATTGAATTTTTTTTTTGATTCTTTGTTGTTAACATTGCGTTAAAAGTGAATAAAAAAGATTGATTTTGTGAGTGTTTTAAGATTCTATTTTATAATTTTAAGAAATAATTTAAACCTAACGTTATGTCTGTACAATTATCGCCTATCATTGCTGGGGTAATGAATTGGGGTATTTGGGATAAAAACCTTAATACCAAAGAGTTTACTCATTTAATTAATTTATTCGTAGAAAACGGAATTACTACTTTTGATCACGCTGATATTTATGGAGGTTATACTACTGAAGCTTCTTTTGGAAAAGCCTTTTCTGATAGTAAGATTGACCGAAAAAAAATTCAATTAATTACCAAATGTGGTATTCAATATGTTTCTGAAAATAGACCCGATAATCACATCAAACATTATGAATACTCAAAAGATTATATTATTTGGTCTGCCGAAAATTCATTAAAAAATTTAAAAACCGACTATTTAGATGCATTTTTATTGCACCGTCCTAGTCCGTTAATGCAAGCAGACGAAATTGCAGAAGCTGCTGAACGATTAAAAGCAGATGGAAAAATTCTATCTTTTGGGGTTTCTAACTTTACACCTTTTCAAACAGAGCTAATTCGTCAAAAAACACAAGTAGATATCAATCAAATTCAATTCTCTGCAACGCATCATGAAGCCATGTTAGATGGAAGTTTAGACTACATGCAAGTCCACAACATTAAACCTATGGCCTGGAATCCTTTAGGAACTGTTTTTAGAGAAAATACGGATCAAACCTTTAGACTGCGCCAACTTTTAGCCAAATTGGTAGAAAAATATCACATAGGTTCTGATATTATTTTATTGGCTTGGATTATGCAGCATCCTGCTGGAATTTCTCCCGTTGCCGGAACGGTTAACTCTGGTAGAATTCAACAATTGATGAAAGCAAAATCACTAGTACTAGACAAACAAGATTGGTTTGCGATTTGGACGGAGAGTATGGGAAATAGAGTGCCTTAATCTAGTATTCAATGTTAGGTTAATAGTGTTCAGAATATTCAGGTAAAAAATGATCAACAAGCGGCTTCTTATCAAAAATCTGTTGGCTCATCATGATGAGAATAGTTTTTATGATAAGAAGCGGCAGTTGAATTTGCATACCAAAGAAGGAAAAGCAAAATTCTTAAAGCATATTTGTGCGCTTTCCAATTCCAATCCGAGCAATAATTCTTATATTGTGGTGGGTGTGGAAGATGAAACCAATGAAATTGTGGGTGATGATTTCTTTGACGATAGCAAGATTCAGAATTTAGTGAATGCTTTTTTGGAAAATCCACCTAAAATTCAGTATGAAAATGTCCCTTTTCCGAACCTTCCAAAAGATAAAGTAGTGGGATTGGTTACGATTAAACCCAAATCTAAAAATTCGTACTTTAGAAAAGGTATTCACACGATTGAAGCGAATACTTACTTCATTCGAAAAGGAAGTAATACCTCACCTACTTCAGAAAAAATTCCGTATTCGAAACAGAATGTGGAAACGGTTATTAGCATCGAAAACAGTTCTCGAAACAGTATCGAGCATACATTAGAAAGTGTTATAGATTTCATCAATAATCGTCACAAAGATTTACCGTCTAATTTTAAAGTGTTTAAGGAATTGTTTGTGGTTTGCTGGGCTGGAAACAAGAAAAAAGTTCGAGACCAAGAGTATTATTCAAGAGTAGATATTGAATTGGTCAACGAACAAGTAAAATTGTTTTATTCCGCTTTAGACGAGGTAAGTATCGCTTATGATGATAACAGTTTTAGTATTACCGAATACATTTCGCTCGGATTAAATGACAAAACGAGTTATTATCCTTTTGAAAAAGTGACGCTAACGTTTTTTGATAACGGCTATTACAAAATAAATTCGGAAATGTTGTTTGAACCCCCGCAATACAACCGAAAAATGTTACATCATATTTACAATTCTCATCTTGCTTTGCTCACAAAACTTCAAAAGGGATTACTTTTGCAACCGTCGGAAAAAAGAGATATAGAAAACTTTCCTCAAATTATGATGATTTGTTATTTAAACGGATTTGAGGATGCTAAACAAAAATTAATTGAAGCTAAACCCTATCTAAAATCATTTGAAAATCCGCTACTCTATGTCTCGTTTAAAGAAGCCATGCGGATTTTAAGAAAAATGAAATACAACAAAAAAAATGAATAGAAAATTAGTCATTGGAGATGTTCATGGAGGATTAAAAGCCCTACACCAAATTTTTGAAAGAGCTAAAATAACAAAAGAAGACACCCTAATTTTTTTAGGTGATTATGTTGACGGTTGGAGCGAATCTCCTGCCGTTTTAGATTTCTTAATTGCACTTGAAAAAGAACAACCTTGTGTTTTCATAAGAGGAAATCATGATGATTTATTATTAAAATGGTTGTCAGGAAATCATGATGGATTTGATGAGAACATGTGGTTTAAAAATGGTGGAGATGCTAGCGCATTAGCCTATCAAAATGTAGATGAAGAAACTAAAATGAAACACATTCATTTTCTACAATCGCTTCAAAATTATTATTTAGATGACGAAAATCGTTTATTTATTCATGCGGGATTTACGAATGTTAGAGGCGTTGATTATGAATTTTTTAAACCTTTGTTTTATTGGGACAGAACGCTTTGGGAAATGGCGTTAGCGTTAGATACTTCGATACCAAAAGAAGATACGCGCTATCCCAATCGATTGAAAATATATGAGGAAATTTACATTGGACACACTCCAGTTACAAAAATAAACGAAACCGTTCCCGTGAACAAAGCTTGTGTTTGGAATGTTGATACCGGGGCCGCTTTTAAAGGTAAAGTAACCGCTATGGATATTGATACTAAAGCATTTTGGCAAAGTGATGCGTTACCTGATTTATATCCAAATGAAAAAGGTAGAAATTAATCATTAGATTTCTGTTTATGAAGCAACAAATAAAAAAATTACTTGTTTGTTTTTAGTAATTTTGCTTTTCAATAAAATTAAAGACACTATGAAAAAAGCAACTCTTCTATTCTTTCTTATGATATGTGTACCTTCTGTTATGGCTCAAGCATACAGAGGTGAAGGTGATCGAAAACTACACGTGGGACTAAACATGCAAAACAGAGCTACTGGAATTACAAGTACGGTTGACTTCGGTATTGGTGAAAATATGTCTTATGGTTTCAATGCTACTTATCTTTTAAACACCTCTGAAATTGGTGGTGAAAGTGCTGCTTTTGGAGACAAAATAGATTTTAAAGTACGTTTCAATGCTAACATTGGAAACGTTTTAAATCTAGGATCTAAAATGGATGTGTATCCCGGCTTGAATTTAGGCACACGAAACTTTGGTGCGCATTTAGGTTTTCGTCATTTTTTTAGTAATGGGTTTGGAGTATTTGCAGAAGGCGTTGCGCCACTGGCACGTTTTAAAAACCAAGTTAGAGGATTTGACCATTTTAATAACCAAGTAACCTTAAGTGTTGGTGCTGCTTTTAACTTTTAAAGTTCGTAAAAAACGATATACTGAAGCAACTTTATAAAAAAGTTGCTTTTTTTTATGCCATCTAGTTACAATTTATACCTTTGCTTCAAATTATTTATTTACGTAAAATCCATTCAAAATGAGTGTAATAGAAAAAAAACTGAAAGATCGCAGTGGTTCAGTTTGCGAAATTAGTGGTACCGAACATGGTTTAGTTGTGTATACGTTGCCACCTCACACTGCAGAAAGTTTAGAACATTCGGTTTTAGTTGCAAAACATTTAAAAGACCAAATTGAAAACCCTGAAACCATGAATGAAAACGATTGGAGAGGATTATCAGAAAGTATGTGGAATGAGCATTTGCCAGTACAAATTTTATCTTGGCGCATGTTAGCGCGTTTGAAAAACAACGATTTGCTTGACATGATGTACTTAGATGAAGAAGCCTTAGAATGGGCAAAAGCAACAGGCGAAGACGCTGAAGAAGACGAAAACAAAATTGTACATAAAGACAGTAACGGCGTTATTTTACAAGATGGCGACTCGGTGGTGTTAATTAAAGATTTAGATGTAAAAGGTGCTACTTTTACAGCAAAACGTGGAGCTGCCGTGCACAACATTAAATTAGTTTGGGACGACGCGAACCTAATTGAAGGTAGAGTGGAAAACCAAAGTATTTACATTTTGACGCAATACGTGAAGAAAACGAAGTAGTTTTTAATGTGCCGATGTGGCAATGTGTCGATGAGACAATGTGCCGATGTGGCAATATCACAATAGAAAACCCTGCAAATTTGATTTGTGGGGTTTTTGGTTTTAATAAATTGTATAGCTTAATACATTTTATTCCACTGCTTGTTTAAATATTTTAATACATTTGAAAAAGTTTTTGTATGAAAAAAGTAATCTTTATTCTCTTCTTAGCAATCACAAATTCCATTTTCTCTCAAATTAATGAAGGACAAGATTTTTGTTCTCCAAATGAAAACGGTGATTATTTTCCTTCATCAATTGATAAAAAACGTATCCTTTGGCAGGATAAATCTTATTTTGAGACAAAAAATAATTTTGTAATTATTAATGAAAAAAAGTATATTGAATATCTACAAGATTGGGGAGAAAAGAACTTGTCTAAAATGTATTTAAGAGAAGAAAATGGAGTTATCTATGAATATAAAAAAGATGTTAAAAAAGAAACTATTCGATTTGATAAAAACTTCAAAAAAGGACATATTTGGAAAACAGCTGAAGGCGATTGTGAGTATGAAATCATTTCATTTAATGGTAAATTAAAAACTCCATTTTGTAAATATGAAAATCTATTAGTTATACGTGCTAAATTTGAAGATGTAACTTTTGATTTTTATTATTTAAAAGGACATGGCTATGTAGGTGCAACAGTTAAAGACAAATTAATATCTTGTGTTACTCCTGTTTGGAATAATTAGTTTATTCGTGGAATCGTATTCCATAACCATAACAACAAAAAACCCTGCAATTGCAGGGTTTTTCTATATCCAAAAAGTAACTAATCACTTATTACTTTTCACTAATCACTTATTTTACAAATCAAAATTAATTACATTTAGGTTTTGGTAGATTATTATCATATGGACGAAAAACTCCTTTTCTTTTTTTTCTGTAATTCTTAATTTTATTTTTACAAATTAAATAATCTACTCCTTCAATAGTTTCATCAATACTGACTGTTGGAGGATATGGATATTTACCTGGATTATCCCAATCGTCTTTATAAATACCTAAGTCATAACGTAACCAAATAGAATCTAACAATTTGTTTTTATCTAATGCATCTAAAACATCTCTTTGAAGTGCTTTATCTTCATCGTACCAAATAAAGAGTTTATAATTATAATGTTTATAATTAGTAGGAAAAAATTCATCTGTAACAATAGAGCCAATATTATGTTTTTTCCTTATTGAAATTTTATTTCTTTGTGGTAAGATATTTATATGATAAAAATTAGACTTTTTATCATCCATAAATCGGATATAAAAACTATCATACTCTTTTATGTATTTTTTATTAGTATGATAGTAGTCTATAATACAATTTTCAATAGCTTGTGATTTTCCACCTTTTAAATGCATTTCCATTTTATACGTATTACACTTAATAAAAATAAATGAAAGCAATAACAAAACTGCTATTTTTTTATTTCGAACCGTATTAGTCATATTCATATTTAGTTTGCTGGTTTTTATAATTCGTTATAAATTTAATGTAAAAAATAATATTTATAAAAAGTTCGCTTGAGAATCTAATCTTATTTTTTTTACTGAATCCAAAAAACTAAATTACAAACAAAACATTCCGATAGTGCAGAATTGCATTCCGTGCCATCAAAATAAAACAAAACCCTGCAATATTCTTGCAGGGTTTTTCTATATCCAAAAAGTAACTAATCACTAATTACTTTTCACTCTTCACTTAATATTACAAATCAAACTTAATACCTTGAGCTAATGGTAATGCTGTTCCGTAGTTAATGGTGTTGGTTTGTCTTCTCATGTAGGCTTTCCATGCATCAGAACCTGATTCACGGCCACCACCGGTTTCTTTTTCACCACCAAAAGCACCACCAATTTCAGCACCAGAAGTTCCAATGTTTACGTTAGCAATACCACAATCAGAACCTGCTGCCGAAAGGAATAACTCCATTTCTCTCATGTTGTTGGTAAAGATAGAAGAAGATAATCCTTGAGGAACTGCATTTTGCATTTCGATAGCTTCTTCAATTGTGCTGTATTTCATTACGTATAATACTGGAGCGAATGTTTCGTGTTGTACGATTTCGAACTCGTTTTTAGCTTCGATAATACATGGTTTTACATAACAACCACTTTCGTATCCTTTTCCTTCTAAAACACCGCCTTCTACAATAACTCTTCCGCCTTCAGCTTTCGCTTTTTCGATAGCGTTTAAGTAATCTTGCACTGCACCTTTATCGATAAGTGGTCCTACGTGATTGTTTGCATCTAATGGATTTCCAATTTTTAACTGCGCATACGCTTTTGCTAAAACGTCTAAAGTTTTATCGTAAACACTTTCGTGAACAATTAATCTACGAGTTGAAGTACAACGTTGACCTGCTGTTCCTACCGCTCCAAAAACTGCTCCTACCAATACCATTGATAAATCAGCTTCTTTAGAAACGATAATCGCGTTGTTTCCACCTAATTCTAAGATAGTTTTTCCAAAACGCTCAGCAACTGTTTTTGATACGTGACGACCAATTCTTGTAGAGCCTGTAAACGATACTAATGGAATACGTTTGTCGTTATTGATTAAATCTCCAGACTCGTTACCCACTACTAAACAGCTGATTCCTTCTGGTAAATTGTTTCTTTCTAATACCGTTTGAATGATGTTTTGACACGCAACACCACATAAAGGTGTTTTTGAACTTGGTTTCCAAATACAAACATCACCACAAACCCAAGCCAACATCGAGTTCCAAGACCAAACCGCTACCGGGAAGTTGAAAGCCGAAATGATTCCAACTACTCCAAACGGATGCCATTGCTCATACATTCTGTGCATTGGACGTTCCGAATGCATCGTTAATCCGTGTAATTGACGTGATAACCCTACTGCGAAATCACAGATATCAATCATTTCTTGAACTTCTCCAAGACCTTCTTGATACGATTTACCCATTTCGAAAGACACTAATTTTCCTAATGCTTCTTTGTGTTTACGCAATTCTTCTCCCATTTGACGCACGATTTCCCCTCTTTTTGGAGCCGGAACCAAACGCCAAGTTTTGAAAGCCTCAGTTGCTGCTTGCATAGCTGTTTCGTAATCTTCTTTTGTTGAAGATTTTACTTTTCCAATCAAATCTCCTGTTGCAGGTGAGTATGATTCGATGATTTTTCCGTTAGAAAACCACTTTGTTCCAGTAGAAGTTCCATCATTAATTTCTTTAATGCCTAATTGTTGCAAAGCTTCTTGCATACCAAATTGAATTGCTGCTTCAGATATCATTTTTATAACTTTTTATTCAGATTTTGTTAGATTTTTTTTCAAAGATAGAAAATATATTTTTTAACCACAATCCCGAAGTTTCAGGATACTAAGCTTACGCTAAAAGCAAATAATTTTTAAGTTAATTTTTTGTCACAGATTTCAGAGATTTTCACGTATTTCTTTACAAAACTTTGTGAAAAACCATTGTGATACTTAGTATTATTTTTTTAGGAACTTAGGATTCGTTTCCATTACAGTCCCACATTTTTGACACGTTCTTTTTTCCTCTGAAGAATAATACTCCTGAAAATGAGGCAGGAAATCTTTTTCAATATTGTGTAATTCGAAATAGACTTCGTGTAATTTATGATTGCAGTTATCACAAAACCAAAGTAAGCCATCTGTAAAACCTTTACCTGCTCTTTTTCTTTCTACTACCAAACCAACAGAGTCTTCGGTTCTTGATGGAGAATGTGGTACTTTGGCAGGATTAAGATACATATCTCCAGGACCTAATTTCATAGCTTTCTTTTCGCCTTCATCTTGAACATAAATGGTAATTTCACCTTCTAATTGATAGAACAATTCTTCTGTTTCGTTATAATGATAGTCTTTACGTGCATTAGGACCACCCACAATCATGATAATATAATCTTCAGAAGTTTCGTCGTAAATGGTTTTATTTCCTACAGGCGGTTTTAAAAACTGCCTGTTTTCTTCTATCCATTGATTCAAATTGAATGGTTTTTGAATTTTCATTTTTTAAATTTTAAAACGTAAAGTTACTAAAAAGAAAAAGGTTAGCTGCTTTTTTATACAACTAACCTTTTGAATTTATTATTTTTGAACTACTTCACTTCCTTTACTAAGTAAATATAAACTGGGAAGTGATCTGAGAATCCAGGAACTCCATTTTGATTACGAAGTGGATATCCTTTATACTGGCCGGTTTTCTGAATTAAGAAAGGTTTATTGTAAATTCCTGCTTTCCAATATTTGAACGAACCGTAGTCATTATTATCTGAAGGAATCAATTGCTGGCTCACCATAATTTGGTCGAAAATATCTCCAGCATCTCTATAAAACAAAGTAGCATGACCATCTTTTTGCATTTGCTCAAACGGATTGTAAATATCTCTTGGTTCTTTTAATTCGGTCTTTTTTAACTTAGCACCAATCCCTTGTTTTACGGATTTATTGTAAGGACCGTCATTTAAATCTCCCATTGTAATGAATTTAGCATTAGGGTTAATTTTTATGATGGAGTCCATGATTTTTCTATTCAATCTACCAGCGGCTTCTCTATATGGACTACTTTTCTTTTCGCCGCCTGAACGGGAAGGCCAATGGTTTACTATTACATTGATTTCTTCACCATCTAACAAACCTGTAACCAATAATTGATCACGTGTGTAAATTCTTTTGGTTTTTTTATCGTAGTTTACATTTTCTTCAACTTCACCTTCTTCTTTCTTACTTTTTTTATCAGAATCAGATTCTGTTTCATACACGTACAATGGTACATTGATGTAACTTGTAGGTTGAAAATATTTTTCTTGATATAAAAATCCAACATCAATACCTCTTTTGTCAGGAGAATCAAAGTGTACCACTTTATAACCCTTATTGATTAATGTAGGGTGTTTTACTAAATCTTCTAAAACTCTTCTATTTTCAATTTCACAAGCTCCGATAATTACAGGAGAATTTTTTTGATTTTCACTAGTACCTAACTCTATAAGTACATGGCTTAAATTATCTAACTTTTTATTGTAATTTTTTTTAGTCCAACCATTGACCGGTGTATATTCTTCATCATACGTATCTGGATCGTTAATGGTATCAAATAAATTTTCAAAGTTGTAAAAAGCTACGGTATGAACTTTGAATTTTTTATCCTGAGAAATGCCTTTATTTACCGAAAAAACAACTGCAAAAACCAAGAAAAGATGTTTAATTTTCATAAAATGAATGTTATATTAATATCAAGTTTAACACAAAATAGGAGCCAAAGGTAAATAATATTATTAAAAGTTATACATTTGTAGGCTGTTAAGTTTGTAAGTACTTAACATTAAATTAGTATTAATTTTAAATTTCTTTATGAAAAAACTTGTACTAAGTACCTTATTGGTACTACAAGCTGTTTTAGTTTTTGCACAGCAAAATCCAGCCTTAAAGGGTAAGGTTATCGATGCTAAAAGTCAAAAACCATTACAAAACGTGGCTGCTATAATTCAAAGCACCAATCAAACTGTTGTAACTGATTTTAGTGGAAATTTTGTGTTTCAAACTGTTCCACCTGGACATCAGGTTTTAGTAATTCGTTTCACAGGATTCAATCAGCAAACTTTTGCTTTAGAGCCTTCTACAGGTGAAACAGTGGATTTAGGAACAATTTTATTGGAAGAAGATATTACTTCAGAACAACAATTGTCTCTTATTACCATTACAGAAAATGATTTAGGAGATGATAATAGTGGCTCTGAAAGCACGGCTGGATTATTACAAGCTACAAGAGATACTTATCAGCAAGCAGCTGCCTTTAACTGGGGTCAGGCTCGTTTTAGAATTAGAGGTTTAGATAACGAATATGGTACCACAATGATTAATGGTATCGTAATGAATAAATTATACGACGGAAGACCACAATGGGGAAACTGGGGAGGATTAAATGACGCTACAAGAAACCAAGAGTTTACTATGGGGTCTAAGCCTTCTGATTATACTTTCGGAGGAATTTTAGGTACTCAAACCATCAACACAAGAGCTTCTTTCTACCGTCCAGGTTCAAGAATTTCAATGTCAGGTACTAACACAAACTACAACTGGAGAGTTATGGCTACACATGCTTCCGGAATGAACAAACAAGGATGGGCATTTGTAGTTTCTGCATCGAGAAGATGGGCAGAAGAGGGTTACTTTGATGGTACTGATTATGGGGCAAATTCATTATTTGCTAGTGTTGAGAAAAAATTCAACGACAAACACAGCCTTAACTTAACGGCAATTTACGCTCAAAACAGTAGAGGTAAAAATTCACCAAACACTCAAGAAGTTACAGATTTAATGGGAGTTAAATACAACTCTTATTGGGGATGGCAAGATGGTAAAAAACGTAACTCGAGAGATAAAGATTTAGAAGAGCCAATGGTAATGTTGTCTCACTATTGGAAACTTTCTGAAAAAACAAATTTGAATACTAATGTTGCTTTCCAAACGGGAACTATTGGTAACTCAAGATTAGACTACCAATTAGGAAACAATCCTGACCCAACTTACTACAGAAACTTACCTAGCTACTATAGCAACTTAAATGGAGGTTTAACTCAAGATGAGTTTAATAACTACGCTAGTATTTTTAGATCTCGTCCACAAATTGATTGGAATGCAATGTACATTGCGAACCAAAATAGTGCTTTTGCTGGTAGAAGCGTATATGCTTTATACGAAGATAGAACAGATGATAATTTATTGAATGCTAATTCAATTATTAACTCTAACTTATCTGACAATATCGTTTTAAATGCAGGAGTTAATTTTAGAAAATTAAGATCACACAATCACCAAAACTTATTAGACTTATTAGGAGGTCAATACTTCTTGGATATCGATCCTTTCTTTACAGGAAACGCTTCTCAGTCTGATTTAAATAATCCTAACCGCCAAGTAAGAGAAAACGAATCTTATGGTTACAATTATTTATTACATGCTACAACTTTTGATGGGTTTACACAATTCAAATTTTCTTACGACAAAGCCGATTTCTATTTAGCGCAATCTTTTTCTCGTAGCGAATATCAAAGAGAGGGTATTTACAGAAATGGTATTTATGTGGATAATTCTTATGGAAAAAGTAAAAGTGTAACTTTTGAAAACTTTGGTTTCAAAGGAGGTTTAACTTACAAGATTACAGGTAAACATTTACTTGATTTCAACGGAGTTTACATGACGAAAGCACCTAATTTAAGAAACTCTTTCTCAAATGCTAGATTAAACAATACCATTACTCCAGATCTTAGAAGTGAAACTGTTTTGAGTGCTGATGGTAGTTATATTATTAGAGCTCCTAAATTCAAAGCTCGTTTCACAGGTTTCTTCTCATCTATTAAAGATGCTACTGAAATTGCATTTTTCTATGGAGAAGGAATTGGAGGTGATGATGGAGGTGATGAAGACACTTTTGTAAGTGAAATTGTTACTGGAGTTAACAAACAAAACATGGGTGTTGAAGTAGGTTTAGAATATCAAATTACTTCAACAATTAAAGCAACTGCTGCTGCTTCATATGGTCAGTACATCTATTCTGATAATGCTAACTTAAAAACAAATGATGATAACGTAGCGGCCACTGGAAACAACCCATTAACAGACTTTGGAACTGTATACTTAAAAAATTACAGATTACCAGGTATGCCACAAACTGCTGCTACATTTGGTTTAGAATATAGAGATCCAAACTTCTGGTGGATTGGAGCTAATGTTAATTACTTAGAAGGAACTTATTTAGATGTATCTAACATTTTAAGAACTGACAACTTTAGTTTAGATTCAAGTGGTGATACTTACAATGGAGCAACACCAGAAACTGTTAAAGATATTTTAAAACAAGAAAAATTTGATAACTTTACATTAGTAAATTTAACAGGTGGAAAATCTTGGAGAATTAGTAAAGCAAATCGTAATACAGTGGGATTCTTTGCTTCTGTAAACAACGTTTTTGATGTTACTTATAAAACAGGTGGTTTTGAACAATCTAGAAAAGCAACTTTCCCAGATTTACAAGCTGATCAAGCTAACGGAACTCCTTCTTTTGGACCTAAATACTTCTATGGCTACGGAAGAACTTATTTTGTTAATTTCTACATTAACTTCTAAAAAAATATACTATGAAAATAAAATTTTTAAAAACAATGTTCTTGTTAACTCTTTGTACAAGTTTATTAACAAGTTGTGTAGGAGATGATGACTATGCAACTCCTACGGTTTATGAATACGCTTATACTGATGGTTTCGAAACTAATTGGGCTGATTGGACTAAATATAGTGTAACAGGTGCTCAAACATGGCAATTGGACACTCAATATGGTTTTAACAATTCTAATTGTGCAAAAATGTCTGGATATGCAGGTACGAATAATGTAAATGAAGATTGGTTAATTTCGCCAGCTTTTGATTTAAGTGAATTAACATCGGCCGCTTTGACTTTTAAAACTGCTTCAAAATTTTCTGGAAATGTTTTAGAAATAAAAATTTCGTCTGATTATGCTGGTGGTAATCCAAATGATGCCACTTGGATGGATTTAGCAGCTACGTTAGATCTTGATACTAGTAATTATAAATGGACAGGATCTGGAATAATAGATATTTCTTCTTTTGCTGGAGGAAATGTATATGTAGCATTCAAATACACTTCAACATCTTCAGCTTCTACTACTTGGGAAGTAGATGATGTTAAAATAATTAAAAATTAATAGCTATGAAAAAATTAAAATTAGTACTAACAACAACCATTTTAGCATCTTTAGTAGGATGTGTTAATGGCGATGATTATGGAACTCCAGATTTATCGAATGATTGTATTAGTATAGCTGCAACTAAATCTGTACAAGATATTGCAACTTTAGCTAATACTACTGTTCAACAATATCCAGATTCTGATTACATAGAAGCTTATGTTACTTCTAGTGATGAAGGTGGAAATTTTTACAAATCGATATCTTTTGTTTCTGTTGACGGAAATAAAGGTTTCACGATGCCAGTTGATTCGTATAATTTATATACAGAATTTGAACCTGGTAGAAAAGTTACCATTAACATGCAGAATAGATATTTTCATTACAAAAATCAAATTTCATCTTTAGAAATTGGTTCACTTTATGAAGGTAGCGTGGGAAGAATTTCTGGTGTTGAATATAAAGATGCTATCTTAAGAAGTTGTGATAAAGTTGATGAAGAAACTTTAGTACAACATATTTCACTTTCTCAAATTAATGATTCTTATTTACACAAAATCGTAGAGTTTGATGGGGTGCAATTCGCAGATGCTTCTTTAGGACACACGTATCATGATGAAGCATTATCTTTCGTTAATGCTACTGCTACAAATCATTCTGTAATTGATGCGGCTGGTAATTCAATAACTGTACGTAATAGTGCATTCGCTACATTTGCTTCAGAAGAAATCCCAAGTGAGAGTGGTAAAATTCGTGGTGTTTTAACTAAATACAATGGAACTTTTCAATTAATGTTAAGAACACTAAACGATGTAAAATTAACCAATGCTAGATTACACCCTGCAATCGAAAACTTTGAATCTTTTACAACAACAAACACTAATGTATTCCCTAATTATTTAAATATCACTGTTCAAGGAACTAATGATTGGTATGTAGGTTTATACAATGGCAATAGATATTTACAAGCAAGAAAAGGATCTAACTCAGGGGCTACTAAAATTTTCTTTGTAATGCCTTTCGATTTTGATACACATACAAAAGTTTCATTTAAAACATTGTATGGTTACATGTCTCAGACTTCAACACCAATTATGAAAGTGTATTATTCTACTAACTTCAATAGTAGTAACCCTACAGCAAATCTTGTAGATATTACGAGTAGTTTTACATTCTCAACTCATACGGGTACAGGTTGGGCACCTGCTTTCACAGATTCAGGTGTTCATACATTTACTGGAATGTCTGGTCAAGGTCATATCATTTTTGCATATGATGTTGCAACAACTTCTACAGCTAATGCAGAAACTAGACCTGGTGCACAAATAGATAATATTTTGTTTCAATAACAATTATTTTAAAACTAATTAAAAGCGACTCAAATGAGTCGCTTTTTTTGTGTTCTGTATTTAACTACATTTGCAATCTATAAAGAACGATTATGTTAGAAAAAGAAGTTATTGACTTTGAAAAATCAATTATAGTAGGTATTGTAACCCAAAATCAAAGCGAAGATAAACTAAATGAATATCTTGACGAGTTGGAGTTTTTAACCTATACTGCTGGCGGAACGGTTATAAAACGTTTCTCTCAGAAAATGGACAAACCAAATCCAAAGACGTTTGTTGGAACAGGAAAACTAGAAGAAATAAAATATTTTATCAAAGATAACGACATTAAAACCGTAATCTTTGACGACGAATTAACACCATCACAATCCAAAAATATTACTAAAGAATTAGATTGTAAGGTTTTAGATAGAACTAATCTTATTCTAGACATCTTTGCACAACGTGCCGAAACTTCTTACGCAAGAACGCAAGTAGAATTAGCACAATGCCAATATTTACTACCTCGTTTAACCGGAATGTGGACGCATCTTGAACGTCAAAAAGGAGGAATTGGAATGCGTGGTCCGGGGGAGACTGAAATTGAAACCGACCGTCGTATCGTACGTGATAGAATATCTTTACTTAAAGAAAAAATTAAGGTTATCGATAAACAAATGGCTACCCAGCGAAGTAATCGTGGTGCCATGGTTCGTGTAGCCTTAGTAGGTTATACTAATGTTGGAAAATCTACTTTAATGAATGCGGTTGGAAAAAGTGATGTGTTTGTAGAAAACAAATTATTCGCAACACTTGACACAACTGTTCGTAAAACAGTAATAAAGAATTTACCCTTTCTTTTAAGCGATACCGTTGGATTTATAAGAAAACTACCAACACAATTGGTTGAGTCGTTTAAAAGCACCTTAGATGAAGTGAGAGAGGCTGATTTATTACTTCACGTGGTAGATATTTCTCATCCCGACTTTGAAGACCATATTGAATCGGTAAATCAAATTTTGCAAGATATTAAGAGTGCAGACAAACCAACCATAATGGTTTTCAATAAAATTGATGCTTTCAAATCGGCTCATTTTGATGAAAATGATTTATCAGTTGAAAAGACAACTAAACATTACACTTTAGAGGATTGGAAGAGAACTTGGATGAGTAAATTAGGTGAAAACAGAACCTTATTCATATCCGCTACTGAAAAAGCTAATTTTGAAGAATTCAGAGAAAAGGTGTATGAAGCGGTTAGAGAAATTCATATCACTAGATTTCCTTACAATAAATTTTTATATCCAGATTATAAAGACGCTGTCGATAAAGAATAACAAAAAGACCTCAAATGAGGTCTTTTTATTTTGATTTAAATAAGGGAACTGCTGAACAAGCTTCACCAAACATAACGCTTTTAGCTATTTTAATCAACTTTTGAATCGCAAGCGTATAAACTTGATTAGGGACTTGTTTTTTTGAACAGCCTTTCAAAATAACCGGCTTTTGAAAATAGTCGGTATAATCTAACTTATTCAATATATCTTGGTACCATTCTATGACTGTTTGCTCTTCATTACCATGGAAAACTTTCAAAGCATGCGGAGCTAAATGAACCGTAACCAAAGCAAATGTCCAAGCTGGAAGTATCGCATCGGTAGAACAATACAGAGACACGTATTTGCCTTCAAATCGGGACCAATCCGTTTCTTTTAGTTTCGTCCTAAATTCCGATTCCTTAAGAATAAACCCTTCCAATAACCATTGCGAAATATCTAAACCAATCACATGATCATCTGGATAGTAATCTTCTAAATCGAAAACCATCAAAGAACTTTGCGCTACTTTATTTATTATTTCGTTCATTTTTAGTCACAGTTTTCAGTCGCAGTTTTCAGTAATACAAGTATAAAACTGTTTACTGTGACTGCGACTGCTTACTATTTTAAAGCATTCCTAATTCTAACTTCGCTTCTTCGCTCATTAAATCTTTGCTCCATGGCGGATCAAAAGTAATTTCAACTTCGCAAGATTTAACAGCATCTATAGACTTTATTTTCTCCTCTACCTCTTGCGGTAACGTTTCCGCTACTGGGCAGTTTGGTGACGTTAAGGTCATTAAGATTTTCACATCGTTATCCTCATTAATCATCACATCGTAGATTAAACCTAATTCGTAAATATCTACAGGAATTTCTGGGTCGTAAATTCCCTTTAAAACTTTGACTACATCTTCGCCTAAGTTGATTGTATCGTTAAATTCTTCCATTTTATTTTAGTATTCAGTGTTCAGTAAAAGTAATTAGTATATAAAAAACTTAATGTAATAAATTATTAAATCTATTGCTTTGCTTGAAATGCTAAAGCATACATTTTGATTTGTTTTATCATTGAAACCAAACCGTTTGCTCTTGTTGGTGATAAATGCTCTTTTAATCCAATTTCGTCGATAAAATCAGTATTCGCATCTAAAATATCCTTTGGTGATTGATTAGAAAATGCACGGATTAAAATCGCAATAATTCCTTTGGTTAGAATGGCATCGCTATCAGCAGTAAAAATAATTTTACCGTCTTTTTCTTCACCGTGCACCCAAACTTTAGATTGGCAACCTTTGATAATATTGTCCTCGACTTTGTATTGTTCATCGATTAACGGCAGAGATTTCCCTAATTCGATTATATATTCATAGCGTTGCATCCAATCATCAAACATTGAAAACTCGTCTACAATTTCTTCTTGTATTTCTTTAATTGTCATTATTTATTCAAATTTTTTGCAATACTGATTAACTCATTCACAAATACTTCAATCTCTTTTGGTGGTGTACCTCCATCAAACTCAGAAGAAGTGTAAGTCGTACTGTCTTTTACAAAAGCAAGTGTAGCAATAGTGGCACCATCAACTAATCTTTTGTCAGTAGGAGCTTTTAGATTGCTTAATCTTTGTAAATCGATACTTTGATATAAATCGGACAACTTCTGGTAGTCTGATTTTTTTAAATCCCAAAAAACCGGCTTAGCTTCTCGTACTGTAGTAACATAAATTCTAACGCCATCAATCGCAATTTTCTTGTAAAAACCTCTTGAAGTTTCAAGATAAATTACATTTGGCATATTTGTTTCTGTAACTAAACTTCCCTCTGTAACCACCATAACTGTATCCTCTTTTGAAGCCACTTTGTTGCATTTACAACTTACTAAAAAACACAACAAAGACAATGTTGATAATAATACTCTCATAATCTATTTTTTTTTAAGACAACATCATTTTCGCTTTTTTAACCGCTTCTACAAAAATATCAATTTCTTCCTTGGTATTATAAAAAGCAAAACTCGCTCTGATCGTTCCCGGAATATTGAAAAAATTCATAATAGGTTGGGCGCAATGATGTCCGGTTCTAACCGCTATACCTAACTTATCGATAATTGTGCCAATGTCATATGGATGAATACCATCGATGTTAAATGAAATTACCGAAGCTTTATTTTCACTAGTTCCGTAAATCGTTAAACCTTCGATTTCTTGTAATCTTTTGGTTCCGTAATCTAATAATTCTTGTTCGTAAGCCGCAATATTTTCAAAACCAATTTCATTCATATAATCAATCGCGGTTCCCAGGACAATTCCTCCTTCGATGTTGGGCGTTCCCGCTTCAAATTTATGAGGTAAATCCGCGTAGGTTGTTTTTTCAAATGTAACCTCAGCAATCATTTCACCTCCGCCTTGATAGGGTGGCAATTTACGCAACCATTCTTCTTTTCCGTATAAAATTCCAACGCCTGTTGGTCCGCACACTTTATGGCCTGAAAACACATAAAAATCACAATCCAAAGCTTGCACATCGGGACGTAAATGCGGCGTTGCTTGTGCTCCATCGATTAAAACGGCTGCTCCTACTCCATGTGCTTTTTTGATGATGTATTCAATTGGGTTAACTGTTCCTAATGCGTTTGAAATGTGATTTACGGTTACGATTTTCGTTTTTTCAGAAAGTAAGTTGTCGAATTCAGAAAGGATTAATTCTCCTTTTTCATTTATTGGAATTACGACCAACTTTGCTCCTGTTTTTTCACATAAAAATTGCCAAGGCACAATGTTGCTGTGATGTTCTAAAGCCGAAACCATTACCTCATCGCCTGCTTTTAGCAAACTAGCAAAACCATTCGCCACCAAGTTAATTCCGAAAGTAGTTCCCGAAGTAAAAATGATTTCGTGATTATGTTTCGCATTTAAGTGATTTTGAATTGTATTTCTAGACACTTCATAAGCATCGGTAGCCAATTGACTCAACGTATGTACCCCGCGGTGAATATTAGCATTGATTTCGCTGTAATATTTCGAAATAGCATCGATAACCACTTGTGGCTTTTGCGAAGTAGCGCCGTTATCAAAATACACCAAGGGTTTACCATTTACTTTTTGCGTTAAAATGGGAAAATCAGCTCTTACTTTTTGAACATCAAACATTTTTGTACAATTTGAGTACAAATTTACAACTTCATTGTTTATAATTAGAATAAATAAAGGTTAAAATCAAATTAAAACTTCTCTCCTGCTCCGCCGCCACTAAATCCTCCTCCACCAAATTCCATTGGATTGGATTGTATAGGTGCAGGTGTATTGGCATTCGCTAATGATAAAACCGCTTGGGCGTTAAATAATAAAGAATTATCAGAATCTCTATCGGGTTGGAACGTTATACCTTCGGTTTTATTTTTTAGCTGTTGGATAATCAAATAAGCTAATCCGAAAAGTAAAATTCCGCTAATTACCATAACGTATTCTATTGGGAAGAAATAGTAATAATGACGAATGGAGTAAAATCCGAATGCTAAAGTGGCAAATGCGGTGTATAAAACCAATTTGTCTTTCCATTGGATTCCCAAAAAGAAATAAAGCAACGGAATTAAAAAGGTGAGTCCGTAAAAAACAAAAGCAAGCGGAACATCGGATTTATTTGTGATTTCTAAGTTCATTAAAGATTGAGATAATTCGCGAACTACTAAATAATTCATTGATAAATAACCTAAAAGCAAACTCACAATTCGAATGGTATCAAACGTTTTGAAATACGGATAGTAATTTTGGTTTTTAGCCAAATGAACTACAAAAAAGTAAACCAAAATGGCTAAAATTAATCCCACAAATGACAAATAAAATTTTGGCATTATATCATGTTCGACTATTAAATTGAAAAATATCCCAACCAAACCTATGAAAGCCAATAAAGCCGAAATCGTATTGATAAAACGAATAGCAAAAAACACCCCTAAAACCAACATCGTGATTAAAACCGGCAATATAGCTTCGGTGAGAATTCCGATACCAATTGCGAAAGAAATTTGCGAAGTAAGCAAAAAGGCATCATCTAATCCGTGTCGAAAAAACTTCATATTCACCAAAACCTCTAATCCAATGTAAGCCACAATTGCATAAAAGAAGAAAATAATTTGATATTCCTCTGAAATTAAAGGAAATAATATTAATCCAAAAGCACTGATAATGGTTGAAATCAAGAAACTTCCCAAGAAAAAGAACCCAATTCTAAAGAAAAAATTAGCATTCGATTTTAGTTGGACTAATTGCGCGTAAATGTTTTGCAATTGTTCTTTTGACAAGAATTTCTTTAGGTATAATTTTTTCGCTTCTTCGGCCAAAAAATAGTTTTCTAATTCGGATTTATTGTACGCTTGCATTTTTTTTGGCATTAAATTGTTTGACTAATCGAATAAACAGATAAATACTCGCTACCACATAAAATGGCGCTAACATGGTTATAAATTGGTAAATAAATTCAAAATGAATAAACGAAATGATTCTTCCGCCTACAATATTCACTCCGAAGTAGCCATACAAAAGCATAAAAGCGAAAAGTGACGTAGCAAAAACGCGATAACTAAATTGGTAGAAATAATAAACATATCCAATTAAAATAGGAATGAAAATCCACCAATGATCGGAAACCAAACCTGCTACAATGCAAACGCCCAACAAATGCAAAGCAAACGTGGCATACACAAAATGGAAATGCGCTTTGATTTTTCCTTTAAAGGAATATTCCATCCAAATCAACAAAAGTATTCCTAAAATCAATCCAGAATAGGTTAATTCTAGATTAGAATAGACTTCATTTTGAAACAAACTTTTTGGTGTTATGCTGATTCCAATGAAAGCCGCCAAACTCGTAATCGCCATGGAAAGTACAATTCGATTATCGAAATAATACGCAACAGCGAAACATAAAATAGCTGAAATTAAAGAAACATAAGCATACGAATCATCAAAAATTTGATATTGAAAATTGATGTAACCCAAAAAGATACACGCCAACAAACTTCCGGTTAAAACCAAATAATCATGCAACGGATTTTCGAACAAAACCTCATCATTCGAATATCCTTTTGCTTTTTTAAAACTGAAATAAAAGCAAACCAACATCAAAATAAAATTAGCCGAAAGAATCGCTAAATGTCCGATAGAATCGATGTTGTTGTAAATAATTACTCCTATTCCAGAAGTAAAAAGGATTATAGAAAAGTAAATCATTAAAAGCAATTCGCTTCTCAAGGAAAAAATGCCTTTCTTTTGATAATCAGCAATTTCCTGTAAATCTTTATCGTTTAGAAACCCCTTTTGATGGAGTTTTTGAAGTTGTAGTTCTGAAAAATGTGGTTTTTCCATGAAGTAAAGTTTGAATAAAGATAAGGAAATTCTTAATTGTTTGAATAAAACAACGCAAATCCATTTTCTAAAATAGAAAAATAAAAAAGAGCGCAAGGTTTTCTACTTTGCGCTCTTTGTGTATTACTTAGTGTCTTTGTGGTTTAACACTACAAATCAAATCCCATATTTACGCCTAATTTATCAGCGATAATTCTACCAATTTTAGCTTTTAATTCTGGTATTTTAATGCTACTTGTTACTTCACTTGTAAAGGCATACATTAACAAAGCTTTTGCTTCTTTTTTCGGAATGCCGCGTTGTTGCATGTAGAACATGGCGCTTTCGTCTAATTGACCAATTGTACAACCGTGCGAACATTTTACATCATCGGCAAAGATTTCCAATTGTGGTTTTGCGTTGATAGTAGCCTTATCGCCAATTAAAATGTTGTTGTTTTGTTGGAATGCATCGGTTTTTTGCGCTTCTTTTTCTACGAAAATTTTTCCATTGAAAACACCAGTTGAACTATCATGTAAAATCGTTTTATAATTTTGATGACTTTCGCAGTTTGGTGTGGCGTGTTGTACTAAAGTATAATGATCTACGTGTTGTTTATCGCCAATAATGGTAATTCCTTTCAAGGTTGAATCGATTCGTTCCCCTTGGTGATAGAAATTCAAGTTGTTTCTGGTGATGTTTCCGCCAAACGAAAACGTATGCACCGCTACTCTACTCTCTTGCTTTTGGGCAATGTACGTATTGTCAATCAAATTGGCAGTTTGCACATCGTTTTGTACTTTGTAATAATCTACAATGGCACGTTTTTGAGCAAAAATTTCGGTAACTGAATTCGTTAAAACGGGATTCGAATTCAAACTTTGATGACGTTCTACGATTTGCACGTGAGCGTTTTCTCCAACGATTACTAAATTTCGAGGTTGCACCATCAAAGCCGCTTCATTTCCGGTAGAGAAATAGATGATTTCGATAGGTTTCTCCACCACTTTACTTTTTGGAATATTAATGTAAGCGCCTTCCAATGAAAAAGCCGTATTTAAAGAAGTTAAACTCTCTTCTTTGCTCGCAATTTGATTGAAATACGTATCAATTACCATTTTATATTTCGGTTTGGTCAATGCCGAAGACATCAAACAAACATCTAAACCTTCATGAGTTGTAGAAGACAAAAACGAACTGAAAATTCCGTCGATGAAAACTACTTTATAAGTGTCAATTTCGTGTAAGAAATACTTTTTTACGTCTTTAAATTCAATCGCATTATCCTTTTTTGGGAAAACCGAAAAATCATTTTTTAAAATAGCATTTAACGACGTGTATTTCCAAGCTTCCTCTTTCTTTGTTGGGAACCCTTTGTTTTCGAAATTTTTTATGGCTTGATTTCGAACTTCATGCAAATCTTCATTGTCTTTGATTTTTTCTTCAAAGGCCATAAAGGAAGCTAACATTTTTTCTTTCAACTCCATATTATGCTTCTTGTTCTTGTTTAATCCAGTCGTATCCTTTTTCTTCAAGCTCTAAAGCTAAATCAGCTCCACCCGTTTTTACGATTTTTCCATCCATTAAAACGTGAACGAAATCTGGAACAATATAGTCTAACAAACGTTGGTAGTGCGTAATTACTAATACCGCGTTGTTTTCGTTTTTCAATTTGTTTACACCGTTAGCTACAATTCGTAACGCATCGATATCCAAACCTGAATCCGTTTCATCCAAAATAGCGATTTTTGGTTCTAACATGGCCATTTGAAAGATTTCGTTACGTTTCTTTTCACCACCCGAAAAACCTTCGTTTAGAGAACGCGACAAGAATTTTCTGTCCATTTCTAACAATTCTGATTTCTCGCGGATTTTCTTTAACATTTCATTCGCTGGCATTTCTTCTTCACCATTCGCTTTGCGCTTTTCGTTGATAGCGGTTTTGATGAAATTCGTTACCGAAACTCCTGGAATTTCCACTGGATATTGAAACGATAAGAAAACACCTTTGTGCGCTCTTTCTTCTGGTGCTAATTCTGAAATTTCTTCACCGTCTAAAAAGATTTCTCCTTGAGAAACTTCGTAATTTTCGTTTCCAGCAATGATAGAAGATAAGGTTGATTTTCCGGCACCGTTTGGTCCCATAATTGCGTGCACTTCTCCTGCTTTAATTTCAAGGTTGATTCCTTTTAATATGTCTTTGTCTTCTACCGAAGCGTGTAAGTTTTTTATCTGTAACATTTTGTAAATGTGTTATATATTCGAATTTATGATTGACTATCCTACTGAACCTTCTAACGAAATTTCCAATAATTTTTGAGCTTCAACTGCGAATTCCATTGGTAATTTGTTCAATACTTCTCTACTGAAACCGTTTACGATTAAAGCAATGGCTTTTTCGGTTGGGATTCCGCGTTGGTTACAATAGAACACTTGGTCTTCTCCAATTTTTGAAGTCGTAGCTTCGTGTTCAATTTTTGCCGAAGCATTTTTACTTTCGATATATGGAAAAGTGTGTGCACCACAATTATTTCCCATTAAAAGCGAATCACATTGTGAGAAGTTACGAGCATTTTCAGCTCTTGCTCCAATTTGCACTAATCCTCTATAACTGTTTTGTGATTTTCCAGCTGAAATACCTTTAGAAATGATGGTCGATTTGGTGTTTTTCCCCAAATGAATCATTTTTGTTCCGGTATCCGCTTGTTGGAAATTGTTGGTTACGGCAATTGAGTAAAACTCCCCGATTGAATTATCGCCTTTCAACACGCAAGAAGGATATTTCCAAGTTACCGCCGAACCTGTTTCTACTTGCGTCCAAGAAATTTTTGCGTTTTTCTCGCACAAACCTCTTTTGGTTACGAAGTTGTAAACACCACCTTTACCCTCTTTGTTTCCAGGATACCAGTTTTGAACGGTTGAATATTTGATTTCAGCTCCGTCCATTGCAATAAGTTCAACAACGGCAGCGTGCAATTGATTTTCATCACGACTTGGAGCGGTACATCCTTCTAAATAAGAAACATAACTCTCTTCATCAGCCACTAATAACGTTCTTTCAAACTGACCGGTTCCTCCTTGATTGATACGGAAATACGTTGATAATTCCATTGGACATTTTACGCCTTTTGGAATGTAACAGAAACTTCCATCAGAGAAAACAGCTGAGTTTAAAGCAGCGTAAAAATTATCTTTCATTGGAACAACGGTTCCTAAATGTTTACGAACTAATTCTGGATGTTCTTTGATGGCTTCCGAAATCGAACAGAAAATAATGCCTTTTTCGTTTAATGTTTTTTTGAAAGTCGTTGCTACTGAAACTGAATCTACTACGATATCAATCGCCACGTTATTCATTTTCTTTTGTTCATCGATAGAAATACCTAACTTTTTGTACATCGCCAAAAGTTCAGGATCAACGTCTTCTAATTTTTTATTCGGATCGGCTTTTTTTGGAGCTGAATAATACGAAATGGCTTGAAAATCGGGTTTTTCGTAATTTACGTTGGCCCATTCCGGCTCTTCCATTTCTTGCCAAACACGAAAAGCTTCCAAACGCCATTCGGTCATCCATTCTGGCTCTTCCTTTTTCTTAGAAATGGCACGAACAATATCTTCATTTAACCCAACAGGAAATGTTTCCGAGTCCAATTCGGTATAAAATCCGTATTCGTATTCTTTATTTTCTAATTCGACTTTTAAATCGTCTTCTGTATATTTGCTCATATTTTTTGATTTATAGAGAGAAACTCTCTCCACATCCACAAGTTCTTTGTGCGTTAGGATTATTAAAAACAAATCCTTTTCCGTTTAAACCACCTGAAAATTCTAATATAGTTCCAGCCAAGTAAAGAAAACTCTTTTTCTCAACTGCAATTCTTACATTATTATCTTCAAATATTTTATCGTTTTCTCCTATTTCTTTGTCAAACTTTAATTCGTATGACAAACCCGAACAACCACCACTCTTTACGCCTACTCTTACGTAATCTTGGGTTGCATCAAAACCATCATCTTTCATCATTTCGATGATTTTTTTACTTGCTGTATCTGACACTTTGATCATTGCTATTTTGATTTTGTCTAAATTAACGGCAAAGATAAGTCATAAATTGCTTTTTGCAAGATTTCATAACATTTTTATAACTTATAGATTCATAGTTTCTGTTTATAGTATTTTTTGTAATTTGGCTGAAAAATGTATTAACCATGAAATTATACCCTATTGAGGCTGGAAATTTCAAACTAGACGGTGGTGCTATGTTTGGTGTAGTGCCCAAAACTATCTGGAATAAAACCAATCCGGCAGACGAAAATAACCTAATTGATATTGCAGCTAGATGCCTATTAGTAGAAAACGGAAACCGATTAACTTTAATAGATACCGGAATGGGAAACAAACAATCTGAAAAGTTCTTTGGATATTATTCGCTTTGGGGCGACCATTCGTTAGATAAATCGTTAAAAAATGCTGGTTTTCATCGCGATGATATTACCGATGTTTTTATGACGCACTTACATTTCGACCATTGTGGTGGAAGCGTAAATTGGAACAAAGATAAAACGGGCTACGAAGTGGCTTTTAAAAACGCAAAATTTTGGACGAATGAAAACCATTGGAAATGGGCAACCCAACCCAATGCGCGTGAAAAAGCTTCGTTCTTACACGAAAATTTATTTCCCATGCAGGAAAGTGGACAATTGAATTTCATTAATCGCCCAGATAGCGATTTTGGTTTTTCAAATGAATTGGGCTTTGATATTTTCTACGCCGATGGTCATACCGAAAAACAAATGTTGCCACATATTAATTACAATGGAAAAACAATCGTTTTTTGTGCCGACTTATTAGCAACCGCTGGGCATATTCCTATTCCATATGTAATGGGTTATGATACAAGACCTTTGTTAACATTGGATGAAAAAACAAAATTTATGAATGCTGCAGCAGACAATAATTACTACTTATTCTTGGAACACGATGCTCACAATGAAATTATCACGGTTGAACGTACCGAAAAAGGAGTTCGTTTAAAAGAAGTTTTCAAGTGCGAAGACATACTGAAATAATGTTAAATAAAAACTATAATTGTAACAAATACGAATCACTTCAGTCCAATCACTGAAATTAATTAATTGAAAAAATGAAGAGAATTTTTAGACCCCTTTATCTAAGTTTAGCTTTGGCATTTGCTTTGGCTAGTTGTGGACCTCAAAAAATGATTTCAACTCCGGTTGAAAATATTGATAATTTACCTTTAAAAACAACTCCTGTTGCTGAAAAAGATTTACAACGTTGGAGTCATTTAGACTTAGTCAAAGACACGCTTCCAGGTATGAGTGTTGATAAAGCTTACAAGGAATTGTTAAAAGGTAAAAAAGGACAAAAAGTTATCGTTGGAATAGTAGATTCGGGTGTTGATATTAATCACGAAGATTTAAAAGCGGTAATTTGGACCAATCCAAAAGAAATTGCAGGAAACGGAATTGACGATGATAAAAACGGTTATATTGATGACATTCATGGTTGGAACTTTTTAGGTGATGCCGTTCATGAACAGTTAGAAATGACTAGAATCGTTAAAAAAGGGCCTGGAACTCCTGATTATGAAAAAGCTAAAGCTAAATTAGAAGAAGAAATAAAAGGAATTCAACCTCAAAAACAACAATTAGACTTCATCTTGAATGCTGAAAAATCGCTGACAAACTATTTTAAAAAGAGTAATTTTACGTTGGATGAAGTTAAAGCAATTCCTGCTTCAGAAACTTCATTGTCTCAAGCTAAAGGACTATTTACTCAAATTTTAAGCAGTACAACAAAAGCTGAATTTGACAAAGAAATAGAAGACTTTAAAGATTACGTTTATGGACAATTGAATTACAATTTAAATGTTGATTTTGATGGAAGAAAAATAGTTGGAGACAATCCAAACGATTTAAAAGATACGAAATACGGAAATAATAACGTAGTAGGTCCAGAGCCAAAAGAAGCAAAACACGGAACTCATGTTGCTGGAATTGTGGCTCAGATAAGAGGAAATAACATAGGTGGTGATGGTGTTACTAATAACGCCCAAATCATGACTTTAAGAGCCGTTCCAAACGGAGATGAATACGATAAAGATATTGCTTTAGCGATTCGTTATGCGGTAGATAATGGTGCAAAAGTAATCAATGGTTCTTTCGGAAAATATTTCTCTCAACACAAAGAATGGGTTATGGATGCCATCAAATACGCTGAATCGAAAGACGTTTTAGTGGTTATTGCTGCAGGTAATGATTCATACGATTTGGATGTAACTAACAAATATCCAAACGACACTTATGATGGAAGTCCGGAATATGCTAAAAACGTATTAATCATTGGAGCGCTTTCACCAACTTACGGAACTAAGATGGTAGCCGGTTTTTCTAATTATGGAAAAAACAACGTAGATATTTTTGCGCCCGGAGATAAAATTTATGCAACAACTCCATTGAATACGTATGAATATTTACAAGGAACTTCAATGGCATCGCCAAACGTGGCGGGTGTTGCAACCTTAATTCGTTCTTACTATCCAAGTTTAACTGCAGTACAAGTAAAACAAATTATCATGGAAAGTGGTACGCCATTGAAAAACACAGTTACAATTGGTGAAGATAAGCATAAAGCAAACTTTGCAGACGCTTCTAAATCAGGAAGAATTGTAAACGCTTACAATGCTTTAGTTTTAGCAGCTAAAATGGCGAAAAAATAAAAGAATCATTACTTTAGTAAAACCAAAAACCTACAGGTTGTTAAATTCTTGTAGGTTTTTCTTTTAAAAACATTGATTATGAAAAAATTACTTTTTTTACTGATTCCTATTATCAGTACGGCACAAAACAATCCAAATCCTGGGTATTGGCAACAACATGTTGACTATAAAATGGAAGTGAATATGGATGTGAAAAAATTCCAATACAAAGGAAAACAGGAAATTGTGTACACAAACAATTCACCTGACACCTTACACAAAGTTTTCTATCATTTGTACAACAACGCCTTTCAACCTGGAAGCGAAATGGATGCCCGACTTCAATCTATTTCAGATCCTGACAAACGAATGGTTAAAACCTTCAAAAAAGAAGGGAAAGACGTTAAAGAGAGTAGAATTAGCACTTTAAAACCAAACGAAATTGGGTATTTAAATATCGCTAATTTAAAACAAGATGGAGTTTCTGCAACCACAAAAGTAGTAGGAACCATTTTAGAAGTTACTTTAGTAAAACCTATATTACCAAAACAAAAAACAACTCTTTCTCTAGATTTTGATGGACAAGTGCCGTTACAAATTCGTCGTTCTGGAAGATTATCAGAAGAGGGTGTTGCTTTATCGATGACCCAATGGTATCCAAAATTATGTGAATATGATTTTGAAGGATGGCATGCGAATCCATACATCGCAAGAGAATTTCATGGTGTTTGGGGTAATTTTGATGTGAAAATCACTATTGACAAAGATTACACTATCGGTGGAACAGGATATTTACAAAACAAAAATGAAATCGGTCATGGCTACCAAGATGCTGGTGTGACTGTAGTTCATCCTAAGAAAACCAAAACCTTGACTTGGCATTTTTATGCACCAAATGTACATGATTTTGCTTGGGGTGCAGATAACGAATTCATCCATGACATGATTTTAGGTCCTAATAATGTAGAGTTGCATTTCTTATACAAAAACAACAAAGACATTATAGAAAATTGGAAAAAATTACAACCAAAAACAGCCGAATTATTAGCATTCTTTAATGAAAATGTTGGTCCATATCCATACAAGCAATATTCTGTAATTCAAGGTGGAGATGGCGGAATGGAATATGGTATGTGTACTTTAATTACAGGAAATAGAGCATTTGGAAGTTTAGTTGGTGTAACCGCTCACGAAATGGCACATTCTTGGTTCCAATTTGTATTAGCAACCAACGAAACCAAACACGAATGGATGGATGAAGGATTTACCTCATACATATCTAACTTAGCGATGAATAAGATATTGCCTCCAAAAAAACCGGAAGTTCCCTATGAAGAAGCGTATAACAATTACATTTATTTAGCAAAATCGGGTAAAGAACAACCGCTTTCTACACACGCTGACCGTTACGATATCAATATGGCGTATGGAATTTCAGCTTATAGTAAAGGAGAAGTTTTTTTAGTACAATTAGGTTATTTAATTGGACAAGAAAACCTCAAAAAAACCATCAAACGTTATTACAACGATTATAAATTCACGCACCCAACTCCAAACGACATCAAGCGTGTGGCTGAGAAGGTTTCTGGTGCTAATTTAGATTGGTATTTATTAGATTGGACATTAACAACAAATACAATTGATTACAGCATAAAAGAAGTTTCTGAATCTAATGCAGCCAATACAAAAGTAGTTTTTGAAAGAAAAGGGAGAATGCCAATGCCTTTAGATGTAATGGTAGAATATACCGATGGAACTAAAGAATTTTTCTACATTCCTAACACGTATATGCGTTGGGAAAAACCAAATCCTTATCCAGGAATTAAAGGAAATGTTTTAAAAGGTTGGGATTGGGCGTATCCAACATTCACTTTTGAAATTGCAAAACCAAAAGATAAAATCAAATCCATCACCATTGACCCAGAAAATAGGATGGCGGATATCAATAAAGAAGATAATATCTTTCCCAAAAAATAAAATTTAAAGCGACTTAAAAGTTGCTTTTTTTGTGCTCATTTTCAATAAGTAAGATGATAATTATCATAATTTAGGTGTTTTAGCTTTCGTAATTTTAATGTGCTAAAAATGCAATTATAATCAGCTATTCATTTAAAAAAATAAAGTCATGAGCATTGCAACAAAAGACATTAGAAACGTGGTATTTCTTGGGCATTCAGGATCAGGAAAGACCACCTTTATCGAAACCATGTTATTTGAAAGTGGCGTAATTCCACGCCGTGGTTCGGTAGAAAATCATAATACGATTTCCGATTTTACTGATTTGGAACACGAAAGAGAAAACACCTTATACAGCCACTTAATGCACGTTAAATGGCACAACAACAAAATCAACATCATAGATACTCCAGGTTTCGACGATTTTATTGGAGAAGTGGTTTCTTCCCTTAAAGTAGCCGATACTGCCGTAATTTTATTAAACGCAGCTTCTGGAGTAGAAGTGGGAACGGAAATCGTTTGGGAATACGTTCAAAATTATCAAACACCTGCTTTTTTTGTTATTAACCAGATGGATCATCCAAAAGCAGATTTCGAAACTACATTGGAACAAGCTATAAATCGTTTCGGAAATAAAGTGATTCCAATTCAATATCCATACAATTCGGGTGAAAAATTCAATAGTATTATTGATGTCCTTCGCATGACGATGTATGTTTTTCCAGAAAATGGTGGAAAACCAGAAAAAATGCCAATTCCAGAATCTGAATTAGAGAAAGCCAACGCGCTTCATAACGCCTTAGTAGAAGCAGCAGCGGAAAACGAAGAAGGTTTAATGGAAAAATACTTCGAAAAAGGCAATTTAGACGAAACCGAATTAGCAAAAGGATTAACTATTGCGCTTGCTAACCAACAAATATTTCCTGTTTTCTGTGCTTCTGGATTAAAAGATATGGGAAGCGGAAGAATTATGGGATTCATCGATGATATTGCGCCATCTCCAGCCGACAGACCAGCAAAAAAATTAGAAAATGGTGGTGAATTAAAATGCGATGCTACTGACAAAACTACTATTTTCATTTACAAAACGCTTTCAGAACCGCAAGTGGGAATGGTTTCCTATTTCAAAGTACTTTCGGGCGAATTGAATGCTGGTGATGAACTAGTAAATGCCGATAACGGAGAAACCGAACGCTTAACGCAATTATTCGTTGCAGAAGGAAAACAAAGAACTGCCGTAGATAAATTAACCGCAGGTGATTTAGGAGTTACCATTCGATTGAAATACGGACATTCCAACAATACGTTGAATGCAAAAGGTGTAGAAAGAAAAGTCAGAAAAATGCGATTTCCAGAAAGTCGCATTAAAAAAGCGGTTACCACTTCTAATCCTGCCGATATGGAAAAAATGATTAAAGCGCTACATCAAATCGAAGAAGAAGATTTGACTTTCAAAGTAGAGCAATCTTCGGAATTAAAACAAACCATTGTGTATGGTCAAGGGCAATTGCATTTGGATTTAATCAAACATCGTATCGAAAGTGAAAATAACATCGAAATCATTTTTGAAGAACCAAAAGTACCCTATCGCGAAACCATAACCAAAGCAGCAAAAGCTGAATATCGACACAAAAAACAAAGTGGTGGTGCCGGACAATTTGGAGAAGTACATTTAACGATTGAGCCATATTATGATGATATGCCAGAACCACAAGGCGTAAACGTTCGCAACAAAGAAATTGAAGAATTGCCTTGGGGTGGAAAATTAGCATTTTATTGGTGCATAGTTGGCGGTGCTATTGATAATCGTTACCAAACTGCAATCAAAAAAGGAATCATGCAAGAAATGACAGAAGGTCCGTTAACGGGTTCTAATTGTCAAAACATTCGTGTTTGCATTTATGATGGTAAAATGCATGCGGTAGACAGTAATGATATTTCTTTCCAATTAGCAGCTTCACATGCTTTTAGAGCAGGTTTTAACGAAGCTAAACCTCAACTTTTAGAACCTTATTATCAACTTGAAGTGCTTTGTGAAGATGCTTACACTGGTGACGTCATGGGTGATTTACAGACTAGAAGAGCCATCATTCAAGGAATGGATACGGATGGTCATTATCAAAAAATTATTTCTGAAGTGCCACTAGCCGAACTCAAAGATTACGGCTCAACACTTCGTTCTTTAACACAAGGAAAAGCAAAATTTAAATTGGAATTTAGTTCTTATCAACTCGTTCCTTCTCATGTTCAGGAAGGTTTAGTTATAAGCAATGCCGTTCTTTCTGAATAAAACGAATTTTGTTTTTAGAAAAGCTTCTTCCATTCGAAGAAGCTTTTTTTATACCTTTGCGCTATGAAATTTACCTATTCCAAAGACGAAAAATTAAAAAGCAAAACTACAATTGACCTTCTGTTTACGGAAGGAAAATCGGTTTCGAAATATCCGTTGCGTTTGGTTTATGTAGAAAATTCTGAACCTAATGCGGAACTTATTAAAATAGGTGTTTCAGTATCTAAAAAATACTTCAAGAAAGCGGTAGACCGCAATTATTTTAAACGTGTTTTACGTGAAACCTATCGTTTAAATAAACATCTTTTGATTGATCCTTTAGAAAAACCCCACGCGTTTATGTTTTTTTATCAATCGAAGGAACGTCTCTCTTATCAAGAAATCGAAGAGAAAACCATCCAACTTTTTCAAAAATTCAATGAAAGGCAGAAGTAAATAAACATTTGGTTTAATTTTTGCGTAAGATTCTTTACTTTCGTAGGACAATATCATTCAAGACTTTCGACAATGAAAAAATATTTCAATAGAAAAATAATTTTGCCTGTATTGGCAGCAGGTTTCTTATTTGTAGGCGTTAGTTTTAAAAACGATTTTTTTGAAATTGCCAAACAAATCGAAATCTTCACCGGACTTTTCAAAACCGTTAACCAAAATTACGTGGATGAAACGAATCCCGGTGAAATGATGGATAACGCCATAAAAAGCATGTTGAAAGAATTGGATCCATACACCGTTTTCTTTAACGAACAAGACGTTTTAAAATTCAAAATCAACAACACGGGCGAGTACACAGGTATTGGCGCTATGGTGCAACGCAAAGACGGAAAAGTTTTTCTAAAAGAAATTTACAAAGGATTTCCAGCCGATAAAGCCGGATTGAAAGCAGGTGATGAGGTAATTCAAATAGGAGATATCAACCTAAAAGAATACAAAGAAGATGCTTCACAATTGTTTCGTGGTGCTAAAAATACTAAAGTTGAAATTCAGTATATCCGCCAAGGAAAAACCCAAAATGCAACGATAATTTTGGATGATGTAGAAATAAAAGCCGTTCCGTTTTTCTCCCTTTTAAAAGATAATACAGGCTACATCGTTTTAACAAAATTCACTGAGAAAGCGAGTTCGGAAACCAAAGCGGCTTTGTTAGAATTGAAAAAACAAGGCGCAACAAAAATCATCTTAGATTTAAGAGGAAACCCGGGTGGATTATTGCATGAAGCGGTGAATATTTGCAATCTTTTTGTGCCGAAAAACGAATTAATTGTTACTACAAAATCTAAAAATCCAAAACATAATTTTGAATATCGAACAAAAAACGAACCTATAGATTTAGAAATTCCGATTGCCATAATTGTGGATGGTAAAAGTGCTTCGGCTTCTGAAATTGTAGCGGGTGCTATTCAAGATTTGGATAGAGGCGTGATTTTAGGAACGAGAAGTTTTGGGAAAGGATTGGTGCAACGTCCGTTAGATTTGTCTTATGGAACACAAGTTAAAGTTACGATTTCGAGATATTATACGCCTTCGGGAAGATGTATTCAAGCGTTGGATTATTCTAAAAAAGATGAATCAGGAAAAGCCATTAAAAAATCGCAAAACGAATTCAACGCTTTTAAAACCAAAGCCGGAAGAACCGTTTATGATGGCGGTGGTGTTTTACCGGATATTGAAATCGAAGAAACCAAAATGGCAACCGTAACAGAGGCTGTTATAAAAAACGATGCTATTTTCAACTTTGCCACGCAGTGGTATTATAAAAATTCCTCTATTTCAGGAATTCCAACAATTTCAGATGCCGATTATGCTGCATTTAAAACGTTTTTAAAACAAGAAAAAATCACTTTAGACACCGAAACCAACAAAGCGCTGAAAAACGTTTTAGAAACAGCTAAAAAAGAGAAAATAGATGCTCAAATTGCTACGGAATACAAACAATTGGAATTGGCCATAGAAAAAAATCAAGAATTAGAACTGGATAAGAATAAAAATCAAATCAAAAAGCTAATTCAAGAAGAGCTTATAACTCGTTATCAGTATCGTGAAGGTTTATATCAATTTTACACCAAAGAAAATTTGGAAATTGAAAAAGCCATCGCGCTATTAAACAATCCAACACAATACAAATCCATCTTAAAAAAATAGGATGAAATCATTCTTTTCCATTGCATTTCTTATCATTTTCACTTTTTCTTTTGCACAGGAAGAAGAGGAGGTACACTCTATTTTTTTTGAATTTGACAAATACAATCTTAAAGATGAACAAGCGAATGCAGTAGTTGCATTTGTTAGCAAAATTGATACAACTAGAATTGAATCCGTACAAATTTTTGGCTATTGCGACGATAGAGGAAAAGACGAATATAATTTTATTTTATCGACGAATCGAGCGAATACGGTAAAAAACAAACTAATTGAAAGAGGTATTAAAAGTAAAATCATCATTACGCTGGAAGGAAAAGGCAGAATTATGCTCGATGAAGACATGCAAACTAATATTCCTGAAGCACGCTCTAAGAATAGACGAGTAGATGTAGTAGTAAATTTTAAACCGGTAGTAATTGAGGATTTAAAAATTCCAGGAGTTTACAGCACGATAAAAAAGGATCGAATTGTAGGTGACAGGATTTATCTCGACCACGTTTTATTTGAAAGAGGTAGCAGTCAATTAACTTACAAAGCCAAAAAAGAATTGGACCGAATAGCTTTAGAACTTCACAAGTACAAAAACATTCACTTCGAAATCCAGGGTCACGTTTGTTGTACCCCAACGTTTCACAAAGAAGCTATTGATCGCGATACCAAAAAAAGAGAATTGTCTGCCAATCGTGCAAAAAGAGTTTACAATTATTTTCTGATGAAACGCATTAGTAAAACCCGTATGACATACAAAGGCTACGGCAACACGCAATCCTTGAAAAAAGGAAGTTCTTTAGATAGAAGGGTAGAGCTTTTGATTACTAAAAATGATGTAATTCCTGTGGAACAGCCGAAGAAATAGTTTAGTTTTAACAATTAGTATGGTTATTGAGTACATTCTGTTAAAATGTTAAAAGTCAAAACAGAATATTGCTTTTTTAATTGCCTTACATTGTATTTGTAGGGCCAAAACACCTAATTCTATTACTAATTTTCGAGTTATTTCTCTTTCCCAAACCCTAACCGGCTCGGTAAAAGATTCTCTTGGAAACCCATTACAAAATGCCAATGTAATTGCTAAACCTTAAGATAATAACATCAAACCGATAATAAATTAAATTAATTAACGTTTAAATACCGTAACAAAACAGCACAAAACACCGTAAAATCATTTTTTTGAATAGTATTAATTTGAGCTTGGATATCCAAAAACAAATACTAATTTTAAAAATTTAATGAATGAAAAAAATGATTTTTAGTGCAGTTGCACTTGTAGCATTTTCGTTTGCTGGAATGGCAAATGAAGTAGTGGAAAAAAAAGTTGAATCAAAAGTTGAATCAACACAGACAGGATGTCATAATGTATATCTTGACACTTATCAATCAGCTATTGATAATGGAGCTAATGAAACACAAGCAGGAAAAGTTGCTTGGGATGCGTATAAATCGTGTACAGAAAAAGTGTTAACACAAACTTAATCAATTACAAAACGCTTTAATGTAATATTAGAGCGTTTTAATAAAGTATATAATATGTTAGGAAAAATTATTGTAATATTTATTTTTATTGGAAACCTTTCCGCGCAAACAAATTCATTAAGTGTAAACTATTCTTTACAGATAGGTTTTGATGAAGGCTTTTCAAAAAATGATATTTTAAAAGACTATTATGCTTTAGCGCAAAAAGGAGCTCAAGCGATTAAATTCAAATTGGAAGCAAATAAAATTGTTTCCTATTTTACTATGGTAGACCTAATTAAAAATGAAGAAATCGATTTTGCTATATCTTTCTCTGAGGCATCAACCTCTTATTTTATTGATATTGAAAAAGGTAAAAAAATAAAATATGAAAGTGGTTTTTTTGGAGAATATATGATTGAATATCAAGAAACAACAAATTGGAAATTAGAAAATGAAACCAAACAAATAGGTGACTATTTATGTTACAAAGCTACATCAGAGCAAGTTGTTGTTAATCCAAAAGGCACTTTTAAACATCCAATTGTGGCTTGGTATTGTCCAAGCATTCCATTTAATTTTGGACCTAAAGGATATGATGGTTTACCTGGTCTAGTATTAGAGTTACAAGTTAGAAATATTACATGGGGTGCCACAAAAATAGAACTCAGTAACGAAAGCATAATTATAGATAAACCTTCAAAAGGTAAATTAATCACAGAAGAAGAATTTAAAAAAATAGTAGCTTCGCCTCCAATGTTTGGAAACTAGTATTTAAAGAAGAAAATTTTAAACCGTAACAAATAGCCTAAAAAAACCGTAAAATCATTGTTTTTAATTATATTAATTTGCACCCGGTTAACCACAAAAAAATACTAATTTTAAAAATTTAAACAAAATGCAAAAAATGATTTTTAGTGCCGTAGCACTTGTAGCGTTTTCTTTTGCTGGTATGGCAAATGAAATTGAAGAGAAAAAAGTTGAAACAAAAACAACTGAAACAAAAAAAGTTGAAGTTTTAGAAGAAAAAGTTGTTCTAAGAAATAATTGTGATGCTTACGCAGACGAAATTTATAATATGTTTAGATCATCTGGATATACAGTTACCAATGCTCATAATGTTTCTGTAATTGCTTATAACCAATGTATAGACTGGCATACTAAGATGAATATTTCCTTAAGATCTGTTGACTAAAAAACAAGGGCACATTTTTAAAATAGTGCCCTTGAAATTAAATAAACCCAAATTAATACACCTTTTTATGTTCAAAAAAATTTTATTTATATTTTTTAGCATTAGTATGTCTTCTCAAAACATTAAAGTAGAATATTCTTTAAATATTTTGAAAGATGAATCTGTTTTAAAAAAAGATGGAATTTCAACATTTTACAAAAACGCAATGGATGGAGCAAAAAATGTAAAATTTGAGCTGTTAATTGATAAAGACAAATCATTTTTTTACAAAAAAGATATTTTAAATCAAAATACAATTGAGACTAAAATGGCATTGTTAATTTCTGAAGCAGATAATCCAATTTATAGTTTTAATAACAATATCTTTAAAAAAATTGAAGAAACGTCAAGTTTTTTTAATAAACCTATTATTGTGAAAGATACGCTTTTAACAAATTGGGAACTAACTAATGAAACAAAAAAAATAAATGGTTATACATGCTATAAAGCTGCAGCAAAGTATAAAATTGTAAATCCAGATGTTTTTTATCATTCTGTTATTGCATGGTATTGTCCTGAAATACCTTCACAAATGGGTCCAAGAGGATTTGGTGGTTTGCCTGGTTTAATCTTAGAATTGCAATATCGAGAAATTGTTTTTGGTGCAACCTTAATAGAAAAAACAAATGACCCTGTAATAATTAATTTTAATTCAGAAATAATTACTCAAGAACAGTATGATAAAAAAATTCTCGAGATAAGAAATAACTAAATGCCAAAATATCTAATTCTTCTCCTACTTTTTCCTTTATTTTCTCTTTCCCAAACCCTAACCGGCACAGTGAAAGATTCGCTTGGAAACCCATTACAAAATGCCAATATAATTGCTAAACCTTTAGTGGAAAAACAAGGCTTAAAATTTGCTATTGCCGATCATTTAGGTAGATATAAATTAGAATTAGAAAAAGAAGTACCTTATGAAGTTAGGGTTTCCTATTTGGGTTTTACCGAAGAAATTTTAAATCTTCCGGCAAATTTTACACAAAGAGAACATAATTTCAAACTTAAAGCTAAAAAAGGGCAACTCAAAGAAATTATCATAAACTATGATTACAAACCCATAATAGTAAAAAAAGATACCTTAATTTATGATGTAAAAGCTTTTGCCAACGGTAATGAGCGCAAACTAAAAGAACAACTAGAAAAACTGCCGGGTGTTGAAGTAGATAAAAACGGAGGTGTTACGGTTCAAGGCAAAAAAGTAACCAAGTTTTTAGTCGAAAACAAATCATTTTTTGGTGGTGGCACTAAATTAGGTGTAGAAAATATTCCTGCCGATGCCGTAGATAAAGTAGAAGTCATTGACAACTTCAACGAAGTAGGCTTTCTAAAACAAGTTTCCGATTCTGAAGACTTGGCCATGAACATCAAACTGAAAGAAGATAAAAAGAAATTCATTTTTGGCGATGTCGATGCAGGTGTTGAAGTTGCAGATGATAACGGATTTTATCTAGGTCACGCTGCTTTGTTTTATTATGCTCCAAAAACGAATGTAAGTTTCATTGGCGATATCAATAACATTGGGAAACGCACTTTTTCTTTTCAAGACATGATGCGTTTTCAAGGTGGTGCTAGCAGTTTTATTTCGGGAAGAAAACAATTAACCGATTTGTATTCCTTTGCCAGCGATAATACTGATGTTATTGAAAATAAATCGCAATTTAGTGCTTTAAACTTTCGCCAAGAAATAAATTCTAAATTAGACGTGGAAGGTTTTGCTATTTTTTCTAAGTTATTTACCCGCACTTTAACCGAAAGTACTATTGAATATCTTCAAAATACAACAGCAACATTAGAAGAACGCATTAATAAAGGTGAAAATAAATCGATTTTAGGCATCGGAAACGTAAAACTAAACTTCACGCCCAACACTAAAGAAAAATGGTTTTACAACGGTCAATTTCAATCGAGCGCCAATGATATGACTTCGGTTCTTAATTCAAGACTCAACGGGCAACAAACTTCATTTGAAACTTTAAACTCAGCGGATAATGTTCAAATTAAGCAGTTTTTAGAATGGCACAAACAAATAAATTTAAAACATACAACAACTTTAGTAATTAACCAAAGTTACGATAATCAAAAACCCATCAATACTTGGTTAACCGATACCGAATTCTTAACTGGATTAATTCCGTTAGAAAATGATTCGTTTTACAACATTCAACAAGTAAAAAAAGTAAAAAATAGCAGTGTTGATGCGTTGTTTAAACATTATTGGATTATTAATAACTACAATCATTTATACACCAATGTTGGAAATAATTTAGGAACTACCCAACTGCAAATCACCGAAAAACAATACCTTACCGATGGCACTAACAATGATTTTGCGAACGATGGTTTTGGGAACGACATGAATTATTTACTAAACGATTTATACATAGGTCTCGAATATAAGTTTAAAATTGGAAAATGGATAAATAAACCTGCCATTTATGCGCATTATTTTCATTTGAAAACCCAACAAATTACAGCTGATTACACGTTAAACAATACATTTTTACAACCTAGTTGGTTAAGCGAATATGAATTCAATCAATCGGAAAACTTGAAATTCAATTATCGTTTGGTAAATGAATTTCCCGAAGCCAATCGTTTATTAGAACGCTATACCTTACAAAGTTATAATTCGGTTTTTAAAGGAAATGCACTATTGCGAAACGAACGGTTTCACAACGCAACCTTAAATTACACAAAAACCAGTATGTATCGTGGTTTAATGTTGTTTGCTAATGCTAGTTTTACGAAAAAAGTAAGAACCATTCGTAATGAAATTGGTTTAGAGGGTATTAATCAATTTACAACGCCAACCATTACCGATAATCCAGAAACAACTTATCGTATTAATGGTAATATAGATAAAAAAATATACAAATTTAGATTGGGCTTAAATGCCAATTTGTCTTGGTTCAATTATGTTCAAACGGTAAATAATCAAACGATAACCAACGACAGAAACAATCAAAGTGTTGGAATTCTGCTGCGAACTGCCAACAAAAAATGGCCAAGTGTAAGTGTGAGTTACAACAAAATGTTTAGCCAATTTTCGGGATTAACGAATTCGAAATTAACTTCTGATCGATTGGGTTTTAATTTTGATATCGATTTTTGGAAACATTTTAATTTTAAAACCGATTACGAAGTAACCTTCAACGAAAACAGTAATAACATCAACACCGATTTTAGAATTGCCAATGCATATTTAAGTTATCAAAAGAAAAACAATCCATTCCGTTTTGAACTTTCGGCGCAGAATTACTTGAATAACGGAACTAAAATAAACAACTCATTTTCAGATTTTATGATTTCGAGTTCCACTACTTACACATTGCCAAGAATTGTAATGTTGACCATTAGTTATAAGCTGTAGCAAGAGCAAAAATCAAATTCAAAAATCAAGGGCAAGTTCAAACAAAATTTCAAAACTTGAAACAAAATCTTAGTGAACTGTGTGCCTTCATTGTGTTCCTTTTGTTTAAAAGAGACGCTTAACAGCGTGACAAACTTAACGTAAAAAAGAATTTCAACACTCCTAACTCCTCTTCATCTGAATATGCGGAATATCATCTTCTAAATACATTTCACTGGTTTGGATGAATCCGTGCGATTCGTAGAATTTTTTTAAATATTGTTGTGCCGAAATAGTAATAGCAGTTACTTTGAAACAATCTTTTATTGCTTTTATTGAAACCTGAATTAAATCATGACCAAATTTCTTATTTCGATATTTTGGGCTTACAATTACACGTCCAATTGAGGCTTCATCAAAATAATATCCTTTATCAAACAAGCGTGAATAGGCAGCTAAATCCCCATTGCAATAACCTAAAACGTGAAGTGCTTTCTTGTCTTTGCCATCAATGTCTTGATAGACGCAATTTTGCTCCACCACAAACACTTCTGAGCGAAGTTGCAATAAGGAGTAAAGTTCGGTTGTAGAAAGTTCGTTAAATCGCTTTATTTTGAATTTTATTTCCATGATAGAAAAGAATTCCCGCTGAAGGATATGTTATTTTAAAAATGTTACTGACTGTATAATAGCTTCTAATTCGAAAACTAAATCACGATTAGATTTTGAAGGGTTATAAGTAAATCCTTCTAAAATCAAATAACGCTTATTTTTAGTATCTTTAATAGCATAATTTACAAACGGACCGGCCATAAAATCGTTTTTTAATTCCCAAGTTCCTTTTGTTAAATATGTTTTTTTATTGGCTACTTTTATTTCAAAAAAATAAGGTGCATAAGCTGATTCCGTAACCATCCAAGTATTAGCTAAAGTACCATGAATATTTTCTTTACCAATTTCATCACGCAAAGCAATAATGTTTGCAATTATATCCCCGTCTTTTTCAACAATTTCTATGGGAACTTGATATATTAATATACTATTATAACCTGAAGCAAACTCTTTTCGTAACCATACAAAATTGTCTTTCACCATATCATATTTGTAACCAGAACCTATTTGAAGGTTTATTCCAAACATTTTTTGCAAGGGTGTATCAGAAGCTAATGCTTTTTTTATTCGATTCTGATTTTCAACGATTTCAGTTGATTTTATTGTCTTGATAATATCCCCAGATTGTTCTTCTAAAATGGTTAGGATATCATCTGTATCTTTTCCAGAAATGAAAAATACATTTTGTGGTTTTGCATAACGATTTGGAGTTGAAACAAACTCTATGTTATCCGATTTTTTTACCAAAATAATATTTCGACTTTTGCGTACAAAGCCTTCAAATACTTTTGTTGGGTATTGATTCAATGTGAATAATGGTTCTTCATGTGTCAAACCATCTACAGGAGCAGCAAACTTTTTTCGAATACTATCTCCTATTTCACCATTCCAAAGATTATCATCAATAATTATCGAAACACTATTGATTAATCCTTTTGATTCTGATAGATTTGATTGGTCTTCATCAAGATTTTTACAATTCCAAAAGGATAGGGATAAGGCAATTAGTATGGTAATTCTTTTCATTAGTGAAAAATTAATTACCCGTTAATTTTTAATATCATTCCGGGTTGTATACTATCTCCGCTAATATCGTTCCATTTCTTTATATCTTCAACCGTAACCCCAGGAAATTGTTTAGAAATCGAAAAAAGAGAATCTCCAGTTTTAACAGTATAAGTTGCCTCATTCTTTGATTTGTGCTCTGTTTTTACAGCAACTTTTTGATCCGAATAAATCTTTATCCTATCTCCAGCATGAATCGTGTTTCCATCAATGTTGTTCCATTTTTTTAGTTCTGAAATGGAAACATTATACTTATCTGCTATTTTACCTAAGCTTTCTCCTTTTTTTATTGTGTGAAATTGGGTTTTACGTTCGAATTTAGGTTTACTTACAAAGGAAGAATCAGTTCTTGAATTCAGAGAATCTTTTGATACTGAGGCAATAAATTCTGTTTTGGTTTTTTCTTTGTAGGTTTCTAAATACGTTAAATAAGCGTAAATTTTTTCTTCATTTGAAACAAATAATCCCATTTTATTCTTTGGTAAACGCAAAAAATGAGGTTTATCGGCTTCAAAAGGAATCACTTTTAATTTATAGATCGGATTTAGAAATTCTAATTGCTCTTCTGAAATATCTAATAAATCTGAAATGTGCTTGAATGACATTTCTCTCTTAACCATAATAGTATCCGTTTCAAAATAGGTTAGTGGTGCCTTTTTAGGCTGAATACCATGCTCTTTCTTGTACTCATAAATGTAATACGTAGCTAAAAAAGCAGGAACATAGTTAGCTGTTTCTTGAGGTAAATTTTTACGAATATTCCAATAATTTTGGCTGCCTCCCGAACGGCGAATTGCTTTTGAAACGTTACCCGGTCCACAATTATAAGCCGCTAAAACCATACTCCAATCACCAAAAATTCCATACAAACTTGATAAATATTGGCAAGCCGCTTCTGTTGCTTTTAGAGGGTCATATCTTTCATCTACGTAAGAAGTTACTTCTAGATTGTATTGTTTACCTGTTGGATACATAAATTGCCACAAGCCAGAAGCGCCCACACGAGATTTCGCTCTTGGATTTAAAGCTGATTCTACAATTGCTAAATACTTTAATTCTAATGGAATATTATATTTCGCTAAATGCTCTTCAAACATTGGAAAATAATATTCTGAAATCGCCATTAAACGTTCGAAAGCTTTTGGACGATTTTTTAAAAATGCTTTTATCGTATTTTCTAGTGCTGGGTGATATTCAATATTAAAAGGAGATTTAGCATCCAATTTTGCTAAACGTTTCTTTAACAAATCGGTTGAAAGATTGTAACTAACTTCTGTATCAATATTGAATGTTGTGATATCGTTGTACATATCATTAGATAATTCAAAATTAGCTAATTCCGACAACCAACGTTCATCGATACAATTACTGGTACTATGATTAACAAACGTTGTTTTCAATGAATCTAAATAGGACATTTTAGGCAACGAAAGAAAACTTTCTTTTTCAACAGATTCCTGCGCAAAACCAAGATGCGACAAGAAAAGCGATGTTATAATTAGAATTTTTTTCATTCTATTTTTTATTTTTGAGAAGTTTAATTAGTAATAACTTAATAATCAAACATTTATTGTATTCTTATTCTAATATTGCTGCTATTCCAGGTAAGGTTCTGCCTTCCAGCATTTCTAACATCGCTCCACCACCGGTAGAAACGTAACTCATCTTTGGCTCTAATCCGAATTGTTTTACAGCTGCAACACTATCGCCACCACCTACAAGTGAAAAAGCACCATTTGCAGTTGATTCTGCAATATATTCTCCTAACGAAATCGTTCCTTTTGCAAAACTTTCCATTTCAAAAACACCTAATGGACCATTCCAAAGAATTGTTTTTGAGTCTAATATAATTCGTTTGATAATTTCTAATGATTTTGGTCCAGCGTCCAATCCTTGCCAACCGTCTGAAATGTTTTTCACATCTACTACTTGCGTATTGGCATCGTTTGAAAAAGCATCAGCAGCCACAACATCCACAGGTAAGTGAATTTGAACGCCTTTTTCTTTAGCTTGTTTTAAAATTTCAATAGCTAATTCTAATTTGTCGTCTTCACAAATTGAATTTCCGATTTTTCCGCCCAAAGCTTTGATGAACGTAAACGTCATTCCACCACCAATAATCATGTGGTTTACTTTGTCTAAAATATTTTCAATCACCGTAATTTTTGAAGAAACTTTACTTCCTCCCAAAATCGCTACTACAGGTTTTTCAGAATTTTTCAATACTTTTTCGATACTTTCAATTTCTTTAGCTAACAAATAACCAAAGCATTTCGCATCTTGGAAAAATTGTGCAATAATCGTAGTTGAAGCGTGAGCTCTGTGCGCCGTTCCAAAAGCATCATTTACATAAATATCACCTAACGAAGCTAATTTTCTAGAAAATTCTACATCTCCTTTTTCTTCTTCGGCGTAAAAACGTAAGTTTTCTAATAATAAAATTTCGCCTGGTTGTAGATTTTTTGCTGCATTTTCAGCAATTTCTCCAATACAATCCGATGCAAAATGCACTTTTTGACCCAAAATTTCTTCCGTTTTTGAAACGATGTGTTGCAACGAATATTTTGCTTCAACTCCTTTTGGTCTTCCTAAGTGACTCATTAAAATTACACTTCCGCCATCTTTCAATATTTTGTCAATTGTTGGCTTTGCTGCCTCGATTCTTGTAGCATCAGTTACTTTGAAATTTTCATCTAAAGGCACATTAAAATCTACTCGAATAATTGCTTTTTTGTTATTGAAATTGAAGTCGTTAAGTGTTTTCATTTGTATCGAATTTTAATTTGAGCGAATGCAAATATAAATTATTGTATTTTAAATCTTTATAACAAATATCATATTTTGCATTTTTTTAAATTCTTCTAAAACCAACTTTTTGATTTCTTTTCTACCAATTTTGGTAATTTTTGATTAGGTTTGTTCCATGCTTTTCAAAGATATTTTAGGACAGGAACATATTAAAAATCACTTAACTAAGAGTGCCGAAGCCGGAAGAATTCCGCACGCTCAGTTGTTTGTAGGGCCTGAAGGTTGTGGAACACTTCCGATGGCGATTGCGTATGCACAATACATTTTGTGTGGCAATGTTGGCGGAGAAAATGTAGGTGAAAACTCGGCTTGTAACCTAAAATTTGAACATTTTTCACATCCCGATTTGCATTTTGTTTTTCCGGTGGCTACAACCGATAGCGTTAAAAGTCATGCGGTTAGTGATAATTTTATGGTCGAATGGCGTCAATTTTTAACTGAAAATCCATACGGTAGTTTATTTGATTGGTTGAAAAACCTTGGAATTCAGAATAAACAAGGTTTAATTGGAGTAGATGAAGCAACTGAAATCAACAAAAAATTAGCGTTAAAAGCTTACGAAGGCGGTTACAAAATCATGATCATTTGGATGGCAGATAAAATGAATGGTTCGGCTGCCAATAAATTATTGAAATTATTAGAAGAACCGCCAGCTAAAACCGTTTTCATTTTAATTACCGAAAGCACTAGCGATATGTTGCAAACTATTCTTTCGCGTTGTCAAGTGATTGATTTCATTGGTTTAAGCGAAAATGTGATTGCGAAAGCTTTGGTTTCACGTGAAAATTGTGAACCAACAGTTGCTAAAAAAATCGCACATCAAAGTGAAGGAAATTATAACAAAGCGTTGCATATTTTACGAAAAGAAGATGATGAATTTCCGTTTGACGAATGGTTTATAGAATGGGTGAGAAGTGCGTTTCGTGCCAAAGGAAATGCAGCCGCCATTAACGATTTAATTGCTTGGAGTGAAAACATTGCTTCTACTGGAAGAGAAACGCAAAAACAATTTTTACACTATTGCATTCACTTTTTCAGACAAGCGTTATTGCTCAATTATAAAGCGAATGACTTGGTTTTCTTAGAAACAAAAGTGCCGAAATTTGAATTGGAGAAATTTGCTCCGTTTGTAAATGGTGCTAATATTTCAGATATTTACAAAGAATTAGAAGATGCTATTTACCACATTGAAAGAAACGGAAATAGCAAAATCATCTTAACCGATTTATCTATTAAACTAACACGATTAATCCATAAAAACGCATAATTATGATACAAGTTGCTCCACTTTTAGTCTTAGCTTTTTTAGCCATCACTTTTTTACAATCTGGATATGATAAAATTAAAGATTGGAAAGGCAATGTTGAATGGTTAACAGGTCATTTTGCCAATACGATTTTAGCCAAACAAGTTCCATTTGCTTTAGGAATTGTTCTTGTTTTAGAAGTAGTTTCGGGAATTTTATGTGTTTCTGGAATTATCCAACACTTGGTGCAAGATGTGGTGATTAGAGGTTTAGGATTTTATGGTGCCATTTTATCTTGTATTACGTTACTTTTCCTTTTATTCGGACAACGTTTAGCGAAAGATTACGATGGCGCTAGAACGATTGTAATTTACTTTATTCCAGCAGTTTTAGTGGTTTTTTGGTTGAATTAGTTTTAGCTTTTAATTGCAACTATATTTGAGCGAATTGAGCGCACTAAAGAACACAAAAAAATATTTCATTTTGGTAATTCTATTATCATTAGCAATTGGTTTTTACTTTTATACAAAACCAAATGTAAAAATAATTACTGCTGAAAATAATGAAATGTACAAAAAAATGTATCCAAAAAGCTGTTTCCTAAAGTTTGAAAATACGGAATACTTAATTCAAAACATTTATAAATATAAAAACGGAATTCTTGATGAACGTTGTTTTCTTGGTAGTGAAGGATTTGCAGTCGAAAAATTAGGTTTTTGGGATATCAAATATAGCAATGGACAAAAACCTTCTAAATTCCTAAATCTAAACATAGATAATGAATTTTTGGAATTTGATAATCAAAATTATAAAATTGATAAAATTCTAGGCGATACACTCATATCAAAAATTGATGCAAATAAAATAATCATGTTTATCAAAGAAAAATGATAAAATTGCAGATGTTAGATGTTTCACTTGTTCAAGAGACGCTTTACAGCGTGACAAACTGGTCGTGAAATAATTGGGTTTAAACTTTATGTTGGATGCTTAGCAGCATGACAACTTTGAGGGTAAACTAAACGGAAAATATTCACACAACGTTTGTCATGCTGTCAAGCATCTCTTTGTGGTTCTTATGAAAAATGATTATTCAAGAATTTCATGTTGGGGTTGAATTCTTTTATCAATTCCAATTTCAAATCTCTTCTTAAAAGTTTAATTTCTTTTTCTCTTGCAATTGCTTGTTGAATCCAACCGAATTTTTCGTAATAAATCAAATAATTAAGGTTGTATTTTGCTGTAAAACTGTTTGTATTTAGTTTTTCGTTGTGCTCTTGTAATCTTCTTTTTAGATTATTTGTGACACCGGTGTAAAGAACGGTTTTGGCTTTGTTTGTTAGAATGTAAACGTAAAAAGTGTAGATTCCTTCTGAAAATTCGATCATGATTTTGGCTTTTAAAGTGTTATCTGTGATATGCTTAACAGCATGACAAACTGAACAAATGATTGGGTTTAAACTTTGTGTGGGATGCTTTACAGTAGGACAACTTTGTGTATAAAACTTGTGCTAAAAACTAACCCAAACTCGCTTTAAACAATTTCAACTCGTCCCAAGTGAATGTATCGCCGTGGATTTCTTTTAATTCGCCTAAACTTTCACCTTTAAAATCTTTGAAAGCAGCTCTTAAATCGGATATTTTATCTTCTGATAAAATGTCGGAAAGTTGCACGATTTCCATTTGGATTAACTTAGCAAAATGGTTGTAAATCGTTTGTGGTGTTAGCTTTCGATGTTTTGCAATTTCGTATATCGATAAGTTTTGTTTCCACAATTCTAAGGTATCTTCGTAAGTAGATTTCTTTGGTTCTTTTGTTTTTTTCTTTTTGGAATCGGTGTAATACGAAACCTCTTCGTCATCTTCCACTAAAGCAGCGTGAGAAGTTCTAAATCGTTCAGCAACAATGACTAACTTATTGATTTTGTAAGTACTCATGTCTTCCGAAATTAAATTTTTCTTTGAAATTTCTTTTCCTTCGACAATGATATTGGTTAATAATTTAGCCTTTTTAAGTTGTAAAATCGCTTTGATTTGAAGTTCTTCTAAAACCAATAATTCATCATAAAACGCTTTTACTTTTTTGATGCGTTTGACTTCTTCGATTTTCAATAACAATTCTTCTACAACAGCATCTAACGTTTTAAAAAAGTACTGATAAGCCGCATCACAACGTTCTTTTACGAAATTCACATCCAAATTTTCATCGGAAAAAATTTTATGCAATTGCGACATAAATTTCCCTGATGGTTCGAGAATTTCAGCGATTTTATCGTGTTGGTTTTTTGCCCAGTCGTTATGCTTTGTTTTTGGTGATTTCGGTGCTTCGGAATTATAACTGAATAAATGATTGCGCCATTCTTGTCCTAATTCTTTGAAATCAAATGAATTAAGCAAAGTATTCAACCAAAAAAACAAGGTCTCTTTAGCCAACGAGTGTTGCAAAATTTCTTCAGAAGCTTTGTTTTCAGCATAATTAAGTACTTGTTCATCGCTCGAAATGCCATTCATTCTCAACGGAGAAAGCAAAATAAGTCCTTTTAACGAACGCAAACGCGATAAAGCCACATATGCTTGTCCGGGCGCAAAAACTTGCGATACATCGAGCGCTGCTTTGTCAAAAGTTAAACCTTGACTTTTATGCACCGTAATTGCCCAAGCCAATTTGATAGGGTAGTGGACAAAAGTTCCGATTACTTCCTCTTCTATTTCTTTGGTGTTTTCGTTGACTTTATAGCGAATATTTTGCCATTCGTAGCGTTCTACTTCAATGGTTTTGTTTTCTTCGGGAAAATGAACAAAAATTTCCTTTTCGGTTAAAGAACTGATAACGCCCATTTTTCCGTTGAAGAATTGCTTCTCTATATTCAAATCGTTTTTAATAAACATGACTTGCGCTCCGACTTTTAGCTGCAATTGTTCTTCTATCGGATAAATTTTTTCAGGAAAATCTCCCGTAATTTCGGGTAAATATGTGAATTGTTTTCCTTCTAAATCTTTTAAAGATTGTGCGTTTATGGTATCTGCTTTGAAATTATGTGTGGTTAAAATAATGAAACCTTTGTTTTTCTTCAGATCAAAATCAGGATGCACAAATTGATTTAGCAATTGCACATCTTCCGAAGTGATTTTATTATGACGTAAATGGTTCAAAACATCAATAAATTCGGCATCCGTTTGACGGAAAATTTTATCTAATTCAATGTATAAAGGTGGAAATTGCTGAATCACATGCGAATGAAAAAAGAACATACCTCGATAGTAATTCTTGAGCATTTCCCATTCTTCATTTTTCACTACTGGTGGTAATTGTAATAAATCTCCTATAAATAAAACTTGTACTCCACCGAAAGGTCTTTCATTTCTTCTCACTTTTCGCATCATAAAATCCATGGCATCCAGTACATCGGCACGCAACATAGATACTTCATCAATAACCAACAATTCCATATTTCTAATAACAGAACGTTTCACGTTATTCATTTTGAAATGGCGTCCTAACGAATCGCGATTTTCGAATTTTACAGTGTCGGAAAAATGTGGAAGTTGCTTATTATCAGGAATAAAAGCCGCAAAAGGCAATTGAAACATGGAATGAATAGTTACTCCATTCGCGTTTAAAGCGGCAATTCCTGTAGGAGCTACAACGACAGTGTTTTTATGTGTTGTGGCAATAATTTCTTTTAAAAGTGTAGTTTTTCCGGTTCCTGCTTTTCCGGTAAGGAAGATGGATTTATTCGTTTGATTAATAAATCGAAGGGTGTAAGTGGCTGCGGCTGATACTTGTTCCATTTGGCGTAAAAAATTAAAAAACAAATATATAGAAACAATTATAAATAAAAAAGTCCTGATTTCTCAGGACTTTCAATTATTTTTTTGCTTCTTCTTTGGTAGCAGCTTTTTCGTCGCCTTTTGAAGCATTATATTTGTCGTTAAGTTCTTTTAGAACGTCTTTTGTGATGTCATAACCATCTTTAGCGTACAAGATTGTTGCAGCATCACCAGTTCCGTAGATATAATCATACCCTTTTTTCTTACCGTAATCTTTAATAAATTTTTTCACTTCACTAATTAAAGAATCTTTCAACACAGCTCCTTCTTGTTGCAATTGTTGGATTAAAGCATTTTGCTCAATTCCTAATTGTTGCTCTCTTTGTTGCAATTCAGCCCCTTTTTGCTGTGCCCACTGTGGCCCTTTAGCTTGTGCATTTTGACGGAAACTTTGCGCTTCAGCTTGGAAAGCACGAACTTTAGCTTCTAATGGACGACCTAATTCTTCTGATTTAACGTTGAATTTTGCATCTTCATCTTTGAATTTTTCATATTTTTCAATAATCTCTGCTGTGTCGATATATGCGGTTTTGAATTCTTTTGAATTTGTTTCTGTTTTGTTACATGCTAAAACGCCTAATGCAACTCCTAAAATCAATACTATTTTTTTCATTGTTCAATATTGGTAATTAATAATTTTTGGTAAAAGTAATAATTAGTTGGTAAGTAGCAAACTTGTTACTTTTTTATTTATTTTTTTGTTATAAGAATTTCTTATTTATATTATATAATTTGATAGATTCAAGCTATTAAAAACGGCTTTTATAATTTAAATGAGATAAATCATTTAAAAAAAGACAATAAATTATATCAAATCGAATAAAAAAGTGTCTAAAATCGCTTTAAAATGATTTTTACTTGTTTTTTAGCACGTAAATGTGCGATGAAAACTCGTTTTTAAAGAATCCTGATACATTTGAAATCAAACCGATAAAAAAACCAGAAATGAAATTCATTTTTCCTGATTTATATTTTTCAGATAAAAGTGATACATAAAAACTATCAAACCACATGGGTTTAATATCTTCCAAATTCATATTTTGTTTATCGAATAATTTTTCAATTGCTGTTTTTGAAAAATGCCACAAATGTCTCGGCACATCATAAGCGGCCCAAAATTCTTTGTAATATTTCGCATCATACGATTTGAAATTTGGAACTGCGATAATAATTGTTCCTGAAGGTTTCAATAAACGCTTCAATTCGGCAACTTGATGTTCGACATCTGGAACGTGTTCTAAAACATGCCACATGGTAATCACATCAAAAGAATTACTTTCTAACTTTTCAATCGTATCCCCAAATTTTACTCCTTTACCTAAAGCGATTCCTTTAGCTTTATCGTTTGGCTCAATTCCAAGTATGTCCCAATTCTGATTTTTACATTCCAAAAGAAAATCTCCTGTTCCAGCTCCGATGTCTAAAATTTTACCTTTTAGTGGTTGGTACGAATTAATTAATTTCACTTTATCACGAATTGCTTTTCTTTTGATGAAATGATACATTTTTTCAAACAAGGTACGTTTTCCATCGGTGTGGGAAATGTAATCTTCGAATTCGTAATATGAACCTAATTTATCTAACGTAGGTTGGGGATGTGTTTTTAAAATTTGATATTCCTCATTTAACAACAAGGAAAAAGATTCTCCAGAAACTGAAAAATCTTTAACGGTAATAAAACTTTTATCTTTTAAAAAATTCATTTATTTAATTTTTATGCGAAAGGCTTATTTTAATGGGGTTTACAAGGTTGTTTCACGTGAAACATTTTTTACTGAATACTAAAAACTGAACACTGAACACTTTTTTATCTTCCCATATATATCAACAACACCGAAATATCACTTGGCGAAACTCCACTAATACGAGAAGCTTGTGCGATAGTTCTTGGTCGAATTTTATTTAATTTTTGTTTAGCCTCAATTGAAATGGATTGGATTTTATCGAAATTGAAATTATCCGGAATAATCATGTCTTCTAAACGAGTCAATTTATCCGCGTTGTTTTTTTCCTTTTCGATATAACCAGAATATTTCACTTGAATTTCGGCTTGCTCGACAACTTCTTGATCTAAATTGTGTTCTTCAATATAAGCCGCAACTTTTTTAAATTTTCTAAAATCTTCCAAATCCAATTGCGGACGAGAGAACACTTTAAACATTTTATCAGGCTGACTCATCGGAGCCGAACCTTTAGCTTCTAAGATTGGATTTGCTTCCTCAGGTTTTAAACTTGTTTCTCTGAAGAAATTTACCATCGCTTCAGATTGAGAGAATTTTTGCTCCATACGAATCAAACGCTCTTCTTTAGCTAAACCAATTTCAAATGCTTTTGGTGTTAATCTAAAATCCGCATTATCTTGACGCAATAAAGTTCTGTACTCAGCACGAGAAGTAAACATACGATATGGTTCCTCAGTTCCTTTTGTAATTAAGTCGTCAATTAAAACTCCAATATACGCTTCGTCTCTTTTTAAGATGAATGGTTCTCTATTCTGTACTTTTAATGCTGCATTTATTCCAGCCATCAAACCTTGAGAAGCCGCTTCTTCGTAACCTGTTGTTCCGTTAATTTGTCCAGCGAAATACAAACCTTCTACTAATTTAGTTTCTAAAGTGTGTTGTAATTGCGTAGGAGGGAAGTAATCATATTCGATAGCATAACCAGGACGGAAAAATTTCACGTTTTCAAATCCGGCAACAGAACGCAATGCTTTGAATTGAATATCTTCTGGTAACGAAGTTGAAAATCCGTTGATGTAATATTCACAAGTTGTCCAACCTTCAGGCTCAACAAATAATTGATGTCTCTCTTTATCTGCAAAACGATTAATCTTATCTTCGATAGAAGGGCAATATCTCGGACCTAAACTTTTGATTCTTCCGTTGAACATTGGACTTCTATCAAAACCTTCACGTAAAATATCGTGCACTTCTAATGAAGTATATGACATCCAACAAGAACGTTGTGTTTTTAATGGAGCCGTTAAATTAGAATATGAAAACTTTTCTGGGTGCTCGTCACCAGGTTGTTCTACCATTTTAGAAAAATCTAAAGAACGACCATCCACACGTGGAGGCGTTCCGGTTTTCATTCTTCCTGATTCAAAACCTAATTTCACTAAATCTTCGGTGATTCCAAAAGAAGCACTTTCTCCTGCACGACCACCACCAAATTGTTTGTCACCGATATGAATCAAACCGTTCAAAAAGGTTCCGTTTGTCAAAACAACTGACTTAGCTTTAATTTCCACTCCAAGCGAAGTTTTCACTCCAACAATCTTTCCATTCTCTGATAAAATTCCAGCCACCATTTCTTGGTAGAAATCCAAGTTCGGAGTATTCTCCAACATCGATCTCCACTCATCCGAAAAACGCATTCTGTCCGATTGCACTCTTGGCGACCACATAGCAGGCCCTTTTGATTTATTCAACATCTTGAATTGGATTGCGGTCTTGTCTGAAACAATTCCAGAGTATCCACCCAAGGCATCAATCTCACGCACAATTTGTCCTTTTGCAATTCCTCCCATAGCAGGATTACATGACATCTGTGCAATGTTTTGAAGATTCATTGTCACCAAAAGAGTAGAACACCCCATGTTGGCAGCAGCAGCAGCAGCTTCACAACCGGCGTGACCAGCACCAACAACAATTACATCATATTGATTTAAAAACATCTTCTATAAATATTATGTTCCACGTGAAACATTTAAAAAAATTCTAGTTTATAAGCTTAATGTTCCACGTGAAACATTTGCATTTTTTCTTCTTCTTTAGAGCGCATCAAGGCTTCATCTTCTGGAGATTTATCTTTGTAACCACAATAGTGCAAAACTCCATGTGATAGAACACGTTTTAATTCTTCCTCAAAAGAAACATTAAAATCATTCGCATTATCTAGAACGCGTTCTACAGAAACGAAAATATCGCCCTGTAATACATTTCCTACTGTGTAATCAAAGCTAATAATGTCAGTTAAAGTGTCATGATCTAAGTATTCTACATTGATTTTATGCAGATATTCGTCATCACAAAAGATATAATTGATTTCGCCTTCATCAAATCCTTCTGATTCAATGATCCGAGAAATCCAGTCTTCATATTGTGCTTCGTTTTCTAGTTCGAAATCTGTTTCGTAATTAAAACTAATCATTGTCTTTAAAATAGTTTTGAACCTTCTGGTTAAAATTGGGTTGCAAAGGTAAGCTTTGTCTGTTTAATATTTCAACACTATTCAGATAATCTTTTAATTCCTTAGAAAGTGGAGTAGTGGTGCCATTAAAGTTTTTATCATTCGATTTAGACTGGCGTTTGGTATCTTCTCCTTGTTGCTGAATTGCTTTTTCTAACTTTAGAAGTTCGTGTTTTAGATTCAACATCTTTTGCAACGTTTCATTTTTAAAACCTTTATTGATCAATAGCTTTTCTATTTCTTTCATTTGATTCAAAGCGCTCTGACCTTGACCCGTCATTCCTTCTTTTTCTAATGCTTTTTGAAGTGCATCACGAAGTTGTTGTTGTTCTTTTAGAATTTCCAAAACTTTACCAGCATTACCTTCAGAACCATTCTCACCATCTTCACCATTCTCGCCTGATTGTGCTTTTTGTTTTCCTTGCCCAGATTTTTCACCCGGTTTATCTCCAGGTTTCTCACCCGGTTTCATTCCTTCTTTCATTTTTTCACCTAAACCATCTTGTTGCTTGATTATATCAGGTAACTGCATTCCTTTACCGCCGCCAGGTTTTGGTTTACCTTTTCCAGAACCTTGACCTTGCATTTCCATATTCATTTCGCTTTGAACATTGCTAAGATAATCAGCCAAACGGTTAGCCGAAGTTAGAACATATTGTTGATGTGAAGCTCCTTTTTGAATGTTGTTATCCGCTAAAGTTTCTAAAGTCTTGTCCAAATTATAATGGATTTCTCCGACTTCATTCAGAATGGTTTCAGTAATTTTTGGATTACGTAAGGCTACAGCAAACAAACTATCATCCACATGTTTAAATTGTAATTTTAAATCTTGTTGTTTTTTTAATACTTTATTCAATTGCAATGAACGAGTTTGAGTTGCATTAGTAGTCTTAATCAAACCTTCTTCGTCAAAAGAAAATGCTAATAAATTATCTAGAATTTGTCGTAACAATTTAGCATCTTCTTGCATTTGCTCCATGTTACCTGATTGCATAGATTGAGACATTTTTTGACTCATCAGTTTCATTTTAGCGGCTGCTGATTTTTGCTTTGGTTTTGCTTTCTGTTGATTTTGTTTTTGCAATTCTTCAGAAGCTTTCTCCATGTCTTTCTTCACATCTTCTTGTTCATTCTTATCGTTGGGAATGTCCATTGGAGCTTTTAATTCTTTGTTTTCTTTGTCTAAATCTTGAAGTTCTTTTTGAATATCTTCGAACTCTTTATTGATAGCATCTTGATTTTCCTTAGAATTTTCTTTAGCATCATCCGCTAATTTATCTTCCTTCTCTGCTAACTTGTCTAATTTATCTGCGATTTGTTCCGCTTTCTTTTCAACGTAAAAACGTTTGGTCAACTCGACTAACTGTTCAAGATTCTGTTGTTGATTTTTGGCATTCTGTTTTAACTTATCGGCTTTATCGAATAATCTATCGTTTTCTAATTTCTTAGAAAGTTCTTCTAGTTCTTTTAGTAACTTCTCATTTTTCTCTGCTTGCTTTTCAGCTTCTTCTAAACGACGTAATAATTCTTCTTTGTCCTTATCTTGTGATTTTGGATTAAATTCTTCTAAATTCTCGGTTAACTTTTTAGTGAATTCATTCATCATTTCGTCTTGTTGTTTTTGACGATTGATAAAGTCTTCCACTTTCTTTTGATCTTTAAAATCTAAAGTAGATTTCTCTTTATTCATCTTTTGCAGTTTGTCCAATTCAGAAAGTTGCTTCTCTTGACTTTGAAGCGATTTTTCTAAACTATTGATGTTTTCATTCTGCTCTTGCAACTGTTTGTCTTCTTTTTGCTCTTCAGTCAATTCATAATGAAGAAAAACAGACGATTTTGTGCTTTTGTAGTTGTTAACTACATCATTATCAAATACTTCAAAGTAATATTCGTAATTTACACCTTGCTCAATTGATAAACCATTAGGAAATGAATAAATAAATTGGTCAACGGCTTGTTTATTGATAGCTAAATTCGCTTTTCGAACAGCGTTTGGGTTTCCTTTCGGATAAAAAACAACTTGTAACTTCGATAAACCATGATCATCGGCAACTTGCCCAATCATCATTTTGGATTTTAACTTTAATGAATCAGGCGCAATTTGAACTGAAATTGTTGGATATTGATCTTTAATCGTTGCGATTTGATACGACAATTTTTCGAACTCATTGATGTTTTTGTTCGATGTAATTACTTCGTAACTCAAATTATCCGATATTCTTCTTGAAAGCGAAAAGTTGTTTTCTTTATTAGCGAAAACACTCACTTGATTATTCGATTTGAAACTAACTTTATCAGTCGCTAACGCATTAATTCTCCAATTCACAACCGTTCCTTCAGGAACCACAGCGTTTCCAGTTCCTTGAATGATTTCCGATTTCTTACCTAAATAAGAAGGATATTGCAACACCATTTCAAAGTTGGCAATCGTGGGAACATCCACCACATTAATTTGATACTCTTTCGAATTTAATCCATTCGCTAAAAGCGAAAAAGTAACATCTTTAGATAATTTTGAAAATGTATATTCGAAAACTCCTGGTTTTGTGCTTTGTAAAAAATATTCTTCATCACCGATTTGAATGGAGATATTTTCAGGCATTACTTTTCCTTGCGTTTTCACTTGAAGTACAAAATCGGAATTCTGTTGTGCGGTTAATGATTTATTCAACACCACAAATTCAAACGGAGCTGGTGGAGCGAATTTCGTTTCATAATTTAACACACGAGTAAAACTTTTCGATATGATTTCAGAATTTCCGGTAACGAAAAACAAGATCAATAATAGAATTGGAATAATCGCATAAGGTAAAAACTTCTTGTTCTTAGCAAAATTAACCGCATTTGAAAACGGAATCGGTTGTAACGAAGCTGCTTTTTGTTCGATAGAAGCCGCTAATAATTCCGAAGTTTGACTTTGATTGGCCAATTGTAAAAAGTTCAACAACTTGTCTTGCACTTCCGAAAAATGATTTCCTATGATTTCTGATGCTTGTTCGTAATTGATTCCTTGTTGTAATTTGAATAATTTAAACAGTGGAAAAGCGATGAATCGAATCAATAAAAACGATTCTACACCTACGAACAACCAGAACAAAATGGTTCTTCCTGAAGTGGATAACCATAAAAAGTATTCAATCAATAAGGTAAAAATGAAATACAACAAGCCCAACCCGATGAAAAGAATGACTCCTTTTATCAGTTCGTTGGTGTAAAATTTTTTGATAAACACTTCGAGCTTATCGAAAATAATGCTTTTTGCTTCCAAAATTGTTGATATACTGTTTATAACCGATAAAAATACAACATGTTTCTAGATTTGTCAATAGGTTTTTAGTGAAACTTAACATTTGTAGCTTTGGATTGTTAATAACCTAATTATTTTCTAAAATCTAAATTCTAACTTCTAAATTGGAATCGTATCTTTGCACAACACTTCGACAAGCTCAGTGTGACAATAAAGAAAAATAAAAATAAAATGTCAAAACAAGTTAGAGTAAGATTTGCACCAAGTCCGACTGGACCCTTGCATATTGGTGGTGTTCGTACCGCTTTATTCAATTATTTATTTGCCAAAAAACATGGTGGTACTTTCTATTTACGAATTGAAGATACCGATCAAACGCGTTTTGTACCAGGAGCAGAAGCTTATATTTTTGAAGCTTTAGAATGGTTAGGAATTGCGCCAGATGAAACTGTAGGAAAGAATGAAAAATTTGGACCTTATCGTCAAAGTGAACGTAAAGCAATGTACCAACAATATGCGGACCAATTAATTAATTCGGGTTGGGCATATTATGCTTTTGATACGGCTGAAAGTTTAGATGCGATGCGAAAAGAAGCTGAAGCCAATGGAAAAACGTTTATTTATAATCATTCGGTAAGAGAGCAATTGGATAACTCGTTGACTGTTTCACGTGAAAAAGTGGAAGAAAGAATTGCAAATGGTGAGCATTATGTTATCCGTTTTAAAACACCTGTGAATGAAATTTTAGAATTAAAAGACATCATTCGTGGCGATATTAAATTTGATACGAATTTATTAGATGATAAAGTTTTATTCAAATCGGATGGAATGCCAACCTATCACTTAGCGAATATTGTAGATGACCATTTGATGGAAACTTCACATGTAATTCGTGGTGAAGAATGGTTACCAAGTTTGCCTTTACATCATTTATTATATAAAGCTTTTGGTTGGAATGCACCTGAATTTGCGCATTTACCATTGATTTTAAAACCAATTGGAAACGGAAAATTATCAAAACGTGATGGTGATAAAATGGGATTCCCAGTATTTCCATTAGAGTGGAAAACAGAAGAAGGAATTTCATCTGGTTACAGAGAAAACGGATTTTTCCCAGAAGCGGTAATCAACTTTTTAGCCTTATTAGGTTGGAATGACGGAACCGAACAAGAGATTTTCTCATTGGAAGAATTAATAGAAAAATTTGACTTAAACCGCATTCACAAAGCAGGAGCGAAGTTTGACCCTGAGAAAAACAAATGGTTCAATCATCAGTATTTACAAAAGCAAAGTGATGCAAGTTTAGCGGAAAGCTTTAAATCAATTTTAGATAAAAAAGGAATCTCTACAACGCTCGATTTGACAAAGATTGTAGGAATGATTAAAGAAAGAGCTAATTTCGTAACCGAATTTTGGGATTTAGCCGATTATTTCTTTGAAGCACCAACAACTTACGACGAAAAAGCGGTTAAAAACTGGAAAGAAGAAACACCAGGTTTAATGCAACAAGTGATTTCTGAATTAAATAAAATAGAAGATTTTACTTCTGCTAACATCGAAACCTTATTAAAAGAGTGGATGACAGCCAACGAAATTGGAATGGGAAAAGTAATGCAACCGCTTCGATTGAGTTTAGTAGGAGCTTTAAAAGGGCCTCATTTATTTGACATCATCGAAATGATAGGAAAAGCCGAAACGGTAAAAAGAATTGAAAAAGCGATTGCTAGTTTATAAAAGAAAAGCCCTGAAAATTCAGGGTTTTTTTGTAACTTTTCGAAATAAATAGCGTATAACTAATAATTTAACTTAAACTATAAATTATGGATTTTATTACATTTCCTTTTCTATTCATTGGACTAGTTGTCCTTTTTTCGTCATTCTTTACCGTAAAACAGCAAACTGTAGTAGTTGTAGAACGATTTGGAAAATTTCAAAGCCTTAGAAATTCAGGTTTACAAATTAAAATTCCTGTGGTTGATAGAATTGCAGGTCGCGTTAATTTAAGAATTCAACAATTAGATGTTATCATCGAAACTAAAACGAAAGATAACGTATTCGTTAAAATGAAAGTTTCGGTACAGTTTAAAGTATTACAAGAAAAAGCATACGAAGCGTTTTATAAATTAGAATATCCTCATGACCAAATTACATCGTATGTATTTGACGTAGTGCGTGCCGAAGTTCCAAAATTAAAATTAGATGATGTTTTCGAAAGAAAAGATGACATTGCAATTGCAGTAAAACGTGAGTTAAACGAAGCGATGACAACTTATGGTTATGACATCATCAACACGTTAATTACTGATATTGATCCAGATATTCAAGTTAAAAATGCTATGAACCGTATTAACGCGGCGGATCGTGAAAAAACAGCTGCAGAGTATGAAGCAGAAGCTGGAAGAATCAGAATTGTAGCAAAAGCTAAAGCTGAAGCAGAAAGTAAAAGACTTCAAGGTCAAGGTATTGCTGACCAAAGAAGAGAAATTGCTCGTGGTTTAGTGGAATCAGTTGATGTATTAAACAAAGTGGGAATTAATTCGCAAGAAGCTTCGGCTTTAATCGTAGTAACGCAACATTATGATACATTACAAGCAATTGGTGCTGATGCAAATAGTAATTTAATTTTATTACCAAATTCACCTCAAGCGGGAAGTGATATGTTGAACAACATGGTAGCAAGTTTTACAGCAAGTAACCAAGTAGGGGAAGCTATGAAAAATGCACACAAAACTAAAAAAGTAAATAAGAAAGATACTTCTGATGAAAATTTTGGAACTGAAAATTCAGAAGAGGCATAATTTCGAAACCTAAATTTTTTAGCATAGAAAACAAAAACCATCAATTTTTAATTGGTGGTTTTTTTATAACCAAATGTTAGTAATTTATAATTTTAGTGATATTTTTTGAAGTACTTATCCAAAAAAAGAAAAATCGAGAACTTTTTAGATCAAAAATTAAAATAAAGCGATTTCTGATACTTTTAACACTAAAGATGTAAAAACACTTTAGCTAAAAAAGTTTTTTTCTTAAAATTAATTTATGAAAGTCACTTTTTTAAGTTTTTAGTTATTAAATATTTTGTTTTAATAGTTTTTAATAATAATAGTAAATATAGATTGAAAAATAAAAAATCATCATAAAAAATAATTTTTTAATAATTAAGCATAAAAAAACCTGCAATGAAAATTTTGCAGGTTTACCTTATTTAAAAAATCTCGACTTCGCTCGATTTGACAAAAATCGAGAAATTTTTATTGTTCTGAAATTTTTGCCCAAGTATCTCTCAAACCAACTGTTTTGTTGAAAACTAATTTTTCAGCATTTGAATCTCTATCCACACAGAAATATCCTAAACGTTGAAATTGAAAATGATCTAATTCTTTTGAGGTAACTAAACTTGGTTCCACATAACCTGTAATTACTTTTAATGAATTTGGATTGATATATTCTTTAAAATTAACTTCTTTATCTTTATCTGGACTTTCGTTTGTGAATAATCTGTCATAAATTCGAACTTCCGCTTCTTTTGCATGAGGAATTGAAACCCAATGAATCGTTCCTTTTACTTTTCTTTGACTCGCTTCTGTTCCACTTCCTGATTTAGAATCTACGTCGTAAGTAGCGTGAATTTCGGTAATATTTCCGTTTTCGTCTTTTATAACTGATTCTCCTTTAATAATATACGCGTTTTTCAAACGAACTTCTGTTCCTAAAGTCAAACGGAAAAATTTCTTGTGTGCTTCTTCTTGAAAATCTTCTCTTTCGATATATAATTCTTTAGAAAACGGAACTTTTCTGTAAGTCATTACTTCTTCTTCTGGATTATTTTCAGCGTCTAACCATTCTTCTTGTCCTTCTGGATAATTCGTAATTACTAATTTCACAGGATCTAAAACCGCCATTACACGAGGTGCAATTTTGTTCAAATCTTCACGAACACAAAATTCTAAAAGTGAAACATCAATCAAATTATCACGTTTTGCAATTCCAATAGTTTTAGCAAAATTACGGATAGAAGCAGGTGTGTAACCGCGTCTTCTCATACCCGAAATAGTTGACATCCTTGGGTCATCCCAACCTGTAACATGCTTTTCTTCAACTAATTGTAATAATTTACGTTTTGAAACTACGGTATGCGATAAATTTCTGCGCGCAAATTCTCTTTGCTTTGGACGTACTTTTGAATTGTCGTAAATATTATCTAAAAACCAATCATACAGTTCACGATGGGGCAAGAATTCTAACGTACACAACGAATGAGAAATTTGCTCTAAATAATCACTTTCGCCATGTGCCCAATCGTACATTGGATAAATACACCAATCATTTCCAGTTCTGTGGTGATGCGCATGCATAATACGGTACATGATTGGATCACGCATTAACATATTAGGAGACGCCATATCGATTTTAGCACGTAAAACATAACTTCCATTTGGAAATTCTCCATTTTTCATTCTTTCGAATAAATCTAGATTTTCGTCGACAGAACGATCTCTATTAGGACTATTTGTGCCAGGTTGAGTTGGAGTTCCCTTTTGTTTTGCCATCTCTTCCGATGACTGATTATCCACATAAGCTTTTCCTTTTTGGATTAAAACTACTGCCCAATCATACAATTGTTGGAAATAATCAGAAGCATAACATTCTTTATCCCATTTAAATCCTAACCATTCCACATCGCGCTTGATAGCATCAACATATTCCTGCTCTTCTTTAGATGGGTTGGTATCGTCAAAACGAAGGTTAACTGGAGCATTATAATCAATTCCTAAACCAAAATTTAAACATATAGCACTTGCGTGACCTACATGCAAATATCCATTTGGTTCTGGTGGAAAACGAAAACGTAATTTATCTGCTGACAAACCATTTTTTAAATCTTCTTCAATGATTTGTTCTATAAAATTCAATGATTTTTCTTCTGTTGACATAGTATCAAAAATTTATGCAAAGATAGAAAATGTTTCAGGTTTCAAGTTTAAAAGTTTCAAGTTTTATGTAACTTTGAAGAAAGAAAAACAACTTGAAACCTAAAAAACTTCAAACTAGAAATTAAAATGATATGGGAACTATAAAATTAAATAATATAAGAACTTTTTCTTACCACGGATGCTTAATAGAAGAAGCTAAAATTGGTTCAGATTACCGAGTAGATTTAGAGATTAAAACCGATTTACGCAAATCAGCTCAAACAGATGAATTAGCAGATACTGTTGATTATGTACATTTAAACAAAATTGTGGTGGAAGAAATGGCTATTCGTTCAAAATTATTAGAACATGTAGCCCAACGCATTATCGTACGCATCTTTACTGAAATTCCGTCAATTTCTCGAATAAAATTAGCTGTTTCTAAATTAAATCCGCCTATTGGTGGTGATGTAGAAGCAGTTACAATTGAAATGGAAGAGTTTAGAAATTAACTCTTCCATTTTTTTAATCTATTTTATACACTCTTTTTTTGTATAAATTACTCGATGCCACAATATGAGCAAGAGCGTCTTTAGCTAATTCTTCATTCAAAGCAACTGGAACTAATTCAGTGTCACTTTTTACTTTAAACTGCAATGGTTTTGCGTTTGGATTTAAGATAACAATATCATCTTCCACTCTAAAAGCATAGGTTTCATGGAATAACATAATGGTTCTTCCTTTAGTTTCTTTTGGTAGTTTTAATAAGTTTCTTCCTGGCATTGGCGTTTTAGTGGTGATACCTGATAAAGCTAAAACGGTTGATGGAATATCCATTTGACTTGCTAAATTATCGTAAGTAATTCCTTTCTCCACATTTGGTGCAATGATTAAAGCTGGAATGTGAAATTTATTTACCGGAACTAAATTTTTACCATACGTTCTAGTATTATGATCGGCAATGACAACAAAAATAGTGTTCTTATAATATGCTTCTTTTTTAGCCAATTCGAAAAATTTTCCAATTGAAAAATCGGCATATTTCATCGCATTATGAACAGTATTTTTAGGTTGTTCGTAAAGTTGAATTCTACCATCAGGAAATTCAAATGGCTCGTGATTTGAAGTAGAAAACATCAACGAAAAAAACGGTTTATTTCCAAGATTTTTATAGTATTCATTGGCTTTTACGGCTAAATCTTCATCTGAGTAACCCCAAGTTCCTTTCATGGCATATTTTTTTCCATCACTATCAAAATCGGTTTCATCGATGATATTTTTGAAACCATTTCCATTGAAAAAAGAAGCCATATTATCAAAATTTGCCATTCCGCCATAAATGAAACTCGTATCGTAATTTTGACGACCAAAAGCATCTGCTAGCGTAAAAAATCCTTGTTGTGAACCGCCTAATTTTACAATACTTTCTGATGGATTAGGTAAAAATCCAGCCGTAACTTGCTCAATTCCTCTTACACTTCGAGTTCCAGTACAATATAAATTGGTAAATAATAACCCTTCTTTTGATAATTTATCTAATTCAGGTGTTAAGGGTAAACCGTTTAAACATCCAACATATTCGGCTCCTAAACTTTCTTGTAAAAAGATGACCACGTTATATTTTGGTTGTGGAGCATGCGGTTTTTGAAGATGTAAAAAAGGAACTTCACCTGGAACAAATTCGGTAACATCCATGTATTTTTTTACGCGAGTGTAGGCTTCTAATTCATCCATTTTACCGTATTTCTTAACATCACCTTCATTCTTCATCGAATAAGCTGCAAATGCAACCGTGTAAAGCGAATTTAATCCTAATGAGTTTGTCATTTGATCGGAACAAAAAATGGCATTACTAGCATTTATAGGACGTTTTGAAGTTAAACTTCCACGAGCACCCCAAAACAAGAAAAAAACAACAACTAAAAACAAAGGTAATTTAGTTTTATAGTTACTTTCTTGAGGATAAAATATTTTTTTACCATGTTTAAAAGCAAAAAACAAGGCAATTCCAAGTAAAATAATGGTGATGATTAAAGAAGGTAAATAACTTTTTAAAAGCGTTCCTACTACTTCTTTAGGATAAATTAAATAATCTAAAAATAAGCGATTTGGACGTGTATCGTATTGATTGATAAAATCTAATGTTGATAATTCCATTAACAGAAACAAAAACAAGAAGAAGATAAAGTAAAAGTTGAAGAACTTTTTAAATAATTTTAAAACCGAATCGGGAAGTAATGAAATTAAAACAGTAGGTAAAAATGCGATGTAACTCATTAAAATTAAATCGAAACGAAGACCAATTAAAAACAATTGTCCGTAGTTTGGATTCTCCACAACGCGATCTTTAAACACAAAAAATAAAAGAATTCTACTAATAGTGGTTATACACAAACCAATTAAAAAAAAACTAAATATAGGTTTTAAGTAACGTAAATTCTTCATAATTAATCAACTATTTGTTTTGAACAAAATTAAACTTTAAAACTAAATATTTGTACTTAATAAATGCTTAATATTTTTGGAAAAGAAGAAATAAAATGTAAATTTGCAGTCCGTTCAACAATGGCGTCGTGGCCGAGCGGCTAGGCAGCGGTCTGCAAAACCGTCTACCCCGGTTCGAATCCGGGCGATGCCTCTAAAACCTTCTAAGAAATTAGGAGGTTTTTTTATGGGATAATTTTTAGAAAAAATTAATTAAAAGATATATTGAATCTGGGTGATGCCTCTAAAGAGTTACTAGAAATAATAGCTCTTTTTTTATGTAATAATTTTTAGGAAAAATTAATTAAAGATATTTCGGGCGATGCCTCAAAAACCTTTAAGGAAACTTGGAGGTTTTTTTTTGGGAGAATTTTAAGAGTTAATTAGATCCTGAAACGAGTTCAGGATGACAAACAATGGAATATATTATTCAGTAACGGTAGTATCAGGTAATAACTTATTCGTTATCATTTCTTTTTCTTTTGGAAAGAAACCTTGTAGAATAAAAAACAATCCAAAAATAGAGATAACTAAACTGATTACTCGTTTAATTTTATAGATGTTTGCTGGAATTAATTTGTGTTTTAACTGTTTTGCTAATAGAATTTTAGCGACATCAAAAGCTAAGTAAAAAGCTAAAATTGCAGCAAAAAAGATCGAAATACGTTGGGTATTCATTTCCATTTGTGGTCCGTAGGTAATGATAATCATCATCCAAAAACCTAGTACTCCAATGTTAATGAAATTCAATAAAAAACCTTTAAAAAACAAGGCAAAATAATTCTTTTTTGGAATGTTATCATAGTCTTGTTCTTCATCTTGCTGTTTTTTAAAATTACGTTTTAGCATGATAAAAGAAACTAAACCGTAAACCAACATGATAATTCCACCAATAATAAACAAAGTTGGATTATCTTTTAATTGTTCTAGTAGTTGATTGGTACTTAAATAAGCTATTAAAATAAAGATAATATCACCAAAAACAATTCCTAAGTCAAAAACAAAAGCAGCTCTAAACCCTTTAGTAATACTAGTTTCAAGTAATACAAAAAAACCAGGACCAATTGAAAAAGCTAACAAAAGTCCCCAAGGAATTGCGGTAAGTATATCTTGTAAGTACAAAGTACGAAGTTAAATGTTGGAAGTACGAAGTTAAGAAATTATTATCAAATTACTTTGCTTGTTCAATTGTTCCTCCAGCGATTTTCTTTTCGTTGATTTGTTTTGGTTTACCGTAAATCTTGATTTCACCGCCAGCTCTTGTTTTCGCATCTACTAAATCTGTTACATATACTTGAGCTATTCCACCGGCATTTACAGTTACTACAGTTTGTTGTGTTTTACAATCTTGACCATCGTATTTTCCACCTGAATTCGATACAATATCTTGGTTTTTTACTACTCCTTTTGTAGTTACAATACTTCCTTGCGAAACTCGAACTTGTAATCTATCGGCTTGTAAATTAGTTAATTTAATTTCAGAACCTTCTTTACAAATTATATTAAAATTAATAGCTGAGATTTCATCTTTAGACGAAACTCTACTTCCTTCATTGGCTTCTAAAGCATCTATTTTTTTGAAGTAAACCGTAGCAGAAACATCGTCACCACTTAACATTTTAGTTAAAGGCATTCTGATTTTTAATTCGCCATTTTTATTTACTAATTCTACTTCTTGTGAATTTGCTCCAGTTAAAACTATTTTGTTTTCAGATGAAGCTACTAAGTTGACATCAATTTTATCAAAAGCGGTTACTTTGGTAAAATCACCAACATTTTTTTCGGTTTGTGCTATTCCAAATGAAAAAATGGAACAAGTTATAAAGGTTAAAAATGAGTTTTTCATATGTTTTTAATTTATTTAAAGTAATAAAAAATATATACTGATGCTATAATTATTGATTCTAAAAGGTTTAAAATCAATCTATTTTTGATTAAAATTTTAAAAAAATAATCAAGGAAAAGTAAAATAACTATAACAATTAAAAATTGGAGTTTTAATTTAAAAACTTCATAAAAAGAAATTGTATTAAAATTAAACTCTTGCCAAATTAAATGTATCGTGATTACAAAAAGTAAGAAAGAAATAACACTAAAAACTGAAATATTTCTTTTTATAAATTCAACTAACTTCATCTTATGATAAGATTTCTCCTCACGTCGAAATAACAACTTTAAGTTTAACTATTCACTAATTACTATTCACTAATCACTTAATTACTATCTCTTTCTCAAATAATGAAAATCCAATTGTTTTTTCACTAAATCGGCATTTTTTACTTTAACGTAAACTTCATCGCCTAATTGTATAATGTTTTTAGAAACTTCACCAACTAAAGCATATTGTTTGTCATCAAAGGTGTAATAATCGTCTTTTATTTCACGAATTCTTACCATTCCTTCGCATTTGTTTTCGATGATTTCTACATAAATTCCCCATTCCGTAACACCAGAAACTACACCTAAAAACTCTTGATCTTTATGATCTTGCATGTATTTTACTTGCATGTATTTCACAGAATCGCGTTCGGCTTGAGCGGCTAAAGCTTCCATTTGTGAAGAATGTTGACATTTTTCTTCATATTCTTCTTCGCTTACACTTTTTCCACCATCTAAATAATGTTGCAACAAACGGTGTGCCATAACATCTGGATAACGACGGATGGGTGAAGTAAAATGACTGTAATAATCAAAAGCTAATCCGTAGTGACCAATATTTTCTGTGGAATACGCCGCTTTACTCATACTTCGAATGGCTAACGTATCTACTAAATTTTGTTCTTTTTTACCAACAACTTCTGAAAGTAAATTATTCAACGAATTCGAAATATCTTTTTTAGATTTGAAATTAATCGAATAACCAAACTTAGCAATCACAGTTTGAAGATTGATTAATTTATCTTCATTTGGTTCATCGTGAATTCTGTAAATGAAAGTTTTCTTTTGTTTTCCAATGAATTCCGCTACTTTTCTATTCGCTAATAACATGAATTCTTCAATCAAATGATTCGCATCTTTACTTTGTTTAAAGTAAACTCCAATTGGTTCTGCTGCTTCATTTAAATTGAATTTTACTTCTACTTTATCAAACGAAATTGCTCCAGCTGCCATTCTTTTTCTACGAAGAATTTTAGCTAATTCATCCATTTTAAGTGTAGCATCAACAATTGGTTTTGGAACGATATATTCGCTTCCAGTTAATGAAATTTCGGCTGGAATTACGTCTGATTTTGTTTCGATGATACTTTGTGCTTCTTCATACGCAAAACGTTGATCAGAATACGTTACCGTTCTTCCAAACCATGCATCTAAAACTTCTGCTTTATTGTTTAATTGAAAAACAGCTGAAAATGTATATTTTTCTTCATGAGGACGAAGTGAACAAGCAAAGTTAGATAACACTTCTGGTAACATTGGAACTACTCTATCAACTAAATAAACCGAAGTTGCTCTTTTATAAGCTTCATCATCTAAAATGGTTCCTTCTTGTAAATAATGCGAAACATCGGCAATATGAACTCCAATTTCGTAATTTCCATTTTCTAAGACTTGAAACGATAACGCATCATCAAAATCTTTAGCATCTTTTGGATCAATCGTAAAGGTTAAAACATCACGCATATCGCGACGTTTTTTTATTTCTTCTTCTGTGATTGAAGTATCAATTTTATTTGCATACGCTTCTACTTCAATTGGAAAATCATATGGTAAACCATATTCAGCTAAAATGGCGTGAATTTCTGTATTGTGTTCTCCTGGCTTTCCTAACACTTTAATGACGGAACCAAAAGGAGAATCGGCTTTTTTAGGCCAATCTTCTAAAGTTACTAAAACAACATCACCATGTTCAGCATCACCAATTTTATTTTTTGGAATGAAAATATCAGTATACATTTTAGCATTAGCAGTCGTTACAAAAGCAAAGTTTTTTTGAATATCAATAACGCCAACAAACTCTGTTTTTTTACGTTCTAAAATTTCTAAAACTTCAGCTTCTGGTTTACGGGAACTTCTTCTGTTGTAGATATACGCTTTTACTTTATCACCATCTAAAGCATGATTTAAATTAATAAACGGAATAAAAACGTCGTCTTCTAATTCGTCACAAACAAAGTAACCTGTTTTACGAGAAGTCATATCAACAATTCCTTCGTAATATTCGGATTTAGAAATAATTTGATATTTTCCAATTTCCGTTTCGTGAATTTTATCTTGTGCTTTAAGTATTTTTAAATCTCTAATTATTTCGTTTCGGCTTTTGGTATCGCTTAACTCTAAAACAGCAGCTATTTGCTTGTAATTAAAAGATTTAGAAGGTTCTCTTGAAAGTATTTTAAATATTTGTGCAGTAAAATCTTTTGGTTTCTTTCCTAATTTTTTTGGTTTCTTACTCATTGTATCATTTTCAATTATTTGTTAAAGTTACAAAATACAACAATGTAAAACGAAAATGTATTTCAGTTTTAATATAAAAATAACTTATCGTAACTTTATAGAGTAAATTAATTTAAATGGAAAATTTTGTAACCGTTGCTGTTTTTAACTACCAACACGAAACTTTAATTATTAAAAATTTATTAGAACAAGAAGGTATTGCTTACTTTTTTGAAAACGAAACTATCGTTGGAATTGATCCCTTTGCAACCATAGCTTACGGTGGTATTAAATTGAAGGTACATCAAAATGATGAAGAAGCCGTAAAAGAAATTCTAAAAAAACTAAACGAAGACGATCATTTAAAAATTGTTTAATTTTTTAAAAGCTGAAAGTTTTCAACATATATTAAAAACAACAAAAAATATTTTTAATTAAATTTAAATTTATGATGGTTATTATAGCGTGTTAATATGTGGAATAAGTTTTTTTACAGAAGTCGTTTTTAAAAGTTATCGCTACTTATACAACGTAATTAACAATTTAAAAAATTAGTAAAGAACTGAAAATAAGACTTTCTAAATTGTTTAATTTATAGTTATTAACAGTTGTTAAAATTTGATTTTATATTTGTTTTGTAAATAACTTCAATTGTTGATTTCTGTTGAAAACTCATTTTTTTCTATTGATAACTTTTCTAAAAATTCATAAAACTAAATTAGGATTTTTAATTCCGGTTTTGGATTACAATTTTTTAATTAACAACCAAAAAAAACTTCTTATTTTCTATTCAAAGTTGTTAACAATTAGTGTTAAATTAAGGTTAATTGATTATCAGTGATTTACGTAAAGAAATTAACAATGTGTAATTTTTAGTTCACTTTATTACATAATTCATTGGTTTTAAATGATTTGGTTAAAAAAATATCAAAATCCGAATCATATTATTAATACTCCTTAATCTTTAGTATTTTTGCATATACAAAACACACAACAACTTATGAAAATTTCAATTGGAAACGACCACGCTGGTCCAGATTATAAAAAAGCTATTGTTGAATTCTTAGAAGAAAAAGGATATACGGTTTATAACCATGGAACTGATACTTTTGATAGTGTTGATTATCCTGATTTTGGTCACCCAGTAGCCTACGATGTAGAAAGTAAAAAAGCTGATTTAGGAATCGTAATTTGCGGTTCAGGAAACGGAATTGCTATGACTGCTAACAAACATCAAGATATTCGTGCTGCTTTATGTTGGACAAAAGAAATCGCTGCTTTAGCACGTCAACATAATGATGCTAATATTATTAGTATTCCAGCGCGTTATACTTCTATTCAGCAAGCTATAGAAATGGTAGATACGTTTTTAAATACACCATTTGAAGGCGGAAGACATGCAAATCGCGTGAAAAAAATCGCTTGTAAATAATCCAAAACTTAAAATCAATTCAAATGGAAGTCATAAAATTAGATTTGAATTGCATAAAAAACACTTATAAAAAACGTCCATGTGATTCTCATAAAGGAACACATGGTCATGCTTTGTTAATTGCAGGAAGTTCAGATAAAATGGGTGCTGCTATAATAGCCGCTAAAGCTTGTTTACGTTCTGGTGTTGGGTTATTAACAGTAGCTTTTTCTCCTGAAAATAAAAGTGTACTTTTCCATTCGATTCCTGAAGCGATGTATGCCAATTCTTGTGTGATGAACGATTTATCATCTTTTAATGCTATTGGAATTGGTCCCGGAATTGGAGTAGATGAAATCAGCCTTCAATATATTTACGAATTATACGAAAACAAACTTCCTGTTATTTTTGATGCCGATGCTTTGAATTTAATTGCGAAATATAAAGTCGATTGGAAAAACTTTAATTTTCCATTTGTTTTAACACCACATCCAAAAGAGTTTGACCGTTTATTTGGCGAACATGATTCAGAATCAGATAGAAGAATTACAGCAATTCAAAAATCCAAGGAATTAAATTGTGTTATTGTTTTAAAAGGACATAAAACTTTTATAACTAATGGAATTCAGAATTTTGAAAACACTACTGGAAATTCAGGTTTAGCAAAAGGCGGTTCTGGTGATGCGTTAACCGGAATGATTACTTCTTTTTTAGCCCAAGGTTATACAACATTAGAAGCTGCCAAATTAGGCGTTTATCTTCACGGATTGGCGGCTGATATTACACTTCAAAGACAAAGCGAAGAGAGCATGTTAATAACCGATGTTATTGAGAATATTGGTTTAGCTTTTAAACATTTGCATTCCGAAATACAATAGAACAACCTGAAGTATCGCAATCGCATTAAAAGCTAATTTAAAAGAAAACTTATTGGTTTTGTGTTTGAAAAATTTCATTCCTATTAATCCTCCAATAGTTCCACCAACACCTGCAAATAAAAGCAAATTGAATTCCGAAATGCGTCTTTTATTGTTTTTAGCTTGCCATTTATCGTAGCCAAAAGTTAAAAAACTAAGGCTGTTAATCACAATCAAATAAATTAATATTACTTCCAAAAGCTAAGAATTTTGTCTAAAGATAGTATTTTAGCAGTTCAATTTTATTCACAATGACCAATATCCAATTCATTCAAAACCAAACCAACATTGCTCCGAAAAGCATTGAAGCTACTATAAAATTACTTTCTGAAGATTGTACGATTCCGTTTATTTCGCGTTATCGAAAAGATCAAACGGGAAATTTAGATGAAGTACAAATCGAAGCCATTTCGAAATTAAACAAGCAATTTGACGAAATCATCAAGCGAAAAGAAAGCATTTTAAAATCGATTGAAGAGCAAAATGCACTTTCACCAGAATTGAAATCTAAAATTGAAAACAGTTTCGATTTACAAGAATTGGAAGATTTTTATTTGCCTTACAAAAAGAAGAAAAAAACCAAAGCCGATGTCGCTCGTGAAAACGGATTAGAGCCTTTGGCAAAAATCATTATGAGTCAAAAAAATGAGGATATTGAGTTTTTAGCTTCCAAATATTTGAATGCAAACGTTAAAAACGAAGACGAAGCTTTACAAGGCGCTCGTGATATTATTGCAGAATGGATTAACGAAAATATCTTTATTCGTAAAAATCTTCGTAGAATGTTCCAACGAAAAGCTGAAATCACAACTAAAGTCGTTAAAACCAAAAAAGACGACGAAGCAGCTCAAAAATTCTCCCAATATTTTGATTGGGCAGAACCGATTTCCAAAGCGCCATCGCATCGTTTGTTAGCCATGTTGCGTGCTGAAGCGGAAGGTTTTGTAAAACTAAATGTTGCCATCGAAAAAGAAGAAGCTTTAGATTTTATTGAAGAAAATATTATCAAAAATAAAAATTCGGATGCTACCGAACATTTGGAATTAGCTATTAAAGATAGCTACAAACGCTTGTTAGAACCTGCTATTTCAAACGAAACCTTGCAAGAAGCCAAAGCCAAAGCCGATATCAAAGCCATCGATGTGTTTTCCGAAAATTTACGTCAGTTGTTGTTAGCGCCACCATTAGGTGAAAAACGAATTTTAGCCATCGACCCAGGTTACAGAACCGGTTGTAAAGTTGTGTGTTTGGATGAAAAAGGTGATTTATTAAATAACGAAACCATTTATCCACATGCGCCACAAAACGACACGGCCATGGCGATGAAAAAAATCCGTTCGATGGTGAATGCGTATAATATTGAAGCCATTTCTATTGGAAACGGAACAGCATCTCGTGAAACGGAATTTTTTATTAAAAAAATCGCTTTTGACAAACCCGTTCAAGTTTTTGTAGTATCGGAAGCTGGAGCATCAGTGTATTCTGCGAGTAAAATTGCGAGAGAAGAATTTCCAAATTACGATGTAACCGTTCGTGGTTCGGTTTCTATTGGAAGACGACTTTCGGATCCTTTGGCAGAATTGGTAAAAATCGATCCAAAATCCATTGGTGTTGGACAATATCAACACGATGTGGACCAAACCAAATTACAATCGGCTTTAGATAGCACCGTGATGAGTTGCGTGAATTCTGTTGGAATTAACATCAATACAGCAAGTAAATCGTTGTTGAGTTATGTATCAGGTATTGGTGAAAAAATGGCGGAAAATATCGTGGCTTATCGTTCGGAAAACGGACCTTTTGAAGACAGAAAGCAATTGAAAAAAGTACCGCGTTTAGGCGAAAAAGCCTACCAACAAGCCGCAGCTTTTATTAGAATTCGCGATGGTAAAAATCCGTTGGACAACTCCGCTGTTCACCCAGAAGCATATCCTATTGTGGAAAAAATGGCTAAAGATTTAGGAATCAAAACCAATGAATTAATCGCCAACAAAGAAAAAATCGCTCAAATAAAACCTGAGAATTACATTACAGCTGAAATCGGAATTTTAACTTTAAAAGACATTTTAAAAGAGCTCGAAAAACCAGGTTTAGACCCAAGAAAAGCTGCTAAAATTTTCGAATTTGATCCTAATGTTCGTTCGATTTCTGATTTAAAAAACGATATGATTTTACCTGGAATCGTAAATAATATTACCGCTTTTGGATGTTTTGTAGATTTAGGAATCAAAGAAAGTGGTTTGGTACATATTTCCCAACTAAAAGAAGGCTATGTTTCGGATGTAAACGAAGTGGTAAAAATGCACCAACATGTGCAAGTAAAAGTCGTTGAGGTGGATGAAGCTAGAAAGAGAATTCAGTTAACAATGATTTTATAATGGTCTAAAAAGATAAAATCCCAAATACCAACTATACTAGAAGGAATTTGGGATTTTAAATATTGTAAAGAAAACTATTCTTTTTCTTTAGTTTCTAACTCTTTTTTAGAATTTGTATTTGCAGTTTGGTCATCTTTAGCTGCATTTTTAAATTCTTTAATTCCCGATCCTAAACCTTTCATTAGTTCTGGAATTTTTTTACCACCAAACAACAGTAAAACTATTGCTAAAATGACTAATATTTCTGTTAAACCTAATTTTCCCATGATATCTGTGATTTTATAACTTTTGTTCTATTCTAGTACACCGCAAAGATATAAAGAAAATGATAAATGATTATTTTTTAACGATTAATTATGCAAATCGAAATAAGAAACCCGTTGTATTTAGTATATTTGTGTAATTAATATGTTTAGAAAATGGCTAATAAAAGGCTAAAAAGACAACTTTTATTAAGAAAATTATTCAATAAGAGACGTTTAGTTATTCTAAATGAAGATACATTTGAAGAAACTTTTTCATTAAAATTAAATTTGATGAATGTCTTTGTTGTAGCAAGTGTAGGTGCCATTTTAATTATTTTTGTTACTACTTATATCATTGCATTTACTCCTTTACGCGAATATATTCCGGGTTACGCTTCTTCAAAATTGAAGCAAGAAGCCTTGGAAATGGCAATAAAATCTGACTCTTTGGAAAAATCAGTGAAGATTAATAATGCCTATATTGCTTCCATAAAAAAAGTACTTACTGGCGATTTAGAATATGCTAAGTTGAATAAAGATTCAATAAAAGCTTTAGATGCTGCTGAATTGGATTTATCAGAACTAGCTCCAACTGAAAAGGAGAAAGAACTTCGCGATCAAGTTATAAAAGAAGATAAATACAACGTGTTTGAATCTTCAAAACCTAAAGTAAGTTTTGTCTTGTTTCCTCCAGCACAAGGAAGTATGTTACAAAAATATAATGCTGGAAATAAACATTTGGCCGTTACCATTGCACTTACGAATAACACACCGATAAAAGCCGTAGCAGCTGGAACCATTATTTTTTCAGATTGGACACCAAGTTCAGGATATGTGGTGATTGTACGTCATAAAGACGACATTTTATCGGTTTATAAAAATGCGGCTTCGGTAACTAAAAGACAAGGAAATACAGTGAAATCAGGTGAAGTTATTGCCCTCGCTGGAAATGCAAATACGATTCAAAATTCGGGTGCGACACTACATTTCGAATTATGGAAAGACGGATTCCCAATTGATCCAACTCAATTTATCAATTTCAATTAACATGTCACTAAAAGCTTTTGCAGCCCAATTATTTGCTAAAAGAATTCATACCAAAACTCAAAAATGGGCCAGTAATCCTATTGAAACCCAACAAAAAGTGTTTCAAGAATTAATCAAAGAAGCAACTCAGACGCAATTTGGAAAAGACCACGATTTTGGTTCGATAAAGAGCCATTCCGATTTTGTTCAAAAAGTACCCGTTCGCGATTACGAAGCTTTGAAGCAGTATGTTGATAAAGTCGTAAAAGGCGAAGAAAATGTGCTTTGGAAAGGAAAACCGCTTTATTTCGCTAAAACTTCAGGAACTACTTCGGGTGCCAAATATATTCCACTCACTAAAGAATCAATGCCGTTTCATATTCAAGCTGCTCGAAATGCGATTTTGAGTTATATTCATGAAACTGGAAAAGCCGATTTTGTATCCGGAAAAATGATTTTCTTGCAAGGAAGTCCTATTTTAGAAGAGAAAAACGGAATCAAACTCGGAAGATTATCTGGAATTGTAGCGCATTTTGTTCCGAAATATTTACAAAAAAACCGCATGCCAAGTTGGGAAACCAATTGTATTGAAGATTGGGAAACCAAAGTCAATGCCATAGTAGATGAAACTTTCAAGGAAAATATGACGGTGATTTCTGGAATTCCGTCTTGGGTGCAAATGTATTTTGAAAAGTTGAAGGAAAAAGCAAATAAACCTGTGGGCGAAATCTTTAAAAACTTCAATTTGTTTATTTACGGAGGAGTAAATTACGAACCTTATAGAGCGAAATTCGAAAATTTAATTGGAAGAAAAGTTGATTCGATAGAATTGTTTCCAGCTTCTGAAGGTTTTTTTGCTTATCAAGATTCGCAGAAGGAAAAAGGCATGTTACTACTATTGAATTCCGGAATTTTCTACGAATTCATTAAAGCCGATGAATTTTTCACCGAGAACCCAAAGCGTTATACAATAGGTGAAGTGGAATTAGGTGTCAATTACGTTTTAATCATTTCCACTAATGCCGGACTTTGGGCTTATAATATTGGCGATACGATTCAGTTTACGAGTTTAAAACCGTATCGAGTTATCGTTTCAGGAAGAATCAAGCATTATATCTCTGCTTTTGGGGAACACGTTATCGGAAAAGAAGTGGAATCTGCACTAAAAGAGGCGATGGAAGGTACAGATATTTGTGTAAACGAATTCACAGTTGCGCCACAAATTACACCAACCGAAGGTTTACCGTATCATGAATGGTTTATCGAATTTGAAAATGAACCAACCAATTTAGAAGATTTTGCTTTAAAAATAGACGCTGCTATGCGCAAACAAAACGTATATTATGACGATTTGATTGTTGGGAATGTGTTGCGAACATTAGTTATCACAAAAGTTCCAAAAAACGGTTTCCAAGAGTATATGAAATCGATAGGCAAATTAGGAGGACAAAATAAATTACCAAGATTAAGTAACGATAGAAAGATTGCTCAGTTTTTTGAGACAAAAGAATAAAGATGAAAGATAAAAGACTGATTTGGTTTTTTCTTATCGTTTCCCAATTTGTGTTTTCACAAATCCGTGGCGTGGTCAAAGACAGTATTTCTGGCGAACCGATTCCGTATGTAAATATTTGGGTAGAGAATGAAACTGTTGGAACTACTTCGGAAACAAACGGCAGTTTTTCATTGGATATAAAAGACGAAAAGTTGTTAGTTTTTTCGGCATTGGGTTATGAAACAAAAAAAATATCATCAAAAAGCGAGATCATTTTATTAAAACCAAAAGTTTTTGAGTTGAAAGAAGTGATGGTTTTAAATCAAAAAAAAACTAAAGAATTAGAAATTGGTGATGCTGATAAAGTTCATATAAGTCAATTATCGGGAAATAAACCATGGATTTATGCTAAGTTATTCAATTATGACGATAAGTATAAGGAAACTCCATTTGTTAAGAAAATTGTTTTTTACTCAAATAGCGATATTAAAGGCGCAAAGATTAAAATAAGAATTTTTGGTTTTAATGATTCAATTCCATCCGAAGATTTAATAAATGAAGACATAATTGTTACGGTAAAAGGAGGAATGAAAAAAAACACCATAGATGTTTCTCACTATAACATTGAATTTCCAAAAAGTGGCTTGGTAATTGGCTTGGAATGGTTAATTATTGAAGAGAATAAATATTTCTTTACTTATAAAGACACAAAAACAAAACAAAAAGTAAGTTTAGAAAACTACGCACCATCATTAGTAATCAATCATTCACCTGATGAAATTTCATTTACTTATTCAAAAGGGAAATGGTATAAGCATAAAAGACATTCTTCTAATTTCAAAAAAGAATGGAATAATAAAGTTAACACACCTGCAATAAACCTTATACTAACAAATTAATGAAAACCTTATTTTTCTTTTTTATCTCATTTTCCCTTTCCGCACAAATCCGTGGCGTCGTCAAAGACAGTATTTCAGGCGAACCGATTCCTTTTGTGAATATTTGGGTGGAGAATGAAACTGTTGGAACTACTTCGGAAGCGGATGGCACGTTTTTTTTAGAAGCTTCAAAACAAAAAAGCATTGTGATTTCGGTTTTAGGGTACGAAAGAAAAACCTTGAAAGGAAGTGAAATTTCGGAAGTGTTTTTAAAACCTACCACTTACAATTTAAGAGAAGTGGTGATTTTAAATAAAAAGCAATCCAAGCAAATTGAAATTGGCGACATCAAGAACGCTATTTTTCAATCGTTTGATAACGGACCAAAAATCGAAGCGAAGTTTTTTCCTTATCAAGCTTCGTACAGTAAAACAAAGTTTATAAAAGAAGTTACTATTTTTACTGATAGTCGAATAGATGATGCGACAATAAAACTTCACTTTTATAGTGTAGATGAAAACGGATTTCCGGGCGAAGAATTGTTAACTAAAGATTACATTGTTACCTTGAAAAAAGGGGTTATCAAACATCGTTTTAATATTTCGCAATTTGATTTGGTTTTCCCAGAAAAAGGAATGTTTGTGGCGTATGAAAAGCTGTTAATTGAAAGTAATAAAACCGGTACCAAATACCAACCTTATGTATTGTATAATTATGTAGATAGAGACTTTTTTTACACGTATGCGTATGGAAAATGGAGTAAGCAAGCAGGAAATAATTCAGAGAAAATAAGTGTAAATGAGCCTTCAATAAACCTGATTTTATCGAACTAAAATAAAAAACACTACATTTGTAGGTTAGAAAATATAAAAATTAATGAAAGACATTAAAAACATTTCGCGCTCAAGAGCGCAAGAGTCGTCAGCAGCTATTGAACGACTGTACATTACCATGAGACATTTATTTAACAGAGGTTTTTATAAGCCAATGGGTGTTTCAGGAGAAACATTGAGAGAAGCTTTATTATCGCTTCGACCAGAAATTTACGGTTCTATTGCCGAAGAAAAAGTAGAATTAAACGGACTTTTATACGTAATTGAACGTTTACCTATTGGAATCGAAGAATGCCGTTACATCAATTTAACTTCAGATGAAGGCTATTCGAATTCGCATTTTAAAGCGATTGTACCACCAAAAAGAAGAAGAAACTGTTACCGTATCGACGACGAACAAATGAATGTGGAAATCACACGTGGACGTTCCGATATTTATGATATTTTGACGCATTTAACGTTTATCTTTATCGAATCGCATAAGATTAAAGACAGAGTTTTAATTGATGATGAAGGTGCAGTTTCTCGCGATTGGCAAAAATTAGAATTAGCTGTAAAACAAACTAAAAAGTTGAGTTTAATTGATCGCGAAAAAGCAATTTCTCATGCAGCTAATGTTTTAGGAAGAACTTTTGCGGAAGTTCAAGATATTTATGATGACTTCGCTACAGCTGATGCCCCAGATCGTTTCTTACATGTGATTTATTGGTTAGGAAAATTAGCCATAGAAGAAGTGGTGGACAATAATAAGAGAACGATTACATTCAGTCCAATTTTGAGAGAACGACTTGGACACCATATTTATGGCGATATTTGGGCTACAACTATTAAAGAAGTTTTACTAGAAAACGATTTAATTGAAAGACCAATTCACATTATTAGTGCGAATATGCACAGTGTGATGAATTCACTTTTTGCAGAACCTGTATTGGGAAAAAAATACAAAAACACACCTGAATTTCAAATATTTGAGGATTTAAGTAGTTCGGCAAACAAAGAGTTACGCAAGAAAGTAGAAGAATTTGCGTTAACTCAAGGAATGATTTCATTACCCGATACATCAGGAACGAATATCGACGTTCAAATTTTTGATACCGCTAAAATTGATTTCAAGAAAACCATTTTTGCTGATGCTAAATTAGCTAAGGAAAAACCGGTTATTATTGTGATGGATTATGCTTTTGGTGAGCAAGCTTTTGAAACGATTGATGAGCTATTGAAGCCTTACAAAGTTGAAAAGAAAAACAAGATTTTCTTGAATGTAGAATCGGTTTCAATTATGGGTAAAGCGGGTATTTTAGAAGGAGGAAAAGGCGATATTATGATTCCGTGCGCTCACGTAAATGAAGGTACCGCTGATAATTATCCATTTGAAAACGAGTTAACTAAGGAAATGTTTGAAGGAAATGGAATTCCGGTTTTTGCTGGGCCAATGATTACGGTCTTAGGGACATCGTTACAAAACAGAGATTTATTGAAGTTTTTCCATGAGTCCACTTGGCAAGCAATTGGTTTAGAAATGGAAGGTGCTTACTATCAAAAAGCAATTCAATCGGCTTCTAAGATTAGAAAAAGTATTAATCCTAATGTAAAAGTTAGATATGCCTATTATGCTTCTGATAACCCTTTAGAAACAGGAAGCACATTAGCATCAGGAGGTTTAGGAACCACTGGAGTAAAACCAACGTATTTAATTACAATTAAAATATTAGAACAAATCTTTAACGTAAAATAAGTTTAAATGAGTACAAATTCTCAAGATCAAGAGATTGATTTAGGTCAGGTTTTTTCAAAAATTGGAGGTTTTTTTTCAACAATATTTGATACTTTTTTTGATTTCATTTTCTTCCTAAAAAAGAAGAGTTTGTTTATTGGAATTTTATTAATTTTTGGTTTTATATTCGGTTATTATCTAGATAAAAAATCTAAAACATATAATCACGAAATTATTGTGTCTCCTAATTTTGGAAGTGTAGATTATTTGTATTCAAAAATTGAATTAATAAAATCCAAAATAAAAGAAGACGATAAAAAATTTATCAAAACAATTGGAATTAATAATTCAAACAAAATTATCAACATAGAAGTTGAGCCCATTATCGATATTTATACATTGGTAAATTCTAATACGATAATTGATGGAAGTACAAAAAACTCTCAGAATTTTGAATTAATTAAATTAATGTCTGAAAATGAAGATATTAATAAAATTATTAAAGACGAAAAAACAAGTAAGAATTATCCACATCATAAAATATTAATTACAACTAATAATAAAATAGAAAATGATGAGGTGGTCAAGCAAATTTTAAAATATTTAAATACAGATGAATACTTAAACAAGTTATTGACTATTACTAAAGAAAATACTCTTATTAAAATTAAGAAAAATGAAGAACAAATTTTCCAGATAGATAAATTGATAAATCAAATATCTGTTAATCTTTCAAAAGAAAAAAACACTTCAAATTTGGTTTATAATAATGAAAATAGCGAAATTAATGACTTGTTTTCTTTGAAAAATTCATTGATAAATGAAATTGCGGCACAAAAAATAAATTTAGAAAATATTAAATTTTGTATAAAGGATATAAGCATAATTACTAATTTAATTAAATCTGAAGGCTTAAATAATAAAATGAAATTTGTTCTTCCTCTTTTTTTAATTTTTGTTTATTTATTATTTTTCGGATTTATATCACTTTATAAAAAACAATTACTTAAAAGAGAACAACAATAATGAAACATATTTTAGTAACAGGCGGTGCTGGTTTTATAGGCGCTAATTTTGTTCCTTATTTTTTAGAAAATAATTCTGATTATCATCTGGTAAATTTAGATTTACTTACTTATGCGGGAAATCTGGATAATGTTAAAGAAGTAGCTAATCATTCGAGATATACATTTGTTCAAGGCGATATTTGCGATAGAAATTTTGTTGAGGAATTGTTCCAAAAATATCAATTTCACGATGTCATTCACTTTGCTGCAGAAAGTCATGTAGATAACTCAATTTCGGGTCCGGAAGCATTTATTAAAACTAATGTTTTAGGAACGTTTAATCTTTTAGACACTGCACGAAAACTTTGGATGTCGGCACCAAATCAATATAATGTAGCATTTGAAAATTCTCGTTTTCATCATGTTTCTACCGATGAGGTTTATGGAACTTTAGGAGAAACGGGATTATTTGAAGAAACGACTCCGTATGCTCCAAATAGTCCTTATTCTGCCTCAAAAGCAGGTTCTGATATGATTGTAAGAAGTTATTTTCATACGTACGGAATGAATGTGGTGACTACCAACTGTTCAAATAACTACGGACCAAAACAACATGACGAAAAACTAATTCCAACCATCATACGTAAAGCCATCTCAGGAGAGAATATTCCGATTTATGGTGATGGAAAAAACGTTCGTGATTGGTTGTATGTGTTAGACCACTGTAAAGGAATTGAATTGGCTTTCAAAAAAGGAAAACCCGGAGAAACCTATAATATTGGAGGTAGAAACGAACGCAATAATTTATACATTGTAGATAAAGTTTGTGCTATTTTAGACGAAATGCAACCAAAAGCATCCGGAAGTTATAAAGAACAAATTACTTTCGTAAAAGACAGACCAGGACACGATTTACGATATGCCATCGATGCAACAAAAATCGAAACTGAATTAGGTTGGAAAGCAGACGAAAACTTTGAATCTGGAATTGTAAAAACGGTTGGCTGGTATTTAGAGAAGTATCAAAATCAATAAACAAAACATTGGGTTTATATGAGATATGTACGGGATATCTATTAAGTATTTACCTATAAATTTGGAATCGAAATGAAAGGAATTATATTAGCAGGAGGTTCAGGTACGCGTTTACACCCCTTAACATTGGCGGTGAGTAAGCAATTGATGCCTATTTATGATAAACCTATGATTTACTATCCGTTGTCAACTTTGATGTGGGCTGGAATTCGTGAGATTTTAATCATTTCAACACCACATGATTTACCTTTATTTCGTCAATTATTAGGCGATGGAAGTAAATTAGGTTGTCGATTTGAGTACGCAGTTCAAGAACATCCAAACGGATTAGCTGAAGCATTTATTATAGGCAAAGAATTTGTTGGAAAAAATAAAGTAGCCCTAATTTTAGGTGATAATATCTTTTACGGAACTGGTTTAGCGGAATTACTTCAAGCTAATAATAATCCAGACGGCGGTATTATTTATGCGTATCATGTGCATGATCCTGAACGTTATGGCGTGGTGGATTTTGATAAAGATGGTAAAGTGCTGTCAATTGAAGAAAAACCAGCTCAACCCAAATCTAACTATGCCGTTCCGGGTATTTATTTTTATGATAACGATGTTTTAGATATTGCAGCTAATATTAAACCAAGTCACCGAGGCGAATTAGAAATCACGGATGTTAATAAAGAATATTTGAATCGCGGTAAGTTACAAGTTAGTATTTTAGATAGAGGAACCGCTTGGTTAGATACCGGAACTTTTCAATCTTTAATGCAAGCAGGACAATTTGTTGAAGTTATTGAAGAACGTCAAGGATTGAAAATTGGCGCCATTGAAGAAGCAGCATACAAAATGGGCTTTATCGACGCGAATCAGTTAAGAGCATTAGCCGAACCTTTGTTAAAAAGTGGATACGGAAAACACTTAATCAGCCTAATTTAATTAGCCAATATACCAATATTCAATAAGCTGATGATGGTAATTGGCTCATTGATATATCGTCTCATTGACACATTATTTTTATGACATTTACAGAAACTAAACTAAAAGGATGTTTCATCCTGGAACCTAAAATAATCAAAGACGAACGTGGTTACTTCATGGAGGGTTTTAATGAAAAGACTTTTCAGAAAGGCATAGGGCAAAAAATAACCTTCGTTCAAGATAACCAATCGTTTTCTACAAAAGGTGTTTTGAGAGGTTTGCACTATCAATGTGGCGAACATGCGCAAGCTAAGTTAGTTCGTGTATTACAAGGTGAAGTTTTAGATGTTGCGGTAGATTTACGTCCAAATTCGGAAACATATGGTCAATATGAAGCTGTATTACTTTCGTCAGAAAATCAGAAACAATTTTTTATTCCAAGAGGTTTTGCTCATGGATTTTTAGTGTTATCGGAAACAGCAACTTTCTTTTATAAATGCGATAATTTCTATAATAAAGAAAGTGAAGGTGGATTAATCTATAACGATGAAACTGTTAATATTACTTGGAATTTTCCTTTACAAGATTTGATAATTTCTGAAAAAGACCAAGTTTTACCTAATCTTGAAAATGCTAAAAAAGTATGGTAGTTTTAGTCACAGGAGCTAATGGTCAGTTAGGGCAAGCCATTCAATCTATTTCTGGAAATTATCCTGAAATAGATTTTGTGTTTTGTTCTTCTTCTGAATTAGATATTACAAATTTTGAAAATTGTCAAGCAGTTTTTTCAACCTATAAACCTCATTTTTGTATCAATACAGCCGCATACACAGCTGTTGATAAAGCCGAAAGTGAACCATCTAAAGCTTTTGATATCAATGCAAACGGACCAGAAAACTTAGCCATTATTTGCCAAAAGTATGATACCATTCTAATTCATATTTCGACTGATTTTGTTTTTGATGCCTATTTTTCAGAAGGAATCGCCTATTATGATAGAGAACTGAGATTGCCTTTAAAAAATAATTTGGGACTTACAGAAACCGATGTGCCTTTTCCAAGTGGTGTTTATGGTTTAACAAAATTACAAGGAGAACAAGCGGTTGAAGCCAATTGGGAAAAACATTTTATTATCAGAACTTCTTGGGTATATTCACAATTTGGAACTAATTTCATGAAAACCATGTTGCGGTTAGCTTCGGAACGAGATAGTTTGTCTGTTGTAAATGATCAAATAGGAACTCCAACCTATGCTGTTGACTTAGCAGCAGTTTTAATAAAAATTATCCAATTTCCAAAACATTCTTCAACTTTTGGAATTTACAATTTCTCAAATGAAGGGCAATGTTCATGGTATGATTTTGCGGCTGAAATATTTCATCAAAAAGGAATCTCAATTGATTTAAAACCGATTCCAACTTCAGCCTATCCCACTCCTGCAAAACGCCCTTTTTACAGTGTTTTAGATAAAACAAAAATTAAAAACACTTTCAATCTAACTATAAACGATTGGAAAACAAGTTTAAAATCCTGTTTAAACCAATTGTAAAAGCATGAATAAATTCCCAATACTTTTTTTCTTTTCTTTTTTATACACTTTTTCACAAGAATCTTCTCCGGGATATTTTGATGCGCAACTTTTTAGAGGAAATATTGTAAAACATACAGAAGATGTAAGTCATTTAATTTCTGGTCATCCTGATGGATTTCTGTTAAGTTACAATTGGAAAACCTTTGGAAAAAAAGAATGGCAACAGGTGTATAATTATCCAGATTATGGGATTTCCTATCATTATTTAGATTTCAAAAACCAGTATTTAGGAGTCAATCATGCCATTGGAGTACATTATAATTTCTATTTTTTTAAGCGTGAATTGATGTTCCGAATTTCGCAAGGTATTGGAATGACTTCAAATCCGTACGATAAAGAAACCAACAATAAAAACAATGCTTTTGGAACTAAAATAATGGACAATACCTATTTTTTATTGCAATATAAAAAAGAGAATATCATAGATAAAATTGGTTTACAGGCAGGTTTTATGTTAACCCATTTTTCTAACGGAAGATTTAAAGCACCAAACAGTGGAATTAATACGATAGCTTTTAACGTAGGATTGAATTATAATTTCAATGACAAACAAGAGTTTATGGTTGATTCATTGCCTTCAAAAGAGTTTTATAAAGAGCGAATAAAATACAACATTGCTTTTAGAACGGGCATTTCAGAAGGACCGGTTCCCCAACTAGGACAGCGTCAATTTTATCACTTTGGATTGTATGCCGACAAAAGAGTGGGAAGAAAAAGTGCTTTACAAATTGGAACCGATGTTTTCTTATCTCGATATTTACAAGATTATATTAAGTTTGTTTCTGTAGCATTTCCACAAGGTCATAAATCTTACACTGATCCTGAAACCGATTATAAAAGGATTGGGTTATTTGTGGGTCACGAATTATTTATAAATAAATTATCAATTGAAACCCAGTTAGGATATTACGTATACAAACCATTTGATTATGAGATTGATATTTATCAAAGAATAGGAGCAAAATATTATCTTTACAAAAACTTCTTTGCAGGAGTTGGATTAAAAACGCATGGCGGAAGAGCAGAAGCTATTGAAGCTACATTAGGAGTGCGATTATAAGATGAGAAAAATTACTTTACATATAGTTACTTTGTGTTTGTTAATAATGGTAACAGGCTGTGGTATTTCAGAAGATTGTTTTAAAGGAAATGGCAATCAAATTACGCAAATGTTTCCACTAGAAAACTTTACAAAAATAAAAGTTTACGAAGGCGTGGGTTTGGTGATTAAAGAGGGACCAAATTACGATGTAAAAATAGTAACATCGGAAAACATTATCGATGATTTAGAAGTTAGTTTAAGTGGTGATATGCTTGTTGTTAAAGACAATTCGACTTGTAATATTGCAAGAGATTATGGGCCAACAAAGGTTTATGTGACAGTTCCTGATGGAACTATTTTGCCTTTGATACAAGAATTAGAATTGCATTGTAAAACCGAACAAAAGATAGAAACAGAAGGGGTATTACACTCACCAATTATTCGCTTATTTTCTATTGGAGATGATGGAGATGGTGCTGGGACCGGTGATTTTTATATACAAGTTATTAATGATCAATTGGTTATTGAAAGTAATGGCGTTTCCAATTTTTATGTAACTGGACAATGTGAAGAAATGCTTTTGAATTTTTATTTTGGTAACGGAAGATTTTATGGGGAAAATCTGATCGGACAAAATATAAAGGTATTTCATAGAGGTTCTAATGATATGTTTGTATATCCAATTCAAAAAATAGAAGGGAAAATCTGTGCAACAGGAAATGTTGTTTTAGAAAATATACCTACAATAATATCTGTAGCAGAACTATTTAGAGGTAGAATCATAATTTATTAATGATTAGTTATTCATTTTTAAAGGTTTTTTTATTGTTAAAATTCATGAAATAAAGAGGATAAATTTTTTTAAAAAAATAATGAAAATTAACTTAAATGAAATACATTTGCCAAAAAAATAGATTATTTATGAAATTAAAATTCTTATCTGTATTGTTCTTATTGTCAATAATGTCTTGTAAAGATAAAGTTGACAATCCAGAAGTTTTAACCGATCAAGAGGTTAAATCAAATCATCTAAGTATAGCACTTGATTTGTTAATAAAAGAAGATGATAGTTTACAAATATTTTATTCAGAAGATTTAACTCCTAACTATAATGATTTACAATCGGTTTGGTCTGTAGTAAAAGGGAGTGATGTAAATCAAACAGTAAGTTTTGATTTACCAAGTGATGTTTATCCAACACATTTAAGATTGGATTTTGGAGTTAATAAAAACCAAAAAGAAATTAAGGTAAACGCTTTCAAAATGACATACGGAGATAAGTCTTTTGAGACTAAGGATACTTTATTTTTCCAATTTTTCGAGCCTGTTAATCAAATTGATTGGGATAGAAAAAATGCTGTTGCAAAAATTGTTACTCCAGCTGGAGAAAAACATGATCCGAGCTTCTATCCAAGAGATACTTTCAAAGAAGAACTTAAAAAACTTTTAAAATAGTTCAAGTACTAAATAAAAATTTTTCAATCAAAAATAAAACACCCCAAAATTATCTTTTGGGGTGTTTTATTATTCCCTCCATTCAAAAGTTTTGTTTTTATCAATACTATGAGGTTTATCTTTGTTAAGAGTTTCACCTTTTAATACTTTTTCATAAAGTTTTAAATATTCTAGAGTCATTTTTTTAGAATTAAAAAACTCAACAACATATTCGTTACATCTTTTTTTATTGTAGGATTCACTGTTTAAGATAGCATCTTTGAGTTCATATAATGAATTACTTGTATATCCCACCTCTTCATTGATTAACTCTTTTAAAGATCCATAAGTAGTTCCAAAAACGGGACAACCAAAAAACATACTTTCTGTAATTGCTAATCCAAAAGGCTCGTCCCATAATACAGGAAACAATAACCCTTTCGATTTATTCATTAATTTACTTTTCTCAAAATCATTTACCATTCCCTCAAATTTGATTCTGGCACTTAAAGTAAAAGTATTAGGGTGAAATCGATGACCCCCTAATATTCTAAGTTTTTCATTATCGGTAGCCAAAATAACATTAATAGCACCCTTAACATTTTTTACATTCCAAGCTGCTTTACCTAAAAAGTGAAAATAACTTCTTTTTGAATTAAAATCAGGTTTTTCGTAAGCATCCCAATTTAAACCATTATATACAAAACTTGAAGAGTTATATCTAGAAGCATGATTTTTTGAAACAAAAACGGAATTGATATTTAAAATATCAATAAGAAATGGGTTTCCTTCAATTGTTACAATATGGGGTTTTTCTATTTCTTCGGTTAAGTTATCATCAAAAAAATGAACTAAATCAATATAAGGAGGAATTTGAGAATTAATTGGTAAATTAGGATTGTAAGTAATTATATCAGCAAAATCACAATTTGATCCCAAAGGTGCTAAAAAAGTTATTTTATGACCTAACTTGTTAAGTTCTTGTCCTAAATACCATACGACTCTTTCAGTTCCACCATATAAGAGAGATGGTATTTTATTTTGGACAGTAATTAAAATATTCATTTAAATAGGGCGTTTATTTCTACCGTAAACATAAAGATAAAGAATAAAAAAAACTAATTTCCGATTAAAATAATTACATTTGTTTTTTACTATTATGGAAACAAAAATAAATATAATTTTTAGAAGTTGTGATGTGGTTAATGCGGTGCATAATGCTCCTAGACCATTTGATTTAGACAAAAAAACTTTAATAAAAATTTGTTTCAAAAGCCTACATAATGCAATTAAAAATTATAATTATTCCATAACGATTTTAGGCGACAATTTATCTGAAGAAATGAAATCTTTCTTTAAAGAGTTTGATGTAAACCTAATCGAAGGGATTTTTGGAAATGATGAATCAATACGCCAAACAATAAAAATAGCTGAACAGTTTAATGACGAAGAATGGGTTTATTTTTGTGAGGATGATTACTTACATAGACCAGAAACGTTTCAGTATATTATAGATTTAATAGAGAATCGAGATTCTGTTTTCCCTGCAAGCATTAAAATAAAAAAACTTCTTAGAAAAAGAGAAATAACTCTTTTATCTTTAAAACGATTCTTTAAAAAACCAGCTATTGTAATTCATCCATGCGATTATCCAGACAGGTATAAGTTTCAATACTTAACGAAGAATTTTATCTTTTTATCTAGATTTTGTCATTGGCGTCAAGTTTCAGACACTACATTTACTTTTTTAATGCAGGTTAAAGATGTCAAAAGAAAGAAAAATATATTATTGAAATCTTCAAATAGTGCTAATGATCGTTATCTTAGTAAAAACTTGTACGGAACCACTTTCTTTTTTAAAAAATTATTATGTGTTTCTCCAATTCCAAGTTTATCTACACATATGCATATTGAAACGATGTCTCCATTGTTTGATTGGGAGAAGTTAAAAGATAAGTTGTTAAAAGAAATATAATCATGCTCAATAAAATAAAAGATTTAAATTTATTATCATCAATAATCAAGAAAGGTGGTATAGTTTTTCTTTTAAAGTTACTAGCAATGCCTATAACTTTTTTTGCTTATTGGTTTATTCCAAATAAGTTTGGAGAAGCGGATTTAGGGTATTTTACTTTGGCATTAACTATTTTACAAATCTTTTATTTAATTTTTGCATTAGGATTACCACATTCATTTTTGGTTTTTACAAGCGGGTTTGATAATGATTATTTGAAGAAAGGATTGCTATTGAAGTCCTCTATAATTGCTTTTTCAGCGTCTTTATTTCCGTTTTGTATTTTATTTTTTGGTGCGGATTTTATTTCATCTTATATTTTTCAAAAGGAAGGATTTAGTATTTTTTTAATAATTACAGCGATCAGTATTCCCTTTATGATACTTCATGAAATCTTGTGTTATTTTTTTATTTCAATAGGTAAACATTTAATTTATAGTTTATTAATTTTTATAATCCCTAATGTATTATTTACTCTCTTTTTAATTATTTCTAACGAATTTGATTTACCTAATTACAGTGTTTTTATAAGTTATGTTTTAGGTTTTTTTATAACGGTTATTATAGGATATTTATTAGCATTTTCTAAAGAATTGAAATTTGTTATTCCAAAAGTTTCAACTCGTGACATATTAAAAAAATCATTACCCATGATGATTGGTTCAATTTTTCTTCTTTTATTAAATTGGACAGATGTTTTGATGCTAGGAAGATTAGAGACTGAGGAAAATATTGGAATATATAATATTGCCTTTAAACTTGGTTATTTAACATTGTTTTTCGTTACAGCAATGGGTTCTGTAATAATTGGAGATGTTTCAGAAAAGTATAACAAGAAAGATTTTTCAGGTTTAAAAAAAACCATCAATAGAGCAACACAACTAACAATAATATTAACGTTACCTGTTGCATTATTATTAATTTTTGGCAGCTCGTTTTTTTTAGGATTTTTTGGTGAGGAATTTAAAGAAGGTAGATTGGCATTGATTTTTATTACACTTGGTGCTTTCTTGAATGCTATTACAGGAAATGTAGACCAAATTTTAAACATGACCGGTAATGAAAAATTAGTTAGAAACGTTATGTTTATAGGCTTTGTAATAAATGTGGTATTGAATCTATTATTAATACCATCTTTTGGATATTTGGGTGCGGCCTTTTCTAGTTTACTAGTAAATGTGATAGTAAACACTATATTTGTTTTCGTTATTAAAAAGAAACTAGGTTTTTACACGTTTATGTAGTGATATGGAGTTAGAATTGTCTATTATATTAGTTAATTACAACGGAAAGCACTATTTAGATAGTTGTTTAAAAAGTATAGAAAAAAATGTTGATGGCATCGATTGTGAAGTTATTTTAATTGATAATAACTCATCTGATGATAGTTGTACATTTTTAAAAAATAATTATCCCAATGTAAATCTAATAGAGTCAAAACTAAATAATGGATTTGGGAAGGGAAATAATTTAGCTGTAGCCCAAGCAAAAGGTAAATATCTTCTACTTTTAAATTTAGATACCGTTTTATTAGACAACATTAAAGAAGCTTTAGATTGCCTTAAAAACGACCTAAATATTGGAGCTTTAGGAATAAACATGCTTAATCAAGAAAAGCAATATTTGCACGCAGCAGGAAGTTTTCCAAAAATTTCAAATCTTTTCTGGATGAAAAAAAGTTTTGAATTTAATAAGGACTTTGTATTGGGGACATTTTCAAAAAAACTATATGAAGTGGATTGGATTACAGGTTCTTTTATTTTAATGCCGAAGTCTGTTTTCAATCAAATTAGAGGATTTGATGAAGATTACTTTTTATACGTAGAAGATGTTGATTTCTGTAAAAGAATAGTAAATTTAGGTTATAAAATAGTTTTTTTTCCAGGCTTACAATACATTCATTATGTTGGATTTAACAAGAAGAAAAATCCAATGTTAATAAAAGGATATAGACTATATATTAATAAACACTTTAAAGGATTTTATAAATATCTTTGTTTGATAGCTTTAAAAGTAAATGAATCAGTAAAAAAAATAAAGGAATTATTTTGACAAAGATTAAAATTACAGTTATACACTCGGTGCTATTTTCTATTCTTTTATTAGCACAGTTGTATGTTCCTTCATTTAGAGTGAACATACTACTTCAATTATTTGCTTTAGGATTTATATTCTATTCAAATCACGCTAAAATATCTGTAAAATTCTTAAATACAATTGCACCTTTATGTTTTCTTTTTGTTCTTCCATTGGTAGTTGGTTTATTCTATTTTAATAACTTGGAGAATTACATAAAAGATGTCTTTTATTTTTTAAAGCCAGTAATAGGAGTCTCTTTAGGATATTTATTTTTTAAGAAAATCAACAATTTAGAGTCTTTTCTTAAAGTTATTATTTTTACCGGCTTTATATCTACATTAATACATTTTATCGTTTTGTTATTTTTTACAAATTTTTTGTCTGGAAATGTTGCTCAAATCAGAGAATATGGTAAAGATAATTTTTTAGAGCTTTTTGCTTTGTTTCTTTTTGTTTACAGAAATAGATTTGTTGAAAAAGAAATATTTTCCAAAAAACATCAAAAGCTAATTTTCTTTTTTCTTTTAGTTTCATGTATTATGTACCTATCAAGAACAATGTTAATTGTTGCGTTTATAATGTATGCTACAATGGCAGGATATACTAAAATTACAAAAAAAACAATTTCTGTATTGGGTATTTTTGCAATAACAATACTCCTTTTTTATACTTATTTGTATTCCACTAATATTAAAAGAGGTGCTGATGGTATAGAAGGGTTTCTTTATAAACTTAAGATTGCACCTGCAGAATTGTTTAAAACAAAAGTTGACCGAAACGACCATAGTAAATTATGGGATTATTGGAGAGCTTATGAAGCATTAAGAGCTATTGATTTAATGAATGAAACACCAACAAGTTATATTCATGGAACAGGTTTTGGCTCATTAGTGAATTTAAAATTTAATGCACCATTAGTTGATTCAGCTAAAGGAATAAGATTTATTTCAGAAACACATAATGGTTATGTTTTTGCTATTTACAAATCGGGAATAATAGGACTATTTCTAATGATGTTCTTCTTATTTAGCTTGTATAGATTGATTTATTTAGATAAAAATACGTTGAACATATTTATTTCTGGAATTGCATTAACCTTTATCTTTACCACGTTAACCATTACAGGCATCTTTAATAAAAGAGATATTATTATTTTTATATTGGGCGGTTTAATTTATTTTCAACAAAGGAGAGTGATTAGTAATGAACGATAAAATTAAAATTTTTGTTGATTGTCATGTATTTGACCATGGTTATCAAGGAACACGAACGTACATCGAAGGTTTATACAGAGAGATGATTAAATTAAATCCGAATATGGAGTTTTATTTTGCAGCCTGTGATGTTAAAAATTTAAAACAGTGTTTTGGTACACCAGAAAATGTAGTTTATTTAAAATATAGAACGAAAAGTAAATTTCTTAGACTGCTATTTGATGCCCCTAGATTAATTTCCCAATCAAAAATTGATTATGCTCATTTCCAATATATAGTCCCTCCATTTAAAAGGTGTAAATATATAGTTACAATTCACGATGTCCTTTTTATAGATTTTAAAGAATATTTCAGCTTTAAAAACAGACTTATTAATACAATTTTATATTATATCAGTAGTAAAGTTTCAGATATAGTCTTAACGGTTTCAAATTATTCCAAAGAGAGAATACAGACTCATTTTAATATACATAAAATAGCTGTTACCCCAAATGCGGTTTCAGAAGAGTTTTTTTTAGATCTCGATAAAGAAGAAATCAAAAAAGAATTATTAAAAAAATATAAGCTAGATAAGTACATAATTTATGTGAGTAGATGGGAACTTAGAAAAAATCAAGAATTATTATTAAATTCATTCATACATTTAAAATTATATCAAGATTATAAATTAGTTTTCATAGGAGATGTTTCAACCAGAAATGAGAATTTTGATACAATTTATAACAAACTACCTAATCAAATTAAAGAGAAAATATGTTTTCTTAAGAAAACAAGTCATAGTGATTTAGTTAAACTTGTACAAGGAGCTAAAGTTTCAGTATATCCTTCTAAAGCCGAAGGATTTGGAATACCAGTACTAGAATCAGTTGCCGCTAAAGTTCCTACCTTGATATCCAACAAAACTGCAATGTCTGATTTTGATTTTTTATCGGAATATAGTTTTGATCCATATAATCAAAAAGAATTTGATGAATTGCTTATCAAAACTATAAATTCTTATGAAAAAATTGATTTAACTGCATTAATGGAAACTTGTAGAAAAAGATATTCCTGGAAATTTGCTGCAAAAATTTTATCAAATAAGATTACTGATTTTTAGCCGTTCCGCTACCAAACAATTTGTTTTTAGTTTGAACCAAGAAATTATAATTTTTAGCCAATTGTTTTTTAAAGAATGAAGCATCCTCTTTTGGAAACCAATCGGTAGTTCTAGGCGTCTCTAAATGTCTATTATGAATTTGATAAGCATAAGTAGCAATAGATGTTCTGTATTTGCCTTCAGGGAAATTAGTCATATCATATCCATGAAGTGTGTATGGTGCACATTGTTGGATAATCAATCGGTTAAATGGAACTTCAATTTCTGCTTCTTCATCTGTTCTCAAATCTCTGATTTTAAGTCCCCCTTTATATTCAGGTTTCCAATCTTTATTTAGATAAAGCAATAAATTTAATTCTCGATACCAATTTTTATTAATAGGATGGTAATTAAAATCAAGATGCATGTCTAAAAAACTATTCTTTTTACCTTGATGTAGACCTCCGCCATGATTTTTTGGATCAACAAATACTTTCTTTGCTGTTATAAAGGATAAAATTGAATTAAATCTTTCAGAAGATAAATCATTGTAAAGTTCTTTTAATTCTGAAGAAAGAACTTTATAATTTGATTTTTCGAATTTATTATTGGCAAAAGCATAATCTCTACTTTTATTTTCCAATTCTGGAATAGAATCATAAGCTTTGATTAATTTTTCCTCATCACAAAAATTATCAATTATAAGATAAGGGAAAGGTTGAGCTGTTAAATATTGTATCCTAAGCGATTCCTTGTTATTTTCTAAGAATTCGAAATTTATCATAGTTGACCATCTTCTATTTTAGCAAAAATAGAAAATTAATCTGTACTTAAGGAATGACTTTTATCATAAATCTTAAAAATTTGGTTTAAAAACGATGTTAAACAAAACAGAACCCTTATTTTTGTTTTTTTTATATAGAATTTTAATGAAAATAGGAATTTTAGGAACGCGTGGTATACCTAACCATTATGGAGGTTTTGAACAGTTTGCGGAGTTTTTCGCAGTTTATGCAGCCACTCAAGGACACGAAGTTTTTGTTTATAATTCCCGTAGTCATCCTTATAAAGAAAAGGAATTCAGAGGTGTACATATTGTGCATTGCTATGATCCTGAAAATAAAATAGGAACTGTTGGTCAGTTTATTTATGACTTAAATTGCATTAGAGACGCCAGAAAAAGAGATTTTGATATTATTCTTCAATTGGGTTATACCAGTAGCTCTGTTTGGTTTTCTTTACATCCCAAAAACGCCATTGTGATTACCAATATGGATGGCTTAGAATGGAAACGCACTAAATATTCAAAAAAAGTACAAAAAGCACTTCAAATAGCAGAACGTTTAGCGGTAAAAAAGAGCGATTATTTAATTGCAGACTCTATTGGAATACAAAAATATATAAAGGAAAAGTATCAAAAAGAAAGCACTTACATAGCTTATGGTGCTTATAATTTTGATAATCCTAATCCAGAAATTTTAAAAGAATATCAAGTTGAAAAAGAAAATTTCAATATGATTATGGCTCGTTTTGAGCCTGAAAATAATTTGGATATGGTGCTTGAAGGAGTTGCTATGGCGGAAGATAAAACACCAATTTTAGTAATTGGAAACCACAATACCAAATATGGATCTTATTTAAAAAATAAATTCGAAGCCTTTTCTCATATTCGATTTTTAGGAGCGGTTTATAATTTAGATCATTTAAATAATTTACGATATTACTCCAATCTTTACTTTCATGGGCACACCGTTGGAGGAACCAATCCTTCTTTGTTAGAAGCCATGGCATCAAAGGCTTTAATTGCCGCTCACAATAACGATTTCAACAAAGGCGTATTAAAAGAAAATGCCTTTTATTTTACATCTGCCGAAGAGGTTAAAAAAATCTTAAATGCAATCAAAAAAAGTGATAACTTGCAATTCGTAGAAAAAAACTATGATGCTATAGCTTCAGCTTTTAATTGGGAGAAAATAAATGAACAATATTTACAGCTTTTTAAGCAATGTTTGGAAGGAACTTTTAGAAGAAAATAAACAAAACAAAGCGTTTATTCCTTTTTTATTATTGTTAATTACTCTGCCAATTTCAATGGCAGTTAATAATATTTTATTAGGGGTCTTTTTTTTATCGTCGCTTCTATACATAAGAAAAAATAAGTTCGTTTTTTCGGTTACTTTTTTGATTCCAATTCTCTTGTTTGTTTGGATGTGTGTTTCCTATTTTTGGTCTATCGATCTAAAACGTACTCTTAGTGCAATACCAAAAGAAATTGCTTTATTATTACTTCCTATTGCCTTTATGTTAATTCCTACTTTTACTAAAGAGCAAAAAGATAAGATTTTAAAATATTATAGTTACGCAATGTTGGTTTACGTTGTGTTTTTTTTAGTTCGAGCGTTTATTAGGTTTTTAATAACTAGGGATACGAGCGTTTTCTTTTATCACGGACCAGATAATGATACTGATACGGGATTGGTTCCAAGATTATTAAATGCTATTCATGTTTCTGTTTATGTTGCAATGGCATTTTTTTATTTTTTCATTAAAGAGATAAAATCAAAAATTGATTATTTAGCTAGTTTGTTATTGTTCATATTTGTAATACTATTGTCTTCAAAAAACATCATCATTGTCTTTGTATTATTAATTTTGATACAGGTTTTTTTCTATTCTAAGATAGCTAATCGTTTACGATTAAGAAATTTAACGATTCTCTTATTACTATTAGGTTTTGTAATATCATTTAGTAAAATAAAAGAACGGTTTTTGATAGAATTTACAAGTAATTCTACTAAAAGTATTTCTCACAATGTAAAAGCTGATGGTCAGAATGGAGTAAATAACATCAGTATTTATGAAGCTTGGACTCAAGACCAATTTTCTCATAACGATTTTTTTCCAGGAACATCATTTCGTGTTTATCAATTTAGAATGTTTTTAGAGTTTTTAAAAGAAGAACCTATCTTTTGGAAAGGATTTGGTCTCAATGCTTCTTTAAATAAACTTTTAGAAAAGGAAAAACAATATAATTTGTATCCAGGTTACGGGACTTTTAATTTTCACAATCAATACGTACAAAATTTTGCTGAACTAGGAGTAGTTGGATTCTTACTATTATTGATTATTTTGTATATAAATACAAAAAAAGCCTTTAGTACTAAAGATTTTATACATATTGCTTTTGCAGTTTTAATGATAAGCTTATTTTTGACAGAATCTTTCTTATGGAGACAAAGAGGAGTTTTGTTTTTTATGCTTTTTTATTGTCTCTTTAATGTAAAAATGGATTCTCGATTAGAAAAAATGTAAAAATGAAAAGAATATTAATTACAGGCGCGGCAGGTTTTCTTGGATCTCATCTTTGTGATCGATTTATTAAAGAAGGTTATTTTGTAATTGGAATGGATAACTTGATTACTGGAGATTTAAAAAATATCGAACATCTTTTTAAAGAAAAGAATTTTGAGTTTTATCACCACGATATAACAAAATTTGTCCATGTTCCAGGGAAATTAGATTATATTTTGCATTTTGCTTCGCCAGCAAGTCCAATAGATTATTTGAAAATTCCGATTCAAACCTTGAAAGTTGGATCGTTAGGTACTCATAATTTATTAGGTTTGGCTAGAGTTAAAAAAGCAAGAATTCTTATCGCATCAACTTCTGAAGTTTACGGTGATCCATTGGTTCATCCACAAACAGAAGAATACTACGGCAATGTAAATACCATAGGTCCTAGAGGGGTTTATGATGAAGCCAAACGCTTTCAGGAATCTATTACTATGGCATATCATACTTTTCATGGTGTAGAAACTAGAATCGTGCGTATTTTTAATACGTATGGACCAAGAATGCGATTAAACGATGGACGTGTAATTCCAGCATTTATCGGACAAGCATTGCGCGGTGAAGATTTAACTATTTTTGGCGACGGAAGTCAAACGCGTTCGTTTTGTTATGTGGATGACCAAGTAGAAGGTATTTTTAGATTGTTGCATTCTGATTATCATTTGCCAGTAAATATTGGTAATCCTGATGAAATTACAATCAGAGATTTTGCAGAAGAAATCATCAAGTTAACAGGCACTGATCAGAAAGTGGTATATCATCCGCTTCCAATTAACGACCCTATGCAACGTCAGCCCGATATTACAAAAGCAAGAGAAATTTTAGGTTGGGAAGCAAAAGTATCAAGAGCAGAAGGAATGAAATTAACGTATGAATATTTTAAATCGCTATCTCCAGAAGAACTAGCAAAAGAAGAACACAAAGATTTTACAAAATATATACACTAATTGAAAGGTAAAACAGGAAGATATTCAGTTTATATTAGGCCCATACAAACTATTCTAGATTTATTAATAATAAATTTATTAGTAATAGTTTGTATGCGACCTGCTATGAGTAATTTCGGATATCATATTATTGTTTCTGTTTTTTGGTTGGTAATTTCTTATTATTCTGGTTTTTATGAGGTTTATCGATATAGTAAAGGGATTGAAATAATAGGTAAACTTCTCAAACAATTCTTTTTTATAAGTTTAATAACTTTCGCTTATGTAGGTTATAAGTATAAATATGTAACTACTGATGAGGTAGGTTTCTATATCTTGTCTTCGTTCCTTTTGGTAGGCTTTTTAAAGCTCTTTATTTTTGTTTTTTTAAGGAAGTATAGATTACTTTATGGAGGGAATTTTAGAAATGTTATTATTTTAGGAAATGGGAAAAGTGTTGATGAATTGGTTGATTTTTTTACTCAAAACCCTGATTACGGTTACAATTTAAATAGCATTTTTGATTTAAAAACCAACAAAAGAACCGAATTAGCAAATTGTAAAGAATATGTAAACGATAACAAAATAGACGAAATATATGCTTCTATAAACTCTTTAACAAGTAATGAAATAGATAACTTAATTCAATTTGCAGATAATAATTTAAAAACAATAAAATTTTTACCCGACAGTAAAAATACTTTTTTTAGAAATTTAGCTGTTGAATATTATGATTATATTCCGATAATTTCTCTTAGAACAATACCACTAGATAAAGAGGTAAATAAAAGATTAAAGAGAGTTTTTGATGTAGTTTTTTCTTTGACTATTATACTTTTTATTTTATCATGGTTAACCCCTATTTTGGCTTTAATTATTCGTTTAGAATCCAAAGGGCCAACCTTTTTTAAACAAAAGAGAAATGGATTAAATTATGAGGAATTCTATTGTTATAAATTTCGCTCTATGCATTTAAATCCAATAGCTGATTTAGAACAAGTTCAAAAAAATGACCCAAGAATTACTAGAGTAGGAAAATTTATTCGAAAAACAAGCATTGATGAATTGCCGCAGTTTTTTAATGTTCTCTTGGGGGATATGTCAGTTGTTGGTCCTAGGCCACACATGGTTAGTCATACGGAGATGTATGCTAAAAGTGTTGACAAGTTTATGGTGCGACATTTTATTAAACCTGGGATTACTGGATTGGCTCAAACCAATGGATTTAGAGGCGAGGTTGAAAATGAAAAAGACATTATCAATAGAGTTAAATACGATATATTTTATCTAGAAAACTGGACGCTATTATTGGATATAAAAATTATTTTAACAACAGTTTTTAATGCTTTAAAAGGAGAAGAAAAAGCTTACTAATGAATCCTTTAGTTTCCATTATTACCCCATCTTATAATTCTGCAAAATTTATTGCTGAAACGATACAATCGGTACAAAATCAAACCTTTTCAAATTGGGAAATGATTATTGTTGATGATGGTTCTTCTGATGAAACGGAAAGTGTAGTTTTATCGATACTTCAAAACGACAATCGCATCCAATTTCATAAATTAAGTCAAAATTCAGGTCCAGCTGTAGCTCGAAATATTGGAATTGAGAAAGCATCGGGAGATTATATGACGTTTATTGATGCCGATGATATTTGGTTTCCAACCTTCATCGAAAACAATATCAAAACTATTCAAGAAACCGAAATTCCGTTTGTGTTTTCGTCTTATAAAAGAGCTAATGAACAATTAGAATTTGTCTATTCTGATTTTATTGTGCCACACAAAGTTACTTATACCGATATTTTAAAATCCAATTCTATAAGTTGTTTGACAGCTTTTTTGAATATTAAAAAATTAGGAAAAAAGTACATGCCATTAATCCGAAAACGCCAAGACATGGGGTTGTGGTTGAATTATTTAAAAGTAATTCCATTTGCACATGGAATCCAAGAAACCCAGGCGATTTACAGAATCAGAGAAAATTCACTTTCCAGAAAAAAATCGGATTTAATTCAATACCAATGGCAATTTTATAGAGAAGTTGAAAAGCTCAATGTTTTCCAATCAGCTTATTACATGTTGCACTGGATGTATCGCGGTTTTATGAAGTACAGAAATTAGGTTTTAACGCAAAGTTTTCAAGTTTTTCGCAAAGTTTGCTAAATTTAGTGTAGATAATATAAGAAGCTTCGCTTTGAAAGGGTTTAACGTTACGAGTAATTTGTGCTAATTCGTGAAATTCGTGTTTAAAAATTATATCATCGACTGAAATTGCTTCAATTTTCCTCTTTTTGTGCGTTCCAAAACTTCTTTGCGATTATAAGTAAAATGTAATCCTGGCTCTAAATATTTAGAAATCGCTTTTTCAATTTCCTGAATTTGTTCCGAAGTCAATTCTGCTGAACTCACATAATCAATCTCAAAACTATCCAATTTTGTTTGGCGTACGATAAATTCTTTTACATTTCCGTCGTCTTCAATAATGCTTTTGGTTACGTAGTAAAATGTTAATCCTGGTGATTTTTTCCCACTGGGTAAATGTGCTATATCGCTGGTTCTTCCAATTAATTTTTTTAGAATGGGTTTTTTTAACGTGCTTTTTTCATCTAAAATTCCCACATCGCCAATTTCATAACGAATAAATGGATGTGCTTTGTTGTATAACGAAGTAATGACTACTTTTCCTTCTGTTCCATACGGAACAGGTTGGTTGTTTTCATCTAAAATTTCCACGAATAAAGTTTCCGAATTTACTTGCCATTCGTCTTTTGGATTTTGAAAAGCAATCAAGTCTAATTCCGAAGCGCCATATTCATTCACAACTGGAATTCCTAAATGTTTTTCAAGCAAGATTTTATCTTCTTCAAACAACATTTCCGATGTCACCATGCAAACTTTCAATGTTGGACAAACATCGGTTAAAATGATATTTCGTGCTTGTAAATATTTTCCAAAAAGCACAATCGAACTCGTATAACCATTGATATAATCAAACTTTTTGGTTTTAAAATGTTCGAAAACACCATCTAAAACTTTGTCAGATAAATCAAAAATTGGGAAACGGTATCTTTTGCTCAAAAAGTCTTTCAAACGTTCCTTTCTGTACCCAATAAAATCCAATGGAATTCCATAAAAACGCGCTTGATACGACGAATTAAAATCAACACCATACCTACCAAAACGATAAATAATCGAAGCCCATGTAATCGCATGTGCTTCTTTATCTTTAGCAAAAACAAAAGGATCGCCACTCGAACCCGAAGTTTTATTTACAAAAACAGTTTTTTCTGAATATCCTTTGGAGAGTCGGTCTTTTAAAGGTTTTTGTAAATCTTTTTTAGTTAAAACAGGTAATTCGTTCCAATTTTCAAAAGTGTCTTTCCCAACTAAATTCTGATAAAAAGTATTGTTTTTCAAATGAAATTCTATAATTTCTCGCTTTTTAGTTTCGAGATAATCGGGATAATCTGTTTCCGAAATTTGTAGAATTTTCTCAAAATCAGACTGAGCTTTCGCAATGGGAAAACCGCTTAATTTTAAAGAAAGAAGAAACAAGTTGAACATTCGTTGGAATTTATCCAAAAGTACTAAATCTGAAAATAATCTTTCTTCTTTTTTCTTTTTTCTTTCTTCTTAAGAAATAGTACTTTTGTCCAACAACATAACAACACACAAAATGACTATTTTACTACTTGGTTCTGGCGGTCGCGAACACGCACTAGCTTGGAAAATGCTTCAATCTTCAAAATGTACTTCTCTTTTTGTTGCTCCTGGAAATGCAGGAACAGCATCCATCGCAAAAAATGTAGCTTTAAATCCGAATGATTTTGAAGCGGTGAAAACATTTGTTCTTCAAGAAAAAGTGGAAATGGTAGTGGTTGGACCTGAAGATCCATTGGTTTTAGGAATTTATGATTTCTTTAAAAATGATGTAGAAATCAATCACATTCCAGTAATCGGACCATCAAAAGTGGGAGCACAATTAGAAGGAAGTAAAGAATTTGCAAAAGAATTTTTAGTAAAACATAATATTCCAACAGCACGTTACGAAAGTTTCACCAAAGAAACTGTTGAAAAAGGTTGCCAATTTTTAGCAACTTTGCAAGCACCTTACGTTTTAAAAGCCGACGGATTAGCTGCAGGAAAAGGGGTTTTAATTTTATCGGATTTAAATGAAGCGAAAACCGAATTACGAAATATGTTGGTGGGAGCTAAATTTGGGCAAGCCAGTTCAAAAGTAGTCATCGAAGAATTTTTAGATGGAATCGAATTAAGTTGTTTCGTTCTGACTGACGGAAAATCCTATAAAATATTGCCAACAGCAAAAGATTACAAAAGAATCGGAGAAGGCGATACAGGATTAAATACAGGCGGAATGGGAGCGGTATCTCCAGTTCCATTTGCAGATGCGGTTTTATTAGAAAAAATTGAAACCCGAATTGTAAAACCAACCATCGCGGGTTTACAAAAAGACGGAATCGAATATAAAGGATTTGTTTTCATCGGATTAATCAACGTGAAAGGCGAACCAATGGTAATTGAATATAACGTTCGTATGGGTGACCCCGAAACAGAAGTGGTAATGCCAAGATTAAAAAGTGATTTAGTTGAAATTTTTGAAGCGATTGGAAATCAAGAATTAGAGAACATTACATTAGAAATCGATGAAAGAGCCGCTACAACTATTATGGTAGTATCAGGAGGTTATCCTGAAGATTATGAAAAAGGAAAAGAGATTTTTGGATTGGAAAATATCACCGAATCTATTCCATTTCATGCCGGAACAAAATTAGAAAACGGAAAAGTAGTGACTAATGGAGGTCGTGTAATTGCGGTAACTTCCTATGGAAATGACTTTCAAGAAGCCATAAAAAAATCTTATCAAAGTATAGCAAAACTACAATTTGATAAGATGTATTTTAGAAGAGATATTGGTAAGGATTTATAATCCTTGCTAATATCTTTTAATTATTTTAAAAACGAATGTGCAGTTGTATCTTGCTCATCTTCATTATTGGAATTGAAGATGTTCAATTGCTTGATCCAATATACCATAGCACCACAACAAATTAAAATAAAAATCCAATTTAAGATATTTGCAGTCCACCAATTAGTTAATTCTAGTTCTCTTAACCAATCCATTGGTAATAATAAAAAATCTACAAAAAGTGATTGTATTCCTTCAAAAAATGATTTCATTTTGATAAAGTATTATATTTACACCACAAAAATATAATAATATTCTAATGTTAGCAAGCATTTTTAGTAAAACAAGACCATTTAATTATTTAGTTGTAGGTGTTTTATCGCTTATTTTCTTTTCAGTGAAGATAATTGCATTGTCGCAACCAAATGCAAATTGGATTTATTATGCTGAAGAGTTTGGTTTGTATCTATTGATTTTTGCTTCTTTGTTTTTGGTTAATTTTATATCATTAAAAAACGGATTAACTAAAGGTAATAACTATGCATTGTTCCTTTTTTTTATTTTTCTTTTATTTTTTTCGACCATTTTTCAGAATAAAAATATCATTATTTCAAATTTTTTATTGCTTTTAGCTCTCAGAAGATTGATATCTTTGAAATCGTTACTTCAAACGAAAGAAAAAATTTTTGATGCTTCTTTTTGGATTTTTCTTTCCGCATTGTTTCACTTTTGGAGTATTTTTTACATTGTTTTAGTGTTTGTTGCCGTTATACTTCATGTATCTAAAGATTATCGAAATTGGATTATCCCATTCATTGCGCTATTTGCAGTAACGGTATTGTTTTTCCTTGCCAATAGTATTTCTGATAATAATTTGATGGCTACACTACTTAGTAAAACGTATATTAGTCTTGATTTTTATTATTTTGAAAACATCTACCAACGAATTGCATTAGCTGCATTTTCATCGATAAGTTTATTCTTATTTGCTACTCATTTATTTGATATACCAAATAAAGCATTGAACATGCAATCGTCACACAAAACGATTTTGTTTTCTTTTATTTTAGGTGTTGGAATCTATATTCTTTCTACTAATAAAAATAACGGTTGTTTGGCTTTTTGTTTTGGACCTTTGGCCATAATAGGTGCCAATTTTATCGAAAAAATCGAAAACAATTGGGTAAGAGAAGGTGTTGTTTATGCGTTATTGGGATTAGGGATATTCTTCTTTGTAATGGAGTTATAACTTAATTCCGTAAGCTAAATCTCCAGCATCGCCTAAACCTGGAACAATATAGTTGTGTTCGTTTAGTTTTTCATCTAAAGCAGCCACCCACAAGTGACAATTTTCTGGTACGTTTTTCTCTAAGTATTCAATTCCTTCTGGAGTTGCGATTACAACTGCAATATGAATCTCTTTTGGTTTTTGTTCCAAATGTAATTTATGTAAAACAGCCACCAATGATTGTCCAGTTGCTAACATTGGATCAATTAAAATCAAATTTTTTCCTTCGAATGATGGTGCAGCTTGATATTCCACCAAAATTTCAAATTTATCATCATTATCATAATGATGACGATAAGCCGAAACAAATCCGTTTTCTGCATTATCAAAAAAGCTCATGAAGCCTTGATGTAAGGCCAAACCAGCACGTAAAATCGAACATAAAACTACAGGTTCGGCAATAGTTGTAGTGTGTTTAATTCCTAACGGAGTTTGCACATCGATATTTTTGTAATCAAGCGTTTTACTTAATTCGTATGCCATTATTTCTCCGATGCGCTCAATATTTTTTCTAAAACGCATACTATCATTTTGGATGTTTACATCGCGAATTTGTGCTAAAAAATGATTAAGAATACTGTTTTGTTCAGAGATGTAATGAATGTGCATCGATTTTATTTTTTGTAATTCAGGATAAAAGTACAAAAAAACGTTATTTTTGTATCAATTTAAAAGAGATAATTATGTTTGCTGAATTTGCATTTCCCATTTTTGAACAAAGTATCAAAACATATCACATTATTGACGATGTGTATCAACCTGTTGTAAATCCTTATGAAAAAGGGACTATTGAATATTTATTGTTTGCAAAAAACTGGGTAGATACGGTGCAATGGCATTACGAAGACATCGTTCGTGACCCAAATATCGATCCGGTTGCAGCTTTAGATTTAAAACGTAAAATTGATGCTTCCAACCAAGTTCGTACGGATATGGTGGAATATATCGATAGTTATTTCTTAGATAAATATAAAGACGTTCAAGTAAAACCAAATGCAAAAATTAACACGGAAAGTCCAGCGTGGGCGATTGACCGTTTGTCGATTTTAGCTTTGAAAATTTATCACATGAGCGAAGAAGCAAATCGTGCTGAAGCTACGGCTGAACACAGAGCAAAATGTCAAGAAAAATTGAATGTATTGTTAGACCAAAAGAACGATATGTTTACTTCAATTAGCGAATTATTGACTGATATTGCTAATGGCGACAAATACATGAAAGTGTATAAACAGATGAAAATGTACAACGATGAGGAGTTAAATCCAGTGTTGTATCAAAATAAAAAATAGTCATCAAATTGATGTCTAAAACCAAACACATATTGGTAATAAGGCTCTCTGCCATGGGCGATGTCGCAATGACGGTTCCTGTGTTGAGAGCCTTAGTTTTACAATATCCTGATGTAAAAATTACGGTAGTTTCCCGACCTTTTTTTCAACCTTTTTTTGATGGAATTCCAAATGTGAATTTCTTTGGTGTGGATTTGAAAGAACGACACAAAGGTTTCTTAGGTTTATTTCGCTTATATTCCGATTTACGAAAATTGAATATTGATGTGGTTGCCGATTTACACAATGTACTTCGTTCTAAAATAGTGCGAACATTATTCGCTTTAAGCGGAAAAAAAGTCGCCGCAACCGATAAAGGAAGAGCCGAAAAGAAAGCCTTAACTAGTTTGACTAACAAAGTTTTTGCCCCAGTTAAACTAATGGTCGAAAGACATGTTGATACTTTTAAACAACTTGGATTTTCAATTGATTTGTCGAATCCTCAATTTCCTGAAAAAGCTATTTTATCGGAAGAAATCATCTCAATTACGGGAACAAAAAATCAAAATTGGATTGGAATTGCGCCTTTTGCTCAATATGAAAGTAAAGTGTATCCAATAGATTTGATGCAAGAAGTGATTGACGGTTTAGCGGAAAATAAAAATCAAAAAATTTTCTTATTTGGTGGAGGTGAGAAAGAAATTCAATTGCTAAATCAACTACAAAACCAACATGAAAATGTAATCGTTTTAGCTGGAAAATTAAAATTCAAACAAGAATTAGAAGTGATTTCCAATTTAGAGATTATGCTTTCCATGGATTCTGGAAATGCTCATATTGCTGCGATGTTAGGTGTAAAAGTCATTACGCTTTGGGGCGTCACGCATCCTTACGCAGGTTTCAAACCGTTCAATCAACCTGATGATTTTTGTTTGACTTCAGACAGAGAAAAATACCCATTACTACCAACTTCTATCTATGGAAATAAAATGGTAGAAGGTTATGAAGAAGTGATGCGAACGATTTTACCAGAAAAAATAGTGTTCAATATTCAGTCGCAGTTAGCAGATACAACTGAACACTAAATACTGAACACTTTTTACTGATTACACATCATCAAAATCAATCTTAATTGTAGCTGTTGTTGGATGTGCTTGACATGCTAATGTTAATCCTTCTGCAATTTCAGCATCGGATAAAATTTGGTTCTTTTTCAAAACAGCTTCTCCTTCCGTAATTCTACAAATACAACTGCTGCAAATTCCACCTTGACAAGAATAGGGAACATCTAAGCCTTGTTTAAGCGCCGCTTCTAGTAAAGTTTGCTTTTGACTCATTTCGAAAGTTGTTTCTTCATCGTCTACCAAAATAGAAATTTTAGTGTGACCATCGGCACTTGCAACGGTTTCTCCTTCGTTTGACGAGGTAGAGAACAATTCGAATTTAATATCTGAACTTGCAATATTGTTTTCTTTCAACGTATCCGAAACCAAATTGATCATCTCTTCTGGTCCGCACAAATAGAATTTTGAGAATTCCATTTCGGCATGTTTGTTTTTTAAGATGAAATTTACGGTTGATTTATCAATCCTGCCAAACAAAGCATTATCAGCAGTGGATTGACTGTACACATATTGCACAAACAAACGCCCCACATATTGCAATTGCAAATCGTGTAATTGGTTGTGGAAAATGGTGTCTTTTTCTGATTTATTTCCGTAAACCAACACAAAAGTACTATTTGGTTCTTCTTCTAAAACCGATTTTAAAATCGAGTAAACAGGCGTAATTCCACTTCCAGCCACAAAAGCCGCATAGTTTTTCTGACGTTCTGCTTTAGGTTCGAATGTGAATTTCCCTTCTGGAGTTCCTACTTCGATTACATTTCCAACCGCTAATTTTTCATTCGCAAATTTTGAGAAGAAACCGTTTTTTATGGCTTTCACCGCAATTCGTAATTCGCCACTTTTTGGAGAAGAACAAATGGAATACGCTCTTCTAATTTCTTGACCGTCAAGCGTGATTTTTAAGTTTACGTATTGTCCAGCCACGAATTGGTAATACGATTTTAATTCGTCGGGAACATTAAAAAGAATCGAAACCGCATCGGCCGTTTCCTTGATGATTTCTTTAATGCTTAATTTATAAAATGATGACATGGTGTTTATTTTTTACAAAAATACTATTTATCAAGAAAAAAGAAGATAGAATTTAGAAAATAGATTTTCAGATTTTCGGATATTCTGATTTTTGGAACACAGATTTATAAAATTATTGAAATAGTTGTAATCTTTTATGGACTTAATAAGTTAATGTTAGTTACGCTTTTTATATTCTACTATGACTTTTATGTTTTAATTTTTTAATTTGTTCTTGAACTTGAAAAATATACTTAAGAATGTTATGCATAAGAAAATCATGTATATATTTGTTTTTTGAAGTTTATTTTTAAGTAAAACATTAATTGGTTACTGTAAATATTAACTCGAAAGAATAAAGACACAAATGTCTTATAATTGTCACAAATAAACCGTAACACAAAATAGCTATATAATCTAATTTTGGCGAAATTTTAAAACATAAAATATGGAAACAATAGGATCAAAAATTGCTAGAATTAGAAAGCAAAAAGGAATGACTCAAGAAAAACTTTCTGAATTAGCAAAAATTAATTTAAGAACAATACAAAGAATAGAGAAAGATGAAAACGAACCAAGAGGGGTTACTTTAAAATTAATTTGTGAAGCTTTAAATACTCCGATTGAAGAATTAATGGAATTTGGAAAATTTGAAGATAAAAAATACTTATTTTTTTTACATCTATCTGTTATATCAGTAATAGTTATCCCTTTAGGTAATATTATTTTCCCCCTTCTTTTATGGATAAATAAAAGAGAAAATATTTATGATGTAAACAATCAAGGGAAAAATATTTTAAACTTTCAAATTTTGTTTTCTTTTGTAAATGTTTTTATTTTAGGTATTGCTTTATATGGTGCTTTTTCACATTATTTAGACCCTAAAAATTATTTTCTTATATACTATTTTTTACTATTTTTAAATTTTTGCTATTCTTTATATAGTTCTTATTCAGTATTAAGGGGAAGAATAAAATTATATTATCCTCAATTAATTATTTTTTTGAAATAATTTTATTCAACTTGTTTACTGAAATACAATTTTAAATTGAATAACCTTCTTATGACTTGTAACTTTATAAAAAAAATCATTTTAATTCTTGCTATAGTGTTTACTTCTTGTACAATTACAAAAAGTTTACCAATTAGTTATAAATCATCAGACGAGCTTTCGTTATTTTATAAGCAAAATAATATTGAAAGTTTTTTTATAGTAAATAGTTATACATCTTTAGTTGAATTATATAAACAAGATAGAGTATCTATTCCTCAAAATATAATTTTTGATTGTGATGGTCTTGAAATCAAACATTTCAATAATAAGTTATGTGTAAATCACACGCTTGAATTTTTAAAAAACTATAACTCAAAAACTATAACTCAAAAAACAAATTTTAATATTTCGGATTATTTAAAACACTTTAAATCTATTAATTCTTTAGATTCAGAAAAAATTTTAAGTTCAAAAAAAATTAGAGTTTTTGTTAATACTGCTACTTATGCAGATAATTATAAAGCAAATGAAGAAGCATTTGAAATTTACAAGCAATTTAAAGATCAATATGAAGTTTATATAGTTAATTTAGATTATATAAGCGAATGGAAAGACAAAAAATAGAATTTGTTTTTCATTTTCACTTATTTGAAGTTAGTTTATTTTACAGTATTTTTAATTAACCTAAATTTTTACAAAAAATGAATCAGATTTTAAAGTTCAGTTCAAAGATTTTCGATGAAATAGTTATTGAAGGTTTAATTAACCTAAAAGTTAAAAGAAATTTTAAATGGTTTAGAACTTTTGATTTAAAAATCTTTGATGAAGATAATCATTTATTGACTATTGCTACGACAATCGATTTTCTAAAAATTAAATATTCCATACCTCATAATCAAACTGGATTTGAAATTGGAGTTGAAAATGATGAAAGGCTTTTCATTGATAATGACAAATTAGAATTAAAAGTTGAAAAATTTTATCCTTTTAAAAATAAATATGCTGAAGTTTGGTTTAATAATAAACTAGTTGGAGAAATTCTTTTTGAAAAAAAAGCTTTTAATATAGTATTGAATTTTCATCCTGCAATTGACATTGAATGGAACAAAAATGAAGCTTTAAAAATCGCAATATTGGTTATATTAAATATTGTTGACTTAGATGGTACGGAGTAAATATTCGAAAAATTAAGCAAGTTAATTAATGGTTTTAAAATAATTTAAATCAAAACCTAATTACCTTTTTAAGTTTTTAAAATCATTCTCTTAAAAATGGCGGTCTGATACCCAATGAGACTACGATTTAATTTTCTTTTTGTGGAAAATTACCAATTTTCAAAAACATATTTAAAATTCCTAACATCAATCCAGTTAGTATTGAAGTAAAAAAAGATTTGAATAAAAGTTTTGTTAATTCCTTATTATTTGAAAAATCAATGTCAAATAATCCGTAAACTAACATGCCAACAAAAAGCCCCGTTGAAATTGCTAAAAATGTAATTTTAAAGTAAAAAAATCTTTTCATTGTAAAATACTTGAAATTTTATGTTATTCACAAATATATAAATTTTTAATAAATATGCATAATAATTTTATGCATAAGAAAATTATGTATATATTTGTTTTTTGAAATTTTAATTATCAATTTAAAGAAGTCCCTCTTTGGAGGGATTTATTGAGGCTTATGAAAAATTCACAATTATACAAAGGCAGTTTAAACACTATTATAATGAAGCTTTTAGAAGAGCAAGGCAGAATGTATGGTTATGAAATTACGCAGAAAGTAAAAGAAATTACCAAAGGCGAATTGAACATCACGGAAGGCGCTTTGTATCCTGCTTTACACAAATTAGAAGCCGAAGGTTTGTTAGATGTTGAGGTGGAAAGAGTGGATAATCGCTTAAGAAAGTACTACAAACTCACCGAAAAAGGCACCACAGAAACCGTAAACCGTTTAGCGGAATTAGAAGAATTTATCAAAAACATGCAAACTATTGTTAACCCTAAATTGAGTTATTGAGATGAAATTGACAGTGGAACAAATAGATAAAATAGATGTTGTTTTAGATAAACTAGGTTTAGATTTTCTTGATTTTAAATTAGAAATAAAGGATCATATTGCTTGTGAAGTTGAAGAGGAAATTGAAATGAATCAATCCGATTTCAATTCGGCATTTATTTTAGTTTTAGAACGATGGGAAAGTAAATTAGTTCTTACAGAAAGTTTATTAATTAGTAACAAAAGGAGTTTTCCTAAAATTGTTATTGACCAACTTTTTAAAAGATTTTTGATTTACAATATTACTTTGGCGGTTTCAATTTTATTTGGAGTATTAATTTATATCAATTTTTTAAAAGATTTTGTAAATGATTCACTATATGTAAATTTTTTCAATTGGATTTTTATTTCTTGTTTTTTAATTTTCTCTGCATTTAAACTTATAATCTATTTTAAGAAAATTAAAACTAGTTATTCATATATGTTTAATCAAAATTTTTGGCTTTTCACGCTTTATTTTGTCTTTGTTTTTCTCTGGGATACAAGCTTTATGAGTGTCTTAACTTTTTTAGTATTAATTGCAATCTCTCCATTTTTGATGTACTCTTTTTATAAGCATCAGCACTTTGTTAAGAAATATCAATTATTATGAAACTCATACCAGAACAAATAGACCGTCTTTACCAATTTACTCGTCAACATTACGTAGAATGGTACGATTTACAAACTGAGTTAGTAGATCATTTAGCTAATGCTATTGAACATCAATGGCAAGAAAATCCTAAAATTTCGTTTGAAGATGCCTTGCAAATTGAGTTTAATAAATTTGGAATTTTTGGGTTTATGGATGTAGTAGAAAAACGTCAAGCGGCATTAAATAAAAGGTATAATAAAATTGTTTGGAAGCATTTTAAAGCTTTTTTTACGATTCCTAAAATTGTAGCTACTTTTTCAGCAATTGGAGTTTTCTTTTACATGTTACTAAGTATAAATAAACAAGCAGGAATTATTATCAATTCTTTTATAGTTGTAGCCATATTGTTTTTTTGGATGGCTACAATTGTTAAACGAATAAAATATAACAAAATAGCAAAAGCATCAGGAAAGAAATGGCTTTTTAAAGAAGTGATTTTTGGTTATAGTAATTTTGCGGGATTGAGTTATATCCCAATTCAAATATTAGTTCATGTTGATTTTGATTCACAAATTGGAATAATCAAAGCTCTATTTTTCAGTATTTTAATTGTATCGATGTATCTGGTTGACTATATCGTTTTGTTTGAAATCCCATCCAAAGCAGAAGAGTATTTAAATGAAACCTATCCCGAATATGCATTAGAAAATGCCAATTAAACATAAAGCCTACTCTTTTAAAAGTAGGCTTTTGTTTTATTCTATAAACAACGCTTTTAATTCGGTTGCTTCATTTGGTTTCATTTTCCCAGCTAAGACTAAACTTAATTGTTTTCTTCTTAATGCGGCTTCGTAACGTTGTTTTTCTAATTCTGTTTCAGGTATAATTGGTGGAACAGGAACTGGTCTTCCGGTTTCGTCAACAGCAACAAAAGTATAAATCGCTTCGTTTGCTTTGTTTTTAATTCCCGATTCTCGGTCTTCAATCCAAACATCAATAAAAATCTCCATAGAAGTGTTGAATGTTCTAGACACTTTAGATTCTACAGTTACCACACTTCCTAACGGAATAGCTCTGTTAAACGCCACGTGATTCACCGATGCCGTCACACAAATTCTACGCGAATGTCTTCTTGCAGTAATACTCGCCGCTCTGTCCATACGAGCAAGCAATTCACCACCAAATAAATTGTTTAATGGATTCGTTTCACCTGGTAAAACTAAGTCGGTTAAAGTAGTTACCGATTCTGAAGGAAATTTTGGTTGCATTGTTTTTTTTGCAAAGATAAAGAGGAATTTTAAAATTAAATGCAAAAAAAAATCCCAAAATTGGGATTTCAATAATTTTTATACAAAATGTTAAAAATTTATTCGATTAACAACCAAGCTTCAGCATTATGCGATTTTTGAATGTTTTTTCTTTCCGTTTGAGCCTCGTTTAAGTTCTTGAAACTTCCGTAAACCACGGGATATAAATTGTGTTTGTTCATTGGAAGCATCTTAGCATTTTCAAAACCTGCTGCTTTTAATTCGGCAATAGCTTTGTTGGCATTTTCTTCACTTCTGTAAGCGCCAGCTACTAAATGATAAGGCATTTTTTCTTCAGTTGGAGCAGCTACACTTAATTCAACGGCTTCAATCGGAGTGCTAATTACAAAAGTAGCTTGTTGAATTTGTTGTTGTACTTTTTCTTGAACTTTTTTCTGAACCGCTAAAGTTTTGGTTTCAATTTGTTGGTCATAGTAGGTTTTATATCCAAAACCACCAGCGCCTAACATCACCACAAAAATTGCAGCATATTTCAAATAAGAGTAATCTCTTTTTCTTTCAGGTGTAAAAATAATTGGCGCTTTTTCTTCTAAAGCTGCTACTTCTTGCTTTAAAACTTCTCTTGTAATTTCTGGAGAAACAAAAGGAGTTAATCCAAACGAATCCGTTAAGAAATTTACGGTATTCGCTGGTTCAAAAACCCAATTCATTTCATTGTTCACCGAAATTTCGCCAATGTTTTTCAACACCACACGATTGCGGTTTTGCAACAAATACGTCCACTCGTTCACCACATCACCAATTTTGATTACCGCTAATTCGTAGGACATTTTTTCTTGCAATGCCACATGATTTGCTAATAAACCATCATTGTTTTTTACATTCGCATTAAACGAAACCACTTTTTTAGGTGGAAAAAACGAACTTGCGCTTCCCGTAACGTGCGCGGACACAGTTTCGGTTAAAAACGCACCAAAACCAGGAACAGTAACGCACTGATAACGATATAATAAGTCGGATATGTGTTTTTCTATCTGCATAACAACAAAGTTAGATAATCAATAGCAATATCAAAATTTTATCAACAAAAATTATTAACAATTGCGATTTTTACTGTAAATAATTGGAAGCGAATGGCTTGGGCTTTCTTGGTTTCCTTGTTCCTGCTTTACGTTACAATCTTTTTTTTGTTGCCTTCGAGAACCTTAGTCAACAAAAAAAAGGATTTCCACTACAATCAGGGCTAGAAATGTTTCCATTTTCTTTTTTGGATTATTGCTAAAAAGAACTATTTTTGTTGTTCAATTATACGCCAAATAAATTTTATACACGCCATGACACAGTCAGAATTATACCACACACTTGCGCTCATGCAAGTGGAAGGAGTAGGAGATGTAATCGCCAAAAAACTTATCCAATACTGCGGAAACGCAGAAGAAGTCTTCGCTTCAAAAAAATCCCAACTTCAAAAAATTGACGGCATTGGTTCGGTTGTAATTAAAAATTTGCAAGACAAATCGGTATTTGCAAAAGCGGAAGCGGAACTTCAATTCATAGCACAAGAAAATATTTCCACTACTTATTTTCAGGAGGACAACTATCCCGAACGATTAAAACATTGCTACGACAGTCCCGTACTTTTATTCCAAGCCGGAAATATAGACTTACAAAACCAAAGAATTATTAGTATTGTCGGCACACGTCAAATCACGACGTATGGCATGGAATTTACTAAGAAATTGATTGAAGAAATTTCACCTTTAAATCCCATAATTGTTAGTGGTTTTGCTTACGGTGTTGATATTTATGCCCATCAAATGGCTATGGAAAGTGGTTTACAAACTATCGGCGTTTTAGCTCACGGATTGAATCAAATTTATCCGAAAACCCACAAAAAGTACATGGCAAAAATGGAACAAAACGGCGGCTTTTTAACCGAATTTTGGAGCACCAGCAATCCCGATAAAGAAAATTTCATCAAAAGAAATCGTATTGTGGCCGGCATTAGCGAAGCTACCATCGTAATTGAAAGTGCCGAAAGAGGCGGTTCGTTAGTCACCGCTAATTTAGCCAACGATTACAACCGAGACGTTTTCGCAGTTCCAGGAAGAACGACGGATAAATACAGTCAAGGTTGCAATAATTTGATTAAAACGCAACGTGCTAATTTGCTCACTTCGGCAGCTGATTTGGTGTATATTTTAAATTGGGAATTGCAACGCGAATCTCAAAAAGTAGTACAAAAACAATTGTTCGTCACCTTAACTGAAGAAGAGCAAATCATCTACAATTACCTCCAAAAAACAGGCAAAGAAATGATGGACATAATCGCATTAGAATGTGATTTTCCGATTTACAGAATTTCTTCCATTTTGTTAAATATGGAATTAAAAGGTGTAATCCGACCTTTGCCGGGAAAAATGTTTGAGGTGGTTTGATAAATAAAAAACCTCAAAATTTAGACATCTAAACTTTGAGGGTTTTCTTTATTTAAAGTTGAGTTTTCTTAGTAACCCAACTTCTCTCTAACTCTTTTCAAAACGCCATTTGCTACAGCACTTGCTTTTGCGGCACCTTCAAGTAATAATTTATCTACTTCTTCTAGGTTGTTGCTGTAGTAATTGTATTTTTCTCTTTCTGTTTTGAATTTTTCAACGATTAATTCAAATAAGGCTTGTTTGGCGTGACCGTAGCCGTAATTTCCAGCTTCGTATTTGGCACGTAAATCAGCCACTTCATCAGTAGAACCTAATAATTTGTATAAGGCAAACACGTTACAAGTATCTGGATTTTTTGGTTCTTCAAGTGGCGTGCTGTCAGTTTCAATTGTTTTGATTTGTTTTAGTAACGCTTTATCATCTAAAAAGATATTGATAAAATTGTTTCTCGATTTACTCATTTTTTGCCCGTCTGTTCCCGGAATAATCATGATTTGCTCATCGATTTTCGCTTCAGGTAATACAAACGTTTCACCCATTTGGTGATTGAATCTCGAAGCTACATCGCGTGTAATTTCTAGATGTTGCAATTGATCTTTTCCAACAGGAACAAATTCAGCATCATACAATAAAATATCAGCTGCCATTAACATTGGGTATGAAAACAAACCTGCATTTACATCATCTAATCTATCCGCTTTATCCTTGAAAGAATGTGCTAATGTTAAACGTTGGAACGGAAAAAAGCAACTCAAATACCAAGAAAGTTCTGTAGTCTGAGGCACATCTGATTGGCGGTAAAAAACCACACGATTCGTATCTAAACCACACGCCAGCCAAGCCGCCGCAACACTATACGTATTTTGTCTTAATTCTGCTCCATTTTTGATTTGCGTAATCGAATGCAAATCGGCAATGAAAAGAAAAGACTCGTTATCAGGATTGTTTGCCATTTGAATAGCAGGAATAATTGCGCCTAATAAATTACCTAAGTGTGGGGTTCCTGTACTTTGAACTCCGGTTAAGATTTTTGCCATTTTTCAACTGTTTTTTGCAAAGGTAAAGGATAATGTAAAAAGGCAAAACTAAAAAGAGTAAGTTTTATGAAAATCATTACTTTTGGGAATATTATTTGCTAAAGAAAATGAAATTTTTAAAATATCCGCTCACCCTTTTATATCGCATTTGGTTTTATATTTTAGTGTTAATTCCAATTATTGTGTTGTTCCCGTTTATTTTGGCAACGATTTTAAGTGAAAAGACCTATCCGTTATTTTTTAGAATTGCGCGTATTTGGGCCAAATTCATTTTAATTGGAATGGGATTCCATTACAAAATAGAAGGCGATGAAGTTTTTGAAGATGGTAAAAGTTATATGTTAGTTGCTAATCACACTTCAATGACCGATATTATGTTGATGTTGATTGCCGTTAAAAACCATCCGTTTGTTTTTGTAGGAAAGAAAGAATTGGCTAAGATTCCGATTTTTGGATTTATTTATAAACGCGTTTGTATTTTAGTTGACAGAAGTAATAGCAAAAGTCGTTATCAAGTTTTTGAACGTGCTCAAAAAAGAATTCACCAAGGATTGAGCATTTGTATTTTCCCAGAAGGTGGCGTTCCAGAAGAACATATTGTGTTAGATGAATTTAAAGACGGTGCTTTCAGAATTGCTTTAGAACATGGTTTGCCAATTGTTCCAATGGTCTTTTTCGATAATAAAAAACGTTTTTCGTATACTTTTTTTAGTGGAAGTCCAGGAAGAATGCGTGCTAAAATTTATCCAATAATTGAAACTAAAGGCAAAACTTTGGAAGACAAAAACACGCTAAAAAATCAGGTTAGACAAATTATTTTACAACCGTTACTTAATGATAATAAATAAAAAAAGTCCAAATCAATTGGACTTTTTCAGTTTCATTTTTTAGAATGAAACACTTAACTTAACTGTAAATTTAAGCTTAACCAAAAAAGCTTAAAAACTAAAACTAACTCCAGTATATAAACCAATAAAATAAGGTTTAAAATTGCTGGAATTTTCACTAAACGTATTGATTTGGTATTTAAACATAGGTTGGAAATTGGCATTAAAGCTTTTCCAGAAACTATATCTAAAACCCAAACCGACATTACTACTAAAATGTATGCTGTTTAAATTATTTGCTTTTCCTACTTCCATTTGGATACCGTTGGCTAATAATGAAATGTTGTTTTGATTTAAAAATAATGTACTCATACCACCGATTACTTCAATGCCAAATTTTTTGTCTATAAGTTTATAACTGAGTTCTAGAGGTACCTCGATGTAACTAATATTTTGTTCTAATGCGCCTACATTATTTTCAATCATAACATTTTCTACATCACCAGAAAGTGTTTCAACTTGATTTAATTTTGATGAGAATTCAATGTTTTGAGTAGCCGCGTTTCTGGAAATTGTTGGAATATTATTTGTTATGGTAGTCATTTTTGCATTAAAAATAACATCATTAGTACTATAACTAAGATTAATATTATTCACTCCAGCTTTAACGCTTAATTTGTTATTTATTTCGTAAATTCCTGCAATTCCATAACTCAAAGTTGTAGTGTAATTTTTACTATTCGCATTAAATTGATCATCTATTGAAGATCCTTGTACTAAAGAATTGAAATAAACAGGCGATGCATTAGTGCTAATCGCCCATTTACTTCTTTTTTCTTTTTCATCTGCATTTTTCCCACTCTCTTTTTCTTTAAGCAATTCCTCTAATGGATTTGTTTCTTTTGAAATTTCAGCCACTAGTGTACTATCTTTAATCTCTAATTTATTCGAAATAGAGTTATGTTTTTTGGTATGTTCGTCATTTTTTGAAATCAATGTTTCATTAAATGATTTGTTTTTAAATATGATTTCTGACTTTTTCTTTTCACCAGAATTGTCAACTAAAACTTCATTTTTAAATACGTATTTATTTTCTTTTTGGTTTTTTAAGATGTTATTTCTTTTGTTGTTTGATTTCTTTTGTTTTTCTTCAGAATTAGCTACCCAATTTTTCTCTTTTGAGATTTTCGTTGATGGAATAATTTTAAAATTTGAATTCGTCTTATTTTCTTTTTCTGATTTTTGATTTGCAACAACTCTTTGTTTCTTAGACTTTATGTTAAGGTTATTTAAATTTTCATTTTGAATTTGTGTTGTTTGATTAACTTTTTGTGCTTCCGAATTTTCTTTTTTTGTATTTCTACCACTAACAACAGTTTCGTTTTTTAACGGAATACCGGAATTATCGAATTTATTATTAGTGTTTACAGTAGAATTTTCAGGATTTTTGAAATCTGTTGATTTTGTGTTATCAGAAAAATTCCAAATCAAAGCACCAATTATAAACAATGAAGCAGCAATTCCAGAGAATTGAAACCAAAAAGGAATCACTCTTTTTTTCTTTTTTTTCTCTTTCAATCGATCAGCAATGATTTCCCAAGAATTATGAGGCGGAATGGCTTCAAAATCCTTAAATTTCTCTTGAAAGAGACGTTCTATATTTTTGTTGTCTTTCATTTACTTTTTTTTATCTCAAAATTTTTATTTGATTCAATTTTGCTTTTCAAAATAGCTTTCGCTCTAGCTAAATTAGATTTTGATGTTCCTATATTAATTTTGAGCATTTCTGCAATTTCTTTGTGCGAATAACCATCTAAAACATATAGGTTAAAAACTAATCGATATCGATCTGGTAATTCCTGAATAATTTGTGTTAGAAATTCAATACTAATATTTTCCTCATCTACTTCTATTTCATCTTCATCAACCGCTATTTTCTCCGAAATAATTTCAAAGACATTTTGTTTTCTATATTGTTGAAGAATATAATTGATTACGACACGTTTTGCCCAACCTTCAAAAGATCCTATATTTTTATATTGATTGATTTTCTCAAAAAGAATTAAAAAACTCTCTTGTAAGTTATCTTGAGCCTCTTCATAATTACGCGAATATTTTAAGCAAACAGAAAACAATTTTGGCGCTAAAAGGCGATAAAGTTGTTCTTGTGCTTTTGTATTATTGTTACAACATTCATGTATAAGTTGCTCTATAATCAATTTCTTTATTATTAGTTTACAGGAATATCATAGGTCATAAAAGTATCGTTTCCTTCATTATCTTTTCCAGTCCAAAATTTAAAAACATAATTACCCGTATTGGTAACATGAAAGCTAAATGTTTCTTCAACCAATATGTTTTCCACAGGAGCACAATTACCTCTTTCTTCAACTAAATTTTTAATGGCACATGTTCTAACATTAAGGTCTTTTTCGTAATAAATTCCGTAAGGAGAATGACAATTTGTAGGCCTATAATATTGCATGGTAATTTGATATGTTTCTCCTAATACAAATTCTGTAGGCATTTCAACAGAATGAACAGGCAAAATATCTACATAAAAATTGTTTTCATCTAATTCACAAGAATTTAGAAGAAATAAAAGGCTTAAAAGTAAAACTATTCTTTTCATTTAATCTCAAAGTTATATTTGTTAGATTCTAAATTCATAAAAAGGTTGCGTTAGACCAAAAAAAATCCCGAAAAAATCGGGATAATTTGTTAACCATGGTTTTCTTTGATGGTTTCTTTTATTTTTTGTTCTAATTCATCCATCAATTCTGGATTGTCTTTAATTAACACTTTCACAGCATCTCTACCTTGACCCAACTTAGTTTCTCCATAACTAAACCAAGAGCCACTTTTCTTGATTATTTCAAATTCTACGGCTAAGTCTAAAATTTCACCTACTTTAGAAATTCCTTCTCCGTACATAACATCAAATTCAGCTGTTCTAAATGGTGGCGCTACTTTGTTCTTAACGATTTTAACTTTAGTTCGATTTCCAATTACGTTTTCGCCATCTTTAATTTGTGTCGATTTACGAATATCTATACGAACCGAAGCATAGAATTTTAATGCGTTTCCACCTGTTGTGGTTTCTGGATTTCCAAACATTACCCCAATTTTATCACGTAACTGGTTAATGAAAAATACGGTACAATTGGTTTTGTGAATGGTACCTGTTAACTTTCTCAAAGCTTGCGACATTAAACGAGCATGTAATCCCATTTTAGAATCTCCCATGTCGCCCTCAATCTCGCTTTTTGGAGTTAAAGCAGCAACCGAGTCAACAACAACGATATCAACTGCTCCTGAGCGAATTAAACTCTCGGCAATTTCTAACGCTTGTTCACCATTGTCAGGTTGCGAAATAATTAAATTGTCAATATCAACCCCTAATTTCTCAGCATAAAAACGGTCAAATGCGTGCTCAGCATCAATAAATGCTGCAATTCCACCCGCTTTTTGAGCTTCTGCAATGGCGTGTAATGTTAACGTGGTTTTACCTGACGATTCCGGTCCGTAGATTTCTATGATTCTTCCTCTTGGGTAACCATTTACTCCAAGAGCCAAATCAACACCTAATGAACCTGACGGAATAGCTTCTACTTCTTCAACAGCGCTATCACCTAATTTCATTACGGTTCCTTTTCCGTACGTTTTGTCAAGTTTGTCTAATGTTAGTTGTAAGGCTTTTAATTTTGCGTCTTTATCTGAGCTCATAATAAAATATTTTTCGTAAAAATACATTTTTTTTTATTCGATACAAAAAATGTTAATATGTTTTGATGGGCTATTAAAGATTTGATTTTTAATCAATTTTATTACCTTTGTGCCCGAATTCTTCCATTTAGAATTCATAACATAATTCTCACTTAAACGTTTATAGCATGCAACTGTACAACACCTTAAGCGCAGAAGAAAGAAAAGAGCTAATTGATTTAGCGGGTAAACAACGATTAACGTTGTCTTTCTATGCGTATGCCAAAATTGAAGACCCTAAAAAATTTCGTGATGATTTATTTCTAGCTTGGAATGCACTCGATGCACTGGGCCGTATTTACGTTGCTCACGAAGGAATTAACGCTCAAATGAGTGTGCCAGCAGAAAATTTTGAAGCTTTTCGCGAAACTTTAGAAGTATATGATTTCATGCGTGGTATTCGATTGAATGTTGCCGTAGAACAAGACGATCATTCATTTTTGAAATTAACAATCAAAGTGCGTCATAAAATTGTAGCCGATGGTTTAAATGACGAAACGTTTGATGTTACCAATAAAGGAGTTCACTTAAATGCCAAAGCTTTCAATGAAATTTTAGAAGATCCTAACACGATTGTGGTAGATTTCAGAAATCATTACGAAAGTGAAGTAGGTCATTTTAAAGGAGCTATTACTCCAGACGTAGAAACTTTTCGTGAATCGTTACCTATTATCAACGAGCAGTTAAAAGATTTCAAAGAAGATAAAAACCTAGTGATGTATTGCACCGGAGGAATTCGTTGCGAAAAAGCATCTGCGTATTTCAAACATCAAGGTTTTAAAAATGTATTTCAGCTTGAAGGTGGAATCATCAATTACGCCAAACAAATCAAAGAGGAAGGTTTGGAAAGTAAATTTATTGGTAAGAATTTCGTATTTGATAATCGTTTAGGAGAACGAATTACTGAAGATATTATTTCGCAATGTCATCAATGTGGAAAACCTTGTGATAATCACACCAACTGTGCAAACGATGGTTGTCATTTATTGTTTATTCAATGTGACGAATGTAAAGCAGCCATGGAAAATTGCTGTTCTACCGAATGTTTAGAAATGACACATTTACCATTAGCCGAACAAGTAAAATTGAGAAGCGGAAAACAAGTTGGAAATAAAGTATTCCGTAAAGGAAAATCCGAAGCGTTGAAATTTAAAAAATCAGGTGAATTGCCTGATGCTCCAATTGCAACAGTGAAACCGGTTAAAGATATTCGCCAAAAAATCAAAGTTAAAAAAGTGATTTTAGGAAAAGCTCAACATTACTACGTTAAAGCTCAAGTAGGCCTTTTTCAAATCGAAAATAACGAATTGAATGTAGGAGACAAGATATTAATTTCAGGACCTACTACTGGAAATGAGGAATTGGTTGTGGAAAAAATGTTTGTTAATGGAACGGAAGCCAATCAAGCAAAACCAGGTGATAAAGTAACTTTTGCTTTACCTTTTAGAGTGCGATTATCAGATAAATTATTTAAAATCATCAGCTAATGACAACTTCTGGAAGAATTGAATTAATGGCGCCTGCCGGAAATTTCGAATCGCTTCAAGCAGCATTAGATAATGGATGTGATTCGATTTACTTTGGTGTCGAACAATTAAATATGCGAGCTCGTGCAACAGTGAATTTCGTTTTAGACGATTTACCAGAAATTGCGCGTCGTTGCAACGAAAAAAATGTTAGAACCTATCTAACTTTAAATACGATTATCTATGATCACGATTTATCGATTGTAAAAACACTTTTAGCTAAAGCCAAAGAAGCAGGAATTACAGCGGTAATTGCCTCAGACCAGGCCGTGATTATGACAGCTCGCACGATGGGAATGGAAGTGCATATTTCTACACAATTAAATGTAACAAATATCGAAACCGTAAAATTCTACGCGATGTTTGCCGATACAATTGTATTATCTCGCGAGTTGAGTTTGCGCCAAGTGAAAAAAATCACAGAACAAATCGAAAAAGACCAAATCAAAGGGCCAAGTGGTAATTTGGTTGAAATCGAAATCTTTGGTCATGGTGCTTTGTGTATGGCAGTTTCTGGGAAATGTTATTTGAGTTTACATTCGCACAATTCCTCTGCCAATCGAGGTGCTTGCAAACAAAATTGTCGTAAAAAATATACGGTTATTGATCAAGAAAGTGGTTTTGAAATCGAACTTGACAACGAATACATGATGTCCCCAAAAGATTTATGTACCTTAGATTTTCTGGACCAAGTTATCGATTCGGGTATCAAAGTATTGAAAATTGAAGGGCGCGGAAGAGCAGCAGATTATGTAGCAACGGTTACAAAAACTTATCGTGAAGCTATCGATTCCTATTACGAAGGAACATTTACCAAAGAAAAAATCAATACTTGGATGGAAGCTTTGGCAACCGTTTACAATCGTGGTTTTTGGAGTGGTTATTATTTGGGACAAAAATTAGGTGAATGGTCAGACAATCCAGGTTCTAATGCGACTCAGAAAAAAGTTTACGTTGGGAAAGGAATGCATTATTTTCCAAAATCAAGTATAGCCGAATTCAAAATTGAAGCTTACGACATTAAAAAAGGCGATAAAATTTTAATCACAGGTCCGTCAACAGGAGCGCAAGAATTAATTTTAGAAGATTTCTTTGTTAATGATGTGACTTCTGAAAAAGCTACCAAAGGCGATAGTTGTACTTTAAAAGTGCCATTCCGCATTCGTTTATCGGACAAAATGTATAAAATTGTAGAAAACTAATGGTCATTGTTACGCTACAAAGAGACAAATGCATTGGTTGCAATTACTGTGTTGAAATGGCACCTGCACAATTTCAAATGTCCAAAAAAGACGGAAAATCAGTATTAATTAAATCAGTTGACGCCAAAGGTTTTCACACTTTAAAATCGGCTGACCATACGATTGTTGAAAATTGTGAATTAGCTGCAAAAGCTTGTCCGGTACATATTATTACCGTAAAAGAAACCTAAATTTTTGTTTTACAATACTATATGAAAACCTATTTCGTTTAACTATGAGATAGGTTTTTTCTTTTTGGCGAACTTCGATATTGATTTTTGAAAGTTTCCACAAAAAATCAATATCTTTACGCTCAAAAACATTTTAGAAACGTAGTCCAACAAACGGACAATCAACATATATTCAAAATTATGGCATGTACAAACTGTTCCACGGGTGCAAAAGATGGCACACCAAAAGGATGTAATAATAACGGGACTTGCGGCACCGATAGCTGTAACAAACTTTCGGTTTTCGATTGGTTGTCAAACATGACGTTGCCAGGTGGTCAAGAGCCATTTGATGCAGCAGAAATTCGTTTTAAAAACGGAAGAAAAGAATTTTTTAGAAATACAGAAAAGCTAACGTTAGCTATTGGAGATATCGTAGCAACCGAAGCTTCACCAGGACATGATATTGGAATTGTGACTTTGACGGGTGAATTGGTAAAAATTCAAATGAAAAAGAAAGGCGAAAATCCAGATAAGGAATTAGCTAAAATCTACAGAAAAGCATCACAACGCGATATTGATATTTGGACTGAAGCTCGAAATAAAGAAGAAATCGTTCGTATGCGAGCTCGAGAAATTGCAATCGATTTGAAATTAGAAATGAAAATTTCGGATGTAGAATTTCAAGGAGATGGTTCTAAAGCTACGTTTTATTACACAGCAAACGATCGCGTAGATTTCCGTCAATTAATCAAAGAATTTGCTCAAGAATTCAAGATTAGAATTGAAATGAAACAAGTAGGTTTCCGTCAAGAAGCCGCTCGTTTGGGAGGAATAGGTTCATGCGGAAGAGAACTTTGTTGCTCAACTTGGTTGACCGATTTTAGAAGTGTCAATACTTCAGCAGCTCGTTACCAACAATTATCATTAAATCCACAAAAATTAGCGGGACAATGTGGTAAATTAAAATGTTGTTTGAATTATGAATTGGATACGTATTTGGATGCTTTGAAAGATTTTCCAGATATGGATACCAAATTGTACACCGAAAAAGGAGATGCATACTGCCAAAAAGTAGATATTTTCAAAGAAATTATGTGGTTTGCTTATGCGAATGCTCCTGCACAATGGCTGGTATTACCTGTTTCTAAAGTAAAAGAAATCGTAGCAATCAACAAGAAAAAAGAACGCGTTGCAGCATTGGAAGATTATGTAGTAGAAAGCACTCAGGAAGTAGAGAAAAAATTCGAAAATGTAGTAGGACAAGACAGTTTAACACGTTTTGACCAACCAAAGAGAAAGAAAAATAATAAAAATAAAAAACGTAAACCTTCAAATTTTAAAAATGAACCTAAAAAAGAGTAAATTCATTGGGTTACTGATGCTAGTGATGCTTTTTTTCTCATGCGATGAAAAGCAATTTTTTAGCGAATATAAAAAGTTAGATGGTTCTTGGAAAAAATCAGATACTTTACGTTTTACATTTGAACAAAAAGATACTGTAAATCCATATCATTTGTTTTTAAATGTCAGAAACAATAATGATTATCCGTTTAGCAACATGTATTTAATTGTAACCATGAAAGAGCCTGGAAAAAAACCAACGATTAAAGTGGATACGTTAGAGTATTTGATGGCAAATCCAGATGGAACTTTGTTAGGAGAAGGTTTTTCAGATGTGAAGGAAAGCAAATTATGGTATTTAGAAAATTTCAAGTTCAAGAGGGCTGGAAAATATAATGTTGAGGTGGTTCAAGCAGTAAGAGAAACCGGAAAAGTAGATGGTGTTTCTGAGCTTAAAGGAATTACAGAATTAGGATTAAGAATTGAAAAAATAAAATAGTATGGCTAGTAACAAAGCAAATACAAACGATTTTTCAGAGTATAAAAGAAAATTTTGGCAATTATTCGCGTACGGATTTTTAGGAGTAATTTTATTATTCCTTTTTGCTTCATGGGGATTTTTTGGAAAAATGCCTTCGTTTGATGATTTAGAAAATCCAGATTCAAATGTGGCTACTGAAATTATATCTTCCGATGGAGTAGTGATTGGGAAATTCTTTAAAGAAAACAGAACGCCTGTAAAATACGAAGAATTACCACAGCACTTAGTAAAGGCATTAGTGGCTACCGAAGATGAACGTTTTTACGAACATCCAGGAATTGACGCCAAAGGAACATTACGAGCAGTTGTTCGATTAGGTAGAGATGGTGGAGCGAGTACTTTAACCCAGCAGTTGGCTAAAAACTTGTTTCATGGTGAAGGTTCAAAATTCATTTTATTCAGGGTAATTCAAAAAGTAAAAGAGTGGATCATTGCCATTCGATTGGAACGTCAATATACCAAACAAGAAATCATTGCTTTGTATTTGAATCAAGTAGATTTCGTAAATGGTGCGGTTGGAATTCGTTCAGCAGCTAAAATCTACATGAATAAAGAACCAAAAGATTTAACTATTGAAGAATCGGCTTTGTTTGTTGGGATGTTAAAAAACCCTTCGCTTTACAATCCAAATCGTAAAAAAAGAGCCAAATTAGTTTTAGACAGAAGAAATACTGTTTTAGGCCAAATGGTGAAAAACGGTGCACTTTCTGAAGCCCAGAAAGAGGAGCTTAGTAAACTCCCCATCAAATTAGATTTCAGACCCGAAAGTCATTCAGAAGGAAGTGCAACTTACTTTAGAGAATACCTAAGAGATTACATGAAAAAATGGGTTAAAGATCATTTAAAACCCGATGGAACCGAATATGATTTGTATCGTGACGGTTTAAAAATCTACACTACCATTGACTCCAAAATGCAGCAATATGCCGAGGAAGCGGTTTACGAACATCTTAAAAATGTTCAAAAAGAGTTTTTCAAAGGAATGAAAGATAAAGAAAACGCTCCTTTTGTTGATATTACTCCAGAACAAACGCAACAAATCATGAACCAAGCGATGAAAAATTCAGAGCGTTGGAGAAAAATGGATTTGAATGGAAAAACCGAAGACGAAATTATCAAATCGTTTTCAGTACCCGCAAAAATGAAGATTTTCACTTATGATGGAGAAAAAGACACTATTATGACACCTAAAGATTCCATCATTTATTATAAGCATTTCTTGCAAACGGGAATGATGGCTATGGAACCTCGAACAGGTCATATTAAAGCATGGGTAGGAGGGGTTAACTATAAATATTTCCAATACGATCACGTTGGGCAAGGAGCTAGACAAGTAGGTTCAACATTTAAACCGTTTGTGTATGCAACAGTTATGGAACAATTACAAATGTCGCCATGCGATTCAATTATCGATAGTTATTTTACCATGCCAAAAGGAAAATGGGGAATTGATGCCGATTGGTCTCCAAAAAATTCCGACGGAAATTATAGAGGAACTATCACCTTACAAAAAGCACTAGCCAATTCGGTGAATACCGTTTCAGCAAAATTGATTGATAAAGTTGGACCTCAAGCGGTAGTTGATATGGCAAAAGAATTAGGAATTACCTCTAAAATTCCTGTTCAGCCCTCCATTGCGTTAGGAGCTGTGGATATTACTGTTGAAGAAATGGTAGGCGCTATGAGTACTTTTGCTAACCAAGGAGTTTATGTAAAGCCTAATTTCATTATTAAAATTGAAGATAAGAATGGAGTAGTAATTGACCAACCAATGCCTGTTACAAAAGATGTGGTTAACAAAGATGTTGCCTATGCCGTTGTAAAATTAATGGAAGGGGTAACACAATCAGGAACTGGAGCTCGATTAAAATGGGGCGGTGGTGGATTTATCCAATACGATTATAGTTTTGGAAATCCAATTGCTGGAAAAACAGGAACATCTCAAAACAACTCAGATGGTTGGTTTATTGGAATGGTGCCTAATTTAGCTGCTGGAATTTGGGTTGGAAATGAAGATAGAGCAGCGCATTTTCGTTCTACACATATGGGACAAGGGGCTACCACAGCATTACCGATATGGGGAATCTTTATGAAAAAATGTTATGCGGATAGCGATTTAGATGTATCAAAAGAAGCATTTGAACGCCCAGAAGATTTACAAATTAAGGTGGATTGTTGGACGCCCAAAAAAGTGGTAGATACGACTGCTGTTCCAACAGACGAACCTAATATGGATGAATTCGGATTATAAATAACAACAAACCAAAATATGATATCTAGAAAAGTAAATAACGTTCAAGAAGCTTTAGAAGGAATCCAAGACGGAATGACTATTATGTTAGGAGGTTTTGGTCTTTGTGGAATTCCTGAAAATAGCATTGCAGAATTAGTTCGCAAAAATGTAACTAATTTAACTTGTATTTCTAACAATGCAGGAGTGGATGATTTCGGATTGGGATTGCTATTACAAAAACGTCAAATCAAGAAAATGATTTCTTCTTACGTGGGAGAAAATGCAGAGTTCGAACGTCAAATGTTGTCAGGTGAATTAGAAGTAGAACTAACACCACAAGGAACTTTAGCAGAAAAATGCCGTGCTGCTCAAGCAGGAATTCCAGCATTCTTCACACCAGCAGGTTATGGAACTGAAGTTGCAGAAGGAAAAGAAGTTCGTGAATTCAACGGAAAAATGCACGTTTTAGAACATGCCTATAAAGCTGATTTCTCTATCGTAAAAGCATGGAAAGGCGACGAAGCAGGTAACTTAATTTTCAAAGGAACCGCTCGTAACTTCAATGCGCCGATGGCTGGAGCCGCTAAAATTACTATCGCAGAGGTAGAAGAATTAGTACCGGCAGGAACATTAGATCCAAACGAAATTCACATTCCAGGAATTATGGTAAATCGTATTTTCCAAGGGGAGAAATTTGAGAAAAGAATTGAGCAAAGAACTGTTAGACAAAGAAGTTAATCATGGCATTAGATAAAAATCAAATCGCAAAAAGAATAGCACAAGAAGTGAAAGACGGTTACTATGTAAACTTAGGAATCGGAATCCCAACTTTAGTTGCCAATTATGTTCGCACGGATATTTCAGTTGAATTTCAATCGGAAAATGGAGTTTTAGGTATGGGACCTTTCCCTTTTGAAGGAGAAGAAGATGCGGATATCATCAACGCAGGAAAACAAACAATTACCACTTTACCAGGAGCAAGTTTTTTTGACTCAGCATTTAGTTTCGGAATGATTCGTGCGCAAAAAGTAGATTTAACGATTTTAGGAGCAATGGAAGTTTCTGAAAACGGAGATATTGCCAACTGGAAAATTCCAGGAAAAATGGTAAAAGGTATGGGTGGCGCTATGGATTTAGTAGCTTCGGCAGAAAATATTATCGTAGCCATGATGCATGTTAACAAAGCTGGAGAATCGAAAATATTGAAAAAATGTACGCTTCCTTTAACCGGTGTTGGTTGTGTGAAAAAAGTCGTAACAGAATTAGCGGTTTTAGAAATCACACCAAAAGGTTTTAAATTGTTAGAACGCGCACCAGGTGTTTCAGTAGAAGACATCATCAAAGCAACTGAAGCTGATTTAATCATTGATGGAGATATTCCTGAAATGAAAATCGATTAATATTAAATTTTAATTTCACCGCAGATTCACAGATTACAATTTTAAACATCTGTGAATCTGCTTTTTTTCAATAAAGAAACCTCCTAAAAATAAATAATAATCTGCGAATCCGCGGTAATATTTTCAAATAAATGAGCTTACCAAAAGTAATTTTAAAATCAGGCAAAGAAAAATCTATTCAACGTCGTCATCCTTGGATTTTCAGTGGTGCGGTTTATGGCGTGAGTCGCGAAATAAACGATGGCGAAATGGTGGATGTAGTCGATTCGAAAAACAATCATTTAGGAACTGGATATTTCAGCGACAAAGGAAGTATTGTAGTTCGAATTTTGACTTTCGGCGATGAAACTTTTTCTGAGAACTTTTGGAAGGACAAACTACAATCGGCTTGGTATTTACGTACCCAAATATTGGATTTTGAAGTTACCAATGCGTTCCGAGTAATTCACGGAGAAGGCGATGGAATTTCAGGATTGATTATTGATTATTATGATAAAAATTGGGTGATTCAAGCCCATTCTACCGGAGTTTTCCTTCAAATGGATAAAATCGCTGAAGCCATAAAATCCAATTTTCCAGAGTATTGCGAAACGATTTATTGCAAAAGTTCAGGAACTTTACCCAATACAGGAACTGATTATTTCTTGTTCGGAAACAAAGCAGAAGCAGTTGCAAAAGAGAACAACATTTTGTTTTCCGTTAATTGGGTTGAAGGACAAAAAACAGGTTTCTTCCTAGACCAACGAGAAAACCGTAAATTATTAGGCGAATTCTCAAAAGGCAAAAAAGTATTAAACACCTTTTGCTACACAGGCGGATTTTCACTTTACGCCATGAGTGCTGGAGCTGAATTGGTAACTTCAGTAGATATTTCTCAAAAAGCGGTGGATTTAGCAGCAAGTAATATGGAATTGAATTTTCCAAACGCCAATCACAAAGCCATTGCAGATGATGTGTTCAATTTCATGAAAGAAAACCATCAAATTTATGATGTGATTGTATTGGATCCACCCGCTTTCGCGAAAAGCATCAAAAGTAAACACACCGCAACACAAGCTTATAAACGTTTAAATATTGCCGGATTAAAAGCCTTAGCACCAAACGGAATTTTATTCACGTTTTCATGTTCTCAAGTCATTGACGATGTGTTGTTTTACAACACCGTTGCCGCAGCTGCCATAGAAACCGGAAGAAATATCCGAGTTTTACACAAATTAGAGCAAGGACCCGATCACCCAACGAATATTTATCACCCAGAAGGCCATTATTTAAAAGGATTGGTGTTGTTTGTGGAGTAGACTTGAAAGTGTTCAGTGTTCAGTTTGAAGTATTCAGTGGTTTGCGGATAGTTTGTCATTCTGAACTTGTTTCAGAATCTCTAAAACTTGAAGCTGAAACGAGTTCAGCTTGACAAAAAACATAATTATTTACCCATTAACAATTTCATCACCGCAATTTGTTCTTTTAACGATTGAATGGTTTCTTCATACTGCTGAATAAGTTTTTCAGGATACATAATATTATTATAACCGTTATTTCCTGTTGAATGGCTAATATTGAAAATTTTTTTATCATCAAACCCTAAAACTTCCATTGGTTGAACTTCTAAGATAGCACTAATTTCATTCAATCGATTAATCGTTAATTGTGTTTCTCCGGTTTCAATTTTACTATACGCACGGGTAGATAAGCCCAGTTGTTGCGCCACATATTCTTGCGTAAAATTCTTCAATTCACGAATTTGTTTGATCTTGATTTCAGGTTGTCGTATCATAATAGCAGGAATTAATAGTTCAAAATTAGAATAAATTAATCAAATTAAGAAATTTTTTTGAAAGTTTTTTTGAGGTTGTGGGGTATTTTTGTTTGAAATGTAAATTTTTATGGAAAAATGTAAAACGCTTGGTGAAGAAACTTATTTTGAATTTTCTTATTTGAATGACGAATTGAAAATAAAATATGGATTTACTGTTGAAAAACAAACAGAAGCCACCATTGATAATTCATTAATAATTGCTGTTATTAATAGAGCTAATTATTTAAAAACTCATAATAAAGTTAATTTAAGAGCAGTTGGTTATTATTCATTAACACACTGGGAAGAATGCCCTCAAACACAACATTGCCCATATGTTGCTAAACTTGTTCTAGATGTTTTTCCAAATGACACACTTGATAAAATAATTTCTAAAAATAATAATCAAAATAAAAATTAAATCATGAAAAAAAGGCAAATTTTATTTTTAACAGCTATAATTGTTTTTATTACTAGTTGTACCAAAAAAATAACTGAACCTAATCAAATAGGGGAACAGGCGTTTGAAATTCTTAAAAAGGATATTACTAAAATGGACAAGGATACCTATTCAAATTATTTACTTTCAATTAATGAAGCAAAAAATTTAGGGAATAGCGAAGAATATTTAAAAGAGATATTAGATAATCAAAATGAAATTATAGTAAAAAATAATGAAGAAAAAATAGAATGGAATAAAATTGAGTATTTAGATTTTAAATATAAAACTAAAAGCAAAGGAGTGGGAGAAACAATCAGAGGTGTTCTTGCATATAAATTTGAAACTAAAGTTTATGAAACTAAAGTTTTTGCAGTATGGATTGATGATGAATATAGAATTGTAAATATAGTAGGAATATATCCAAAGAATAATTAAAAATTATATTATGAAAAAAATTATTTCAGTTCTTGCAAAAGTTGGTTTTGTTTACTCAATTTTAAAATTATTAGGGGTTGATTTTTTGGATGAAATTAGTGATAATAGCACTGAAAATCTAACTAAATCAGAACCCTCAGAATCTATGTGGATTGATACAGATGGAGATGGCATAAATGACACTGAGTTAAGAGATATTAATAATGATGGTATTTATGGAACATTAGAAGAAGAGATTCAAGACAATAATGATAGAATAAATGGATTAAAATAAATAAACATAATGAAAGATAATAATTCATCAATTGGAAGCATTGTGCTTTCGATATTAATAGCAGTTTCTGCCATATACTATTTGTTTAAATATTTAGGCATTTATATTGCTTATGGATTAATATTGATTGGCATTGGATATTTCATATATAACCTCTACATTAAAAACTTTTCAAAAAAAACTATATACTATTTATTATTTTTTTTATTGTTAGCTTTTGGTTCATTTGGTTTGAGCATTTTATTTGATGGTTCTGGACATGAAAAAGAAATAAAGGCTTGGCAAATACAAAAAGCGGAGAGTATGGGTATGGAGGTTAAAAGCATAAGTGTTGAATATATAGGAGATGATGAATATAGGTGTGAATATGATGTTTACGACCCAGGTTCAATCTATAGTTCGCCTCAGACACTTCGAAAGACTATAATTTATAAATGGGAAAATAATGAATGTAAATTTATTAGAAATGAATAAAATTATATAGTAAATTAACAATAAACACATAGTATGAAAAAGAAATCAATAATTTCAAAAATTATTTTATTCAACTTACTTTTGATAGTTGTAGGTTGTCAAAGTTCAGCAGAAACAAAGCTTGAAGAATGTTTGAAAGTTAGCGGTTTTTTATTTAAAGGCACTCATAGATCTGGATATGATTACGGAGAAGCATTAATAGAGTTAGAAAAAGATGGAAGTTTTTGTAGAGTAGACTATTCTGCATTAGGATATGATGCTGTTGAAGATGGTAAGCTAACAAATTTTGAATTAAAAGAAAATCATTCAAATAACACTTACGAAATAATAGCTGATTGGGACACTGATGGCTCTTCAAATGCCGCAATGTTTTCTTTTGAAATAATCGATAATGAGAGACCTAATACAATAAGATGTCAAATTACAGGTGCTGGATTAACAGACGACGGTAGACCTAGTTGGGTTCATTTTTCTAATTTAACTTTGTCTCCTGAAAAATTTCTTAAAATAAAAAAAATTCTTTCTATTGATGATAAAGATTCTGTTGTTTCAACAAAGGATGTGAAATTAAATCCTGATAATAATAAAACAAAAGAAATTATAACTTCCAAAAGCAATGAGAAGAAGTTATTTGCTCAATATAAAAATTATGAATACATCGAAAATGATAGTTATACTTTTACTGATGATAATGGTAAAGAATATTATTTTACGGATATACCTGAAACCTACAACTTAATTGGAGATAATGGACCAAATAAATTATATGTTAACAAAAAATTTAAAATCCATTGGATTACTGTTGAGGGAGAATATGATTATCCGATTAACAAAATAACTAAAATTGAGCTAATAAAATAGGATAAAATCAAATATTAAATAAATTAAAAAACACCTACAAGGTTTTGGAAACCTTGCAGGAGAAAATAAAAACCCTGTTAGAGTTTTAAACTTTATCAGGGTTTATTTTATGGAATAAATTCCTAATGACTCAATGCAGAAAAGAAATCATTCCCTTTATCATCCATAATAATAAACTTCTGTAAAATAGAATTTATTGCGGTTTAAACCCTAAAAAATTATAATATTTTGTGGTTATAATCATAATTTATTATATTTGTAATATGATAACAAGAACTATAACTCAAAATTTAATAACCGATTGCGACAATAAGAAAGCTATTGTTGTTATTGGACCTAGACAAGTAGGTAAAACAACCTTAATTCAAAAAATAGTAGAAGACAAAAAAACCTTGTTTCTTAATGGAGATGATCCACAAACTAGATTACAATTAATCAATGCTAATTTTCAATTTTTGATACAAATGGTTATGGACTATGAAACCATTGTCATTGATGAAGCCCAACGTATAGAAAATATTGGTTTAACGATTAAAATGCTTGTAGATGCAAAATTAAATAAACAATTTATATTAACGGGTTCTTCTTCTCTTGATTTAGGTAATCGGATTAATGAACCATTAACGGGAAGAAAATGGGAGCATCAATTATTTCCTTTGTCGTGGAGTGAAATTAAAAATCATTATTCGTTTTCTAATGCATTTAGTAGATTAGAAGAGTTTTTAATTTATGGAATGTATCCAGAAGTAGTTACAAATTCAAATAAAAAGAAGATACTCTTACAACTTTCAGGGAGTTATTTGTACCAAGATATTTTAGAATTAGTCAATATCAAAAAACCAGATTTATTAATGAAATTGTTAAACGCCTTGGCATTACAACTAGGTAGTGAAGTTTCATACAATGAATTGGCAAAAATATTAGGCGTTGATAGAATGACAGTAATCAATTATATCGATTTGCTTGAAAAAGTATATGTTATTTTTAGACTGCATCCATTTTCAACGAATCAAAGAAACGAAATTACAGCAAAACCAAAAATCTATTTTTATGATAACGGAATACGAAATGCTATTATTGGACAATTTAATCCATTACAAAGCAGACAGGATGTAGGTGCTTTGTTTGAAAATTTCTTTATCAGCGAAAAAATAAAACAACTTAACTATAAAGGGTTTTATGGTAAAACACATTACTGGAGAAATACGCAACAAGCAGAAATTGATTTTATTGAAATAAACGAAGGAGAAATTTCTGCTTATGAAATTAAATACAATCCTAATAAAAAAGTAAATTTCACAAAATCATTCACAGAAAAATATCATCCGAAAGAAACTTTAGTGGTAAATAAAGATAATTTTTGGGAGTATTTGCAATAATTTATTTTGAAATATATTCTAAAATAAAAAACCTACAAGGTTCTAAAAACCTTGCAGGTTTGTCTATTTTCTAAATTCTAATCTCTATTTTCTTCAACTAAAGATTCATAAAGAAATCATTCCCTTTATCATCCGTAATAATAAACGCTGGGAAATCTTTTACTTCGATTTTTCTTACCGCTTCCATTCCTAATTCTGGGAAATCTACTACTTCAACCGATAAGATGTTTTCTTTCGCTAAAATCGCAGCAGGACCACCAATCGAACCTAAATAGAATCCGCCGTGTTTTTTACAAGCGTTCATGACGTCTTTGCTTCGGTTTCCTTTGGCTAACATAATCATGCTTCCGCCAGCTGCTTGGAATTCGTCTACATAAACGTCCATTCTTCCTGCAGTGGTTGGTCCAAAACTTCCTGAAGGCATTCCGTCTGGAGTTTTTGCTGGACCTGCGTAATATACTGGGTGATTTTTGAAATACTCTGGCATTGGTTTTCCAGCGTCTAATAATTCTTTGATTTTGGCATGCGCAATATCACGAGCCACAATTAAAGTTCCGTTTAATTTCAAACGCGTTTTGATTGGATATTTTGATAATTCTGCCAATACTTCTTTCATTGGTCTATTCAAATCAATTTCTACCGCTGGTTCTAAATGGGGTGCTGTTTCAGGTAAAAACTGTGCTGGATTGGTTTCCAATTGTTCTAAGAAAATTCCATCTTTCGTGATTTTTCCTTTGATATTTCTATCTGCCGAACAAGAAACTCCCATTCCTACCGGACAAGAAGCCGCGTGACGTGGCAAACGAATGACACGAACATCATGTGTTAAATATTTTCCACCAAATTGGGCTCCAATTTGACTTTCTTGACAAATGATTTGCACTCTCTTTTCCCATTCCAAATCTCGAAACGCTTGACCTGCCATGTTTCCAGAAGTTGGTAAATGGTCATAATAACCTGCTGATGCTTTTTTCACAGCTGCTAAGTTTGCTTCCGCAGAAGTTCCGCCGATAACGATAGCCAAGTGATATGGAGGACAAGCTGCTGTTCCTAAATCCATAATACGCTCACGAACAAATTCGTCTAACGATTTTTCATTTAATAACGATTTAGTTTTTTGATATAAAAACGTTTTGTTCGCCGAACCACCACCTTTTGTTAAAAATAAGAACTCATACGATGTTCCTTTTTTCGCATAAATATCAATTTGCGCAGGTAAATTAGAACCTGAGTTTTTTTCTTCAAACATCGAAATCGGAACAATTTGCGAATAACGAAGATTTTTATTTTGGTATGTATTGTAAATTCCTTTTGACAGCCATTCGCCATCATCAACTCCTGTGTACACGTTTTCACCTTTTTTAGCAACTACAATCGCAGTTCCGGTATCTTGGCAAGAAGGCAATTGACCTTCCACAGCTACAGCAGCATTTTGCAATAAATTATAAGCCACAAAACGGTCGTTGTCTGTTGCTTCTGGATCTTCAATAATGTTTCTTAATTTTTGTAAATGTGCCGAACGCAACATAAACGAAACGTCGTCCATAGCTTCTTGAGCCAATAGTTCTAATCCTTTTGGGTCAACCACTAAGATTTCTCTGTCGCCAAGTTGCTCAACTTTTACGTAATCGGAAGTTAATTTTTTGTAGTGTGTATCGTCTTTTAAAATTGGATACGGGTCTTGATATAAAAAGTCCATTGTGTGTATGTTTTGAAAGGTAAAGTTACGGATTTTTGATGGGAATGAAAAAATGAATTTTGGTTAATAGAGATATATGATTTTTATAGATTTTTATTTGACTTATTATAACAATAAACACCAACAACAAAAAACAGTAAACTGGCTAAAAATTCAAAATGAATATCTTCATCTTCAAAGAGGAAAACATCTTTTGTTTCATTAGTAATTAGATTGATTTTATCTCCAACATTTATTGAGCAACGGCCTTCTAATCTTTTACTTTGTTTCTTTTCGTTAAAGTAAAAAGTAAAATAAGCTTTGGAGATTTTAGAAGATTCGCTACACGAAATAGGTACTGAGAAAACGCTAATAATGACTTTGTTGCCAGAATTTAATATTTTATATTCTTGATATGTTTTGTAAAATGAAACAAAACTGATTAGAATCAGTAATATCGAAGTATATTTAAGCATTTTATTCATCTCCTAAAAAAACCAACTCGCCACAAAAATAGCTGTAATCACACAGATTAAATCCACTAAAAGCATCATTCCTAATGTGTAACGCGTATTTTTTACGTTGATACTTCCAAAATAAACCGCAATTACATAGAAAGTCGTTTCGGCACTACATTGAAAAATACAGCTTAATCTTCCGGTTAAAGAATCAGGTCCAAATTGCTTCATCGCATCAATCATAAATCCTCGTGAACCACCAGAACTAAAAGGGCGCAACATGGCAACAGGAAGCGAATCGGTAATTTCTTTAGCTACGCCAAGATGTGCAAATAAAAAGGAAATTCCGTTGGCAATAATTTCAAACAAGCCACTGTTTCTAAATAACGAAATCGCAACTAACATTCCCATTACGTAAGGGAAAATGGTAACTCCAGTTTTTAATCCGTTATTAGCTCCCGCTACAAAAGTGTCGAAAATGGTTGTTTTTTGTTCAACGAATTTCTTTTCTTGAACGAAAGAAAATATCAAAGTCCCACCAATGATTAGTATTAATAACAATCCCGAAAGGTTAGAAGTAAAGTAGTTTTTTCCGATTAAATCTAAACTGTTTACGTAAAATAATAATCCCACAATCGCACCAATAACTCCCATTAATGCCGCTAATAAAGAAGCGCTTTTGAAGTTGATTTTTTGTTTAATTCCAACTAAAATAAAAGCAGCAATTGTTCCAATGAACGATGTAATAATACAAGGCAACATTACATCCGCTGGATTGACAGCATTTTCCGCCGCACGGTAACCAATGATGGAGGTTGGAATTAAAGTTAAACCCGCTGCATGCAAACACATAAACATGATTTGGGCATCACTGGCTCTATCTTTGTCTGGATTTAATTCTTGTAAACTTTGCATTGCTTTTAATCCAAACGGAGTTGCAGCTGAATCCAAACCTAAAAAGTTAGCGGAAAAATTCAATGTCATGTAAGAAATCGACTCGTGGTTTCTAGGAATCGAAGGAAAAACTTTCGCAAATAATGGACTTAATTTCTTAGCTAATCTTTCTGAAGCTCCTGAAATGATAAGTAGTTCCATTATTCCGCAGAAAAAGGATAAATAAGCAATTAAAGGCAGAATTAAATCGAATAAACTACTTTTGGTCATAGGGAGTAAACCATCGGCTTTTTGTTTTCCGCTGTAGATTTTTACAGTTTGATTGTTGTAAATATAGGTAGTATCTGCATCCTTTTCATTTTTATTAATAATGAATGTTTTGTCTTCCGCTTTTTGCAAGCTATCTTGTACAAATTGAGGTACTTCTTTCAAATATTTTTCACCTATTAAAAGGGGTTCGCCTTGTTTTCCATTCAAGACATAATCAATAGAATAATATTGAGATGAAAACAATCCGAATACAATAAAAAAGATAGACGATATAAAAATTACCAACCAAAATCTACTTAAAACCATAAAGCGCTATTTTTTCGTAAATGTAATATAAATCAAATTAATTCAACAAATATTAAATTATTTCAAAGGATATTTAAAAAATTATTAGAATTAATAAATAGTTATATATTTGTAAAATGTATATAAACCAAACCTATAACAATATGAATGTTAGAAAAATACTTTTGATTTTTTCAGTTTTTTCATTTGTTTTTGCATCTGCACAAACCAAAGAAGATGTTGAGAAAATTATTAAGAATTATGATTTAAAAAAAATTAATGAATTGAGAATTTCTTTAGAAAAAAAAGAAATTCTTGAAAAAAAAGAAGCATACGAAGCTGCTGAAAGAAATGGCTGGCCTATTTTTATTAAAAAAGAAGGAGGTGGTTTCCAAGAACTAATGAAGCTAACTCCGGATGGTTATCCAATTTATTATTCCACGGATAATCAAAATGCTGCCATATCAACTCGAACAAATTACTTGAACACAGGAGGTCAGTTAGGACTAAATTTAGATGGACAAAATATGGTAGCTAGAGTTTGGGATGGTGGTACTGTTTACCGAGGACATAAAGGTTTTGGAACAACTACTAGTAGGGTTACTACAGTTGATGATCCTTCAGGAACAACTTACACTGACCATGGTACCCATGTTACAGGTACTGTTATAGCTAATAGTTGGTCAATAGCTTCAAGAAGTATTAAAGGTATGGCTTTTCAAGCTAGTGCTAGAACTTTTAACTGGACTAATGATGAATCTGAGGCTGTCTCTGAGGTTGCACTTGGGATGTTGGTTTCTAACCATTCCTATGGAGTACCATTAATTAGCAATGGGAATACTTTGCCAGCATGGTATGTGGGTTCATATGTTGATGCTTCAAGAGCATGGGATGAAATTGCTTATAATGCGCCTTATTATCTTCCTGTTTTTTCGGCTGGTAATAATGGAGGTGATGCTAATACTACACCTATTGCTCTAGGTTATGATAAGTTAGTAGGTGATAAAGTAGCAAAAAACGTATTAACAGTTGCTAATGCACAAGACGCTGCAATAAATCCTGATGGAACTTTAGCAAGTGTAGCTATAAATGGTTCAAGTAGTCAAGGGCCAACTGATGACAGACGAATAAAGCCGGATATTACTGGTAATGGTACATCAGTTAATTCATTAGGTATTAGTTCAGATACCTCTACTGCTAATATGACAGGAACTTCGATGGCATCACCGAATGTTACAGGTACTTTATTGTTGTTACAACAACATTCAAAAAATTTGACAAATAGCTTTATGAGAGCTGCAACTTTAAAAGGTTTAGTATGTCATACAGCAGATGATGCTGGGCCAGTTGGACCAGATCCTGTTTTTGGATGGGGTCTGTTAAACGCAAAAAAAGCAGCAGAAACATTGTCAAATAATGGACTTACATCTTGGGTTTCTGAGGAACAATTAATTCAAGGACAAACTTTTACTATAAATGTTGTTTCTGCTGGAGGGCCAAATAATCCGTTAGTTGCTTCTATTTCTTGGACAGATTTACCTGGCGAAGCAAACAATGGCCAAAGACTTACTCCAAATGATCCATTTAGATCTCTAATTAATGACTTAGATATCAGAGTTACAAAAGATGGATTACCTTTTTATCCATGGAGATTAGATGTAAATGATCCAACTTCTCCTGCTTTAAATAATGGTGACAATAATGTTGATAATATTGAGGTAGTTCGAATTCAAAATCCTGAAGCAGGAAATTATGTAATTACTGTAACGCACAAAGGTAATCTAGTTACAGGAAAACAAGATTTTTCTTTAGTGGTAACAGGGATTTCATCTGATATAGCTCTTATTTCAAACTCAGAAAACGTTGAGTTGTGTAGTAATCAAACAGCTACATATACTTTTAATTATAAACAATCGGGATCAGGTACTTCAACTTTTACTCCTACAGGGATTCCTGCTGGTGCTAATGTAACCATAACTCCAACGAGTTTAAATGCAAATGGTACTGTAACAATGACCATTTCAAATTTATCTTCAGTATTACCAGGGATATATAATGTTGGTATTATTGCAAATAATGGTATTGAGTCTGAAGCTAGAACTAAAGTGTTAAAAATTTATAGTTCAACTTTTGATGCATCTGTTCCTGTGTATCCATCAAATGGTTTCAGTGGTACTTCTACAATTGTAAATTTAGATTGGCAATCCAATTCAAATGTAGAAAGTCAAATAGTTCAAGTATCATTAAATCCTACTTTTTCTAGTTTTGTAGTTAATCAAACAACAACTTCAAGTAACAATATTGTATCAGGACTTAATCAGGATACGGTATATTATTGGAGAGTAATACCTTCAAACCGATGTGGTGCAGCTACAGCTAGTAATGTACCAGTATTCTCATTTAGAACAGGAATTGTTACATGTGGTAATATATTTACTGCTACTGATTTTTCCAATGCTATTTTACCAGATGTAGCAAATTCATCTGCGAGTGTTCCTATTGTTGTAACAGGAGGTTTAACTATTGGGGAAGTAAAAGTAAACCTTCAAATGACCCACACTTATGTTCAAGACATGACAATTACATTACAAGGGCCAGCTTCAATAGGAAGTCCTGTGATTAGATTATTAGAATCAGCATGTGGTAGTGAAGATGATATTAATTGTAAATTTGTAGATTCAGGAATCGCTCCTGCTTGTTCAAGTGTACCAGCAATAAGTGGTAATATTGCCCCAGTAGACCCTTTAAGTAGTTTAATTGGATTACCTGCAGATGGTACTTGGACTTTATTAGTAGAAGATCCATATAATGGAGATGGAGGAGTTATCACTGGCGTTTCAATAGAAATATGTGCTCTTACGGCTTCATTAGGCACTAACGATAATGTTTTAAGTTCATTACAAGTTTATCCTAATCCATCAAAAGGAGTAGTTAATATTGATTTAGCAGGAAATGTAACAGGTGATACTACATACGAATTATTTGATGTTCAAGGTAGAAAAGTGGTTACAAAAGTTTCTTCTAATACTTTTGAAACATTAAATGTAGAAAATCTATCAGATGGAATTTATATGTTAAGTATCCAAAATGGAAATGCAAAAACAACTAAAAAGGTTGTGATTAACAAATAATCAGTACAATATAATGTAAAAAAGGGAGCTTTTGAGCTCCCTTTTTTTATACATGAATTATTTCATCTTCGACCAACAAATCTTCGCGTCTTAATCTTAGAAAAATTTGTGCTACGGCTATTACATCCTTTTCGCAATATTTAATAATTCTATCAATATCATTTTCTACGTAATACACATGAGCGACTTCACTACCATCAATGTCGTCTTTTGGAGAGGGAATTCCAAGAACTTTTGTTAGTAATTTTAGAGAGGTAAAGTGTTTGTAATCTCCAAATTTCCATAATTCTAATGTGTCCAAATGCGGAACTTCCCATGGTTTTTTGCCAAATAAATTCAGTTTGTTTGGAAGTGCAATTCCATTGATAATCATACGTCGAGCAATGAAAGGAATATCAAATTCTTTGGCGTTATGACCACACAATAGGTGTTGGGCACCGTTAAAATGAGTTTCTAACAAATTAGAAAAATCTTGTAAAATTTTCTTTTCATCGCCCCAAAAACTAGTCACGCGAAAGTTTCGAATGTCAGCTTTGTTTACAAAATATCCCACAGAGATGGTAATGATTTTTCCGAATTCAGCCCAAATTCCAGCTCGTTCATAAAAGTCTTCTGCGGAAACTTCATCTTTTCGTTGGTACTGTGTTTTTTGTTCCCAAAGTTGTTGAGTTTCTAAATCTAATCCGCGATAACTTTGGTATTCAGGAACTGTTTCAATATCGAGAAATAGAATGTTGTTTAAATTAATTTTTTCAATCATAAGAGTAGCTATTGTTAGAATTAATGTGATATTATTTTTTCTTATTATTTTGGGCTAACATTTTATAAGTTTCTTCAACATAAATATATAAATCGTTACTATGTGGGTCTGTTTTAGTTTGAAGTCCTTTTAAATGTCCTAATCTAACAATGATTAAATCATCCTCAGGAATTACGATTACAAATTGTCCTAAATGACCGCGCATATAAAAAAGTTTCTTTCCTTTAATTTCGTGCATCCACCACCCGTAACCATATTCTGGACTTTTTTCGAAACGTGGTGTGATGCATTTTTTTACAAAAGCACTATCTAATAATTGATGCCCATTCCATTTTCCATTATTTAGATATAGTTTTCCAAAACGAGCAAAATCCCTTGCATTACTTGCAATACAGCAATAGGCTTTTTCAATTCCATCAGGAGCTTCGTCTAATTGCCAAAGCGCTTCGTTTTCTGCGCCCATAGGTTGCCAAAAGTGTTTTGAAACATAATCCGATAAATGTTCGCCAGTGGCTTTTTCTACACACATAGCTAATAATTGGGTGGCACCACTTAAATATTTAAACGACTGGCCTGGTTTTTCAATGATATCTAAATCAAGGATAATGTCTTTTAAATTATCATCAAAATAAGCTCTTGTTAAAATTGAAAAGGGACTGTAATATTCCTCTTCCCAACTTAATCCAGAAGCCATAGAAGATAAATCGCCGATAGTAACTTCCTTGGCATATTTACCTTTTAGTTCAGGAAAATAGTCGGTTACTTTTTGATCTAAACTTTTCATTTTTCCCTCCATGATAGCTTTTCCCATAGCCATAGTTACAACACTTTTTGCCATGGAAAAAGAGTTAGTTTTAGAATTCTTGTCAAATCCATCTAAATAGCTTTCATGCCAAATACTGTCGTTCTTAATGATTAAATAAGCAATGGTTTGTAATTCTTTGTGTGTTTTTTGTAGTGTTTCAGTAGCCGGAATGGTATTGTAATCATCAGCAATAGCCCAAGGTTGGGATAATCCTTTTTTAATTTCTCTGTTTGGGAATTCTTTATAGTCTTCTAAATATGCTGTTGTGTAACCTTTAAAATAAATGGTTCTTACAGCACGCAAAAGATAATCAACGTTGAAAATATATGTTAAAATAATAATGCTAACCAAAAAGATGGCAATCCATTTGAAGAATTTTACAAGAAATTTCATGAGCTATTTTTATAAGATTGTGTTATAAAAGTAGCAAAAAGTGATTAAATTTTAAAAAAAACTAAAACAAACTTTCTTGTTTACTAGGATTCTCATGTTCTAAAAGCCATTTTTTGCGCCATAGGCCACCTGCGTAACCTGTAAGTGAACCATTGGTGCCTATAACTCGATGGCAAGGAATAACAATCCAAAGCGGATTTTTTCCATTAGCTGCCGCTACAGCTCTAATGGCTTTTGCATCACCTATCTTTTTGGATAATTCTATATAGGAACAAGTTTTTCCGAAGGGAATATTTATTAATTCTTGCCAAATTTTTTTCTGAAATTCTGTTCCTATTGGATTTATTTTAAAAGTAAATTTAGTTCTTTTTCCATCAAAATATTCTTGAAGTTCAGATACAGCAATCTTAAATATTTCAGGAATTTCATTAGTTATTTCTATAGGTTGATCTACTATATGAATTTTTGAAATTCCCTTAACATCGCCTGTAATTTTAATAATTCCAAGTGGTGAGAGTATGTTGATGGTTTCCATTCTTAAAATATAAAAAAACCACCTGTAATAGGTGGTTTAATAAGATGTAAAAAGCTGAATTAATAATTTTTTTGGTTTAATTAGCAGTGTTATCTAAAACTTTACCTTTAAAAGATAATGTTTTAACGGCTTCAGATCCATTTTCAGTTGTAGTAATAGTAACTGATTTTTGGAACATACCAGGTGAAGCTGCATTAAAAGTAGCAGCTACCATACCTTTTTCTCCTGGTTTGATAGGAGTTTTAGTATAATTTGCAGCAGTACAACCACAAGCAGGTCTAACATTAGTAATTAAAACAGTTTCTTTTGTATTGTTAGTAAAAGAAAATTCATAAGTAACTGGTTTTCCTTTTTCAATATCACCAAAGTCATGTATTTCTTGATCCCATTTAATTGTAGACTGTTTTGGAGTAGCTGGAGTTTTTACTTCAGCAGTTACCATTTGAGCTGGTTTAGAATTTTCTACTTTTCCTTCTTTACTTTGAGCAAATGAAAAGCTTGCAATGAATAAAGCTAAAATTGAAAATTTAATAGATTTCATACTTTATAATATTTTAGTTATTTTAAATTTGTATTACAAAACTAAAAAAGTTTTAAAAGACTCTTGTTAATTATACTCTAATGATTGTTAATGACATGTTAATGAGGGCATGCAATATTATTTTATGAAAATAAACAAATTCAATACCGTAATTTTTGCTGGGTTTTTAGCAATTGTTGGAGTAATTATCATGCAACTTTTTTTGCTTAGTCAAGCGTATAGTTTTGAAAAGAAAGATATTGAAGATAAAATTCACTTCGCACTTCAGGATGTAGTTAATAAAATTTACAAAGACAATAGAAAGGAGCTTCCTATAAGTAACCCTATTAAAAGAGTATCGGATGATTATTATATCGTTAATGTAAATGATGTTTTTGAAAATACAGTTTTAGAACAGTATTTGAAAAGTGAATTTGATAAAGTAAAATTAGAACTCAATTATGAATATGCTATTTATGATTGTAGTTCAGATGCAATGGTGTATGGAAATTATGTTTCAGCAAATGGAAAAGAGCCCTCCAAATTTTGTGAAGAATGTTTTCCTAAAAATTCAGATTTAACATATTATTTTGCAGTAAGATTTCCGAATATTGAAAAAACGTATTTCAAAAGTTTATCCCAATATTGGATTTTTACAGGCGTTTTGTTCTTGGTTTTAATTATATATGTGTATTCCGTTTTATTGATGTTAAAGCAAAAACGATATACCGATTTGCAAAAAGATTTTATTAATAACATGACGCATGAATTTAAAACCCCTTTAGCTTCCATTCTGATTGCTTCTAATTATGCCAGTACTCAAAAGGAAATTATCGACAACCCAAGATTGTCAAAGTACATGCAAATTATTATCAATCAAAGTAATAAACTGAACCAACATATCGAGAAAATTTTATATGTTGCAAAAACGGAAAGCAAGCAAATTGAAATTGAAAAATCAAAAGTAGATTTGAAGGTGTTGTTAGAATTGGTAAGAGAAAATATATTTTTAAAACATCAAAAAGAAATTAATATTGACATTCAGTTAGAGCGAAATTATGTAATTGAAGCCGACGAATTTCATTTTTATAACTTGATTTACAATATTTTGGATAACGCAGTAAAATATTCAGGTCAAAATCCAGAAATTAAAATTCAATTAAAAGAAAATTCGAAAGGATTGACTTTAAAATTTACTGATAACGGAAGTGGAATTCCTGAAAGTGATTTGCCATTTGTGTTTGATAAATTCTATCGTGTAGCAAGAGAAGACAATAAAGATATTGAAGGTTTTGGAATCGGACTTTCTTATGTGAAGCGCGTTTGCGAATGGCATAAATGGAAAGTCGAAGCTAAAAACAACGAAGAAAAAGGAATCACTATAACCATCCAAATAAACAAAAACGATTATGAGTAAAAAGCGCATTTTGTATGTTGAAGACGACGAAACCTTAGCGTTTTTAACTGCTGATAATTTAGAGCAACATTTTGATGTAACACATTGCGCCAATGGGAAAGAAGCTTTTCAATTGTTTTGCAAAGAGTCTTTCGATTTGTGTGTTTTAGATATTATGTTGCCCGATATGGATGGATTTGAAATGGCTACCGAAATCAGAAAGCGCAACAAGGAAATTCCGATTATTTTTCTTTCCGCAAAAACCATGAAAGAAGACCGAATTAAAGGTCTGAAATTGGGTGCCGACGATTATTTAGTAAAACCGTATTCGATTGAAGAATTGATTTTAAAAATCGAAATTTTCTTAAATCGAAGTCAAAAGTCGACCGATAATTTGGTCCAAAAACAATATACTTTTGGAAGTTTTCAATTTGAACCTGAGAATTATTTATTAAAAAATGAAAGCCAAAACATAACGTTAACCGAGCGAGAAGCCTCACTTTTAAAACTATTTTTAGACAACCCGAATACCGTTTTAAAACGCGAAAAAATCTTAATGGAATTATGGGGAAGCGATGATTATTTTCTTGGCAGAAGTTTGGATGTTTTTATTTCGAGATTGCGAAAAATCATAAAAGAAGAAACCCACGTGAGAATTGAAAACATTCCGCGCGTGGGCTTTAAATTGGTGGTTGAGTAATCTTACTCGAAACTCATCATATATACTTCTAAGGCTTTGCGTTCTTCAGCCGTCATTGCTTTTGTAATGGCAAAGTTGGTTTTCATGGTGTCGTATTGTGATGGGTCAACAATTGGCTTGCTTTCTTCGTTAATGAATGCTGCGATGCTAGCTTCTTTTTCTTTGTAAATTTTAGCAATTTCTTTTATGGAAGGACCAACAACTTTTGCATCGGGTTTATGACATGCGGTACACGTTCCTTTTCCTTCGAAAAGTTCTTGCCCTTTTGCTAATAATGGATCAACCGAAGTTTCAGTTGTTGTTTCTGTATTTTCTTCAACAGCATTTCCGTATTTATCAGTTTCTTTTTTATCACCACAATTTGTTACAGAAATCGCTAATGCAAAAACAACTATTGATTTTACTATCTGTTTCATTTTAAAATTACTTGTTTAATAAAATAGCCGCTTCTTTCGCAAAATAAGTCGAAATCAAGCTAGCGCCCGCTCTTTTGATACACATTAATTGTTCCATCATTATTTTATCATGGTCTAACCAACCTCTTTCTGAAGCAGCCTTAATCATCGCATATTCTCCTGAAACATGGAAAACCGTTACCGGAACATCAACAGCATTTTTCACTTCACGAACGATATCTAAATAAGCAATTCCTGGTTTTACCATGACCATATCGGCACCTTCTTCCACATCCCAAAGTGCTTCTTTAACGGCTTCTATTCGATTGGCGTAATCCATTTGATAGGTTTTTTTATCTTTTGGTACTTCTACATCCGCATCTTTTGGAGCCGAATCCAAAGCATCACGAAACGGACCATAAAAAGCTGAAGCATATTTAGCCGAATAACTCATAATTCCCACATTGTGAAATCCAGCAGCATCTAAACCTTGACGTAAACGTAAAACACGACCATCCATCATATCACTAGGAGCCACAAAATCGGCACCAGCTTGTGCATGTGAAACCGCCATTTTAACCAAAGCATCATTAGTGGCGTCATTTGCTACATCACCTTTTTCAATGATACCATCATGGCCATAAATCGAATACGGGTCTAAAGCCACATCGGGCATTATAATCATTTCAGGGCAAGCCGCTTTTATAGCACGAATGGCTCTTTGCATCAAACCATTATCGTTCCAAGCTTCTTTTCCGGTATTGTCTTTTAAATCATCGCTAACTTTTACATAAATGTTTACAGCACGAATTCCTAAAGCGAATAATTCTTTCACTTCTTCCACCGTTAAATCTAAAGTACGACGGAAAATGCCTGGCATAGAAGGAATTTCCACTTTTGTGTTTTCTCCTTCCATAATAAACATTGGAAACATAAAATCAGCCGGACTCAAGCTGGTTTCGCGAACTAAACTTCTTATAGATTCGTTTACTCTTAAACGACGACCTCTGTGTATTGGAAACATATTCTTTATTTTTTTTGCTCAAATTGAGCGTTATTTTTATTTCTTTTTCAGTAAATCTAAATCTTCAAAATCAAAACTAAAATCAGTTACACCCGAAATTGGTTTTAACTTCATTCCTTGAGCTTTTCCATTTTCATCCATTTGAAAATTTACAAAAGCATCAGCATCATAACTTCTATCATCCCATTTAATCACCATAACATTTGGTGAATAAGGAATCAATTCTCCTTTTAATCGTGGTGAATTTACACAAGAAAGGCGTAATTTTTTTCCTTCTAATGCAATTGTAACATCCCCAAACCATAAGTCAGTATAAGTTCCTGTAATTTGTTCGCTTTTTATTTGACTTTTCTTTTCCTTTTTGAAAGCTTCTGATTTAGTGAAAACGTCTAGTTTTTCTTTGTCATATTTAGCGTTAACTTTTGCCATTCTTTCACTGAAATTCTTCAACCAATTTCTATCTTCAAGACCTAGATAGGCATCTTTAATCGTATTAGTAATTACATTAAATGCAGCACCACTTTGTTGATTCGTCAAAACTATAATTCCTAATTTCATATCTGGAATTAAAGTAAATTGCGTCACTGTTCCGATTAATCCGCCAGTATGATAAACTTGTTTATGCCCTTTTACATCGGTTAAAAACCAGCCTAATCCATAACCATTAAAGTTCGAATCGTATGGGTTTTTCAAAGCAACTGGTGTAGCAATTTGAAGATTCCATAATTGAAAAATTTGTGTATCTGTAACTAATTTTTTTCCGTCTTTCGTAGTAAAACCATTCATCAAGAATTCTGCCCAAATGTTCATATCCTTAATATTACTGATGATTCCACCCGCAGCATTTCCGGTTTCATTCCAATCGTGTGGCACAGCAACTACTTTTCCATCAACGGGAGCGTGTGCATCAATAATATTCTTAACATTAGCTGCTTTTGCTCGGTTATAACTTCCATAACTTGAAGTCATACCAACAGGTTGCATGATTTTTTGTTCTATAAATTCAGCCCAAGTTAATCCGGAAACTCTGTGAATTACTTCGCCTGCAACAATGAACATAATGTTATTATAATCCAATGTATTTCTATACGAATTTTCAGGCTTTAAATATCTAACATTGTGAATAATGTCATTTACAGTAAGATTTCCACCTTCTGGGAAAAACATTAAATCTCCTTGTCCTAAACCCAATCCTGCTCTGTGCGTAATCAAATCTTTGATAGTTACTTCTTGCGAAACATAAGCATCGTGCATTTGAAATTCTGGAATATATTTAGAAACTTTATCATCGAAATTTAATTTTCCTTCATCGGCTAATATTGCTAAAGCCGTGGCAGTAAATCCTTTTGAATTAGAAGCGATTCCAACTAAAGTTTCATCCGTCATTGCTTGATTTGTAATTAAAGAGCGCACACCAAAACCTTTGGAATAAACTACTTTTCCATCCTTCACAATTCCGACAGAAATTCCAGGAACATCGAAAGTTTTTAAAGTATTTTGAATTAATTCATCTAATTTGCTTTCTTCAATTTGAGAAAAAGAAAAGAAGGAAACTAGGAGTAGCAAAAATGATAATTTAGCTTTCATAGTTAGACTTTTAAAATATTTTGTAATAATTTCTATAAGTAAAGCGTATTAAGAAATTACCCATTCAACTGGGTTTTCTAATACTTTTAATAATTTTTCCTCCTCACTACCAGCTTCTGGATGATGGTCATATATCCATTGCACATGAGGTGGTAAACTCATTAAGATACTCTCGATTCTTCCGTTGGTTTTTAGTCCGAAAAGGGTGCCTTTATCGTGAACTAAATTGAATTCTACATAACGACCACGGCGAATTTCTTGCCAAGTGCGTTGCGCATCTGTATAAGGTAAATCTTTTCTTCTTTCTACAATTGGAACATACGCTTGCAAGAATGAATTCCCAACTTCAGTTACAAAATTGTACCAATCTTCCATTTTCATGGTTTCGGTTTCTTTCAAATAATCGAAAAACAATCCGCCAATTCCGCGCGCTTCATTACGATGTGCGTTCCAGAAATACTCATCGCATTTCTTTTTATAGTTTGGATAAAATTCAGAGTTATGTTTGTCGCAAGCATTTTTACAAGTTTGGTGAAAATGTTTCGCATCTTCTTCAAACAAATAGTATGGTGTTAAATCTTGTCCGCCACCAAACCATTGGTTGATGATGTTGGCATTTTCATCATACATTTCGAAATAACGCCAATTGGCATGAACGGTTGGTACCATTGGGTTTTTCGGATGAATTACTAAACTTAATCCACAAGCAAAGAAATCAGCTTCGCCTAATCCGAACATTTTTTGCATCGTATCGGGTAATTTGCCATGAACGGCTGAAATGTTCACACCACCTTTTTCAAAAACGTTACCATTTTCAATAACACGTGTGCGACCGCCGCCACCTTCTGGTCGTTCCCAAATATCTTCACGAAATTTAGTGCCACCGTCTATGTCTTCTAAGCCTTTACAGATTTGATCTTGTAGGTTTAGTATGTAAGTGTAGAATTTATTTTTCATATTAATCAGTATTCAGTCGCAGTATTCAGTCGCAGTTTATCAGTAAACTGAAACTGAGACCGCTTACTTTTGATACTCCTTCACTGCTTCCACAAACGCCTTAGCATGGTCCACAGGAATATTTGGTAAAATACCGTGACCTAAGTTTACTATGTATTTGTCTTTTCCGAATTCGTCAATCATTTCGTGTACCATTTTTTTGATGGTTGGGATTGGAGATAACAAACGACTTGGGTCGAAATTTCCTTGTAATGTGATGTCACCACTGGTTAAATAGCGAGCGTTTCTTGGTGAGCATGTCCAATCCACTCCTAAAGCTGATGCTTTTGATTTTGACATTTCGTTTAAAGCGAACCAACATCCTTTTCCAAAAACGATTACTTCTGTTTCTTCGGCTAATGCTTCTACAATTTGGTTGATGTATTGCCATGAAAATTCTTGATAATCTACTGGAGAAAGCATTCCGCCCCAAGAGTCAAAAATCTGAATTGCATTACAACCTGCTTTTACTTTTTCTTTTAAATATAAAATTGTGGTATCGGTGATTTTTTGTAATAATAAGTGTGCTGCAACTGGATTTGAAAAACAAAATCCTTTGGCTGTATCAAAACTTTTAGAACCTTTTCCTTCTACAGCATAACAGAAAATCGTCCATGGCGAACCAGCGAAACCAATTAATGGCACTTCCTCGTTCAACATTTCTTTCGTTAGTTTTATTGCATCCATAACGTATCCTAAGGTTTCGTGAATGTTCGGAACAAAAACCTGGTTTACTTGTTCCATTGTGCGAATCGGATTTGGAATTATCGGACCTAAATTGTCTTTTAATTCTACGTGAATTCCCATCGCTCTTGGTACTACCAAAATATCCGAGAACAAAATAGCCGCATCTGGTTTTACAATTCGGATAGGTTGCACTGTAATTTCAGCAGCTAATTCTGGAGTTTCGCAACGGGTGAAAAAATCATATTTATCGCGTAATGCTCTGAACTCTGGTAAATATCTTCCAGCTTGACGCATCATCCAAACAGGTGGACGTTCAACAGTTTCTCCTTTTAATGCTCGTAAAAATAAATCGTTTTTTATCATCTTTTTTAGCTATTAGCTTTATAATAATTTATGCATTGGATAATCACATTTTCAACTGTAGGTTGATTAGCGATTACAATATTTTTTGAATACTTTTCAACTGCTTTTGCTGTGGTATTTCCGATACAAAAACAAATTTCATCAATAATAGAATTGTCTTTTACATAACTAGAAACGCCTGATGGACTAAAAAATAAAATGCTATCCATTTTCGATTGAATAGTAATGGGTGTTTCTATTGTTTCATATACTTCGATGATTTTATGTTTTAGTTTTTTCTCTTTAAGAAAATCAGGAATAGTGTTTAATCGAGAAGTTCCACAGAAAAAGGTAAAACTTTTATCAAGATATGCATCGTCTATAATTTTGATCAATTCACTAGCTTCAGGTTGGGCATTTAAAACCGTAAAACCATGATTGATCAGCATTTGTTTTGTTTTATCTCCAACACAAAGTACCGGTTTTAATATTAATTTGTCTTTGTGTTTAAGAATATTTTGAACGGTATTTTGACTCGTAAAAATCAAAATATCATTGGCGTCATCTATTTCATATGGTATCGGATTAATGCTAATAAAATCTTCATCCATAACCTTAAAACCAGCATTTAACAAAAACTGTTTCTGGTTTACAGCCAATTTTTTAGTTGATATGACCCCGATTTCTTTTGCCACTTTATTTTTTTAGTTGTGTTTTAATTTCTGCCATTAGTTCGGTTCCCCCGTTTTCTAAAATTTCTTTTGCAGCATTGAAACCTAATTTTTTCCATTCGGAAATATCATATTTTCGTTCTACAACTAATTTTTGTTTCCCGTCAATTGAAAATAATGCACCTTGAAAATGAATTTCATCCGTGTTTTCATTATAGGAAGCAAGTGCTCCAATAGGCGCTGTACAGCCTCCTTCTAAGGTTCTCAAAAATTGTCTTTCTATGTAAGTACAGATTTCTGTTTCTACATGATTTAATTCGGACAAGGCTTCTAATGAAAAAGCATCATCTGCCATAGCCACAACCATCATAGCACCTTGCGCAGGTGCAGGAATCATCCAATCTAAATTAATATAAGTATCCGGTTTTAAATTAATTCTTTCTAAACCAGCTGCTGCAAAAACAGCACCATTCCACTCGTTGTCCTGTAGTTTTTGCATACGTGTGTTTACATTTCCACGTAAATCCACTACTTTGTGATTAGGATATTTATGTAACCACTGTGCCTGTCTACGTAAACTACCTGTAGCAATAGTTCCATAAGAATTTAGAAAATCTAAATTGCCTTTATGAATTAAAAGATCTACGGTGTTAGCACGTTCCAAAACTGCTGCTTGCACAATTCCGATAGGTAAAGCTGTTGGTACATCTTTCATAGAATGCACTGCAATATCTACCTGACCGTTTATCATGGCTATGTCTAAGGTTTTGGTAAAAATTCCGGTAATTCCTAGTTCGTATAAAGGTTTATCTAGAATAATATCACCTTGAGATTTTACAGCTATAATTTCTGTTTTGTAACCTAAACCGTTAAGTTTTTTTTGTACTGTGTGTGCTTGCCAAAGGGCTAATTCGCTATCACGAGTTCCTATTCGGATGGTTTTGCTCATTATTTTGAAACCGTTTCTAATTGGAAAATCTTTTCAATCCATTCGATACTTTCGTCTACCATCGTTTCTTCATCTTTTAAATGATTGGCAAAATGATTGGTGATTTTCTGGATGATTCTTGCTGTAATTAATTCGGCTTGTTCTTCATCGAAATTGGCCAATTTTTTACGTTGAAAATTTAATTCTCCTTCTTTAATTGTATTCAGTTTTGCTTTTAAAGCATGTATAGTTGGTGCAAATTTACGCTGTTTGGTCCAAGCCATAAATTCGTCTTTAATCTCTTCGATGATGGCTTCAGCTGCAGGAATGTGTTTTTTTCTGTTTTCCAAAGTTTCATCCGTAATCTGCGAAAGTTCATCCATGTGCACTAAAGTAACCCCTTCAATTTCTTTTACATTTTCGTTTACGTTTTTCGGAATCGATAAATCTAAAATTAATAGTGGTTTTTTTAGGTTCAAAATCGTTTTGTCAACTGTAGGATTTTGTGCTCCAGTTGCCACAACTAATACGTCAGCTTTTTGAAGTTCTAATTGTAAATCAGCATAATCTTTAACAATGACATCCAATTTTTTTGCCAATTTTTCAGCCTTTTCTTTGGTTCTGTTGATTAATGTGATTTGCTCGTGTTTTGTATGTTTTACAAGGTTTTCACAAGTATTTCTTCCGATTTTTCCTGTTCCGAAAAGCAAAATGTTCTTAGCAGCAATGTCTTCCACATTTTTGAAAATGTATTGAACCGAAGCAAAAGATACCGAAGTAGCTCCTGAAGAAATTTCGGTTTCGTTTTTAATTTTTTTGCTTGCTTGGATTACGGCATTCACTAATCGTTCTAAAAAAGCATTCACTAGGTTTAATTCTTTACTCTTAACAAATGCATTTTTTAATTGACTGATAATTTCAAAATCACCTAAAATTTGACTGTCTAAACCTGTTCCTACACGGAACATGTGATTGATAGCTTCACTATTTTTGTAAACAAAAGCAACTTTTTGAAAATCTTCAACCGTTCCTTGGCTGTTCTCGCACAATAATTTAATTAGCTGAAAAGGATGTTGGGCAAAACCATAAATTTCGGTTCTATTACATGTAGAGGTTACAACTAAACTATCAATACCTTCAGCTTTTGCTTGGTGCAATAGGCTAGCCTTCGCTTGATCATCTAAGCTAAATTTTCCTCTCATTTCAGCATCTGCTTTTTTGTAACTCAAACCCACTGCATAGAAAGTTGGATGCTTTGCGAATGTATTGTTTTCCATATGATATACTCTTCCCTAAAAGTTTAACAAAATTAAATGATACTATTTTATAAAAACAACGCTAAAAGTACTTTTTATGTCGCTCAAAGTTATTTTGATATCATTTGTTCTAGATTGCAATATTTCTCCTAAATTTGTACTAAATTCAAGCTTTAATTAACGCGCTATATAGAATAATTCTAAATAACAACTAGTGTATTTGTTAGATCATATACGAAAAAATACCGCTATGGGTTCTCAAGAAGAAATAAAAATTGAAAACGACTTTATTTTGTTGCGTTTTCAAAACGATACTAATGAAACAGTTGTAGTAGAACGTTCTGTTAATCAGGGCCTTATTCAGTTTCATTTTGGACTTAAAGGAAAAGGAAAATTTGTTTTCAATCAGGGAAATTATGCCTTAGATTTAAAAGAAGAGAAATCCCTTTTATTTTATAATCCACAAAAAGAATTGCCAATTCATCTCGAATTAGCACCCCATACATGGGTGATTTCAGTAATTATTTCCATTAAAAAATTTCATGGATTGTTCTCTTCTGAAGCGGAAAATATTCCGTTTTTAAGTGAAGAAAATAAGGATAAGAAGTATTACAAAGAAAACGATATTAGTCCGTCTATGGCTATTGTTTTGAGTCAAATTTTTCATTATAACCTAAATTCATTCATCAAGAATTTATATTACAAAGGAAAAGGCTATGAGTTGTTGAGTTTGTATTTCAATCGTTCCGAAGATCCAAATGCAGAACAATGTCCGTTTTTGATTGATGAAGAAAACGTTCTAAAAATCAAAAAAGCTAAAGAAATTATGATTGCCAATATGGCAGAACCACCTACTTTAGAAGTTTTGTCAGAGCAAGTGGGATTAAGTTTGAAAAAATTAAAAATGGGATTTAAACAAATTTATGGTGATACTGTTTACGGATTTCTATTCGACTACAAAATGGATTATGCTCGTCAATTGTTAGACAGCGGTTCTTACAACGTGAATGAAGTAGGTTTAAAAATTGGTTACAGTACAGGAAGTCATTTTATTGCAGCTTTTAAGAAAAAATTTGGAACAACACCTAAAAAATATTTGATGAACTTAAATGCCAATATTGAATAATTCAATTGATTTTACAAATCGCATCATAAATAAAAAACGTATTTAAAATTTTCCTAAAAAGGGAGATTGATTACTTTTATAAAAAAAAGAAAATGAAAAAAGGAGTACTATTAGTTAATTTAGGTTCGCCGGATAGCCCTGAACCAAAAGATGTTAGAAAATATTTAGATGAATTCTTAATGGACGAACGTGTAATTGATCTTCCTTATTTGGCAAGAGTTCTGTTAGTGAAAGGAATTATCTTAAATACACGTCCAAAAAAATCAGCCAAAGCATATAAAAAAATTTGGTGGGAAGAAGGTTCGCCCTTGATTGTATTATCGAAACGATTACAAAATAAAGTTCAAGAGCAAGTGAGTATTCCTGTAGGTTTAGCAATGCGTTATGGAAATCCAAGTATCGAATTTGGTTTACAACAATTGCACAATCAGGGAGTAGATGAGGTTTTATTAGTGCCATTATATCCGCAATTTGCGATGGCTACTACAGAAACTATCTTGGTTTTAGCAGAGGAAATTCGAAAAAAGCAGTTTCCAAATATGAAATTCACGATACTTCCCGCTTTTTATAATAAACCGGATTATATTCGTGATTTATCCAATTCTATCAAATCGGCTTTAGATAATTTTAAATCGGATTATTTATTGTTTTCGTATCATGGTGTTCCAGAGCGTCACATTAGAAAATCAGATGTAACAAAATCGCATTGTAAAATAGATGGAAGTTGTTGTAATACGCCATCAAAAGCACATGAATTCTGTTATCGTCATCAATGTTATGAAACTACCAAACAAGTAGCCGAATTTTTAGGTTTGGAAGAAGGAAAATATAGCACCTCTTTTCAATCTCGATTGGGTCGTGATCCTTGGTTACAACCTTACACCGATGCCACAATTGATGGTTTAGCAAAGAAAGGAATTAAAAATTTAGCTGTAGTTACGCCTGCTTTTGTATCGGATTGTTTGGAAACTTTGGAAGAAATTGGAATGGAAGCTGCAGAAAGCTTTGAAGAAAATGGAGGCGAACATTTCTTATCCATTCCTTGTTTGAACGATAATGAAGATTGGGTAAAAACCATGAGCCGCTGGATTGATCAATGGGCATTTCAAAATCAATAAAACATGGAATTTTACAATTACATAAAATCGTTGCATTTAATCTTTGTAGTCACTTGGTTTGCTGGCTTGTTTTACATTGTTCGTTTATTTGTTTATCATGCCGAAGCCAAGCAAAAACCGCAACCTGAGCAAGATATTTTAATCAAGCAATACCAATTAATGCAATATCGTTTGTGGTATATCATAACTTGGCCAAGCGCTGTTTTAACCAGTATTTTTGCTTTTTGGATGTTGTTTTTTACAGAAGTAGGAAGGGTTTGGTTAGCCCAACCTTGGATGCATGTAAAACTAGCTTTTGTTTTTTTGTTGTATTTGTATCATTTAAAATGCCATCAAATATTCAGACAATTACAAAATAATGAGGTAAAGCATTCCTCAAGTTTCTTTAGAATTTGGAACGAAGGCGCAACTATTATTCTTTTTGCAGTGGTTTTTTTAGTAATTTTAAAAAATGCTCTCAATTGGATTTTTGGAGTTGTTGGAATTATAGCATTCTCGATATTATTAATGGTAGGTTACAAATTGTATAAAAAAGTTCGAGAGAAAAATAACAGCTAATTTTTAGCACAATTAATGGACAGAATATTTAATTTTAAAAACCTTTCTTTACGAGTAAGAATATTTCTTTCTATGATATTCTTAACGTTGATAGCTTCTGTCCTTATTGCTGCGGTTTCTATTTATCAATTTAGAAAAGAAGCTCGCGAATACCATCAAGACCGATTGGAGCGAAAAGAATCCGCTATTTCGGAACACATAAATTATGTGCTTCAAACTACAACATATCCGCTAACAACTGAAAATATTCCTTTAATTTTTAAAGAGAAAATTTTTGAATTGGCCGATATCCATAGTATGGAAATCAACTTTTTTGATTTAAAAGGGAAACTTTTAATTTCATCAAAGGCAATTTTTAAATTAGATAAAGATAAACCCAAAATTAACCCTTCTACTTTAAAAATTATTCAATCTTCATTAGATAAAAGATACATGGAGTTCTCGGTTGTTGATGACCAAACATTTCGTTCGTCTTATTCGTATTTAAAGGATACGAAATTTAAGCCTTTAGCTATTTTGAATTTACCGTATGAAGAGAATACAGAGTTTTACGATAACGAAGTAAGTAATTTTTTACTTCGATTTAGCCAGGTTTATGCTTTTATGTTATTGATTTCAGTTGTTTTATCTTACTTTTTATCGAGTTATATCACAAAATCACTAAAGATTATCAGTGATAAAATCGAGGAAACACAATTAAATCAACGTAATGAAAAAATTGTGATTGAAGACGGAAGTAAAGAAATCAATCTTCTGATTAATTCCTACAATAAAATGGTGGATAAATTGGAAGAAAGTGCCACAATTTTAGCACAAAGCGAAAGAGAACAAGCTTGGCGCGAAATGGCAAAACAAGTAGCGCACGAAATAAAAAATCCATTAACACCAATGCGATTAACCGTACAAAGTTTTCAAAGAAAATTTGATGTAAATGATCCAAATATAACCCAAAAATTAGACGATTACACTAAAACTATTTTACAACAAATTGATACGATGACAGCTGTTGCGGGTGCTTTTTCAAATTTTGCTACGATGCCAGCACAACAAAATGAAACTTTAAATGTGGTGCGAATAGTGAAAATGGCACTGGAAATTTTTAACGAAGATTATATTCAATTTTCAGCATTAGAAGACGAAATTATTGCCAAATTAGACCGAACACAACTAATTCGTGTGATTACCAATTTGGTTAAAAATGCTATTCAAGCCATTCCCGAAGAACAAGAAAACAAGCAAGTTTTTGTTACGGTTTTTAGACAAGGAAACGAGGTTAAGATAGCCGTTAAAGACAATGGAAAAGGAATTTCTACAGAAAACCAAAAACGTGTTTTCGAACCAAAATTCACTACAAAATCGAGTGGAATGGGACTTGGTTTGGCCATCATAAAAAATATTATCGAAAATTACAACGGAACGATTACCTTTGAAACGGAACCTAATGTGGGAACTGAATTTTTGGTTTCATTCCCAATTAATAAATAATCAAAACAAACAAAAATGGAAAATATTCTTATTGAAAAACAAGATGCTATTGCAATTGTAACGATTAACAGACCAACAAAATTAAACGCCCTAAATAAGGCAACTATTCAAGAATTGCACGATGGATTTAAATCGTTAAATGAAGATCAATCTGTGAAAGCAATTATTGTAACAGGTAGTGGAGAAAAAGCTTTTGTAGCAGGGGCCGATATTTCAGAATTTGCCCATTTTTCTGTAGAAGAAGGAGGGAAATTAGCAGCTCAAGGTCAGGAATTATTGTTTGATTTTGTTCAAAATTTAAGCACACCCGTAATTGCAGCTGTAAATGGTTTTGCTCTTGGTGGTGGATTAGAATTAGCGATGTCATGTCATTTTAGAGTAGCATCAGATAATGCAAAAATGGGATTGCCTGAAGTAACGTTAGGAGTTATTCCGGGTTATGGAGGAACACAGCGTTTAGCGCAATTAGTAGGAAAAGGTCGTGCCATGGAAATGATTATGACTGCTGGCATGATTGATGCCGAAACCGCTAAAAACTTCGGATTAGTAAACCACGTAGTTTCACAAGCAGAATTATTAGATTTTGCTAAAGGAATTGCTTCAAAAATTACTAAAAATTCGAGTGTAGCTATCGCAAAAGCAATACAAGCGGTGAATGCTAATTATACCGATGGAGTTAATGGTTACCAAGTAGAAATAGAAAACTTTGGTGCTTGTTTTGGAACCGAAGATTTTAAAGAAGGGACAACAGCGTTTTTAGAAAAAAGAAAAGCAGAGTTTCCTGGGAAATAGGATTTAGTTTTCAGGCATAGTTTTTAGTTTTCGAAATAAAAAGTCATTAACTGTTTTTACAATCATACGATGTGTTTAACATTTTAAAATTGATAGAAAAAGTAACAAACTAAAATAAGATTCTTAGCTGTAGTAAGTATTGTTTTAACTGAACACTACGCTGCTCACTAAACTTCCCCATCCCATTCGGCATAAAATTGGCTCAAAAAAGTTATCATGAAATCATGACGTTTTTGAGCTATTTTTTTTCCAGTTTCCGTATTCATTTTGTCTTTTAAAAGTAAGAGTTTTTCGTAGAAGTGGTTTAAAGTAGGGGCTTCACTATTCTTATATTCATCTTTATTCATATTCAAATTAGGTTGAATATTTGGGTCGTATAACGGACGATTTTTAAAGCCGCCATAATTAAAAGTACGCGCTATTCCTATAGCACCAATAGCATCTAATCGGTCAGCATCTTGCACGATTTCTAATTCTTTAGAATGAAAATTCTTTTCAAAATTTCCACCTTTAAACGAAATGTTTTCGATAATCGCAATTACATGTGAAATAATCACTTCTGAAACCTTTTGAGATTCTAAAAATTCTCGTGCAATTTGGGGCCCAATCGTTTCATCTCCATTGTGGAATTTTGAATCTGCAATATCATGAAGCAAAGCGGCTAATTTCACTACAGTCAAATCACATTCTTCTTCTTCTGCAATTAACAAGGCGTTTTTATAAACGCGTTCAATGTGAAACCAATCGTGTCCACCTTCCGCATTTTGAAGTTTTTCTTTTACAAAACGTATCGTATCGTGTATTATTTTCATATAATATTTCATAAAAAATTCCAATTTAAAACTTAAATTGGAATTTTTCAATTTTTACAATTTCTATCTTGCTAAAGCTGGTTCAACCCATTTAAATACATGACCCGTTTCAGGAATTACTAATCGCTCAGAAATTTTTATCATTCTAGCCGGTAATTTTATCAGATAATCTCTCGCCTTTTCAGCTTCATCTGTTAATCCAGAAACTTTATCGATTTCCCATTTATCAATAAGTTTTTGCATAATATCAACATAGTCAGCAGCCGTGTAAACACCAATTCGTTGCGCTGAATCTGAAAACTGTTCGAATGCAGTGCTTATTTTTTGTCCTGATTCTCTTAAAAAATGAGCAGGCATTACAATTTTATGTTTCATCATATGTTGAAAAGCCAACATCATTTCGCTAGGATCCACTTTAAAAATTTGGTTAACAAATTCACTATATGCTAAGTGATGGCGCATTTCATCTCCGGCAATCATATTACAAATTTTATGTAACTTTTTATCTCCATATTTTTTAGCAATTAAAGCTACTCGGTTGTGAGAAACATAAGTAGCCAACTCTTGAAAACTAGTATAAACAAAATTTTTGTAAGGATCATTACTAGTTCCAATATCAAAACCGTCGTTGATTAAATGTTGCGTAGTAATTTCTACTTCACGCATATTTACTCTTCCAGAAAGATATAAGTATTTGTTTAACAAGTCTCCATGACGATTTTCTTCACCTGTCCATTGACGAATCCATTTGCTCCAGCCATTTCCTTCTCCTTCTTGGTTTACCCCTTCAACTTCCATTAACCAAGATTCGTATGTTGGTAATGCTTCTTCAGTGATGGTGTCACCTACCATTGTTACCCAAAAATCGTAAGGTAGTTCTTTAGCAATTTCTCTTAATTCTTTAACTTCTTCAAAAAAAGTTTCATTTTGAGAATTTGGTAATAAATCGGTTGGTTGCCAAATTTTTTCAACAGGGATTAGGAATTCTTCCATGAAGTGATCAATTTTCTTTTCTAAAAATTGCATCACTTCTAAGCGTACATTTTGTATTGACATAGGAGGTTAATTTTTGATATATTTTTTTATTATTGTTTCAGTGTTTTCTAAAATATCTTCAAAAGAATGATCTGATATTTTTAAAGGTTTATGTACGATTAATTCTAAACTTGTTCCTAAGCCTAAAGGGAAAGTTCCAAATTTTGTGATTTTCCATGAATTATTAATCGTTACAGGAAGAAAATAAGCATCGGGTGCAAATTTGTACAGCATTTTTAAGCCATTAACTGCAAAAGGCTTAGGGGTTCCAGTTTTACTTCTTGTCCCTTCAGGAAATATTACTACTGCGTAATTATTGTTATTAATTAATTCGGCCACTTTTTTAATTTCAGGTAAAGCCTGCTTGGGATCTTTTCTGTCGATAAGAGCCGAACCACCGTGTTTTAGGTTGTAAGACACACTTGGTATTCCTTTTCCTAATTCTATTTTACTTATAAATTTTGGATGTGTTTTTCGTAAAAACCAGATAATAGTGGTGATATCATGTAAACTTTGATGATTTGCAACGATAATTAAAGGTTGGTTTTCTGGAACATTTTCCATTCCTTTAATGTGATATGTAGTGCCTAAAAAATGAGCAGTTCTAACTAAAAACCAATTTAAATAAGCCACACTCAATCGATGTGCATTGTATCCAAACACATTAAGACAAACCCATTGTATAGGATGAAAAACCAACAACCAGAGACCAAATAATAAATAATAAATTATGGATAGTGGGTAAGAAAGAATTTTTTCCATATAAATAATTATTTCAGCAAAAGTAAACTATAAAATAAAAAAACCACCATTTTTGGTGGTTTTTATTGTATGCAAGCCTAATACCTTAGCAAAATTCGTTGTAAGCGTCTTTTAAATTTTCAGCAATTAATTCGGCAGGACGTCCCTCAATATGATGACGCTCTAGCATATGAACCAATTCACCATTTTTAAATAACGCCATACTTGGAGATGACGGTGGGAAAGGAAACATTTCTGCTCTTGCTGCATCTACTGCTTCTCTATCAACTCCAGCAAAAACAGTAATTAAGTTAGCGGGTTTTTTTCCACCCTCTAAACTCATTTTTGCTCCTGGACGTGCATTTCTTGCAGCACAACCACAAACAGAATTAATCACTACTAAAGTTGTCCCTTCAGATTTAATAGCGTTTTTTACGTCTTCTGAAGTATATAAATTTTTGAAACCTGCGTCTGTTAATTCAGCACGCATTGGGTTTACCATTTCTTCTGGATACATAATGTATATTGTTATAAGTTAACGTGTCGCAAAGTTACAAAGTTTTTTGGTAGTTACAGAATCGGAATTCATAAAGATTTGTTATGTTTACATTTCTAAAATATATTGTATGAGTTTTTTAGCGGAACCTGATGAGTTTTATGTTAAAATTGGATTTTTAATCGTCTTTGTTATTGGTTATTTAATTATTCAAAAAACCAACAACTTGAAATTGACATTACAGTATGTGTTGTATTCATATGGAATTGCAATTTTACTTTTGTCGTTAACAATTTCTCATGTTTTTTCAGGATTTCCACAGGATGTTTCTGACCTAGAAGACAAGAAAAAATTACTGTATCATTTGCAAAGAAATACGGATGCTCTTGTTGAAATTACAGAAGCTTTTCGTGATTTGGTTCTAATAACATTTTTATTTTTGGTTGCAATTATTTCTAAAATCATCAAGTATTTTAAGCTAGAGAATTCTCCCCAACAAAGCCTTCACAAATAGCATTTTCGGGCATCTCCAAATCACGCGTAAATCTTCTAAAAATGAAGTTTCTTCATCTAAAAATTTAAAAATTACACTTGAATTTCCTTCTTTAAACATAGATGAAAATATTGTAGAACCTAATTCATTTTTAGAACCTAAAATATCCAAAAGCAATAAATCATAAAACCAAAATTTATCTTTTTTATGAAATTTTGTAAAGTCAGATTCTGATTTTAGAAATTGAACTAATGCTTTTGATTTTTTGGAAGCGTTTTTAAAAGTATAACCTGTACTCGCTTTTGTCCATCCGCCAGCGGAACCAATATTAATGATATTTTTCGTGTTGTGTTTCCAGAAAGGATAACACGTCATCGGAATATTACCTTGTTCTTTTTCGATGATTTCGTATTCTGTTATGCCAAGATTTGTAATGTACTTCTGAATTTCAGCTTCGTATTCTTCTTTAAAAAGTAAGTTTTTTGAAAACAAGGTATATTCTAATAACGCTTCAGTTGAAGAAGTCGGTAAAATATACATAAAACGGGTATTGCCTTTTTGTTCCACCGAAAAATCCATGAAAGTAGCGCAATTTGGAGTAAAAACCGCTTCTTTACTTTTGATATACCAACCAATAAAATGTTGATGAATTAATGGGAATTTGGTTTGTGTTGTTACAACTTCTGGATTATAAATGGAATTGAAAATTTTGTTGCAAGTAAAGGTTTCACTTACCGTTTTTACAATACAATGATCTCCTAATTCCGAAAAATCAACCACTTTTTGATTTAGAAAATGAATGTTTTTATGTTCGGAAATCTTCTTAAAAACTAATTTGTAAAAATCTAAACCATTGATTTTTTTGTATTGATAAGGTGTTAATTCTAAAACCCTATTAAATTTTTCATTCGCAAAAATCGCTTGATTCCATTTTTTTGAGACGATTCCATCAAATAAATTATGTTCATCCCAAAAGCACCAAGTTCTATCGTTTACTTTTTTAGCATTTTCATCAATTAGCAAAATGGATTTATCCTCAAATTTTCCAGATAAAAGCATTTCATTAACCGTCATCAAAGCCGATAACCCTGAACCCGTAAAAATGTAGTGATAATGTTGCATTAATAAATGGTATATCGAATTTCTAAAAAATTTCTCCTTGTATGATTTTCTATTCAAGAACCTCAAAATTAGTCAAATTTTATCAGTAATCGGAATGTTTTTGAAATCTAAAGAAAAGCTCATTCACTTAAACTTTATCAATATATTATTCGTTTTTGCCTAAAAATAAATTTAGTTATACCTAAAATATTATTTATATTTGTCAAAATAAATTGTTTATGACCATTTCGGAAGAAAATTATATTAAAGTTATTTATCATTTGTCGTTGGTTTCTCCTAGAGGTGTTAATACGAATGCTATAGCAGGAATGTTAGATACCAAAGCGTCATCAGTTACCGATATGTTGAAGAAGCTTTCAGATAAAGATTTGGTGAGTTATCAAAAATATCACGGTGTTACACTTACTGATAAAGGCTTACATTCTGCCAAAATGATTGTTAGAAAACACCGTTTATGGGAAGTTTTTTTGGTAGATAAATTAGGTTTTTCTTGGGATGAAGTGCACGAAATTGCCGAAGAATTAGAACATATCAAATCGGAGCAATTGGTTAATAAACTAGATGCTTTTTTAGGTTTTCCAATTGCTGACCCACATGGTGATCCCATTCCAAATGCGAAAGGTGTAATTCAAAAGGTTGAAAAACAACTTTTATCGGAAGTAGAGATTAACGTTTCCTTTCATTGTATTGGCGTGAAAGATTCTTCTACTGATTTTTTAAAATATTTAGATAAGCAAAAAATAGCATTAGGATCGGTAGTAAAAGTAGTTGAAAAAGAAAATTTTGATGACACTTTAATAGTTGAGATTGATGGAAAACGATTAACGATTTCAAATAAAATTGCAAATAATTTATATGTTCAATGAGTATGTTTGATTCAATTATCCATTTTTTTGAGAGTATTGACCCAATTTTAGCTGCTTTTTTAGCTACCACTTTTACATGGGGATTAACGGCATTTGGCGCTTCGTTTGTTTTCTTTTTTAAGAATATGAATCGAGTAGTGTTAGATGGAATGCTAGGTTTTACTGGAGGTGTGATGGTTGCAGCCAGTTTCTGGAGTTTATTAGCTCCTGCTATCAAAATGAGTGATGGTGATGGTTTTGTAAAAGTAATTCCGGCTGCGGTTGGATTTGCTTTGGGAGCTTTATTTATTTTCGGCTTGGATAAAATCTTGCCGCACATGCATATTAATTTCAAAGAAACAGAAGGGATGAAATCTCCTTGGCAACGCACAACGCTTTTGGTTCTAGCTATTACGTTACATAATATTCCAGAAGGTTTAGCCGTAGGTGTTTTATTTGGTGGAGTAGCAGCTGGAATTCCAGAAGCATCGATTGCTGGAGCGGTTACTTTAGCCATTGGAATTGGTATTCAAAATTTTCCTGAAGGAATTGCCGTTTCTATGCCGTTAAGAAGAATGGGAATGAGCAGAGCAAAAAGTTTTATGTACGGACAATCCTCTGCTATTGTGGAACCTATATTTGGAGTATTAGGAGCTGTTGCTGTTACTTTTTTTACTCCGATTTTACCTTATGCTCTAGCATTTGCAGCAGGAGCTATGATTTTTGTGGTAGTTGAAGAAGTTATTCCCGAAACGCAACAAGATAAAAATACCGACATTGCCACTCTAGGTTTCATAGGAGGTTTTATTCTAATGATGACTTTAGATGTGGCATTGGGTTAATGACAAGCACAATCGTCGTTGCAAGGTTTTGATTTCTTTTTGCGTTTTTTCCAAAAGAATTTTTTTACCAAAAAACCTATAGCTATGAAAAGCGAAAGATAGACTAATATTTGTTGTACATCCATAATACAAAAGTAGAAAAAGCAATCTCAAAATAAACGAGATTGTTTTTTTATTAATTTAAAATTTAGCGGCAATTCCTATAGATGCGCTAAAAGGCATTCCTGGGCGTAATCCTGCTGGCACTCTTGAAACCAAATAGGTAGTATCAAATAGGTTATTGATGTTTCCTGTTAAGCTAAAATTTTTGTTGAATTTATATTTTGACCCAAAATCTACAACTGTATTATTTGGGACAGAAAATTCATTTGGGATAGAGCCTTGACCCGCAACTGTTCTGAATTCACCATTAAATCTTGCGCCTAAAATCAATTCAAATTTTGCGTGTTCTAATGCAATTGAAGCATTAAATTGGTGCTTTGAAATGTATGGAATTTCATCCCCTTTTACGATGGTTCCCCAAGCTCCATCTGAACTTGCAAATTCGTTTACAAATTCGGTATCAGTAAAAGTATATCCAAAGGTAATTGGCAATTTGAATTTTCCGTCTTCATTTAAAACTGGATAGTTTAATAATAACTCAATTCCTTTTACATGCGCTTCACCCGCATTGAATTGGTCTAAGGTTCCAGAGCCTCCACTTGCAGCTAAGTCACTTCCTAATAAATTAGAATAGTTGTTAAAATAAGCTACAACTTCTCCTGATAAATTGTTGTGTTTAAAACGCGAACCTAATTCATAGTTTATACTTTTTTCAGCATTTGTACCTGGGGTATTTGTTGGAGGAGCAAAACCTTTGTGAACACCACCAAAGAATGATAAATTATTATTGATTCTATAATTTGTACCTACACCAGGTAACCAAACTTTTACATGATTGTCATTTTTAACTAAATTTGTTCCAGTTCTTGTTACGTCATTTGTTCCGTAGTTTTTGTTTAACAAATCGATAGTTTCAAAACGTATACCAGGTGTAACGGTTAAGTCGTTATATTTAATTTTGTACAAGGCGTGAGCTGCAAGTGCTTCTGCATAAGCGATTCTATTATCTTGTGTTCCTGGGATTCCAGCTGTTGTTAATACCATTGAACCATTAATCATAGCATAGCTGTCATTCCATTGAAATCTATCTTCGCTATCTTTGTGATAACGAACTCCCACTTCTAAGTCATGGTAAACTTCCCCAGTCAAGAAATGAAAATCTAATTTAGTTTGAACTCCTTGAGCTAAATATCCTCTGTTATTTGCACGAACTCGCAAAGCGTTATTTGGAGAGTTTTGTGCTCCTGTAACATATTCAAAGGCTAATTCATTTGTTACTGGGTCCTCTAAAATAGCATCAATGGCATAAGTTGTTCCGCCAAATCGTACATCGTTTAATTTATACCAATTTCTAGAAAATTTATTTCGGTAAGCCGTAGTGGTTACACTAAAATAGTTGCTGGTTTTTAAAGTATGTGTAACCGAAAATTGATTATTTTTAGTTGTAATGTTATCTTTTTCCGATCCTGCGTATCGCATGAAAGGAGAATTATTGAAATCATCCTCTGTTAAACCTAAATACGTTTCATTTGCATCTTCATCTGCATACACCATTTTAAATTCAATAGCATTATAGATTTTACTAGTTGGTTTAGATTGTACTCTAAATTTCGCCATTACATCATTCTTGTCAAAACCTGTGTTGGCTCCATTTGGTAAATTTTTAAATCCGTCTGAATTGTAGTTTAAAAATTGGACAACAGCACCTACCGTTTCATTTGCAATTCCAACATTTGCAACAGTTCGGCTGGTATTAAAACTTCCGTAATCGGTTAAAAATCCTGCGCTAAATTTTTTAGGAATCGGTGCAGAAACAAAGTTGATAGTACCACCTGTAGTAAAAGGACCGTACTGAATTTGGCTACTTCCCTTTAAGATTTCAACCGCACTCATACGAGCAACTGATGGGAAATAATAAGCGGCAGGAGCTGAATATGGAGCAGGAGCGATTAAAACGTTATCTTCCATTAGAGTGATTTTCGCACTTCTATCTGGTGAAGTTCCTCTTAAGCTGATATTCGGTCTTAAACCAAAACCGTCTTCCTCATACACATTTACTCCAGTTACTGTTCTTAAAACACGGTTGATATCGGTATAATTGAATTTTTGTAAATCTGCTGCTGAAATATAAGCAGCCGAACCTGTTTTGTTAGTCGCTTCAAATTTACTTCCAATGATTTGATTAGCCGAAATAACAACTTCTTTTAAGGATTTTAACGAGTCGTTTTTTGTTTCTTTATCTTGTGAAAATGCTATCCCTGAAATTAATAAGATAATTGGGGCGATTATATATTTCATTTTTATTTAGATTAATTCTACATTGCAAAATTAATTACTAAACTTTATTTAGACAAATTACAAATAATTTTTTTTCTAGATAATTTACGATTTATTAATAATAAAATGTTTTAAGTCTTAATTTTAAATATTCGTATAATTAAATCGAAAATGATGAGGTTTTAATTGACGAGATAACTTTTAATTGATTAAAATTTGGTAAAAATAGTTCGGAATTTGAATTTCATTATTTTTTTTAGCAAGTTATTTCAATAATTGATATGCAATTAAAGAAGTTACATAAGCAAATCCGCTCATGAAAACCAACTGAATTATTGGCCATTTCCATGAATTGGTTTCCTTTTTTACAATAGCTAAAGTAGAAATACATTGCATCGCAAATGCATAAAATAGTAATAAGGAAATTCCAGTAGCAAAATTGAATACTTTTATACCTGTTTCTGGATGAATTTCAGCTGCCATTCTGTTTTTTATAGTGGTTTCTTCTTCACTATGACTTCCTACACTGTATATTGTAGCTAGTGTTCCAACAAAAACTTCACGAGCGGCAAACGAACTCACCACAGCAACTCCAATTTTCCAATCATAACCTAAAGGGCGAATTATGGGTTCTATTGCTTTTCCCATATAACCAATGTAAGAGTTTTCTAGTTTATATGAATTTACTAAATCATCAAATTCCGCTGAAGAAAGAGTTTTGTTTAGGTTTTGTTCTGCAATAATTTTTTCAGCATTATTGAAGTTGTCACTTAAGCCATGAGAGCCTAAAAACCACAAAATTACCGATAATGCTAAGATGATTTTTCCAGCACCAAAAACAAAGGCTTTCGTTTTTTCTAATACATTAATTCCAACATTTTTAAACATAGGAATTTTATAGCTTGGCATTTCAACTACAAAATAGGACTTGCATTTTAATTTCAAATATCTGTTTAGTAGATAAGCTGAAAAAACAGCCATTCCAAATCCTAATAAATACAATCCCATTAAGGTTAAACCTTGTAAACTTAAAAAACCTAATACTCTTTTTTCGGGAATAATTAAAGAAATTAGAATCGCATAAACAGGTAATCTTGCCGAACAAGTGGTGAATGGCGTAACTAAAATGGTAATTAAACGTTCTTTCCAATTTTCGATATTTCTCGCCCCCATAATTGCAGGAATAGCACAAGCCGTTCCTGAAATTAAAGGCACGACGCTTTTGCCAGAAAGACCAAATTTCCGCATGATTTTATCCATCAAAAACACCACGCGACTCATGTAGCCACTTTCTTCCAGCACTGATATGAACAAGAATAAAAAGGCAATTTGAGGAACAAAAATCACAATTCCACCAATTCCTGGAATCAATCCTTCACTTATTAAATTGGTAAATTCTCCTGCTGGAAGATGTTGTTTGGCAAGCGAACTTAAATTAGCAAAGGTTTCATCAATAAAATCCATCGGAATGCTACTCCAATCAAATAAAAATTGGAAAATAAGCATTAAAATTCCAAAGAAAATCACATAACCAAAAATTTTGTGTGTCAGAATTCGGTCAATTTTTGCACGAATATCCGTTGCTTTTGAAACGTCTATTTTTTGACCTAATTTTAGCGTGTCATTGATAAACTGATAACGCTTTATAGTTTCTTTTTGTTGGAGTTTTTTTAAATCGGAATGCGATTTGGTAAACGAACTTTTGATTTCGTTTCGGTCTAAATTCAAGAAATTCACATCTTGCGTAATTACCAACCAAAGTTTGTACAACAATTGATTTGGAAACGCTCTTCTTAAGTTATTGAAATACTCTGGATCAATTGAAGACGCATTCAAACATGGTTCGGTAGAAAGAACATTATAATTCAGAATTAAATCTTTCAAATAATCAATTCCAATTTTTTTACGGGAACTTATTAAAGCAATCTTCGTTTTTAGTTCTTTTTCTAAAACCGGAATATCCAATTCAATTCCTTTCAATTTCATTCTATCCGCCATATTAATGACTAAAATGGTCGGAATTTCTAAATCTTTAATTTGGGTAAAAAGGAGTAAATTTCGTTTTAAGTTTTCCACTTCGGTCACCACAACGGCAACATCTGGAAAATCTTCATCATTTTTGTTGAGTAATAATTCAATCACCACATTTTCATCAATAGAACTAGCATTTAAGCTGTAAGTTCCAGGTAAATCGATGATTTTAGCTTTTGTGGTTTCATTTAATTTGCAAACGCCTTGCTTTTTCTCAACGGTAATTCCCGGGTAATTTCCCACTTGTTGATTCAATCCTGTTAATTCATTAAAAACCGATGTTTTGCCCACATTTGGGTTTCCAATTAAAGCAACTTTGATAGGATTTTTACTCATGAGAATTATTATTTAGTAACCGTGATTTCTTTAGCAGTTTCTATTCGAATTGCTACATGTGAATCATTTACGTTAAAATACAAAGGATCGCCTAAAGGAGCAACTTGAATTAAAGTAATGGAATTTCCAGGTAAACATCCCATTTCTAATAATTTAAGTGGGATTTCATCAAGATTAATTGAAGCTATAGTAGCTACTTCTCCAATTTTGAGTTCAGAAGAACAAATTTCCATTTCCTTATTTAGATTGAATTAAAATACAAAAGTAAAAATTATAATTGGACTTAAGTTGATTTTTATCAGTTTTAGTAAAATAATAACTTTATTTAACACCTTACTGATTTTCACTTAGCCATAAAATATCCTCCAAAAGTTGTTTCATATTTTTTGTTTTTTCATCACCTGTAGGTTGATCTAAATTGGTGCCATCGTAAAAACCACGAATTCTTTTATTTTTATCTACTAAAACAAAATTTTCAGTATGTACCATGTCGTACAATTCTTCTGGCTTGCCTGTTTTTACTGCTAAATACGATTTTCGGGCTAAATAATAGATGTCTTTTTTATTTCCAGTAACTAAATTCCATCTTGAATCATCAACCCCTTTTTCAATGGCGTATTTTTTTAAAACTTCAGGGGTGTCAATATCAGGAGTAACAGAGAAAGACAACAGTTTCACTTCTGGGTTATTTTTCAATTGATTTTGCAACCAAACCATGTTATCCGTCATTTTTGGACAAATAGTTGGGCAAGTAGTGAAAAAGAAATCGGCTACATAAATGGTGTTTTCGTAATCTTTTTGTGTAATTGTTTTACCATTTTGATTGGTAAATGCAAAATCAGAAATTTTATGATTGTTTCCAATGTGTTGCACAGTAGAATCAACTAACTCCGGATTGATATCTCTCGGAGAATAAATGGGTAAGGTTTTTTTGGGAACTAACAAACTGTATATTCCCAAATAAATGATTAGCGAAAGTATTCCAAAAATGATGAAAAACTTTTTATATGGAGCAAGAAAATTAAGCATATTTTTTTTTACAAAAATAATCCAAATTCGTGAAAATTGTAAATTAAAACCATATTCAATAGAATAAAATTTATATTTGTAGAAATAAATAAATTGGATATGGAAATAAAAACAAATTTTAAAAAAGGAGTTGCTTTTTGTGCAGCCATAGCAATTTTGCAAAGCTGTAATTCAACACAAAGCGTTACAGAAAAAAAAGAGGTTAAAACCTCTTCAGGGATTAATTTAGGATATATGGATAAATCCGTAAATCCAGCAGATGATTTTAATCGTTATGTAAACGGAACATGGTTAGATAAAACCGAAATCCCAGCCGACAGAACCCGTTGGGGAAGTTTTGATGAACTTCGTAAAAACACCGATGACGATGTTATGGCAATTTTGAAAGAAGCGATTAACGATAAAACTATCGATCCTAATTCTGATCAAGCGAAAGCCATTAATTTGTACAAATCGGTTTTAGATACGGTAACGAGAAACAAACAAGGAATCGAACCTTTAAAACCATATTTAGCAAAAATTAACGCAGTTCAAAATGCAGATCAATTAGTAGCTTTGTTAGCCGAAATGGAGCCAGAAATGGGATTAGGTTTTTTCGGAAGTTACATCGGAGCCGATGCCAAAAACAGTAACAAAAACGTAATTTATGTAGGTACAGGAAGTCTAGGTTTACCAGATAGAGATTACTATGTTTCCGATGCGCCCGACAACAAAGAAAAACGTGAAAAATACGTGGCTCACGTAACCAGAATGTTACAATTCATCGGAGAATCTGAAGCTACTGCAAATGCGAATGCAAAGAAAATTTTAGCTTTAGAAACTAAAATGTCGACTGCTACTTTAGATAGAGTAGAACGTAGAGATAGAAGAAAAACCTATAATCCAATGAGTTTTGCTGATTTACAAAAATTAGCGCCAACGGTAAAATGGGATACGTATTTCCAAAGTGTTGGAATTGGAAAAGTAGATTCTTTAGTAGTTTCGCAACCAAAATATTTACAAACGGTTGAAACCATTTTAAAAGATAACCAAGTTGAAGATTGGAAAGCCTACATGCGTTGGACCGCTTTAAGAGGTTCGGCAGGTTTATTGTCAACGGATATCGAAAATGCGAATTTTGATTTCTACGGAAAAACATTAACAGGAGCCGTAAAACAACGTCCAGCGGAAGAAAGAGCTTTAGCAACAGTTAACGGAAGATTAGGTGAAGCGTTAGGGAAGCTTTATGTGGCTAAAAAATTCCCGCCAGAAGCGAAAGAAAAAGCACAAGCCATGATTGCTAACGTAATGAAAGCTTTTGACAACCGTATTGATAATTTACCTTGGATGACCAAAGCTACTAAGGAAAATGCAAAAATCAAATTGAATAAATTCCGAGTAAAAATTGGATATCCAGATAAATGGAAAGATTACTCAGAATTACAAGTGAAATCTCCAGAACAAGGCGGAACGTATTTCGATAATTCAAAAATGTACGCAAGATGGAGTCACAAGAAGAACATCGAAAAAATGGGGAAACCTGTTGATAAAGAAGAATGGGGAATGTCGCCTCAAACGGTAAATGCGTATTTCAGCCCAACGAACAACGAAATTGTATTTCCAGCGGCGATCTTACAACCACCTTTCTACGATTACAAAGCGGACGAAGCGGTAAATTATGGTGGAATTGGAGCCGTAATTGGTCACGAAATTTCACACGGATTTGACGATTCAGGTTCAAGATATAATGCGGATGGAAACTTAGTAAACTGGTGGAGCGAAGACGACTTAAAACAATTCACCACTTTAGGAAGTGCTTTAGCAGATCAATATTCCGCTTTAGAACCATTACCAGGAATTTTTGTAGATGGTAAATTCACTTTAGGTGAAAACATCGGAGATTTAGGTGGAGTTAACGCTGCTTACGACGGATTACAAATCTATTTGAAAGCAAACGGAAACCCAGGTTTAATAGACGGATTTACGCCAGAGCAACGTTTCTTTATTTCTTGGGCAACCATTTGGAGAAGTAAAATGCGTGATGAAGCCATCAAAAACCAAGTAAAAACAGACCCACATTCTCCAGGAATGTATCGTGCTTATGTGCCGTTGCAAAACGTGGAAGCATTTTATAAAGCGTTCAATATTCAGCCAAATAACGGAATGTATGTTGCGCCAGATAAACGCGTTAAAATTTGGTAATCAAATTTAAAATAAAATCAAATCCCATCTTTAAGGTGGGATTTTTTTGTTGAATAGTAAAGATTATCGCCAAGGATTAAAAGATTATAATCTGTGAAAATTTAATCTGTAACTAAAAATTATTTCTTCTTAATCGCTCGATTCACTAAATAAAGTCCAATAATGGTTATCGTTCCTCCAATGATAATCGCCGTTGTTAAAGGTTCATCAAACAATAAATATCCAAAAAACAAAGCCACCATCGGATTGATGTAGGCATACAAACTACTGATTTCAGTCGGTAAATTTTCTAAAGCATAAATAAACGCAATAAACGTCAAAACCGAACCAAAAACCACCAAATAGCCAATCGACCACCAAGAAATCGCAGGAATTTCGCTCAACGGAACAGAAGTACCATTAAATCCAATCACGCTCGAAATCACAACGCTCGAAATCAACATTTGCAATCCCAAACTAAAATACGGATTGAAATTCGTTTTGTTTTCCTTGATATAAATCGAAGACAATGCCCAAGTAAACGTAGCAATTACCGAAAGTAAAATTCCAAAACGGAATTCAGGTTGTAAGAAATCGTTGAGGTAATCGTAAAAAATTACGCAAATTCCGCCAAAAGCTACAATCAAACCAACAACCGCTTTCCAAGATGTTTTTTGTCCGCGAAACAAACTGATGATGACAATCCAAAGTGGAAATATCGAACCAATAATCGCACCCAAACCACTCGAAATGTATTTCACGCCCCAAGTACTCAAACCATTACTTAACATGAAATTCAAAACACTCAAAACTAAAATAGTACGCCATTGACGTTTGTTTGGCCAAGGATGTTTTTTGATTAAGAAATAGAGCAAATACAATAAGCCTCCAAAAAGTTGACGCAGTGCTACCAATTGCATCGGAGGCATGTGTTTTACACCTTCTTTGGAAGCAATCCAAGTGGTTCCCCAGAAAAAACTAATCCAAATTAATGCTAAAATCGGCAAGCCAATCGCATTTTTCTTTTGCTTGATGTAATTGTGAAATACGCTAAAATAAGCCATTACTAAATTTCTTTTTGGAACGAATAGTCCAAAATCGTTTCTACTTTTTTACTAGAAATCATTTTGCCTTTCGATTCCGAATTTTCCGCAAAGGTAGGAAATGGCAAATTGAATATTTCCGCTTTTTTGTGATAATATGCTTTACGAGTTGGATGTTGAGGTGCCACAGCGTTAAAGGTTTGATTCCATTCCCAATTGTCATGCTGAACTTGTTTTAGTATCTTTTCAATAACTCCAATACAATCTTCTCTTTCAATCATATTTACGGGAGCATCCGGATTTTCAACATTCGTTCTTCCTGCTAAAAATTTCACCGGATGACGATCATCACCAAGTAAACCACCAAAACGAATTACTGTAGTTTTAAAATTTGGATTCGATTGCAAAAGAGTTTCAGTAATAACTAATTGTTTACCACTTTCGGTATCGGGATTGGGTTTTGTTTCTTCTGTCACTTCGAGCGGAGTCGAGAAGTTTTTTGAATCACCATAAACCGAAGTCGAACTCACAAAAATAACTTTCTGAATGCCCGATTTTTCGATAAAAGGAATCAACGTTTTTATTTTATTTACAAATCTCATTTCGTTAGAAGTCGAAGTTTCTCTTCTCAACCCTGGTGGAATATCAATAATCAAAACATCGGTTTCTTTCAGAAAACCTTCCATATTTCCAATGATTTGATGTTCCTCCAATTGAATTTGGAAAGGTAAAATTCCTGAGTTTTCCAACACTTCTAACTTACTTTCCGAAGTCGTAGAACCTTTTACTTCGTAACCTTTTGAAAGCAATGATTTGGCTAAGGGTAAACCGAGCCAACCGCAACCGAGTATGGCAATCTTTTTTCTTTCTTCTTTCATCTATCTTCTTAACTATCTTTCTTCACCAACATATAAAAATCGTCTTCCAAAGCACGATAGCCTTGGTCGTACAAAAAGAAATAGGTGTTACCGGTTTTGGTTTGTAACATACTCGTAAAAAACTCAAAATCGAAACCTTTACTAAGTAATTTGGTTTTTGTGGTTTTTCCTTTGTCTTCTGGGTTGAGTTCACACAAAATGCGGTAATTTTTACGCAATTTGTTATTTATGTTGCGCATCAGATTGTTCTGATCTTTGTTCATTTTGTTGTTGTACGCATTGCGGCAACCATCCGAACAAAACTTTTTGTCTTCGCGACCAATGATTTTATCGCCACATTCTAAACAGGTTTTACTCATGGCTTACTTCTTAAAATTAAACTTCATTTCTTTACTACTATCCTCAAAAACCACGTAAATATTGATTTCATTATCCGAAATTTTCTCAAACGTAAATTTATCGAAATATACATGTGTTGGGGTGACTTTTACCAATCTAAAATTCAAACTTACTTCCGCCTTTTCCCAACCTTTTAATTCGCCATCAAAGTGTTTGAGTTGTAATAAAAGGGTTTTCTCTTTCTCAATAATGTGTCCCAATTCATAGAAAGCGACTTTTCCATCCACAACTAATTTGAAGTTAAACATCATGGAATTCCCAATCGGTTCGCTCCACGTTTCTTGACAAATACCACCTAAAGCTTTGCCTTTCCAATTGCCTACAATCCATTTTACATCTTGTAAAGTGGCTTTTGGCGAACCTTTTTCATCGTTGTAATTTAAGGTGTTTTGTGCAAATGTGGTAAACGAACAAATAAAAAGTAAAAAATAAATACTTTTTTGGAAGAGAGATTTTTTCATCTGTAAAGTCTTATAGTAAAAGCGAATATACAAAAATAATTTCCATTTACAAACGCTTACAAATATTTACAACCGATATTAAATAGCTAATTACCGAATAAACTTTTTTTCTCGCCACATCTTTGCACTGTCGAAATGAAACAACGAGTTCAAGTTCAAAAACAAGAGCAAGTTCAAATTTCAAAACATTAGATTTTTTAAATTATTCCAATTTCTTAAATCTGTGTTCCAAAAAAGAATCAATATTAATTTTATAAACATTTAAATTTTTACACGCCATGAAAAACAGAGTACAATTAATCGGACATGTAGGTCAAGAACCAGAAATCAAAAACTTAGAATCTGGAAGAGTAGCTAACTTCACAATCGCTACGAATGAAAATTACACCAACGCCAAAGGTGAAAAAGTAGAACAAACCGAATGGCACCGCGTTTCCGCTTGGGGAAAAACAGTAGACATTATTGAAAAATTATTAACCAAAGGAAGTCACGTTGCCATCGAAGGTAAACTAACCCACAGAAGTTACGACGATAAAGACGGAAACAAACGTTATATCACGGAAGTGGTTGCTAATGAATTGGTTTTATTAAGTAAATGAAATAGATCAAATTCAAGTTCAAAATTCAACACACAGATTTTTTAAGTTATTACAATTTCTTAAATCTGTGTTCCTAAAAATCAAGTAACACAAACATTAAATATTTATACGCCATGAAAAACTCAGTACTATTAATCGGACACGTTGGTCAAGAACCAGAAATCAAAAACCTTGAAGGAGGAAAAAAATTAGCAAACATCAGTATCGCTACAAACGAAGTGTATTATCGCGAAAACGGTGATAAAGTGGAACAAACCCAATGGCACCGAGTAACTGCTTGGGGCAAAACAGCCGAAATTATCGAACGATTTGTAACCAAAGGAAAAGAAATCGGAATTGAAGGAAAGTTAACCCACAGAAGTTACGACGACAAAGACGGAAACAAGCGCTATGTTACAGAAGTTGTTGCCAATGAAATTTTGTTAATCGGTAAATAAGGATGTTATGCAAGTTAGAGTGTTTTCAATCCGTTTGGATGCTGCCTTTTTGGAGTACGATCAGCAACAATTGAATGCTTTTTTGAATACAGTAACGTTTAAAAAATCAAGCACACAATTTGTTGAAATTGATGAAGCGCATTGGTCGGTTATTGTTTATTATGAAACAGAAGAACAACAAAAACCAGAGCGATTAGAACGAAAATCGTACGAAGATTTGAATCCGAAAGACAAACAAGTTTACGGTTATTTGAATCAATGGAGAAACGAAAAATCAGAAGCTTTAAAATTGAAAAAGTATATGATTTGTCACAATTCAGAATTAATCGATTTAGCCATGTACAAGCCAAGCAACTTAGATGAATTACAACAAATCAAAGGTTTCGGGAAACAAAAATCGGAGCGATTCGGAGAAGATATTTTAGCTATTTTGAATGCTGTTTGAGAAAAGACCACCAGCGAAAGTTGGTGGTTTTTTATTTAAAACAAAATGTCTTTTGCTGCTCGATACGTATTGGCATGTGCTTCAATAATCGTTTTGATTTCAGGAGAATAACCTCCACCCATGCTTACTTGAACGGGAATTTGATAACGCTCACAATTTTGAAAAACAATTTCGTCTCTTTTTTTACAACCATCGATAGAGCAACCTAATTTCCCTAATTTATCAGAAGCTAAAATATCAACTCCAGCCAAATAGAAAATGAAATCAGGTTTTTGTTCTTCTATTAATTTTGGAATAATTTCGGAAATGGTTTTCAAAAAATCTTCATCCGAAGTATTGTCTTCAAACGCAATGTCTAAGTCAGAAGTTTCTTTTTTAAACGGATAATTCGATTTCCCATGGGTAGAAAAGGTAAACACTTTATCGTTTTTTTGAAAAATTTCTGCCGTTCCATTCCCTTGATGCACGTCCAAATCGATGATTAAGATTTTTTTTGCTAGTTTTTTATCTAATAAATGTTGAGCAGCAATGGCTTGGTCATTTAATAAACAAAAGGCTTCACCGCGATTGGAGTAGGCATGATGCGTTCCACCTGCAATATTGAACGCTACTTTGGTTTCAAACGCTTTTTCAGCGCCTAAAATGGTTCCTTGTGCAATTCGTAATTCTCTTTCTACTAATTCTTTGGAAAGTGGGAATCCAATTTTTCTCGCTGCTTTAGGATCTAACGTTAAATTCAGTAAATCGGAAACATATTCTTTTGTGTGAATCCTTAAAACTGTGTCAATCGGTATAATTTCGGGTTCAAAAAAATCACTTTTTTCAGCAATGCCTTCATGTAGTAATTGTTGTGGTAACAATTCGTATTTTAACATTGGAAAGCGATGTCCTTCGGGTAACGGATGTTTAAAAATAGGATGAAATGCAATGGGAAACATTTACGAATTCATTAAATTTTGTAATTCTTCAATAAACAATCCAATGTGGTAACCATCAACGAGTCCGTGATGAGCGGTTACAGAAATCGCCATTGTTTTCTTTCCGCTTTCTTCCATTACTTTTCCATATGAGATTTTCGGGCAACTATCCGCAAATTTAAAATTTCTCGCATGAGTTAAACCTGTAAAATTGATCCAAGGAACTGCCGAAAAATGAATAATATTTTCAGGATATTTTCTAGTTAAAATTCCGGTTGTAGTTTGAATTCTTGCGATTTCTTTTTGGACTATTTTATGGAATTCATTTATATCTTCATGAAACTTCATGAAGGAAAATCCAAACGTTTTATCGTCACGCATGATGGTTGCCGATGCATCTATTTCATCATAAAGGACTACATTTTCGCCTTCGATTCGTAGACGAAAATTTTCTATCTTATTAATTGCAACTAAAGTTTTATGCAAATAATATACAAAGAACGAAATTTGATTTGCCTTAGCTCGTTCCATTGCAATAGTGCAATCAATCGTTGAGGTAATTCCAAAAAAAGGTTCGTCAAATGCTGAAAAAAAATCAAAATGCCCTTTTCGGTTCCAATTCTTCAAATCTATGTTTTGTTTCATATCAATAAAGGAAGAATGTTAGATATGTTTTCAAATGATTTAAAGTTATCGTGCTTGATTTCGAAATCAATTTTCTCGTATTCCCAAGTAGTGTGGTATGGAATGTGAATTGCATGTCCACCAATGTTCAAAACAGGTAATACATCCGATTTTAATGAATTTCCAATCATTAGAAAATCTTCAGGTTTGCAATCCAAACGGCCTAACATTTTCTCGTAATCCAACTCGGCTTTGTCACTCAACACTTCAATATGATGAAAAAAAGGTCCAATTCCAGAATCGTGTAATTTTCTGTGTTGGTCTTTTAAATCGCCTTTTGTAGCTACTACCAATTTATATTTTCCTTTCAATTGTTCCAAAACAGATTCAACATTAGGTAACAATTTGACAGGTTTTTGAAGTAAATCTTTTCCGATGGCTAAAATTTGCTCAATCCCTTTCCCCGAAATTTGATGATTTGTCAATTGCAAGGCAGTTTCAATCATCGACAAGGTAAACGCTTTAATTCCGAAACCATACAAAGGCAAATTTTTCACCTGATGATTCAAAATCAATCCCAAAATTTCCTGACTCGAAGCATAATCTTGAAACAAGACACAAAAGCGTTCTTGCGCCTCATCGAAATAAGGTTCGTTGTGCCATAAAGTGTCGTCTGCGTCGAAAGCGATTATTTTTGGAGTCATGAAAAAATTAGAATTTATATATTGTTACTTTTTCCTGTTTGTTTTTATGGGCAAAAAGATAAAAATGGTTATTACTTTCAAAAAGAGTTAAAAAATTTTCTTTTAAATTATTATTTTCAACGTAACTTCTAACATTATCATAATTTGAAGTCACATTTTTCAAATCTGTTGGTTTGAAATTTGAAGATGATATACAACTTCTAATATATACAACAACTTTATCGGAATAAGAAGTAATTGATGAGCCTGAGCCATCATTAATAATTGCTGCTGCAATACCTCCAACTAACCCAAACATTCCAAGCATTTGATAAGATTGTTGTCTTGGATAAGAAACTCCAGCTATAGATAAATAATAATTACCGTTTGAAAGGAATCCTGTTATTGAAGGATTTTTAGCAAAACTTTTTCTCAAGAATTTCTCTTCATTTTTAAGAATTTCTCTGTTTTTTATACCTCCAACTTCTTCTATAAGTTCTGAATTGATATATTGATGACCTTCTGTAGCGGTTATTGAAAAAGAGTTAAGTGTTTTATTGTCAAAGTTTTTAATAATGATTGAAATTCTTTCATTGCTAAATTTTGCAATAAAAATTTTATTGTCAATTACAAAAGAATTCGTTTCCTTAGATAAAAATGAATCAATTGAATTTTCATCCTGCTTAGAAATATTGTGGCTATTTGCAGTAAAATCTTTTAAAGACAGTATTACAAATTGACTAAAATTATTATTTACATCTGATGAAATAATTATTCTTTCATTATCAACATAAATTTTCTTTTTTTCCGTTGCATGAACAGAGTTAAAGTTAATTTTATCAGTTAAAAATATTGGAAAAGAAGCCTTATAAACTGTTCCGTTTTCGTCATTTAAAAAATCCCAAAATTTTATTTTTTGATTTAATGAATTGACAAAACTCATATTAGAGCAGTCAAATGATTTTTTTTCTACTGTTAGACCATTAAATCTATAATAATTTATAATTGATGCTTCTTTAGTTACAGTAATAACATTAAAAAATGCATCTTTTGTATAACTAGATAACGTTTTTTCATTACTCTCAATGGGGTAATTTATTTCATTTTTAATAATCTTTTTATTTTCAAAATCAATAGTTAGTACCTCCAATGTTTTTTTGTTCTTTTTCCAATAAGTGTAGAATAAATTTTCTTTTATACTATTACCAATGAAATCTCCAGACTTATCAATTTCTGTATGTTCAAACCTACTTAATACATTAAAACTTTTGTCAGCTTTTATTAATTCAATGTTTTCTTTATTTTTTAAAATAAGTGCATAATCATTGTTATTAGGGTCTTCAATACGATAAAAACTTTTAATCTTGTCAAGATTAATATCTATTGAATTTACTAACTCTTGAGAGAAAGTTAATTTTGAGAACAAAAAAAACAGTAAAATAAACTTTTTCATAGTTAAATATATAATTTAAGATATCATCGCACCATTAATAACGCCTTCCGCATCTGGATTTACGAAAACTAATTTGCCTTCTGCATTGTTAGTCAACAACAACATGCCTTCACTTTCTACACCACGTAAAGCTCTTGGTGCTAAGTTTACTAAAACCGTAACGCGTTTTCCAATTACTTCTTCTGGTGTAAAATGCTCAGCAATTCCAGAAACGATGGTTCTTACATCAATTCCTGTATCTACTTTTAACACTAAAAGTTTATTGGCTTTTGGCATTTTTTCAGCTTCGATGATGGTTCCAATTCGTAAATCTACTTTGGCAAAATCTTCGAAAGTGATAATGTCTTTTTGAGGTTCAGCTTTTGCGTTTTCCACTTTGTTGGCAGTTTTAGTTGCTTCTAATTTGTCTAATTGTTTTTGGATTTCGGCATCTTCAATTTGGGCAAATAAAATTTCTGCTTGACCAATTTGATGTCCTGCTGGTAACAAATCAGTTTTAGTCGTTACATCATTCCAACCTAAAGCATCGATTTTTAAAATATTCGATAATTTTTTAGCCGTAAAAGGTAAAAATGGTTCCGATAAAACCGCTAATGCAGAAGCAATTTGCAACGCTACATACATTTGCGTTTGTACTCTTGCTGGATTTTCTTTTACCATTTTCCATGGTTCTTCATCTGCTAAATATTTGTTTCCTAAACGAGCTACGTTCATTAATTCGCCTAACGCCTCTCTGAATCTATAACGTTCAATAGAACTTGAAATTACAGCTGGATACGCTTTTAATTCGGCTAATGTTTGTTCGTCAACTTCTGAAAATTCGTTTGGAACTGGAACAATTCCGTTATAATATTTATTGGTTAACACCACAACACGATTGATGAAATTTCCAAAAATCGCAGCTAATTCGTTATTATTTCTTGCTTGAAAATCTTTCCAAGTAAAATCGTTGTCTTTTGTTTCTGGAGCATTTGCCGTTAACGCATAACGTAATGCGTCTTGTTTTTCTGGGAAATCTTGCAAATATTCGTGTAACCAAACCGCCCAGTTTTTAGAAGTCGATAATTTGTTTCCTTCTAAATTTAAAAATTCATTTGCTGGAACATTATCGGGTAAAATATAACTTCCTTCCGCTTTTAACATCGCTGGGAAAATGATGCAATGGAAAACGATATTGTCTTTTCCAATGAAGTGAACCAATTTTGTATCGGCATCTTTCCAATACGGTTCCCAATCTTTTCCTTCACGAGCTGCCCATTCTTTGGTTGACGAAATGTAACCAATTGGCGCATCAAACCAAACGTATAATTTTTTTCCTTCGGCACCTTCCACAGGAACATCAATTCCCCAATCCAAATCACGTGTTACCGCTCTTGGCTCTAAACCGCCATCAACCCATGATTTTACTTGTCCGTAAACATTTGGTTTCCAATCGTTTTTGTGCCCTTCTAAAACCCATTCTTTTAAGAACGATTCGTAGCGATTTAAAGGTAAAAACCAGTGTTTTGTTGATTTTAAAATCGGAGTTTCGCCTGTAATAGTTGATTTTGGATTAATTAAATCGGTTGCATTTAAAGTCGAACCACATTTTTCGCATTGATCGCCATACGCTTCTGGATTGTCGCATTTTGGACAAGTTCCGGTTACGAAACGGTCTGCTAAGAATTGATCTGCTTTGGCGTCGTATAATTGTTCGGTAGTTTCTTCGATGAAATCACCGTTATCGTATAATTTTCTAAAAAATTCTGAAGCCGTTTTATGATGAATCTCGGCAGAAGTTCTCGAATAATTATCAAAAGAAATTCCGAAATCTTCAAACGATTTGCGAATGATTCCGTCATATTTATCAATTACTTGTTGAGGCGTAATCCCTTCTTTTTTAGCTTTCATTGAAATCGCCACACCGTGCTCGTCGCTTCCGCAAATGAAAGCCACATCTTTTCCTTGCAAACGCAAATATCTTGCATAAATATCAGAAGGAACATAAACACCTGCTAAATGTCCAATGTGAATAGGTCCGTTTGTATAAGGTAAAGCCGCTGTAATCGTATATCTTTTCGGATTTTCTAACATAATTTATTTTATTTTAACGCAAAGACGCTAAGTTTTTCGCAAAGCTTTGCAAAGAAATTTAAGTTTTAAAAGTGCAAATGTCGTGAAAATTATAATTTATTCACAACTCGTCTGATACCTTCTTTTAAAAGAACTGAATTAAAGTTTAAAAGTAAGCCTAATTTGAAGTTACCAAGCCTTAAATAAGTTAGAGTTTGAGCAAAATGAAGTTCGGAAAGTTCTTCAACACTTTTTAATTCTAAAACGAGTTTATCCTCTACAAGTAAATCGATTCTGTAACCGCAATCTAGTTTTACTTCTTCGAAAATCAATGGAATTGATTTTTCTTTTTCAACTTTAAATCCTGCTTGTACAAGTTTATAATAAAGACATTCTTTATATGTATTTTCAAGTAAGCCAGGTCCTAATGCATTATGAACTTCAATGGCAATTCCAATAACTCTATTTGAGATTTCATTTTCTGTCATTTTTCCTTTTTTAACTTTGCGAAAAACTTCTAAACTTTGCGTTAAATTTTGAACAAATGAAGTATTAATTTAAAAGCACAAAGATTTTTTTATTAAAAACTGAAACAAAAATAATCGATTAGTGATGAAATCCCGAATTTTAATTGGATTTTGTTTACTTTTGAGTTAATAAAATCTGACGATGTATAGATTTATTTTGATACTTATTTTAATTTCAAACTTTTCTCATTCGCAAAAGAAAATGAAAATTCCACCTTATCTTAAAAAAGGCGACACAGTTGCTATTGTTTGTACGGCTCGTAAATTTTTTCCAGAAGATGCAAAACCCGCTATTGAATTATTAGAATCTTGGGGATTAAAAGCCAAATTAGGCAGAACCATAGGTTTAGATAGTTGCCAACTTGGTGGTACTGATGCCGAAAGAATTGCCGATTTTCAAGAAATGATGGATGATGACAACATCAAAGCGATTTGGTGCGCGCGTGGCGGTTATGGTACGGTTCGAATTATCGATTCGTTAGATTTTACCAAATTCAAAAAACATCCGAAATGGATTATGGGATTTTCCGACGTAACGGTTTTGCACAGTCAATTGAATGTGGAACGCGTGGCTACTTTACATTCGATTATGCCGTTTACAGTTCCAAAAGCACCTGAAGAAGTGAAAGAAACCTTACGAAAAGCGCTTTTTGGAGAAGTTGTTTCCTATACAATTCCATCAAAACCATATGATGTAAAAGGAAAAGTTTCGGGCGAATTGGTTGGTGGAAATATTTCGATTTTATATAGTTTGTTAGGTTCTAAATCTTCGATTGATACCAATGGAAAAATTCTCTTTATTGAAGATTTGGATGAATATTTGTATCACATCGACAGAATGATGTACAATTTAAAACGCAATGGGTATTTCGAAAATGTAAAAGGAATTATTGTGGGAAGTATGGCTGATATGCACGATAACGAAATTCCGTTCGGACAAAACGAAGTGCAAATTATTACCGCAATTGCTAAAGAATATAACATTCCAATCGCATTCGAATTTCCAGCGGGACACCAAAAAGACAACCGAACATTGATTCTAGGGAAACAAGTTGATTTTGAAGTAAATGATAATGAAGTGAAGCTTCAATTCCATTAAAATTGACACATTAAGTAATGGCAGAACACAACGATTTAGGAAAATTTGGAGAAGAATTAGCAGTTGACTTCTTAAAAAAAAATGGCTATGAAATCTTAGAAACGAATTGGGTTTTTGATAAAGCCGAAATCGATATTATAGCCCAAAAAAATGGAGTATTAGCCGTTGTTGAAGTAAAAACGCGTTCGAGTATTGAATTTGGTTTGCCTCAAGAATTTGTAAAGCCAAAAAAAATCCAATTATTGGTCAAGGCTGTAAATGAATATGTTGTTCAAAATGATTTAGACGTTGAAGTTCGTTTTGATATTGTTGCAATTCACAAAGAAAACACAGAGTTTGTTATAGAACATATAGAAGAAGCATTTTACTATTTTTGATGTTAAATTTATAACAATTTGTTTTTTGTTTTTATCTTTGCGCCAAACAAACAACTAAAAGTATGAAAACAATATCCTCAGTAGTAGAGCAATACATTAAATCGAAGCCTTTTTTACTAAGTTCGCTCTCGCAAGGAATTATTAATTTAACTTCTTTAGCAAGAATAATGATGCCTGAGTTGGAAGCACATTTAGGAAAAGATGTGAAACAAGGTGCTGTTGTAATGTCATTAAAAAGACTTTCTGAAGAGTTGGATTTCAAAATCAACTATAAAATTTCAAAGGTTTTAAAAAATATTGGCGAAATTACGGTTCGTTCGTCATTAACAGATTATAGTTTTGTTATTTCTGATACCCTTTTAGACAATCAAGCAAAATTGATGTCTGAAATTAATAAACAGCAAGATATTTTTTATACTTCATCTCGCGGTGTTAATGAAACAAATATTGTAACAAGTACATCTATTGCGCCCCTTGTCGAATCTTTTTTTAAAAACGAAAAGTTAACACACAAAATTGAAAATTTATCTTCTATAACAGTAAAATTGCCTCAGGAAAACATTTCAACTCCGGGGGTTTATTATTACATTTTTCAAAGATTGGCCTGGGAAGGAATTATTATTCATGAAGTAATTTCTACGACCAATGAGTTTACCATTATTGTTAGCGATGAACAAATTGATGTAGCTTTTAAGGTAATAAAGGATCTTAAAAATGTATTTGATTAATAAAAATGGTTGTATTTTTTTTCACATCAAAAAAAGAAACGTATTTTTACCCATCTGTATACTAAAAAGTAATTTTAGTAGTTTAAGTACAAAAACGTTTTAAATTGAAAATCACTATAAAAAAATATTATTTAGGATTAGGTTTTTTATTCATTTTAATAGCTTGTTCTGTTAAGAAGGATAAATTCGTTAACCGAAATTTCCATGCTGTTACAACGGAATATAATGTTCTGTTCAACGGGAATGTTGCACTCGAAAATGGTTTGAAAGAATTAAATACAACGTATCAAGATAATTTTTGGGAAATTTTACCCATCGAACGTGTTTCTAGTCTTGAAGATGCACTTTTACCAGGGCAAACAAAGAATCAGAACTTTGAACGTGCTGAAGAAAAAGCTGTAAAAGCAATTCAAAAGCATTCCATGAACGTCGCTGGGACTGAAAAGAATCCTCAAATGGATGAAGCCTATTTGTTATTGGCTAAGGCGCGTTACTACGAAAATCGTTTCATTCCTGCTTTAGAAGCATTAAACTATATCTTATATAAATATCCTTTGAGTGATAGAATTTATCATGCTAAAGTATGGCGAGAAAAAGTAAATATTCGATTGGATAATGAAGATGTTGCTATTAAAAATCTAAAACTCCTCTTGAAAGATAAAAAAATTGAAGGACAAGATTTAGCCGACGCTAATGCAATGTTAGCTCAGGCTTATATGAATCTTCAAATTAATGATACGGCTGTTGCAGCAATAAAAATTGCAAAAGAAACCACAAAAAGCAATGACGAAAAGGCACGATATGCTTTTATTTTAGGGCAATTGTATGAAAATCTAAATTATCATGATAGTGCTTACGCTGCTTTTCAGGAGGTAATTGATATGAATAGAAAGTCGCCTCGTAGATACGTAATTCAATCACACGCTAAACAAGCATCACAGTTTGATTACAAAAATGGAGATACTTTGCTTTTTGTTGAAAAATTTAATGCACTTTTAGAAGACAGAGAAAATCGTCCATATTTAGATATTTTAAATCATCAAATGGGGCTTTTTTATGATAAATTAGGTGTTTACAAAAAAGCTAAATTTTATTATAATAAATCTGTAAAATCAGGGTCTCAAGATAAATATCTAGTAGCTTCAAATTATAGAAATATAGGGGAAATTTATTTTAAAGATGCTCAATATAAAATAGCTGGTAAATATTACGATAGTACCTTATCGAGTTTAAAAGAAAGAACGAGAGAGCATAGAAAAATCAAGAAAAAAAGAGACAATTTAGACGATGTAATCAAATACGAAACCATTGCACAACAGAATGATAGTATTTTGAAAGTGGTAGCAATGAGTTTTTCTGAAAGAAAAAATTATTATGAGGATTACATTGCAAAATTAAAAATTGAAGACGATAGAAAAGCTAAAATAGCAGCAGAAAAAGCTGAAAAAGAAGCGAACACAAAAGCTAATTCTCAAGCTAATGCCAATAAAAATTTAAATGCTTTTAATGCTGATGATGCTGCTTTTGGAAAAAAAGATATAAGTGTTATAGATAGCCCTATGCCAATGCTTCCGCCAGGAATAAACTCTAAATCAGACGGAAGTAATTTTTATTTTTACAATCCAGTAGCTGTAGAATTTGGAAAAAAAGAGTTTCAGTCGCGATGGGGTAAACGCTCATTAGTAGACAATTGGAGGTTGTTATCTTCGGATAAAAATTCAGATAAAGAAGACCAGATTGCCTTAGACAATGAAACTGATGGTCAAACCAATGAAGAGAAAGCTTTGGATCCTAAATATGATGTTCAAACGTATTTATCTAAAATTCCTACGGATCAGGAATTAATTGCAACTTTTGTAAAAGATCGAAATTTTGCCTATTATCAGTTGGGTATAATTTACAAAGAAAAGTTCAAAGAATACGAGTTGGCGGCTTCCCGTTTAGAACAACTTTTGAAAAACAATCCAGAGGAAAGATTAATACTTCCAGCGATGTATAATTTGTACAAAATTTACCAACAAATACATCCAGATAAAGCATCAATGGTAAAACAACAAATTTTGAATCAATATCCAGAAAGTAGATATGCCCAGATTATAAAAAATCCAGAAACTGAAATTACTGATGAAGATAATCCAGAAATTGTTTTTAATCAACTATATAAAAATTTTGAAAAAAATCAAATAAGAGAGGTTTATACAGCTCTTGATGATGCTATACTTAGATTTACAGGTGAGGAATCGCTTCCAAAGTTTGAAATGCTTAAAGCAAAAGTAAGCGGAAGGTTAAAAGGAATAGAAGATTATAAAAGCGCATTAAACTTTGTTGCTTTAACTTATCCAAATGTTGAAGAAGGAAAACAAGCAGAAAAAATGCTTAAGGATGAAATTCCAACTATTGAAGCATTGAATTTTGGAAATACAGCAGCAACATCGTTTAAGATTATTTTTCCTAAAAAATATCCTTATGAAAAAGAAGTAAAGAATCTTACGGATAAAATTTCAAACTATTTAAAAGATATCAATAATACAACTTTAAAGACTTCGGAGGATATTTATACGTTAACCGACAACTTTATTGTAATCCATGGTTTTGATAATAAAGATGCTGCAATATCAGTATTATCAGTACTACAATTGCATAAAAATTACAAATTATCCGACAAAGCTTATATAATTTCAACTGAGGATTACAAGATTATACAAATGAAAAAGAAGTTGAACGAATGGATTTTGTTAAATAAATAACAACCCAAATACCTATTAATATGTTTGAAAAAGTTAAAAATGAAGATCATTTATTAGGACAGACTAATAGAATTGTGGAAGGAACAACTATTACTGGAGATATTACAACACAAGCAGATTTTAGATTGGATGGGAAATTAAAAGGGAATTTTACTTCAGAAGGCAAAATAGTAATTGGTCCTAAAGGAGAAGTAATTGGAGATATTATTTGTAAAAATATTGATATTGAAGGTGTGTTTTCAGGAAAATTACAAGCCGAAGGAATGCTAAATGTAAAATCAAAAGCGCACATCACAGGAGAAGTAATCGTTGGTAAATTAGCTGTCGAACCAGGAGCTCGTTTTGAAGCTAGTTGTGAAATGCGAAACACCTAAGTTGTTGAATTCTAAATAAAAAGCAAATCCTAAAAAACATGGATTCCAAAAAAAGACAACCGAATAAATGGTTAGCTTTAATCACTATCCCATTTCAAATGGGATTAGTTATTTTTGGATTTTCCTATTTAGGAACTTGGTTAGATGCAACTAATAATAATATGGCAACAACCAATTTTAAGATTTTTACATTAATTGGAGTATTTATTGCCATTTATCAAGTAATAAGTCAAGTGAATCAAATAAATAAAAACAAATAAGATATGTCAGTTTATGCTAAGGTAGCAATCGTAGTGGGAATTGTTTTTGGAATTCATTTTGGAATCGCACAGTTTATGGATGCTAATTTTCATAGGGTTAATTTTTTGGTTTCCTATGTGAGTCAGGCGGTTTTAACAGCGCTTATTTTATCGGTCTTACTTCAAATTGATAAAAAAGCAAAAGAACAATTAGGATATGCCTTTTTAGGATTAACCTCTGCGAAAGTAATTTTGAGTTACCTTATTGCGACCCAATTTTTGTTTCAAGGTATAGAAGTTGCAAAAGAAATTAAGATACATTTTTTCGTAGCATTTTTAGTTTTTTTAGGCTTAGACGCTTACTTTGTAATAAGATTATTAAATAAAAAATAATTTTCAAGTAAAAAAGCAACAATTTTTCAAAAAATGTATTTAAGAAACTTGGAATATTAATTAAAATTGTACTTTTGCAAAAATTTTTAGGAAACATAAGAATTATAGTTATGATGATTTTAAGGAAACCCATTTCCATTTTAACAGCGATATTGTTTTTAACAAGTTCAATGGTTTTTTCTGCAAGTGAAACTACTGATTCTTTACAAGTAGCCACAGCGCCTGCAACAACAGAAGTTGAAGCACATGGAGAGCACGCAGAAGAAGCAAAATCGCCAAAAGAAGTTGTTAATGCTCATATTCAGCACCACCTTCAAGACGATTACTATTTTACATTTTTTGCTGATGAGGCAGAAGGTAAGCATTATGGGTTCCCACTTCCAGTAATTTTAATTGATGGAGGATTAAAAGTTTTCTCAGCATCTAAATTCCACTACGGTGAAACAGTTGCTGAAGTAGACGGTAAATTCTACAAATTATACCACGGAAAAATTTACGAAACAAACGCTGCTGGTGACTTAACTATGGATGATCACCACCACCCAACAAACAAAATGCCTTTGAATTTTTCGATGACTAAAAATGTAGTTTCGTTAATTCTTACTGCGGTAATTTTATTCTTCTTATTTGTTGGATTAGCTAAAACATACAAAAACGGACATAACAATTTACCAAAAGGTTTCAGCAGAGTGTTAGAGCCTCTTGTATTATATGTTCGTGATGAAATTGCAAGACCAAACATTGGTGAGAAAAAATATAAAAAATTCATGCCTTATTTGTTAACGGTATTCTTCTTAATTTGGTTGTTAAACTTATTAGGATTAACACCGCTAGGAATTAACGTAACAGGAAACATTGCTTTCACTTTATGTGCTGCTTTATTTACTTTCTTTATTACACAATTCAGTGCGAATAAAGAGTATTGGGGACACATTTTCTGGATGCCGGGAGTTCCTGTTCCAATGAAAATTATCTTAGCGCCAATTGAGGTATTAGGTATGTTCACAAAACCATTCTCATTAATGATCCGTCTTTTTGCTAACATTACAGCGGGTCACACAGTAGTAATGGGATTAATTGCAATCGTATTTTTAATGAAAGAACAATTAACAGTAGGTGGAGCTACAGCAGTTTCATTAGCTTTAACTTTGTTTATTTCGGTTATTGAAATATTAGTGGCGTTTTTACAAGCGTATATTTTTACAATGTTGTCATCTTTATTTATAGGTATGGCAGTTCAAGATCATCATCACGACGATCATCATTAATTAGTATAAATTTTGTTTAATTATATAAATCAATTATCATGACAATTCCAAATTTAGTAGGAGCTGGTTTAATCGTAATCGGAGCTGGTTTAGGTTTAGGTAAAATTGGTGGATCTGCAATGGATGCTATTGCTCGTCAACCAGAAGCTGCTGGAAAAATCCAAACTGCAATGATTATCATTGGAGCGTTATTAGAAGGTTTAGCATTCGGTGCTTTAATCTTAGGAGCTTAATTAAAAAAACAACACCTGTAGCGGTTGGCTACAAGTGTTGTTTAATTAAACAGTATTTTAAAAAAAGAATTTTATAAAGACTATATAAATGGATAAGTTAATCAACGATTTTTCTTATGGTTTGTTTTTTTGGCAAGCTATTATTTTATTCATATTAATTGTATTATTAGCTAAATTTGCTTGGAAACCTATCTTAGCAGCATTAGCCGCTCGTGAAGAAGGTATTTCTAATGCTTTGTTAGCAGCAGAAAACGCTAAGAAAGACATGCAAAACCTTAAAGCGGATAATGAAAAATTATTAGCTGAAGCAAGAGCGGAAAGAGATGCTATGATCAAAGAAGCAAGAGAAATCAAAGAAAAAATGATTGCTGATGCTAAATCTGAGGCGCAAGCACAAGGTGAAAAAATGATTGAATCAGCGAAAGCTTCAATCGAAAGTGAGAAAAATGCAGCTATGGCAGAATTGAAAAATCAAGTTTCAACTTTGTCATTAGAAATTGCTGAGACATTATTAAAAGGAGAATTATCTAACAAAGAAGCTCAAACTAAATTGGTTGAGAAAATGTTAGGTGACGCTAAATTAAACTAATATCATGGCAGGAACTAGAGCAGCAATTCGATACGCTAAAGCCATTTTGGACATTGCTAAAGAAAACAATTCTGTTGATGCAGTAAATGCAGACATGACTTCAATTGTAAATGCAATTAAAGATAGTGCAGAATTAAAAGACTTTTTGCAAAGCCCAATTATTAAAGGGGAAATTAAATTTTCTTCTTTAAACGAAATTTTTACTTCTGCTCAAAAAGAGACAAAAGGATTATTTCAGTTGCTTTTAGTAAACAAAAGATTTGAATTATTAAACGATGTTGCTTTACAGTTCAATGCTTTATACGATGAACTTAACGGAATTGAAGTAGCTAAAGTTACAACAGCTGTTCCAATGACGCCTGAGTTAGAAACTAAAGTGTTGGCAAAAATTGCATCGTTTTCAAATAAAAAAATCACCATTCAAAATATTGTAGATCCAGCCATCATTGGAGGATTTATTTTAAGAATTGGTGACAAACAATACAATGCATCTGTAGCAAACAGTTTGCAAAATTTAAAAAGAGAGTTTAGTAATTAATTATTCTTTGTTAAATGAAAAAAGTTTTACTACTCTTATTGATGTTATTTTCTGTTTTAGGTTACTCTCAAAAGTTCAAATTTAAGAACCAAGAAGTATTAGTAGATGGTAACATATGGTTAAAGTATGATGGTTGTGGTGGATTTGATTCTTTCTGTTCGCTTGTAAATACCACTAACGGGGACGAAATTATTTTTATAAAAGTCATTCGCGTTTCTGGGGTTGAAGCAAGAATACCATCAAACCCTGATGGAGATTTAGTTTATTGGGAAGTTTCTTTTTTAGGTTTGAATAAAAAAATTGAATTAAAAAAATCTTCTAAATCAATTGTTGAATTACTTTATAAATCTAAAGTAATTAATGAAGATCAAACTTTAAATGAAGAAAAAGTTAATTTACTTGTAGAAAAGTATGGAACTGAATTTTCAGATAGATTAAATAAATCAAATAATGGTCAAACCATTATTATCAATAATAATCAAGAGCCAAAGAAATCTGGCATAAATATTAATATAGGAGGATAATAATTATATATAATTATGGCTGAAATTAAACCTGCTGAAATATCAGCAATATTAAAACAACAGTTATCTGGTTTTGAATCAGGTGCAACGTTAGAGGAAGTTGGAACTGTACTTCAAGTAGGAGACGGTATCGCTCGTGTTTACGGATTATCAAACGCTCAATACGGAGAGTTAGTACAATTCGAAAACGGATTAGAGGCTATCGTTTTGAACTTAGAAGAAGACAATGTTGGGGTAGTACTTTTAGGACCATCAACAGGAATCAAAGAAGGTTCTACAGTAAAAAGAACACAACGTATAGCTTCTCTTAAAGTAGGAGAGCAAATGGTAGGTCGTGTTGTAGATACTTTAGGTAACCCAATCGACGGTAAAGGTCCAATCGGTGGTGAGTTATATGAGATGCCATTAGAAAGAAAAGCTCCTGGAGTTATTTTCCGTCAGCCAGTAACTGAACCATTACAAACAGGAGTAAAAGCAGTTGATGCGATGATTCCAGTAGGTCGTGGACAACGTGAGTTAGTTATTGGTGACCGTCAAACTGGTAAATCAACAGTTTGTATCGATACGATCTTAAATCAAAAAGAATTTTATGATGCAGGTCAACCTGTATTCTGTATCTATGTTGCTGTAGGTCAAAAAGCTTCAACTGTTGCTGCTTTAGCAAAAACATTAGAAGAAAAAGGAGCTATGGCATATACCATCATCGTAGCGGCTAACGCTTCAGATCCTGCTCCAATGCAAGTTTACGCTCCTATGGCGGGTGCTGCTATCGGAGAATATTTCAGAGATTCTGGTCGTCCAGCTTTAATTGTTTATGATGATTTATCTAAACAAGCAGTTGCTTACCGTGAGGTATCTTTATTATTAAGAAGACCACCAGGACGTGAGGCTTACCCTGGAGACGTTTTCTACTTACACTCTCGTTTATTAGAAAGAGCTTGTAAAGTTATCGCTAACGACGAAATCGCTAGAAATATGAACGATTTGCCAGATTCTATCAAAGGAATCGTTAAAGGTGGTGGTTCGTTAACAGCGTTACCAATTATTGAAACTCAAGCGGGTGACGTTTCTGCATATATCCCAACAAACGTAATTTCGATTACAGACGGACAGATCTTCTTAGATGGTGATTTATTCAACTCTGGAGTTCGTCCTGCAATTAACGTAGGTATTTCGGTATCTCGTGTTGGAGGTAATGCACAAATCAAATCCATGAAAAAAGTTGCTGGTACATTAAAATTAGACCAAGCACAATTCCGTGAGTTAGAAGCTTTCGCGAAATTTGGTTCTGATTTAGATGCGGTTACCTTAAACGTAATTGAAAAAGGTAAGAGAAACGTTGAAATCTTAAAACAAGGTTTAAACTCTCCATTTACAGTTGAAAATCAGGTTGCAATAATCTATGCAGGTTCTAAAAACTTGTTAAGAAATGTGCCAGTTGATAAAGTAAAAGAATTCGAAAAAGATTATTTAGAGTTCTTAAATGCAAAACACAGAGATACATTAGATGCGTTAAAAGCAGGTAAATTTGATGACAAAATTACTGACGTTTTAGAAAACGTAGCTAAAGAAATTTCAGCAAAATATAATTAATAGTATTAAGTATCAAGTATTAAGACGAAAGACTTTGATATTACAGAGCATTAGTCTTAATACTTAATACTAAAATCTTAATACAATAACATGGCAAACTTAAAGGAAATACGTAATAGAATTACTTCTGTTTCATCTACGATGCAAATTACATCGGCGATGAAAATGGTTTCTGCTGCTAAATTAAAAAAAGCGCAAGACGCCATTACGGCTATGCGTCCGTATGCAGAAAAACTTACTGAACTATTACAAAACTTAAGTGCAACTCTTGAAGGAGAAGTTGGTGGTGCTTTTACAACTCAGAGAGAAGTAAAAAAAGTACTTATCGTTGCAATTACTTCTAATAGAGGTTTGTGTGGTGCGTTCAATTCAAACGTTATCAAACAAGTAAAAGTAGTAGCTGATGCTTACCAAGGAAAACAAGTTGATGTTTTTGCTATCGGTAAAAAAGGAAACGACGTTTTACGTAAAACCCACAATGTGGTTGACGTTCAAAACGGTGTTTTTGACCAATTGACTTTTGACAATGCAGCAGCTATTGCACAGCAGTTAATGGATAAATTCGTAGCAGGTGAATATGATAAAATTGAAATCGTATATAACGAATTCAAAAATGCAGCGACTCAAATTGTAAGAACGCAACAGTTTTTACCTTTAGCTCCAATTGTTGGTGGCGAAGTAGTAGCTTCTGATTATATTTTTGAACCTTCTAAAGAAGAAATTGTGTTGACTTTGATTCCAAAATCATTAAAAACACAATTATACAAATCGATTAGAGATTCATTTGCAGCAGAACACGGAGCACGTATGACCGCAATGCACAAAGCAACCGATAACGCTACAGAATTAAGAAACCAATTAAAATTAACTTACAACAAAGCACGTCAAGCAGCAATTACTGGAGAAATCCTTGAGATTGTTGGTGGAGCTGAAGCTTTGAATAACTAATTTTAATTTAGATTTCATAAAGAGTCCCGATTTATTCGGGATTTTTTTGTTTTATATTTGTGATAGTAATAAATAAAAAACTAAGGAATTTACTAAAACTATAAATCAGTGAGAATAAAGATTGGAGATGTTTTTTCCGTTAATATTTCTGAATCAGAAAAAAAATTTTTTCAGTACATTGCTGTTGATTCAACGCAGTTAAATAGTGATGTAATAAGATCATTTAATAGAAAATATTTGCTCAATGAAATTGTTGAAATAGAATCAATATTAGATGGTGAAATAGATTTCTATGCCCATTGTGTAATAAAGTTAGGTTTAAAAATGAAACTGTGGGAAAAAGTCGGCAATTCAAATAAAACAGGAGAACTTCAAAATATACTTTTTAGAGGTTCAAGAGATTCAGGATGTAAGCCAGGTGAACAAATAAAGTTCTCAACAGACTGGTATGTTTGGAAAATTAATGATAAAGATTTCACTTTTGTTGGAAAATTGGAAGGTGATAATATTAAAGCTGAGCTTGGTTTAGTAGTAAATCCATATGATGTAATTGAGAGAATGAGAACAGGTAATTTTAGTTTTTTTTATCCCGATTATGAATAATTTAACCAGATAGCGCGGAATTGCATTCCGAACCCATACATCGGTAATTCATTTAACAAAACCTTTTTTCCCTCATTTACTTTTATTGGTATATTTGTAAGAATAACAATTAACCAATGAAAAAATATATATCTTTCGTTTTAGTACTTTTTACCTTTTTGGCTTCGGCACAAAATCTTCGTTTAGAAGACATCATGAAAGGAAATGAATTCATCGGGCACCAACCGGATAATCATCGTTGGTCAATCGATGGGCAAACCGTTTTATTCGATTGGAATCCGAATAACGAAATAGGAACTAGCACGTATTTCTGGAATTCCACTTTAAAAACACCGCAAAAAGTAACGACTTCAAATCCTATTTACGATTTGGATTTTATGGCAACTCAAAAAGAGTATGATGTGGTGTATTATACCAATCAAGGTGTTTTGTATTCGTATACCAAATCCAATAAAAAAACGAAAAAAGTCATTCAATTAGCCGAACGCATTAATTCGGTGGATAGAAGCAGTAATCCTGATATTATTTTTTTTCAGCAAAATCGCAATGTATATCAATTCAATACCAAAGATTTTTCGATTGTTCAATTGACCAATTTTAAATCTGGAAAAGAAAATAAAGTTTCAAAAGAAGAAGATTCTTTTTTAAAAAACCAACAGGCAGCATTGTTTCAATTTGTTCGTGATGAAGAAGCGTCTTCAAAATGGTATGAAGAAAAATCAAAATCTAAAAAAGAGAAATTCCCGAAAGAAATCTATTACGATAAATCTTCGTTAGAGCAAATTAAACCCTCGCCAGATGGAAAATTTGTAACCTTCCGTCTTTCAGATTATCCAAATCAGCCCTCAACAAATGTTGAAAACTTCATCACCGCTGATGGTTTTACACGTCAAGAAAAAGCACGAGCAAAAGTTTCGACATCTAATTTCAGTAAGCATAAATTCGGAATTTTCAATGTCGAAAAAGATACCACGTATTACGTTTCATTTTCGAATTTAAATGGAATCAAAGACGCACCAAAATACTATCAAGATTACGAAAATCTAAAAGATAAAACGGATTACGAAACGGCTATTGTAATGATGAGTCCGGTATATAGTCCAGACGGGAAAAACGCCGTTTTAGAAATCAGAAGTCAAGACAACAAACACCGTTGGATTGTGCAATTGGATTTAACTTCAGGAAAAATCACCGAGTTAGACCACCAACAAGACGAAGCATGGATTGGCGGACCCGGAATTCCAGGCTATAGTTTCAGTAGCGGAACTTTAGGTTTTATTGATAATTCTACTTTTTATTTTCAATCGGAAGCTACTGGTTTTTCGCATTTGTACACATACAATTTTAAAACCAAGAAAAAAGAAGCGTTAACAAAAGGGAATTGGGAAGTTCGTGAAGTGAAATTAGCCAACGATAAAAAATCATTTTACCTTACGACTACAACAACGCATCCAGGTAACAGAAGTTTTTACAAATTAGACATCGCTTCCAAAAAAATGACGGGAATTTTAACCAATGACGGTAACTATGAAGTAGAAGTATCTCCCGATGAAAAAACACTTTTGGTGCGTTATTCGTATAAAAACAAACCTTGGGAATTATACGTTGGAGCTAATAAGCCAAATTCGGAATTAAAACAAATTACGTTTTCCACTACACCAGAATTCAAAAAATACAATTGGAAAACACCTGAAGTCATCACCTTTAAAGCCGAAGACGGAACCAATGTTTACGCACGTTTGTACCAACCTAAAATGGAAAATAAGAACAAAGCTGCAGTAATTTTTGTTCATGGAGCAGGATATTTGCAAAACGCCCACAATTATTGGAGTACCTACCACAGAGAATACATGTTTCACAACATGTTAACCGATTTAGGCTACACCGTTTTAGACATCGATTACAGAGCTAGTGATGGTTACGGTCGCGATTTTAGAACGGGAATTTACCGTCACATGGGCGGAAAAGATTTATCGGATCAATTAGATGGAAAGAAATATTTAGTTCAAAATTTAGGAATAGACGCCAACCGAGTGGGAATTTACGGAGGTTCGTATGGCGGATTCATCACATTGATGGCATTGCTAACAGAGCCAGGCGAATTCAAAGCTGGAGCTGCTTTACGTTCGGTTACCGATTGGGCGCATTATAATCACGGTTATACGTCAAACATCTTGAATTTCCCAGAAACTGATCCAGAAGCGTACAAAAAAAGTTCCCCGATTTATTTCGCGAATAACTTACAAGACAAATTGTTAATGTTACACGGAATGGTAGACGATAACGTGCAATTTCAAGACATTGTTCGATTGACGCAACGTTTCATCGAATTAGGTAAAAAAGATTGGGATTTAGCAGTTTTCCCAGTAGAAGCACACGGTTTCACAGAAACGTATTCTTGGGTTGACGAATACCGAAGAATTTTAAATTTATTCAACGAAAATCTATTACAAAAATAAAATGTCACAGTTAATAGAATTAGGAACTAAAGCCGAAATGTTAGAGCAATTGCCTATCATTCAACAGTTGTATCCTGATTATACGCTTGAAATTTATGGGAATTTGCTAGACAAAATGATTCCGCACAATTATAAACAATTAATTGTAGTCGAAAACGGAATCACAATGGGTTTGGCAGGATTTTGGATTGGAACAAAATTGTGGTGCGGAAAATACTTAGAAATGGATAATGTGGTCGTACATGAAGATTTTCGTTCTAAAGGAATAGGAAGTATTATGACGAATTATCTCAATCAAAAAGCCATTGATGAAGATTGTAACATGATAGCTTTAGATGCTTACACGACCAATTTTGGAGCCCAAAAATTCTACATGAATCACGGATTTGTTCCCAAAGGGTTTCATTTTGTGAAATACTTGAAGTAACCGAATCTAATCTTGGATATGCTTCGCTAAAACCTAAGTTTTAACTACATTTGTTAAATAAAAATTAAGTAATTTGAGTTCAGGAAAAAGCCTTTTTAAACAAACCTTAATCTATGGATTGGCAACAGTTTTGCCAAGAATGCTTAGTTTTCTGCTGGTACGATTATATACAGATTATTTGCCAAACAAAGAATATGGCGAAGTTTCTGTAATTTTTTCATATTTAGTTTTTTTCAATGTAGTTTTATCTTATGGAATGGAAACGGCTTTTTTTCGATTTTATAATTCGGAAGAGAACAAAGGAAAAGTAATTTCAACCTCTTCAATTTCTATCTTATGGTCAACAATTGGATTCTTAGCCTTGTTTCTCTTGTTCCGAAATAACTTAGCGCTTTGGTCAGAAATTAAGGTAGAATACATCGTTTTCACGATTTGGATTTTAGCTTTAGATGCACTAGCGATTATTCCATTTTCTAAAATTAGAGCCGAAAGCCGTCCTGTGAAATACGCTTTTATTAAAATATTTAATGTTGTAATCAATTTATCTTTAAATGTTTTCTTCTTAGCTTTTTTACCAAAATGGGCTGAAAATACAGATAGTATAATAGTACAATCTATCTATTTTGAGAATTTTCAAATTGGTTATATTTTCGTTTCAAGTTTAATCGCAAGTTTAGTAACATTATTATTCGTTTTACCCGATTATTTCAAAATCAAATGGCAATTTGATGCTGACTTGTGGAAGAAAATGATGAAATACGGTTTACCCATTTTAGTAGCCGGAATTGCATTCGCAATCAACGAACATTTCGATAAAATCTTATTGGATTGGATGCAAGTCGATATGGCTGATATTGGAGCCTATTCCGCTTGTTATAAAATAGGGATGTTTATGGTGTTGTTCCGAACCGCTTATTCTTTAGGAATTGAACCGTTTTTCTTTAGTCATGCTAAGAATGAAAATGCACCTCAAACCTACGCTACGATTACCAAGTATTTTGTCATTTTTGGTTCGTTTATTTGCTTAGGCGTTATTGTTTTTGCCGATATTTTGAAATTGATTTTGGTGCCGAAAGAAACATATTGGGATGCGATGGATGTGGTTCCATTAATTGTGTTGGCTAATTTCTTTTTAGGTATTTACACCAATTTATCCATTTGGTACAAATTAATCGATAAAACTAGAGTGGGAGCTTATATTTCAATTGTTGGAGCTATAGTAACTTTAGTTTTAAACTTGATTTTAATTCCATTCATCAGTTATGTGGGTTCTGCAATTGCTACCATTTTGGCTTACGGAACCATGATGTTTATTTCGTATTACATGGGACAAAAAAAATATCCAATTCCATACGATAAGAAATCCATTTTTACTTATTTAGGATTAGCGATAGTACTTTCTGGAATTTCATTTTATGTGCCCATTTTACGCGAAACTTATGTCTTTGGAATTGCAGCTATCTTGTTTTTTGCTTACTTTGTGTACCGAAACGAAAAAGAAACCATTTTAACGATTATCAGAAGAAAATAATAACTTTGAATTATAGATTTGGTAAGAATTTCTCCAATTTCTAAAATCTGTGTTCCAAAAAAAAAGAATTAAAAATGCAAATCAAAATTATCAATAAATCCAATCACGAGTTACCTAACTACGAAACTATCGCTTCAGCAGGAATGGATTTACGTGCGAATATTTCAGAACCCATCACTTTAAAATCACTAGAAAGAACCATCGTAAAAACCGGACTTTTCATTGAATTGCCAATAGGTTACGAAGCACAAGTACGTCCAAGAAGCGGTTTGGCAGCTAAGAAAGGAATCACAGTGTTAAATTCACCCGGAACAATTGATGCGGATTACCGAGGAGAAATTGGTGTGATTTTAGTAAATTTATCCAATGAAGATTTTGTCATCGAAAACGGAGAAAGAATCGCCCAATTAATTATCGCCAAACACGAAAGAGCAGAATGGATTGAAGTAACCGAATTGTCAGAAACTTCTAGAGGAGAAGGCGGTTTTGGTAGTACGGGAGTGAAGTAAAGTGTTCAGTGTTCAGCCCCAGTTAGCAGTTTGTCTGACTGAGCGGAGTCGAAGTCTCAAGTATAAAGTGTTCAGAAAAAATATCAAAATAGAATCTTAGCGAACTTTGCATTTAAAATAAAAATATATCATGAAAATAATTGTACCTATGGCAGGTCGTGGTTCACGCCTTCGTCCACATACCTTAACCGTTCCAAAACCATTAATTCCAGTAGCAGGAAAACCTATCGTTCACCGATTAGTAGAGGATATTGCTGGCGTTTTAAATCAGAAAATAGACGAAGTGGCGTTTATTATTCATGAGAGTTTTGGTAAACAAGTAGAAGCAGATTTAATTGCTATTGCCCAAAAATTAGGAGCAAGAGGAACCATTTACTATCAAAACGAAGCACTAGGAACGGGTCACGCGATTATGTGTGCGAAAGATTCATTGGAAGGTCCAGCGGTTATCGCTTATGCGGATACGTTAATTCGTGCGGATTTTGATTTAGACACAACTGCCGATAGCGTAATTTGGGTAAAACAAGTCGACCAACCTGAAGCTTTTGGTGTGGTAAACTTAAATGAAAAAGGTGAAATTATCGAATTGGTAGAGAAACCTAAAGAATTTGTATCCGATTTAGCCGTAATCGGAATTTACTATTTTAAAGATATTGCGGTTTTGAAAAACGAATTACAATCGGTATTAGACAACAACATCATTCACGGTGGCGAATACCAAATTAATGATGGTATTAAACAAATGATGGCAAAAGGCATGAAATTTGTACCAGGACAGGTAGACGAGTGGATGGATTGTGGAAATAAAGATGTTACAGTAGAAACCAATACTAGAATGTTAGGTTTTTTATATAACGATGGAGAAAATTTAGTTTCGGCTGATGTGAAATTAGAGAATTCAACTATTATTCCACCATGTTATATAGGGGAAGATGTAGTTTTGATTAATGCAACCGTAGGTCCAAATGTTTCATTAGGAAAAGGATGTCATGTTATTGATTCAACAATAAAAAATAGTTTGATTCAAACTCACGCACATATCAAAAATGCCAATCTAGATAATGCAATGATAGGAAATCATGTGAATTTTGATGGCAATTTTACAAGTATAAGTATTGGTGATTATTCGGTTTTAGAATAATGTTTTGAAGTTTTGTATTACAATGTTTAATTGAGCATTAAAAAAATGAGTTTAGGAATTTGTAGTGTAAATAAAAAGCACTTAAAATTGGTGATGATTTTTTCATCATTGAGTTTACTAATGGCTTTAATTAGTTGTAATAAAGACAATAAAAAAACAACTTTAAAAATTGAAAATAACTACAAACAAAAAACCATATCAACCAACAATGATTTTTTAATTTATAAAAAGGGCGTTTCAGGTATAAAAATTGGCGAGAATTTACCCGATAAAATAAACAAATATGAGTATTTTAAATCTCATAAATTAGTTGAAGAAGGAAATGTAGAACCAATAGTTAAAATATTGCATAATAAAGATACGTTATTTGAGGTGAGTTTTGTTTATGATTTAGAAAATCAAAATTTTAATGATAGAATTTCTGAAATTTTAATAAAAAGTAAAAAGTTTAAAACTAAAGAAAACATCGGTGCATCATCTACTATTGAAGATTTTATTAAAGAATATCCAAACTATTTTATTTGGTACACATATATTAGTAATAATTATGTAATACAATCTAAAGATTTAGAGATTCAATTTTTGCTTAATGAAAAAGATTATATTGGTAAAAAAGATTTAATGACAGGTGATATGGTTGAATTAGAATTAAAGGATTTTAAACCTTATTCAAAAATTAAAGCAATAAGAATCTTTTGATGGCAATTTTACAAGTATTAGTATTGGAGATTATTCGGTTTTAGAATAGATGATAAAGAAAACACACATAGCTTTTTTGGCGTTCCTGCTTTTTAGTTTTGGGAATCACTTGTTTGCACAAGACAATCCCGATGCAATTGCTTTGGTGGACGACCAACTGGAAAATAATTTTTACGAAGCCATGAAGCAACGTGGCATCGAAAATTACGATAAAGCTATAGTAGCCATTCAAAAATGTATTGAAAAAGAACCTACTAACGCCGCTTTTCAATATGAGTTAGGTAAAAATTATTTGAGCCTAAAAAACTATGTTGATGCTGAAAGTGCCTTTAAAAAAGCAGTCGAGTTAGACAACAAGCAACGTTGGTATTGGAATGGTTTGTATGATGTGTATTATCAAACGAAAGATTTTCAAAAATCGATTCCGATTGTAGAGAAATTAATTGAGTTTGATGCCAACATGAAAGAAGATTTGGTTTCGCTTTACATGAATACTAATCAGCACGCGAAAGCCTTAGAGTTATTGAATAATATGGAGTCATCTTCAAAATTGACACGTACAATGGAATTCTATAAGCTAAGATTACAGGAAACAAATAAACTTGCTAAGCCACAAAAAGAACAATTGGAAGATGCGATTAAAAAAAATCCTAAAGTGGAACAAAATTATATCGATCTGATTGTTTTTTACACGAATTTAAATCAAGAAGAAAAAGCATTTGAGGTAGCGAAACAATTGGAAAGAGAAATCCCAAGTTCTGATTGGGCTCATGTGAGTTTGGTGAAATTTCATTTGAATAATAACGACGGAGAAAACGCTTCAAAATCCATGTTCAAAGTTTTGGAAAACGATCGAATGGATTTAAAAATCAAACATCGTGTTTTTAATGAGTTTTTAATTTTTGCAGTTAAAAATTCAACCTATTTAAAAGAAATCGATAAAGCAATTCCGTATTTTGATAACGACAAAGAAATCAATGTAGCCAAAGAAGTAGCTAAATTTTTCTGGAAAAAGAACGATTTAGAAAAAACAGCTTACTATTTTGAAAAAGCGCTTAAAAAAAATTCGGATGATATAGATGCAATGGAATTGTATTTAGAAGTGTTAATTCAGAAGCAAGATTTTCTGTTGGTAACAAAAAAATCAGAAGAATATTTAGAGTCTTTTCCCACGCAATCAGGATTTTATTTTTATGCGGGTTTAGGATATAACCAACTAAAAGAATATAAAAAAGCTAAAAACAATCTTGAAAACGGCTTAGATTTTGTAGTGGAAAATCCATCATTAGAAGCTAATTTTTACAAACAGTTAATTATCAGTTGCGAAAATTTAAATGATAATGCTAAAAAGCAAGTGTATACCAACAAGTTAAAGCAATTACAAAAATAAATGAAGTCGATATTATCAGCCTTTTTAGTCTTTTTTTTAATAGGATGTAAATCTAAACAAGCCGTAGCTACTGCTGCTGCAAGTGAAAATACTGAAGTTTTTAAAGTAATTAAAGGTCATTACAACAACCAACAAGATTTTAAAACTTTAAGCATAAGAGCTAATGCCAAATATGAGGATGCCAAACAATCACATTCTATGAATGCGGATATTCGCATCAAGAAAGATGAAATTATTTGGATAAACATTAAGTTCTTAGGAATTCCTATGGCAAAAGCGATGATAACTCCTACAAAAGTAAGTTATTATGAAAAGATAAATAATTCCTATTTTGAAGGTGATTTTAGCGTATTGAGCAGTTGGTTAGGAACCGATTTAGATTTTAATAAAGTACAAAATTTGTTTTTAGGAAAAGCTATAGATGACTTAACTAAAGAACGTTGGGTTTCTGAAGTAGTGGAGAATATGTTTAAATTATCGCTTCCTAATAATGCTGATATTACAAAAGAATTTTATTTTGAAGGAGCCAATTATTTATTGAAAAAAGAAACAATAGTTCAAGCAAGTAAAAATCGAAATTTAGAAATTCATTACCCATCCTTTAAGGAAGATAAGGGGATGTTTTTACCAAATGAAATCAACATTAAAGCCGAACAAAAAGATCAAGTTTCTATTGATATTGTATTCAAACACACAACATTTGATGAAAATTTGAGTTATCCTTATTCAATACCTAATGGTTATTCTAAAGTTGAAATCGATTAATTTTTTTTAAACTAAAAAAACTACCTTTGTAAAAATCTTGGATGCATGAATCAATTCTTTAAAATTCTATTTTTCTTTTTTATCACAACCTTATGTTTTGCTCAACCTTCAGAACAGCAAAAACTAGAGGAACGCAAAGCCCAAATTCTAAAAGAAATTTCCGAAAACAGATTGCGTTTGGAAGCTGAGAAAAAGAAAGAAAAATCAGTTTTAGGACAAATTAATCAACAAAAAAAATTGATTCAATTGCGTGAAAAGTTACTGAATACAACAGCAAAACAAACACGCATTTTAACGGATGAAATCTATTTAACTCAATTAGAAATGAATAAGTTAAATAGAGAATTGAAAGTCCTAAAAGAAGATTACGAAAAGATGATTGTAAAATCATACAAAAGTAGAAATGAGCAAAGTAGAATTATGTTCATACTTTCTTCAGAAAATTTTTTGCAAGCGTACAAAAGAATTCAGTACATGAAGCAATATGCTGACTTCAGAAAAATGCAAGGAGAGGAAATTAAAGAAAAGCAGCAAAAATTAGCAGAATCCGAGAAAAGATTATCTGAAAGTAAGAAAGAAAAAGAAGTGGTTCTGCAACAAACCGAAAAAGAAAAGCAAGAATTAGAAAAAGAGAAAAAGGAACAAGAGCGTTTAGTCTCCTTAATTCAGAAAGATAAAAAGAAATTAACTGCTGAAATAAATAAAAAACAAAAAGAAGCTAAGGCTATCGATGCAAAAATTAAAAAATTAATTGCAGCAGAAATCGCAGCCGCAAACAAACGAAACGCAGAAAAAACTGGAAAAACTGCGCCAAAAGCTGGAACAACAGCCGCTTCAAAATTTGTTTTAACAACGGAAGGGAAAGTGGTTTCAGATAATTTTAAAGCTAACCGAGGTAAATTGCCTTGGCCAGTTGCAGATGGGTATATTTCATTAAAATACGGAGATCAACCACACCCTGTTCATAAAAATTTGGTTATACACAACAGTGGGGTTGAAATTACAACCAAACCAGGCGCTTCTGCAAGAGCTGTTTTTGGTGGAGATGTTTTACAAGTTCAAGTGATTTCGGCAAACAATAAAGCAGTATATATTCAGCACGGGGATTTTATTACGGTATATTTGAATTTATCATCCGTTAGTGTTTCAAAAGGACAAAAAGTTAGCATCAAGCAAAATATTGGTAAAATTCACACCGATTCTTCAGGAAATGCCGTGATTAAGTTTTTAGTATTACAAAATACTACAACATTAAATCCAGAATCTTGGTTAAATTAAAAAAGTATGGGGTCTTGTTGACCTCATTTTTTTTAGATATTTGTAACAAATATGAATGTAAACAACATCAAAATACTTCACATCGATAGCAATCATCCCTTACTTTGGGAACAATTACAACAAGCTGGTTTTCAAAATGAAGCTGATTTTACTTCCTCCAAACAAGAAGTAGAAGCTAAAATTGAAAACTATCATGGTATTGTCATTCGTAGTCGTTTTAAAATTGATAAAACCTTTTTAGATAAAGCCACTAATTTGCAATTCATCGCTCGTGTTGGCGCAGGTTTAGAAAGTATCGATTGTGATTACGCTACAGCGAAAGGAATTCATTTAATCGCTGCTCCAGAGGGAAATGCAAATGCCGTTGGCGAACACGCTATCGGAATGTTGTTGTCACTTTTTAATAACTTGAACAAAGCCAATAACGAAGTAAAATCAGGTCAATGGAAACGTGAAGCCAATCGCGGTCACGAATTAGAAGGCAAAATCATCGGAATTATCGGTTATGGTAACATGGGAAAATCATTCGCAAAAAAATTACGCGGATTTGATGTAACCGTTTTGTGCCATGATATTTTACCTAACATGGGAGATGCTAATGCCACTCAAGTTTCATTATCTGAACTTCAAGAAAGAGCTGATGTTTTAAGTTTACACACACCTTGGACGCCTGAAACTGATAAGATGATAAAGGCTGATTTTATTAATCAATTTAAAAAACCATTTTGGTTGATTAATACCGCAAGAGGAAATTCGGTTGTAACGGCTGATTTGGTGGAAGCCTTGAAATCAGGTAAAATTTTAGGTGCAGGTTTAGATGTTTTGGAATACGAAAAACTATCTTTTGAAACGTTGTTTGAAGGTGAAAAACCAGCCGCTTTCGAATATCTTTTAGAAGCAGAAAACGTATTATTAACACCACATATAGCAGGTTGGACTTTTGAAAGTCATCAGAAATTAGCTCAGACTATTGTGGAAAAGATTTGTAAGATTTATATAAAAACAAAAGGCTAATCAATTGATTAGCCTTTCTCTTTTCTTTCCAATTCCGCTTGAAATTCTTCCATAACGGGTTTCACGGTACTTTCGGGTAAATCTGCAATTTTAATGTACATTAAGCCATCAACTGAATTGTTGAATAATGGGTCCACATTAAAAGCCACTACTCTTGCGTTTTGTTTGATGTATTTTTTAATTAAAACTGGCAAACGTAAATTTCCTGGTTCTACTTCATCAATTATTTTGTCAAACTTATTCAAATCGGCTTCGGTTTCGTTGAAAACGAAATCTTTGTCGGCGTCTTTCAGTTTTACTTTGTATTCTTTTTTCGGGTGAACATATTGCGCAATGTACGGGTCGTAATAATGCGACTTCATAAATTCAATCATCAACGATTTTGAAAAATCCGAGAATTGATTACTAATACTTACGCCACCAATTAAATATTTATGTTCTGGATAGTGTAAAGTTGTGTGTACAATTCCCTTCCATAATAGGAACAAAGGCATTGGTTTTTGTTGGTATTCTTTAATGATGAATGCTCTACCCATTTCGATAGATTTACTCATCATATCGTATAATTCTGGTTCAAAACGGAACAATTCATGCAAATAAAATCCGTCAATTCCGTATTGTGAATAAATGCGAGAACCTAATCCCATTCGATATGCACCAGCAATACATTGTGCCTCATCATCCCATAAAAACATATGGTGATAATATTTATCGTAATTGTCAAGATCTAACGATTCGTTCGTCCCTTCACCAACTTCTCTAAATGTAATTTCTCGCAAACGTCCAATTTCGTGTAAGATATTTGGAATTTTATCAGCCGTTACAAAATAAACTTCATAATTTTTACTTTGTAATAGGCGATAATCTCCTTTTTTTAAACAAGCCATTTCCTCCAAAATTTGGTCATGATTTGCTGGCTTTGCAATTTGTTTAGGAGGTTTTGGAATACTTAATTTTGGTAAATTAATTTTGCTTTCATCTTCAAAAGCGTTTGAAAGCATGTAGGTTTTCTTGCGTAAAAAATCGCCATAACTTTCAATATCTTGGTATTCATTTTGTTCGTTTACCGAAATAGGTTTTCCAATGCGAACTTTAATTATTCTATCTTTTTGAGTAAGTAATTCGCTTGGTAATTTAGCGGTTCTTAGTGTGTCATCAATTTTAGATAAGAAGTAAAATAATTTACTGTTCTTAGCATGAAAATAAATCGGAACCACAGGAACTTGTGCTTTTCTAATCACTTTGATAGCGCCTTCTTCCCAAGGTTTATCGACTACTAATTTACCATCTTTATAAGTTGAAACTTCTCCTGCAGGAAACATTCCTAAAGGCTTTCCATCGCTTAAATGGCGTAATGTTTCTTTGATTCCAACTACGCTTGATTTGGCATCTTTATGATTTTCAAACGGATTAACCGGCATGATGTACGGCTTCATCGGTTCGATTCGGTGCAGTAAAAAATTGGCGATAATTTTGAAATTAGGTTCTCTTTCTAACATTAATTTCAATAATAAAATACCATCAATACCACCAAGTGGATGATTGGAAATGGTAATGTAAGGTCCTTCTTTGGGTAGACGTTTTAAATCTTCTTCAGGGATTTCAAATTTGATTTGGAATTCGTCTAAAATGGCATTTAAAAATTCCAAATCGCTCAAATGTTTATTTCTATCATAAATTTTATTTAATGTAGAAATCTTGAGCACTTTCATAAGCAACCAGCCCGAAAAAGTACCGAAAACCCCATATTTATCAGCATTTATTGCTTTTGCAACTTCTTTAGCAGTAACTAACCCCATCAATTATTTTGTTTATTGAGCAAGAAACAAAGATAATAATTATGTTTAATTAATAATCGTTTCGATGCTTAATATAAAAAGCTAAAGTTATATATTTTTTTATGTCTGATATTTAATGAGTTACGGATTCTGTGAATCCTTGACTTTATTATTAAAAACCTTTTTAGTACATTTGGTCAAAAGCTACGAGAATAAATGAAAATTATATCTTACAATGTTAACGGAATTCGAGCTGCCATTACAAAAGGTTTCTTAGAATGGTTGCAACAAGCAGATCCCGATGTTATTTGTCTTCAAGAAATTAAAGCTACAGAAGATCAAATCCCAAAATTTGAAATTGAAGCTGCAGGTTATCCCTACCAATATTATTTTCCAGCAGAAAAAAAGGGCTATAGTGGTGTAGCCGTTTTATCCAAAATCGAACCTAAGAATGTCGTTTATGGAACAGGAATTGGTTACATGGATGCTGAAGGAAGAAATTTGCGATTGGATTTCGATGACTTGTCGGTAATGAGTTTGTATCTTCCATCTGGCACAAATATTGATAGATTAGACCATAAATTCCAATATATGGACGATTTTCAAAACTATGTAAACGAGTTGAAAAAAGAAGTTCCCAACTTGGTAATTTGCGGCGATTATAATATTTGTCATGAAGCCATTGATATTCATGATCCTATCCGAAACGCAAAAATTTCTGGTTTTTTACCCGAAGAACGTGCTTGGTTAGATGGGTTTATGAAAAGTGGTTTTATCGATACCTTTCGCCATTTAAACAAAGAACCACACAATTACAGTTGGTGGAGTTACAGAGCAAATGCTCGAAATAATAACAAAGGTTGGAGAATCGATTATTGTTTGGCGGCAGAACCTTTGAAAGATAAAATTCAAAGAGCCTTAATTTTGCCAGAAGTCAAGCACTCTGACCATTGCCCAGTTTTAGTTGAAATTAAATAAGAATCAATTAATCAAAAATAGAAAAATAATGATTAGAAAAATTGCCCTTGCTTGTGTAGTTTTAAGTTTAACTACATCGTGCGTTTCTAAAAAAATCTACCAAGATTTAGAAAACAAATATGCTGATTTAAAAAAGGAACACAACACCCTATCGGATGAAAATACTGCTTTAAAAACCGATAAAAATCAGTTAGAAGCAGATAAAAATAGATTGCAAACAGAATTAGACAAAGTAAAAGCAGAACGCGATAAATTAGCTTCTGAATATGCTGCTACCAAAAAGAATTTGGACAATTTAAAAGCGTCTTATGCAGCACTTGAAAAAGATAGTAACGATGCTTTAGAAGCGAACATTAATAAAAACAGACAATTGTTAGCGGAGTTAGAAGCTAAACAAAAAGCATTATCTGCTGAACAAGAGCGCTTAAATAAACTGAAAAAAGATTTAGAAGCGTCTTCTGCCCGATTAGCTGAGTTAGAAAAAATGATGGCTGATAAAGATGCTGCGATGAAAAAATTAAAAGAAACGTTATCTAAATCGTTAAAAGCATTTGAAGGTAAAGGTTTGACTGTAACGGAAAGAGACGGAAAAGTATATGTTTCTATGGAAAACAAATTACTTTTCGAATCGGGAAGTTGGACTGTTGGTGCAGAAGGTAAAAAAGCGGTGGATTTAGTGGGTAAAGTTTTAGGTGACAATCCTGAGATTTCAGTTTTAATTGAAGGTCATACCGATAACGATAAAATTACGGGAACAATCGGCGGCGGTGTAGAGAACAACTGGGATTTATCTACAAAACGAGCTACAGCTATCGTAAATATTTTATCAGCCAATGCTAAAGTAAAAAAAGAAAACTTAACAGCTGCAGGTCGTGGTGAATATGCACCATTAATGAGTAATGAAACGGCAGAAGGTAAAGCAAAAAACAGAAGAATCGAAATCATCTTAACACCTAAGTTAGATGAGATTTCTAAAATGTTAAATGAACTATAACATTTCATAAAAGATTGATAAAAAGGCTTGAGATTTAAACTCAAGCCTTTTTCTTTGGTGTAAACTTTGTAACTTTGAACTTTAAATATTTATTTTCCGAAATGAACTATACAACACTACCTAATACCGAACTAAAAGTCAGTAAAATCTGTTTAGGAACCATGACTTTTGGGAATCAAAATACCGAAAGTGAATCGCATTCGCAATTGGATTACGCTCTTGAAAAAGGAATTAATTTTATTGATACGGCTGAAATGTATCCCATCGGTGGCAATGCTCAAATCTTTGGAAGTACAGAGCGTTATATCGGAACTTGGATTAAAAAAATTGGCCCATCGGAACGTGAGAAATTAGTTTTAGCAACTAAAATTGCTGGACCTAATCGCGGCATGGAATACATTCGTCAACCCTTGGATTTTTCTAAGAAAAGTATCCACGAAGCGGTAGAATTGAGTTTAAAAAACCTTCAAACCGATTACATCGATTTATATCAAATGCATTGGCCAGAGCGTGTGATGAACATGTTTCAAAAACGCGGTGTTCAGGAACTTGATCCCAAATGGCAAGACAATATTTTTGATGTTTTAACGGTTTACGAAGGATTAATCAAAGAAGGGAAAATCAAACATATTGGTGTTTCTAATGAAAATCCGTGGGGTGTGATGCGTTTTCTAATGGAAAGTGAAAAGCATGGTTTACCAAGAATTACCACAATACAAAATCCGTTTTCGTTGTTAAATCGTTTGTATGAAGTAGGTTTGTCAGAAATTGGAATGCGTGAAAATGTTGGATTATTAGCCTATTCGCCATTAGGTTTCGGATTTTTGTCTGGAAAATATTTGAATGGCTATCCAGAGAATTCGCGTATGAAATTGTTTCCAAATTTCGTTCGCTATACCAATGAAAATTGTTTCAGAGCTACCAAATTATACAAAGAATTAGCGGAAGCGAACGGATTAACATTAACCCAAATGGCAATTGCTTTTGTACATCGTCAAAAATTTGTGACTTCAACAATTATTGGTGCAACTACAATGGAACAATTACAGGAAAATATTGCTGCTTTTGATACAATTTTATCAAATGAAATTGTAGCTGAAATAGAGAAAATTCAGGAATTAATTCCAAATCCAGCACCTTAATAGTATACAGTTTTCGGTCTCAGTTAGCAGTATATTACTGAAAACTGAGACTGTCAACTGAGACTATTTTACAGGTTATCTATGATTTTATCTTTCGGATATTTGATTTTATAACTTATTCTGAATTTTTTGGTTTCTCCAGTACCAAGTTTTACATCCCAAGTTAAAATTCCAGTTTCTGTGTTTACTTTGGCTTTTCCGTTATCTAATAATTCGATGCTGATTTCTTTATCAGTGCTGATTGGATATTGATCTTTCAATACCATTTCAATTGCTTCTTTTTTGTTGTTTTTCACCGTAATATCGTATGTAAACGTTTGTTCTTTATAACTTGATAAGAATTTAGTTCCCGATTTATCTGCTATTTTTTCACGTTTGATGGCAATTTTTTTGTCTCTTCCCATACTCAAATTCAAAGTATCCGAAGTTTGATTTGGGTTAATCATGGTTTTGCCTACGTACATACCTTCAAAAATAATATTCGCTTCACCAGGCAATAGGTTGAATTTAGAATAATCATTAATTTCAGCTAATAAAAAGGCTTCTTTTTCTACTTTTGGAACGGCGTAATATTTATATGTGGCAGGTAGTTTCAAATCTTTCAGCGCTACACTATGTGCTTTCCCATTCGATAAAATGTCATATGGGATGTCGATATCGAAAGAAACGTTTAATTGATTTTCATTTATGGTTGTGTAATTTGAAATAGATGTTTCTGCTTTATTTTTTTTACTTGCTTTATAACCAGTAACTACAACTTCATTTAATTGCACTTCACCATCATCAAATCCGTAAGTTCTTGGATAACCAAATCGTAGAAACCAAGCCTGTAAAATTGGCGCTGTATTGTTTTGATTTGGATTACCGCTTGAAAGTGTTAATTTTACTTTTTTCCAATCAATTCCGGTATTTTGCACTACTTTGGCTTTGTATATTAGATTGATTGGCGAATTAATGTTATCGGCACGCAAATCATAAAAGGGTGACCAAGAAGCGTTGTTTGTTAGGTAATTGATGTCTAAATTTACAGAACTTGCAACATCAGTCATTACTTGTAAAACTAATTTTCCTTGTGAGGTTTTCTCTTGTTTTTGAGTATTCAATTCTAGTTTTGAATTCAGTTTTGAAAGTATGTCTTTTAATTTTTTTTCCTTTTCGATTAGCACATCAACCGAATTGCTTAATTCATTTCTTTTTGCTCGGTAATAATCTACTAGTTTGATTAATTCGGCGACATTTAAACCTGAATTTTCTCCCGCCACATTTTGATTTTTATCTAATAGTTCCATGGTTTTGGAGTACGACACTTTTTCATTCGCAATTTTTCCCATTTCTTTTTCGATAAGTACAATGCTATCTCGCACTTTTTTAATCATCGGATTGCTTTCGTCAATTTCATATTCTGAAATAAAATTCCGAGTAAATTGAACTGATAATATGGTAACATTAGCAGGTGCTCCAATTTGAACTGTATTTTCGTTGATATAATCAGCAACGTTTTTAATAACAATTTCGCTAGTTCCCATAGGAAGTGTAACAGAAGCCGATTGTAATAATTCAGCCGAATTGCTGTAAACTGTTGCGCTTTTAATTTTAGCGGAGGTAAAAATAGGTTTTTGAGCAAATACGATTGCTGAAAAACATAATAAAGCGAATGCTAATGTTTTTTTCATTTCTGTAAACTTTAATGTTTATAATGGAGAGTTAAATATAAGTAAAAAGGTTGGGAAGTAATAAAAAAAATTGTAGAATTGTAAGAAAATATAGGATTATGAGATACTTTTTTCTATTGTTATTTTGTTTTGTTGGAAGTTTAGGTTTTTCACAAAAAAAATATCACTTTGATTGTGCATTAATTTTTGACAATCCTATTTCTGCTGATAAAGAAACTAAATCGAATGTAGTTTTAACAAATTCAAAAGATAATAGTTATCACACCTTTGTTTCTTTTGATAAAGATTCGATAAATGCTTCATTGAAATTAATTGATTTCGAAGGCTTGATTATCAACTCAAATGTTAGTAAAGAAAGGTTTTACAAAGCAGAGATTTTTTCAAATGAATGTAATTCGGTATATAGATTTTCAAACAAGTTTAAGTACAAGACTAAAGAGTATGATATTATTAAACATCAAGATACGACAATTAATGATACAACGTATTTTCATTATTCCATTAAAAGTAATAAAAGTTTAGAATATCAAAAAAGAAAGCAGATTAAAACCATACACTATATTATCGATAGAAATAGCGAAAATTTTAAACCTTTTTTGTATCGCGCTACCGAGTATAATAAGTGGGTTGAAACTTCTAAATTACCTAATGGTTTACTAAAGATGAAATATTATGTTGATACCGTAGGTACTATAACTTTCAAACAAACTTTAGTAAAAGTAGTTCAGATAAATAAAGTTTTTACGATTCCAGAAGAATGTGATTATACTAAATCCCCAAAACAATCTTAGCTATCGTAAAATAGGTCAAAATTCCTAAGATGTCGTTACTAGTCGTGATGAAAGGACCTGTTGCTAATGCTGGGTCAATGCCATATTTATTTAAAATAATTGGAATAAAAGTACCAATTAACGAAGCCATAATAATTACAGAAAGTAGTGCAATAGCAACGGTATAGCCCACATGAATTTCATAACCTAGTAAAAAGCAACTTCCTAAAAGAAGTATGGCAGCCAAAATTAATCCGTTTAATAAACTTAAGGATAATTCTTTTAATAATCGTTCAATTATTGGTCCGATAATCGTATTATTTGCCAAACCTTGTACTATAATCGCAGAAGATTGCACTCCCACATTTCCAGCCATTGCCGCAATCAATGGAGTGAAGAAAAATAACTCAGGGTGAACCGCCATTATGGGTTCAAATATTCCCAAAACATGTACCGATATAAAACCTCCTAGTAAGGCTAAAACCAACCATGGTAAACGCGCTTTAGTTAATTGCAAAATGCTATCGTCTGCTTCTACGTCTTGCGAAATACCGGCTGCTAACTGGTAATCTTTGTCGGCTTCTTCCTTGATTACGTCTACGATGTCGTCAATAGTAATTCTACCTACTAGTCGGCCTAATTCATCTACAACCGGAATGGCTTCCAAGTCGTACTTTTGCATAATTCGCGCAACTTCAACATCTTTTGTATCTACTTTTACGTAATCTACCTTTCGGATGTACACTTCGCTAATAGGGGTTTTGGTCGAGGTAGTTAATAAATCTTTTAAAGATAAACGTCCTTTTAATCGCTCTTCATCATCCACCACATAAATTGAATGTACTCGAGTAACGTTTTCCGCTTGCGAACGCATTTCTTTAACACAAGTTAAAACGTTCCAATTTTCGTTAACTTTTACCAGCTCTTTTCCCATCAAACCGCCAGCGGTATCTTCGTCATAGCGTAATAAGTCGACAATGTCTTTGGCGTGTTCAACGTCTTCTAATTCTGAGATTACCTGCTCTTTTTTGTATTGCGGTAATTCGGCAATAATGTCGGCAGCGTCATCGGTACTTAATTCGTCAATTTCTTCTGCAATTTCTTTTGGAGATAAATTACGTAAGATTTTTTCACGAAGTTCTTCGTCTAATTCTAGAAGAATTTCTGCTGTTTTTTCAGAATCTAAGGTGTTAAAAATGTAAGCAGCGCCATAATCATCGAGTTCTTCCATGATTTCGGCAATATCAGCAAAGTGAATATCTTCAAGAAGTAAAAGTAATTCTTGTGATTTGTTTTCACTTATAAGTTGTTCTATTTCAGATAGAAATTCTCTGCTGATTTTAAACTCCATCGGCTGCTATTTTTTGGGTGATTTCAATAAATTGTTCTACCGAAAGTTGCTCCGGACGTAGGTCAAAGATACTATCTTCTTTTAAATTATCAGTGAAATTAAACGATTTTAAGCTATTTCGTAGTGTTTTCCTTCTTTGGTTAAAAGCAGTTTTTACCACATTAAAGAATAATTTTTCATCACATGGTAGTGAATAATCTGCTTTTCTTCTCAATCGTAATACACCAGAATCTACTTTTGGCGGTGGGTTAAAAACACTTGGTGGAACGGTAAACAAATATTCTGCTTCATAAAAAGCTTGGGCTAAAACCGATAAAATTCCATAGGTTTTGCTTCCCTTTTTCTCGCAAATTCTTTCGGCAACTTCTTTTTGAAACATTCCAGCAAATTCTGGAATTTGATCACGCATTTCTAAGGTTTTGAATACAATTTGAGTCGAAATATTGTAGGGGAAATTCCCAATTATAGCAAAAGGTTCGCCATTGAAAACTTCGTTTAAATTGTATTTTAAAAAGTCTTTCGAAATGATATGATTTTCTAATTTAGGATAATGAACGCCCAAATATTCCACCGATTCTTTATCGATTTCAATTACATAGGTTTCGGTTGGCTTGTCTAATAAATATTTGGTTAAAACACCCATTCCTGGACCAATTTCCAAAATTTTAGAATAGCCTTCTAGCGAAAGTGTGTCTGCAATATCCTTTGCGATGCTTTCATCTTTTAGGAAATGTTGTCCTAAGTGTTTTTTTGCGGTTACTTTTTCCATTTTAATTCGTTTCTCCGTAGAATTCTTCCATCACCTCTAATTCCGTTCTAAAAGCTAACATTTTATCCGCAAAAAGTTCTAAACCTTCTTGGCGTAATCTTGGCGCGTGATTTTGGTAATAGTCTTCTAATTTCGCTCTAGAATCTGTAAAATATTGAACGGCATAAGTGGTGCCTCCCATTTCTTCTTCTACTAAAACTCGAACCATTTTAGCATTGGTAAATAAACCAGTCGCTAAAACATCGTTAATATGTTTGTGCTGCATCCACTTTAACCAAGCGGAATGAATGCTTTCGTCTACGTTTATGGTTACGTTGTATATAATCATTTTTAATAAATTTCAATTTCAAGTACAATTTCAAAAATCAATTTTAGAACACGGATTTAAGAAATTGGAATAATTAAAAAAATCTTGGTGTCCCTTGTGCTTTCTTTGTGTCTTTGTAGTTAAATCCTAAATCGTCGAATCTCCTCGCAACGTTCTGTATTGCTTTCTGCTTTCAGTATAATACAAACTATCGGGATGTTCTAACACCACTTTTTCGTATAATGCTTTAGCTTTTTCGTTTTCTAAAAGATGTTTTCTATAAATCTCTGCCGAAAAGAATAAAGCTTCATCCTTATAAATCCCGTCCTTATGGTTATCTAAAATATTTTGATAATACGTTAAGGCTTTGTTGTAATCTGCTTTTTCTTCATAAATTTTTCCAACTTTGAACAAGGTTCCTTCTTCGATGCTTTCGCCTTTATGTTTTTGTAAAATGGTTAGAAAGAGTTGCAGCGCTTCTTCTTTTTTATTCTGATACAATTTTAAATCCGCTGTTGAATAGGCTTGAAGTGCTACTCGTAAACTGTCTTCGGCCGAATTGTCTTGAATAAGCAAAAACATTTCAATCGCATCATTTGCAATTAACAAACTTGGGGATTGTTTCAATACTTTTACTTGTTGCAAGGTCCAATCGAAATCTTTTTTGTAGAAGTTGGCTTTGGCTAATTTTAGACTAGCTTCGTGCGCTAAAACATCATTTTTCAAATTGTCTTCCACTTGTGCATAATACAAAATGGCTTGATTGAATTTTTCATCATACACCATAATGTCGGCCAATTCCATCTTCACTTTTGATTGTTCTCTCACATTTAATGGAAGTTTCAAGGTGTTCTGCAACAACTCAATTCCTAATTTCGATTGATTCAGATAAAAAGCTTTAAAATGAGCGGAAAGAATTTGTAAGTCTATCGAATACGGACTAATACCATATTTTTTCAATAACTCTTGAAGTTTTAAATCAATTGCAGGATAATCTTTTGAAATTGCTGATTCCATTTCCATGGAAATTAGAAAATGATGTGCTTTCATTTGTAATTCCAAATCTTGCGTATTTTCTAAAACAAATTCTAAAATAAGTTTGGCATCTTCAAATTGTTTTTCTTCCATTGCCATACTTCCTAAAGTGACTATGTTGTAAAAACTGTTGGGATTTCTTTTAAAAACTGCTTTTTCCTGAACAAACGCTTTTCCGTATTCTTTTTGTTGTACAAAAAACCAACTCAAAAATTGGTTCCAATATGTGTCTTGCGACTTTTGCGTTCTAAGCAATAAGTTTTTTCGAATAGTGGCTGCAAAAGAACCATCGGTATCATCCATTAAAAAGCGGGTCAATTGATTTTGTACCATTGGAGTTCCATCAGGCGTATTGAAACCATAATCTAAAAGTTTATTCAGCATGACTTCTAAATTACCCAATTGCCCTTGAATCATCGCGATTTGGTAATCGAAATTTAGATTAGGGTTTTTCTTTTGTGCGGTTTCATAGGTTTTTAATGCCCAAGGTAACAATACTTTTTTTTCGAATGAATTAGCAATTTGGTAGGCATAATTGGGTTCCTTTTCAATTTCTTGGATGGCTAATTCGTAATTTTTCTCTGCTTTATCCGTATTTTTTTGAAGTTGGTAATTGTAACCTAATTCAATGTACAACAGAGGTTGGTTGTATTTGTCTTTTCTTTTTGTAATCGCGTTTTCTGCTTTATCGTATTGTTGTAATTGTTGGTAACACTCCACAACTTTTTGAAAGAAGAAATAATTGGAAGGTTGCTTGGTTGAAATTTCTTCAAATAATGTCAGTGCTTTTTGAAATTCGCCTTTTTCAAAATAGTCCATAGCTAATTGCTCGTTCTGTGCCGAAACCCAAAACGAGGACAAAAACAAGATCAAAAAAGCTAATTTTTGTAACATAAATAAAACAAATAATGTACTAAAGTAACACTTTTTAGCGTCAAATTAGTACATTATTTTATAAAGATTAACGTTTAGTTGATAATGTCAAATCCTGTATATTTTCTTAAAACTTCAGGAACTACTATGCCTTCAGGTGTTTGATAGTTCTCTAAAATTCCTGCTAATACCCTTGGTAACGCTAATGAACTTCCGTTTAACGTGTGTGCCAATTGGTTTTTACCTTCTTTGTCTTTGAAACGTAATTTTAAACGATTTGCTTGGAAGGTTTCAAAATTAGAAACCGAACTAATTTCTAACCAACGCTCTTGTGCTGTTGAATATACTTCAAAATCATAGGTTAAAGCAGAAGCAAAACTCATGTCGCCACCACATAATCTTAGAATTCTGTATGGTAATTTTAATTCTTGTAAAATTCCTTTTACGTGTTCTACCATTCCATCTAATGCTTCATACGATTTGTCTGGATGTTCAATACGAACGATTTCTACTTTGTCAAATTGATGTAAACGATTTAATCCACGAACATGAGCACCATACGAACCTGCTTCACGACGGAAACAAGGCGTGTAACCGGTGCAAAGAATTGGTAAATCATTTTCATTTAATAATACATCTCTAAAGATATTGGTTACTGGAACTTCAGCTGTTGGAATTAAATATAAATCATCAACACCTACATGGTACATTTGTCCTTCTTTATCCGGTAATTGTCCTGTTCCAAAACCTGAAGCTTCGTTAACTAAATGTGGCACTTGGTATTCTTGATAACCAGCATCCGTATTTTTATCTAAGAAATAGGTGATTAAAGCACGTTGTAGTTTGGCACCTTTTCCTTTGTAAACTGGGAAACCTGCTCCTGTGATTTTAACGCCTAGTTCGAAATCAATTAAATCGTATTTTTTTGCTAATTCCCAGTGAGGTAAAGCGCCTTCGTGTAATTTAGGAATATCGCCTTCTTGAAACACGTTTAAGTTTTCTTCAGGCGTTTTCCCTTCTGGAACGATATCTGCTGGTAAATTAGGTAATTTGTATAATTCTTCTTGTAATTTAGCGGCATATGTGTTTAAAACTTCGGTCAATTCTTTGTCTTTTTCACGAAGTTGAACCGATTTTTCTTTTAGGATTTCGGCTTTTGCTTTTTCGCCACTTTTCATTAAATCCCCAATGTCTTTGGATAGCTTATTCGACTCAGCTTTGATGGTGTCTAATTCTACTTGAGTTGCTCTTCTTTTCTCGTCCAATGCAATTACTTCTTCAATGGCACTTTTAGCATCTAAGTTTTTCTTAGCTAATCGTTTTACTACTTCGTCTTTGTTTTCTCTAATGTACGCTATCTGTAACATAATATATAGGATTTTAAAGTTGCAAATTTAAGGAATTGAATTTAGATAATGTTAAAAAAATATAATCGTGCAGGCTTTTTTAAGAATTAAGTAAATTCTTGTGTAACTGATTTGATAATGAAAATTTTACCATTCCATTTCTCAATTTTAATCAGATGTCATATTCAGTTATTTTTTTAATACTTTTGGGAGGAAATCAAGAAGTTTTTTGTTTAAGGGAAAAGCATTTATGAAGAAAATTATTTTACTATTTCAATTATTAGCATTTGTCTGTGAAGGTGTTGCTCAAAATAACATTGCTGATTTTGAAAACATGGTGGAAGCCGAAATGAAATCAGCTTCTTCCATACAAAATTTTAGAGTTAATCCCAATACGGCAAATTATGATATTACTTATCATGAATTACGTTTTACAGTAGATCCTAACAACACAGTGCCATACATAATTGGCAATGTAAAAACTACCTTTACCGCTTTGGCAAATCTAAATGTTGTGACTTTTGATATGGCAACTGCTTTAGTGGTGAGTTCGGTAACAATGAATAGCACTAATCTTACTTTTAATCAAAGTAATTATGAATTAAATATTAATTTACCATCGACTTTAACAAGCGGAAATAGCGCTACTATTGAAATTATTTACGCAGGTTCTCCCCCTCAAGCAGAAGGCGCTTTTACAAGAAGTACACATAACGGAACTCCAATTATTTATACGCTATCCGAACCTTTTGGCGCTCGAGATTGGTGGCCTTGCAAACAAGATTTGAATGACAAAATCAATAGTTTTGATATTTACATCACTTGTCCTGATGCTTACATTGGCGTTTCCAACGGATTATTACAAAGTTCTGTTACTTCTGGAGGAAACACAACCCGTCATTATCGACACAATTATCCGATTCCAGCCTATTTAATTTCGCTAAATGTTACAAATTATGTTACGTATAACATTCAAGCGGGTTTAGGAACGGTTGCAAGTCCTTTTTTTCCAGTAAATAATTACTTGTATCCGGAAAGTAATACAACTGCCACTCGAAGCGCTATTGATGTAACGGTGCCGATTATGAATGTATTTGAGCAGAAATTCGGATCTTATCCTTATCGAAATGAACAATATGGTCATGTTCAATTTGGTTGGCCAGGCGGAATGGAGCATGCAACTATCTCTTCAATGAATAGTTGGAGTAGAAGTTTAATCGCTCATGAATTAGGTCATCAATGGTTTGGAAATAAAGTAACTTGTGGTTCTTGGAAAGATATTTGGTTAAACGAAGGGTTAACAGAGTATGCTGCAGGAATTGTAGTGGAAGAATTAGATGGACAAAATGATTTCATAATTTGGAAAAATAACAAGATTACAAACATAACTTCTCAAACAGGAGGTGCATTGTATTTAACAGATTCTGAGGCATTAGATGTGAATAGAATTTTTAGCAGTCGTTTGTCTTACAATAAAGGATCAATGGTGACTCACATGTTGCGTTGGGTTATGGGAGATGCTAATTTTTTTATAGCTTTACGAAATTATTTAAATGATACGAACTTAGCCTATGCCTATGCACAAACAAATGATCTAAAAGGGCATTTAGAATTGGTTCACGGAAGTAGTTTAGATGAGTTTTTTAATGATTGGGTATATATGCAAGGCTATCCAATTTATACTGTTAATGTACAAACATTAGGTTCTGGACAAGCCCGAATTATAATTAATCAAACTCAATCTCATCCAAGTGTTTCCTACTTCGAAATGCCTTTGGAAATTAGGCTAACAGGGGCTGGAGGAGCAACTCATGATGTAGTAGTTAATAATACGTTTAACGGACAACAATTTACAGTTTCAGTTCCGTTTTTAGTGACGGGAGTAATTTTCGACCCGAATAAGCACATCATTTCAAGAAATAGTACAACAACACTTTCAAATGATAGTTTTGAATTAGAAGAAGCGATTTCGATTTACCCAAATCCTACCAATGATGAATTACATATTATTATGCCAACAATTACAAAATTGGAAAAAGTTGAAATCTATAATACGTTAGGCCAATTGTTAGCAACGCATCAAGTGGCAGATTTTAGAATCGATAATTTGAGTTCGGGAATGCATGTGATGAAAATCACCACTTCAGAAGGTGCAATTCATAAAAATTTTATAAAAAAATAGTTCTAAAATAAAATAATGATGAAAAGTAAGGTGAAAACCTTACTTTTGTCGTTTAAATAAATGCATAAAAATGATTCAAGTAGCACAAATATTATTCATATTATCTGTTTTAGTAATCCTTCACGAATTTGGTCATTACATTACCGCAAGAATGTTCAAAGTACGAGTAGAAAAATTCTATTTGTTTATGGATGCTGGTTTCTCTTTAATTAAAAAGAAAATTGGTGAAACCGAATGGGGAATAGGATGGTTGCCATTGGGAGGTTATGTAAAACTTTCTGGGATGATTGATGAGAGCATGGATACTGAGCAGATGAATCAGGAACCACAGCCGTGGGAATTTCGATCAAAACCTGCTTGGCAACGTTTGATTATTATGTTAGGTGGAATTATTGTAAATGTAATTCTGGCATGGTTAATTTTTACTATCATGTATGCCACTGTGGGTCAAAAATTTATTGCTACAGAAAAAATTCAAGAAAATGGTTTAGCATTTGGAGAAGTTGGTCAAAAAGCTGGTTTTAGAAATGGAGATAAGATTTTAGCTGTTGATGGACAATTTCAACCTAGTTTCAACCGAATGACATTAGATGTTCTATTAGGTGATAAAGTGGAAGTGGAGCGTAATGGCCAAAAAGTAGATGTGATTTTAACCGACGAAATGAAAGGTGAAATCATCAGCAAAGAAGGTAAAGATTTTGTCGGACCACGTTTTTCAAATACCATAGTAGATTCTGTAATCCCAAAATCAGCAGCGGACGTTGCAGGTTTAAAAAAAGGGGATAGGATTAAAGCGTTAAATGGTAATGCTTTTACTTTTTATGATGAGTTTAAAGATTTAATTTCTAAGCACAAAAATGATAGTATTTCTTTGTCTGTTTTAAGAGGAACTGAAACTGTTGAATTAAAAGCTAAAGTTGATAAAGAAGGAAGATTAGGCTTTCTAAATAAAACATTAGATAAATTAGATTATGAAGTAAATAATAAATTATCTTTTGGACAAGCTATTCCGGCTGCGGTTAATGAGTCTTGGGCTCTACTGGTTTATAATGTAAAACAATTCAAATTAATTTTACGACCAAAAACGGAAGCTTATAAGCATGTACAGAGTCCAATTGGAATTGCACGTCGTTTGCCAGACACTTGGAATTGGGAATTTATATGGAATTTCACTGCTCTATTTTCTATTGGATTAGCCTTTATGAACTTGTTGCCAATTCCTGGTTTAGATGGTGGACATGCTTTATTTACAATTGCCGAAATGATTACAGGTAGAAAATTATCAGATAAAGTAGCGGGTTATGTTCAGACAGTTGGAATGATTATCTTGTTGACTTTAATGGCGTTAACTTTTGGAAAAGACATTTACCAATTAGTAGTCGATAAACTTTTGTAATTTTTTCAATAAAATAATTTGCGATAATAAAAAATCAGTTTATATTTGCACTCGCTAAAAAGATAAATATCTTCCTCCTTAGCTCAGTTGGTTAGAGCATCTGACTGTTAATCAGAGGGTCCTTGGTTCGAGCCCAAGAGGGGGAGCAACTTTTTAGCAAAACACAAACCTTTGAGGTGATTCCTCCTTAGCTCAGTTGGTTAGAGCATCTGACTGTTAATCAGAGGGTCCTTGGTTCGAGCCCAAGAGGGGGAGCAAAAAAAGTCTTTACACATTGTAAAGACTTTTTTTTATTTCTTTTACTTTACCAAACTTTTCAACTTAAAATTGATATTAGTTTGTTGTTAACGTATTTCTTTTATTATAGTTACATTTGATTGTCTCTATCCTTTACTTTCGATATAATTCAATTAAAATAAGAAAAGCCTTTACAAATTTGTAAAGGCTTTATTTTGATGCTTTATAAAAGTGTTATTAAGCGCTTAGCAAGTTTAATATTGTATTTGGGAACACTCCTATTGCAATATTTAATATAATTGCTATTACCGCTGTAAAATAGTATACGAAAGGTGTTGCTGATGGTGTTTCAGCGGCATCTTTAGTATACATAGCAATTATTAGTTTGAAATAATAGCCTATACTAACTATTGAATTGATTACACCAGCTATTACAACAAATAAATAACCTGATTCGATTGTATTAGTAAATAAGCTAAATTTAGCAAAGAAACCTGAAAAAATAGGAATTCCAGCCATTGATAATAATGATGCTGTTAAAATCGCTGCCATCAATGGATTAGTTTTTCCTAAACCGTTAAAGTTTATGATGTCTTCGTTGTCTTTATTTTTGGTAACTAAAATAATTACTGCAAAAGCTGCGATTCCAGCAAGTGCATAAGCTGTTGTATAATATAACAATGTTCCAGCAGCAGAAGATAGACTTAATAAAGCCATTAGCATAAAACCTGCGTGTGATATACCAGAGAATGCTAACATTCTTTTTACGTTGTTTTGGCGTAAAGCCATTAGATTCCCAACTGACATTGTAAGTACTGAAATTACAACAATAATGTTTTCAAATATAGTAGGAATTGCAGGAACCATACCTTGTATTAATTTATATAGGGTTGCCATTGCAACTACTTTTGCTAAAGTACTCATTAAAGCAGTAGTTATGCTAGGCGCACCTTCATAAACATCTGGTGCCCAGAAATGAAATGGAGCTGCCGCAATTTTGAAAAGCATACCTATGATTATTAAAGTAAGTCCAATTGGAAACCAAACTGGAATACCTGCTCCTTGTGAAAGTTGAAATATTTCATCGATATTGAAATAACCAGTAGCACCATAAATTAAACAGATTCCAAACAATATGATTCCTGATGCAAAAGATCCTAAAAGGAAGTATTTCATTCCTGCTTCATTACTGTTTACTTCTAATCTTTTGCTTGCTGCTAGAATATATAATGAAATTGATAGAACTTCGATTCCAATGAAAAACATTGCAAGATTGCCGAATGAAACCATTGCAACTGCTCCTGCTAGAAGGAAAATTTTGATAGCTACATAATCTGATAATTTTGATTGGTGTTCTTTATAAAAATCACCACTTAACGCAATTAAGAAAATTGTTAAAACGATAAATAAACTTGAAAAACTCACTGAAAAACGGTTTACAACAATCATATTGTTGTAGTGAGAACTCGGAATGTTAAATTCAGATATAGTTAATCCTAATATGGCTAAAAGCCCAATAATTGCTACTGGAATTAATAGTTTTCTTAGGTTAAAGATTTCAGCGATAAGGCAAAAAACACCTAAACCTGATATGGTTAATAATGTATTCATTTTTTGGTCTTATTTTAGACTGTTAATAGTTGAAAAAATTTCATTTAAACTCGGATGAACTAAATCAGTGATTGGTTTTGGATATAGTCCAAAAAATAATAAAAATGAAATAATTAGTACAAGTGTAATCGTTTCATATATTGTTACTTCACTAAAAGAATTCGAATTAGTTTCACCAAGCATAACATTTTGGAACATTTTTAGCATGTAATATGCTCCTAGAATTATGGTTAAACCACCAAGTATTACGAACCAAATATTAATTTGACTCAAGCTATATAAAACTGTAAACTCTCCAACAAAGTTATAAGTTCCGGGTAAACCTACAGAAGCTACTACAACAATAAGAAATAATGATGTGAATTTTGGCGCTTGTGATCTGATACCTCCTAATTCGCCTATTGCATAGGTGTTGTATCTTCTGTAAATAATCTCAGCAGCAAAGAATAATCCAACAATTACAAATCCGTGAGCTATCATTTGATGAACAGCTCCATGTATTCCATCTATAGTTAACGTATAGCATCCAGCAGCTATTAATCCAACATGCGCTAAAGATGAATAGGCCAATAATCTTTTCAAATCTTTTTGACGAAGTGCTAAAATTGAACCATAGATGACACCTGCGATACTTAAACCAACAAGTATTGGTAAGTATTCTTTTGCAGCTTGAGGTGCAATTGGTAATTGCCATCTAATTATGCTGTATAATCCCATTTTTAACATGATACCTGATAAAAGCATCGTGCCAATTGTTGGTGCTTTTTGATATACATTAGCCTGCCAAGAATGAAAAGGAATGATAGGAATTTTTATGGCATAAGCTAAAAAGAAAGCAAGGAAAATCCATGTTTGTTCTTGGAAAGAAAGATTTAATTTGTATAGGTCTTGTAATAAAAAGCTTTCAGCTTTCGTATACAAATACGCAAAGGCAACTAGCATGAACAATGATCCTGCTAACGTGTAAATGAAAAACTTTAATACATCTTTCTTTCTTTCTTCAATATCACCATTACCCCATACTAATGCTATAAAATAGATGGGTATTAATGCTAATTCCCAAAATATATAATACAATAACCCATCAGCAGCTAAAAAAGTTCCTGTCATTGCAAAAGACATAAAAAGAACTAATGCATAGAACTTTTTCGCATTTTCAACTGATTTTCCAAAAGAAGAAAATACAATTAAAGGAGTTAAGATTGTTGTAAGTAAAACCATTACTAACGAAAAGCCATCTGCAAGTAGAGCAAAACTAATTTTAGGTAATGATATCCATTCACGTACTAAGCTCACATCATTTCCGTTTGAATATGAGTATAAGATATTCAATGAAAGCATAAAGGAAACTAAACTGAAAAGTAGAGCTACTTTTGAAGCTAATTTATCTCCAGAAAAATAGGTAACTATAGCACCAATTAAAAGAGAAAGTAATAATATAGATACGTCCATTTTGTATAAATTATTGAGCGATAAATAAATAAATAATGATGGCACAAATACCAAGTACAAACATAAATAAATACAAACCTATGTTTCCGTTTTGTAATTTTCTACCTTGTGATCCAATTGCATTTGCGGCTGTTCCTAAACTAAATATTAATTTAGATAGTTGCGGTTCGATCGTTTCTCTACTAAAATTAGAAATTGCATTAATAGGACTTACGACTAATGCGGTATACACTTCATCAATATAGTATTTATTGTAAATAATTTTATTAAATCCTGAAATAGCGTCATCTTCTTTTGGTACAAATCCTTGTTTTAAGTATTTTGCATATGCCCAAACAATTCCAATAATAGCTCCTGCTAAAGCAACACCCATTAACATGAATTCTTGAGTTCCTAATGAATGTGCATGGTGTTTAGTAGCTAAAACAGGTTCTAAATAATGGTTTAACCAGAAACTTCCAGGCAAATTAATGATTCCTCCGATTGTTGCTAATAGTGCTAATACAACAAGTGGCATTGTAATTAAAGCTGGACTTTCGTGAAGATGCTTTCTTTGTTCTTCTGTTCCTCTAAATTCTCTAAAGAATGTAAGGTACATTAATCGGAACATATAAAAAGCAGTCATAATTGAGGCTACTGAAGCTAAAAACCATAATATTTTGTTATGTTCAAAAGCAGCTAATAGTATTTCATCCTTCGACCAGAATCCGGCAAAAGGGAAAATTCCAGCTATTGCTAATGTAGAAATTAGCATTGTCCAAAAAGTTACAGGCATCACTTTTCTTAAACCACCCATATTTCTCATATCTTGTTCGCCATGCAGTGCATGAATAACTGATCCAGAACCTAAGAATAGACATGCTTTAAAAAAGGCATGAGTGATAACATGAAATACCGCTACCGTGTAAGCTCCCATACCTAATGCTAAAAACATAAGTCCTAATTGAGATACAGTAGAGTAAGCCAACACTTTTTTAATATCATTTTGTAAAAGTCCAATTGAAGCCGCCAGAACAGCTGTAATGACTCCTACAATCGCAATTACGTTTTGAATTTCTGGCGTTAAATCAAACAAGAAGTTTAATCTAGTTATCATAAAAATACCAGCAGTTACCATCGTTGCAGCGTGAATTAATGCGGAAACTGGAGTTGGTCCTGCCATTGCATCTGGAAGCCATGTGTAAAGTGGCATTTGAGCAGACTTACCCGTAGCACCTATGAACAAACATAAAGCTGCGATTCCTAACGCAGTTGTATTAACTTTACCTGAGGCTATTGCTAATTGAATTTCACTATAATTTAAAGTTGAAAATTGAGCCGCTAAAATGAATATTCCAATTAAAAAACCTAGATCTCCAATTCGATTCATTATAAATGCTTTTTTTGCAGCATCGTTATACGCTTGATTTTTGTACCAAAATCCAATTAAAAGATAAGAACATAAACCTACACCTTCCCAACCTATAAACATTACTAACAAATTGTTTCCTATGACTAATGTAATCATAAAGAAGATGAATAAATTTAAATAGGCAAAAAACTTGGCCATATTTTCATCTTCATGCATATAACTAATAGAATATACGTGAATAAGTGTACCAATTCCTGTTACAAAAAGCAACCAAAGCAATGATAGTTGATCTAACACAATCCCAAAATCAATTTGTAAATTACCAACTGAAATCCAATCAAATAGAGAAATTTCAAAATTTTTCCCAGATTGAATCAATTGAGTAAAAAAGCAAATCGTTATTAGAAATGAAAATAACACAGTAAGTGTTCCTATAACGCCTGCTATTCCTTTGCTAATTTTTTTCCCAAAGAATGTATTGAAAAGAAATCCAACAAATGGAGATAAAAGTAATAGTAAAGCTAAATTTGTTTCCATGTTTTAGATTATCCTTTTAAATTTTTTAAATTGTCTATATCAATTGATCCTAAATTTCTAAATATAGAAACTAATATCGCAAGCCCTACAGCTACTTCTGCCGCTGCTACCGCCATCGAGAAAAACACAAAGATTTGACCTTCTGCATCTTGATGATAAGTAGAAAAAGCAACAAACAATAAGTTTACTGCGTTAAGCATAATTTCAATTGACATTAGAACGATGATGGCATTTCTACGATATAAAACTCCAAAAACTCCAATGCAAAAAAGCAGTACAGACAAAAAAATGTAATTTTCTATGCCTATTTGATTTAGTATATTATTCATTCTTTTTTTCTTTTTTAGACAACAATACTGTTCCAATCATTGCTGTTAATAGTAGTATCGAAATAAATTCGAATGGAACTAAATATTCATTTAATAAAACCTTACCTAATACTTTTATAGATTGAAAGTCTTCTCCACTAGTATCGTAACCACCTGTAATTGTTTTCGAATTAATGAAAATAGTTATGAAAACTACGCTCATTATTAAGAATACTACAAGAGCACCAATTCTTGTAATTCTTGGTTTATGGACTTCGTCTTCTTTGTTTAAGTTCATTAGCATAATTGTAAACAGCATTAATACCATTATGGCCCCAGAATATACGATTATGTGCACTAAGGCTAAGAATTGTGCGTTGAATAACAAATAATGTCCTGCAATAGAAAAAAAACATAACACTAAGTAAATAGCACTATGAATAGGGTTTCTGCTGTAGATAGTCAAAAACGCTGTTGCCAATGTAAAGGCAGCTAAAAAATAAAATATAATTACAATTGTTGACATTTAGTTTGCGTTTTTAAGTTGTGCATTTTTAATTGCCATTTCTAAAGGCATTACTAATTTATCCTTACCAAAAATAAAATCTTCTCTATCGTAATTTGCTGGAACCAATTCCTTAGAAATGGTCAAATAAATAGCGTCTTTAGGACATGCTTCTTCACATAAACCGCAAAAGATACAACGCAACATGTTAATTTCATATATTTCTGCGTACTTCTCTTCACGATATAGATGCTCTTCTCCTTTTTTACGCTCAGCAGCTTTCATCGTGATAGCTTCCGCTGGACAAGATAAAGCACACAAACCACACGCGGTACAATTTTCTCTTCCTTGTTCATCGCGTTTTAACATATGTCTCCCACGATAAACTGGACTAAATTGTCTAACTTGTTCTGGATATTGAACCGTAATTTTTTTTCTGAATAAGTGTTTAATCGTAATAATCAAACCTTTTATGATTGCGATCAGATAAAGACGCTCTAAAAAAGTCATTTCTTTTTTAGATACTTCTTTCTTTTTACCCGAAAGCGATATACTTTGTATTGCTGTTGACATACTATCTTTTATTTAAAAGCTAAAATGCAAATTCCTGTTATGATAATATTAATGATTGAAAGCGGAATTAAAATTCTCCATCCTAAGTTCATTAATTGATCGTATCTGAAACGTGGTATAGTCCATCTAACCCACATAATGAAAAAGATGAATCCACATATTTTTATAAACAAAGCTATGATACCTAATACATTTGCTGTATTTACTCCTGCATTATCAATCATCCATTGCATTCCTGGATAATTATATCCACCAAAAAATAATACTGATAATATTGCAGCAGAAATAAACATATTAGCATACTCAGCAAACAAATAAAATCCCATTTTCATAGAAGAATATTCTGTATGATATCCTCCAATAAGTTCACTTTCACACTCAGCTAAATCAAAAGGTGTTCTATTTAATTCAGCAAAGGCACAGATTAAGAAAATTAGGAATGATAATGGTTGATAGAAAACATTCCAATTTAATCCGCTTTGTTGCATTGAAATTTCTTTTAAGCTCAAAGTTCCCGTCATCATCAATAATGCTATCATTGATAATCCCATGGCGATTTCATAAGAAACCATTTGTGATGCAGCACGAACTGCACCCATTAATGAGAATTTATTATTTGATGCCCAACCACCTATCATAATTCCATACACTCCTACGGATACTACTCCAAAAATATAAAGTAATGAAACATCTATATCGGTGGCTTGCAAAATAACATCTCTTCCAAAGACATGAAGTCGATCACCCCACGGGATAACAGCACTTGTCATTAATGCCGTTGTCATTGCGATAGCCGGACCTATTATGAATAAGAATCTGTTTGGCGTGTTTGGAAAAAACTCTTCTTTTGAAAATAATTTTAAACCATCTGCTAAAGGTTGTAATAAACCAAACTTTCCAGCACGGTTTGGACCAATACGATCTTGAAGAAAAGCAGCTACTTTTCGTTCAGCGTAGGTTGAATACATTGCCATAATCATCGTAATGGCAAAAACAACAACGATTACTACGCTTTTTTCTATGATAAAAGCACTATCCATTATCTTTATCATTAATTAAGTTACCGTCAATTTTTTCATTGTAATCGATTTCAGACATACTAATTTTTTTTCTGTCTTGAGCTCTTCCTAATAAAATTTGTTCTTCTGTCTCAATTACAACTTTTTTCATATCGCGAGTGTAATTGTTCTGGTTGATAACAGAATCTTTTTCGAATTTTCTCGGACCTTCGATAACCCAATCTTCCACTTTTTTATGGTCAAATCTACAACTATTGCAGATAAATTCTTCTACTTCATGGTATTCGTCTTTACGACCCGTAACTCTTTGAATTTCGTTTCCGAACATCCATACGGTTACTTTACCACAACATTTATCACAATCTCTATGCGCATTGTAAGGTTTGTTAAACCATACTCTCGATTTAAATCTGAATGTTTTATCAGTTAAAGCACCTACTGGGCAAACATCAATCATGTTTCCTGAAAATTCATTGTCGATAGCTTTTGAAATACAAGTTGAGATATTCGCATGGTCACCACGATCCATAACACCATGTACTCGGTTGTCTGTTAATTGATCAGCTACCTGAACACAACGTTGACATAGAATACAACGATTCATGTGAAGTTGAATGTTTGGTCCTATGTCCTCCGGTTCAAAAGTTCTTTTTTCTTCAATGTATCTCGTTTCCGATTTACCGTGTTTGAAGCTCAAATTTTGCAAATCACATTCACCTGCCTGATCACAAATAGGGCAATCCAATGGGTGATTGATTAATAAAAATTCAGTTACTGATTTTCTAGCTTCTGTAACTCTTTCAGAGTTTTTACTATTCACTTCCATCCCATCCATACAACCTGTAACACAAGATGCTACAAGTTTAGGCATAGGTCTCGGATCTGCATCACTTCCTTTAGAAACTTCTACCAAACAACAACGACATTTCCCGCCGCTACCTTTTAGTTTTGAATAATAACACATGGCTGGAGGAACGCTTTCGCCTCCAATCATGCGAGCAGCTTGCAGGATGGTTGTTCCTGGTTCTACTTCTACACTTTGACCGTCTATTGTTACTTTCATTTTATTTTCTTTCTATTCGAAAAATATACTTCTTCTGTTGACTTTATTTGTTTATTTTGCTACTAAATGTCTTACTTTCTCAAACGGTTCAGCAACAAAATGATCTCTATTTTTTACTTTCTCAGGGAATCTGATATGATATTCAAATTCTTCTCTAAAATGACGAATAGCTGCAGCAACTGGCCACGATGCAGCATCTCCAAGAGGACAAATTGTATTTCCTTCAATTTTAGATTGAATACTCCATAGTAGTTCAATATCTTCTTCTCTACCTTTCCCTGTTTCAATTCGGTGTAGTACTTTTTCTAACCATCCAGTTCCTTCACGGCATGGTGTACATTGACCACATGATTCATGATGATAAAAACGAGAAAAGTTCCAAGTATTTCTTACGATACAGGTAGTATCATTATAAACAATAAATCCACCTGATCCTAATGCTGAACCAGTCGCAAATCCACCATCCGCTAAAGATTCGTAAGTCATCAATCTGTCTGTTCCAGCAGCGGTTTTATAAATTAGATGAGCAGGTAATATAGGCACAGAAGAACCTCCTGGAACTAAAGCTTTCAATGGTCTGTCGTCAATCATTCCTCCACAAAATTCATCTGAATTTATGAATTCTTCAACAGAGACACCCAACTCAATTTCATAAACACCTGGATTTTTAATGTGACCCGATGCCGAAATTAATTTTGTTCCAGTAGATCGTTCAATTCCTATTTTTGCATACTCTGCACCAGAATTCATTACAATCCAAGGCACTGCTGAAATAGATTCTACGTTATTAACAACGGTTGGGTTTTGCCATAATCCACTGATAGCAGGGAAAGGTGGTTTTATTCGAGGATTTCCTCTTTTTCCTTCAAGAGATTCTATGAGAGCAGTTTCTTCTCCACAGATGTAAGCGCCTGCGCCACAATGTACATATAAGTCAAGGTCATAACCTGAACCCATAATGTTTTTTCCTAACCATCCAGCAGCTCTTGCTTCGTTTATAGCTCTTTCTAATATTTTAAATATCCACATATATTCTCCACGAATATAGATGTAAGATAAATTTGCGCCTAATGCAAAACTTGAAGTAATCATACCCTCAATTAATAAGTGAGGGATGTGTTCCATTAAAAAACGATCTTTGAAAGTACCAGGTTCCGATTCGTCTGCATTGCAAACTAAATGACGCGGTTTTCCTGATTTTTTATCAATAAAACTCCATTTCATCCCTACTGGGAATCCAGCACCTCCACGACCACGAATTCCAGCTGTTTTTACTTCTTCAGTAACTTCATCTGGAGTCATTGTTTTTAATGCTTTTTCCACTGAAGCATACCCTCCATTTTGGCGATATACTTCATAGGTTTTGATACCTGGAATATTTATTTTTTCTAATAATATTTTTCTTCCCATGGCACTATTTATCGTGTAATGTTATTTTTCCTGCTTTACAATCTTCTATTAATTGGTCAAATGATTCTTTAGTTAACTTTTCATGATAAAAATCTCCTAATTGAAGCATTGGAGCATAACCACATGCGCCTAAACATTCAACCCCGACTACTTGAAAAAGGCCATCCGAAGAAATTTCCCCTAATTCTGCACCTATTTTTTCGCAAGCATACTCCATTAAATCTTCTACACCTCTAGTTGCACAACATGACGTTCTACAAAATTCGAACATATATTTGGCAACTGGTTTTTGATTAAACATTGTATAAAATGAAACTACTTCATATACTTCTACAGGTTTTATGTTTAAGATTTCGGCTACTTTGTCTTGTAGTTCAAAACTCAACCAATTGTCATGTGCGTCCTGTACTTCATGTAATACCGGAAGTAAAGCCGATTTTCTTTTATCTTCTGGATAATGACTTATTAATTCATTGATGCGAGCCATCAATTCTTCAGTCATGTTTATTTCTTGTTTGTATTGCGTTCTTTCCATGATTTTATGCGTCTAATTCTCCTGCAATTACATTTAAACTTGATAATATTATGATAGCATCAGAAAGTAAGGATCCCTTAATCATTTCTGGATAAGCTTGGTAATAAATAAAACAAGGTCTTCTAAAATGTAAACGATAAGGTGTTCTACTTCCATCTGTTATAAGATAAAAACCTAATTCTCCATTCCCACCCTCAACCGGATGATATATTTCGGCAACAGGAACCGGCACTTCACCCATTACAATTTTAAAGTGATAAATTAAGCTTTCCATTGTAGTATATACATCCTCTTTTGGAGGTAGATAATATTCTGGAACATCAGCATGATATGGACCTTCTGGGAGTTTTGCTAATGCCTGGCGAATGATACTAAGACTTTCCCAAACTTCAGCATTTCGTACACAAAAACGATCATATGTATCTCCTGATTTTCCTACAGGTACTTTAAAATCAAAGTCTTCGTATGAAGAATATGGTTTAGCTATCCTAACATCGTAATCAACTCCTGTAGCTCTAAGATTTGGACCCGTGAATCCATAAGCCATGGCTTTTTCAGGTGAAATCGCTCCTACATTAACGGTTCTATCGATAAAAATTCGGTTTCTTTCGAAAAGATTTTCAAATTCTTTCCATGCTACTGGGAATTCTTCTAAAAAGACATTTAATTTTCTAAATGCTTCATCAGACCATTCTCTTTCAAATCCACCTATTCTTCCCATGTTAGTAGTTAAACGAGCACCACAAATTTCTTCGTATATTTCATATATTTTTTCTCTAAATTGAAATACGTATAAGAATCCTGTATAAGCTCCTGTATCAACACCTAAAATGGAATTACAAATAATGTGGTCTGCAATTCTGGCAAGTTCCATGACAATTACTCTTAAATATTGAGCTCTTTTAGGAACTTCAATGTTTAGAAGTTTTTCTACGGTCATCCACCAAGCCATATTATTAATAGGAGATGAACAATAATTCATTCTATCTGTAAGTGGCGTAATTTGGTAGAAAGGGCGGTTTTCTGCAATTTTTTCAAACGCACGATGAATGTATCCAATAGTTGGTTCAGCCTCAATAATGCGTTCCCCATCCATTAATAGGATATTTTGAAAAATACCGTGTGTTGCAGGGTGCGTTGGCCCTAGGTTTAATATAGAGTACTCGCTACCGTCTTCGTTTCTTTTTTCATCGATTATTTTTGCATAACGATGTTCTGGTGGTAATAATAGTTCTGACATTTTATAAATGTGAAAAATTATAAATAGTTATTTAGCAATTTGCTGTTCTTCCAAAGAAACGATCATCTTTATCGGTTCTTCCGTTATCTTCCATTGGGAATTCTTTACGCAATGGAAAAGAAACCATCTCATCCATATTTAAAATTCTTTTTAATTGCGGGTGACCAATGAATTTTATTCCATAAAAATCATAAGTCTCACGCTCCATCCAATTTGATGATAAAAAGACATCAGAAATAGTAGCTACTTCTGGCTGTGTTCCGTTTAAATATGTTTTTACTCGTATTCTAGTATTCTCTACCCAGTTATGTAAGTGATATACAACACAAAACTGTCTTGATTCTTCATTGTCTGGATAATGAACACCGCATAAATCCGTTAAAAAGTGAAAATTCGTATCTTCTTCTTCTTTTAGAAAAAGAATTACTTCTCGAACTGAATCTGAAGTAACTTCAAAAGAAAAAATATCGTTTTGCATTTCAAAGTTTGAAACCTTGTCAGCAAATTTTTGTTGCATTTTTTCTTGTATGTAAGCAGTTTCTATTGCCATTTTTTAAAGATTGTAAGAAGCTAATAATTCTTTGTATTCTGGAGAATTTCTTCGTCTGACAGATTCGTTTTTAACTAACTCCTGTAGTTGCATAACACCATCAACAATTTGTTCAGGTCTTGGAGGACAACCTGGAACATAAACATCTACTGGGATTACCTTGTCAATTCCTTGCAAAACAGAATAAGTATCAAATATTCCTCCTGAAGATGCGCAAGCCCCTACGGCTATAACCCATCTTGGTTCCGACATTTGTTCGTAAACTTGACGCAGAATAGGAGCCATTTTTTTCGAAATAGTTCCCATAACCATCAACATATCAGCTTGTCTTGGAGAGAAACTCACACGTTCTGAACCAAAACGCGCTAAATCATAATGTGAAGCCATAGTTGCCATAAATTCAATTCCACAACAAGAGGTTGCAAATGGCAGAGGCCATAATGAATTTGCTCTTGCTAATCCAACAACATCATTAAGTTTCGTGGCAAAAAATCCTTCTCCCACAACTCCTTCTGGTGGAGCAACCATATTAGTTTTTGTACTCATAGCGATTTTTTATTTATTCCCATTCTAATGCTTTCTTTTTGATAATGTAGAAAAACCCTACCAAAAGTAATAGCATGAAAACAACCATTTTAATCATTCCGTCTATCCCTAATTCTTTAAAATTAATAGCCCAAGGATATAAAAAGATAACCTCTATATCAAATAATACAAACAAAATGGCTACCAAGAAATACTTTACAGAAAAAGGAATACGAGCATTTCCAATTGATTCAATTCCACACTCAAAGTTTTTATCTTTACTTGCAGAACTTCTTTTTGGACCTAAAAAGTTTGATATTATTATGGTACCAACAACAAATCCAACTGCTAATCCGAGTTGCATTAGAATTGGAAAATAATCAAATTGAGTGGATTGCATATGTTATAAATTTAAGTTTAAAATAAATAGCCACAAATATACATTGCATTATTCAATTCTCAAAAATCAAAAGAGAAACGTTTGTTATTTATTTGCTAAAACACCTTATTTTAAAACTATTCTAAATAATATCTATTTTTTATCGTTTCAGCCAACCCGTAACACTCAATCGAGGTTTGTGGCTTTCCAAAACTTCATGAACCAATTCATTACTTTTAAAGAAAACCGTTTTTCTGTTGGTTGGCGCTATTTTCTGAGCTACATCGCCATCATAAATGCACAATTCGCCACCATCTTCAGGTTGCCAATTTTCATTCAAATACGTAATCATAGAAAACTGTCGGCTCGAATTATCTTGAAATTGATCTAAATGCTTTCTGTAAAAACTTCCTTTATCAAACAACGCAAAATGAAATTCATAACCCGTAATTCCCGTGTAACAACTGTGATTCAAATAAGACACAAAAGCATCCACCTGATCCAAGAAAGCATTTTCATGTTCGTTATTATTTGCTCGGTCTAACCAATAAATCGCATCGCTTCGTATTGCCGAATTTTGAGTCAATTTTGCAGCATTTCCTATTCCAGCGGCTTTTAATAAGTTTTGTTCTTTCAATTCAAACAATCTCTTTACCAAGTGTTGCGCCAATTCTTCCGAAACAAAATGTTCTACAATGCCTACTTTAGAATCCAAATAACTCGAAATTAAGGTTTCAAAACAATCTTCCATTTTATTTACGTTGTAAAATATCGTACAAAGATATCATTTCCTTTTTTAATTTGGGCGTTACCACAAGGGTCGGGCTGTACGTTACAATCTTTATTTTGTTGCCTGAGGTTCTCGAAGGCAACAAAATAAAGGATTTCCTCTTCCATCCCTAACGCGAACCTCGTTTTCAATTAAAATTAGTATTTTTACAAAAACCTTTTAGCATGCAACATCTTTTAAAAGTCTCAGAAAATACACAGCTTTCTTGGCGCAATTTGAGTATTCAAAATAGAATTTCTTTTTTGCCTCAATTAGCTAAACTACTTTTAGAAAACAAAGAAAAATATGCAATTTGCATCACCACAGAAATGCACAAACCCATTTCACAAGCCATTGCTGAGGTTGAAAAATGTGCGCTTTTGTGTAATTACTATTATGAAAATGCCGAGACCTTTTTAGCCAAAAAAAACATAAAAACCGAAGCTTCTGAAAGTTTTGTTACCTACGAACCTTTAGGAGTCATTTTAGGCGTAATGCCATGGAATTTCCCTTTTTGGCAAGTATTCCGATTTGTGGTTCCAACAATTATTGCAGGAAATACCGTTGTGGTTAAACATGCAAGTAATGTTCCAAAATCAGCCAAATTAATTCAAGAAATATTCGAACAAGCTGGTTTTCCAAAAGGGTGTTATCAAGATTTACCTATTCCAAGTAGCGAAGTAGCAAATATCATTGCAAATCCAATCATTAAAGCCGTTTCTTTAACAGGAAGCGGACAAGCCGGAATTGCAGTCGCTACAGAAGCCGGAAAACATTTAAAAAAGTGCGTTTTAGAATTAGGTGGAAGTAATGCTTTCATCATTTTAGAAGACGCAAACCTTGAAAAAGCAGTTGCAACAGCCGTGAATGCCCGAATGCAAAATGCAGGTCAAAGTTGTATTGCAGCGAAACGATTTTTAGTTCACGAAAATATTGCAGATGCGTTTGTCGGTAAATTCAAAGTTGCTATTCAAAATTTAAAAACCGGAAATCCGTTAGAAAAAGAAACACAAATTGGGTCGTTAGCACGAGTTGATTTAGCTGAAGAATTAGAAGTTCAGGTTCAACAATCTATTGAAATGGGAGCTAAGCTAATTGTTGGCGGAAATAGAAAGGAAGCTTTTTATGAACCTACAATTTTGACCAATGTAACCACAGAAATGCCTGTTTTCAATGAAGAAACATTCGGACCAGTTGCTGCAATCTTCACTTTTAAAACTATTGAAGAAGCCATTGAATTAAGCAATCAATCAGAATTTGGTCTAGGCGTTTCTATTTTTACTCAAAACATTGATTTCATCAAAACCAAGATTTCAGCTTTTAACGAAGGTGCCGTTTTCATCAACGAAATGGTTAAATCCGATCCAAGATTACCTTTCGGAGGAATCAAAAAATCAGGTTACGGAAGAGAATTAGCCGAAGATGGCATTAAAGAATTTGTGAATGTGAAGACAGTTGTAATTAATATTTTATAATTTAGGTTTTTTCCCCTCCTTTGGAGGGGTGCCTGAAAGGCGGGGTGGTTTTTATGTTGAATTAAAACGGAATAAATGCAAGAAGAAATCTTAACATCAATTCATAATATTCCAATAAAGAGAAATTTTATTTTAAATTTACCTTATAATGCTTCTTTAAAAAGTAGAGCAAAAGCACTCAGAAAATCAGGAAATTTTTCCGAAGTTGTGTTCTGGAAAGAAGTAAGAAATAAATCCTTTTGGAATATCGATTTTGACAGACAGAGAATCATTGGAAATTACATTGTAGATTTTTATGTTAAAGCACTCGGTTTAGTAGTTGAAATTGATGGAGAGATTCATAATTTTCAAGAAGAATATGATGAAAAAAGAGAAATGTATCTTAAAGAATTAGGTTTAAAGGTTTTCAGAATTTCAACAACAAAAATGCTATTTGATACTGAAAATGTTATGAAAGAATTAGAACAATTTATTATTACAGAATATAAAGATAATTAATAACCACCCCGCCTTTCAGGCACCCCTCCAGAGGAGGGGAAATAAGAAGAAACCATGAAAAAAATAACCATCCTACTCCTAGCAATTCTAGTTTTCTCTTGCAAACCCTGCGAGGAAAAGCTTCAATCCGAAAAACAAAATATTACCGTTATTTTAGATAATTGGCACAAAGCAGCAGCGGTAGCAGACTATGAGACTTATTTCGGAGCGATGTCAGAGGAATCCATTTTCATTGGTACAGATGCCACTGAAAATTGGAACAAACAACAATTTCAAGTTTATGCAAAACCTCACTTTGATAAAGGAAAAGCATGGAACTTTAAAGCAATCGAACGCAATATCTATTTTAGCGAAAACGGAAAAATGGTTTGGTTTGACGAATTGTTAAGTACGCAAATGAAAATTTGTCGTGGTTCAGGTGTTTTGGTTCAAGAAAACGAACAATGGAAAATAAAACATTACGTACTTTCGATGACGGTTCCAAATGACAACGTAGATGAAGTTGTAAAAATAAAATCGGGAATAGAAGATAAAATTCTTTCCGAAATGAAATAAAAATCAACAGAAATAATAGTTAATCCCAAGATAATTTGTCTTGGGATTTTTTATGCACAAATGTTAAAAATTCATTTTTTTTCAGTTTGAGAAAACCAAGGTGATTTAGTTCTCGTAAATGCAACTAAACAAAAATCTCAAACGTCATGAAAATTAATAGAAAAATTAAAATTGCTTTAGGAAGCATCTTCGGAATATTCCTGATTTTTTTTGTGGTTTTAGTAGTTCACATTGCAACTGCAAAACCTTTAGTTGTAGATAACGCTACTTTACAAATTAGCCGAATTGACTTCAAAGAGCCAATAGATTCGCTTAAAGCAAAGGAAATTCATCGAAACTTAAAATCCATTCCAGGAGTTAAAACGGATAGATTGAATGAAGAAACAGGTGTTTTGGTATTCTTTCACGACATCAAGGTTGCAGATTCAAAAACTATTTACAATAAGCTTATGGCTATGGGTAATTATAAAGCAGAACGTTTTGTTTTACCAAAAGAATTTGAAAATAAAACTGCTTGTCCGGTGATGTCTGAAGACAGTTTCAGTTATAAATTTTCAAGAGGAATTCAACGAATTTTTAATTAATTTCCAAATACTATTACTATGAAAAATGTTTCAAAATTAGCCTTCATGGCTTTATTTATTGCTTCGGGTAGCTTTTTCACATCATGCAGTGATGATGACACAGCGGCACCACAATCGCTGTATGAAAAATTAGGAGGCACTAGAATGGTTGCCGATCCAAACAACCCAGGACAAATGATTGAACAAGGGCGTTTAAGTTATCGTTCTGTGGTGGATTCAACGATTACATTAATCGTTTCTGACATTGTAGTGGGAGCAGAAGGAAACTTAGGACAACATTTTGCACCTGTAATTTCTGAAGCTTTAAGTGGAAATACTACTAACGTAGCCATTTTGAGTGATAACTTAACCGATTTCTTTTCAGCAAATACAGGTGGAGGCGCTACCAATACCTACGATGGTTTAAATATGGTTGCAGCGCATGACCCAGCTCGAAATCCACGTATGGGTAAAAAAGCAAATAATGCTGAATATGATAAATTTATTGGATATGTTGGGGCTGCTGCTGGTTTAAATGGCGTGACAGACCAAGCTATCATCAATGAAGTTGTGGCAGTGTTAGAATCATTGAGAGCTCCAATCGTTCAGGAGTAAGTTTGTTTTTTGTTTTAATGGAAAACGTCCCGATATTTCGGGACGTTTTTTTTATTTATTATAAATATGTTCTTTCAAATTTTTGAACATATCTACGGTCATGTTTTCTAAATCGAAATCGTTTTTCCAACCCCAATCTTCTCTTGCCGAAGTATCATCAATACTCGCAGGCCAACTATCTGCAATTTTCTGGCGGAAATCAGGTTCGTAGCTTAATTCGAAATTTGGATAGTGTTTTTTAATTTCTTCTCCAATTTGCTTCGGAGTAAAACTCATCGCTGCCAAATTATAAGCAGATCGAATTTTTACTTGTTCCGCTGGAGCTTGCATAATTCCTATTGTTGCTTTAATTGCATCGTCCATATACATCATCGGTAATTCTGAATTCTCAGATAAGAAACTCGTAAATTTACCATCGGTAATTGCTTTGTGATAAATATCTACTGCGTAATCAGTAGTTCCTCCACCAGCTTCGGTGCTCCAACTAATTAGACCAGGATAACGAATACTTCTAACATCCACTCCATATTGTTTGTGATAATATTCACACCATCTTTCTCCTGTTTGTTTCGAAATACCATAAACCGTTGAAGGCTCCATCACGGTATATTGAGGCGTGTTATGTCTTGGAGTTGTAGGTCCAAAAACGGCAATACTTGAAGGCCAAAATATCTTTTTAATTTTTCCTGCTTTGGCTAAATTTAAAACATGAAACAACGAATTCATATTCAAATCCCATGCAAAAGCCGGATTTTTCTCAGCTGTAGCCGAAAGTAAAGCCGCCATTAAATATACATCAGTAATTTGATATTTTTCAAGTAAGTGTTCAATTTGGTTGTAATCAAGGGCATTTACTACTTCGAAAATTCCGTTGTTAACTACATCATTTTCTAATTTTCTGATGTCTGATGCAATAACGTTGTTAACTCCATAAGTTGCTCTTAATTTTGCTGTAAGTTCAGTGCCTATTTGTCCACAAGCACCAATAATTAAAATTTTCGTATCCATTTGGTTGTGTAAATGAGGTAACAAATATACTATTTTGCCTTTATTTTGCCGATGGATTTTTGTGATATTTTTACAAATTACGACCTAAATTTAAATATTTAATAAATTAACATCTTGTAATTGGGTTTTATTAATTGATTAACAAATTTGGTGTTAAGATAGTATTATAAAAAATACAGCATTCAGCAAACATTTGTACCTTTGCTTTTTAATTTATCCGAATGAAAGTTTTCTTATATAGTTTATCGCTTTTAGTTTTGACCTTGGTTTCCTGTGAAAGTGAAAATCAACAATTAGAAGCCCAAAAAGTAGCTCAAAAAAACGAAGCTGTTTTTAAGAACATTTCGAAAATGTGGCAATTTAATTTTCCAACGCCTAGACCTGAAGTAGCAGCTACTTTAGGCAGATGGAACGAGTGGCGTCAATTTGAAATTGAAATGCTTCAAAAACCACAATCTACATTATCAGCTTTTCAAATGAAAACTAAAAATTTGTCTTCAAAAGCAGATACTTTAGCCATTACAATTCCTTTCGAATATGATAAACCTCAGATTTTAAGTAGAATTACGACTTTAAATACTAAGTTAAAATCACTCGAAACTTTCATGAATTTACAAGTAATTCCAGAACAACGAATTGCTAAGTTAATTCCAGAAATTAACGAAGAAATCAAAGGTTTATACAAACAATGGGATGAAATCATTATCAAAAAAGCAATTCCAAAGGAAATCGGAGAAGAATTAATGTTGAGAGCTTTGGATACTGCAAGAAACGCAAATCCAGATGAAATGCGAAAGAAGATGGAAATTTCAGATAAAAAATAAAGAAAGTTTTGAGCAAGTCCGACATTATATCCATTTACGATAAGTCACCAAAGATTGCCGTTTTAGAAAGTACATTCGCAGCGCGCCAAAAGTCTCAAATGACGGGTTTGGTGGGCTCGTCGTTGTCTTTTGTGGCAAATTCGTTGTTTAAAAAATCCGAGCTTCCATTTTTGATTTTATTCAGCAATAAAGAAGAAGCGGCGTATTATTTGAACGATTTAGAACAATTAATCAATACCGAAGACGTACTTTTTTACCCAAGTTCGTACCGAAGACCTTACCAAATTGAAGAAACGGATAACGCTAATGTGTTACTTCGAGCAGAAGTTCTAAACCGAATCAATTCGCGCAAAAAACCTGCGATTATTGTTTCGTATGCCGAAGCCATTTTCGAGAAAGTCGTTACCCGAAAAGAATTAGAGAAAAACACCTTGAAATTGTCGGTTGGCGATAATTTATCTATTGATTTTATCAACGAAACCTTATTCGAATACAACTTCAAACGTGTTGATTTTGTTACGGAACCGGGCGAATTTTCCGTTCGTGGTGGAATTATAGACGTGTTTTCGTTTTCCAATGATAATCCGTACCGAATTGAATTTTTCGGCAACGAAGTTGATAGCATCCGAAGTTTTGATGTGGAAACCCAATTGTCAGTTGAAAAGCTGAAAAAGATTTCCATCATTCCAAATGTAGAAAATAAATTACTGCAAGAAAATCGTGAAAGTTTCTTAGATTATATCAACGAAAAAACGGTTTTAGTAATTCAAAATACCGAATTATTAGGGCAACAATTGGATAAATTATTCGACAAAGCCAATGAAGCTTTTGAGAAATTATCCAAAGATATCCAACACGCAAAACCCGAAGAATTATTCTTAAATCAAAAGCAGTTTTTAAAGCGCGCTCTTGATTTTTCGGTGATTGAATTACACAATAAAGCGGTTTTTAAAATTGATAAAAAAGTTGAATTTCATATACAACCGCAACCTTCGTTCAACAAACAATTCGATTTGTTATTGAACAATTTGAGCGAAAATCATTTCAACGGTTACAAGAATTATTTGTGTTGTTCCAATGAAAATCAAGCAAGTCGTTTTCATGATATTTTTGAAGACATTGATGAAGCTAATCACGAAAGCATTCGCAAGCAATACAAAACGATGGTCTTGCCTTTGTTTGAAGGTTTTATCGATGATGAAAATCAAATTGCGTGTTATACTGACCATCAAATTTTTGAGCGTTACCATAAGTTTTCCATCAAAAATGGCTATTCGAAAAAGCAAACCATTACTTTAAAAGAACTGACTTCGTTATCGGTTGGCGATTATGTAACGCACATCGATCACGGAATTGGAAAATTTGGTGGCTTGCAGAAAATTCAAGTCGAAGGCAAAACGCAAGAAGCCATAAAATTGGTCTATGCCGATAACGATATTGTGTATGTGAGCATTCATTCACTACATAAAATCTCAAAATATAACGGGAAAGATGGTGCGCCTCCAAAGATTTACAAATTAGGAAGCAACGCTTGGAAAGCCTTAAAACAAAAAACAAAAGCACGGGTTAAACATATTGCGTTCAACCTTATTCAGTTGTATGCGAAGCGAAGATTAGACAAAGGTTTTCAGTTTGCACCTGATAGTTATTTGCAAAAAGAATTAGAAAGTTCCTTCATTTACGAAGACACGCCTGACCAAGTTACCGCAACAGCCGATGTAAAAGCCGACATGGAAAGCGAACGTCCAATGGACCGATTGGTTTGTGGTGACGTTGGTTTTGGAAAGACAGAAGTTGCCATTCGTGCAGCTTTTAAAGCAGTGGACAATGGAAAACAAGTTGCGGTTTTGGTTCCAACAACCATTTTAGCCTATCAACATTACCGAACATTTTCGGAACGTTTGAAAGATATGCCGGTTACTGTAAGTTATTTGAACCGATTTAGAACGGCGAAACAAAAAGCTGATACACTTCAAAAATTAGCGGAAGGAAAAGTCGATATTTTGATTGGAACACATCAATTGGTGAATAAAAATGTCGTGTTTAAAGATTTAGGTTTGTTGATTATCGACGAAGAACAAAAGTTCGGTGTCAACGTAAAAGACAAATTGAAAACGATTGCTACGAATGTCGATACTTTGACGCTAACCGCAACTCCGATTCCGAGAACGTTGCAGTTTTCGTTGATGGCGGCTCGTGATTTATCGGTGATTACAACGCCTCCACCAAATCGTTATCCGATTGAAACGCAAGTCATTCGTTTTAATGAAGAAGTCATTCGCGATGCGGTTTCGTACGAAATTCAGCGTGGCGGACAAGTCTATTTCATCAATAACCGAATTGAAAACATCAAAGAAGTTGCCGGAATGATTCAACGCTTGGTGCCAGAAGCAAAAGTTGGCATCGGTCACGGTCAAATGGATGGAAAAAAATTAGAAGAATTGATGTTGGCTTTCATGGAAGGAGAATTCGATGTTTTGGTCGCAACCACCATTATCGAAAGTGGTTTAGATGTACCAAATGCCAACACGATTTTTATCAATAATGCCAATAATTTTGGATTGTCAGACTTACACCAAATGCGTGGTCGTGTGGGAAGAAGTAATAAAAAAGCGTTTTGTTATTTCATTACGCCACCGTATTCGATGATGACGGGTGAAGCGCAAAAACGTATTACGGCTTTGGAGCAATTTAGCGAATTAGGAAGCGGTTTTAATATTGCGATGAAAGATTTGGAAATTCGTGGTGCGGGTGATTTATTAGGAGGTGAACAAAGTGGTTTTATCAACGAAATTGGCTTTGATACGTACCAAAAAATCATGAACGAAGCCATTGACGAGTTGAAAGAAAACGAATTTAAAGACTTGTACCAAGAAGAGAATGACATCGAAACCAAAGAATTTGTCAAAGACATTCAAATTGATACCGATTTCGAGTTGTTATTCCCAGATGAATACATCAACAACATTACCGAACGTTTGAATTTATACAACGAATTAAGCCAAATTAAAGACGAAGCCACGTTGCAACAATTTGAACAAAAACTAATTGACCGCTTTGGTGCGTTACCAAAACCAGCCATTGCCTTACTAAATAGCGTACGTATCAAATGGAAAGCCACCGCAATGGGAATTGAACGTTTGATGATGAAACAAGGCAAAATGATTGGTTATTTCATTGGCGACCAACAAAGCGATTTTTACCAAAGTAACCGTTTTATGAAAGTGCTACAATTTGCCCAACGCAACGGAAACATGTGTAAAATAAAAGAAAAAGAAACCAAAAACGGCTTACGTTTATTATTGACATTTGATAATGTGAAAAGTGTGAATAAGGCGCTGGAGTTGTTGGAGGGGATTTAAAAAAAATTATCAAAATTTAATATTTTATTATTTTAAAACAATAATTTTCATATATTTGTCTCGAACTTTAAAAAGTAAAGAGATGAAAAAATTAAATTTTTTAAAAGGAATTGTTGATTTTGTTTGGATTACAATGTTGATTACGATTCCATTTTTATTGTTTTTTGTTGGAATGGTACTTTTTAGTAATGAACCTCTTGATATTCCAATAGAAATTAACGGTACAACTTTAGAAGTAGTCGATTTTAAATCAAAGTTGATTTTTGTGTTCCTGATTATTTCGGCTTCACTAATTATTTATGGCTTGTTTCTTTTTAGAAAATTATTGCGTTTGTTTCAATTGCGAATTATTTTCGATGAAGAGATTGTTACACTTTTAAAAAGATTAGGATTTGTTATCACTTCATCTGCTTTGTTAGGAGGAATTCCTAATTTTATTTCGGAGTTAATGAAAAATAGAATTTCATTGAGTTTAGGATTAAATCCTTTTGTACTGTTATTTTCATTAGGTTTGTTTTTCTTAGTTTTGAGTGAAGTGTTTGTCATCGCAAAACACTTAAAAGAAGAAAACGATTTAACTTTTTAATCATGCCAATCATCATTAATTTAGATGTCATGTTAGCCAAAAGAAAAATGCGTTCGGCAGAATTGGCAGAAAAACTTGGCATTACAACAGCCAATCTATCCATTATAAAAACAGGGAAAGCAAAGGCAATTCGATTGACGACTCTCGAAGCAATTTGTGAAATCTTAGATTGTCAACCTGCGGATATCTTGGAGTACGTAAAAAAGTGATTTTACCCAAACAACTCACTCACCACATCTTCAATTTTCGCGACTAAAACAATTTTGATTCCAGTATTTTTCAAGGAAATTTTGTTGTGTTTGGAAACAAAAATGGTGGTAAATCCTAATTTTTCGGCTTCTTGAATGCGTTGTTCAATGCGATTAACGGGTCTAATTTCGCCTGAAAGACCTACTTCTCCTGCAAAACAAAAACCTTCTGCAATAGCGATGTCTTCGTTGGAAGATAAAATAGCGGCAACAACGGCTAAGTCAATGGCGGTGTCTTCTACTGAAATTCCTCCTGTTACGTTTAAGAACACGTCTTTGGTGCCTAATCTAAAACCAGCGCGTTTTTCTAAAACCGCTAAAATCATGTTTAATCGTTTGGCGTTGTAACCCGTGGTGCTTCGTTGTGGCGTTCCATAAACTGCTGTACTAACTAAAGCTTGAATTTCCAACATCAACGGACGCATACCTTCTAAAGTTGTGGCAATTGCAGTTCCTGAAAGTTGCTCGTCTTTATGGGAAATCAAAATCTCAGATGGATTATCCACTTCGCGTAAACCTGAACCTTGCATTTCGTAAATACCTAACTCAGCAGTTGAACCAAAACGGTTTTTCAACGAACGTAAAATTCTATAAACGTGATTTCTATCGCCTTCAAATTGTAAAACGGTATCTACCATGTGTTCTAAAATTTTTGGTCCGGCAATGGTTCCGTCTTTTGTAATGTGCCCAATTAATAGAACTGGAACATTAGATTCTTTGGCATATTTAATCAGTTCAGCTGTACATTCTCTAATTTGAGAAATACTTCCTGCAGACGATTCGATATAATCGGTATGCAAGGTTTGAATCGAATCGATAATGACAATATCGGGTTCAATTTCTAATATTTGTCGGAAGATATTTTGGGTTTTGGTTTCGGTTAAAATGTAGCAATTATCGCCATTAGAAGTAATACGTTCGGCACGCATTTTAATCTGTTTTTGGCTTTCTTCTCCAGAAACATAAAGGGTTTTATAAGGTAATTTTAAAGCAATTTGCAAGAGCAATGTACTTTTTCCAATTCCTGGTTCGCCACCTAACAATGTTAGTGAACCTGGAACCAATCCGCCACCCAAAACCCGATTCAACTCGTTATCAGTCGTGTTCAATCGGATTTCTTGTGCGGTGTCTATTTCTTTTACTAGTAAAGGTTTTGTAACTGCTTTAGAAGTAGTCGTTGTGGTTTTCCATGCTACTTTTTCTTTTTTTTGAACCAATTCTTCTACAATGGTATTCCATTCTTTGCAGGCGTTACATTGTCCTTGCCATTTTGAATATTGGGTGCCACAATTTTGGCAAAAGAAAGCGGTTTTTACTTTACTCATTGGGTATTATTCTTGTTTTTCTGTTGGTGTTTCTACAGGTAAGTCTTCTGTTGGTTCGTCTGGTTTTCCTTTTAAGGCTTCTGCGCGATTCATCATGAAGTCTTTAGTGATCTCACGAATAGATTCTTGTGTGAATGCTTTTTGATAGCTTTTGATGGCTTTTTTATAGTTTCCTGTTTTTTCGTAGTACAAAGCTTCATGATAGGTACCTAAAGTTGTTTTTGGATAATGTTTGTTGGCATAATCGCTCAAAGGCATCAATTCATTATAGGCTTTATTTTTAAGAATAGCTGCTTCAATAGCTTTAAAATCTGATAATCTCGGTTTCATTTTAAAACCAAAACGTTTTTCTAATTCGTCGTATTTCGCAATCAAATAGTCGGTATATCCTGCATCTAATTTTAGAATTTTATCTTCAAATTCTACCATTGATATGGGTTGATAACCATCGAAAATAAAGTAAATAGCATTAGGAACTGCTTTTGCTACTAAAGTGTAATGTGAAGCGCCTTTGAAAGTGTCGTTTTGATATTTGAAAGTAGCATTTGGAATGGCTTTGATATTGGCATCTAATTCCGCAGCTTTTTCATTGATTTCCTTTAAATCACCTTCACCTGTTGCTTGATAATAAAATAAAGGTTTTGTTATTTTTGTTAGACGTTCTGCTATACGTTTTTCCATTTCTGGTGCCATTTCTGGTGCTAATGAAATGTAGGCATTAAAAATTGGATTGTCTTTGTACAAATAAAAGTTTAAGAAACCTGCTGTAGTATCATGTCCCGCAATCATTCGGAAAGGAAGCGTTCGGTATTTTTTATCGATGTAAGGATATAATTCTTGGCCAATGAATTCGAAAAAATCTGCTCCTGAACCTGCTGGAAACCCCGCTTCGTCAAATTCGCTGTCAGCAAATCGCGTTTCACTGTAGTTTTGGTTAATTCCAATGAGAATCATTTCGGGTAAATCATCCCAATAACTTCCATATTTTAAAATACCATCAAAAGGATCTAATAGATATTCGCCATCTAAAACTACTAGTGTTGGGTATCTTTTTCCTGGATTAGATTCGTAAGATGGGGGAGTTATAACGGTGAATGTTCTCGTGCCAATTTTTTTAGATTCAATAGATTCTGGAATGCGTTGCGCAAATGTTATGGACAAAGCGAAAAGGCTGATAATTAAAAATCTTAATTTCATTTTTGTGATGGTTTCAAATAGATTAGCAATTTACTAATTTATTTTTTATTTAAAAGTGGTAAAAGTAAATAAGATAATAAGCCTAAGAAAATGGTAAGCAGGGTTTGAGAAACCCAAATCAGATATCCAAAGGCGGTTCCAACACCTTCTGATATACCGTATAAACTTAATATTGAGGCCACGGCAAGAGGATATGCACCTAAGCCGCCATTAGTAAACCCTATCGCTATAGTTCCAAAAATGAATCCCATTACTACAATATCAAAACTAATTTCAGCTGTTTCGGGCAGTGCAAAAATAGTGATGTAAAACATCGCCAAATAAGAAAACCAAATAAAAAAGGAGTGAAAAATATATTTCCATTTGTCTTTCATTTTCAGGATACTTTCCATGCCTTCTATCAATCCCGAAAGTTTTTGTTTAAGTTTTAAAATGATACTCCATTCGGCATAAATCCAAATGAGAATAAAAAGAATAAAGAGTATAAAACCTGCAACTAGAAGTCCGATTAATGTTTCAAATTGAACGCCATTTTTAAGTAGATATTGATAAATAGTATCGAATTGCAATAAAAAACCAATGGCTACAAAAAGTAAAAAGATCAACATATCCACAATTCGTTCGGCAACGATGGTTCCAAACGCTTTGTCAAAAGGTACTCCTTCGTATTTTTTTAATAAAGCAGCTCTTGAAATTTCGCCAGAGCGAGGAATAGTTAAGTTGATTAAATAAGAAACACAAACGGTCAGTAGGTCGTTGTGAAATTTAGTATTGTAACCAAGATGTTGTAAAGCAAATTTCCAGCGGTAAGCACGCGACCAAAATCCGAAAAGTGCAATAAAAAGAGATAAATAAATATAGAAATAATCAGCTTTTACAAAACTGATTTTGATTTTTTCTAATTCGTCAGATGAAAGTGTTGTGTATTGATAATAGATAATACCTAACCCAATTAACAAAGGGATAGTTAGGCTTAAAAATTTTTTGATACGGGTTTTCAAATTACGTTAAAGAGTTGTCTTTTTCGTTTGGAAACACTAAAGTTGGTTTGAATTTTTTTGCTTCTTCAAAGTCCATAATTCCGTACGAAATGATGATAATGATATCGCCGCGATGCACCTTTCTTGCTGCTGGTCCGTTAAGGGTTATTTCGCCTGTATTTCTTGGTCCTTTGATAGCATAAGTTTCTAATCGTTCACCATTGTTGATGTTAACGATTTGAACTTTTTCACCCTCAATAATGTTAGAAGCCTCCATAAGAGCTTCATCGATAGTGATACTTCCAATGTAATTCAAATCGGCACCTGTTACGGTAACTCTATGAATTTTTGATTTTACTACTTGAATTTGCATGTTGCAAAGGTAATTAATTTAGTGAAATATTATCAATTAATCGAATATTCTCTATAAAAATTGCTATAAAACCTCGGTATTTTTTGTTGGCTTCTTTTTCAGAAATAGGCAAAAGTGTTATTTCATCTGCAATTTCAAAATATTCCAATTCAAATTCAGGATGTTTTTTGAATTCGTTTTCTACAAATTGTATGGTGTTTTCGACTGAATTATTTTGAAAAAACGCTTTAGCGGTATTTAAGATTTGAAAAATAAGCGCTGCTTTTTCTTTAGCTGTAACAGACAATCTTTCGTTTCTTGAGCTCATAGCTAAACCATTAGTTTCGCGATGAATAGGGCAACCAATTACTTCTACAGGGATGTTGTACTTATTTACTAATTTCTTAACAATTTGTAATTGTTGGAAGTCTTTTTCTCCAAAATAAGCTTTATTGGGTTTTATGATTTCAAACAATCTTTTTACAATAGTTCCTACACCATCAAAATGCCCTGGACGGTGTTTGCCTTCCATTTGATTTTCTAGACCGTCATAATTAAAGTTTTCCGAAACGGTATTTCCTTCGTAAATATCGGCTACTTCAGGTGCGTAAACAATGATGTTGTCATTAAGTTCTTGCATAATTTGAACATCACGTTCTAGTGTTCGAGGATATTTGTCGAGGTCTTCCGCATTGTTAAATTGGGTAGGATTTACAAAAATACTCATTACGGTTACATCGTTTTCAGAAAGCGATTTTTTTAGTAACGAAAGGTGTCCATTGTGTAAAGCTCCCATTGTAGGAACAAACCCAATAGATTTATTTTGGTGGATTAAAGGGCTTAAAAAAGCGCTTAAATCAGACTTTTTGTTAAAAACGAGCATTTATATCTTGATTAAATCAGGTGCAAACTTACTATTTTAGTAGATAAATCCATAAAATTTTGTAATTTTGCATGGTTTTTTAAACCAATAATTAACTTGAATACATTATGGAAGACAAGAGGATATTATATGTATCATCTGAAGTGGTGCCTTATTTAGCTGAAAACGAAGTGTCGTTACAGTCGTATGAAATGCCGAAAATGATTAATGAATTAGGAGGTCAAATACGAATATTCATGCCTAGGTATGGTAATATTAACGAAAGGAGACACCAATTGCATGAAGTTATTCGTTTATCAGGAATGAATTTAGTGGTAAATGACATGGACATGCCTCTAATAATTAAAGTTGCTTCTATTCCTAAAGAAAGAATCCAAGTTTATTTTATTGACAACGATGAATATTTTAAGAGAAAAGCTACGTTTACCGATGAAGATGGAGTTATGTATCCTGATAATGATGAACGTGCTATTTTCTTTGCAAAGGGTGTTGTAGAAACAGTAAAAAAATTAAATTGGGTTCCAGATGTAATTCATGTTCATGGTTGGATGGCAGCAATGCTTCCTATTTACTTAAAGCATTACTACAAAGATGAGGGTATCTTTGCTGAAACAAAAATAGTTTCTTCGGTTTATGAACAAGGTTTTGAAGGAGAGTTGGATAAAGAATTCATCAATAAAGTAATGTTTGATAATATTAGTAAAGAAGCTGTTTCAGACTTAGAATCTCCAACTTATGAAAATTTAATGAAGGTTTCTATAGCTCATTCTGACGCAGTGGTAGTGGGTTCAGAGGTGTTATCACCAACTTTAACAAAATTTATAGAAAGTTCAAACAAACCTTTTTTACCTTTCGCTCCTAAAGATACTATTAAAGAGGCTTATACTTCTTTTATTAAGAATCACTTACTTTAAAAAGGGTTTTACCATTATGAAAAAAAGTTTTTTAAAAATAGCTTCATTAGCATTTCTTTTTGTTTTATTAATTTCTTGTGATAAAGATTTTAATTCTATTGATTCTGATGTGATTGGAGATGATAATATAGATTTAAGTGTAAGAGAAGTTCAAAATCTTGTTGCTTTCACTCAAAAAACAGAGGCAGTTCAGTCTAATAATTTGCCAATTAATGCTTTAGGAATTTATCATAATCCAAAGTTTGGTCTTACAAAAGCACATTTTGTATCTCAGGTAGAGTTAGGGAATGAGAATCCTTCATTTGGATACAATCCAGTAATTGATTCTGTTTATTTGTATGTTCCATATTTTGTTGATTCAAGATTTACTACTGAAACAAATGGGGAACGAATTTATTCGCTTGATTCTATTTATGGGGATCCAGAAACAGGAAAATTTAGATTGAAAGTTGTAGAAAATGGATATTATATCAGGGATTTTGATCCTACTGATAATCTGCAAACCGCTCAAAAATATTACAGCGATGAAAAAAGTACGTTAATAGATCCTTTTAAAGGGTCAGAGTTGTTAAATGATAGTGACAATCCAGCTCAAAACAATCAGTTTTTCTTCAATAAAAAAGAGTTGTACATCTACAAAACAAATGGTTCGGGTCAGTATGTAGGTGCAGATGGACAGGTTTTAGCAGATCAAAATGATATTGCATTGCGCGTAATCAAAGAGAGAAAAGCCCCTGGAATTTGGTTAGATTTAAAAGAAAGTTTTTTTCAACAAAAAATTTTAAATGCAACAGCTTCAGGGAATTTATTTAATAATAATATTTTCAAAAATTACTTTAGAGGCCTTTTGTTTGAGGTTGAAGAGATCGCTCCAAATCAAGGAGCCTTAGCTATGTTGGATTTTTCTAAGGCTGAACTTAAAATTTTATATAAATCATCTGCAGAACCTACTACAGAGAATCCAAATCCAGCAAGATCTAGAAAAGAATTTAGTTTAAAATTAGGATATAGCGCCTCAACTTCGCTTAGAAATAATACAATTAACTTATTAGAGCATACTATTTCCCCAGCTTATCAAGCAGGAATTGATGCAGCAGGAACTGAAAGACTTTTTATTAAAGGAGGAAGTAATGGCTCTGTAGCATATATCGATTTATTTGGTAATGGAGAATTAGAAACATTACGAAATGAAGTGGCTACTCAAAATTGGTTAATTAATGATGCAAAGTTATCTTTTTATGTTGATCAATCAGATCCTAATGGGATGTCAAATGTTCCTGCTGCAATTGAGCCGAAAAGAATTTACATTTATGATGCAACTAATAATATAGTTTTATTAGATTATACTTTTGATGCTTCAACTGCAACAAAAATTAAGAACAATAAGCTTGTTTTTGGAGGGATTTTGGAAACCGAAACCACTGGTGATAAAAAAGGGATAAAGTATACTGTTAGATTAACTGAACATATTAAAAGAATTCTTAAAGTTGATAGCGATGGTAATTATGCTGATAACGTAAGATTAGGAATTTCTATAACAGAATTTATCAACATTTCGTCAAGTACTACTTATATAAATAGACTAACGAATCAACAAGGTCAGTTGCCTCTGGCTTCAGTTATAAATCCATTGGGAACAATTTTATATAGCAATCATCCTAATGTCCCAAATGATAAAAAATTGAAATTAAAAATTTATTATACTAAGCCAAATTAAGTTTATGTGTGGAATTGTAGGTTATATAGGTCATAGAGATGCCTATCCAGTAATTATTAAAGGTTTACATCGTTTAGAGTATAGAGGTTATGATAGTGCTGGTGTTGTTTTGTATGATGGTAATGGTTTAAAGCTATCTAAAACAAAAGGAAAAGTATCTGATTTAGAAAATAAAGCTGAACATGATAAAAATACAGTTGGAAAAGTAGGAATGGGTCATACTCGTTGGGCAACTCATGGAGTTCCTAATGATGTTAATTCACATCCTCATTTTTCAAATTCAGGAAAATTAGTTATCGTTCACAATGGTATCATCGAAAATTATGAGCCATTAAAAAAAGAACTAATTAAAAGGGGTTATACTTTTCAGTCAGATACCGACACTGAGGTGTTGGTAAATCTTATTGAAGAAGTTAAGAAAAAAGAAAACTGCAAATTAGGAAAAGCTGTTCAGGTGGCTTTAAATCAAGTAGTAGGAGCTTATGCTATTGCGGTAATTGATTTAGAAAAACCAGATGAAATTATTGCTGCACGTTTGGGTAGTCCGTTGGCTATAGGTATTGGTGATGATGAGTTTTTTATAGCTTCCGATGCCACCCCTTTTATTGAGTATACTTCAAATGCTATTTATTTAGAAGATGAAGAAATGGCGATTGTACGATTACATAAGCCTTTAAAAGTTAGAAAAATCAAAGATGACTCTTTGGTTGACCCTTACATTCAAGAGCTTCAGTTAAACTTGGAGCAGATTGAAAAAGGAGGATATGATCATTTTATGATGAAAGAAATCTATGAGCAACCAAGTGTAATTAAAGATACTTACAGAGGAAGACTTTTAGCTAACAAAGGAATTATACAAATGTCAGGTGTTGAAGATAATTTGGAAAAATTCTTAAATGCTAAAAGAATTTTAATTGTTGCTTGTGGAACGTCATGGCATGCTGGATTAGTTGCAGAATATATTATTGAAGAGTTTTCTAGAATTCCTGTTGAGGTAGAATATGCTTCAGAATTCCGCTATAGAAACCCAATTATTAATAAAGATGATGTTGTTATTGCTATTTCCCAATCAGGAGAAACAGCTGATACATTAGCAGCTATTAAATTAGCTAAAGAAAACGGCGCTTTTGTATTTGGAGTTTGTAATGTAGTAGGTTCTTCAATTTCTCGTGAAACACACGCAGGAGCTTACACACATGCTGGGCCTGAAATTGGTGTGGCTTCAACAAAAGCATTTACAACGCAAATTACAATTCTTACTTTAATTGCTCTTCGTTTAGCAAAAGCAAAAGGAACTATGAATAATTCTGATTATCAACGCTATTTATTAGAATTGGAATTGATTCCTGAAAAAGTGAAAGAGGCTTTGGCTTCAAACGATGTTGCTAAACAAATAGCTGAAATCTATAAAGATGCTACTAACTGTTTGTACTTGGGTAGAGGATATAATTTTCCTGTGGCTTTAGAGGGAGCTTTAAAATTAAAGGAAATATCGTATATTCATGCTGAAGGATATCCTGCGGCAGAGATGAAACACGGCCCTATTGCTTTAATTGATGAGCAAATGCCAGTTATTGTAATTGCTCCTAACAAAGGACATTACGATAAAGTAGTAAGTAATATTCAAGAAATAAAATCGAGAAGCGGAAAAATTATAGCAGTAGTAACTAAAGGCGATACTCAAGTGAAAGCTTTGGCTGACCACGTAATTGAAATCCCTGAAACTAACGAGCCGTTTACACCTTTGTTAACAACAATTCCATTGCAATTATTATCGTATCATATTGCAGTTCTAAGAGGTTGCAATGTTGATCAGCCAAGGAATTTAGCAAAATCGGTTACAGTAGAATAAATTTTTAAAAGCGAAATCGAAAGATTTCGCTTTTTTATTATAAAAATTCAAAAAATTAATTGCAAAATTGTTTTAGAAAAAACTATCTTTGCACTCGGAAAAATATATCTTTTTTTCAACATTAATTAGCTATTAAATAAATACATAAGCAATGTCTAGAATCACAGGAAAAGTTGCACAAATTATCGGACCAGTTGTTGACGTCGTGTTTAATGATGCAAATGCTGAGTTGCCAAAAATTTACGATTCATTAGAAATCACTAAAAAAGACGGTACTTTATTAGTATTAGAAGTTCAATCTCACATTGGTGAAAACACTGTACGTACCATTTCTATGGATTCTACAGATGGTTTGTCTAGAGGTGCTGAAGTAGTTGCTACTGGAGCTCCAATTCAAATGCCAGTCGGAGGAGAAGTATTCGGTCGTTTGTTTAATGTAATCGGTGATGCAATCGATGGTTTAGGAGATTTACCAAAAGCAGGTGAAAGTGGTTTGCCAATTCACAGACCAGCTCCAAAATTTGAGGATTTATCAACTTCTACTGAAGTTTTATTTACAGGTATCAAAGTAATCGACTTGATTGAGCCTTATGCAAAAGGAGGTAAAATTGGATTGTTTGGTGGTGCTGGAGTAGGTAAAACAGTATTGATTCAAGAATTAATTAATAATATCGCTAAAGGTCACGGAGGTTTGTCAGTATTCGCTGGTGTAGGTGAAAGAACTCGTGAAGGAAATGACCTTTTAAGAGAGATGTTAGAGTCAGGTATTATTAAATATGGTGATGAATTCATGCACTCTATGGAAAATGGAGGATGGGATTTAGCTAAAGTAGATAAAGAATTAATGAAAGATTCTAAAGCTACTTTTGTATTCGGTCAGATGAACGAGCCGCCAGGAGCACGTGCTCGTGTTGCATTATCAGGTTTAACCATTGCAGAATATTTCCGTGATGGAGCAGGAGATGGACAAGGAAAAGACGTACTTTTCTTCGTTGATAATATTTTCCGTTTTACACAAGCAGGTTCTGAGGTTTCTGCACTTTTAGGTCGTATGCCATCTGCGGTGGGGTACCAACCTACATTAGCAACTGAGATGGGTGCAATGCAAGAGCGTATTACTTCAACCAAAAAAGGATCTATTACATCTGTACAAGCGGTTTATGTACCTGCGGATGACTTAACAGATCCGGCTCCTGCAACTACGTTTGCTCATTTAGATGCTACAACCGTATTATCTCGTAAAATTGCTGAGTTAGGTATTTATCCAGCTGTAGACCCATTAGATTCTACTTCTCGTATTTTAACACCAGAAATCTTAGGTAAAGAACATTACGAGTGTGCTCAAAGAGTAAAAGAGATTCTTCAAAAGTACAAACAATTACAAGATATTATCGCTATCTTAGGTATGGAAGAATTATCTGAGGAAGACAAACTAGCAGTAGCTAGAGCGCGTCGTGTACAACGTTTCTTATCTCAGCCATTCCACGTAGCAGAGCAATTTACTGGAATTCCTGGAGTTTTAGTAGATATCAAAGATACTATCAAAGGTTTTAATATGATTATCGATGGTGAGTTAGATCACTTACCTGAGGCAGCATTTAACCTAAAAGGTACTATCGAAGAAGCTATTGAAGCTGGAGAGAAAATGTTAGCAGAAGCATAATAACAAGTAGTCAGTTATGAGTAGCAGTTAACAGTAACTGAGACTGAAAACTGAGACTGAAAACTTAAAAAAATGATTTTAGAAATAGTATCACCAGAAGCTACATTGTTCAAAGGAGAAGTTACTTCGGTTTCAGTTCCCGGAGTTAACGGTGAGTTTCAAATGCTAAATAATCACGCTCCAATTGTTTCTTTGTTAGCAAAAGGAAATGTGAAAATCAACGCTCAAAATATAAAAATTGAAAAAGAATTTGTTTCTAAATTCAATAAAGTTAATGAGCAAACGTATTGGTTGCCTATTAATTCAGGTACCATCGAAATGAATGAAAACAAAATTATTGTTTTAGCTGACTAACACAATAAAATGTATAGTAAAAAAAGTCCTACAATTTGTAGGACTTTTTTATTTTATAGTATTATAAGCCTGCTTTAATCTGCTAACTATAATTTCAATTTCTTCTTCATTTAAATGTCCAAATCCAAAACGAATGGCACACGTGTTTTTATCTTGATAAAGTAAGGTTTTAGGTAGAAAAACATCTAACATCGATACATGTTCGGCAAGTTGAACCAATGATATGGAAGGTTGAAATTCAATCCAAATGGCTAATCCTCCAGAGGGCTTTTTGATTTGAATACTTTCATTAAAGTAACGTTTGAAACAATCAAAAGTGTAATCACGTCTTCTTTTGTAAATAACTATATTCTTTTTGAGTAAACGATAAATTTCGCCTTCATAAATTAATTCCGAAAGCAATTGTTCTTGAATTAAATCACCTTGCTTGTCTAGAATTTGGAGATAGTTTTTAGCTTCCGAAATCACATTTTCAGGAGCCACAACAAATCCAGTTTGAAAACTCGGAAATAAGGATTGTCCAAGCTTTCCAAGATAGATCACCATTCCATTTCCATCTGAACTTGCCATGGGCAACATAGCGGAACCGTCGAGTTGAAAATCATAATCAAAATCGTCTTCAATTATGGCAAATTGGTATTTCTTGGCAAGCTGTAAAAGGTGTAATCTTCGTTCGGCAGACAAAGTATTTGTTGTAGGATAATCTCGATTAGAACAAACATAAACACATCGAATTTTGCCTTTTGTAAAATGTTTTTCAATGTAATTGATATCTAAACCATTCTCATCAAAGGGAATCGTTTTGATATCGGCACCGACTTCCTGAAAAATCATATTAGCATTGTAATTACTAAGATTTCCAACCAAAACCACATCTTTTCTTTTAATTAACAGACGGGAAATCACATACAAACTCATTTCAGTACTTCGAGTACTTAACAGGTTATTTGGTTTGATATGAAACCCTCTAGTGGAATTAAGAAAATTACACAATTGTTTTTCGAAATTAGAAAATTCCTTTTTTGTATTAGACTTCCATTTCGAAATTAGCGATTTTCTTTTCATTGAAGCACTATACCATTTTGAAAACTCGTGAACGTTATGTAATCTTAAATCGGGATGACCATCGTTTAAAATATATTTAGCTTTTGAAGTTTCTTCTGTAGGAGAGAGATGAAATGAATTGTTAAAAGGGAATCCTGTAGCTTTTGGGTAACTATAAGCATCTTTGATTTGATTTGATAAGGCTTTTATTTTAGCCGTTTTTGATTTAGGAAACAAGATAAAAGTGCCTTTATTAGGAATGACCTCAACCCAACCTTGTGCTGCTAATTCATCGTAAACTGCAGCGGCTGTATTTCTGTGAATATTGAGTAATTGGCTCAAAATTCGTGTTCCAGGCAAAGCAGTTCCTTCTTTTAGATACCTTCGTTGAATAGCATTTATAATTTGTTGCGAAATTTGAATATACACAGAAGTAGTACTTTTTTTATCAAAGTAAATAAGTTCTTTTAACAAGGAATTAACCGGACTATCTTTCATTTTAAAAGCGGACTATTTATATGGTCCGGAAAGTTACGAATTTTGCAATGTTTCAAACATAAAATATTTTTATATGAAAAAATTGTTTTTATTAGTGTTAATTTTAGTCAGCTCATTATCCACATTTGCTCAAAAAAAAGATACACTTCAAGATGTTGTAATTAGCTCTTCTCGCATAGATTTACCTTTCAAAGAAAATTCAAGAAGTATTCAGATAATAACTTCTGAAGACATTATGAAACTAGGTATTACTAATATAGCTGATGCATTACAACAATTAGCGGGCGTAGATGTAAGAAGACAAGGAATAAATGGGATGCAAGCCGATTTATACATTAGAGGAGGTAGTTTTGATCAAACATTACTTTTAATTGATGGAATTAAAGTTGATGATCCACAAACAGGTCACCATACCATGAACTTAGCATTACCAATTGAAGTTATTAAGAGAATTGAAGTCATTAAAGGCCCAACTGCTCGAGTTTTTGGGCAAAATGCTTTTACGGGAGCTATAAATATTGTAACAAATGATAATATAGAGAATTCTATTGTGGCTAAGATTCAAGGGGGTTCATTTGGGCAATTAATAGCAGAAGTTACAGCTGCAGTTAACCTAGAAGATAGTAATCATGTGGTTCATTTTTCAAAGCAATTTTCAGAAGGTTATAGAAAAAATACAGATTTGGATAATACCAATTATGTGCTGAGAAGTAAATTCAATAATTTGAAATTACCCGTTAATTTAATAGCTGCTTTTTCTGAAAGAAAGTTTGGAGCACAAAATTTTTATGGAGTTACAAGTACGACTGCTTTACCATTTGAAGTTACGCAAGCGAGTTTAATAGGAATATCTACCGAATTTAAAAAAGGAAGTTTTACTTTTAAATCAAGATTGTATTGGAGAAGAAATCAAGATGAATACGTTTTTATTAGAACAAATCCATCTTTATACAGAAATCTACACATTACAAATAAAATTGCTGGAGAATTTAATGGTTCTTACGAATCGAAGTTAGGTATCACTGGTTTTGGTCTTGAATTTTCTAAATATTTGATTCAAAGTAATAACTTAGGTGATGCTGAACGAGAAATTGCTACTTTGTTCTTAGAACATCGCTTTGAATTGTTAAATAAAGTTCTAGATATTACTCCAGGTGTTGCAGTTTCGTATTTCTCAGACTTCGATAACAAAGCTTTCCCAGGTATTGATTTAGGTGTAAAATTATCTGATAAAATTCGTCTTTATAGTAATGTAGGATATACTTACCGTGTACCAACTTATACCGATTTGAATTATTCGGATCCATCAACCATAGGAAATCCTTACTTACAAGCAGAACGAGCTTTTGCTCAAGAATTAGGATTCAAATATCAAGCAAATTCGACTAGTTTTAATTTAGCTCTTTTTAATAGAAACACAGAAAATTTCATCGATTATCGCAGAGCTACTCCTACTGATTTTTGGAAACCCGAAAATATTAATGTTCAAACAAAAGGTTTTGAATCTTCATTAAGGTATAATTATAAGTTGGGCACAACTAAAAATCAACTAAATTTAGGTTACACTTATATTGATGATAATATCGATACGGATTTAACGTCCAAAAACGGAATTAATTCTATGAAACATCAAGTAGTTATTAATTACGATATTCAATTGTTTAAGAAATTTAGTCAGAATATTTCGTACCGTTATGTAGAGCGAGCATCAAGAGTTTCTTACAGTGTTTTCGATCTGAATACAACATTTGCAACTAAAAATATTCAGTTAACTATGTTAATTCAGAATCTTTTCAATACAGAGTATTTTGAAAACACATTTGTTCCAATGCCAAAGGGGAATGTGTTATTTGGTATGAAGTATTTGTTTATTTAAGATAGATAACATAAAAAAAGTCCCGAAGTAATTCGGGACTTTTACTCTTTCTAGGTAATCAAAAAATACTATATATTATTCGATAACTACTACCTGAGCAGCTACTTTACCTTTTCTTCCTTCTTCTTCTTCGTAACTTACGCTTTCTCCTTCATTTAGAGTTTCAACTTTCATTCCAGTTGCGTGTACGAAAATGTCTTTTCCAGTTTCATCATCAGTAATAAAACCGTAACCTTTTGATTCATTGAAGAACTTAACTTTACCTGTTCTCATTTTGTATTGTAAAAAATTAATAATTATCAAAGGTATACTTATTTATTACACAAACAAGAAAAAGTTAATTTTTTTTCAAAATTATTGATTATCAGTACTTTCTTTTTGTTTAAATAGAAACTTAAAATTCTTTTTTATGTTTTTATTACTAAAATCTAAAATGAATCATCAAAGATGTTAAAACAAAATTATCGATTAAAATGTAGCTTCTTATCTTAGTTTGATATGTAATTCTTGTAATTGTGTTTCATCTATAGTTGAAGGAGCGTCGATCATAACATCTCTTCCCGAGTTGTTTTTAGGGAAAGCAATAAAATCACGAATCGTTTCTTGTCCACCTAAAATAGAAACTAATCTATCCAATCCGAAAGCTAAACCTCCATGTGGTGGCGCTCCAAATTCAAAAGCACTCATTAAGAATCCAAATTGTGCTTGCGCTTCTTCTTTACTAAATCCTAATAAATCAAACATTCTTGATTGTAATTCTCTGTCGTGAATACGAATAGAACCTCCGCCAATTTCGTTTCCGTTTAATACCATATCATAAGCATTAGCGCGAACTTTTCCTGGTTCGGTTTCAATTAATGCCATGTCTTCTGGTTTTGGCGATGTAAATGGATGGTGCATTGCATGATATCTTCCGCTTTCTTCATCCCATTCTAATAATGGGAAATCAACCACCCATAATGGAGCAAATTCGTCTGGTTTTCTCAAACCTAAACGAGTAGCAACTTCCATTCTTAATGCTGACAATTGTGTTCTTACTTTGTTTGCATTACCCGATAAGATTAAAATTAAATCACCTGGTTTTGCATTGGTAATTTCGGCCCATTTTTTCAAATCTTCTTGATCGTAGAATTTATCTACTGATGATTTGAAAGTTCCATCTTCTTCACATTTTACATATACCATTCCCGAAGCTCCAATTTGTGGGCGTTTTACCCAATCAATTAAAGCATCGATTTCTTTTCTTGTATAATTTGCACAACCTGGTGCAGCGATTCCGACTACTAATTCAGCTGAATTGAATACTGGGAAATCTTTATGTTGGGCAACAGCATTTAATTCACCAAATTTCATTTCAAAACGAATATCTGGTTTGTCATTACCGTAAGTTTTCATCGCATAATCGTAAGTAATTCTTGGGAATTTATCTACTTCAATTCCTTTGATTTCTTTAAGTAAATGACGTGTTAAACCCTCAAACATATTTAAAATGTCTTCTTGTTCCACGAATGCCATTTCACAGTCTATTTGTGTAAATTCTGGTTGACGGTCAGCGCGTAAATCTTCATCACGGAAACATTTCACAATTTGGAAATATTTGTCCATACCACCAACCATCAATAACTGTTTGAACGTTTGTGGTGATTGAGGAAGTGCGTAAAACTGACCTTCATTCATTCTACTTGGTACTACGAAATCACGTGCACCTTCAGGAGTAGATTTAATCAAATAAGGCGTTTCCACATCACAAAAACCTTGGTCAGAAAGATATTTTCTAACTTCCATCGATACTTTATGACGGAACAGTAAGTTGTTTTTAACCGGATTTCTACGAATATCTAAATAACGGTATTTCATACGAATGTCTTCACCACCATCGGTTTCGTCTTCGATAGTAAATGGAGGCAATTGTGCTTCGTTTAAAATCGTTAATTCAGCAACTAAAATTTCAATGTCACCCGTTGCCATATTTGGGTTTTTTGAAACACGCTCAATAACAGTTCCTTTGATTTGAATCACAAATTCTCTTCCTAAAGATTTTGCTTTTTCAATCACAGCTTTGTCGGTTCTTTGTTCGTCAAAGATTAATTGCGTGATACCATAACGGTCACGTAAATCAACCCAAATCATAAATCCTTTATCTCTCGATTTTTGAACCCAACCTGCAAGGGTAACTTCTGTATTGATGTGTGAAGCATTTAATTCACCACAGTTATGACTTCTGTACATTTCTTGAAATTTTTTGCAAATGTAGTAACAAATATTAATTTTATTCGTTTAATTTTAATAGATTTGAGTCAATAAATAACACTTTTAAAACATGAAAAAAGCATTCTTTTTGTTTTTTGTAGCAATTTTTTCTGGATTTGCTCAAAATACAACCAATACCGTTTCTTTAAACGTTAAAATCGCCAATAGATTTTCGGATACGATTACGATTTCTTCAGGTAGAACTTTCAAGCAAAAAGTTGGAATTAATAAGAAAGGAGAATTTCAAACTACTTTCGAAGCTTCAAAAGATGGTGGATTATATCGATTGAATGATGGAAACGAAGGAACAACAATGTTTCTTAAAAACGGTTATGATTTAACCTTAACTCTAGATACTAAAGACTTTGATGAAACTATTGTTTACAAAGGAAAAGGTGCTAATGAAAACAATTATTTAGCTAAAAAAGCATTATCTGATGAGAAGTTTGAAATGGATTTAGAAGCATTGTTTGATGCTGACGAAGCTACTTTTAAAGAAGCATTAGCAAAAAAGAAAGCGAATGATATTAGTATGATTGATGGTAAAGGTTTTGATGAGACTTTAGTAAAAATGTTACGCCCTTCTTTTGATCAAGAAGAAAAATTCTTATTGGATTATTACAACCAAAAAGTTGCTGCTAAGAAAATGGAAGGAATTGCCTCTCCATCATTTGATTATGAAAACCACAAAGGTGGAAAAACTAAATTGGAAGATTTAAGAGGAAAATATGTGTATATCGATGTTTGGGCAACTTGGTGTGGACCATGTATTGCTGAAATTCCTCATTTAAAGAAAGTAGAAGAAAAATATCACGGAAAAAACATCGAGTTTGTTAGTATTTCTGTTGATACCGAAAAAGATTATGAGAAATGGAAAAAAATGGTAGTTGCTAAAGAATTAGGTGGAATCCAATTATTTGCAGACAAAAACTGGACTTCAGATTTTATAAAAGCATATGGAATTAATGCAATACCAAGATTCATTTTAATTGGACCTGATGGAAAAGTAATCAAAGCAGATGCAGCGCGTCCTTCATCAGCATCTTTAACGGAATTATTGGATAGTTTAGTGAAATAATTTTATCTAAGTAGTTATACTATTTAAAGCCAATACATTACGTATTGGCTTTTTTAATGTTAAGTTTTTACCTAATGTTACCAAATTGTTAAGTAAAAGTTTTTTTATTGTAAAATATATTTTATATTTGTTACTGTAATGTTAACCTAAAAAAGAAAAGAGTATGAAAAAAGTAGTAATTGCGGTAGTTTTATTGGTTTCGAGTTTGTCATTTGCACAAGAAGTAAAACCAAAATTTGAAGTGGTTGACCAAATGGTAAAAGCAACATATTATTATGATAACGGACAAGTAAAACAAGAAGGATATTACTTAGACGGAAAATTACATGGAAAATGGGTTGCATTTAATGAAGATGGTACAAAACAATCTATCGGGGAATATAACAAAGGAGCTAAATCTGGAAAATGGTTTTTTTGGAGTGAAGATTCTTTAAGCGAAGTTGATTTTTCAGACAGCAGAATTGCAGAAGTAAAAAAGTGGTCAAAAGACGTATTAGTTAAAAACTAATTCAATTTTAAGTATAAAAAAGTCCCGATTAATCGGGACTTTTTAGTTATATGCTTTATTTTAAATTTCGTGTTTCGGGGTAAAACCATCCTCACTTAATTCTTTGTGAACATAATCAGCTTTCATTAATGAGTCATAATCTACTTTAACATCTCTTCCAAGTTTAACTCTAATGCTGTCAACAATAGCGTAAACTACAGGAACAACAATTAATGTTAAGAATAAAGAGGAAATCAAACCACCAATAATTACCCACGCTAAACCATTATTCATTTCGGCAGCAGCTCCTTTAGCAAGCGCAATAGGCACCATCCCAATTACCATGGCAATAGTTGTCATTAAGATTGGACGTAAACGCGCGTGGTTTGCTTGAACTAAAGCTTTGAAAGTTGTTTCTCCAGCTTCTTTTCTGTGGTTAGCAAAGTCAACCAATAAAATTGCATTTTTCGTTACCAATCCAATCAACATAATGATACCCAAAATGGTGAAAATATTAAGTGAATTGTTTGTTAATGCCAAAGCAAATAACGCTCCAATAAACGATAACGGAATTGAGAACAATACTACAAAAGGCGTTACAAAGTCATCATATAAAGCGACCATTACCAAGTAAACTAAAATAATAGCAGCAAGTAACGCAATTCCTAAAGTACCAAAGCCTTCAGTTTGGTTTTCCATATCTCCACCCCAAACATAGTTAACTCCTGTTGGACGTTCCATTTTTGAGAATACTGTTTCCCATTCGGTTGCAATAGTACCAGATGGTTTACCTACAGATTGTGCTTCAATCGTAACAGAGGTACTTTTGTCTCTTCTTTCTAACATGCTTGGACCTGAACTTTCAATTACCTCTGCAAATTGAGATAATTTGATTTGTTGTCCCATGTTGTTTACGAAAATCAGATTGTTTACATCATTAATGTTAGAACGATCATATTCATTGAATCTGATGTTAATATCATATTCATATTCTCCTGCTCTAAATTTTCCATCAGTATTTCCGTTGAAAGCGGTTTGCATTGTTAAACCAACTGTTTGAAGGTTTAATCCTAACGCTGCCATTTTATCACGATCCACCTGAACTTTAATTTCAGGATTACCAGCTTCTGAAGTTAGTTTTACTTCTGATGCTCCTGGCACTTTTTTCAATTCAGCAGCTGCTTTTTGAGCAAATAACATTACATCGTCGAAATTTGGACCTGTAACAGTTAAAGCAATTGGAGCTTTATCGGCACCTAATAATCCCATAGGAACGGTTTTTACTTTAGCTCCCACCAATTCTTTTTCTAATTGACGTTTAATTTTAGCTGCATATATAAATGAGTTGTCATCACGTTTTGATTTTTCAACTAAAGAAATCAAAATTTCAGCTTTGTAAGCAGTGGATTGTGTAGCTCCCATACCATCACTAGTTTGACCTACTGTGGTAATCATATCTACGATATTTTTATCTTTTTTTAGATAAGCTTCCGCTTTTTGAGTCATAAAATTCGTTTGCTCAATTGAAACGTCTTTTGGCATTTCAATTTGAACTAAGAATTCGCCTTTATCGGTTTTAGAGAAGAACTCTCCACCAATAAATCCACCTCCTAATAGTCCGAAAATTGAACCAAAGAAAATAACAGTAACGATTGCTAACGTTGTTTTTTTGTAATTTAAAGACCAAGTTAAAATGTCTGTTACTTTGTGAGTGAATTTATCTAGGTAGTTTTCAAAACCTAAAATAATTTTTCCAAAAAATGATTCTTTATTTAAATGCTCTAATTTTCCGTAACGTGAGAATAACCAAGGTACAATTGTAAATGAAGCTAGTAATGACAACATTGTAGCGATAATTACCGTAACACAGAATTGTGTAATGATGTTGGAAACTAATCCAGTACTCATCGCGATTGGTAAAAATACTACCACGATAACCAATGTAATCGCAGTAACGGTAAATCCAATTTCAGCTGCACCATCATAAGCCGCACGAACTTTGTTTTTCCCCATTTCCATGTGACGGTGAATGTTTTCTAATACTACAATCGCGTCATCCACTAAGATTCCTACTACTAATGAAAGTCCAAGTAAACTCATCAAGTTTAATGTGTATCCCATTAATGAAATTCCTATAAAAGTAGCAATCAACGAAGCAGGAATCGATACCATTACGATAGCCGCATTTCGTAAACTGTGTAAGAAGAATAACATTACGAAGGCCACTAAAAACACGGCTAGAAATAAATCGTGCATTACGTTATCGGCAGCAGTTAAAGTAAATTCACTACTATCGTTTGCGATTTTTAATTTCAAATTCGATTTTGCGTAATCTTGTTCAATTTTAACAACCGCTTCTTTTACTTTTTTACTTACTTCTACCGCGTTAGCATCAGATTGTTTGATAACTTGTAAAATGATGGAACCTTTTTCATTAATTCTTGAAATTTTGGTCACATCTTTTTGCGCATCTTGTACATCAGCCACATCACCTAAACGCACTTGAACACCATTGTTTGAAGCAACAACTAAATTACGTAACTCTTCAACAGATTTATATTTTCCAGATAAACGAATGGTTGTACTATTTTCTCTAGTCTTGATATTACCCGTTGGGAAATCTAAATTAGAAGATAAAACCGCTTGTTGTACTTGAGGAACAGATAATCCAAAACCTTGTAATTTAGTAGCATCTAAGCTTACTTTAATTTCTCTTTCTTCACCACCTACTAAGTTAACTTGCGCCACACCGGGAACACGAGAAACAATCGGTTGGATTTTCTTGTCTAATAAGTCGTAGAAAGCAACTTCATCCATACTAGCAGTTGCACCGATGGTCATAATAGGTAAATCACTCAACGAGAATTTGCTTAATGATGGTGGGTCAACATCATCTGGTAAGTCTTTTAATACCGCATTGATTTTGCGTTGGGCATCGTTCAAAGAATAATCAGCATCAGCATCAGCAGTTAATGTAATCATTACTACTGATAAACTTTCATAAGACTTTGATTCTAATTTTTTGATGTTTTCCATAGTAGAAACCGCATCCTCAATTTTCTTGGTAACGGTATTTTCTACTTCACTTGGAGAAGCTCCAGGATAAACAGTTGAAACGGTAACTACGTTAATCTCAAATTTTGGAATTAACTCATAACTCAACTGTTTATAACTATATAGTCCACCTAATAATAGTATCGTAAAAAGTACGATAACCATAGAAGGTCTTTTAATTGATATATCTACAATTTTCATATAATCGGTTTTAAGTAAGCGTCTTTAATTATTTTACAATAGAAACTTTAGTGCTATCACTTAAGTTAATTTGACCGCTAGTTACTACTACGTCTCCATTGTTTAAGCCACTCAGAATTTCAACTTTGTCGCCAAACACTCTTCCTGCCACAACTTTTTTCATTACTGCGATGTCTTTTTCCACCACATACACTTGGTTGCTACTTACACTTCCTACAAAAGCACTTCTTGGAATTGTCATTAATTCAGGCTGTTTTCCTTCTGGCGCACCAAAAACTACAGAACCATACATTCCTGCTTTGATTTCATTATTAGGATTGTTTGTTATAGCCACTTCAATAGGGAAGTTTAAAGATGTGTCAGCTTTTGGAGCAATAAAAGTTACTTTTCCAGTGTATTCTTTATCAGGAAAAACACTTGCTTTTACTTTTACAACTGAACCAATTTTTAATTGTGCTACTTGACGCTCACTTACATTTACTTTCAGTTTTAACGAGTTTGTATTCACAATTTCGAACATTTTTGTTGGAGGCATTGCGCTTAAAATAGTTCCAACTTCAATGAATTTTTTATTGATAATTCCACCGAAAGGCGCTTTAACTCTTGTATCACCTACATTAATGTTGGCTTGAGTTAATCTAGATTTAGCGTTAATCATGTTGATTCTAGCTTGGTCTAATTGTTGTTTTGTAACACCTCCAGTTTTGTAAGCACTTTCGAATCGGTTATAATCGTTAAGAGCATTTTGATAATTAGCATTAGCTGTTTCTGCTTCTACATTTACAACATCACCTCTAATAATAGCGATAGTTTGGCCTTTTGCTACTCTGTCTCCTTCTTTAACTAAAATCGAAATTACTTTTCCAGAACGTTCTGCAGCCATTTCCAATTCTTGGTCAGGTGAAAAGTTTCCATTAGCAACAAAGTTATCTTCAACAGGATTTGTTCCTACTGTAGCTACACGTACAGCAACGCTACTATTTTCTTGAGCAACAATAGCAGTATCTGCTTCATTTTGTTTTTTGTTGTTCATAAGAGTTACAACAGTAGCTCCTACTAATCCTACACCTAAAACGATATAAATTATTTTTTTCATTTGTTTATTAGTTTAATAAGTTTTTTAGTTCTCCTTTAGATTTTATGAATTGAATTTCCGCTAGTTTGTATTCTAAAATAGCAGTTGTGTAATTGTTTTGTGCTTCAACTAGAGCATTTTCTGCATCTAATAAATCGGTTAATGATGCTAAACCTTGTGTGTAATTATTATTTGTATTAGCAAAAACCTCTTGTGCTAATTTTACATTCTCTTTTTGATTCGCTATTGTGATTAAGCTATTTTCAATTTGTTTTTTTGAGTTTTCAAAAGCCATGTCTAAAGCTAATTTTGTGTTTTCTAAATCAACCTGTAAACTTTTGATAGCGGTAGAAGCTTGTTTAACACGAGCTTTAGTTCCAAATCCAGTAAAAATGGGAACTCTTAAACTTAAACCAATATTAGCAAAGTCAGACCAATAAACACCATCTGCTGGTTTTGCAAAAAGTGGCATTTCAGGACCTTGACCGATATAGTTGTAACCACCGCTTAATGATAAAGTTGGATAGTAGCTAGCTTGAAACGCTTTCTTTTGATACATTAAAAGTTGCTCTTGTTTTTTCATTAACAAATATTCTGTTCTATTGGTTACATCAGCTGTTTTAGATAAGTCTTGAGGTGTAACTTCAAAGGCGGTCTTTGGAATTACTACTTTATTTTCAACTGGCATTCCCATGTAAAACTTCAAGGCATTTTCTTGTAAACTAATAGCGTTTATAAGTTGCTGTTTTATTGAATTAATGTTGTTAACACGAACGCTAATTCGATCCAAATCAATTTTTCTTGCTAAACCGTTGTCAAACTGACCTTTGATGATATCTTTTGCCTTGTTGGCATTTTTCAAATTGTTTTCAACAACTTCTAATTTTTGTTGTTGCACGTATACTTGGTAATATGCATTCGCTACGCGTTCAATAACTTGTTCTTCAGTTAAGTCAGCATTGATTTGATAGAATTCACGTGTGGTTTTTGCTGCTTTTAATCCTGTAAAAACTGATTGATCAAACAAGGCTTGACTAACAGAAACTCCAGCAATAGAATTCCATTTTTGACCCAACGGAGCTAAAATTGTAGTTCCAGGAGCCCCAAAAAAATCACCGGGTAAAGCGTTCAATTGAAGAATAGGATTGTAATTTAAACTTCCATTTGCTGATATTTGTGGCAACGCTCTCGAGCGAACTTCTTGGATTTTGTATTCGCTATTTTCTACTTCTAATCTTGATTTTTTCGCTTCTGCCTTGTTTTCAAGAGCAAAAGAAATAGCATCTTTAAGACTTAGTTCTTTAATTTCTTGTGCATTAACTTTTGCCGTTAATACAGATACAAGAAGAAATGTTGTTAATATATTTTTTTTCATTTTTATAATATAGGGTTTTGTAGATGTTTTTCTAATTCGATTATTCCGGCTAAAGTAGCCATCGCTCTAATGTGATATTCCAAAGCTTTCAATTCTAATTCATGAGATTCTTTTTCTAGCATCGTGTTTTCGTTTATCGTAAATATTAAAGTGTAATAAAATTTCACATAATTTTCAACGTCCAAATTTTCTCTGTATAATCCTTCTTTGATTCCTTTTAAAATATTCTTTCTAAAACAATCTTCACAAATGCTTACCTGAATGTTTAATACCTTATTGTAGATATCAGGATAATGTTTTTTTAATTGATAAATAGGCGAAGATTCAGCACTTTTGAACATTTCTCGAAACATTCTTTTAATTTCAAAGTTTTCTTCAATGGCGTTGTAATTTTTAGATATTATGGCGTCCATTGTTTCTTTTACTTCTTTATGAACTAAGTCAATACTTTCTTCAATTAGAATGTCTTTGTTGCTAAAATATTTATAGATCGTTTTTTTAGAAATACACATTTCACAAGCAATATCGTCCATAGTGATGCTCTTGAAACCGAGTTTCAAAAACATTTCTTTAGCTTTATTGATTATTTTGTCTTTCATTTATGTTAAATTCGAATGCAAATGTAGACAGGAAACTTTTAACACAAAAATAGTTTCCAATGTTTTTACATAAATTTAACACTTGATATATTCGCCTCATTTCAGAATATTGAAGTATTTTAGCAAAAAATTCAAAAAATGCATTCTATATCCTACTACCAAGAGAAAATGGCAAATCATTTTTCTCAAATAGTTGCCAATAAAGAACCAAAAAATCTTTATGACCCTATACAATATATTTTATCACTAGGCGGTAAAAGGATGCGCCCAGTTTTAACTTTAATGGCAACCGAAGTTTTTAATGTGGATTGTGAGAAGGCCATACCAGCGGCTACTGCGGTTGAAGTATTTCATAATTTTTCATTAATTCATGATGATATTATGGATGATGCCCCTTTGCGAAGAGGGAACCAAACCGTTCATGAAAAATGGGATTTGAATACTGGAATTTTATCGGGTGACGCGATGCTTATTTTAGCATATCAATATTTTGAAAATTACGAACCAAAAACGTTTCAAGAGTTAGCCAAATTGTTCAGTAAAACCGCTTTAGAAGTTTGTGAAGGGCAGCAATATGATGTAGATTTTGAAACGCGTGACGATGTTACGATTTCCGAATATTTAAAAATGATTGAATATAAAACAGCTGTCTTAGTAGCAGCAGCTATGAAAATGGGGGCTATTGTTGCTGAAACTTCAGAAGTAAATGCTAATTTAATTTATGATTTTGGATTGAATTTAGGTATTGCTTTCCAATTACAAGATGACTATTTAGATGCTTTTGGTAATCCAGAAACCTTTGGAAAACAAGTAGGAGGTGATATTATTGAAAATAAAAAAACTTATTTGTATCTCAAAGCGATGGAATTTGCTACCGAAGATGATAAACAACAATTACTACACTTGTTTTCCATTCAACCATCAGATAATATTGATAAAATCGAATCGGTAAAAGCAATTTTTAATACTTCAGGAGCAAGTGAAGCCACCAAAAAAGCCATCCAAGAATTCACATTTAAAGCATTTGAAACTTTAGAAAAAATGGATATCGAAACCGAAAAGAAAGCTGTTTTAAAAGCTTTTGGCGAAAATTTAATGGGAAGAAATGTATAGCCCACCAGCAAATATTGACTCGCTGATTTCGCAAGCCGAAGAAGAAGATTTGTACTTCAAACTTATCGAGCAAGTAAATAAAGATTTTGCTTTAGCGAACGAACCTTTAGATGTACCAACGAGCATTTTCCCGTTTGAATTTAAGAATTTGGTTCAAGAAAAAATATACAAACTCATTCAATACAAATTTGCTGAATATTTGAATTTACTCTACATCATAGATGTTCCAGAAGAACAGATCAAAAAATTGGATGGTTCTGATTTGGTAGAATTATCGGAACAAGTTACTTTTTTAGTATTAAAACGAGAATGGCAAAAGGTTTGGTTTCGGAATAAGTATTGATGTAAAAAAGTTAATATTTTTTAATGATAATTTACCAAATTGCTTCATACTTTTTATATTCTTTAGGAACTTTCTCACCTTTTACATAAACATAGCACATATTTCCTGATAAATTATGTGTTTGTAAAAAATAATATTTGTTGTTTTCAATTTTAATTTTATAAGTTTCAACATACATTTTATTATTATATCCTCCTGAAAAAATATCACAATTTAAAATACCATTTTGTAAATAAATAATTCCCCTACCTCCAATTTTCTGTGGATCTGGATTCATAAATTTTTTATTCATTGTTCTTACACATCCATTTTCATAAAACTGAATTAATCCATTACCTTTGATTTTATGATTTCCGATAAAATTAAAGTTTCTATCAGATTCATAAATCTCGTCAACTTCATAAAAAAAATCAATTTCAATATTCTTTTTAAAAGAATATATGTCAATATTTTTCTTATTTGAGAATTTAAAATTTTTCTTTGGAACTTTATTTCCATTTCCACCATCTAATCTATCATAAGGTAGACCACAAGAATTAAGCAAAAAAAGTGTGGTCAAAAAAACAATATATTTTAACATAATTATTTTGTCAATTAGTTATAGTAGAAGCCAATATTTGAATTTGCTTATTAAATTAAAAAAACACCCTTACAAAAGGCATAAAAGCTTCGGCATAAATATTATCTCTATCACGGTGTAAAACATTATAGCGAATTCCAAAGGTTACATTTTCAGTTCTATATCCTGCACCAATAAACAAAGCAGTATTCCAAAAATCTTGAGTAGCATTACCATAATAACTTCCAAATTTTCGACTTACTCTAAGTTGTTCAATTTCAGTTGAAATTTGAATTTCTTTAATGGGATTGAAAAGCGCTATTACACTTCCACCATACATGTTAGCTTTATAAAAATCACGTTGTTTAACATAGCTATATTGTGTTCCTAAACCTAAAGCTAATCTTTCATTAAAATTGTAAATTGCTGTTGGCGCAATCATGATATCAGCATAACCATTTCCTATTCCTAAACCAAGTCCTCCACCAAATTGAACATGTTCCCAAAAATCGCTTTTTGTTTTGTTTTCTGGGGTAACTTGTGCAAAAATTTCAGGTTTAGAACTAAATAAAAACACAATAGTTAACAAAAATGTTAAATTTATTACGAAATTCTTTTTCATAAATCGATTTTAAAAAAATTAATGTTATAAAAGTATTAAATTCCTTGAGAAATTATCATAAAATGTTATACTTTTGCATAAATTTTTAATTTAAACGTCTTTTAGACAACACACTATGGATAGGTTTTCCTTTTTAAACGCTGCACATACGGCTTTTTTTGCCGATTTATACGATCAATATTTACAAAATCCAGATAGCGTTGAGCCTAGCTGGAGAAGTTTTTTTCAAGGATTTGATTTTGCACAAGCCAATTATGGTTCTGAAGAAGTTGCTCAGCAAATTGCTTACGTAGCTTCGGGTGATTCTGGTGAAATTTCTGAAAAAATGCAAAAAGAGTTCAATGTTCTGAAATTAATTGAAGGATATAGAACTCGCGGACACTTATTCACTAAAACAAATCCTGTAAGAGATAGAAGAGTTCATGGACCATCATTAAAACTTGAAAATTTTGGTTTATCTCAAGCCGATTTAAACACAGTTTTTGATGCGGCCAAAATGGTCAACATGAAACCAAGTACCTTAGCCGATATTGTTAAGCATTTAGAAAATGTATATTGTCAGTCAATCGGAGTGGAATTCATGTATATTCGTGATCCTAAAGTACAAGAATGGATTAAAAACCGTTTAGACGTCAACGATAACCAACCTAATTTTTCGGTTGACCAAAAGAAACATATTCTACATAAATTAAACGAAGCGGTTTCTTTCGAAAATTTCTTGCATACCAAATATGTAGGTCAAAAACGTTTCTCTTTAGAAGGTTGTGAGGCGGCAATTCCTGCTTTAGACGCTTTAGTGGAAGCTGCAGCTGATAAAGGTGTAGAGCAATTCGTAATGGGAATGGCGCACAGAGGCCGTTTGAATGTCTTGGCTAACATCTTTGGAAAAAACACACAAAATATCTTCTCTGAATTCGATGGAAAAGATTATGACGAAGATGCAAACTTTGATGGTGACGTAAAATATCACTTAGGGTTAACTTCAGATAGAGTTACGAATTCAGGCAAAAAAATCAACTTAAATTTAGCTCCAAACCCTTCGCACTTAGAAACAGTAGGTGCCGTTATTGAAGGAATCACAAGAGCAAAACAAGATAGAAATTATCCAAATGATTTTTCAAAAGTATTACCAATTGCTGTTCACGGTGATGCCGCTGTAGCAGGACAAGGTATTGTGTATGAGATCATTCAAATGGCGAAATTAGATGGTTATAAAACAGGTGGAACAATTCACTTAGTAATCAATAACCAAGTTGGATTTACTACGAATTACTTAGATGCACGTTCTTCAACGTATTGTACGGATATCGCGAAAGTAACTTTGTCGCCAGTTTTACACGTGAATGCAGATGATGCAGAAGCGGTAGTTCATGCGATGTTGTTTGCTTTAGATTACCGCATGGAATTTGGTGGAGACGTTTTCATCGATTTATTGGGATATAGAAAATACGGTCACAACGAAGGTGATGAGCCACGTTTTACACAACCAATTTTATATAAAGCTATTGCTAGACACAAGAATCCAAGAGATTTGTATGCTGAAAAATTAATTCAGGAAAATGTAATTTCTACAGGATATGTAAAAGAATTGGAAGAAGCTTACAAAGCAAAATTAGATGAGAATTTAGAAGCTTCTCGTAAAAAAGATTTAACTGTAATTACTCCATTCATGGATAATGAGTGGGAAGGTTACAAACAAGTTTCGGATGATGTAATGTTACAAAAATTCGACACAAAATTTGATAAAAATCAATTAGCAGATATTGCTAAAACAATAACTGAACTTCCTGCTGATAAAAAATTCATCAGCAAGATTACAAAGTTAATTGGGGACAGAAAAAACATGGTTGAAACCAATAAATTAGATTGGGCAATGGGCGAATTATTAGCTTATGGTTCCTTACTAAAAGAAGGTTTCGATGTACGTATTTCAGGTCAAGACGTTGAACGTGGGACATTCTCACACCGTCACGCTGTAGTAAAAGTAGAAGATTCAGAAGAAGAAGTAATCTTATTAAACAAAATAAAAGATAAAAAAGGAAACTTTTATATCTATAACTCACATCTTTCAGAATATGGTGTTTTAGGTTTTGAGTACGGATATGCCTTAGCATCACCAAAAACCTTAACAATTTGGGAAGCACAGTTTGGAGATTTTTCTAACGGAGCCCAAATTATGATTGACCAATACATTTCTGCAGGTGAAGATAAGTGGAACAACCAAAACGGATTGGTAATGTTGTTGCCTCATGGTTATGAAAACCAAGGAGCAGAGCATTCATCAGCACGTATGGAGCGTTACTTACAATTATGTGCAAAACACAACATGTATATTGCCGATGTAACTACGCCAGCCAACTTCTTCCACTTAATGAGAAGACAATTAAAAACAGAATTCCGTAAGCCATTAGTAGTATTCTCTCCAAAGAGTTTATTGCGTCATCCAGATGTAGTTTCTTCAATGGATGATTTAGCAAACGGACAATTCCAAGAAGTATTAGATGATCCAAATGTAACAGATAAAAAAGCAATTAAAACGTTAGTTTTCTGTACTGGTAAATTCTATTATGATATCATTGCAAAACGTGCTGAATTAGGTAGAAATGATGTGGCAGTAGTTCGTTTAGAACAATTGTTCCCATTAGCAGTGGACCAAATCAAAGCAATCATCGATAGTTATCCTAATGTGGATGATTACGTTTGGGCACAAGAAGAACCTAAAAACATGGGAGCTTATAGTTATATGTTGATGAATTTTGATTTAGTAAAATTAAGATTAGCATCACCAAAAGCTTACAGTGCTCCGGCAGCAGGAAGTTATGAGCGTTCTAAAAAACGTCATGCAAATGCGATTGCAATGGTTTTCGACAAAAATTTATTTCAATAAAAAAACAATACTAGTTTAAGTTTAATCAAAACACAACTTTTAAACTTTTAAACTAAATTTAAACTTTTAAACTAAAAAATATGATTTTAGAAATGAAAGTCCCTTCTCCAGGGGAATCAATTAAAGAAGTAGAAATTGCTACATGGTTAGTAAAAGATGGGGATTATGTAGAAAAAGACCAAGCGATTGCTGAGGTTGATTCAGATAAAGCAACACTAGAATTACCTGCTGAAGCAAGTGGAATCATTACATTAAAAGCAGAAGAAGGTGATGCAGTAGCAGTTGGTGCTGTTGTTTGTTTAATCGATACCGGTGCAGCAAAACCAGAAGGTGGTGCGGCTCCAGCTAAAGAAGAAGTAAAAGCAGTTGAGGCGCCAAAAGCTGAGGCTCCAAAAGCAGCTCCAGTAGCAGAGAAAACATACGCAACTCAAGCGCCATCACCAGCAGCTAGAAAAATATTAGAAGAAAAAAACATCGAGCCTTCTACAATTGTAGGAACAGGTAAAGGTGGAAGAATTACTAAAGATGACGCTGTAAACGCAGTACCATCAATGGGAACTCCAACAGGAGGAAACCGCGGAACAGAAAGAACAAAACTTTCAATGTTACGTAGAAAAGTAGCGGAGCGTTTAGTATCTGCTAAAAATGAAACTGCGATGTTGACTACTTTCAACGAAGTAGATATGTCAGCCATTTATGCTATTCGTGATCAATATAAAGAAGAGTTCAAAGCGAAACACGGTTTAGGATTAGGTTTTATGTCGTTCTTTACTAAAGCAGTAACTCGTGCTTTACAATTATATCCAGATGTAAACTCTATGATTGATGGTCAAGAGAAAATTTCTTATGACTTCTGTGATATTTCGGTAGCGGTTTCAGGTCCAAAAGGATTAATGGTTCCGGTTATGAGAAATGCAGAAACTTTATCATTTAGAGGTGTAGAGGCAGAAATCAAGAGATTAGCTTTAAGAGCTCGTGATGGACAAATTACTGTAGACGAAATGACTGGTGGAACATTCACAATTTCAAATGGTGGTGTTTTCGGAAGTATGCTATCTACACCAATTATCAATCCTCCACAATCAGGTATTTTAGGAATGCACAATGTGGTAGAAAGAGCTATCGTTAAAAACGGTCAAATCGTAATTGCTCCTGTAATGTACGTGGCATTATCATACGACCACAGAATCATCGACGGACGTGAGTCGGTTGGATTCTTAGTAGCGGTTAAAGAAGCATTAGAAAATCCAGCAGAAATTTTAATGGGTGGTAATGTTAAAAAAGCATTAGAATTATAATACAATACATCCCAAATGCAAAATCCCAAATTCAAAAGAGTTTGGGATTTTCTTTTCTTCGAATTTAAAAAATTAGCTATGAAAAAATCAAAGAAGCAAGCTGCGGTTGGTTTTATTTTTATTACCGTTTTATTAGATGTTATTGGATGGGGAATTATTATTCCTGTAATTCCTAATCTTATTAAAGAATTAATCAATGGCGATATTAGCGAAGCAGCAAAATATGGTGGTTGGTTAACTTTCGCTTATGCCATAACCCAATTCATTTTTGCGCCAGTCATAGGAAATTTAAGTGATAAATATGGAAGACGCCCCGTATTATTAACTTCTTTGTTTGCCTTTTCGTTAGATTTTTTATTGTTAGCCTTTGCGCCTACAATTACATGGTTATTTGTTGGTAGAATTTTATCTGGAATTACCGGAGCAAGTTTTACAACAGCTTCTGCTTATATTGCCGATGTGAGTACACATGAAAACAGAGCTAAGAATTTTGGATTGATGGGTGCCGCTTTTGGATTAGGATTTATAATTGGTCCAGTTTTAGGAGGATTGTTAGGGCAATTTGGAACAAGAATTCCTTTTATTGCAGCAGCTATTTTATGTATGCTAAACTTTTTATATGGTTATTTTATTTTGCCAGAATCTTTGGATAAGGACAAAAGAAGACCATTCGAATTAAAAAGAGCTAATCCAATCGGAGCTTTTTTACATTTGAAAAAATACCCAAATTTAATCGGATTAGTATTGGCTATTTTTGTTCTCTATGTAGGTTCACATGCAGTACAAAGCAACTGGAATTATTTCACCATGTATCAATTTAATTGGACAGAAAAAATGGTAGGTATTTCTCTAGGAGTCATCGGATTGTTAGTTGGAATTGTTCAAGGAGGTTTAATTCGTTGGATCAATCCAAAAATCGGAAATGTAAAAAGTATTTATTTCGGATTAGCGTTATATACTATCGGAATGTTCTTATTCGCTTTTGCCACTGAAAGCTGGATGATGTTTGTTTTCTTAATTCCTTATTGTTTAGGAGGAATCGCAGGGCCAGCTTTACAAGCCGTAGTTTCTGAACAAGTACCTCCATCTGAACAAGGAGAAATTCAAGGAACCTTAACGAGTTTAATGAGTGCTTCTTCAATTGTAGGTCCACCTATGATGGCGTCGGTTTTTTATTATTTTACTCATGATGAAGCCCCTTTTTTATTTCCAGGAGCACCCTTTGTTTTAGGCGGAATTTTAATGTTGATCAGTACAATTTTAGCTTACCGAACACTGAAGAAAAATCACACTAAATAGTTATTTCAAATACAAGCAATGATTACTATAATCAATAATTGCTTTTCCTTTTAGTAAAATATCGGCACCTATTATGCCATCAACAGGTTTGGTTTTGTAATGACGAAGCGCATCATTAACGTGACTCATGTCAAAAATTATTAGATGAAATTTTTTATTTTTCCATCTGCCTAATTGAATTTCATTATTTTTTGCCAATTGAGTTTCAATTCCGGTAGCACCTGCACCTGCCGCTTTGGTTTCTGAAAATTGGGCGTTTAATTTAAAATGTTCAATACTTTCAAATCCTACGCAACTGTTGCTTGCTCCCGTGTCTAAAATAAAGTTGCCTTTAACTCCATTTATTTTTCCTTTGATTAATAAATGTTGGGTTTTTAGCACCGTGAACTTTATTTTTTTGTAGTTTTTTCCTTTTAAAAAGTCCTGTAAATCTTCCATAGTTCAAAAGTAAATCAAATTTCTGAATCAAACTTTGTAACTTTGACGCTTTGTAATCAAAAACACAAATGATACTTACCGATACCCACACTCATTTATATTCTGAAGAATTCGATTTAGACCGCAACGAAATGATGCAAAGAGCTATCAATGCAGGCGTTTCTCGTTTTTTCGTGCCTTCAATAGATTCTAATTACACATCTAAAATGTACGAATTAGAAAAACAATTTCCTGAAAATGTGTTTCTAATGATGGGATTACATCCAACGTATGTAAAGGAAAATTACTTAGAAGAATTGGCGCATGTAGAAAAAGAATTGGCTTCTAGAAAATTTTATGCCGTTGGTGAAATCGGCATTGATTTGTTTTGGGATAAAACCTTTTTGAAAGAACAGCAATATGCGTTTAAGCACCAAATTCAATTGGCAAAAAAGTATAAATTAGGAATCAATATTCATTGTCGTGATGCTTTTGATGAGGTTTTCGAAGTGTTAGAAAGTGAAAAAGCAACTGATTTATTCGGAATTTTTCATTGTTTTACGGGTGATTTGGGTCAAGCCCAAAGAGCGATTTCGTTAGGAATGAAACTTGGAATAGGAGGAGTAGCTACTTTTAAAAACGGAAAAATTGATCAATTTTTAAATGAAATCGATTTAAAACATATTGTTTTAGAAACGGATTCGCCTTATTTGGCACCTGTTCCACAACGAGGAAAACGAAACGAAAGCAGTTATACTGTATTAGTAGCTCAAAAGTTAGCCGAAATTTACCAATTATCAGTAGAAGAAATTGCAAGAATTACTACGGAAAATTCAAAACAAATTTTCGGAATTTAATCAAAATTTAAAGTCAAAATTGATAAAATTTTCGTTCATTTGTGTTTAGTTTTGAAAATAATTATGACAAAATTCGATTCTATTCGCCCTTATTATGATTCAGAAGTAAACGAAGCTTTGAAGTCTTTGTTGCATCATCCTATGATGAAGGCTATGATGGATTTTACATTTCCAGAAGTAGAAGATGAAGTTTGGAAAGAACAATTGAGTAGTACTCATTCTATACGCGATTTCCAAGTTAATTTTGTTTATCAATCGATTCAAAGAGTTTTAGAAAGAAGTTCGGAAGGATTAACTACCTCGGGATTTGAGAAATTAGAACCTAATACTTCGTATTTATTTATTTCCAACCACCGCGATATTATTTTAGACACATCTTTGTTAAATGTATCTTTATTTGATCATGGTTTGGTGATGACAGCTTCAGCAATTGGTGATAATTTAGTTAAGAAAGATTTTTTATTAAAGCTTTCGAAATTAAATCGAAATTTCTTAGTACAACGCGGATTATCACCACGTGAATTATTGCAAAGTTCTAAACTGATGTCAGAATATATGTATCATTTATTGTCGAAAGAAAATCGTTCTGTTTGGATTGCTCAAAGAGAGGGAAGAACTAAAGATGGAAATGATGCTACCCATCAAGGCGTTTTGAAAATGATAGCAATGGCTTCAGACGAAGCAAATAATATGGATTTTTTCAAGAAATTAAGAATCGTACCGGTTTCAATTTCTTATGAGTATGATCCAACAGATGCTTTAAAAATGCCGCAATTATTGGCTCTTTCTAAAGATGAAGTGTACATTAAAGAGAAAAATGAAGACTTCATTACTTTATTAAGTGGAATTATCGGGCAAAAAAAGCGCATTCATATTCATGTAGGTGATGTTTTAGAAAATGAATACGAAAAAATTATTGCCGAAAACGATAACAACAATAAGCAAATTCAAGCTTTGGCACAAGTAATTGACGATTCTATTTTGCAATCGTATAAATTATGGCCAACGAACTTTATTGCTTACGATATTTTATACAAAACAACTCGATTTGAGCATTTGTACAACGAAAAAGAACGTCAATTGTTTGAAAGACGTTTAGAAATACGAATAGATGCAGATAATGAAACCATGAGAGAAGGTTTTTTGGCCATGTACGCCAATCCAGTTGTAAACAAATTGAAATACACTGATGACATCTCATAAACCAAAAATACTTTTAATATATACCGGTGGAACCATCGGAATGGTAAAAGATTTTAAAACGGGAGCTTTGATCGCTTTTGATTTTAAGGAGTTGTTAAGCCGCATCCCTGAATTGCATTTACTAGATTGTGAGATTGAGACGATATCCTTTGAAGTTCCTATTGATTCATCTAATATGAATATTTCCAACTGGCAAAAAATGGCCAAAATTATAGAGGAAAATTATTCGAAATTTGATGGATTTGTAGTTTTACACGGTTCGGATACGATGTCCTATAGCGCTTCTGCTTTAAGTTTTATGTTGGAAGACCTAGCAAAACCTGTAATTTTTACGGGTTCACAATTACCAATTGGCGATTTAAGAACCGATGCCAAAGAGAATTTGATTACAGCAATTCAAGTAGCTTCGCTTCAAGAAAATAAAAAACCGGTGATTCAAGAAGTATGTTTGTATTTCGAGTACAAATTATACAGAGGAAATCGCACTACAAAAATCAGTGCCGAACATTTTAATGCTTTTACTTCGCCTAATTTTCCAGAATTGGCTGAATCGGGTGTTCATTTAAAAGTAAATTATGATGTTATTCTGAAGCAAAAAGTAACTAAAAAGCTAAAAGTTCATACTGATTTTGATGATAACGTGGCAATTTTAAAGCTTTTTCCGGGTATAAATGAAAATGTTTTAAATTCCTTTTTTTCTATTCCAAATCTTAAAGGGATTGTTTTAGAAACCTATGGTTCAGGCAATGCACCCACAGAAGAATGGTTTGTTAAGTGTATTGAAACCGCAATTAAAAATAATATTCATGTGGTTAATGTAACACAATGCAGTGGTGGAAGTGTGTCGATGGGAAGTTATGAAACAAGTACTCAATTAAAAAACATTGGCGTTATCTCTGGAAAAGATATTACCACGGAGACTGCAATTACCAAGTTAATGTATCTTTTAGGAGAAAAGGTGTCACCTAAAGTTTTTAAGACAATTTTTGAAACAGAAATTAGAGGGGAAATGTCTTAAAAAATTGGAGAAAACCATTACAAATACTACTTTTGTGATCTTCAAATATTTTTGACAAATTTTATAATAGAGAGGTGGCCGAGTGGTCGAAGGCGCACGCCTGGAAAGTGTGTATACTCCAAAAGGGTATCGAGGGTTCGAATCCCTTCCTCTCTGCTGAAATGTAATTACAAAAAAGGTACACATTTGCGTACCTTTTTTTATTACTTTTATAAAAAAATACGATGATGCGATTTCTAGTTGTTTTTTCTTTCCTATTTTCTCATTATTGTTTTTCACAAACAGAAAACAAAGCTATTGTAGATTCTTTGTTTAGGGAAGATCAATTTTATATTTCCATTTCTTATAATGTATTACAAAAAACACCTCCCAATTTTAGTCAATACTCTTTTTCTACAGGATTATCTGCTGGTTTTTTGAGAGATTTTCCAATATCTAAAAATAGACAATGGACTATTGCTCCTGGTATTGGATATTCGTTCAATGACCTAAAACAAAATATTGATTTATCTTCAATATCTGAAGATCCGAACTTTCAGTTAGTGAAAAGTAGAATGTTTTTGCATTATTTAGATGTGCCGTTAGAATTTAGATGGCGTAATGCTACACCCGAAAGCCATAAATTTTGGAGAGTTCACGCAGGTTTTGTGGCCAGTTACTTGATTGATGGAAAATTTGAATATACGGGTGGAATAAGTTCTGGTAGTGAAAATATCAATAATTTGTTGAATAAATTTCAATATGCATCGTATCTAACTTTTGGATTTAATACTTGGAATGCTTATATTCATTACGGTTTAAATCCTTTTTTTGATAAAAACAAAACAGCCACGGAAAACAATGTAACTACATTGAAAATTGGTTTAATGTTTTATATTTTATAACCAATACTGATATAAAAATAATTGAGGTCCAGCACCAATAATCATTCCTGCGATTAGTTCCGGATAAGTATGTGCTTTCATGTATAAACGAGAAGAAGCTACTAGTCCAACACAAACAATAGAGAAGGCTACAAGATTTACGAAAGGCAGTTGGTAATACATGCTCAAACCAAAAATAAAGCACGTTAAGGCACTAATTCCAATCATGTGTAAACTAGCTTTGAATTTTAGAATTACACTTGCTAAAACAATTACACTGCTAAAAAAGCCACCAAGAAAAAAGAAATATAACTCAGCAACTGTATCTCTAGAAACACTGAATTTTATCAATACAAATAATAAAATCGCTTGAACTACTATTGGCATTTTTCTTTCACTAATGCTAGCTTCTGTAAACGAAGTAACAACACCAAAAGATCGAAATAAAAAGTACATCGATAAAGGTAACAATAAAGTCAAAATCGTCACTTGAATTAACGTTACGATGATTTGCGAGTTATAAAAGAAAGAATTGGTAATTAAAAAGAAAAACAAAGTCCCATATAAAGACACAAATATGGGATGAAAAATATAGGAGAAAACAGGTAATATTTTTTTTAAATCCATCTTCTTAGATTTTCTTTCTTAATCGCGCAACTGGAATGTCTAATTGTTCACGGTATTTTGCTATGGTTCTTCTAGCGATTGGGTACCCTTTTTCTTTTAAAATTTCCGCTAATTGATCATCTGGCAACGGTTTTCTCTTATCTTCTTCAGAAATTACTTGCTGTAAAATATTCTTAATTTCGATAGTAGAAACTTCTTCCCCTTGATCGTTTGTCATGGCTTCGCTGAAGAATTCTTTGATTAATTTTGTTCCATAAGGTGTATCAACATATTTGCTATTGGCTACACGAGAAACTGTTGAAATATCTAGTCCTACCATTTCTGCAATATCTTTTAGAATCATTGGGCGAAGTTTGGTTTCTTCTCCTTCTAAAAAGTATTCTTTTTGATAATGCATAATGGCATTCATCGTCACATATAAGGTTTCCTGACGCTGTTTAATTGCGTCTATAAACCATTTTGCTGAATCTAATTTTTGTTTGATAAATTGCACCGCATCTTTTTGTGAACTCGATTTTTCAGAAGTATCTTTATAACTCTGTAACATCTCCTGATAATCTTTAGAAACGTGCAATTCTGGAGCGTTTCTTCCGTTTAACGAAAGTTCTAATTCGCCATCGATAATTCGAATGGTAAAATCAGGAACAATATGTTCTACTGCTTTTTGATTGCCATCGAAACTTCCTCCTGGTTTTGGATTTAGTTTTTCAATTTCATCAATTGCTTTTCTTAATTGTTGTTGAGAAACATCAAATTTTTGCAACAATTTATCGTAGTGTTTTTTGGTAAAAACATCAAATTGTTGTTCAATCACATTAATAGCTAAACTAATTGAATCTGAAGGTGTTTTATGTTTTAATTGTAACAATAAACATTCTTGTAAATCGCGTGCTCCAACACCAGCTGGCTCTAAATCTTGAACTAAATGTAAAATTCGTTCTACCGTAGGTTCATCCGTATAAATACCTTGAGTAAAAGCTAAATCATCCACAATATCTTGAATGCTCCTTCTGATGTAACCCATGTCATCAATACTTCCCACTAAAAATTCAGCAATGTCACGTTCCTCATCGGTTAAAATAAAAGTATTTAACTGATTGATTAAATCTTGATGAAAACTCACAGGAGCCGCAAAAGGCATCGTTTTGTCTTCATCGTCATCGCTGTAATTGTTAGTTTGATATTTGTAATCTGGCGTTTCATCATTGCTTAAATATTCGTCAATATTGATGTCGCCTGTATCGATGTGCTCGTTATCGTAATCGTCGTAATCATCAGTATCACTTCCATAATCATCTAAATCGTAATTATCTTCCTTGCTACTTTCTTCCAAAGCAGGATTCTCTACTAATTCTTCTTGAAGACGTTGCTCAAAAGCTTGCGTAGGCAATTGAATTAACTTCATCAACTGAATTTGTTGAGGCGATAATTTTTGAGATAATTTGAATTGTAAACTGTGTTTAAGCATTTTTTGTTTAAAGTTTAAGGTTTCAAGTTTCAAGTTGCTTAATAAAAACAACCTGAAACCTGAAACTAGAAACAACTATTTTTAGAATTCTGCGTTTTGCGGTGTTCTTGGGAATGGAATTACGTCTCTAATGTTAGTCATACCCGTTACAAAAAGCACTAATCTTTCAAATCCTAATCCGAAACCTGAGTGTACAGCTGAACCGAATCTTCTCGTGTCTAAATACCACCAAAGTTCTTCTTCGTCAATTCCTAAGGCTTTCATTTTTTCAACTAATACATCGTAACGCTCTTCTCTTTGAGAACCACCAACGATTTCTCCAATTCCTGGGAATAAAATATCCATTGCTCTAACGGTTTCTTTTCCTGGTTCTGTGTTGTCGTTCAAACGCATGTAAAACGCTTTAATTTTTGCTGGATAATCAAATAAAATTACTGGACATTTAAAGTGTTTTTCTACTAAGAAACGTTCGTGCTCACTTTGTAAATCAGCACCCCATTCGTTAATGATGTATCGGAATTTTTTCTTTTTATTTGGAGTTGAATCTCTTAAAATTTCTATAGCTTCTGTGTAAGAAACACGTTTGAAGTTATTATCAAGTACGAAACTTAATTTTTCTAATAACGTCATTTCGCTTCTCTCAGCTTGAGGTTTTGATTTTTCTTCTTCTAACAATCTGTTTTCTAAGAATTTTAAATCATCGCCACATTTATCAACGGTGTATTTGATAACGTATTTGATGAAATCTTCTGCCAAATCCATGTTGTCAGCCAAATCATTAAAAGCAACTTCTGGCTCAATCATCCAAAACTCAGCCAAGTGACGAGAAGTGTTTGAATTCTCCGCACGGAATGTTGGTCCGAATGTATAAATTTGACCTAAAGCCATAGCAAAAGTCTCGCCTTCTAACTGCCCAGAAACGGTTAAATTGGTTTGTTTTCCGAAGAAATCTTCTTTGTAGTTGATACTTCCGTCTTCGTTTCTTGGAGCAGAACCATCAAGAGGTAAAGAAGTTACTTGGAACATCTCACCAGCACCTTCAGCATCAGAACCTGTAATGATTGGTGTATTTACATAGAAAAATCCCTTTTCTTGAAAATATTGGTGTACTGCAAAAGCTAACGTTGAACGCACACGCATAATAGCTCCAAAAGCATTCGTTCTTACACGTAAATGAGCATTTTCGCGTAAAAATTCTAACGAGTGTTTTTTAGGTTGCATAGGGAATTTCTCCGCATCACTATCGCCTAAAATTTCTAACTTCGTTACTTGAATTTCTACTTTTTGTCCCGCACCACGGCTTTCTGCCAAGGTTCCGGTTACGCAAATAGCAGCTCCAGTGGTAATTCTTTTTAAGGTTTCATCAGGTGTATTTTCAAAATCAACAACACACTGAATATTATGAATAGTTGAACCATCGTTCAACGCAATAAATTGATTGTTTCTAAATGTTCTAACCCAACCTTTTGCTGTTACTTCATGTAATGTTTTCGTGCTGTTTAAAAGGTCTATTACTTTTGAGTGTTTCATTTTCAATATTATTTATAATGCAAATATAGCTATTATTTGATTGTGTTTTTTATTCTTCTTTATCGTTCAAATTTTCTTCATTCCCTATTTTTTCATCGCTTAAAATATTGAAGGTAGGTTCTAAAAACTCTTGCTGATTGGCTAGTTTTTTGTTCAATGTTAGTACCAATGAAGGGAGTAAAACTAAATTAGATAACATCCCGAAAAGTAATGTTATAGAAACTAAACCTCCAAGAGCAATTGTACCTCCAAAACTAGAAAGCATGAACACAGAAAATCCAGAGAATAATACTACCGATGTATAGAACATACTTAATCCTGATTCTTGTAAGGTTGCAAAAACCGATTTCTTGATTTTCCAATTGGTTCTACCCAATTCTTGTCGGTATTCTGCTAAGAATCGAATGGTGTCATCAACTGAAAGTCCAAAGGCGATTCCGAATACTAAAATAGTGGACGGTTTTAAAGGGATGTCAAAATATCCCATAATGCCCGCAGTCATTAGTAAAGGAAGTAAATTCGGAATTAAAGCCACGACTATCATCTTAATCGATCTAAACATAAAGGCAATTAAAAGTGCTGTAATGAAAATCGATAAGATTAACGATTCTACTAAATTGTCTAATAGATATTTGGTTCCTTTTTGGAAGACCAATGCTTTCCCAGTGATGGATACTTCGTATTTTTCTTTAGGGAAAACTTCGTTGATTTTTTGTTGTAATTTGCTTTGAATAGCATCGATATTATTAATTCCTTCATCTTTAATGAAAGTAGTAATTCGGGCATATTGACCGGTTGAATCTACGTAGCTTTTCATTACATTTTCTTTGCTGTCTTTTACCGAATTTTTAGCATACGATAAAATGAAAGCTTGCTCCTGAGTTGTTGGCAAACTATAGTATTCCGGATTGTTGTTGTAGTATGCCTGCTTCGAATACTTCACTAAATTCACAATAGAAATAGGTTGTGATAATTCTGGAATAGAATCAATAGTCTCCTGAAGTTCGTCCATTCGTTTCAAGGTAGTTAACTTCATAACACCTTTTTTACGTTTGGTGTCAATCATAATTTCGATTGGCATTACGCCATCAAATTCTTTTTCAAAGAATACGATATCATCGAAAAATGCTGCTTTTTTAGGCATGTCTTCAATCAAACTTCCTGAAACTCTCATTTTAAAAGTACCATAAAAACCTAATGCAAGCAAAGAAAATGCTACTGTATAAACAATAGTTCGTTTGTTTTTGATGGTTTTTTGAATCCAATTTAAGAAACTTACCGAATAACTTTTTTCCAAGTGATCTAAATGACGTTCTTTAGGAATCGACATATAACTGTAAGCTACTGGAATTACAAAAAGACACAGTAGGAAAAGTGCAATAATGTTTATAGAGGTTACTATTCCAAATTCTTCTAGTAGTACATTATTTGTTACTATAAAAGTAGCAAAACCAAATGAAGTGGTAAGATTGGTGATTAAAGTAGGGGTGCCCACTTTAGTAATTACTCGAACCAAAGCTTTAGCCTGATTTCCATGAATTCTACATTCTTGATGGTATTTATTCGTAAGGAAAATACAGTTTGGAATTCCAATTACAATCATTAAAGTGGGTACTAAGGCTGTTAAAACCGTAATTTCATAACGCAATAGACCCAAAAATCCAAAGGACCACATTACTCCAACAATAACAATACAAATCGATATTAATGTAGTTCTGAACGATCGAAAGAAGAAAAAGAAAATTAGTGAAGTTATTCCTAATGCCGCCCCAATGAAAAGGCTAATTTCGCTAATAATGTATTCCGAATTTAACGATCTAATGTAAGGCATCCCCGATACGTGAAGGTCAACTTTTGTTTCTTTTTCAAAAGATTCAATAGCAGGAATAATTTTCTTAAGAACCAGATTTTTACGTTCGGGAGTATTTACAATTTTCTTATCTAAATAAATTGCAGAACGAATTATACCTGATTTGTTGTAAAGTAACCCTTCATAAAAAGGCATTTGATGGATTAATTCTTCCTTTTTTTCTTTAAGATAATTGGCATCAGAAACTTTTGCAGGATTAATCAAAGAAGTAAGTTCAAAAGTAGATAAACTATCATTCTTTTGTAATTTCTTTAAGTTATCCAAAGAAATTACTAAATCAACCTCTTTGTTTTGTTTCAATTGGGTCATTAATTTTTCCCAAGAAGCATAAATTTTTGGAGAAAAAATAAGACTATCTTGAATACCAATTACAATAAGGTTTCCTTCTTCTCCAAATTTGTCTAAGAAAGCATTGTATTCTATGTTGGCTTTCTCGTTAGCGGGTAATAAGTTAGCTTCGGTATTTGTGAATTTTATGTACTTCCATTGCGAAGCCATAAAAACGGTAAAAATCGCAATAAAGACTAATAATCCAATTCTGTTTCTTAATATTTTACTGGCAATATAACCCCAAAAACTAGGGTTTAATCTCTTTAACATCTCTCAAAAATTAGGGTGCAAAGGTAACGATTATTGCTTAAAATATTGGTGTTGAGCGTAATTTTTAAGTTAAATTTAGAATCCTAAATCTAAATAATAAGAAACTTTAATGGCAATGTTGTCGTCAAAATTAGGTAATTGATTTGGTCCATATCTGTAAAAAGCAACCAAACCAAAACCTTTGAAAATTTTGTTACACTCCACACCACTTTCAAAAAATCCATCTTCAAGTGTTTTGTAATTGATGCCTAGATGTTGCTGGTTGCTTTCGTTGTTTGAGCCAACAGCCATTCTGGTAACCACTGTAAATTCAGGATTAATTTTGTATCCTAAGCGTACTTTGTTAAAGGTGTGTTTTAATTGTAATGAAGCATATCGATTAGAAAAAAATTCGTTAAAGTACATCGTTTCAAAACTGTTTTTTCCAGCAAAAGTGATTCGTTGTAGAATTGCATCTCTATTCAAATTATTGGGAACAATACTGTATAAATGCGTAATTGGAACATCTCCAAAAGCAATTCCAGTTTGCAATAAAATAGAACTTTTTTGACCCGATAGATAAGGTAATTCGTAATAGGTTTTAAAATCAATTTTAGTAAAGGTAAAATCGTTATCTAAGATATTGGGTAATGTTTGGGTCAGTTGTAATGAAAATTTTGGATGGCGTTTTTCATATTCAATTTTACCCATTGGAGTTTGCATATAATTGCTAAATGGATTCCACTGAAAAGCTAATTGAGCAGCGGTTATACTGTATTCTGTATAAATTTTATTGTCATTAACGAAGGTATAATCAAATAAAGGCTGAATTTGATTATTTGAAATTCCAAAATAGCTCGAAGTTTTAGGTAGTATTTTACTTTCAACAAATATAGAACTTAACTTGTTGTTGTAAAAAGTTGAAATGTTAATTGGTCGAGGATCATATATTTTAAATCTCCTAGAATCTGTAACGAAATTAGTTTGGGCAATTTCGCTAATATCGTCAGAATAGGAAGCACTTACCCAAGTTTCGGTTTTTTTATCTGCTAAATAGGAAGGGGTAATCCCAAATTTGAACTCTTCATCTTTTAAACCAAAAGCGCCATAAAAAGCTACTTTGTATTTTTCAGATAATTTAGAATTAGTAATAGCCCCTAATCCCAGACGGAATCCTTCAAAATTGTTGTATTTTACAATACTCCTTAAATCAATATCAAAGATAGAAATAGGGAAATAACCGTTAATTATTTTTCTACCCAAAAAAACTTTATGCTCAATTTTTTCTGAAAGCGACAAGCTGTCAATTGAAGTGTAAGTGCGAAGTTTTCTTTTGTCTAAGGTGTCTTTTTTAAAAGCGTTCCAATATTCATTATCTCTTTTTAGGCTACTTTCTGGAATGTCAATTTTTACTCTAGGTTTTGAAATGTCCACTTTTTTATTAATTTCAATATCAAAAGGAGTTGATTCAATAACAACAAAAGCATGATCAGTAGCATTGTTGCTTTTTATTTCTTCTAAACTTGAACTAAATTTTATGGTTCCTCCTAATATTTTAATGTCTTCATGATTGTTGCCTTTAGAAACTTTAAATTTTCTGTTTTTTGGAAACCAAATAGCATGTTCTTTTTTATAATCAAAAGTATACGTTGCATTGATATTTACAACACCATAAATTCTAAAATAAGCTTGTGATATAGCATAATTTTGAGTGTCAATGTAAAGTAGCCCTCTTAGTCTGTTTGTGTTTAGTTTTTTTGGCTCGAAATATATTCGATAGGCACTTCTGCCATCAATTTTTACGGTATCCACTAACTTGTAGTTGTAAAGTCTTCGACCAAAATTTGAAATCGGATTTTGAACTGGAATTTCTAAAATCTCAAACGGATTCTCATAAGCGGAGTAGGAAATAAGTTTTAATCCTAAATATTCATAAATAGGTTGTTCAAAACCTGCCATTCTTGTAGCTAAAATGGTTTCTTTACTTTTTTTTTGATGGTGTTGGATTAAATTTACTTTCTCTGTTTGATACAAATGTTGTTTTTCAGAAAATTTCTTGAATTTGTAATTCGTAGAATCCAATTTCATAGTTGGTTTTCCAAAGAAACTTTTTTTGTAAATGGTGTCAATTTTTGAAGAAATGCTATCTGGATTAGCCGTAACTTGCGCGTATTCATAATTTTTATACTGAAAACTTTCCAAACGTTTTTCAGGATCGTTTAATTTTCGGTTCTCGATTACTTTTTTGATGATGTTGTTTACTTCAGTATCAGTATGAATTTCTGCTTTTTTTTCGTTTAAATCCGTAACAAGTTTGATTGTTATGTTTTTAATTCCATTTTCAGGATAAACGGTTTTTTCATAATAACCTTTAAAGTTTACTCTTACTGGAATTTTGATGTCTTTTACATCAATTGTAAATTTCCCTTCCCAATCGGCATTGAATTTTTTATTATCATAAGAAACGGAAGCAAAAGCAATAGGTACTTTTGAATCAAAGTCGATAACTTGTCCTTTAATTTTGGTTTGTGCTATAGAACTAGTAGTGATGAAAAAGCACAAAAAAAGCCAAAAGTATTTCATGAAGGGTTTTATTTCTTACAAATATATTCAAAATAAAAAATCCCGACTATGAATCGGGATTTAAAATTTATACTTTCATGATTTCAGCTTCTTTAACGGCTAAAAGTTCTTCAATTTTCTTGATGAACGCATCTGTTAATTTTTGAACATCTTCCTCTGCTTTCTTGCAAATATCTTCAGCAGTACCGTTTTTTTCTTCTTTTTTGATATCGGTATTAGCATCTTTTCTGTGATTTCGGATACCAATTTTTGCTTCTTCTGCCTCGTGTTTCGCTTGTTTAACTAAGTCGCGTCTTCTTTCTTCTGTTAAAGCCGGGATGTTTATGATGATATTTTCACCATTGTTCATTGGGTTTAATCCTAAATTAGCAATCATAATTGCTTTTTCAATTGGACCTAACATGTTTTTTTCCCAAGGAGTTACTGTTAACGTTCTTGCATCTGGAGCATTAATATTTGCTACTTGTGAAATTGGTGTTTGCGAACCATAATAATCCACAAAAACTCCACCTAGCATTTGAGGAGAAGCTTTTCCAGCTCTAATATTTAAGAATTCTTTTTCTAAATGAGCAATCGAACCATTCATAGCTTCTTTTGCACTGTCTAAAATAAAGTTAATCTCTTCTGTCATATCTCTAAATTTTTACTTCGTACTTCTAATTTTGTACTTTATACTATATTGTTACTGTTGTTCCAATTGTTTCACCTTCACAAACTTTTAATAAATTACCATCTTTGTTCATATCAAATACGATAATAGGTAGTTTATTTTCTTGACTTAGCGTGAAAGCTGTTGTGTCCATTACATTTAATCCTTTTGCTAATACCTCTTCAAATGATATGTAATCAAATTTTACAGCCTCAGGATTTTTCTCAGGGTCGGCATTATAAACACCATCTACACGGGTTCCTTTTAAAATTACATCAGCACCTACCTCAATTCCTCTTAAAACAGCAGCTGTATCCGTTGTAAAATATGGATTTCCTGTTCCAGCACCAAAAATTACAATTCTTCCTTTTTCTAAATGGCGAGTTGCTCTCCTTTTAATATAAGGCTCAGCGATAGCTTCAATTTTTAAAGCGGTTTGTAAGCGAGTTTGCATTCCAGCTTCTTCTAAAGCACCTTGTAACGCCATGCCGTTAATAACTGTTGCTAGCATTCCCATGTAATCTCCTTGCACTCTGTCCATACCGTTGCTGGCACCTGCAACTCCTCTAAAAATGTTTCCACCACCAATTACAATAGCAATTTCAACTCCTTTATCGTGAATTTGTTTGATTTCTTGCGCATATTCAGCAAGGCGTTTTGGATCAATTCCGTATTGTCTGTCGCCCATTAAAGCTTCACCACTTAATTTCAGAAGAATTCTTTTATACTTCATTCTTATTTTTGTTTTTAAAGGAGTCATGCTTTCGCAAGCTCAAGTCATTGTGTTGTATTATTTTGGTGCAAATATAGTTAAATCGGTTTTTTCTAAAAAAAATGTTGGAACAATTATAAATTTAATTCTTCAAATGATTTTTTTGCTTCGTTATATCCAATTTCAAAAATGGTATCCATCTTAGTTTTACTGGTTTCAAATGTACTATAATTTGCCAATTCTTTGGGTTCGATAACCCAATCACACAAATTGAATTTCTGATAATTATAATTCGCATACAACAAATCAAAGGCTCTACTAGTAACGGATTTTATGGATTTTAAATCTTTGGATTCTATATTTTGAATTGGACTCACATAAACTCCAATCAAATAATCGCATCGTCCTTGTAAAATATCAGCAGGAAAGTGATTCAAAATTCCGCCATCGCTGTATAAATTTTTATTGATTTCATAAGGTGATAACATTCCTGGAAATGATGAAGAAGCTAATATAGCATCGGTAAGTTTTGTCTCGGAATTAAAGATTTTCAGTTTTCCAGTAACTAAATCGGTCGCTGTGATGTAAGCTGGAATTGTTAATTCGCCCAATTTTATATCACCTAAAACTTCTACAAAATAACTTTTAAATGATTCCGAATCAATCAAACCTGCTTTTTTGAAAGTAAAATGCTTCCAATGAAAAAAATAAATTGACTTGAAAAATTCCAGAATTTCTTCGGGTGTTTTTCCAAATGCAAATAATCCACCAACGATGGCACCCGCACTTGTTCCTGCAATACAAGAAGGTTGCATCCCTTTTTCAGTTAAAAATTGCAAAGCTCCTGCATGAGCAATTCCTTTAGATCCGCCACCAGATAGTACAACTCCGATTGATTTTGATGCCTTTTCCATCTGTAACATTTCTTACATATTAATATCAAAAATAGAACTAAATTTGTCAAATAAAGTTAATATGATGATAAATACTATAAAACAAGTATTAGAAAACAGTTTTTCTTATGCTGATTACCGAAAAAAAGTAGCAAATTTAATAGCAGAGGGAAAATCTACAGGCCATGAACAATCAGCCGATTTACTTCATTATTCGGAATTAAACGAAACCCGAATGCATCGTTTGGATAAAACTATCGAGGTTATCGATGAAATGAAAAATAAATTACAAAACCTAGACAAAAAGTACATTTGGTTAGTTTTAAGTGAAGGTTGGTGTGGCGATGCCGCCCAAATTGTCCCTGTAATTCACAAAATGGCGGAAGTAACAGATAAAGTAGAATTAAAAATTGCTTTACGTGATGATAACGATGCTTTAATGCAATATTTTTTAACCAATGGAGGAAAAGCAATTCCAAAATTAATCCTTTTAGATGCCGAAACTTTGGAGGTTTTAGCGGATTGGGGACCAAGACCAGCAGGAGCAAAACAATTGATTTTAGATTACAAAGCGGCTCACGGAATTGTTGATGAAACCGCTAAAATTGAATTGCAAAAATGGTATTTACACGATAAAGGCATTTCGATTCAGAATGAAATCGTGGAACTACATGAAAATATCTTAGCGTAAAGTTCCAATAATTCTTAATTTATCAGAAGTGGAAATTCCGCCAGGGTTGCAACCTAGTTGACCTTCTGGGATTTCCATTTTTAGTTTTTCATAATAGTCTGTCCAAACTTCAAAATATTCATTTGATTTTGGTGATTTGAATGTCATCGGAACTAAATCAAACAATGGTTTTTTGTACGAATGCAAAAACGCATCATAAATTATTTCCGAACAATAATATTTTCCATTATCGTATAAATATTCGTCATCATAAGGAACTCCAACTTGTTGTAATGAAAACGAAATGGCTTCTGGAATGTATTTACGGTATTTTCTTTTTAATCTTCCAACGAACATTTCTTCTTTTGTGTAGGTTTTGAAGGTTTCGTAAGGAGTTATTTTTACTGCTTTTCCAGCGGCTTCAATTACGAAAATCGAATCGTTCTTAATGTACACCATTCCTAAATGACTGAAATCTTTCCCTTGATAACCTTCGGTTACTTCGTTAATAGCTTCGCAAAGTGGACCGCAATTCATCGATTGAAATAATAAATCGCCTGTTTTTAGTTTTACGTTTTGGGAGAAACTAAATTGGAATAGAACAAGAAGTAAGCTTGCAAAGTAAAATTTTGGTAAAAAAGTTTTCAAAAGATTAAATTTTTATTTTTTTGACAGTTTTTAAAATTTTTGGCGAATGACTTCCGTGAAAAGCTCTTAAAACTTCTATTCTATTGGTGCGAATTCTGTAAATAATTAAGTAAGAGCCTAAAATAATGTTACGATAGATTTTAGTTTTGGTTAGCAAATGGCGACATTCGGGATGAAGTAGGTATTCAGTTTCGAGTCTTTCGATGTATTTATATATTTCAGAAATGAATTCAGAAGCTAACCTTTCACCAAATTCAGCTAAACCATATTCATAAATATCAATCAAATCAAAATTATCAAACGGATAGGAAGTAACTACTTCTTTCTTTCTGATTTCCATTTTTCAAATTTCTCTTTAGATTCTTCAACAGTTAAAAACGGACCATTTTCCGCTTCTTTAATTAACTCAGCGAATGCTTTTTGAGACATCGGTTTGCCCGGAATGGCTAAGTTTTTATTTTTTTTATCTGCAGTTTTCATTAGAAAAGAAATTTATGCCACGTAAAAATAAGAAATAATTTGGTTCTAAACTTCAGATTTAGAATAATTTACCCTAAAGATTGTTCAAAATCTTCAGGTGAAATAGCATTTTTAACATCATAATCACCAATTTTTGTTCTTCGAAGCACGATTAAATGTCCGCCTGATTGTAAGGCTAAACTAAAATCATAAGCTAACGAACGAATGTAAGTTCCTTTACTACACTTAACTCTAAAATCGATTTCAGGTAGCTGAATTCGAGTGATTTCAAATTCGTAAATCGTAGTTTTTCTTGATTGAATTTCGACTTCTTCACCAGCGCGCGCGTGTTCGTACAAACGTTTTCCATCTTTTTTAATAGCAGAAAAAACAGGAGGTTTTTGGTCGATTTCACCTAAAAACTGTTTTGTAGTTTCCAAAATTAGTTCTTCGGTAATATGTGCTGTTGGGAAAGTAGCGTCAATTTCTGTTTCTAAATCGTAAGATGGAGTAGTGGCTCCAATCATAATCGTTCCTGTATATTCTTTGGCTTGTGCTTGAATTTCGTTAATGCTTTTTGTGAATTTCCCAGTGCATATAATCAATAATCCTGAAGCTAATGGATCTAAAGTGCCAGCGTGACCGATTTTGAATTTTTTCGGTAAATCGTATTTGCGCTTTAAAATGTATTTCAATTTATTAACCGCTTGAAAAGAGGACCAAGTCAAGGGTTTGTCGATTAAAAGTACTTTTCCTGCTAAAAATTCTTCGGCACTCATTATTTATATAAATTAAAGTACGCTAATAAAAGAATTCCAGCTACAATACGATACCATCCCCAAGGTTTGAAACCGTATTTTTTTATAATTTCGATAAAAAACTTGATTGCTAAAACCGCTACAATAAAAGCCACAACATTTCCTATGATGAACATTTTTGTGTTTTCGGGTGTTTTTAAAATCAATTCGTATCCTTTTAAGCCACTCGCTTCATATGATTTTAAAAAGATAGAATAACAGGTAACCGCTAACATGGTTGGTACTGCTAAAAAGAACGAAAATTCGGCTGCTGCTTGTCGGTTTAAGCCTTGTTGCATACCGCCAATGATACTTGCAGCACTTCGGCTGGTACCTGGCATCATAGCTAAACATTGCCAAAAACCAATAGTTACCGCCTTTTTTATGGTAATATCTTCTTCTTTAAAGATAGTAGGGTTCTTAAAAAATCTATCAACAAATAACAAAATGATTCCACCAATGATAAGTACAACAGCAATTGGTGTTGGATGTTCTAAAACCGCTTCAATTTTATCATCAAATAATTTTCCTAAGATTAAGGCTGGGATAACAGCAAAGGCTAGTTTAATAAAGAATTGAAATTTAGAGAAATCGAAAAACTTCTTCCAATACAAAACTACAACTGCTAAAATAGCTCCAAATTGAATAGAAACTTGAAACAGTTTGGTGAATTCCTCTTTTTCAATTCCAAAATAAGAACTCGTAAAAATCATGTGTCCCGTTGAAGAAACGGGTAAATATTCCGTTAGACCTTCAATAATGGCAATGATAATAGCTTGAAAAATATCCATAAAGTGTTACTTCTTTGGATTTTTTAAAATCGAATAAATTGTAATTCCAAATCCAATTAAAACTACCGTTGGAGCTAATCGAATTCTTCTAAAACTGAATAATTCATCTGCTTTAAAAACATTTGGATCATCGCTTCCTCCACCGCTCATTAAAATAAATCCTAGCGCAATTACTGCTAATCCAATTAAAAGAATTTTATAGTTTACCTTATCGAAAAGAAATTCAGGTTTGTTATTTTCGTTATTCATATTTTTTTTATTTAATTCAAAAATCTTTACATTAATAAAGATCATCTGTTTTTAAATTCAAGAATCGTTGCGTTGCAAAAAACGTACTAATCCAAGTGATTAGAATTCCAATTCCTAAAACACCTGTAATTACTATTCCAAGTGAAACGTAATCTTTAGCAATGCCTAAACTTGGGAATAATCCATCTATATAAATAGCCAAAGCAATAATTCCGATAATTGCTAATCCAGAACCAATTAATCCTAATTTAATACTTCTCCAAATAAATGGTTTTCTAATGAACGATTTTGTCGCTCCCACCATCTGCATAGTTTTAATAGTAAAACGATGAGAATAAATCGATAATCGCATAGAGCTATTGATTAACAACATCGCTACAACTGTTAAAATTCCGCTGATGATTAAAATCCAAAACGTGATTTTTGTTACGTTTTCGTTTACCATATCTACCAATTCTTTATCGTAGATAATTTCCGAAACCATTTCGTTTTTTCGAATGTTACGCTCAATTTTCTTGATACTATCGGCGTTAACGTAATCTCCTTTTAAGTGAATATCAAATGAATTTTGAAGTGGATTGAAGCCTAAAAACTCCATAAAATCTTTTCCTACGATATCTACATTATTTTTAGCCGCGCTATCCTTGTGAACAAACGCATATTCTTTGATGAATTTTGCATTTTTCATTTCAGTATCAAAAGCACTGATGATAGAATCATTTGCATCGTTATCAAAGAAAACGGTCATTGGGATGTTTTCTTTAAAATCGTTGGTTATCTTTTTCGAATTAATTACAAAAAGTCCTAAAGCTCCTAAAAGGAACAATACTAAAAAGATACTCAATACTACCGAAAAGTAGGATGAAATCAAACGTCGTTTGTTGTAATTTTCAAAAGATGATGCCATATAATTCTATTTAAGCCGTAAAAATAGTAAAGAAATTTTGTTTACATAGAATATAACAACAAAGTTTTAACTTTAGTATTATAAAATGTATTTTTGCACCGAAAAAAATAGTTTTCAGTCGCAGTCGCAGTCATCAGTTGTTCAAATTGAGGCTAAAAACTGAGACTGAAAACTGAGACTGAAAACTAAAATAATGAAGTACTTCCATAACGAAATCGAAGCCAAATGGCAACAATATTGGGCAGAGAATCAAACTTTTGCTGCATCAAATAATTCAGACAAACCAAAATATTATGTTTTAGACATGTTTCCTTATCCTTCTGGAGCGGGCTTACACGTTGGGCATCCGCTGGGTTACATTGCTTCTGATATTGTGGCGCGTTATAAAAGACATCAAGGTTTTAATGTTTTGCATCCACAAGGATACGATTCGTTTGGTTTACCAGCCGAACAATATGCGATTCAAACAGGTCAACATCCTGAAAAAACAACTCGTGAGAACATTGCACGTTACCGTGAACAATTGGATAAAATCGGTTTTTCGTTTGATTGGAGTAGAGAAGTGCGTACTTCAAATCCTGATTATTACAAACATACACAATGGATTTTCATTCAATTATTCGAATCTTGGTACAATAAAACTACTGATAAAGCAGAAAGCATTTGCACCTTAATTCAAGAATTCGAGAAAAACGGAAATACAAATGTTAATGCCGTTTGTGATGATAATATCGCACTGTTTTCAGCTGAAGATTGGAAATCGTTTTCATCAGAAGAACAACAAAAAATCTTACTACAATATAGATTAACCTACTTAGCCGAAACGGAAGTGAACTGGTGTCCAGCTCTAGGAACCGTTTTAGCGAATGACGAAATCGTAAATGGTGTTTCAGAACGTGGCGGACATCCAGTAATTCGTAAAAAAATGACGCAATGGTCAATGCGAATTTCTGCTTATGCGGAGCGTTTGTTACAAGGTTTAGAAACTATCGATTGGAGTGAATCTATTAAAGAATCACAAAGAAACTGGATTGGAAAATCGGTAGGGGCTTCTGTGACTTTCAATGTGAAAAATCATAATGAGGCTATAGAAGTATTTACAACGCGTCCTGATACTATTTTTGGAGTTACGTTTATGACATTAGCACCAGAACACGAATTGGTTTCAAAAATCACTACTCCAGAACAAAAAACAGCAGTTGAAGCGTATGTAGAAGCAACAGCAAAACGTTCAGAAAGAGAAAGAATGGCTGATGTTAAGACTATTTCAGGAGTTTTCACGGGTGCTTATGCGGAACATCCTTTCACAAAAGCACCTATTCCAGTTTGGATTGGCGATTATGTATTAGCTGGTTACGGAACGGGTGCGGTTATGGCGGTTCCATGTGGCGATGAGCGTGATTATGCTTTCGCGAATTTTTTCAAAGGCACACAAGGAATGCCTGAAATTAAAAATATTTTCAACCAAGATATTTCAGAAGCTGCTTACGGTGAAAAAGGTGGTTTTGAGTTAGTAGATTCCGATTTCTTAAATGGATTAGATTATAAATCGGGAACTAAAAAAGTAATTGAAGAATTAGAAAAAATTGGAGCCGGAAAAGCAAAAGTAAATTACCGTTTACGTGATGCGGTTTTCTCTCGTCAGCGTTATTGGGGCGAACCATTTCCAGTATATTATGTGAACGGTTTACCACAAATGATTGATAAAAAACACTTGCCAATCGTTTTACCAGAAGTTGAAAAGTATTTACCAACCGAAGACGGTCAGCCACCATTAGGTAACGCAACGGTTTGGGCTTGGGATAGTGTTCAGTGTTCAGTGGTTAGTAATCAGTTAATAGATAACGTAAAAGTTTTCCCCTTAGAATTAAATACGATGCCAGGTTGGGCAGGTTCGTCTTGGTATTGGATGCGTTACATGGATGCGAAAAATGAAAACGATTTTGCTAACGAAGAGGCATTAAAATATTGGGAAAACGTAGATTTATACATTGGAGGAAGCGAGCATGCAACCGGACATTTATTATACTCGCGTTTTTGGAACAAATTCTTAAAAGATAGAGGTTTCGCTCCAACAGAAGAACCATTCAAAAAATTAATCAATCAAGGAATGATTTTGGGAATGAGTGCTTTTGTGTATAGAAGTGAAGATTCTAAAACGCTATTTTCAAAAGGATTGATTAAAGATAAAAATGTTCAACCTATTCACGTAGATTTATCATGTATCAATGATATCACTAACGAATTAGATATTGAAAAATTCAAAGCACATCCATTATATTCGGATTATAAAGATGCGGAATTCATTTTGGAAGATGGAAAATACATAGTGGGTCGCGAAGTAGAAAAAATGTCAAAATCGAAATACAACGTAGTTAATCCAGATGATATTTGTAATGAATATGGGGCGGATACGTTGCGTTTGTATGAAATGTTCTTGGGACCATTAGAGCAAGCAAAACCATGGAACACGGCAGGAATTACTGGAGTTTATGGTTTCTTGAAAAAATTATGGCGTTTGTATTTTGATGATAATGGTTTAAACATCACCAATGACGAACCAACTGCCGATATGTATAAAACGCTTCACAAAACCATCAAAAAAGTTACAGAAGACATCGAGAATTTTTCTTTTAATACATCGGTTTCACAGTTTATGATTTGCGTGAATGAGTTGGCCCAACAAAAATGCCATCACCATGCGATTTTAGAACCATTAGCCGTTTTAGTTTCGCCTTATGCGCCACATATCGCTGAGGAATTATGGAGTGCTTTAGGTCACGATGGTTCTGTAGCAACAGTTGCTTTTCCAAAATTTGAAGAAAAATATTTAGTAGAATCGGAGAAAGAATACCCAGTTTCGTTTAACGGGAAAATGCGTTTCACGATTAAATTGCCTTTAGATTTAACGGCAGCTCAAATTGAAGAAATCGTAATGGCAGATGAAAGAACGCAAAATCAATTGCAAGGAAGAACACCAAACAAAGTGATTATCGTTCCAGGTAAGATTATTAATTTGGTGGGATAAAATCCTTTTTGTCATCCTATGTTTGCAAAAGGAAGTTCTTTGAAAATTTTATAAATTTATTTCAACAGAAGAAAGAGAAAGATAAAAGCTAAATCTTGTCATTGGTCAATTAAGACTGTTCGGAATGCTAGTTCC
>NZ_JAMLJN010000020.1 GCF_023634865.1 Flavobacterium fragile
GACACTATCCTAAAAAGTGTGTAAGTTAAAAATAATGGGGTTTGACTTTTTACTTAAAGTTGAACCCTTTTTTCAAATATAGTTAAGAACTGATTGAGGATTAATCCCCAATTTTGGATTGGCATTGACCATTTTTTGGTTGCTTCTCTCAGAGCAAAATATACGGATTTTAAAACAGCATCATCCGTTGGGAACGATAATTTATTTTTGGTGTACTTTCTAATCTTACCGTTAAGATTCTCGATTAAATTAGTGGTATAAATTATTTTTCTAATTTCTATTGGGAAGTCAAAAAACACGGTGAGTTCTTCCCAATTTTCTTCCCAAGATTTTACTGCATAAGGATATTTATGATTCCATTTATTGGCAAAATCTTCTAATGCTCCTCTAGCAGCTTGTTTAGTTGGAGCATCATAAATCTGCTTCATATCTCTTGAAAACTCCTTCTTATCCTTCCAGACCACATAGCGAGCAGAGTTTCTGATTTGATGTACTACACATATTTGAGTTTGTGATTCAGGGAATACATTTTTAATAGTTTGCGTAAACCCATTTAGATTGTCGGTTGCTGTAATTAAGATGTCTTCAACACCTCTAGCTTTTAAGTCGGTTAGTACACCTAGCCAAAAACTAGCACTTTCGTTCTTTCCTAGCCACATTCCCAATACTTCTTTTTTACCATCTCTGTTAAGACCAACAGCTAGATAAATAGTTTTGTTTATAACTTTTGAGCTCTCGCGGACTTTAAATACTATGCCATCCATCCAAACGATTAAATAAACAGGGTCTAATGGACGATTTTGCCAGGCTATAATATCATTTGCAACTGATTCTGTTATTCGAGATATAGTGGAAGTTGAAATATCAAAATTATAAACTTCTCTAATCTGTTCTTCAATATCGCTGACACTCATCCCTTTGGCATACAATGATACAATTACGTTCTCTAATCCGTCTACCATGTTTTGTCTTTTTGGAACAATCATAGGATTAAAAGAAGCTTCTCTGTCTCTTGGAACTTGAATCTCAGATTCACCAAAAGAAGTTTTTACTTTTTTACTAGAATAACCATTTCTTGAGTTAGAGGTAGTTGATTTTTCATGCTTATCATATCCTAAATGAGCATCGAGTTCACCATTTAAAATAGCTTCTAATCCTCGTTTTTGAAGTTGGGCAAGGAAACCATTTAGGTCTTCGCCTGTTTTGAATTGCTTAAAGAATTCATCCGATAATAAATCTTCTTTTTTCATAAGACTGTGTAAAATTTAAAATTAAACAAAAAAATAATGGGGTTTATAAACCCCATTATTTTTTCTACTTACACAGTTTATGTTATAGTACCTTT
>NZ_JAMLJN010000021.1 GCF_023634865.1 Flavobacterium fragile
TAGTTACACCATCACCATCACAATCCGCTGCTAACCAAGCCGAACTTGGGCTTAACGTTTGACTCGTTAAAACTAAAGAACATGGATCATTTGGATTGGTTCCATCGGTAACCTCTTGACCATTTGTTACTCCGTCTCCATCACAATCTGCTGTTAACCATAATCCGCTAGTAGCTAATGTCTGACTTGTACCTGTGTACGAACATGGATTATTTGGATTAGTTCCATCTGTAAGTTCTTGGCCATTAGTTACACCATCACCATCACAATCCGCTGCTAACCAAGCCGAACTTGGGCTTAACGTTTGACTCGTTAAAACTAAAGAACATGGATCATTTGGATTGGTTCCATCGGTAACCTCTTGACCATTAGTTACGCCGTCTCCATCACAATCTGCTGTTAACCATAATCCACTAGTAGCCAATGTCTGACTTGTACCTGTGTACGAACATGGATTATTTGGATTAGTTCCATCTGTAAGTTCTTGGCCATTAGTTACACCATCACCATCACAATCCGCTGCTAACCAAGCCGAACTTGGGCTTAACGTTTGACTCGTTAAAACTAAAGAACATGGATCATTTGGATTGGTTCCATCGGTAACCTCTTGACCATTTGTAACGCCATCTCCATCACAATCATTTATTGGAAAATCTATACATTCTCCAACAATAACAGTAACGGTAGCCGTATCACAATTAGCTGGAGTAGCTCCGTTTTCACATATTTGATAAACAACTGTATAAGTACCACTTGGAGTGTTTGGCGCAACACTAATCGTTCCGTTAGAATTTAATGTTAATCCAGTTGGAATAGTAACACCTGTTAAAGTAACTTGACCCACATTAGTACCAATTATAATTGCAGCTCCATCTAATGTATCATTCAAAATTACAGTAGATGTTGAAGTACCTCCAGTAACACCATTAATTGAATTAGTAGTATCGTTCACGGCATCTATAACATTTGATACAATAACTGTTGCGGTAGCCGTATCACAATTAGCTGGAGTTGCTCCGTTTTCACATATTTGGTAAGTAACGGTATAAGTACCCGATGGGGTGCCTGCTGCTACTGTTATCGTTCCGTTTGGATTTAATGTTAATCCTGCTGGAACAGTTGTTCCTGTTAAGGTTACTTGACCTAGATTAGTCCCAATTACAACTGGAGCGCCATCTAAAGTGTCGTTAATAATTACTGATGGGGTGCTGTCTCCTGAGGTAATAGCCGTTGGTGTATCATTTACGGCATCAATAACGTTTGCTACTACAACAGTAGCTG
>NZ_JAMLJN010000022.1 GCF_023634865.1 Flavobacterium fragile
GCTATTAGATTTGTATTTAGTAAATTCAGTTATTATTAATTAAGATAATTTCTGAACAACCAGAGGGAATAGGTGAACTAGTTCGACTCTTAAACGTAGTGGTTTATCCTGAGCATTAGTCCTATTCTCCTCTTTGGGTTTAAGTACCATTTAGAATGTTAAGCTTTAAGGCTTATTAATAGCGTTAGTAATTGAACCAATTTGGTTGTGTCAGAGTTGTTTTCCTAAATTCAAATTTATGAAAAATTTTATCATTGGCATTGATGTTTCTAAAGACACACTTGATTTTTGTATACTGCAAAAAGATAGCCGTGGGAAAATCCAGCAAGGTGTGATTGCGAACAAAGAAAGAGAGATTCTTACTTGGTTGAATAATCTAGACAAAGAAAATGTAGTTGTTGCCCTAGAACACACAGGACATTACGGCGCACTACTGTCTTGGCTATTAGAAGAACAAATGTTTACTTACTATTTGATCAATCCATTAGACCTTCAGCGGTCATTAGGACTACAGCGTGGAAAATCTGATATAGTAGACGCCTATAGAATTGCTGATTATACTATAACAAATAATCATAAATTATCACCTTTTAAATTGCCTTGTGAATCATTAAGAAAATTAAAAGCACTTATGACGGCACGTGAACGATACGTAAAAATGTCAGTACAAATACAAAATAGCTTAAAAGCGGAAATGATACTAAGTAAAAAGGTAGTATTGAAACAATTGATAAAACTTGAACAAAAACAATTAAAATCAATCCAAAACACGATACAAGATTTAGAAAAACAAATGATGGAAATAGTAAAATCAAGTCAGGATCTAAATACCACCTATACAAAAATATCATCTGTAATAGGTGTTGGTACAATTACGGCAATTAAATGCATTATAGAAACTGATAATTTTACCCGATTTACAGATGCCCGTAAATTTAATTGCCATTGCGGTTTAGCTCCATTCCCTTATCAGTCAGGTAGCAGTATAAAAGGTCGCACAAAAACACACTTTTTGAGGGACAAAACACTAAAGTCTATTTTATTTAAGGCTGCGGGAAGTGCCATTCAGCACGATCCTCAATTAAAAAAATATTACCAACAAAAATTAGAAAAAGGAAAGCACAAGCTTACAGCTTTAAATGCTGTTGCAAACAAAATTGTACTAAGAATATTCGCCGTTGCAAAAAGAAATGAACCTTTTGTAAAATTAATTGCTTGATTACTTGTTTTTATCTTAGAATGCTCAG
>NZ_JAMLJN010000023.1 GCF_023634865.1 Flavobacterium fragile
GAATGAACTGTGTTTTTTTCCAAATTTATTTTAGTTAATTTTCACTGAATAATATTCTTTTTTTGTTGCAATCGCAAAAGCTTGTTTTAATAGTTTGTTTACAACTGCAATTAAGGCAAGCTTTTTCGATTTTCCTTTTTCTACCAATCTATCGTATAATTCTTTACAACTTTTATTACATCTTTTTGCTGACCAAGCGCACATGTAAAGCAAAGCTCTAATTTTACTCATTCCCATTTTACAAATTTTCGATCTACCCTTAACACTTGTTCCTGATTCAAATATTCTGGGTGATATTCCAACATACGAAGCAAGTTGCTTGTGATTATTAAACTTACTAAAGCCTCCAGATATTACAATCAATAGCAAAGATGTTTTAGTTCCTATTCCTGGTATACTTTTTAGTTGACTAAACATTTCTTGATGATGTGTTTTAATTATTAACTCCATTTTTTTCTCAATGTTTTTCATCTCTTGTTCTATGGTTTCTAAAACAGAATTAATACTTTTTTCAAGGGCTTCACTCTTAATAGGATTTTGATTAAATGCTTCTTTTTGAACTACAAATCCAGTTCTGCTTTTATTTAATTGTTCTAGATAGGCTTGCATTTGCTTAAGCTCTAGAATATGATTTGCTTCAGGTTTCCATATACCTGGATTTTCGGTTTTTCCATATTCTGCAATAAGCATAGCGTCTTTTTTATCTGTCTTTGCTCTACTCATTCGCATTTGAGAAAACCTCCTAATTACCAATGGATTTATCACACAAACATCTATTGCTTGCTCTGACAAAAAAGTAGCTAATTTTAAATAATATGGACCACTAGATTCCATAACACAAATTGATTCAGATACTTTTAAATGTTCTAAAAACATCATAAAACCTTCATGATTGTTAGCAAATTTTAAATGCTTATACTTGTCATCAGAACCAGAAATAGCTACATCAAAAGTTAATTTTGAGATGTCAATTCCAACATAATTGTTACTTTTTTTCATACATTTGTTTTTAAGGAAATTAAAGTAAACGGAAGAAATCTGCTTGAGACTTATCAATCCTAAATACGGTCTTTATGACCAATGAACTGTCCAAGTTCAAAAGCAGAGAGAGAAAGGAACTAGCATTCCGAACAGTCTTAATTGACCAATGACAAGATTTAGCTTTTATCTTTCTCTTTCTTCTGTTGAAATAAATTTATAAAATTTTCAAAGAACTTCCTTTTGCAAACATAGGATGACAA
>NZ_JAMLJN010000024.1 GCF_023634865.1 Flavobacterium fragile
AACAAGTGTTCCAACGGGATTAACATTAAATCCAAACGGAACGATAACAGTAGCAGCAGGCACCCCATCGGGTACTTATACCGTTACTTACCAAATATGTGAAAACGGAGCAACTCCAGCTAATTGTGATACGGCAACAGCTACTGTTGTAGTGGCAAACGTTATTGATGCCGTAAACGATACGCCAACGGCTATTACCTCAGGAGACAGTACCCCATCAGTAATTATTAACGATACTTTAGATGGTGTAGCAGCAGTAATTGGAACTAATCCAGGTCAAGTAACTTTAACAGGAACAACTGTTCCAGCAGGATTAACATTAAATCCAAACGGAACGATAACAGTAGCAGCAGGCACCCCATCGGGTACTTATACCGTTACTTACCAAATATGTGAAAACGGAGTAACTCCAGCTAATTGTGATACGGCTACAGCTACAGTTATTGTGTCTAATGTTATTGATGCCGTAAACGATACACCAACGGCTATCACAGCAGGAGACAGCACCCCATCAGTAATCACTAACGATACTTTAGATGGTGTAGCAGCAGTAATTGGAACTAATCCAGGTCAAGTAACCTTAACAGGAACGACTGTTCCAACAGGATTAACATTAAATCCAAACGGAACGATAACAGTAGCAGCAGGCACCCCATCGGGTACTTATACCGTTACTTACCAAATATGTGAAAACGGAGCAACTCCAGCTAATTGTGATACGGCAACAGCTACTGTTGTAGTAGCAAACGTTATTGATGCCGTAAATGATACACCAACGGCTATTACCTCAGGAGACAGCACCCCATCAGTAATTATTAACGACACTTTAGATGGCGCTCCAGTTGTAATTGGAACTAATCCAGGTCAAGTAACCTTAACAGTAACAAGTGTTCCAACGGGATTAACATTAAATCCAAACGGAACGATAACAGTAGCAGCAGGCACCCCATCGGGTACTTATACCGTTACTTACCAAATATGTGAAAACGGAGCAACTCCAGCTAATTGT
>NZ_JAMLJN010000025.1 GCF_023634865.1 Flavobacterium fragile
GTAACAGCTGCTCCAATTGATGCGGTTGCAGATACTGCAGGTCCGATTAATGGTACTACTGGTTCTACTAATGTTGTGAACGTACTTAGTAATGATACTTTAAATGGAACCCCTGTTACACCATCTGATGTTACGTTAACAACAGTAATACCAAACACTAATTTGGTACTTAACCCTGATGGCACAGTGTCTGTTTTACCAAACACCCCAGCGGGAACTTACACGTTGACTTACCAAATTTGTGAAAAATTAAATCCGTCTAATTGCGATACAGCAGTAGTGACCGTTACTGTAACAGCTGCTCCAATTGATGCGGTTGCAGATACTGCAGGTCCGATTAATGGTACTACTGGTTCTACTAATGTTGTGAACGTACTTAGTAATGATACTTTAAATGGAACCCCTGTTACACCATCTGATGTTACGTTAACAACAGTAATACCAAACACTAATTTGGTACTTAACCCTGATGGCACAGTGTCTGTTTTACCAAACACCCCAGCGGGAACTTACACGTTGACTTACCAAATTTGTGAAAAATTAAATCCGTCTAATTGCGATACAGCAGTAGTGACCGTTACTGTAACAGCTGCTCCAATTGATGCGGTTGCGGATACGATAGGTTCTATCAATGGTTCTACCGGTTCTACTAATGCTGGTAATGTACTTGTTAATGATACTTTAAATGGAACACCAGTTAATCCGTCAGATGTTGTGTTGACTTCTACACCTCAAGGTCCATTAACTATTAATACCGATGGAACTATAGTTGTTGCACCAGGTACCCCAGCAGGAATTTACACAGTTGATTATACTATATGCGAAATATTAAACCCAACGAATTGTGATACAGTTACAGTAACTGTTACGGTAACAGCAGGAACAATTGATGCGGTTAATGATGCAGGTACACCAGTTAATGGTACTACAGGTGGTACGGCAGTAGCCAATGTGCTTACAAATGATACTTTAAATGGAGTAGCAGTAAATCCAGCAGATGTTAC
>NZ_JAMLJN010000026.1 GCF_023634865.1 Flavobacterium fragile
GGTAGTTCCGTCACAGGTTACTTTAACAACGGTAACACCAAATTCTAACTTAGTACTTAACCCAGATGGTAGTGTTGATGTTTTACCAAACACACTAGTAGGAACTTATACGTTAACTTACCAGATTTGTGAGGTACTAAATTCAACTAATTGCGATACAGCAGTGGTAACGGTTACGGTAACCTCAGGAACAATTGATGCGGTTAATGATGCTGGTACACCAGTTAATGGTTTTGTAGGAGGAACGGCAGTAGCCAATGTACTTGCAAACGATACTTTAAACGGAACGCCAGTTAACTCGTCAGATGTTACTACAACGTTTGTTTCTTCTACTAATGTAGGAGTCACTTTATCTGGTACAAGTGTTCAAGTTGCACCAGGTACACCAGCAGGAACTTACACGTTGACTTACCAGATTTGTGAAAAATTAAATCCGTCTAATTGCGATACAGCAGTAGTAACTGTTACGGTAACAGCAGGAACAATTGATGCGGTTGCAGATACTGCAGGTCCGATTAATGGCACTACTGGTTCTACTAATGTTGTGAACGTACTTAGTAATGATACTTTAAATGGAACCCCTGTTACACCATCTGATGTTACGTTAACAACAATAATACCAAACACTAATTTGGTACTTAACCCAGATGGTAGTGTTTATGTTTTACCAAACACCCCAGCGGGAACTTACACGTTGACTTATCAAATTTGTGAAAAATTAAATCCGTCTAATTGCGATACAGCAGTAGTGACCGTTACTGTAACAGTAGCTCAGATTGATGCGGTTGCAGATACGATAGGTT
>NZ_JAMLJN010000027.1 GCF_023634865.1 Flavobacterium fragile
CAGGTACGCCAGCAGGAACTTACACGTTGACTTATCAAATTTGTGAGGTATTAAACCCAACAAATTGCGATACGGCGGTAGTAACGGTTGCGGTAACAGCTGCTCCAATTGATGCGGTTAATGATGCAGGTACACCAGTTAATGGTACTACAGGTGGTACGGCAGTAGCCAATGTGCTTACAAATGATACTTTAAATGGAGTAGCAGTAAATCCAGCAGATGTTACTACTACGTTTGTTTCTTCTACTAATGCAGGTATTACTTTAACAGGTACAAGTGTTCAAGTAGTTGCAGGTACGCCAGCAGGAACTTACACGTTGACTTATCAAATTTGTGAGGTATTAAACCCAACAAATTGCGATACGGCGGTAGTAACGGTTGCGGTAACAGCTGCTCCAATTGATGCGGTTGCAGATACTGCAGGTCCGATTAATGGTACTACTGGTTCTACTAATGTTGTGAACGTACTTAGTAATGATACTTTAAATGGAACCCCTGTTACACCATCTG